>JADJAE010000024.1 GCA_016704445.1 Deltaproteobacteria bacterium
GGAGTGCTTCCACGGCCGCGCCCTCGCGCGCATCCAGGAGGTCTGCGGGCACGAGCCGTCGCGGCGCTCCATCGACGAGTTCGCCCGGCCCCGCAAGAGCACCGAGGTGCTCCAGGACTTCGGCGGACGCCTCCTCTCCTTCCTGTCGAAGGACTTCCTCGCGACGCACATGACCTGGGGCGCCATCAACGAGCTCACGGCCATCCACGCGTACAGCCGGCTCGCGGAGCTGACGGCCAACCCCATCGTCGACCAGGTGATGCGGCGCATCGTGAAGGACGAGCGGCGGCACTTCGCGTTCTACTACCAGCAGGGCAAGCGCCGGCTGCAGCACTCGGTGCTGGCGCAGCGCATGGCGTCGCTCTCGCTCAAGGCCCTGTGGGAGCCCGTCGGCGGCTCCATGGCGCCCACCGAGGACCGCGACTTCGTAGGGGCCTACCTCTTCGGAGACGAGTCCGGCCGGGCGCGCCTCGCGGAGGTCGACTCGACCATCGCGAAGCTCCCTGGCATGGAGTGGTTCAACCTGGTGTCGAAGCACACCAACGAGGGAACCCGCCGCTGCCTCGCCGCCGGGACGCCGATGCACCGCCCCGAGCGCACCGCCGGCACGGGGGACTGATACTGACTCGCTGTCAGTATTGCCACTGAGCGATCGAGCGGTTGTTCAATGAACAAGCCGCTCGATTGATTACTACTCAGGCCCTTACTCCGGGACGCAGAGCTGCCCGCCCAGCGAGTCGCACCGCAGCCCGGCGTTGCAGACCACCCCCCGCAGGCAGCGGCTGCCGAGCGTCCCGTCGGGCCGGCAGCGGGTGACGCCGCCGATCGACACGCAGCTCACGTCGCGCGCGCAGGTGGTGCGGTTGCTCGTCGGGACGCACGGGGCGTCCACCTCGAGCACGGTCGAGCACACGGTGAACTCCGGGTGGCAGCGCAGCGCCCCGTCGCACTGCGGCGACCTCTCCCGGCAGAGCGCGAGGTAGGCGCCGTCGGGCTGGCAGACGCCCTCCGCGCCGCGATCGGCGACGGCGCAGCTCAGGCCGCGCGCGCACCGGGCTGAGCCGGCCGCCACGACGTTGCATGTCTCGCCCCGCGCCACCGGCCGAAGACACGTGACCCCGGTGCGGGCCACCGGAAGCTGGCAGTCGAGCCCCGGGTCGCACGAGGAGTCCACGCGGCACGGTGCGCCCGTCGAGCCGAGGGGCTGGCAGACGCCGGCGCCCACCGCGCCGACGCACGCCGCCTCGCCCTCGCAGTAGCTGATCCCGCTGCTCGCCGGGTCGCAGGCCCCGCCGAGCGGGATCGGCCGCCCGCAGCGGCTGCGGTTGTTGCCGACGTTGTCGCACTGCAGGCCCGGGGCGCAGGACTCGACCGAGGCCGTGTCCTGGCGGCAGTACCCGCCGGGCTCGCCGAAGGCGACGCAGCGGAGCGCGCCGTCGATCTCGACGCAACCCTCGTTGAGGACCCCACCGGGCGACGGTACACCCCGCAGCGGACGGGGCGTTCGCTGGAGGGTGCTCTTCGGGCATCGACGGGCGGCGGCGACCGGTCCTACGTTTCCGGCGGAATCGAACGCCCACCTTGAGAGAAGAGGTTCACGTGCCCGACAAGCAAGACACCCAGAGCGTCAGCGAGACAGAGAACCCCGTGATTCCCGCGCCGACCCCGAAGAAGGGCAGGCCGCGCTCGAACAAGGACTGGTGGCCCAACCAGCTCGACCTCTCGGTGCTGCACCACCACTCTCGCCTGTCGAACCCGATGGAGGACGACTTCACCTACGCCGCGCAGTTCGCGGCGCTCGACGTCGAGGCCCTCCGGCGAGACCTCATCGCGGTGATGACCACCTCGCAGGACTGGTGGCCCGCGGACTACGGCCACTACGGCCCCTTCTTCATCCGCCTTTCCTGGCACTCAGCGGGCACCTACCGCACCGCCGACGGGCGAGGCGGCGGCGGCGAAGGGCAGCAGCGCTTCGCGCCCCTCAACAGCTGGCCCGACAACGCCAACCTCGACAAGGCGCGCCGGCTGCTGTGGCCGCTCAAGAAGAAGTACGGCCAGAAGATCTCGTGGGCCGACCTGATGGTGCTCGCCGGCGACGTGGCCATGCAGTCGATGGGCTTCAAGACCTTCGGCTTCGGCTTCGGACGCCCCGACGTCTGGGAGCCCGAGGACCTCTTCTGGGGCCCCGAGGACACCTGGCTCGGGGACGAGCGCTACAGCGGCGATCGACAGCTCGCCAGGCCCCTGGGCGCCGTGCAGATGGGCCTGATCTACGTGAACCCCGAGGGCCCCGGCGGCGAGCCCGACCCGCTGGCCGCCGCGCGCGACATCCGAGAGACCTTCGCCCGCATGGCCATGAACGACGAGGAGACGGTGGCGCTCATCGTCGGCGGCCACTCCTTCGGCAAGGCGCACGGCGCCGCGCACGCCGAGGGCAACGTGGGCCCCGAGCCGGAGGGCGCCGCCCTCGAGGAGCAGGGCCTCGGCTGGAAGAACAAGCACGGCACCGGCAAGGGGCCGCACACCATCACCAGCGGCCTCGAGGGCGCGTGGACCAACAACCCGACGCGGTGGGACAACGGCTTCCTCGAGAACCTCTTCAAGTACGACTGGGAGCTCACCCAGAGCCCCGCCGGGGCGAAGCAGTGGAGGCCGAAGAACCCCGAGGCCCAGGGCACCGTGCCGGACGCGCACGACCCCTCGAAGCGCCACGCGCCGATGATGCTCACCACCGACCTCGCGCTGAAGGTCGACCCGATCTACGCCCCGATCGCGAAGCGCTTCCACGAGCACCCCGACCAGCTCGCCGACGCCTTCGGACGCGCGTGGTTCAAGCTGCTCCACCGCGACATGGGCCCGCGCGCCCGGTACCTCGGGCCCTGGATCCCGGCGCCGCAACTCTGGCAGGACCCGGTGCCCGCCGTGGATCATGAGCTCATCGACGGGCCGGACGTCGCCGCGCTCAAGCGCATGATCATGGACGCGGGCGTGTCGATCGCCGACCTCGTCTCGACGGCCTGGAACGCCGCGGCCAGCTTCCGCGGCACCGACAAGCGCGGCGGGGCCAACGGCGCGCGCATCCGCCTCGCGCCGCAGAAGGACTGGGTGTCCAACGAGCCGGCACGTTTGGCGAAGGTGCTCTCGGCCCTGGAGAAGGTGCAGAAGGACTTCGGCAAGAAGGTCTCGCTGGCCGACCTGATCGTGCTCGGCGGCTGCGCGGCCGTCGAGGAGGCCGCGAAGAAGGCCGGCCACGCGGTCACGGTGCCCTTCGCGCCGGGCCGCACCGACGCCTCGCAGGAGCAGACCGACGTGGAGGCCTTCGAGGTGCTCGAGCCCGCCGGCGACGGGTTCCGCAACTACGTCGGCGAGGGCGATCCCCTCACGCCGGAGACGCGGCTGCTCGACCGGGCCAACCTGCTCTCGCTGACGGCCCCGGAGATGACCGTGCTGGTGGGCGGGATGCGCGCCCTCGACGCCAACCACGGGCGGTCGAAGCACGGCGTGTTCACCGACAGGCCCGGCACGCTCACCAACGATTTCTTCGTGAACCTGCTCGACGTGGGCACCGCGTGGAGGCCCTCCGCGTCGGCGAAGGGCGTCTACGAGGGCAGCGACCGCGCCACCGGATCGGCGCGCTGGACGGCCACCGCGGCCGACCTGGTCTTCGGCGCGCACTCGCAGCTCCGGGCCCTGGCCGAGGTGTACGCAAGCGACGACGCGCGGGAGAAGTTCGTGCGCGACTTCGTGGCGGCCTGGAACAAGGTCATGAACCTCGACCGCTACGACCTGCTCGCCGAGGCCCGCGTCGACGCCCGCCGGTAGGTCACCCGCACTCCCAGCGCGTACGACCGACCGTGGCTACACCGACCACAGCGCGGCGAGGTCGAGCTCCACCGCGTCGAAGGGCTCCGCGCGCACCACGACGTCTCCGGCGAAGGTCGCCGTCAGCAGCCATCCCAGGTCGTGGCGGCGGAGCACCTCGACGGTCTGCAGCACCGGCGACACCAGCCACACGTGTCCGACCCCCTCGCGGCGGTAGATGTCCAGCTTGCGGCCACGGTCGACCTGCTCCGTCGAGGGCGAGAGCACCTCGCAACACCAGTCCGGCGCGAGGGTCGCCGCAGCGTCGTCCATGAACCCTTCGGGCACCCGCTCGCGTCGCCACCCGCCGAGGTCGGGGATGACGACGTCGGGACGGGCCCCGAGGTGCAACTCCGGCTCGTCGAGGAGGATCCAGCCGCCCGGGTCGCCCGCCCTCGGGTCATCGAAGCCGGCGAGGCGGTTGCCCAATCGGGACGCGGACCGGGCGTGCCGCAGTCGTGGTCGCGGCATGAGGGACAGCTGCCCGTCGATGATCTCCGCGACCACCGTGCTCGGGGGCGTTGCGGTAGCCCTCCACCACTGTGGGGTCGAGGTTGGGAAACTGCGGGTCGAGGGTGCGCGCGGCGTCGCCAGACATGCCCCGCAGGTTAGCCCACCCGGCGCGATGCCGGGGAGCCCGCGGCGGCACGCCCGTTGACGCGCGTCTCAGCGCTGCGGCTTGCGCCCTGAAATACAGTACCCCAGCGCCCCGCCGCCGGAGCGGTACCTCCCCGCGCGGATGGCCGTCACGGTGCGGTCGAGCCTCCCGAGCGCCTTCGCCCAGTGCCCGGTGAAGTCCTCCTCGGAGCCTCCGCCCGCGAGGTAGTAGCGCCTCGTCTCGTCGTGGCTCCACATCCCGAAGGCGCGCTCGCTGAAGTCGATGAGCTCCTCCACCTCCGCGCGCTGCGACGGCGTCGCGTAGGGCGGCGTCACCGGGTTCGCCCGGTCGTTGAGATACACCTGGAGGTCGACCAGGCCGTGCTCGACGAAGCGCGCCGGGAGCAGCTGCCCGACGGAGTTGTCGCCCTCCCCAAGCGCCGCCTTGCCCCGCTCGCACACCAGCTGGAGCGTCACCATCGACAGCACCTCGGACACCGGCGCCGCCATGGAGTCCTCGTCGAGGCTCAGCGACCCGGCCAGGTTGTTCGGCTCGCAGGCCACCACGATGCCTCCCGGGCGCGTCACCCGGATCATCTCCGCCAGCGCCGCGTCGGCGTCCGGCACGTGGATCAGCACCGTCTGGCAGGTCACCAGGTCGAAGGAGTCGTCCGCGAAGGGGAGGGCCTCCGCCGCGCCCTGCACATAACGGAAGCGCCCGGCGAGCCCGCGAGCCTCCGCGCGCTCGGCGGCCTTCTCCACCCACACCGACTCGCGGTCGACCCCGGTCACCCTCGCGTCCGCCGGGAGCTGCTCGGCGAGGAGCACCCCCCAGTGGCCGACGCCGCAGCCCACGTCGAGCGCGTCGCGCACCCCGGCGAGACCCCAGCGCTGCGAGAGGAGCTGGAGGTAGTCGCGGTTCCACCAGTGGTCTCGGGTGTCGCCGAAGTAGTCCGCCGAGTGCCCTCTCTCTCCCTTGAACTCGTTGCCCATCCGTCACCCTCCGCTGCGCTCGACCCCGGCGCATGGAAGAGGGCGCGGCGAGGGTCTGTCAAGCCAGCGCCGTGTCGTTGTGCACTGCAACAACCACCGGTTGACCGACGGCCGCCACTGCGGCTACGAGTAGGCGCGCCGCTCGTGTTGCGCCGCACAACACATGAAGCCCGGTGAACCCCCGATGACGACCCCTGCCCGCGCCATCGAGCTCGACCTGAGCTCCGGGCGCATCCGAGCGCACCGCTTCGGCCCCGACGACGGCAAGCTCACCCTCTGCGTCCACGGCCTCTCGGCCAACTCTCGCAGCTACGACTACCTCGGCCCCGAGCTCGCGGCGCACGGCCGCTCGGTGGTCGCCATCGACCTGCGCGGCCGCGGCTGGAGCGCCATCACCGGCCTCGGCACCTACGGCTGGAGCAACCACGCCCGCGACGTCCTCGCCGTAGCCACCGCCCTCGGGGCCGAGCGCTTCGAGTACGTCGGCCACTCCATGGGCGCATTCATCGGCCTCGAGCTCGCTCGCCAGGCGCCCTCCCGCGTCGAGCGCTCCGTGCTCATCGACGCCATCGGCATGCCGGAGCCCGCGTCGCTGATCCCCATCGTCGCGGCGGTGCAGCGGCTGGGCTCGGTGCACGCCGACGCCGACACCTACGTGCGCGCCGTCCGCAACCTCGGGATCATCACCCCCTGGGGTCCGGTCTGGGAGAACCACTACCGCTACGACCTCGTCCCCACGACCGGCGGGGTGCGGCCGCGCACCGACCGCGGGGCCGTGTACGAGGACATGTCCTACGCCGCCACGCAGGTGCCCCGCGCCTTCTGGCCCGACGTCACGATGCCGACGCTGCTGGTGCGCGCGGGCATCCCCCTGGGCGCCGGGTACATCGTCAGCGCGGGCGACCGCGAAGACTATCTGCGGAGGGTGCCTCGCTCGCAGGCCGTCGACATCGACGCCAACCACTATGGGGTGATGACCCACCCCGCCACCGCCGCCGCCATCCGGAGCTTCCTGCCATGACCCACCCCTTTCTCACCGGTCGCACCGCCCTCGTCACCGGCGCCGCCTCGGGCATCGGCCTCGCCATCGCGAAGGAGCTCGCCGCCGAGGGCGCGAGCGTGATCCTCAGCGACGTGTCGGCGCCGGCGCTGGAGGACATCCGGGCGACGATCCCCGGGGCGAGGGCGGTGGCGGCGGACCTCTCGAAGCGCGACGAGGTGAAGCGCCTGGCGCGAGAGGCGGGCTCCGTCGACCTGCTGGTGAACAACGCCGGGCTCCAGTCGGTGAGCCCCATCGAGGACTTCGACGAGGCGAAGTGGGACCTGCTGGTGGCCGTGATGCTCACGGCGCCCTTCCTGCTCATCAAGGCGATGCTCCCGGGGATGTACGAGCGCGACTGGGGCCGGGTGCTCAACGTGGGCTCGGTGCACAGCCTCGTCGCGTCGCCCTTCAAGTCGGCCTATGTGTCGGCCAAGCACGGGCTCGTGGGGCTCACCAAGACCGCCGCCCTCGAGGCCGCCGCGCGCTCCCGCAACGTCACCGTCAACGCGCTCTGCCCGTCGTATGTGCGCACCCCGCTGGTGGAGAAGCAGATCGCCGATCAGGCCAGGGTGCACGGGGTGCCGGAGTCCGAGGTGCTCTCCCGCATCCTGCTGACGCAGAACGCCCAGAAGCGACTGATCGAGCCCTCGGAGGTGGGGAAGTACGCGGCCTTCCTCTGCCGAGACGAGGCGTGGTCGGTCACGGGCACCGCCATCACCATGGACGCTAAGCTGGCTCGCCCACTGAGCGCGAGGGCCCTCCGCGCGGGGTGATACCCTCTGCGCGTATGGAGCCGATTCGCGTGGTTCATTCCTCCGACGTCCTCTGCGTCTGGGCCTACGTGGGCCAGGTGCGGATGGACCGTCTCGCCCATGAGTTTCCCAGCGAGGTGGCGGTCGAGTACCGCTACGTGTCCGTCTTCGGCAACGCCCGGGAGAAGCTCGAGGAGCGCTGGCGCGACAAGGGCGGCCTCGCCGCCTACGCGGAGCACGTGGGCTCGGTCGTCGCGAAGTTCGACCATGTGCGCTTGAGCCCGGAGGCGTGGACCCGCGTGGCGCCGACCTCGTCGATGCCCGCGCACCTCCTGCTCTGCGCGGTGCGGCTGCTGGAGCGAGCGGGCCTCGCCGCCGCGGGCGCCCAGACGGCGACGGCCTGGCAGGTGCGCGAGGCCTTCTTCCGCGACGGTCGCGACGTCTCCGATATGGAGGTGCTCAGGGAGCTCGCCAGGGAGGCCGGGCTGGACGTGGGCGCGCTCGACGCCCACCTCGCCTCGGGCCGGGCGCACGCCGAGCTGGCCCGCGACCTCGACCTGGCGCGCGAGCAGGACATCCGAGTCAGCCCGACGCTGACCCTCAACGACGGGCGACAGCGGCTGAGCGGCAACGTCGGCTACCGCACCATCGCCGCCAACGTGCGGGAGATCCTGGAGAAGCCGGTGGAGGAAGCGTCCTGGTGCTGATCGGGAGGGCCGCGCGGGATTTAGGAGCGTAGGGAGCGCCCTGCGGCTACCAGCGCCGCATCTCGAGCTGCGCATTGGGCGGAGGAGGCGTCGACGTCGGGACCAGTTGCTCCTCGCGGGTCACCACCACGCGGCCGATGAGGGCGCGCGATCCTACCAGCGTGAAGGGCAGCACCCGCCGCTCTCCCAGCACCGTCACCGTCACGCTCCCCCGCACCGCCGCGTCGCGCGCGTCGTCGTCGTCGTCCAGCGAGTCGGCCACCTGCTTGCCGGTGCGGACCACCTCCAGCCGCCACTCGCCCGTCGTCGACAGCCGCGACAGCGAGAGCGACTCGCGCCCTCCCGAGAGCGCATCGCCCACCGCCGTGCCAGCGCGCCCGCCCTGCCAGCTCACCCGCACCCCGCTGGGGTCGATGAGCACCAGATCGAGGTCGTCGCCCGACTCCCAGGTCGCCTGCGCCAGAAGCTCTCCGCGCAGCGTTCCCATCGGGTCGGACCCGCCGCCCAGCGCCAGCGCCTCGGCCCTCGCCCGCTGCGCCCCATCGGTGAGCAGCTCCAGCAGCTTCGCCGCGAAGGCCTCTCGCCCGCCGGCCCGCTCGCAGCGCACCGCCTCGGCCACCTTCGCCGCGTCGCTGCTCCGCGACTCCGCCGCGGCCACCCGGTACGCGCAGGCCGTCTCCGCGTCGCCCGCGCGGGCGTGCATCACCGCCAGCCGCTCGAGCAGCAGCACGTCGTCGGGCCGCACGTCCGCCACGCCTCCCAGCCAGCGCATCGCCCGCAGCCGATCGCCGCGCCGCGCCGACACGTCCGCCTGGCGCATCAGGGCGTCGGCATCCAGCGGATCGCGAGCGATCCAGCGCCCCGCCACGTTCGCGGCCTCGTCGAGCTCGCCCGCCACCGACAGCCAGCGGAAGAGCTCGCGGTGCCGGTCGCGGCTGTCAGGGTTCGCCGAGAGCGCCTGGCGCGCCGTCTCGATGCGCGATTGCAGCGACGCGGTGGTCGTCCCCCCGGCGCTCACCGCCGCGCGGCGCACCCAGGTCCTGCGCATCCATTGACCGCCCGCCCGAGGGGCGTCCACCTCCATGCGTCGCCCGCGTGCGACCGGGGAGATGCGAGCGAGGTCGTCCATCGGCTGAGGCGTCGCCGTCGCAGGGGCCGCCGGGGCCGCTCCCATCGGGACCGACGGGGCCGGGCTCGCCGCGGGCCGACGCGGCACCTGGGCGAAGCCGCCGCCCGCGCCGTGGAGGGCTCCGTTGGACTCCCGAGCGCGCGTCGAGCGCTCCTCGGCCATCGGGCTCTCGGTCACAGCCCCGAGGGTTCCCACGGCGCTGCTGCTGGCCGCCGTGTCGCCGAGCGCCGCCATCTCGTCGGCGTTCGCCTCGGGCTCGTTGGCGGCCAGGTCGGACGATGCGCTGCCCGTCGCGAGCGCCTCGCTCTCGCCCGTCCAGGTCACGCCGCCCTCGGTGCGCGTCACCCCGAAGGCCCTGAACATCGCCGGGCTCTCCAGCACCAGCAGCGAGGTGTACCGGCTCGCCAGGTGGAAGCGCTGCGAGAGCGCCACCATCTCCGCCCTTGCGCCGGGCTCTCCGCTCGCGTCCAGGTCGGCGATGCGCGCCGCCCCGAAGAGCCGGGGGACGAACGCGTTGCCAGCGTCCTCCGTCGCCCTCACGGTAATGGGGTAGCGCGCCTCGAAGGCCTCGCCCGCGACCGTCCCCCGGAGCACCACCTCGCCGTCGACCTCTCGCACCCCGGGGAGCATCCTCGCCGTGATCACGGCCTCGGAGCCCGCGCGCAGGTTGTCGGGCCGCGAGGGCGCCATCGAGACCAGGCCCGAAGGCAGCGTCACCTGCGGGTCGCGCAGCACCGCGCCGTAGGTCGCCTCCAGCACCGAGAGCGCCGCGCCATCGCGCGACTCCCCCGGCAGGTAGGGGACCACCACGCCGCCGCCCGCCCTGGCCATCGCCGCGAGGGTGGTGGTGTCGGCCTCGGCCCCGACGGCCACGGCCGTGAAGGTCGCCCTCCGCGCGGGAAGCGAGGTGCTCACCTCCAGCGCCAGCGTCGAGGGACGACGGTGGCCCACCGTGGAGGCGCCGTCGCCCAGGTAGACCACCCTCACGTCGCGGTCGTCAGGCGTCGCCCGGGTCGCGCTTACCGAGGCGCGTAAAGCCGCGCCCAGGTCGCTGCCCCCGGCGGGCTCTCGCGACTGCAACCACCCGCTCGCCTGGCGAGCGACCTCGGCGCTCGCGGGGACCATCCCCTCGCGCATCGCCACGCAGCGCACGTCGCAGGCGAGCACCGTGAGCCGGTCGCGGCGGTCCATCTCGGAGACGATGGAGCTCAGCAGGCGGGTGGCGCGGGCGTAGCGCTCTCCCACCATGGAGCGGCTCGCGTCGACGACGAAGACGTAGTCGCGAGGGCGGGACTCGCCCCAGCGCGGGAGCTGCGGGCGCAGGGCCAGGGCGACGTAGGCGCCTTCGGTGTTGGTGGGCTCGGCGTAGCCCCAGGCGGTGACGGGCGTGCCCTGGTCGCCGAGGGCGTACTCCAGCACCACGTCGCCCGACGGGGTGAAGCGGTCCTGGGAGAAGGTCCAGCGGGAGGCCGCGGCGGAGGTCTCCGCGGGGGTGAAGGGGTAGCCCAGCATCCGCGCGGCGCGGCCGCTCGCGTGGCCGAGCACCTGCACGTCCATGGTCATGCGATCGACGCGGGTGCTGCCTCCCGGATCGTGGGGCAGCGGGTAGACGTAGCGTCGCACCCCTCCGCCCGACGGGGCGATGGTCTGCGTGTACGCGATGCGCACCCGCCTCGTCCCCCGCGCCGGAATCGGGAACACCCTCAGCTCGAAGCGCCCTCCCCGCTGCCACTCCAGCAGCGCCGGGTCGCGCCAGGGACCGGGCACCCAGACGTACTCCTCCCTCGGGGGCGGGGTGTTGGGCGCCGCGTGGTGGATCACGCCCCGCCAGATGGCCGCCGCGCGGTCGCGGTCGACGAAGGCCCCGGGCTCCATGCGGCCGTCGACGTCGAGCGCGAGCTCCTCCACCTGCGCCTCGGGCGGCAGGGGGAAGCGGTAGAGCCCCTCGAGCTCGCTGCCCGTGTCGTTGCGGAAGACCTCCTCGATCTCCGTGCGCGCCACGTTGCCGACCACCCTCACCCGCACCGAGTGCTCCGCGAGGTGCACCGCCTGGTCGCGCTCCACGCTGCTGCCGGGCCGACGCGCCCGAAGCTCTCCGAGGCCCGAGGAGGTGGTGGCCTCGTCGGGGCTGAGCTCGGACCACGCCACGCGGCCGCCCAGGTCGATGGCGGGAGAGACCGTGACCCGACCGCGGGCGAGGACGCCCTCCTGGCCGGTCTTCACCTCGACGCCGTCGGCGCGGCTCTCCCCGAGGCGCACCACGCCGCGGGTGACCTGCACCGTGGTGTGCTCGCCAGAGGCGCTCAGGGCGAACTTGGTCCCGAGCACGCGCACGTCGCCCTGAGGGGTGGTGAGCACCGCGGGCGGGGCGTCGTCGCGGTGGGCCACATCGGCGACGAGGGTCCCCTCGACGATGCGCGCCCGGCGGGGAGCGCCCGGGTCGAGGACCACGGTGGTGCCCCGGTCGAGCACCAGCACGGTGCCGTCGTCGAGGTCGAGGCGGGCGCGGGTGCGAGCGTCGGTGCGAATGGTCGATCCGACCGCCAGCACGGCGCGCTCGCGGACGGCGGTGAAGTCCGAGGCGCCGTCGGGCTTGACCGTGACG
Organism: Deltaproteobacteria bacterium; assembly: GCA_016704445.1. Classification (GTDB taxonomy): domain Bacteria; phylum Myxococcota_A; class Polyangia; order Polyangiales; genus SCUS01. Next base: position 11,687 of record JADJAE010000024.1, read on the forward strand.
CCAGCGCCGATCACCCGGCCGAGCGTCGCGTGCCACGGACCGATGGGGCCCGCAGGGATCACCCTGGGCTGGTCGGGTGCGTCGGGCGGGCTCACGGAGGGCCCTCGCAGCGCGGCGACGACCACCGCCACCGAGGCCGCGGCGGCGAAGATCCCGACGCCCAGGATGGAGCGGCCGATGCGCCGACGGGCGACGATCGTCCCCTCCGTCTTCGTCGCATGGGGCCTTGATTCAGTCGCAGTCGCCACCGGCTCCGCTGCGGGCGGTGCGGCTCCGCGCCCTGCCCCCCTCCCGGAGCGCCACGGGGTGAGGCCGCCGCCCTCGCGTCGAGGGCCGCCAGCACCTTCGCAGAGAGGGCGTCGCCGTCCATCGGGACGAAGTCCGCCCCGAGGCCGTCGCGCAGGGCGCTGGCGGTGAGCCGGGCGTCGTGCAGCAGGTCGCGGCACTCGTCGCACCCCGCGAGGTGCGCGGCGGCCTCCTGGGGAATCGCGTCTTCAGCCAGCGCGGCGAGCTCTTCCTGAACCCGGGCGCAGTCGTATCGGTTGTTCATTGGACTCGTGCTCCGTATCAGGCGTCGACCAGCGTCGATCGCAGCTTCTCCAGGGCGCGGCTCACCCGCTTTCGCGCGGTGGCCTCGTCGATGCCGCAGCTCTCCCCGACCTCGCGAAACGACAGCTCGCCCTCGTAGCGCAGCACCACGGCGTCGCGCTCGGAGGGCTTGAGCTGCTCGAGGGCGAGGCGCAGCCGCTCGCCGCGGCGTCGCGCGGAGAGCAGCTCGTCGGCCCCATCGGGGTGCTCCGGGGCGGAGCCCACCAGCCGTAGCTGACGCTCCCTCCGGCCGCGCACCTCCACGCGACGGGCGCAGACCCGGCGCGCGATGCCATAGAGCCAGGCCGGGACGCTCCCCTCGCCGCGGTAGTGCGCGGCGCCGTCAAAGGCCGCGAGGAGGGTCTCCTGCACGGCCTCCTCGGCCTCGGCCTGCGAGCCGAGCCAGCCCATGCAAAGCCGCCCGATGGACGCGCCGTACTGGCGCGCGCACAAGGCGATGGCGGTCCTCGCGTCGCCGGCCGCGAGGGCCTCACGCACCGGATCGCTCTCCTGGATCACTGCTGCTTCGGCTCCCATGGGGGTTGTCTCTCATGTTCAGGTGCGGGGTCGTTTCGTGACCGCAATTCGTCGGGCGCCCCCTACGAATCGATCTGCAGGCCCTCCTCAGACGCACGAGCGGGCGGGAGGTTGGTATGACGGTGCGCGAGATGCTCGATTGCACCCGCTGCGGCGCCTGCTGCACCAACCCCGACGAGAACCGCGCCGAGGGGTACTCGGCCTACGTCGACGTGACCGAGCGCGAGTCGCTCCTCCGCCACGCGAAGCTGGTCGAGCGCTACGTCACCCGCGACGCCGAGGGCCGGGCCCACCTCAAGCTGGACGCCGGCCAGCGGTGCAGCGCCCTCTCCGGCAAGCTGGGCAGGCGGGTGCGCTGCGAGATCTACGCGCTGCGACCGGCGCCGTGCCGAAGGGTGCAGGCGGGCGACGCCGATTGCCTCCGCTCACGCCGCGAGCGGGGGATCAACGACTGATCCGCGGGGGGATGGCCGCCCGCCCCTCCCTGCGCAAGGAAGGCGCAACTCCGATGAACAGCTTCCTCCTCCTCCTCCTCGTGATCGTCGTCGCGGCCCTCGTCGCCGTGGGCCTCGCGGTGCTGCGCGCCCGGCGGAGCCTCCCCCGTCCTGTCGCTCCGCGCGCTCCCATCCGGCGCGCGCTCGTCGTGTACGAGTCCATGTACGGCAACACCCAGCGCGTCGCGCGAGCCATCGCCGACGGCCTCTCGGGCGTCGCCACCGTGGACCTGATCGAGGTGGGCGAGGCTCCGGCCGAGCTCCCGCCGGGGGTCGACCTCCTCGTGGTGGGCGGTCCGACCCACGCCTTCGGCATGAGCCGCCCGCGCACCCGCGCCGACGCCGCACGACAGGCTGGCGCCCGGGTGATCTCCGAGCGCACCGGGGTGCGAGAGTGGCTCGCCTCGCTGCGCCCCACGGGCCCCGCGACGGCCGCGCTGGCCTTCGACACGCACGCCTCTCACCCGAGGTTCTTCCGTCACATCGGCTCGGCGGCGGCGGACATCGCGGGAAGCCTCGCCCGCCTCGGCTTCGGCGTGGCCGCAGCCCCGGAGCACTTCTGGGTCGCAGGGTCGCAGGGGCCGCTCGACCCCGGCGAGGAGCAGCGGGCGCGCGCCTGGGCCCGTGGCCTGCTCGACCTCGCCGCATGGCAACCATCGACCGCCTCCTCCCCGCGCCCCGAAGCGTCGAGCTCGACTTCGTAGACCTCGCGGCGCTGCCGCAGCGGTGAGTGTAGCGAGCGCTAGACGTGTAGCGGTGGAGCGCCAGACGTGTAGCGGTCGGGTCGCCGCTCAACATGCGTCCTGGCGTTCGGAGTACGAGCGCCCAGAGTGGAGCTGTGACCGTCGCCCTGACTCATGCGGCGTCGAGCGGGTCCGTGAGGGCCAGCGCGATCGCTCCGGCGAGCAGCGCGAGGTCGATCCGAACGCCGAGGCGCAGCACCCCGAACAGGGCGTAGAAGGCGCCTGCGACGGAGAGCAGCCGTGCCCAGGAGCGGCCGAGCCCGCCGCACAGCAGCGCGACGCCGATCACGAGGAACAGCGTCGGGTAGGGGATGCACGTGCGTCGGGGAGAAGAACCGCCGCACGCACAGCCGCCCCCCCCCAACGAGCGCAGATGCACATCGCGTGGGCGTGGGCGGTCGCTCTGCTCAACCCGTCAGAACTCTTGTGACGCGGCAGCTAATGGCGGTGTCGATGGTGCGCGTCGGGGGTGTGCGCGTGGTCGTGTGCGAGCGGGGCGTGGTGGTGCGTGTGCGCGTGCGGCTCCCCCGACGGGTCGTCGGGGCCGTGAGCGTGCTGGTGGTGCTCGTCGTGGACGTGGGCGTGCGCGTGGTCGAGCGCCTCGTGCGCGTGGCCGTGCCCGTGACGCTCGCGCAGCAGCAGCGCGACCCCCGCGGCCATCACGGCCATCGCGAGCCCGTCGGACCACCCTGGGCGCTCGTTGGTGAGGAAGATCGCGGCCAGCGCGCCGAGGAAGGGCGCCGTGGCGAAGTAGGCCGCCTCCCGCGCGGCGCCCACCAGCCGCAGCGCGTAGGCGTCGAGGACCACGCTCGCGCCGTAGCTCACGCTCCCCAGCGCGAGCGCCGCCATCGTGACCCGGGGGGATGGCATCCGGCCCGCGATCAGGAGCCCGAGGGCGAGGTTGAAGGAGCCCGCGGCCAGCGTCTTCACCCTCACGAGCGCGAAGGGGTCTCGCAGCGAGAGCCGCTGGGTGAGGTTGTTGTCCAGCGCCCAGGCCGCGCAGGCGCCCGCGAGGAGGAGCACCCCCGGCGTGTCCGCGCGGTGCGCCCCTGGCTGCAGCCGGAGGATCGCCGCGCCCGCGAGGATGAGCGCCATCGCGCCCGCCGCGTAGCGCCCGAGGTGCTCACGAAACACCAGCACCGCGAGCGCGATGGTGAAGGGCGCCTCGAGGTTGAGCAGCAGCGAGCTCGTGACGGCGCTGGTGCGCTGTAGCCCGAAGAGCATCAGGACCGGGCCCGCGACGCCCCCAGCCGCGACCACGGCCGCGAGCTTCGGCAGGTCAGCCTTCACGAGCGGGGCCTCCGTCGTCGCGGGGCGCAGCGCCCGGTAGAGCGTCAGCGCCAGGCCCGCGCCCAGGTAGAGCAGCCCCGCGAGCACCTGCGGCGACACGTCCCCGAGCAGCCGCTTCGAGATCGGCGCCGAGACGCCGAAGAGCGCCGCCGCGAGGAGCCCCATCGCGGCTCCCCTCGAGGCCATTCCTGTAGGATGCGGTTCGTGCGCGGCCATAGGCTCCGAGGGGAGTACTCCTCCACGGCGACGGCGTCCCACCCATGACCTCGCGCTGGAACAACCCCACCGGCGGATTCGCCTACCACCTGCAGGCCCTCTCTCGCCGCGGCACCCTCTGGGCCCCGTGCGTGCGCGAGATCGCGCGCTTCCTCGCGGCGTGGGCGCCGCCCGAGAACACCATCCTCCTCGTCGGAGCGAGCGGTGGCCACTGCCTCGACCTCTCCTTCTTGAGCCGCTTCACGCGCGTCGTCGCGGTCGACTTCGATCCCTTCGCGCCGTGGGTGTTTCGCTGGCGCGCCCGGCACCTTCTCGGCGAGGGGCGCACGCAGCTCACCTGGGACGCGCGAGACCACCTCTCGCCCGGCCGCGACGGCTTCGACCTCGCGCCGCTCCGCGCTCTCCTCGACGCGCACCCCGGCGCGGCGGTGCTCTTCTGCAACATCCTCGGGCAGCTCCCGCTCCTCGGCGAGGACCGCGATCCGGAGCAGGACGACGACGCGCCCCCGGCGGGCTCCTACGAGCGCTGGCTGCTGGGGCTCCCCGAGGCGCTCGCCGGGCGCTCCTGGGCGAGCTTCCACGATCGCCTCTCGGGCCCCGTGCGGCCGTGCGACATCGACAGCGCGACGCCGGTCCCGTGGTCGTCTTCGGAGGAGCTGGTGCGGCGTCACTACCCCCCGACCGACGACCCGGAGCTCGCGCTCCTCGACCACCGCACCAGCGCTCTCTGCCGCGACGCCCCGCGCGTGCAGCTCGCGTGGGAACTCTCCCCAGGGCTGCATCACCTGCTCGAAGCGATCTCGTTTCGCGCCGCTCCGGGCGCGGCGGGCGATCGCCCCTCAGGGAGCGTCGACGTTGCCGACGGCGAGGGAGGCGTCGCAGAACCCGAGGCTCTCGTCGCCGTTGCGAAACTGTGAGCCGCCCTCGTGGTGCCAGTACCAGCGGCTGCGCTGCGGCGAGACCGTGAACGAGCACATGTCGCTCAGGCTGGAGAAGACCCCGACGGTCGTGGTGATCCCTTCCGGGATGCGCGTCCGCACGATGGTCCTCATGTCGCGGACGTAGGTGAGGTGGAGCGCCCCACCGAAGAACTCCACCACGCCCCAGTACGCCCAGCTCTCGCACCGCGAAGTCCGCCCCGCCAGGGAGACGGGACCGAGCTCCGTCACCACGCCCGATGGGAGCTCGACCTGCCAGACGCGCGTCCCGTCGTGAAACGCGATGCGGCCGTAGCCCGCGAAGATCCCGACGTCGCCGCGGAGCTGGATCTCCCGTGAGAGCGGGAGCGTGCGGCCGTCGAGGGCGCCGGTGAGCCCGTCGACCAGCGCGAGGCCGGTGATCAGATCCCCCTCGCCGGTCATGTTCACCGGGCGGCCCCGGGAGCGCAGCGAGTAGACCTGCCCCGTGGCGAGGTCGGAGACGAGGCCGTCGTCGATGCGGCCGAGGGGAACGCCCGAGAGCGAGTCGAGGTCGAAGCGCCCGGTGGAGGTGTCGCCCGTGTAGAAGACCCCCGACAGCGACACCGCGATGCCTCCGCGGTCGTCCCCGGTCACGCGGTTGTGCTCGACGGCGCGGCACATGGTGCCGAGCGACTGGATGCGAAACGGCGTCCCCCTCAGCGGCCGGGGCATCACGCAGCGGGCGTCGGAGCACGTGAGGCCCGGCGGGCAGGCGCGCCCGCAGGCGGCGCAGTTGAGCGAGTCGGAGCGCACGTCGACGCAGACCCCGTCGCAGAGCGTCTGCCCGGGGCCGAAGCAGGCCGCCTCGCAGCGACCGCCCGAGCACGTCGCGCCCGGCGGGCAGGCGAGCCCGCAGGCCCCGCAGTTGGCGAGGTCGCTGGAGAGGTCGACGCACGATCGCCCGCAGAGCGTTCGCCCCGGGCCGCCGCACTCGAGGATGCACCGCCCGCCCTGACAGAGCTGCCCCGGGGCGCAGACGCTGCCGCAGCCGCCGCAGTGGGAGGTGTCGTTCTGCGTGTCGACGCAGCGCCCGCTGCAGAAGGTCTGGAAGTCGGCGCAGGTCACCGGCACGTCGGGAAAGACCGGGCGATCGGGCGCCACCGGGACATCGGGCGCCACCGGGACATCGGGCGCCACCGGCACGTCGGGCACCACCGGGACGTCGGGCGCCACCGGGACATCGACGGCCGCGGGCCGGTCGATCACGACGGGCGCGTCGGGCAGGTCGCCGCCGTCCGAGGGCTCGCGGAGCACGGTGCGGGCGCCGCAGCCCGAGAGGAGCACCGCGGCGACCATCGATCGAACCAGGCTGGTGGAGGGCGTCATCGGGCCGGAGTTCTAACAGAGACTGAAGCTCGGACGTCGGATGCTGCGGCAACGGACATCCGTGGTCGGTCGTCGTCGCCGGCGTCGTTGACGAGACCCCCTCGGACGTCGTTCAACCTCGGGCCATGAACCGTCGTGGCTTGAGCCTCCTGGCGTCCGTGGTCGGCCTCGCGCTCGCGGGCTGCGGCGACGCGACCAACGACACCGGCCTCGGCGCCGACGGCGGCGCCACCTCCGACGCGGCCGTCCCCACGAGCGACCCGGCGGCGGCGGCGCGGCATACAGCGAAGCCCTCTGCAACGACACCGCGAGCCTCGCGGACCTCTCGGCGGCCTACGTCGACTCCCCGGAGGGCCTGCGGACCGCGGTGCGCGGCATCGCGGAGCGCCGCTACCCCATCGGCGTGGCCTTCATCGAGGCGCAGACCGACGCGCAGCTCCAGGGGTGGTTTCGCACCCGGGCGACCTTCGCGGACGTGCTCAACGGCTTCGAGGTCGCCATCCACGAGGGCGGGCACATCTGGGACCTCACGATGATCCGCACCGACTGGCCCTACCGGCTGCGAGAGGACCTCGTCATCCGCACCCGGCGCCTGTCGAACTTCGACCGCAGCGAGATCCTGACCCTCCACGCCAACCCCGACGCGGACTCCTACGACGAGGTCTACCTGCGCGGCCGCTCCGGGGCCCAGGGCTTCAACACCCTGCTCGACGAGTACGTGCAGTACACGCACTCGCTCGCGTCGCGCTACTGCACCCGCGACAGCCTGCGGCCGGGGCTGCGCATCAGCTCCCGCGACGGCATCCTCACGCTGATGTACTACGTCGAGCTCTACCTGAAGCTCGCGCGCACGCAGCACCCCGACGACTACGCGGAGATCATCGGCGACCCCGCGCACCTGCAGCTCATCCACACGGTGTGGCAGCGCGCGGAGTTCTGGCTGGAGCGCTCGGCCCCGTACCCCTCGCTGGGCCTTCGCGACGCGCAGATTCGCGCGTGGACCTACGCGCCCGAGAACCTCATGGAGATCGAGATGCTCCCGCGCTGAGAAGCGCGTCGCTCAGCCGCCGCAGTGCTGCGCGGTGAGCCGCACCGTGTACGACGAGCCCACCCTCGGCGAGGCCCTCAGCGCCTCGACGCCGTTGCAGGTGCGCCCGCCGCACTCGTAGCTCCCCTCGTAGCGCGTCGGCATCGGCGCGTCGGCCGTGTACTCCCCGCCGGGGATCTCCAGCGTCCACATGCAGTCCTGGCCCGGCTCGACCAGGATGCAGAGCGCCCGTCGAGTCTCCGCCAGGACATCGGAGCCCTGCGGCGCGACCCACGGCGACATCCACAGCGCGACCTCCCGGTCGAAGCGCATCGTGCACGTGGCGCCGTCGGCGGAGGGCTCGCAGAAACGCGGCGGAGCGCAGCGCCCCTGGGCGCACGCGGTGAACATGTAGCGGCGCAGCGTGGCGTTGGGCTCGACGCGCGGCGGCGGAGGCACGCAGCACCCGCAGCCCGAGCTCGCGTCGCAGACCCTGCCCCCGGTGCAGTCCCCGTCCGTCGCGCAGCGGACGGGCGCTCCGTCGGCCCCGCGCTCGCAATGGAAGCGCTCGACCTGCGACCAGGCGCTCACCGCCTGTCGGGGATCAGCCTGCGAGGTCGTCGGCACCGCCGGGCGCGCCTCCCTCGCGGTACAGGCCATCAGCATCAGCGGGAGCAGCGCGCGTCGGATCATCGCGCGACCATAGAACGGCCCCCCTCGCGAGCGCGCCGGATTTGTTCATCATGGGTCCACTGGCCACACCCCGGCGAGCGACCTATACCGACCCACGGCCATGAGGGAACATGTCGCCGCTGCCGCGCCTCCCGAGACGCGACGGGTACGCCTGGGATCGTCCTGGGACGGCCCCGTCCACGGGCTGCTCGCCCTGGTCTTCGTGACGCTCCAGCTCACCCCCGTGGTGGTGCTCTCGCTCTTCCTGGTGCGCCTCCACCCCGCGGCGGTGGCCGCGCTGCTCGCCGCGACCGCCCTCGCGATCTTCTCCCAGGCCCGCCGCTCTCTCGGCCCCACCGAGGTGCTCCTCGGCATCGATGGGCTGTCCGTGCTCTCCGGCGGAGGGCCCCGCTTCGTGCCGTGGCGCGAGGTCCGCTCGGTGCACGTCGTCCGCTTCGACATCGTGCTCCGGCTCCACTCCGGCGAGCACCTGCGCATCCCGGTGAGCACCCCGGAGCCCGAGCGCGACCGGGCGCTGGTCACCGCCATCCGCGCGGAGATCTCCCGGGCGCCGACCTCCCCGCCGCAGTCCGCCTCAGGCCTCGAGCGCGGCGGTCGCGACCTCGACCAGTGGCGCGACGCCCTCCGATCGCTGGCCGCGAGCTCCCCGGCGTACCGCGGCCAGTCCGTCGACCTCGACGACCTCGAGCGCGCGGTCGTGGCCCGCGACGCCCTCCCCGAGCAGCGTGTGGGCGCGGCCATCGCCCTGGCGGCGCTGAGCGACGACGGGCGCACCAGGGTCCGCCTCGCGGCCGCGTCGAGCGCCGACCTCCCGCTGCGAGACGCCCTCGCCGACATCGCCGACGAGCGCTGGGTGCCCGCCACCATCCGCCGCGCCGTGCGCGCCTGATACGGCGCCCTGTTCAATCGAGCGCCCGCGTTCTACACGAGAGGTGGAGAGCGCCCTCCCATGTCCACCCTCCCCCCCGCCGAACGCCTCGCCCGATGGAGCCTCGCCACCGGCATCACGGTGCTGCTCCTCAAGGGCATCGCGTGGCGTCTCACCGGCTCCGTCGCGCTGCTCTCCGACGCGCTGGAGTCCATCGTCAACGTGGTGGCCTCCTTCGCGATGCTCCTCGCGGTGCGCATCGCCCACCTCCCCGCGGACAACAACCACCCCTACGGCCACGGCAAGGCCGAGTACATCTCCGCCGTGCTGGAGGGCGCCCTCATCGCCGTCGCCGCGGTGCTCAGCATCTACGCCGCGTGGGAGCGGCTGTTCCCCCCGCGCGCGCTCGAAGGCCTCACCGCGGGCGTCGCGGTCTCGCTCGTCGCCACCGCCCTCAACGGGCTGCTCGCGTGGCGGCTCATCGCCGCCGGGCGCAAGCACCGCTCGCCCGCCCTCGCGGCCGACGGCCACCACATCCTCTCCGACGTCATCACCTCGACCGGGGTGCTCGCGGGCATCGGGCTCGCCCGCGCCACCGGCTGGTGGCGGCTCGACCCCCTCCTGGCCTGCCTCGTCGCCGTCAACATCCTCTGGATGGGTTGGAAGCTCGTGCGTCACTCCATCGGCGGGCTGATGGACGAGGTGCTCGACACCGCGGAGGTCACCCGAGCGCGCGCCGTCGCCGAGCGCGTCGCCCACGAGGGAGGCGCCGTCGCCATCGAGAGCTTCCGCATGCGCCGCACCGGGACCTCCGCGCAGTGCGACATGATCCTGATCGTGCCCGGGGTGATGGAGGTGCAGGCCGCCCACGCGATCTGCGACCGCATCGAAGAGGCGCTGCGCGCCGAGGACTCCGACCTCGGCGTGATGGTGCACGTCGAGCCCTCGCCGGTAGCCTCTCGATCGTCGGTGTAGGAAAGAGTACCGAGAGAGAGAGCGGTCGGAGCCTACGCGGCGCTGCGGACGGCCCTGATGCCCAGCACCTCGACCGCGGGGCGGTAGCGGCGCTCCGACTCGTCGTAGGCGAGCATCCGCCCGTCGGCGATGTCGAACCAGAACGCGTGCATCCGCAGCGTCCCCTCCTCGAGGTGGCGCTTCACCGAGGGGTACTGCCGGAGGTGCTCGAGCTGCAGCCGCGTCGACCACTGCGAGAGCTGGTCGACCTCGGAGACCGAAGCGTCCATCGGGCCGCTCACCCGCCAGGCGTGCAGCGCGGGCTGCGCCGCCTCGAGCCAGCGCTCGATGTGGGGGTCGGAGATCTTGCCATCCAGCACGGCCTTCATGCCGCCGCAGCTCGAGTGGCCGCAGACCACGAGGTCGCGCACATTGAGGACGTCGAGCGCGTAGGCCACCGCGGCCACCACCGCGGGGGGCGTCCCCGTGAGGCCGTCGCCGACGAGCGGCGGCGCCAGGTTGCCCACGTTGCGCACCACGAACAGCTCCCCAGGGTCCGACGACGTCAGCACGCTCGGCACCACCCGGCTGTCCGAGCAGCCCAGGAACAGACTGTGCGGTGACTGTCCCTCCGCCAGCGCTGCGAAGCGCGCGGCGTAGTCGCTGCGCTCGGAGTCATACTGGCGGATACCGTCGAGGAGAGTTCGCATTCCCCCGTTTCAACCAAGTTGCATGCCACTCGCTCACCGCCCGCACGATCGTCCTTCCCCCGCCATGCTGTCGGCCGACGCCGACAACGAGGCCCCCGGAGCGTCGGCGCGATCGACAGTTCGTCGGGGAGTTCCACGGGAGCTTCTCCCCGGGCTCCGCAACGCCACGCCCCCCCGATGCCCAAAGACACGCCCCTCGCGGCCCTGCTCTTCCGCACCCACGCGGCGCTGGTGCTGCTCTCCATCGCCGCCGTCGCCGTGCCGATCGTCGGCCTGCTCTACACCCGCTCGCTGGTCTCCCACATCACCGACGTGGAGATGCGCAACCTCGACGCCGAGGAGGCCATCCACCGCGCCGCGTGGCAGGTCGAGGTCGCCTCCCGCCGCGCGTCGAGGGAGTGCCTCGTCAACCCCCTGGTCGACCCCGCCACCATCGTCCCCGACATCGTCGCCGCCGACCGGGCGCTCGACGAGGCCCTCACGCGCCACCAGGCGAGGGCCAAGTCGAGGCTGCTCCGCCCGGCGAGGCGCTACCACGACATCGTGGGCGGCATCGGCACCAACACCTGCCAGGTGCTCTCGCAGATCGCCGCCGACCGCCTCGCCCTCGACGAGGAGCTCACCGACGCCTGGATCGACCAGCTCCGCGCCCTGCACGGCGCCATCGCGGTGAGCGAGCGCCAGGCCCGGCGCACCTCCGCGTGGTCCTCCGTGGCGGCGCTGCTGTTCGGCATCGGGGGCGTGGTGGCCGCCGCGCTCATCTCCCAGAAGGCCGCGCACCGGCTGGGCCGCCCCCTCGCCGACGCCAGCGCCACCGCGGTGCGCCTCGGCCGCGGCGACTTCTCCCCCGTCGCGGTGGTCTCCGGCGGCGTGCGGGAGATCGCCGAGCTCTCCGAGGCGCTCGCCCGCATGGGGCGCGACCTCGGCGCCCTCGACCGGATGAAGCAGCAGCTCCTGGCCTCGGTGTCGCACGAGCTCCACACGCCGCTCGCCAAGCTGCGGGAGGCCCTCGGCCTGCTCGCCGACGGCACCGCCGGGCCCCTCACGCCGCGCCAGACCCGCGTGGTGCAGCTCGCCCGCGACGCCTGCGAGCGGGAGGTGCGCACCGTCAGCGCCCTCCTCGACATCTCGCGCCTCCAGACGGGCCAGGCCCTGCGCATCCAGAGCGCCGTGGCCATCGACGCGGTGCTGCAGGCCGCCATCGACGACGAGCGCCCCGACGCCGACGAGCGCCAGGTGGCGGTCACCCTCACCGTCGAGGGCGAGGCCCCCTCGCTCTCCGTCGACGTCGCCCTGGTCGAGCGCACCGTGGCCAACCTGGTGCGCAACGCCGTCAGCGTGTCGCCCCCCGGGTCGACCGTCGAGGTGCGCCGCCGCACCGACGGGCGCTGGGTACGCGTCGAGGTCACCGACCGCGGTCCCGGCCTCCCGGCCCTGCTGCGCGGCGACCCCTTCCAGGCCTTCCAGTCGGCCGCCGTGGGCGACCGGGCCGCCGGCCTCGGGCTCGGGCTGCCCCTGGCCCGGGAGGTGGCGCGCGCCCACGGCGGCGACCTGGTGGTGGCCTACACCGGCCCGGGAGGAACCTCCTTCGCCTTCCTTCTCCCGCTCGGTGAAGCGCAGATGGGCCACCCCCATGAGCCAAGCCCGCCAGGCCCCCCGCATCCTCATCGTCGACGACGACCGCGCCCTGGTGGAGCTGCTCTCCATGCGGCTCGAGGCCAACGGCTACGAGGTGCTGCAGGAGCACGGCGCCGCCACCGGCCTGGCGCGCGTCGGCCGCGACCGCGTCGACGTGGTGCTGCTCGACCTGCGCCTCGGCGACGGCGACGGCCTCGAGGTGCTCACCCGCATGCTCCAGCGCTCGCCGCAGCTCCCGGTGATCATCCTCACGGCGCACGGATCCATCGAGACCGCCGTCGAGGCGATGCGCCGCGGGGCCTACGGCTTCCTCACCAAGCCCTTCCACGACCACGAGCTGCTGCAGAAGGTCGCGCACGGGGTGGAGAGCTCGAGCCTGCGGCGCCAGGTGGCCGGGCTGCGCCGCATCGTGGGCGGCGACGACGACGGCGGCATCGTGGGGAGCAGCGAGGCCATCGAGCGGGTGCGCGCGCTCATCGAGCGCCTCGGGCCCACCGACGCGACGGTGCTCGTGCTCGGCGAGTCGGGCACCGGCAAGGAGCTCGTGGCCCGGGCGCTACACGCCACCTCGCCGAGGAGCGAGCGCCCCTTCGTGGCCGTCAACTGCGCGGCGCTGCCGCCCGAGCTCCTCGAGAGCACCCTCTTCGGGCACGTGAAGGGATCGTTCACCGGCGCCACCGCCGACCGCGAGGGGCTCTTCGGCGCAGCGCACCGGGGGACGCTCTTCCTCGACGAGATCGGCGAGGCCTCGCCCATGGTGCAGGCGCGACTGCTGAGGGTGCTGCAGGAGCGCAGCTACACCCGCGTCGGGTCCAACAAGGAGGAGAAGGCCGACGTGCGGGTGATCACCGCGACCAACCGCGACCTGCGCGCCGAGGTGGCCGAGAAGCGCTTCCGCGAAGACCTCTTCTTCCGCCTCCACGTGGTGCCCATCCACGTCCCTCCGCTGCGGGCGCGGGGCGACGACGTGACGGTGCTCGCGGGGCTCTTCCTCGACCGCAGCGCCGCGCGCCACGGCGTCGCCCCCCCGGTGCTCTCGCCAGAGGCCCTGGCCGCCCTGCGCGACCACCCCTGGCCCGGCAACGTGCGCGAGCTCGCCAACGTCATCGAGGCCGCGGTGCTGCTCGCGGCCGACGGCGTCGTGCGCCCCGACCACCTCACGCTCCAGTCGCCCGCCGAGGCCGACGGCGCCGGAGCGAACGCCGTCGCCGCCACCGTGGCCGTCGCCGGGCTGCGAGACCCTACGGTCCCGCTGCCGACGCTGCGCGAGGCCCGCGACGCCTTCGAGCGCGCCTACCTCGAGGCGGTGCTCGAGCGGGCGCAGGGCAACGTCACCCAGGCGGCGAAGATGGCGGGGCGCAACCGCACCGACTTCTACGACCTCATCGGCCGCCACAAGCTCTCCCCCACCGACTTCAAGAAGGACTGACACCTGTCGGTCGCTCCCGACGTCGGCTCTACCTGACAGTCGGAAACGCCCAACGCCTCCCGCCTCCCCCAATTCCCCGTACGGGCAGGCGTTTCCTGCGTGGCACCCCCGCTGCAATGCGTCGGGTCATGCGCCCTCTCTACCTGCTCCTCCTCGTGCTTCCGATCGCCCTGGCGGCGTGCTCCCGCGAGGAGCTTCCCTTCACGCTCCGCTTCCGGCACGCGGCCCCCGACACCGCGCAGCAGCACGCCGAGCCCGTCACCCCGAGGGCGCTGCAGGCGTCGCGTTGAGGCTCACCCCCATGCCCGCGCTCCACCACCATGAGACCATCTTCTCGCTCCGCCACGGGCCGAGCTGGGTGCTGCTCACCATGGCCGCGGGGGCCGTCAACGCGGGCGCCTTCCTCGCGTGCCGGCGCTTCGTGACCCACGTCACGGGCACCGTCTCCCTGCTCGGCATGGACTCCGGCGCCTGGGGGCTGATGCTCGACTACGCCGTGGTGCTGGCCTGCTTCATCGCGGGCGCCATGGCCTCGGTGCTGGCGATCGACGGCCGCTACCACCGCGGGCTGGCGCCTCTCTACGCGCTGCCGCTGGTCATCGTGGCGGGGCTGCTGTCGCTGGTCTCGCTGCTCGGCGCGCAGGGATTCTTCGGCCGCTTCGGCGGCTCCGTCGAGAGCCTGCCCGACTTCGCGATGCTGTCCCTGCTGAGCTTCGCCATGGGCCTCCAGAACGCCGCGGTCGCCAGCAGCACCGGCGCGGTCGTCCGCACCACCCACCTCACCGGCCCTGCGACCGACCTCGGGGTCTTCCTCGCGACCTGCTTCTTCACCGCTGGGGAGCAGCGTCGCCTGGCCTTCCAGCGCGCGATGCTCCGGCTGCTCAAGATCGGGGGCTTCGCCCTCGGGGCGGCGCTGATGGTCCCCGCCGCGCGGCACCTGGGCTACACGGCCTTCCTGGTCCCTGCCTCGCTGGTGCTCGGCGCGACGGCGCTCAGCTTCGTGCCCGCGTGGTCGACGCTCGAAGCCCCCATCCCGGGCACGCCGGTCTACCCCCTCCGCACCAGTCCCCCCGCCGCGCTTCGCCCCTCCGCGCCCTCCGGGGCGCTCGCGGCGATGCGCGCCAGCCGCCCCGCTGTCGTCGGCAGCGTGGCCGACGCGAGCTGACCCCCTCTCAGCGCAGCGACGACCGGGGCGCCCACGCCAGCGGGGCGATCGACAGGCCCCGCCAGCGCTCGCCCATCCGCGCGGTCCACCCCGCGGAGGTGATGAACCACCCGCCCCCGTCTTCGATCACCTCCGCCGCGTGGGCCATGAGCTCGGTGACGGGCTCCCAGGCGAAGCGCGTGGGGTCCGTCGAGGCGAAGACCATGGTGCGCGCGTAGTCGTGCGGCGAGTCGCTGGTGCGCGTCACGAAGAGGTAGAACTCCTCCCCCCGGCGCACCACCACGGGGCTCTCCAGGTTGCCCCAGCCGAAGGCCGCGACCGGGTCGGCGAGGGCCACCGTGGGCATCGTCCAGCGCAGGAGGTCGCGGCTCTGGGAGACCACGATCTGACCGATCTCCCGGTGCTCGTCGGCCCCGACGGAGTAGAGGTACCAGAGCGCTCCCACCCGTAGCAGGAAGGGGTCGCGGCCGCCCGGGGCGCTCGACGCGGAGCGCTCCCAGCGGTGCAGGTCGGCGCTCTCCGCCCGCAGCACCCGGTGGTCGGGCGTGTTGCCGTAATAGAACATCCCCCAGCGCCCCGCCCCGACGGGCAGCACGAAGGGCGCCCACAGCGCCTCCTCCGGGGGCTGCGAGTGCAGCGCGTCGCCCTCGTCGGACCACGGTCCCATGAGCGCCGGGGCCGAGGCGTGGAGGAAGCTCATCTCCCTCGATGGGTCGCCCTCGGAGTCATGGGTGATGCCGAAGAGGCGCCACCGACCGTCAGGCTCCCGGGCGAGCGTGTGGTCATTGAGGTAGCGCGTCCCCACCGGGCGGTAGACCCGCTGGAAGGGCCCCACCACCAGCGGAACCCACGCCGACGAGCCCGTCGCCCGCTGTTGGGTCCGCCGCGGGGCCCCCGCGCACCCGAGGGCCACCAGCACGCACCCCGCCACGACCCGACGCCACACCAATGGGGACTCCTGCCGCTGTTTCTACGCGCTCCCCCCCACTGACGTCCCGGCCCTTGTGCTTTCCACGACCAACCCGATAGCGTCGCCGGCGGAGGAACTCACCCCTATGGGATCAAGCCCGCTCACCGCCATTCTGCTTCCGCTCGCGCTCGGCGTGATCATGCTCGGGCTCGGCCTCGGGCTGACCCCCGCCGACTTCCGCCGCGTCGTGGTCTACCCGCGCGCCGTGATCGTCGGGCTCGTCTGCCAGATGCTCCTGCTCCCATTGGTGTGCTTCGGCATCGCGAAGGCCTTCGGCCTCCCGCCCGCGCTCGCCGTGGGGCTGATGCTGCTCGCGGCCTCCCCGGGCGGCGCCACCGCCAACCTGTTCAGCCACCTCGCCAAGGGGGACGTGGCGCTCAACGTCACCCTCACCGCGGTCAACAGCGTGCTGTCGCTCGTGACGCTTCCGCTCATCGTCAACCTGTCGCTCGCCGCGTTCATGGGCGAAGGCCGTGTCATCCCGCTGCAGTTCGCCAAGGTGCTGCAGGTCTTCGTGATCGTGCTCGGGCCCGTGTGCCTGGGCATGCTCGTGCGCAACAAGAGGCCCGAGCTCGCCGCGCGCCTCGACAAGCCGGTGCGCACCGTCTCCGCGGTGTTCCTGCTGCTGGTGATCCTGAGCACGGTGCTGAAGGAGCGCGCCAACCTGGCGGAGTTCTTCCAGCAGGTGGGCGTGGCCGCGCTGGCGTTCAACATCGCGAGCCTCGCGGTGGGCTACCTCGTCCCTCGCGTCGCGCGCCTCCCCGAGCGCCAGGCCATCGCCATCGGCATGGAGATCGGCATCCACAACGGCACCCTCGCCATCGCCATCGCCAGCGGCCCCACGCTGCTCAACAACTCCACCATGGCCATCCCCCCGGCCATCTACTCGCTGATCATGTTCTTCACGGCGGCCATCTTCGGGGCGCTGGTGAGCCGACGCGCCGAGCGCGCCGTGCCCGCCGCGATCTGACCCGGCTCCCGTCACACGCTCCCCACCAGCCCCGCGATCGACCCCCGCGGAACCATCCCCAGCTCCATCCCCACCCTGGCCATCGCCCCGATCGTCTCCTCCAGCGGGTCGGTGGTGAACTCCATCCTCCCCCACGCCTGCGCCAGCACCCCCTCCGCAACCCCCCTCCCGACGATCGCCCTCAGCGCCTCGTTCGTCTCCCTCATCCCCCTCAGCCGGTCCTCCCTCAGCCTCGCCACCTCCGCCGAGTGCGCCTCCACCCAGAGCCTCACGTTCTCCCTCGCCATCGCGTGATAGCCCCGGTGCATCACCAGCACCGCCGTCGCGAAGCGCCCTTCCCCCCACAGCGTCCGCTCGTCGATCAGCACCACCGCCCCGGCGTCGGCCACCAGGCGGGCGACCCAGGGCTCGGCCACCCACGCGCCGTCGAGCATCCCCCGGCGCATCTGCGCCAGCATCGCGCTCCCCTTCATCGGGCTGACGGTCACCTCGCCGCCGTACTCGGTCGCGTCCATCCCCTGCGACCGCAGCCACGCCCTCAGCGAGAGGTCGTTGGTGTTGCCGAGCTGCGGCGTCGCGATCCGCCTGCCCCGCAGGTCCGACGCGCACCGGATGCCCGCGCCCCGCCGCACCACCAGCGCCGCGCCCCCGGAGGCCGCGCCCGACACCACGCGCACCGCCCTCCCCCGCGTCCTCACATAGGCCGTCACCGCGGGCACCGGCCCCAGGCACCCGACGTCGATCGCCCCCGCCAGCAGCGCCGACATCACCTCCGGCCCCGCGCCGAACACCGCCCTCTCCACCCGCACCCCGCGCGCCGAGAGCGCCCGCTCGAAGCGCCCGCTGTGCAGCCCGATGAGCGACGGCGCGTGGGCCAGCGTGCCCATGCACCCGACGCGCAGCACCCTCGCGTCGGCCGGGCTGCGACAGCCCACGAGCGACGCGCCCGCGAGGCCCGCCACGCCTGCCAGGAGCGCCCGGCGGGAGAGGCCGGCGCCGCTCACGCCCACCCCACAGTTGCCTCGATCGGAGCGGCACCGATCGTGGCTGTTCGTGAGGTGCTCAGCTCGGTTTCTGGCTGGGGTTCCGCGCGTTGGCGCGTCACCCAGGCAACAGATGGCCGCCCCGGAAGTCGGGCCCGACGGTCTCTGTGCGCAGTTCGCCGGGCCGTCGTGGGGAGGAAGGGGGACCGCGGAGCGCAGCCCTGGCGCCTCTGTCCTGGGACGAGCGATGTCCGTTCGGAGCCCCGGACACTGTCCGGGGCGGCCATCCTGTTATTGCCTGGGGTGACGCGCCAACGCGCGGAACCCCAGCCAGAAACCGGGTTGACCACTTCCTCAGGCACGGTCGAGCCCCCACGAGCGCCGCACCCGCCGCTCCAGGCGCCCGAAGAGGAGGTGGTCGCTCGCGAGCCCGAGCGCCACGATCACCACCATCACCCCCAGCACCAGGGCCATGTCGTGAAGCTCGCGCCCGAGCTCCAGCACCTGCCCGAGGCCCCCGGAGATGAACAGCAGCTCGCCCGCGAGGAGCGATCGCCACGCGAAGGTCCACCCCAGCCGGGCGCCGCTTACGATGCCCGGTAAGGCCGCCGGCAGGATCACCCGCATCCACAGCCTCGGCCCGGTCGCCCCCATGGTGCGAGCGGCGCGCACCAGCAGCGGGGGGATGGTGTTCACCGCGCTCTCCGTGGCGAGGGTGATGGAGAGCAGCGAGCCCAGCACCACCACCACCTGGATGGCCATCTCCCCCAGGCCGAACCACAGCAGCGCCAGCGGCAGCCAGCACACCGACGGGATCGCCTGCAGCCCCAGCACCACCGCGCCGAGGGTGTCCTTCACCCAGCGCACCCGGGCGAGCGCCACGCCCAGCGCCACGCCCACCACCAGCGACACCGAGTAGCCGACCGCCAGCCGGGCGAGGCTCTTGCCCACCGCCCTCGGCAGCAGCCCCGAGCGCACGTTGTCCCGCAGCGCCAGCGCCACGTCGGCTGGCCCCGGGAAGAGGAAGCTGTCTCCCGACCTAGATGCCACCGCCCAGATCGCGACCAGCAGCGCCAGGAAGCCCACCGCCCGCAGGCGTCCACGCGTCGTCGAGTTCTTCACGGATGACCTTCTCGATCTCGATCTTCAGCTCGCGCTCGATCACCGCGGCGAGCGTGGTCACGTCCTGGTCGTTGGCCTCCCTCGGCCTCGACAGCTTCACCGCCAGGTCGCGGGTGATGCGCCCCGGGCGCGTGCCCATCATCACCACCCGGTCGCCCAGCCTCGCCGCCTCGCGGACGTTGTGCGTGACGAACACCACGGTCTTCCTGGTCTCCAGCCAGATGCGCTCCAGCTCGCCGTGCAGCACGTCCCTCGTCTGCGCGTCGAGCGCCGCGAAGGGCTCGTCCATCAAGAGAATGGACGGCTCCCCCACCAGCGCGCGCGCCATCGCCGCCCGCTGCCGCATCCCCCCCGACAGCTCGTGCGGGTGCGCGTCCCGAGAGCGCCAGAGGTGCACCATCTTCAGGTAGCGCTCCACCCTCACGGCCCGCTCCGCCGCGGGGACGCCCGCCATCTCCAGCGGAAACTCCACGTTGCGCTGCACCGTCAGCCACGGAAACAGCGCGCTCTCCTGGAACATCACCGTGCGCTCCGGCCCGGGGCCCCGCACCGCCGCTCCGCGCACCGTCACCGCCCCGCTGGTCGGGCTCTCCAGGCCCGCGATGAGGTTGAGCAGCGTCGTCTTGCCGCAGCCCGACGGGCCGCAGAGGCACACGAACTGCCCCTCCCCGATCTCCAGGTCGACCGGCGCCAGCGCCAGCGGCGAGCCGGCGCCCCCCCAGGACTTCGTGACCCCTCGCAGCGCGATCAGCGGCTCCATCTAACTGGAAGTGCGTCTATCATAGCGACGCACCCCCAGACAACGTCACCCCCGCGGGTAGATGATCACGTTGTGGTACCGGGCCTCGACGCGCCCGGTGTTCTCGTAGGCGTGGGGCTCGTCGGCCTCGAAGAACACCGAGTCCCCGGCGGACAGCTCCACCGCCTCGTCGCCCACGTGCAGCTTGAGCACGCCGGTGAGCACCGTCAGGCTCTCGCTGGTGCCCTTGGCGTGGGGCTCGCTGCGGGAGATGCCCCGCGCGGCGAGGCGCAGCTCGTAGCACTCCACCGACGGCGACGCGCCCGCCGGGGTGAGCGGCCGCGACTCCAGCCGGCCGTCCGCCGAGCGCAGCACCTGCGCGTCCCCGCGGCGCAGCACGCGCACTCGCTCGACCCGCTCCTCGCCCAGCAGCGACGCGAAGGGCACCCCCAGCCCCGCGGCGATCTTCCACAAGATCGCGATGGTCGGGTTGGTCTTGCAGGTCTCCACCTGCGAGAGGGTGGCGCGCGAGACGCCCGAGCGCGCAGCCAGCTCGTCGAGCGAGAGGTCGCGCTGCTTCCTCAGCACCCGGAGGTTGTCCGCCACGCGGCGCGTGAGCTCCGCAGCGCCGATGTCGTCGCCCTCCACCTCCGGGGCCTCGGCGTCGGTCGATGACGCCGCGCGGGAGCCCCGCGGGCGGGCGTTTGACTTCCTGGGAGTCTTCGACATATTGAATAGCCGTCCATTATGAAGAACGTTGCAGGAACGGGTGACGGCCCACACTACACCCTGGCGGCGGGCGGTGGCCACCGTCTGCGCGCGGTGCGCCGATGATCGTCCAGCCGCCGAGGCGGCGCGGGGTGACCGTCTGGTTCACGGGGCTCTCCGGGGCGGGCAAGAGCACGCTGGCCGAGGCGCTGGCCCCCCGGCTGGCGGCGCTGGGCCACCGGGTCGAGCTGCTCGACGGCGACGCGGTGCGCACGCACCTCTCCAAGGGCCTCGGGTTCTCCCGGGAAGACCGGGACACCAACGTGCGGCGCATCGGGTGGGTGGCGCAGCTCCTCACGCGCAACGGGGTCTTCGTGATCACGGCGGCGATCTCGCCCTACCGCGAGGCGCGCGACTGGTGCCGGGAGAGCATCCGGGACTTCGTGGAGGTGCACGTGAGCACCCCCCTGGAGGTCTGCGCGGCGCGCGACGTGAAGGGGCTCTACCAGCGGGCCCTCGCGGGGGAGATCCCCCACTTCACTGGAGTGAACGACCCGTACGAAGCACCGACGGCCCCGGCGCTCACCCTCGACACGCAGCACCTCACCATCGACGAGGGCGTCGAGCGGGTGCTGGGCGTCCTGCGGGCCCGCGGGTACCTGCCGGCGGCCGACGATACGACCGAAGCCTCTTCCATTGGAGTGAAGTGATGACCCAGATGACCTCCCCCTTCCTCCCGCGCTTCAGCGACCCGGGTGACATCGACGAGTTCGTGAGCACCCTCGGCCGCTTCGAGCGGGGCGAGCTCAGCGCCGAGGATTTCCGCCGCTACCGCCTCACCCGCGGGGTCTACGGCCAGCGGCAGACGGACGTGCAGATGCTCCGGGTGAAGATCCCGCAGGGCGTCCTCGCGCCCGCCTCGCTGGAGGCCCTGGCGGAGGTGGCGGAGCGCTTCGGCCACGGGCACGGCAACGTCACCACGCGGCAGAACGTGCAGTTCCACTTCGTGCAGATGGCCCACGTGGAGACGGCGATGCGGCGGCTCGACGAGGCCGGGCTCACCACCCGCGAGGCCTGCGGCAACACCGTGCGCACCGTCACCGCCGACCCGCTGGCGGGCGTCTGCAACCACGGCACCTTCGACGTGACGCCCTACGGCGAGGCCATCACCCGCTTCTTCCTTCGCAGCGCGTGGGCCAACTCGCTGCCGAGGAAGTTCAAGATCGCCCTGGGCTACGAGCCCGGCGACACGGCCATGGCGGGCATCCACGACATCGGGCTCATCGCCCGTGTGCGCGAGGGCAAGCGCGGCTTCCTCATGCGCGTGGCGGGCGGGCTCTCGACCTCGCCGCAGGCCGCCATCGTGTTCCATGAGTTTCTCCCGGAGGAGCGGCTGCTGGACGCCTGCGAGGCGGTCAACCGGGTGTTCGACCGCACCGGCAACCGTGACAACAAGCACCGCGCCCGGCTGAAGTACGTGCTCCGCAAGATGGGCCATGAGCCCTTCCTCGCGGCGCTGCACGAGGAGTACGCCGCGGTGCTCGCCCGCGGTGGCACTCCCCTCGACCTCTCCGTCGCGACCGCCCCGCCGACGCCGCCTCCTCCGGCGACCACCGACGACGCGCCCTCCACCCGAGGCCCGGGCTACCTCCTCTGGCGCGGCGGCAACACCGTCGCGCAGGACCAGCCCGGCTACCACGCGGTGCTCATCCGCCTGGCGCTTGGGGCAGTGACCGCGACGCAGCTCCGCGCCCTCTCGAAGCTCGTCACGGACTTCGCCGACGGCTCGCTCCGCACCAGCATCGAGCAGAACCTCGTGCTGCGATGGGTTCCGACGCACCGCCTCCCGGCGCTCCACTCGGCGCTCGACGCCATCGGGCTCGCGAAGCCCGGGGCTCGCACCGTGGCCGACGTGACGACCTGCCCCGGGGCGGAGACCTGCAACCTGGCGGTGACGGCGTCGCGGCAGGTGGGGGCGGCGATCAGCGCGCGGCTGGAGAGCGACGTGGCGCTACTGCCCGCGGTGAAGACGGCGGCGGCGACGGTGATCAAGGTGTCGGGCTGCCCCAACAGCTGCGGCCAGCACCACATCGCGGACATCGGCTGGCACGGCGCGGCGCGCAAGGTCGGCGACCGCACGGCGCCGGTGTACCAGCTCCACCTTGGCGGCGGCTTCGACGAGAACGGAGCTCGCTTCGGACGGCAGATCGTGAAGATCCCGGCGAGGAGGGTGGCCGAGGCGGTCGCCCGGCTGGTGCAGCTCTACGCCGACGAGAAGGCCGACGGTGAGACGGCCACGGCGTTCTACAAGCGGGTGACCTCCACGCGGGTTCACGCGCTGCTCGACGACCTGGCGGACCTCGACTCCGACACCCCGGACGAGACCTTCCTCGACATCGGCGAGACCATGGGCTTCCGCGTGGCCATCGGCGAAGGCGAGTGCGCGGCGTAGCCTGGAGGGGTTATCACTGTGTCGTAGCGATGGACCTGGACGCGCTCAACCTCGACCTCGAAGCCCGCAGCGCGCGAGAGCGCCTGGCCTGGGCCGTGGAGACCTACGGCGACCGGCTGCTCTTCACCTCGTCCTTCGGACCGGGCAGCGGGGTGCTGCTGCACCTCTGGTCGGAGGTGGCCGACCGGCTGCCTGTGTACTTTATCGACACGGGCTTCCTCTTCGAGCAGACGCTGGCCTATCGGGACACGCTGACCGCGAAGCTGGGGCTCCGGGTCGAGGTGCTCAGGCCCGCGTTGGAGAAGGGACATTTCCTGGAGCGGTATGGGCTGACGCTCTACCGGGATGATCCCGACCGGTGCTGCGCGCTCAACAAGGTAGAGCCCCTCCAGGCGGCGCTCCCGGGCAAGGAGGCGTGGGTGTCGGGTCTTCGGAGAGACCAGTCGAAGAGCCGCAGCGAGACGCCCATCGTGCTGGCCACCGACGGCCCGCTGAAGGTGCACCCCCTCGCTGACTGGAACGCCCGGGACGTCTATCGATACCTCGAGCTTCACCACGTCCCCGAGCACCCGCTCTTCGAGCAGGGCTATGTGTCCGTGGGCTGCGCCCCGTGCACCCGGGCCGTGATGCCCGGCGAGGACGAGCGCTCCGGCCGCTGGGCCGGGAGCGAGAAGACCGAGTGCGGGCTGCACACCTTCCTCAAGGCGAAGTAGACAGCTCGCGGAGCGGGTGGTGGCGTCCCGCTCCCACGGCCCTCATTCGGAGCTCCGGGGAGAGCTCACTGGCTGCTGCAGGTGCGCTTGCGGTCGCGGCCGACGTGGCTGGAGCTGCGCGATACGCTGCGGCGCGCGCTCTGTCCGGTGCCCAACGCGCTGGAGATGGAGTTGATGCTGCTGCCACTTGGGTTTTTGCGCTCGGACCGCGTGACGATCGAAATAGGTCTCTTTCACTGGAGGTGTCGGAGTGAGAACGAAGCGAGCTACGATCTGGGGCGTTGGTTTGGCCGCCCTGGTGGCCGTGAGCATCAATCAACACGAGGGAGAGGCATTCGTTAGAATCCCCTACGCCACGGATGCGGTTTTGCTGGAGAGCGACGCAATCGTCATCGCGACGGTGGAAAAGGTCGGGATCGCGCGTGATGACGGCGAAGCGGTCGAGTTGACGTTGTCCCGTGCTCGTTATGTGGGCGGCCGGTGGGATTCGTCGACGCAGGCGAGGACCATCATGCGGGTCCGGCGAGCGCGCCACAACGACACCTCCGTCCGGCCCCGCGTGTCCGAGCCCGCAATGAGGGAGGGAGGTCGCTACCTCCTCTTCCTCCGCGGCGGCCGCTGGGGAGACGCTCCGCTCATCGGGGTGGCCCAGTCGATATACGAAATCCGAGAGAATCAGGTTCTCTGTAACGGCGGGGAGATTTACGGCGTCGGCGAGTTCGGGTTGCTTTGCAGCACTCGAGAACAGCAAGCGGCGCCTCCACTCTCTGAATCGGCGTTGTCGGACGCACTCGGCGAGGCGCTTCGCGTAGCGCGGCTTCGGCGGCCTGCCATGGCGTCGTCCAACGATCGCGCACACCGAACGTTCCAGCTCGCACGGTACGCGGGCTCGATGAGGAACGAGTGAAGGCCTTGAGAGTCACGATCTCGGCTGCTGTGGTTGCGAGCGTGTTGGCCCTTACCGCAGACCCTGCGATGGCCTACGTCGTCGAGGCCTCAGACTTTCCGTGCAGCGGGCCGCTTCGCTGGCCCGGCAGTTACGGCCCGGGAGTCTACAATCACCCCAACTACCGGATGTGCCACGTTCTGCCGACGGGCGGCGACCCCGGTCTTGACATGCCGAGCATCAGCACCGCTGTGGGGTGGGCCCACTGGCTGTGGCAGATGGACGACATGACATACGTGCCCATGTTCTATCAGACGAGCACCTGCTGGGCCGACAGTGTTAGCGTCCCCGACGGGAACTGGTTCGACGACGACGAAACGAACCAATGGTCCGTGGACGCTTGGCAGAATACATGCCCTTTTTATGAATCGAACAGCTATTGCATGGGACTCGCCGCCAGGACAGGCGAGAACACCGAGACCTGCATCAGCTTTGGTGCGCAGTATCGTCTGGCCGCCGATGTGGCCATCACCGTCAATCCCTCGGCCACGTATACAGACGAGAACACGGACACCGTGACGGAATGCACGGGAGGCGGTTTCTTCCTCGACGCTGTTATGCTGCATGAGATCGGTCACATCTACGGTCTGCAACACAATGACGCATGGATGACCACCATGAACTCCGCTGTCGGAGCCATGGTTTGCAACGCCGGCATGGGCTTTCACCCTCAACCGATGGGTGACGACATCCAGGCGCTGATGCATCTTGCTGGTCGGTCGCAGGTGGGGGTCTTCGACCTGGCCGGCGCGACGTCGATCCGCACCGCGGCCGGGGCCACCGTGATCCAGCAGGGGGGCTTCATCAACGCCTGCGCGACGAGCTCCGTGGCCGTGAGCTTCACGTCGACGAACCGCTACTCGCAACCAGGCTCGTTCCAATGGAGGTACATTCTTTTGCCGTCGTCGACGACGAACCCCGCTCTGAGTGTCTGGACGAGTTCGGTCATCGGCTCCGGTTCCAATCAGCCGGGGGCGACCTATCAGTGGCCTACTACGCTCAACATCCCGCACACCGTCATGGCGGCTGGCGTGACCTATCGTGTATGGGTGCAGCTCGACCCTTCGGGCCTGGTGAGCGAGCGTGACGAAAACAACAATCTGATTCCGCTAAACATTCTCGGATCGCGAGGTGCAGGATGCTGACGAAACGCGTAGTGCCTATGCTCGGGTGGATGGGCGTCGCCGCTCTCCTGCTCGGTGCCGGGTGTTCGGATGTCACGACGGCTGACTCCCATGGTCGAGACGACATGACGACTGTGCCGGCAACGGCAACGGCGCACGCGACGGTGTCGGACTCGGGAGAGTTCGATGGGGTCGGCGGCTGGAGCATTCGACAGAACTGCACCAACTCTCCCACGGTCCTGTTCCAACTGTATGGGTCCGCTCGGCCGGGCGATATGGGTACATTGGGTTGGAGCTTGGCGCTTGATCCGGAGTCCAGTCGCGCGATGATGTCGGGCGGCGTGGTTGCGGCGACGCGCGAGATGCAGGTGGGTTATCCGGTGCCCGGGGGCTTGATCAGTCGGCCGGTTCAGAGCGTCCAGATGACGCTGATGCCGGGCCGATGGTTTCGCATGGTGATGAACTTGGGCGCCGCCACGCGGACTCTCGGCGAGCCCCGCGGGGATCTTGCCCCGAGCGCGACCATCCATCTGGTGGGGACGAGTTCGGTGGGTTGCGAGTTGATCCGACGGAACGAGGAGGTCCTTCCAGATTCTGGTGTGGGGACTGGCGATCAGTGCGGCGGTTCGTCGATCTTCGATCCTACGTTCTCGTCTCCCACGTGCCGCGATGCTCTGCAGTCCTTCGGCCTCGATCCGCTGTTCCGTTGAGCATCTTGAGCTTGTTGACCTGTCCTTCGGTCTGCCTGTCGCCCTAGGCAGGGCGCGCGGCAGCGGGGAAGGGGGCCTCCGCCACCACCGCCACCGCCGCTCGCTCTCACCTCGCCGCGCGCACCGCCGCGAGCACCTCGTCCGAGTGCCCGTCCACGCGCACGTTGGGAAATACCCTCGCCACTCGGCCATCGCGGCCGATGACCACCGTCGTGCGCGCGGTGTAGCCCGAGCTCACCGGGACCCCTGAAGGCCCCCGCGAGGCGACCGTCGGTGTCGGCGATGAGCCCGAAGGGCAGCCGGTGGTGCTGCGCGAAGCCCCGGTGCGCCTCCGCCGAGTCGGTGCTCACCCCGACGATGTCCGCCCCCGCCTCGCTGTACGCGCTGAACGCGTCCCTGAATGAGCACGCCTCGCGGGTGCACCCGGGCGTCTCGTCGCGCGGATAGAAGTACAGCACCAGCACCCTCGACCGGGCGCCGCCGTCGCTCTCCACCGCGCTCCCTTCGTGCGTGGTCGCCCTGAAGCTCGGGGCCGCCTCGCCCGCGGCGATCATCGCCTCTCGCGCCGGAGCGCTCACCGTCAGCGTCGCAGCAGCGGGCGCCTCCGCCGCGGCCGCAGGAGCGGGCGCGGCCGCCGTGGCCTGGGTCGCCACCACCGGCGCGGGCGGCGGAGGCGCCGACGAGCGCGAACATCCCAGTGCCATGACCATCCCCATCGCCGCCGCGGTTGCTCTCATGGCCAGTGTGATGCTGCCCGCGGCGCCCCGGACGCAAGGCCCCGTCGCCCCACCCGAAGCTTGACGCCACGCCCCCCTCCCAAGTACCCGCCCATGCACGCGACGGCTGCCCGCGCGCCCGGTGAATGTCGCCGCGCCTGACGGGCAACCCACCGGCTCCCCCATCCATGTGCGGCCTCGCTGGCATCTTCCACTACGCTGACCCCGACCGTACCGTCGACCGCGCGGCGCTCACCCGCATGACCCGCGCGCTCGCGCACCGCGGCCCCGACGGCGAGGGCTTCCACGTCGACGGCCCCCTCGGCCTCGGCCACCGTCGGCTCGCCATCGTCGACCTCTCCCCCGCCGGCGCGCAGCCCATGCCCCTCGACGGCGGCGCCTTCGTCATTGCCTACAACGGTGAGCTCTACAACCACCAGCGCTTCCGCAAGGAGCTCGAGGCCCGCGGAGAGCGCTTCCGGGGGCACTCCGACACCGAGACCCTCCTGCGCTGGGTCGCCCGCAGCGGCCCCGACGTGCTCTCCGACGCCGCGGGCATCTTCGCCTTCGCCCTCTACGACCGCGACAAGCGGCGGCTCACCCTCGCCCGCGACCCCATGGGGGTGAAGCAGCTCTACCTCCACGACGACGGCCGCCGGGTGATCTTCGCCAGCGAGATCAAGGCCCTGCTCGAGCACCCCGACGTGCCCCGACGCCTCGACCCCGAGGCCCTCAACGAGTATCTCCACTTCCACACCCCCCTCTTCGAGCGAACCTTCCTCGCCGACATCAAGCAGGTGCGCGCCGGGGAAATACGTGACCTTCAACGCCTACGGGCGCAGGGCGCGGCGCTACTGGGCCGTCGACGATTTCACCCCGCGAGGAGGCTCCCCCGAGAGCAACGTCGAGGCCCTGAGGGAGACCCTCCAGAGCGTCGTCGGCGAGCAGCTGATGAGCGACGTCCCGGTGGGGTCGTTCTTCTCCGGAGGCATCGACTCCACCGCGGTCGCCGCCTGCGCGGTGAAGGCGGGAGTGCGCCCCGCTGCTTCGGAGTCCACTTCACCGGTCAGGGGGTGATCGACGAGCGCCCCTACCAGGAGTCCGCGGCGAAGGCCCTCGGGCTCGACCTCGAGCTCATCACCCTCGACGGCAGCACCTTCCCCGAAGACATGTCCCGCCTGCTCTACATGCAGGATCAGCCCGTCATCGGACACGCGATGATCCCGATGGACGCGGTGGCGAAGCTCGCTTCGAGCCGGGTGAAGGTCTGCCTCGGGGGTCAGGCTGCCGACGAGGTCTTCGGCGGATACGCCCGCTACGCGCTCGCCCACCCGCTCAAGGTCGCGGCGCAGTTCGCCTCTCCCGCGAGGCTGATGGAGCGCATCCAGGGGAGGCTGCGTCGCTCCGCCTCCGCCACGGCGCCGGGCGCGCCCGCCGTGGGGGGCAACCTCTGGAAGCAGCTCTCCGAGCGGCGCACCCTCGACCGCATCGCCCGCAACCTCCGCAAGGGCCCCGCGGCGCTGCTGCGCTGGGACGAGCGCTATTTCGACAACTTCACCAAGGTGCCCGAGAGCGCCTGGGCCGGGCTCTTGAGCGACCCTCGGGTGCTCTCCCGAGACCGCGCCCGTCAGGTCTTTCGCGACACCCTCGACGCCTCCCCCGCCACCGACCCCGCCGACAAGCTGATGCACTGGGATCAGCAGACCTACCTCACCGGCCTCTTCCAGCAGGATGACCGGATGAGCATGGGGCACTCGCTGGAGTCGCGGGTCCCGATGGCCGACCCCAGGATGGTGCGCTTCGCCTTCCATTCGGGCTTCGACCTGAAGTTCCGCGAGGGGGCGTCCAAGTGGATACTCCGCCGCGCGGTGGCCGACTCCATTCCCCAGGAGGTGCTGACCCGCCGCAAGGTGGGATTCGACACCCCCGCGGAGACCTGGATGCGCGGCAAGCACAGGGACTTCGTCTTCGACACCCTCACCAGCCAGCGCGCCCGCGAGCGCGGCCTCTGGGACGCCCCCGGCATGGCCCGGTGGCTCGACAACACCAGCGACCCGCTGTGGTTCGACGTCACCTGGAAGGCGCTCTGCGTCGAGCTCTGGGCGACGCTCACCCTCGACGGCGGATACACCCGCTACAGCACCGCGGACGCCGCGGCCCCGACGGTGGGCTGACGTGGTGACCGGGCGACTCCAGAGAGTCCGAGACCAGGTGGAGGAGCTTCGGGAGCTCGGCCTCTCGGGCACCGCCTTCCGCGCCGCCTGGGAGCTGCGACTGCGCACCGGCCTGGCCCGACGGAGTCCTGCGCTTCCGCCCGATCCCGAGTCGTCCACCCGATGGCGGGAGCGCCTCCCCTGGGCGTCTCCAGGGCCGCTGGTCCTGGCGATGGCCCCTCGGGTGTCGATCGAAGCCGTGGAGGCGCTGCGCGGCCACGCCCGCAACGCCGCCCGGGGGGTGATCCGCTGCTTCGGCCGCTGGGACGGCGATTACGGACAACCCCTCGACTGGCACCGAAACCCCACCAACGGACAGCGCTGGAACCCCTCTGCCCACTGGTCCGACGCCCTGCGCGACGGCGACCGGGTGGGCGACGTCAAGCTCACCTGGGAGGCCGCCCGCTTCCCCCAGGCCTTCCACCTCGCCCGCGCCGCCGCCTTCTCCCCGGTGGAGCGCGACGCCTTCTGGACCGCCTTCTCCTCCCAGGTACGCGGCTTCCTTGGAGACAACCCATATCCCTTTGGGGTCCACTGGTTCTCCAACCAGGAGGCCACCATCCGGCTCAACGCGTGGCTCTTCGCGCTCTCGACCTTCTCGGGTCTCGGGGTCGACACCGCCGCGCTCTGCGAGGAGGTCTCCCGCTACGCCGCCGCGGTGGGCCACCACACCGAGCACGAGATCGCCTACGCCGAGCGCGCGGTCTACAACAACCACCTCATCGCCGAGGCCCTCGGTCTCTTCCTGGTGGCGTGGATGCGCCCCGACCTGCAGGAGTCCCTCCGTTGGCGCCGCCGCGGCCTCGCGCTGCTCGACGAGCAGGCCACCCGCCAGGTCTACCCCGACGGCGGGTACATCAACCTCTCTCACAACTACCACCGGGTCATCGCACAGGACTACCTCCTCGCCTGGCGTCTGCTGCGCGCCGATGGCTATTCCGACATGCCCTCGTCCTGGCGTCGCGCGCTCACGGCTTCATTGGACTTCCTCGTCGCCCACCAGAACCCCACGGACGGCCGTCTCCCCAACCAGGGCGCCAACGACGGATCGCTCCCCCGGGTGCTCTCCACCTGCGACTTCTCGGACTTCCGCCCCACCCTCCAGGCCCTCTCCCTCGCACTCCGTGGAGAGCGCCTCTACCCCCCTGGACCCTGGGACGAAGAGTCCGCCTGGCTGCTTGGGCCCGATGCCCTCGAAGCCCCCTTGCGAGAGCCCTCCCGCCGCTCGGTGGCCTTCCGCCACACCGGCTACTCCGTGCTGCGCTCTGGCGACGACCAGGGCACCTTCGCCGCCCTGCGCTGCGGCACGGTGCTCGACCGCTTCGGCCAGATCGACATGCTCCGGATACACTCATGCCGTAGGCGAGCACTCCGGCTACGCCCGCCACGAGGGAGGCTGCATCCACCACCGCAGCGCCCGCCTCTTCGATGACGGAACCATGGTGGTGATCGACCGCATCACCGGCGAGGGCGAGCACTCCGCGCGCCTCCACTGGCTGGGAGGACCGTATCCCCACACCGGCGACCCCGCGCATGGAGCGATGACGCTACACACCCCGAAGGGCGATTACGGTGTCGCGGTGTTCGACCGCACCGGAGCGCCCCTGGCGGGTACGGTGGTGCGAGGACAGAGCGACCCGCCGCGAGGGTGGGTGTCACGGTACTACGGGGAGAGGGAGGACGTACCCTCGCTGGCCGTCGAGCAGCGGGCGAAGTGTCCATTGGAGTTCGTGACCGTCCTGGGAGAAGGGCCGCTGGAGGTCTCTGTCGAGGGCGGGCGGTGGACGGTGCGGGCCGCGGGCGCGACGCACACCTTCGACTGGCAAGAGGCGATCGAGGCGGTATGAAGGCCGACCCGCCGATGGTGAGGCAGGCTGCTCGGTTGACGCCAGGGTTTCGCGCGTCATCGCTCACTCGCGTCGTGGGTAACCCCAGCGTCAAACAGTCGGCTTGCGCCACCGCTGAACCGCGGCGCGCATACCCCTTAAGGTCAAACAGGCGTCTTGCACCCCTGAATGGTTGTCATGAAGATCCTCGTCATCCATCAATACTATCTGATGCCCGGCTCTCCCGGCGGCTCTCGCTTCAACGAGTTCGCCCGGCTCTGGGCCGCCGCGGGCCACGAGGTCACCGTCGTCGCGGGCAACCTCGACTACGCCACCGGAGCCGTCCCAGAGCGCTACCACGGCCGCTGGATCACCCGCGAGCAGGACGGCGACGTCACCGTCCTCCGCTGTCACGTCCCCCGCACCTACAACAAGTCCTACGCGGTCGCATGGCGGCCTTTTCGGCCCCACACGCTCTCCTCCACGCACGCCGCCATGACCGTAGCCCGCCCCGACGTGGTGATCGCCACCTCGCCGCCGCTGGTCGCCATGGCGCCCGGCGTCATCGCGGCGAAGGCCCGCTGGAAGGGCGTCCCGTGGGTCTTCGAGATTCGCGACCTGTGGCCCGAGAGCGCCATCACCACCGGGGTCTTGAAGGAGGGCGCCGCCCTCACCCGGGTGCTCTACGCGATGGAGCGCGCGGCCTGCCTCATGGCCGACAAGATCAACGTGCTGACCCCAGCCTTCCGAGACGACCTCATCAAGCGAGGCCTCGCCCCCGCCGACAAGATCGTCTTCGTCCCCAACGGCGCCGACGTGGAGCTGTTCACCCCAGGTCCCCGTGACAACGACGCTCGGCGCGAGTTCGGCTGGGGCGACCGCTTCGTGGTGATGTACGCCGGGGCGCACGGGCGGGCCAACGCGGTGGGGCAGTTCCTCGACGCCGCCGAGCGGCTGCGCGACCGGCCGGACATCCTCCTGGCGAGCGTCGGCGACGGCCCCGAGCGCCCCGCCCTGGAGGCCGAGGCGAAGCGCCGCGGACTGGACAACGTGCGCTTCCACGGAGCGCAGCCCAAGTCGCGCATGCCCGAGATCGTGCGGGCCTGCGACGTGGGCGCGGCCATCCTTCAAGACAACCCCACCTTCAAGACGGTCTATCCCAACAAGGTCTTCGACTACATGGCGACCGAGCGCCCCACGCTGCTGGCCATCGACGGCGTGGCGCGAAAGCTGGTGTGCGACGAGGCGCAGGCCGGGGTGTTCGCGAAGCCCGAGAACGCCCAGAGCCTGGCCGACGCGATACGAGCGATGGCCGACGACCCGGCGGGCTGCGCGGCCATGGGCCCGCAGGAAGGGGGGGGGGGCGGGGCGAGCGCGACTCGCTGGCGAAGCGCTACTCGCCCGGGGGATGGTGCGCTGAGGGGTGCTGGCCCACGCCGACAGCCACCAATGCGCCTACCCGCTGGCGAAGCGCTATCTGCGATATCCTCCAGGCGATGGTGCGCATTGGGAGCTGTCGAAGATGCGCTGTGACATTCCCTGGTCTGTCGTAGCGTTGACTTCCGCCACGAAACCGCTAAGTCGCTCTGCCCTCCCCTTCGACTCCACCAATCCCCCTCTCCACGCGGACCGAACACCCGATGAAGACACCTAGACTGCTCAGCGTCCTCGCCCTGCTCTCCATGGGCGCGTGCGGCTCACCCCGCGGCAACATCGGCAACCTGGGCGACTCCGACGCCTCCACCGCCACCGACAGCCCCGCTCCCACCGACAGCCCCGCCGCCGCCGCCAGCCCGCTGCCACCGACAGCCCCGTCGCGGTGGACGTCCCCAAAGCGGTGGATGTCCCCATGTCCATCGACGTCCCCGCGCCGCCCATCGACGTCCCCATGGCGCGCTGCGGCGACGGCACATGCGACGAGGGCGAGACCTGCGCGAGCTGCCGCGCCGACTGCGCCTCGACCTGCCCGCCTCCGCCGATGGACGTCCCCATGGCCCGCTGCGGCGACGGCACCTGCAACGAGGGTGAGACCTGCGCCAGCTGCCGCGCCGACTGCGCGTCGACCTGCCCGCCGCCGGTGGATGTCCCCCCCGCGCCCCGCTGCGGCGACGGTACCTGCAACGGCACCGAGAACTGCACCACCTGCGAGCGCGACTGCGGCCCGTGCATGGGCACCGGCCTGCTCACCGACCCCTGCGCCGCGGGCGTCCCGCAGGGCCCCGACCGCAACTGCGGCTGGCGCATGGGCGTCACCCTCACCTGCTCTCCGGGCCGCGCCACCATGGTCGGCTGCAGCGGCGCCGCGGGCACCGGATCGCTCTGCCAGCCCTCCTACGGCGCCTGCACCGGCGACCCCGTGATGCGCGTCTGCCCCGACTCCATGCCCTGCACCGCCGCCATGGCGCTGCGGCCCTCCGCGGGCAACTTCGACGACCAGTGCGGCACCTGCCCGTCGGCCTACGTCACCTGCCCCGCGTCGGGACAGATCCACGTGCTCACCGGGGACTTCGACAGCAACCAGGCCACGCAGCGCGGCACCTGCACCCCCGCGGCGCGATGATCCAGTCCGGCTGGCGCTTCCTGGTCAAGACCACCATCGACCGCGCGGCGGGCCTCGCGGGCCTCGTGGTCGCCGCCCCCGTGCTCGCGGGCGCGGCGGTCGCGGTGCGGGCCACCATGGGCTCCCCGGTGCTCTTCCGGCAGAAGCGCCCCGGCAAGGGCGAGCGCGTCTTCGAGATCGTGAAGTTTCGCACCATGCGAGAGGCCACCGACCCCGAGGGCCGACCCCTCTCGGACGCCGAGCGGCTCACCCCCGTCGGGCGCTGGCTGCGGGCCACCAGCGTCGACGAGCTCCCGCAGCTCTGGAACGTCCTGCGCGGCGACCTCTCCCTCGTCGGCCCTCGACCCCTGCTGGTGCGCTACCTGCCAAGGTATTCCCCCGAGCAGCGGCGTCGGCACGAGGTGATGCCGGGAATCACCGGGTGGGCGCAGATCCACGGGCGCAACGCGATCTCCTGGGAGGAGAAGTTCGCGCTCGACGTCTGGTACGTGGAGCACTGGTCGCTGGCCCTCGACGCGCGCATCCTGATCGAGACCGTCGGGCGCGTGCTGAAGCGCGATGGCGTCTCGAGCGAGGGCCACGCCACGATGCCCGAGTTCGAGGGAGCGCCCGCCGGGACTTGAACGCGGCCCCGGATTGGGACATCCAACCGGCGCCGCCCCCGTCGGAGCGACGGTTGGAGAACAGTGTGAGCAAGCGCGTATATCTGTCGGTTCCGCACATGGGCGAGAGCGAGCTCCGGTACGTCACCGAGGCGTTCACGACCAACTGGCTCTCCACCGTGGGCCCCAACCTCGACGCCTTCGAGGCCGCGTTCTCCGAGCGGGTGGGCCTCCCCTCGGTGGCCCTCGCCAGCGGCACCGCGGGCATGCACCTGGGGCTGCGGCTCCTCGGGGTGGGCCCTGGCGACGAGGTGATCTGCCCCTCGCTCACCTTCATCGCGACCATCAACCCGGCCCTCTACCTGGGCGCTCGCCCGGTGTTCATCGACTCCGAGCGAGCGAGCTGGAACCTCGATCCCAACGTGCTCGAAGACCTGCTGCGCCGCCGCTCGGCCGCAGGCAGGGTGCCGAAGGCCCTGGTGGTGGTGCACCTCTACGGCCAGAGCGCGGACATGGACCCGATCATGGCGATCTGCGATCGCTACGGGGTGGCGGTGATCGAAGACGCCGCCGAGGCCGTGGGCACCACCTACAAGGGACGCCCCGCCGGCACCATCGCCCCGGTGGGCGTCTACTCCTTCAACGGCAACAAGATCATCACCACCACCGGCGGCGGCATGCTGGTGGCGCACGACCCCGAGTGGGTGCAGCGCGCCCGCTTCTGGTCGCAGCAGGCCCGCGACCCCGGCGTGGCCTATGAGCACACCCAGGTCGGGTACAACTACCGGATGTCCAACGTGCTCGCGGGCATCGGGCGGGGACAGCTGGAGGTGCTCGACCGCCGCGTCGCCCGCCGCCGCGAGGTGGCCTTCATGTACCGCGACGCCTTCGCCGAGCTGGGCGGGCTCACCCTCATGCCCCAGTGCGAATACGGCCTCCACACCAACTGGCTGAGCGCCTTCCAGGTGGACGCCGAGGCGCTCGGGGTCGACCGCGACGGGCTCATCCGGGCGCTCGAGGCGGAGAACATCGAGAGCCGCCCGGTGTGGAAGCCCATGCACATGCAACCCCTCTTCGAGGGGGCCGAGCGGCTGGGCGGCGACGTGGCCGCCGACCTCTTCCAGCACGGCATCTGCCTGCCGAGCTCGACCAACCTGTCCGATGAAGACCTCCAGCGCGTGATCGTCACGGTGCGACGCGCCGCGCGACGCGAACGGTGACCCGATGAAGCCCGCCCCGCCTCCCCCCGACCTGAAGGTTCCGCGCCTGGTGATGAGCTACCGCCGCCCGGTGGTGGTGCTCGCGCACGTCGTGCTCTGGACCCTCTCGTTCTACGGCGCGTTCTTCCTCCGCTTCGACGGCCGCATCCCCGACTACTACCTCCGGCTCATCCCCTACTGGCTCGTCCCCCTGCTGCTGCTGCGGGCCATCGTGCACGCCAACCTCGGGCTCTTCCACGGGCTCTGGCGCTACACGGGCATGCGCGACCTGCTCACGCTCATCCAGGGCGCGGCCATCTCCAGCGCCATCTTCGTCCTCTACGCGATCTTCATCGGCCCGCAGTGGCTCCCGCGCTCGGTCTTCGTCATCGACTGGCTGCTCGCCCTCATGGCCGTCGGCGGGATGCGCCTCGCCATCCGGGCGACGCGCGAGACCATGCGCACCAACGCCCTCGACCCCGCCGAGACCCGCAAGAAGATCCTGGTGGTCGGCGCCGGCGACGCGGGCGAGATGCTGGTGCGGGAGATCCACAAGACGCACTCGGCGCAGTTCGACGTGGTGGGCTTCGTCGACGACAGCCCCTCCAAGCAGCGCGAGCGCATCCACGGGGTGACCGTGCTCGGCCCCATCGCCCGCGTGGCCGACCTGGTGCGCGCCCACGGCGTCGACGAGGTCGTGGTGGCCATCCCCTCCGCCAAGGGGAAGGACATGCGCCAGATCCTCGACCTCTGCCAGGCGAGCGGCGCCAGCATCCGCACCATCCCCGGGATGGGCTCGCTCATCGACGGCAAGGTCACCATCAACCAGATCCGCCCGGTGAAGATCGAAGACCTCCTCGGGAGAGAGCCGGTGACGCTCGACACCGAGGAGATCTCCCGCTGCATCAACGGCGCGGTGGTGATGATCACCGGCGCGGGCGGCTCCATCGGCTCGGAGCTATGCCGGCAGGTGTGCCAGTTCGGCCCCGCCCGGCTGGTGCTCATCGAGCAGGCCGAGACCAGCTTGTTTCATATCCACCGTGAGCTGAGGGAGAGCTTCCCCGACGTGGTGGTGGTGCCCCGCATCGCGGACATCTGCGACAGCCGGCGCATGGCCGCGGTGTTCACCAAGTACAAGCCCGCGGTGGTCTTCCACGCCGCCGCGCACAAGCACGTCCCGATGATGGAGTGGAACGCCGGCGAGTCGATCAAGAACAACGTCTTCGGCACGCGCAAGCTGGCCGACCTCGCGGTCGCCCACAACGTGCAGCAGTTCGTGATGATCTCTACCGACAAGGCCGTGAACCCCACCTCCATCA
This sequence comes from Deltaproteobacteria bacterium, assembly GCA_016704445.1. Classification (GTDB taxonomy): domain Bacteria; phylum Myxococcota_A; class Polyangia; order Polyangiales; genus SCUS01. The sequence goes on from JADJAE010000024.1 coordinate 48,196, forward strand.
TGGGGGTTTCCAAGCGCGTGGCGGAGATCTACTGCCAGGCGCTCTCTCAGCGCTCGCACACGAAGTTCATCACGGTGCGCTTCGGCAACGTGCTCGGCAGCGCCGGGTCGGTGGTGCCGATCTTCCAGGAGCAGATCCTGAAGGGCGGCCCGGTGCTGGTGACGCACCCGGAGATGAAGCGGTACTTCATGACCATCCCCGAGGCCTCGCAGCTGGTGATGCAGGCCGGGGCGATGGGCCGCGGGGGTGAGATCTTCGTGCTCGACATGGGCGAGCCGGTGAAGATCGTCGACCTGGCGCGCGACCTCATCCGCCTGTCGGGCCTGAAGCCCGGCGAGGACGTGGAGATACAGTTCACGGGCATCCGCCCTGGCGAGAAGCTCTTCGAGGAGCTGGCCACGGACGAGGAGCACGCCGACAAGACCAAGCACCCGAAGATCTTCGTCGGCCGCTTCCGCCCCTGCGACTGGGACGAGCTGCTGACCAAGATGGACGAGCTCAAGGCCTGCACCGACGGCGCCGACGACGCCACGGTGCGCCAGCGCTTCACCTCGCTGGTGCCCGAGTACAAGCCCATGGTGCTGCCCGGCCAGGGCACCATCCCCCCGAGCGCGGGCATCAAGGCGATGCCGCCGGAGAAGCCCTCGGAGCCCGACGCCAGCGTCGGGAAGGTGCTGGAATTCAAGCGCTGAGGCCGAGGGCGATACGGCGATAGCCGATATCGCCTATCGAATGAAGATGCTGCTCCCCCGCACCCGGAAGGGCACCTCGATGGCGCCGCCGGTCACGGTCACCGGGCTCCCTCCGAGGGCGTCTCGCAGCACGGTGCCGTCGCTCAGGCCGAGCTCCGCGGGCAGGCTCACCCGCACCGGGCGCGCCGTGGTGCCGCGGTTGAGCGCCACGATGGCCACGTCGGCGCCGGCGCCGCGGGCGTACACGTAGCCGTCGCCGTCGGTGTGCAGCGAGCGCCGGGCGCCGCGCTGCAGGCCACGGTGCGTCCCCCGCAGCCGGCCCACCGCGCGGACGTGCTCGAGCAGGCGCTGCTCGCGGGCGTTGAGCTCCGCGCCGAAGCGCATCGGGCGGCGGTTGTCCGGATCGGCCGCCCCGGGCATCCCCACTTCATCGCCGTAATAGATGAGCGGAACGCCCCGCTGGGTGAGCGTGAAGGTGAAGGCCAGGGCGAGGCGCTCATAGGGCACATCGCTGTCGGGCCGCGGCGGGGGGTTGTTGTACCCGAGCTCGCGGGTGTCGCCGACGAGCTGGCCCGCGGCCTCGGAGAGGAAGCGCTCGACGTCGTGGTTGCCCAGGAAGGGCGACATCGGGAAGTCGCCATAGGCGCGCTCGCTGCGCTGCACGGCGTTCTCCAGGTCACCCATGCTGCCGCCGTTGTGGGCAAAGGCCCCTCGGATGGACCAGAACAGCGGGAAGTCGAACTGCGCGTGCAGGGCGTTTCTCCCCACGTAGCGCCGCACGAGGTCGTGGCCGTCGGCGCCGGTGAAGGTCTCGCCCACGGTGTACGGCCTGGCGTTGCCCGTCTCCCAGGCGTCGAGCCGGGCGCGCAGGTTGCTCGTGGCGAGGAAGTTCATGTGCTTCACGGCGTCGACCCGGAAGCCGTCGGCGTTGGTCTCGTTGAGCCACCACATGGCGTCGTCCAGCATCTGGTCGGCGACTCCCATGTTGGTCCAGTTGACGTCCGGGAGGTAGTTGGTGAACCAGCAGTCCAATGGCCGGTCGTCCCAGCTGCACATCGGGCCGCCGCACACGCAGCTCCCGTCTCCGTTGAACCAGCCGTCCCGCTGGTGCATCTGGAAGTACGGGTGCTCGCGGTGGAGCTGGTTGTTCACCATGTCATAGAGCACCCTGATCCCGTGGCGGTGGGCCTCTTCGTTGAGCGCCCGCAGCTCGTCGAGCGATCCCCAGTGGGAGTCCGTGTCCCTCGGCTGGTTGGGCCAGTAGCCGTGATAGCCCGCGTAGCCCCGGCCGTCGCCCCCGCGGCCCGAGTTGTGGGTATTGCTGTTGACCGGTGAGAGCCAGAGCGCCTTCACCCCGAGCTGGTCGAAGTACCCCTCGCGCAGCGCGGCGATGACCCCGGCGAAGTCGCCGCCGTTCCAGTCGGCGATGGGGGCGATGCCGCCCACCCGGCCGTCGTTGAGGGGGTTGCCGTTGCGAAAGCGGTCGGTGAACACGAAGTAGAGCGGCCCGTCGCCCCACTCGTAGGGCGTCTCCTCGACCCACATCGGGACGATGAGCTGCTGCGCCCGGCGGCCTCCCACGGTGCTGGCGTCGACCCGAAGGGTGTAGCGGGTGCGGGCGAGGCCGCGGGCGCGCACCCGGATGAGCCCCGCGGCGCGGTCGAAGGTCACCGCCCCGGCCGGGAGCGAGCCCGGGGAGAGGGTGACCCTCACGCTGGCCGGGTCGGCGCCACGCCCTTCGGCGCCGTCGGTGTAGCGGACGTCCAGCTCGAGGGCGCCGTCGGCGCTCGCGCTGTTACGCACCGAGGTAAGCAGCGGGAGGTTGCAGTCGGGGACGATCAGCCGGGAGTTCTCGACCCCTCCCACGTACTTGAGGGTGATGTTCTCCGGGTCGACGATGTACTGGTCGCCGTCGACGACGAACTTGTACCCGTAGTCCCCGGGCGGGATGTCGAGCTCGGCGCGGAAGATCCCGGTGCTGCCCATCGGGGCGAGGGGGTTGGCGGTGGTGGAGAAGCGGTTCCACTCGCCGGCGACGGAGACCGAGCGCGCGGGGCGACCGAGGTTGAGCGTGAAGCTCGTGCGGCAGCTACGCACCACCGCGCCGCCGTCGAGGACCATCACGGGCACGTCCGCCGCCGGGGCGTCCATCGCGCTGACGGGGCGATCGTCGAAGGGCCCTGCGTCGAAGGCGTCGCCGAGGTCCGCGGTGCCCCCGGTGTCGGCGCCCGCTGCGGTGTCGGCGCTCCCTCCCGCGTCGGCGTTGGACGCGGCGTCGGCGGCGGGGACGGAGTCGGCGGCGCAGCCGGCGAGCGCGAGTCCCAGGAGGGAGATCAGTCCGTAGGTTCGGGCCATAGGGATCGGAATGAACCACACCCCCGGGAGGCGCGGTCAAGCGGCGGCTGCGAGGCGCAGAGCGGGCGTCAACTCGCGCTGGACAAGCGCCGGGCTTTGAACGACGAATCGCGCAGCGCAATGGACTGGATCTCCGACCCGAAGGCATGGATCGGCCTGCTGACCCTGACGATCCTCGAGATCGTTCTCGGCATCGACAACATCGTCTTCATCTCCATCTTGGCGGGCAAGCTGCCCCCGGCGCAGCAGCGTCCCGCCTGGCGCTGGGGCCTCATCCTGGCGCTCATCCCCCGGATGGTCCTGCTGCTCTTCCTGGGCGTGCTGCTGCGCATGACGCACCCGCTCTTCACGGTCTTCGGGTCGCCCACGGAGCACAACCCCTGGGCCATCTCGGGCAAGGACCTGATCCTGATCGTCGGCGGGCTCTTCCTGGTGTTCAAGGCCACCCGGGAGATCCACGGCAAGCTGGAGGGCGAGAGCGAGGAGGTTCATGCCCGCGGCAAGGACCAGTTCGGCGCCGTCCTCGTGCAGATCATGATGCTCAACCTGGTGTTCAGCATCGACTCGGTGGTGACCGCCATCGGCATGGTCGACAAGATCCCCATCATGGCGGGCGCGGTGATCATCTCGACCTTCGCGATGATCGCGGTGGCCCAGCCCGTCGGCGACTTCGTCGAGAAGCACCCGACGGTGAAGATGCTGGCCCTCTCCTTCCTGGTGCTCATCGGCGCCAACCTCCTGGCCGAGGGCTTCGGGCAGCACATCCCCAAGGGCTACACCTACTTCGCCATGGCCTTCTCGGTTGGCGTCGAGATGATCAACCTCCGCCTCCGCAAGGCCACCACCACCGCCCCGGTGAAGCTCCACGAGCCCCACCTCCAGGTGCCCTCCACCGCCGCGGAGGCATCGACTCCTCCCCCATCGAGCCCATCGGCCTAGGCCCATGCTGCTCGTCATCGATGTAGGAAACACCAACACCGTCCTCGGGGTGTACGAAGGCAGCCGGCTGCTTCACCACTTCAGGGTGGAGTCCGCCCGAGGGCGCACCTCGGACGAGTTCACGGTCACCATCCGCGCGCTGCTGGAGCACCGCGGCATCGACCCGCAGGCCATCTCCGCGAGCGCCCTCGCCTGCGTGGTGCCCTCCCTGGCGGAGACCTTCACTCGCGTCGTGCGCACGGCCTTCAACCACGAGCCCATGGTGGTCGGCCCCGGCGTCAAGACCGGCATGCCCATCCTCTACGAGCAGCCCCGCGAGGTGGGCGCCGACCGCATCGTCAACGCCGTCGCGGCCTACGAGCGCGAGCGCTGCGGGCTCATCGTGGTGGACTTCGGCACCGCGACCACCTTCGACGTGGTGAGCCCGAAGGGCGAGTACCTCGGCGGGGTCATCGCGCCGGGCGTGCAGATCGCCGCGGACGCCCTGTTCACCCGCGCGGCGAAGCTCCCGAGGGTGGAGCTCACGATGCCCTCCAAGGTGCTGGGGCGCAACACGCAGCACGCCATGCAGGCGGGCATCCTCTTCGGATATGTGGGCCTGGTCGACGGGCTGGTCGAGCGCATCCGCGCGGAGATGGGCTTCCCCTGCAAGGTGATCGCGACCGGCGGGCTGGCGCGCACCATCGCGCCGGAGTCGAAGTCCATTGAAGAGGTCGACGATTTCCTCACCCTCGACGGCCTCCGCATATTGTGGGAACGCAACGCTCCATAGCCCGCCTCGCCCTGCTCGCCGCGGTGATGCTGGCGGCGATGGGGCTCTCCCTGACCATTGGGGCGGCGCACCCGTCGTTCGCCCGCGCCTGGAGCGACCCAAACAGCTATGACCGCGCGCTGCTGGGCGCGAGGCTCTGCCGGGTGCTGCTCGGCGCCATCGCGGGCGCCTCGCTGGCGGCGGTGGGCGCTGGCTTCCAGGGACTGTTTCGCAACCCCCTGGGAGACCCCTACGCGCTGGGCGTATCGGGAGGCGCGGCGCTGGGCGCGACCGTCGCGGTGCTGGCGGGCTTCGGTCTGGCGGTGGTCCCGGCTGCGGCCTTCGCGGGGGCGGTGGGATCGACCGCGGTGGTGCTTCTGACGGCGAGAGCGAGCGGTAGGCTGGGCGCCGAGGGGCTGCTGCTGGCGGGGATGGTGTCCAACGCGGTGACCAACGCGGGCCTCGCGCTGCTCCGCTCCTCGGTGCAGAACGCCCGCACCCAGGAGACCCTGACCATCCTCCTCGGAACCATCTCCGAAGAGCCCGCCGACCGGGTCGCCCGGGTGGCGGTGACCGCGGGCGTAGGGGTGCTGATCCTCTGGGGACACTCCAAGGCCCTCAACCTGCTGGCCCTGGGCGATGACGGCGCGGCGAGCCTCGGGCTCTCGGTGCGCCGGGCCGAGCGGGCGGTCTTCCTCGCGAGCTCGCTGGCCGTGGCCTCGGTGGTGAGCGTCTGCGGCCTGATCCCCTTCGTGGGATTGATCGTCCCCAACTACGCGCGATCGTGGGTGGGGGGCGATCATCGGGTGTTGATCCCGGCCTGCGCCCTCGGCGGTGCGACCCTGCTTGTGCTGGCCGACGCGGTGGCGAGGGGCCTATTTCTGGTGCTCCACACCGAGCCTCCGGTGGGGGCGATCACTGCGCTGGTGGGCGGGCCCTTCTTCCTGCTGCTGCTGAAGAAGGCGAGGGTGGAGGGATGATCCCATCGAGCTGGAGGGAGGCCCTCGGCGACGCAGTGCTGCCCGCGGTGCTGGTCGACCTCGACGCCTTCGACCGCAACGTGCGCCACATCGCCGACACCGTGCGCTCGGCGGGCGCTCGGGTGAGCATCCGACCGGCGACCAAGTCGGTGCGCGTCCCGGCGCTGCTCCGTCGCATCGCGGCGGCCGACGCCATCTACCAGGGCTGGATGACCTACTCCGCCCGGGAGACCCTCGCGCTCTGGCAGGACGGCCTCGATGACTTCCTTGTGGCCTATCCCACGGTGCAGCCGGGCGACCTCTCGGCGCTGCGCGCGGTGCACGAGGGCGGAGGGCGCGTGGCGCTGGTGGTCGACTCCTCGGAGGGGCTGCGCGCCGCGTCGAGGGCGATGTCGGGAGTCGCGACGCCCTTCCGGCTGGTGGCCGATGTGGACATGTCGCTGAGGGCGCTCGGCGGGAGGGTCCACCTCGGGGTGCGACGGAGCCCGCTGCGGAGCGTGGACGAGGTGCGGCGCTTCTTCGCGCTGGCCAGCGGGATGTCCGATGTGACGATGGTGGGCTGGATGGGCTACGACGCCCAGCTCGCGGGCTTGCAAGACGCGTCGCCCTTCCAGGGGGCCATGAACCTCGCGGCGAGGGCCGTGCGCGCGGCGTCACGGAGGAGCGTTCGGGCGAGGCGAGAGGCGCTCTCCGAGGCGCTCTCCCGGGACGGATATCGGGTGGAGATCGCCAACGGCGGAGGATCGGGCTCCATCGACCACGCCCCGAGGGAGCCCTGGCTGACGGAGGTGACCGCGGGCTCCGGCTTCATGGGACCTCACCTCTTCGACTACTTCTCCAATGTGCGATTCGAGCCGGCGTTCTTCGTGGCGTTGCAGGTCGTGCGGTCGAGCGATGTCGGTTATGTGACCTGCCAGGGCGGGGGCTATGTGGCCTCGGGGGTACCGGGCTGGGACAAGGCCCCGAGGCCGTGGTGGCCCGCCGGGGCGAAGCTGCTGTCGACCGAGGGGGCGGGCGAGGTGCAGACGCCGCTGCGTGTGGGGAGAGACGCGCAGGTGGCCATCGGCGACGCGGTGCTGCTGCGCCACGCCAAGGGCGGAGAGCTGGCGGAGCGCTTTACCGACTATGTATTGATGCAAGGGGGCAGAGCCTCCGGACGCGCGGAGACCTACCGTGGGCGCGGGTGGTGCTTCGGGTGACGCCCCTCCCCCCCTCCGGACCTTCCCTTGACACCCCCGGGAGCGGCGGGCATAGACCCGCCCACAAGCAGCCATGACCCTCGTGTCACCACCGGTCGCTGCGACGTCCGACGGCCCACTGTCCATGACAGACTCGCTACCCCCCGTGGCCCTTCGCGACCTCGTCGCCCTCACCAAGCCTCGCCTCGCCTCGCTGGTGCTCTTCACCACCGCGGGCGGCGCGTGGCTCGCCGGCGCCTCGCTCACCTGGCCGGTCACCCTCTACGCCCTGCTCGGCACCACCCTCGCCGTCGCCGGAGCCCACTCGCTCAACTGCTACATGGAGCGCGACCTCGACGCGCTCATGCACCGCACCCGCAACCGCCCCCTCCCCGCCGGGCGCGTCGCGCCGAAGCTGGCGCTCGCCCAGGGACTCAGCCTCTCGGCGCTCGCGCTGCCCATCCTGGCGCTCGGTACCAACGCGCTCACCGCCGCGCTCGGGCTCCTCGCCCTCGTGAGCTACGTGCTGGTCTACACCCCGATGAAGACCCGCAGCGCGTGGGCCCTCGGGGTCGGCGCCCTCCCCGGCGCGCTGCCCCCGCTCATGGGCTGGACCGCCATCACCAACCGCCTCGACGCCCCCGGGCTGGTGCTCTTCGCCATCCTCTTTCTCTGGCAGCTCCCGCACTCCATCGCCATCGGGCTGATGCTCAAGGCCGACTACGACCGCGCCGGGATGAAGACCGTCCCTCAGGTGATGGGCGACCGCCACGCCCGGGGCCAGGCCGCCCTCTACACCCTGCTGCTCGTCCCGGTGACCCTGCTGCTGGTGCCGCTGCGCGTGGCGGGCACCACCTACGCCGTGCTCGCGTCCATCCTCGGCGCGGCCTTCCTCGGGTGGAGCCTCCTGGGCCTCCGCAGCGACCCTGGACCCAAGTGGGCCCGCAGGGAGTTTCTGCTCTCGCTGATCTATCTCACCGGGCTCTTCGGCGCGCTCAGCTTCCGCTCCTGAGCCGATGAGCGTCGCCTCGTCACGCCTCGTCGCCATCATCGCCCGCCGCCCGGTCGCGGCCACCTTCTGGATCGCCCTCCTCCTGGCGCTCCCCATCGTCTTCTTCCTGCGCAACCGCCCGAAGCCGCTGCCGGTCTTCGCCACGCTTCCCCCGTGGCAGCTCACCGACCAGGCCGCCCGCCCCTTCGGCAGCGCCCAGCTCCGCGGCCATCCCTACGTGGCGAACTTCATGTTCACCTCGTGCCCCACCATCTGCCCGACGCTCTCCCGGCACATGGCCCGGGTGCAGCAGCGCACCGCCTCCCTCGGCGATCGCCTCCACCTGGTCTCCATCTCCGTCGACCCCGCGGTCGACACCCCCGAGCGCCTCGCCGAATACGGGCGCAGGTATGGCTACGACCCCCGGCGTTGGCACTTCGTCACCGGCGAGGCGACGGCCCTTCAGACCATCGCCGCCGACGGCTTCCGGGTGGCCCTCGGGCAGATTCCCACCGCGGGCCAGCAGCGCCCCCACGACTTCAACATCCTCCACAGCGCCAACCTGATGCTGGTCGACGGCGAGGGTCGCCTCCGTGGCCTCTACCGCGCCGACGACGACGGCCTCACCGAGCTCGTCCGCGAAGCCAGCGCGCTCGCCGATCGCTGACCCACGCATGCCCCCCGATCACTCCTCGGAAGGCCACCGCATCGACGCGCTGCTCCGGGTCAGCCTCGGCCTCACCGCCGCCATCGCCGCCGTCTTCCTCCTCTCCCTCGCCTGGCTCGTCTACCGCGCCCGCAAGCGAGCGAGCGACGCCACCGCCACCAGTTCCTCCGCCCCGAGCGCCTACGCCTTCGGCCTCGGCCTCGCGGTGCTGATCTTCGGCCTCATCGACCTTGCCCTCGCGGCAGGCTCCCGGCGCGCCGCCGTCGGACCGCCGCCCCCCGACGCCCTCCGCGTCGAGGTGCTCGCCCAGCAGTGGGCGTGGCGCTTCCGCTACGCAGGCCCCGACGACCGCTTCGGCACCGCCGACGACGTCACCACCCTCAACGACCTCCGGCTGCCGGTGGGCCGCGCCGTCTCGATGCAGGTGCGCAGCCTGGACACCTCCCACGGCTTCTTCATCCCGATGCTCCGGGCCCGCGCCGACACCTACCCCGGGCGCACCGCGCGCACCTGGTTTCGCACCGCCCGAGAGGGCCGGGGCGAGCTCGCCTGCACGGTGCTCTGCGGCGACGCCCACTACCAGATGCGGGGCGAGGTCACCGTGTTGTCCAATGAACAATACACCCAGTGGATGAACGGCCTCATCGAGGACCAGCGCCGCGCCGCAGCCGCAGCGCCCGGCGGCGCGCCCGCCTGGGGATGGAGCTGGCTGCCATAGAGGGTGGAGGCCCAACTTCGATGCACCCGTAAAAGTTCAGAGGTGCAGTCGTTTGGCGCGGCGCGTGGCCACCCCAGGCTAAACAGTGACGACCCCACGTTCTGGGTCTCGTCCGAGACTCGATGGACCTTCCGGAAGCTCCAGTCGATGTGCGGCGAGCTCCATCGAAGTGGCCTTCCTGTTCGAAAGACCCCCACGAACGTGGGGGTCGTTACCTGTTATAGCCTGGGGTGAGCGCCAACGCGCGAACCCCAGCGTCAAACACGCGACTTGCACCACCACTGAACTGTTACGCGCGAACCCTAAGCGTCAAACGAGCGACTTGCATCCCTGAACCGTTACATGCACCCCGCCGACCGCCGCACCGCCCTCCTCACCCTCCTCCTCGCCTGCGCCGGAGCGTCGCTCGGGGCCCTGCTCTCCCTGCTGATCCGCTGGCAGCTCGCCTTTCCGGGGCGCCCTCTCCCCCTCCTCGGAGCGCTCCTCTATCCCGATCACCACGGCGTCGTCGCGGCCTCGTCCTACCCCGCGCTCTTCACCCTCCACGGCACCGTGATGATCTACTTCGCGGTCACCCCGGCGCTCTCCGCCCTCGGCCTCATCCGCCTTCCCCCGATGGTGGGCCTCCATCGCCCCGCCCACCCGGCGCTCCACCGCGCCGCCCTCGCGCTCTACGCCCTGGGCTTCTCGCTCCTCCTCCTCGGGCTCCTCTCCCCCTTCGGCGCCCCCGCCTTCGGCTGGACCGCCTCGGCGCCCCTCAGCACCGCCCGCAGCCCCGGCGCCGGCGCCACCCTCTGGCTCCTCGCGGTCGCCTGCTCGGGCCTCGGCGCCCTCCTCGGCTCATTCGACATCCTCTCCACCATCGTTGTCGCGAAGAAGGTCCCCTGGAGCCGACTGCCGCTCTCGGCCTATGGGCACCTCTTCGCCTCGACCCTCAATGCCCTCTTCCTCCCGATACTCCTCGGCGCGCTCGCCCTCCTCTTCAGCGACCGCCACCTCGGAACCGCCCACTTCACCCATCCCCTCCGCCAGGGCGGCGACGCGCTGGTCTATCAGCACCTCTTCTGGATCTTCGGACACCCCGAGGTCTACATCCTCATCCTCCCGGTATGGGGCGCCCTCAGCGACTCCCTCGCCCGCGCCGTCGACCGCCCTCCAGCGCTCGCCCGCGCCGTGGTCGCCGCCATGGCCGCGGTCACCCTCCTCAGCAGCCTGGTCTATGGCCACCACCTGCTCACCGCCGGGCTCTCCCCGCTGCTCGTCGAGGGCTTCATGGCCCTCACGCTGCTCATCTCCCTGCCCTCCACCGCCTTCGTCGCCTCCTGGATCGCCACCCTCCACGGCGCCTCGCTCCGCCCCGACGCGGCCGCCTGCTACAGCCTCGCCGCCATCGCGATCTTCGTCCTCGGCGGCCTCACCGGGGTCCCGCTGGCGCTGGTGAGCACCGACCGCTACCTCCACGACTCCGCCTTCGTGGTGGGCCATTTCCATCTGGTCATGGCCGCCACGGTGCTCCTCGGGCTGCTCGCCATGTCCCATGACGCCCTCGCCCGGCTCGGCATCCGCGCTCCCTCCTTCGCCGTCTCCCGCGCCCACGCCTGGGCCACCGCCCTGGGCGCCCTCGGGGTCTTCCTCCCGATGCTGCGCCTCGGCCTCGGCGGAGCCCCGCGCCGACTCTACGACCCCTCCCTCTATCGATATCTCTCCCCATTGCTCTCCTGGCAACGCGCCGCCACCGCGGCCGCCGCGCTGCTGGTGACCGCCCAGCTCGTCTGGCTCCTGGCCTGGTGGCGGGGACGCCGGTGAAGATCGCCCCCGCGCTCAGCGCCGCGATGCTCGTCGGCACCGTCGCCGCGGGCTGGATCTCCACAGGACAACCGCTCCGTCTCCATTGGACAAGCACCGTCCATGGAACGCCCCCGAACGCAGACCTCACCCTCCCCGATCGGGTGGTCCCCGTGGAGACGCTGCGAGAGGGCTTTGTGACCTATCAGCGCCGCTGCGCGGGCTGCCACGGCGACGAGGGCGACGGCCGCGGGCCTTCGGGCGTCGGGCTCTCGCCTCCTCCAAGGGACTTCACCCGAGGCGCCTTCAAGTTCGCCGCGGTGCCTTCAGGCTCGCTCCCTCGCGACGAGGACCTCGCCCGCACCATCCGCCACGGCCTCGCCGGAACCGCGATGCTCCCGTGGTCCCTCGGCGACCGCGAGCTCGACTCGGTGGTGCAGTACCTCAAGACCTTCTCTCCCCGCTGGCAGAGGGAGCGCCCTCCTCCCCTCTCGGAGGTTGCGACCTCCCCCGACCCATGGCGCTCCGACCCCGAAGGGGCCATTCGCGAGGGCGAGCGCGTCTACCATCGAGAGGCGCTCTGCTCGACCTGCCACCCGGCCTACGCCCCGGTCGCTGCGCGTCGCCCCGACCCTGGCGCCCCGGTGATGCAGTTCGAGCCGGCCTACGGCACCTGGGTGCTCTCTCCCGACTTCCGTCGCCACCCGATGCGCGCGGGGCGCACCCTCGACGCGCTCCACCGCACCATCGCCTTCGGCCTCGGCGGAACCCCGATGCCCACCTGGCAGGGCGCCCTCCCCGACCGCTCGCTCTGGGCGCTGGCGTACTACGTCCGCTCGCTCACGCCGTCCTGGTGATGGCCTCGAACTCGCGCTCCAGAAACTCCTCGATCTTCGACCGGAAGGGCCTCGCGAAGAAGGGGAGGTGGAGCGACACCGCGATGTCCGAAGCCTCGATGGAGAGGTGACCGTCGGCCCCGCGGTAGCTCCCCTCGGCGGTGTTCGCGGAGGTCCATCGGTAGTGCGAGCCCACATTGAGGTGGGGAAAGCGCGCGGTGTAGAGCGCCACCTGCGCATCGATGCGCGCTCGAAGGCTCTCCACCGTCGAGCCGTGACGCCTGCGGAATTCGATCTTCATCGCGGCTCAACCTGCGCGCCGCCTCCGCTGTCGTCAATCTTCGAGCGAGCGCTGCCACTGCGCGCCTCGCGGCATCATCCAAGCTGCACCGATGCACCGCCCACTGGTCTGGTTTCGCCGCGACCTGCGCGCCGACGACAACACCGCCCTACTCGCCGCCGCCGAGCGCTCCGACGGCGGGATCGTGGCGCTCTACGTCGTCTCCCCTGGAGAGTGGCGCTCCCACGACGACGCCCCGGTCAAGGTCGACCTCTGGCTGCGCAGCGTGGCGCTCCTCTCGGAGACCCTCGGCGCGCTCCACATCCCGCTGCTCGTCGAGAGCGCCGACGCCGCGGGTGACATCCCGGCCCTGGTGCGCCGCGTCGCGCACGAGCACGGCTGCACCGAGGTTCACGCCAACCGCGAGTACGAGGTCGACGAGTCGCGGAGAGACGTGGCCGTGCGCGAGGCGCTGGGGATGCCGCTGCACCTGCACGACGACCGCGTGCTGCTCCCTCCCGGCAGCGTCCGCACGCAGTCCGACACGGCCTATACGGTGTTCACTCCCTTCAAGCGACGATGGCTGGAGGTGCTCGCCGCAGCGTCCCCATCGCCCCGCCCGGCGCCTCCGCCCCAGAGGCCCATCAGGGACATCCGAGCGGGAGCGGTGCCGTCGAGGGTGGAGGGCTTCGCCTCGAAGGTCGACCCGGGGCTCTGGCCCGCCGGAGAGCCCGCCGCCGCGCGTCGGCTGGAGGCCTTCATCGCGAGTTCGTTGAGCGGATATCGCACCGGGCGAGACCTCCCCTCCATCGACGGGACCAGCGCGCTCTCTCCCTACCTGGCCGCGGGGGTGATCTCCCCACGACGCTGCCTCGCTGCGGCGATGGAGGCCAATGGTGGCCTCGCGGCGGGAGGTCGCGAGGGCCCCGACACGTGGATCTCCGAGCTCTGCTGGCGGGACTTCTACACCCACGTGATGGTGGCCTTTCCGAGGGTGAGCATGGGCCGCGCGTTTCGCACCGAGACCGACCGGGTGCCCTGGAGAGACGCCCCCGACGAGCTCGCCCGCTGGCGCTCTGGAGAGACGGGCTATCCCCTGGTGGACGCCGCGATGCGACAGCTCCTCGCCACCGGCTGGATGCACAACCGGCTTCGTATGCTGGTGGCGATGTTTCTCACCAAGGACCTCTTGATCGACTGGCGCGAGGGCGAGCGCTTCTTCATGCGCCACCTGGTGGACGGCGACCTCGCGGCCAACAACGGCGGCTGGCAGTGGTCGTCCTCGACCGGAACCGACGCGCAGCCGTACTTTCGTATCTTCAATCCATACACGCAGGCCAGCCGATATGACCCGGATGGGGCGTTCGTTCGCCGGTGGGTTCCGGAGCTGCGCTCTCTGGACAAGCGGGCGCTGCTCAACGTGGAGAAGATGGGCCCGCTGGAGCGCAGGAGGCTGGGCTATCCCGAGGCGATGGTCGACCACGCCGCCGCGAGGGCGCGCACGCTGGCGGCCTTCAAGGGGCTCTGAGGCCGACTCCCACTCCCCGACTGACTACTTCACCTGGGCCTTCATCTGGCCTGGCATGGTCACTTCGATGACGCCGCCCCAGGTGCACATGCACTTCGAGGTAGCGTTGAGCGCGGGCAGCATCTTGACCTTCACCATGGGAGCGCCCGGGACCCACGGCGCGGGAATGACCGGCACGCACGGCATCGGCGTCAGCACGCCCAGGGCCGCCGCGGTGGCCGCCGCGACCGTCGGGTTCGCCAGCGAGTTGCACATCCCGAAGGGAGGGATGTTCTTCACCGGAACCTGATCGGCGATGTTGGCGATGGGCTGGGTGGTGCCCGAGACGCCCTTCTCGGGAGTGACGAGCAGCGAGGAGGGCGCCAGGCCGAAGCTGCACTTGAGGAGGGCGCCGTTGGCGACAAGAGGTGGCATCGCGTAGCTCCGTTCAGGCGGCGGGTTCTATCACGGGGCGCTGGCGGGCCGATGCGTCAGCCGTCGGCCACGAGGCGTCGGCCGAGCACGGTCTCGTTGCCGTCGGCGTCGCGGGCGATCACCTCGACGGCGTGGGTGCAGCCGTCGCGCACCGGGAGCGTCACCTCGCCGTCGAAGCCTGGCCTCGGACAGCCCGGGTAGTTGGGGTAGATCGCGCACACGTCCGCTCGCGCCGCGGTGCGAGCGAGGGTGGTGGCCATGACGCCGTCGACGCGAACCAGCACCGAAGAGAGGGCGGCGTTGTCGAGGGCCCACCCGGCGACACGGAAGCGGCCGCCCAGGGCGCGGGCCGTGCTCGCGGCAGAGGGTGCGTCGAGGGCGCCGAAGGGAGCGCGGCGACGGGTGACCATGTCCATGAGCGAGCGCACGGTGTCGAAGCTGCCGAGGGTGAGGTAGGAGCGGCCGCGCACGGTGGCTCCCGCGGCGATGCCGAAGGACTGCCGAGGGCGGACGTTGTGGAAATAGGGAGCGCCGGTGCCGCTGCCTTCCCAGGCCTGGAAGTCCTGACCGGCGTGGTCCATGGAGAGGCCGACGCCGTAGTCGCGGGCGCGGTGCTGCCAGGTGACCCACGGGCCGGCGCTGCGGAAGTTGGCGTAGACGAAGCCGTCGTTGGCGGGGTTGTTCACCGTGATGGGCGTCCCTGCCGAATCGAGGAGCAGCGGGAGGTCCGTGGAGGGGCCGCCGTGGCCTACGTAGAGGGTGGGAAACTCCTGCTCCGTGGGGAGATGCGAGATGGACTCCTGGGAGGTGATCTCCATGGAGACCTCGACGACGTTGCTGTGCACGAAGCGAAATCCGAGGGTGTAGGTGACTCCGGCCTCGACCGCGGCCGGGGGGCAGGCCGAGCGGCGGCAGTCGGGGGCGTCCCAGTCGGGGTTCCACTGGGTGGGGCGCACCTCGACGACCATGCGGTCGCCCTCGAGGCCGCTGCGCAGCACCCGAGCGCCGTGGTTGCATTCGTCGCCGCCCTGCACCGGGTCCCAGCCCAGGTAGGTGATGGAGTTGCCGCAGGGGTTGGTTCCGGCGCAGGAGGCGTCGCGGGCGCACCGCTGAAACTGCCGCTGCGGATCGTAGAGGGCGACCTGAAGCTCCCTCCCGGTGTCGTTGGCGTCGATGGTGTTGGAGGCAGGCGAACCCTGCTGACCGAAGAACACCACCGAGCCTCCCCAGTCGAGCCGCACCGCGATCTCCGCGACCCCGGAAGGCCCCGAGAGGTAGAGGTCCCGATGGGCTCCGGAGGCGACCATGCGGGTGGTCGGGACCCCGACGGTGGCAAGGCCGGTAGAGGCCCAAGGGTCGGCGTCGGGGGGAGGCGCCGGCAGCGTCGGGCACACGCGCACCGGCGGAACATCGGGGGAATCCACGCCGACATCGCGAATGGGAGGGACGTCGATGGCAGGAGGGATGTCACGGACGGGAGGGGATATCGATGGCAGGAGGGACATCGACGGCGGGAGGGATGTCGAGGACGGGAGGGACGTCGACGGCGGGAGGGACGTCGACGGCAGGAGGGATGTCGAGCACGGGAGGGATGTCACGGACGAGAGGGACGTCGACGCCCGCATCGACCTGGGCGCTGACTGCGTCGTCGGCGTCCTTCAGCGCCCCTGCGTCGTCGGGCACCACCATCGCGGGCTCGGCCGCGCAGCCCCACAGCACCGCGACCCCTGACAGCCACCTGAACGCTACGCCTGCTCTGCTCACGCGGGCAGTCTCTCATGACTCCGCCGTCGTCGCGGTTGCGACGCGGCCGCCGACATGCGCTATCACCCCCTCCGCTCATGACCACTGCCCGCATCGGCGTCGTGCTCAACGCCAACGCTGGACGCACCCGCCGCGACCCCGGCCTCGCCGACCGGCTCCGCGCGAAGCTCTCCAGCCACGACCTCCTGGTGGCCACGCGCTCACCCGATGAGCTCTCCGCCGCGGCCGAGCGCTTCCGCGCTCACGGCGTGACCCTGCTCGCGGTGGTCGGAGGCGACGGGAGCGCGAGCGTTACGCTGTCGGCCTTCGCGCGGGTCTACGGGTCCACCCCGCTGCCCCCGGTGGCGCTGCTCCGCGGCGGAACGATGAACACCGTCGCCAACGGCTGCGACACCCCCCGCGGCAATCCCGTCTCGTTGCTTACGTCGCTGGTAAAACGGGTGCGCTCGGGCCACGGGCTGCGCACCTCGCTGCGCTCCACCATCGCGATCGGCGACCGCTTCGGGTTCCTCTTCGGGACGGGCGTGGTCGAGGGCTTCCTGCACGCCTACTACGCCAACGGCACGCCGACGCCGCTCAGCGCCGCCGGGGTGCTGGCGCGCGGCGTGGCCTCGGCGGTGGTGGGCGGTCCGCTGGTGCGCCGCATCGCCGCCCCCTGCCGCGCCTCGGTGGACTTCGCCGACGGAGCGCACTGGCCCCTGCAGGACTACCTCACCCTCGCCGCCGGCACCGTCGACCAGATCGGCCTCGGGTTTCGCCCCTTCCTGCGCTGCGACGAGCGCCCGGAGACCTTCCACCTGCTGGGCATCTACGCCCCGGTGGTGGACCTCGCGCGCGAGCTCCCTCGCATCCGCCTCGCCCGCCCCATGCGCCCCGGCCACGCGCTCGACCGGGTCAGCGACCACGCGACGATCCGCTTCGAGAGCGGCCTCGCGCGCTACATGCTCGACGGCGAGCTCTTCGAGACCCCAGGCGACCTCACGCTCACCGCCGGGCCCTCCATCGCCATCGTGCGCTGACGAGCGCCGCGGCCCCCAAGGGCCCTCCATTGGGACCAATGAAAAGGCCCCGTTTCCTGCTGGAAACGAGGCCTCTTCTTCTCTGTACCGGCGGTCGGAATTGAACCAACGACCTTGGGATTATGATTCCCCTGCTCTAACCGACTGAGCTACACCGGCATCGGGGCGCGCAATCTACCGATCCACGGCGCGGTGTCAAACAATTCCTCGCCTCGGGGCGCACCTTTCGCGCCTTCCTGCGCTGCGGCCGATGGGGATATAACCGCCGCCACCCACCGATGAGCGACATCTCCCCGAACGAACGCGACCGGCTGCTCGAGCACTTCGGTCGCCGCTACGCCAACGGCGAGGTGATCTTCCGCGAGGGCGACCCCGCCCGCGAGGTGTTCATGCTGCAGGAGGGCCGGGTGCGCGTCGCCAAGCGCGTGCGCAACGTCGAGCGCTCGATGCACATCCTCAAGCCCGGCGACCTCTTCGGCGAGGTGGCCCTGGTGCCGGGATCGCTCCGCAACGGCAGCGCCTTCGCCCTCTCCGACGTGGTCGTGCTGGCGCTCGACCCTGACACCTTCACCCAGCTCCTCTCCGGCAGCCCCGCGGTCGCCACGCGCCTCGTGCAGCAGCTCGTGCGTCGCCTTCGCGACTCCGAAGACCAGCTCGAGAACGTGCTGCTGCGCGACCCCACCTCCAAGGTCGTCAACACCCTCCTCAAGCTCGCCGCCGAGACCGGCCGCACCTCCGGCGGCGCGCAGATCGCCGTGTCCCCGCTCGAGCTCTCCGCCCGCGCCTCCCTCGACGTCGACGCGGTCAAGCGCGCGGTGCTCCAGCTCCGCGAGCTGCAGTACATCCGCATCGCCGAGGAGAAGGTCGCCATCGACGACATCGACGCACTGCGACGCCTCTACACCCTGCTCGGCATGCACGAGCAGGTGCGCGGCTGACAGCCCTCACCCCGGGCAATTGTCAAATTCCGGGTTGACCCTTCCCGGAGCCTTCGGTTAGATGCGCTGCTCTACGGCCCGGTCAGAAACGTGACGTGATGCCTTCGAATGACATCGGTCGCCTGAAACACAGCCGCTTCGCTTGCTTGATCGTCGGTTGGCTTGCTGTCGCAGGATGGTCCTGCGGCGGCGTCAGTGAAGAAGCACGACTGCAATCACAGGCGGACTTGAACCTGGGACGAGCCATGTTCGCGGACGAGAACAACGCCGAGGGAGCCATTCCTCCCCTCGAGCGCTCGATCCGCCGTGACCCCGAGAACGCCGAGGCCCACCACATGCTGGGCCTGGTCTACGGCCGGCTCGGGCACTTCTCCCGCGCCGAGGCCCCGCTCCGCCGCGCGGTCGAGCTCTTCGCCATCCAGTCGGTCGACAACGAGAGCCTCCGGTCGTCGCTCGCCGACGCCCGCAACTCCCTCGGCGTCGTGCTGATGAACCTCGGCCGCCACGAAGAGGCCCTCCCCATCCTCCGCCTCGCCACGGAGGAGATCACCTACGGCAGCCAGCACCTCGCCCTCGGCAACCTCGGCCTCGCGTACATCCGCAGGCAGCGGCTCCCCGAGGCCATCGAGGTGCTCCAGCGCGCCGTGCGCCGCCAGCCCACCTTTTGCGTCGGCAACGCTCGCCTCGGCGAAGCCTACGCCCGCTCCAACGACGCCCCGCACGCCCTCGAGGCCCTCGACCGCGCCATCGCGACCACCGTCGCGGGGTGCGACCAGTTCCAGGACGCCTTCCTCTGGCGCGCCAAGGCGCGCATCCAGCTTCATCAACCAGACGCCGCACGGGAAGACCTCCAGCGCTGCGTCACCCTCGGAGCCAACACGCCCGAGGGACAGGAGTGCGCATCGCTCGGAAGGTCCGTGGCCCCATGAGCGTGCGCGTGGTCAACCCCTCAGCCCCCGCGGCTGTCCCCCATCCCGCACCGAGGTGTTGATGGAACCCATCGGGACATTCCTGCGGCGTGAGCGCGAAGATCGAGGCCTTTCCCTCGACGAGATCGCCGACGTCACCCGCATCCCGTCTCAGTCTCTCGCCCTTCTCGAAGAAGGGCGCTTCGAGTCCCTCCCCGGAGACCCCTTCGTGCGCGGCTTCCTCCGCGCCTACGCCCGCGCCCTCGGGGTGAAGACCGACGACGTCCTCGCGCGCTACTCCATCGAGGTGCGCCTCCGCGACGTGCTCCCGCTGCCGCCGCGCATGCTCGACGACAGCGACGCCCGCGGCCGGCGCTTCGGCCTCGCCATCGCCCTCGTCGTGTTCGCCGTCCTGGCCACGCTGGCGATGTCCTTCCTCCTTCGCCCCCGCGCGCAAGACCGCCCGGAGCAGCTCTCCAGCCGCGTCACCCTCCGCCTCCCCGCCGTGTGACCGAGCACCTCGCTCGCGCCTTCGTCCTCGACCGTCGCCCCCACCGCGAACAAGACCTCCGCGTCACGCTCCTCACCGAGCACGGCGCCCGCGTCGACGCCGTCGCCCTCAACGCCCAGCGCTCCAAGCGCCGCTTCATGGGCGCCCTCTCCCCGCTGGTTCTTTACCGGGTGCGGTACTCCACCACCCCGAAGGCCACCCGCCTCGACGAGGCCCAGGTCGAACAGGTCTGGCCCGGGCTCTCCCGCGCCCTGCGCTCGCAGACCGCCGCCCTCGCCGCCACGGGCATCGTCCGCGCCGTCGCCGAGCCCACCCCCCACGACGGCGCGCTCTTCCTGCTGCTGGGCGAGCTCTACACCGCCGCCGCCGCCAGCGACGACCGCGACGCCCTCGCCGGCCGCCTCGTGCGCTTCGCCTTCGAGGTGCTCGACCACACCGGCCACGCCGTCGCCCTCGACCGCTGCGTGCGCTGCGACACCCCGGCCCCGGACGGCGCCCGCGTCACCGTCGACCCCCACGCCGGCGGCATCGTCTGCCGCGGCTGCGGCGGCGGCACCTACGCGATGTCCGCGGCGGACCGCGCCGACCTGCGCTCCGTCCTCGCCGGGGACTACGCCATCGGCCGCGCGGAGATGCTCCGCTGGGCCGCGCGCATCATCGAGGGCGTCTCCGTCGACGCCGCGGGCTCCATCGCGGGCGTGGTCGAGCACTTCGACCCGCGCGGCTGAAGACGCCGCCGCCGCTCAGCTCCAGGCCGCGGGCGGAACCCAGCCCCCGAGCGCCTCTTCGAGCGCCTGCGCCACCGCGATGGGGACGTGGTCCTGGCCGCGCGCCCCGACGACCTGCACGCCCACCGGGAGCGCCCGCGCGTCGAGCCCCAGCGGCACCTGCGTCACCGGCACCTCCAGCACGTTGAAGACCCCCGTGAAGCCCGCGTCGGCGAAGCGCAGCAGCGGCGCGTGGTGCTTCGGCGCCACCCGCGGGTGCGACGGAAACAGGATCACGTTGTTCGCCCCCAGCAGCTCGTCGACGCGCCCGCGGAGATGCTCGATGCGCGCGGTCATCGTCATGAGCCGCGCCGAGAGCAGCATCGGCAGGTACTCGGCCAGCGCGAGGCCCAGCGCGGGGAGCGTGTAGTCCGAGCGCCCCGCGACGGACATGGGCAGCTCGCGAAGCACCGAGGCCGTGCTCATCGCCGGCCCCTCGCCGCCCAGCAGCGCCGCGAAGCTCACCTTGTTGCGAGAGTGCATCGCCGCGCTCCAGAGCTCGAAGGCGTCGGAGAGGCCAGGGATGGAGGTCTTCACGATGCGGGCGCCGCGGCGAGCGAGGGCCTGCACCGCGGCCTCCTGGGCGTCGAGCAGGGCGGCCTCGATGGGGAAGCGCTGGAGGCTCTTGTCGTCGCGGACGTCGTGCACCGTGACGGTCGAGAGGTCGACCGCGTCGGGGTCGCCCAGGTGCATCGCGCGGCACATCGGGTCGCCCGCGTCGGGGCCCGCGAGGAGCCGGAGCAGGGGCATCAGGTCGCGCGCGCTGCGGGTGAGCGGGCCGGTCGAGAGCATCAGCGCGGCGGAGCCGGTGGCCTGCGGAAACTGCCCGCTCGACGGCACCAGACCGCCGGAGGGCTTGTGCCCGAAGACGCCGTTGAAGAAGGCCGGCATGCGGATCGATCCGCCGATGTCGGAGCCGAGGCCGAAGGGCGACGCGCCGCTGCCGACCATCGCCCCCTCGCCGCCGGAGCTTCCGCCGGAGGTGCGCCCCGTGTCGTAGGCGCTGGTGGTGCGGCCGTACACGCGGTTGACCGACTCCATCCACATGCACAGCTCGGAGGTGTTGGTCACCCCGAGCACGATGGCGCCCGCCGCCCGCAGGCGCTGCACCGTCACCGCGTCACCGCCGGCGCGGACGCCTCGGCGGGAGACCAGGCCGGCGGTCCATGGCATCCCCGTCACCGAGAACGACTCCTTGATGGTGCACGGGACGCCGTGCAGCAGGGGCAGGTCGTCGGGGCTCTTCGCGCGCCGGGCGTCCGCGGCGTCGGCCTCCGCGCGGGCGTCGTCGAAGCGGTCGCTCACCATCGCGTTGACCTGCGGGTTCACCCGGCGCACTTGGGCGATGTGCGACTCGACCACCTCCCGGCTGCTCACGCGGCCGGTACGGATCATCGCGGCGAGGTCGAGGGCAGAGCAGCGGTGCAGATCGTTCACGGTCGTGGGGGCGACGTTTCCGCGAGCCCGCGCGCCGCGTCAAGCGCCCCATCACCTTACCCGGGCAGGTATTGACCTTCCCCTCACCGGCAGCGGCGCGGCGAATGATCGCCTCGGCGCGTCGGACGCCTTGACCCCCCGCACAGAACCCGATTACACCCCGCACCCGATTCCATGGCAACCCTCCAGGCCGTCACGGGCATGAACGACCTCCTCCCGGGCGACGGGCAGGGCGCGCGCTGGCAGCGGCTCGAGGCCGCGTTTCGCGAGACCTGCGGGCGGTACGGCTTCCAGGAGGTGCGCACGCCCCTCTGCGAGTACGCCGAGCTCTTCCAGCGCAGCGTCGGCGAGGCCACCGACATCGTCGAGAAGGAGATGTACACCTTCGACGACCGCGGCAACCGGCGCCTCGCGCTGCGCCCCGAGGGCACCGCCTCGGCCGTGCGCGCCGCCATCGAGCACTCGGTGCTCGCCCGCGAGACCGTCGTCCGCTGGTGCTACCTCGGGGCGATGTTTCGCGCCGAGCGGCCCGCCAAGGGGCGCTACCGGCAGTTTCACCAGGTGGGCGCGGAGGTCTACGGAGATGACTCCCCCGCCGTCGACGCCGAGGTCATCGACCTCGCCAGCTCGTTTCTCCAGGGCATCGGCATCACGAAGTTCACCGTGCGGGTGAACTCCCTCGGCGGCGCGGAGACCCGGGCCCGCTACCGCGACGCCCTCATCGCCCACTTCGCCCCGCACCGCGACGCCCTCTCGCCGGATAGCCAGTCGCGGCTCGAGCGCAACCCGCTGCGCATCCTCGACTCCAAAGACCCGAGAGACCTGCCCTTCAAGGCCGGCGCCCCCAGCATCGTCGACGCCCTCACGGACGAAGACCGCGCCCACTTCGAGCGCGTGAAGGAGTTTCTCTCCGCGCTCGGGACGCCCTTCGTGGTCGACCCGAGCCTGGTGCGCGGCCTCGACTACTACACCCGCACCGTCTTCGAGATCGTCGACACCTCCGGCGCCCTCGGCGCGCAGGACGCCCTCGGCGGCGGCGGCCGCTACGACCAGCTCTTCACCGAGCTCGGCGCCTCGAAGCCCGTGCCCGCCTTCGGCTTCGCCCTCGGCATCGAGCGGCTGCTCCTCGCGGCCCCGGTGACCGAGGAGGCGAAGCCCTTCCGCGTCGCCGTCGTGGCCGTCGCGAAGCCCGACGAGCACGCCACCCACGCGGGGGTGCTCGGCCTCGCCCGAGAGCTGCGCATGCGCGGCGTCGAGACCGTGGTGGACACCCGCTTCGGATCGATGAAGAGCCAGATGCGCCGCGCCAACGACCTCGCCGCGACGGTGGTGCTGGTCATCGGCTCCAACGAGCTGGCGTCGGGGCAGGTGTCGATGAAGCTGATGGCGACCGGCGAGCAGCGCTCCGTCGCCCGCGCGTCGCTCCTCGACGAGCTGGCGCAGCTGCAGCGCGCGGCCGCAGCGACCGGAGCCCCATAGCCCCATGCGATCGCTCTCCTCCGCCGCGACCGGGGCCCTGTGCCTCGCCCTGGGCCTCAGCACCACCGCCGCCCTCGCGCAGACCACCGAGCCCGCGGCCGCCGAGCCCGCGGCTGCCGAGCCCGCCGCAGAGCCCGCTGCCGCAGAGCCCGCCGCGACCGGCGATGGGGACGCTGCCGCGGAGACCACCCCGGCGGCCACCCCGGCGCGCTCGGTCCCTGCCGTCCCGGCGCTCACCCCGGAGGCGCAGGCCACCCTCGGCGTCGCTCCGGGCGCCGTCCCTTCGTGGCCCGACCCGGACCGCAACGTCCACCGCACCCTGGTGCCGCCCTTCCTCCTCCTGGAGCGCAGCGCCAACCGCCGCACGACGGTGGTGTTCCCGTTCTTGTTCCGGGAGCGCAGGGGCCAGGACGTCTCGCTGCTGGTGCCGCCGTACTACCAGTACCGCTCGGCGACGGCGCGCACCGACGTGGTCTTCCCGGTGTACTTCCGCTGGCGCGGCCTCCTCGACGACGGCGGCCGGTTCGCCACCGACATCATCCCCCCGGTCTACGCCCACAGCTGGGAGGGCCCCGCGCGCGCCCACGGCTCGGCCTTCGGCGTCGCGCCGCTCTTCTTCTACGGCGACTCCTTCGACCGCACCGGCGCCCTCGCCCGCGAGCACCTGGTCATCCCCCCGCTGCTCACCTTTCACACGTGGCGGCCCGAGCACGCGCTCACCATCGCAGGGCCCTTCTTCTACGACCGGCAGCGCCACGACACGGACTGGGGTCTCGCTCCGCTCTTCTTCGCGGGCAACGACCTCACGAGCAACTACCTGCTCATCCCCCCGCTGCTCACCTATCACACCGAGAACCGCGCTGAGGGCAGCAACCTCACCGTCGTCGGGCCCTTCTGGACCCGCAACACCGCGGACAGCGGCTCGTTCAACCTCGCGCCGATCTTCTTCCACCGGCACGACCGCACCACGTCGCGCACCACGCTCTTCCCCCTGTTTCACACGTACTCGGGGCCCGACGAGCGCACCTTCGTCTCGCCGGTCGCGTACTACCACCGCGAGGGCGCCGACTCGACGCTCGTCACCCCCGTCTACCAGCGCCACCGCGGCGCCACCAACTGGGACGCGGTGCTGCCCTTCTTCTACTCGTCGCGCGAGCCCGCCACCGGGGCGCACACCGAGGCGGTGCTGCCGCTCTTCTATCACCGCCGCACCGAGGCCTCGAACACCTGGTGGGTGCTCCCGACGATCCATAGCCACAGCGAGCCGGGCAGCTCGTACCTCAACATCTACCCGCTGCTCTACACGGGCCGGAGCGGGCCGCGACGCCACACGGTCTTCGCGCCGCTGTTCTTCGACTTCGCCAACAGCGAGACCGGCACCCGCGCCACCATGGTCACCCCGCTCTTCTGGCGCTTCAGCACGCCCGAGTCGGTGCACATGCTCGCGGGCAACTTCCTCTGGATCTCGTCGCAGCGTCAGGGCGTCCGCTCCTTCGAGTGGCACCTGCTGCCGGTCTTCTCCTACGCCCGGCCCCGCCCCGAGGACATCTCCTGGAACGTCCTCTTCGGCCTCGTGGGCTACCGCCGCCAGGGGACGCACAGCCAGCTCCGGCTGCTGTACATCCCCATCAACCTCTGAGGGTTTCCCCCGCCGCTTCGCGGTCTCAGCCGTTCTTGGCGCGCTCGAAGTGCACCACGTCGAGGAGCACCGCGGCGGCGAGCGCCAGCGCCTTCCACTTCGGGTCGGTGTCGGGCGCGAACTCCACCTCGAAGTTGTCGGCGTCCGTGAAGGCCTCCTTCAAGAGCCCCGACCACTTCTTCTTGATGTGCCCGATGACCCGGCCGCCCACGGTGAGCTCGAAGGTCCACGGCTTGAAGAAGGGGCCGATGATCTCGCCCAGCTCGTTGCCCTGCGCGTCGCGCACCGTGTAGCGCCGCTGGAACCACGCCCACCGCGCCTCCAGCGAGGCCACCGGGTGGTCGTTGCCGTCGTGCACGTCGAGGTAGGGGAAGAACCACCGCCAGCGACGGTGCAGCCGCATCGCCAGCGTGTCGCGCCGCATGTCCGTCACGTAGGCCGTAAAGGGCCGCGCGGTGCCGAGGAACAACCGCTTGAGGAGCTCGCCGAGGCCTTCGCCCTGCTCCTCCACCTCGAAGGCCGCGCCCATGCGGTTGCCCAGGACCACGTAGCGGTTCTTCGCCTCGAAGTTGACCAGCAGCTCCCACCAGTTCTTGCGCTGCTTCACGGTCAGCGTCTGCAGGTCGGTGAAGCGCTGCCCCACCACCGCAAGACCGTTCTCCGGCTCCCGATAGGCGATCCCTGATTGCATCATTCGACTTCCCTCGCTCCGCGCAGCGCCGTCAATCGCTCCTCGCCGGCAGCCTGCGCGCGTCGCCGGGAGTCCTCGCCCGCAGCTCATACGAGCCCCAGCCGAGGTCGACCGGCAGTAGCACCCGCGCGCTGAAATGCCCGTCGTCGTCCGTCACCGTCGTGCCCAGCGAGGTCGTCGGCTCGGCACCGCGGTCGACCCGCACCGCGCGGCCGTTGCGCCACAGCTCGAAGCCCACCGGCAGGTTCGCCGCCGCCGCGCCGGTCTCGTCCTGCGCCTCGCCGCTCACCTCCACCAGGGTCCCCCGCACGAAGGCCGTCACCGCGGCCCCGTCCGAGGCGCGCACGTCCGCCACCCGTATCCTCGTCCCCACCCGCGCGACGCTGGGATCATCCTGCCGCGGGTCCTCCCGCAGCCCCTCGCTCGTCGGCGTGTCTGGAGCGCCCTCGCCCGGAGCCCCCGCCCCGCTCGCGATGCCCGCCCCAATGCCCCGCCCGGTGCCCGCCCCGGTGCCCTGCCCCGTGCCCTGCCCCGTGCCCTGCCCCGGCGTCGGTGCGACGGCGCTCCCGGGCGCCTGCTGCGCCGGTGACTGCGCGGGAGCCTGCGCCGTCGGGTGCTGGTTGGCGCGCGTCGGAGACGGCGTCGAGGAATACAACTGCCCGTAACCCGGGGGCCTCGGCAGGGGGTCGGGGTTCGCCGGGACGAAGGCCTCCCGCTCGGAGGCCGACTCGGTGCGCAGCGGAACATCCCAGCCCCCGAGGTCGACGCGCGACCACCCGGCGCCGGGGACGGCGACCTCCGCCCAGGCGTGCGCCTCGTTGCCCACGAAGCGCGCGTTGACCCCGACCCCGTGCATCGTCAGCACGAAGGCGTAGGCCCGGTGACGGCACGCCCCGACGCCGCCCAGCGCCAGCGTGCGGTAGAGCTGCCCGTCGAGGTGGCCCGGCAGGTCGCCGTCGCGGAAGGCCCGGAAATATCCCGTGAGGCCGCCGATGCCCTCGGCGAGCGAGGCGCCAGGCTCGACCCCGGCGCGGCGCAGCACCTCCGCCAGACCCGAGCGCACCAGCTCCGGGACCACCGGAGCGGCCATGCCGCGGTGCGCCGCAGGGGTGGAGAGCGCGGCGTGGGGAATACCCGCCATGGTAAAGGCCCGCTGCGGCGCCTCGACGACGTAGGCGAGGCGCACCCGGCGCAGCTCGGTCACCGGCGCTCGCACGAACACGTTGCCCGCGGAGTCTTCGAAGAAGGCCAGCGGGGTCTCCGGGACCGTGCGGTACGACACCAGGCGCTGCTCGGCGGCGACCGAGGGGATCGGGGTCGGGGACTGCGGCGAGAGCTCGATGAAGACGTCGCCGGTGAAGCGCGCGGCGAGCTCGGCGCCCCACGGGGCCGCGGGGTCGAGGGGGACGGGGCGCAGCGAGGGGTCGCGCACCACGAGGCGGCCGAGCTCGTCGACGGCGTCGTAGGCGTGGGTGCGCTTGAAGGGAGCGATGGAGGGGTTGAACACCTCCTGGTAGCGGAGCTCGGTGCCGGGGCTGGAGCGGGTCTCGCGGTCCATCTCCCGGGCCGAGGCGGACCAGTTCTCCCGGGGGCGGAGGATCTCCTCGCCCGGCCGCTGCGCCTCGTCCCACCGGCCGGGGCCCGCTACCGAGGCGAGCTCCTGCGCCGATCGCGGCGGCGCGATGGCCCCGGCGGGCATGGCGCCGAGCCCCAGGTCGCCAGGGATCTCCCGGTGCAGCCTTCGCCCGGGCGACTGCGCCAGCCCCGGCACCGCCAGGACCATCACGCACCACGCCGCCCAGCTTGCTGTCGCTCTTCGCATCGAAGGTGTGGGACCGACACCACCATTGCCCGGGAGGTTCCGAGCCGCAAGCGTCGGCGCGATGATCGGGTTAGAGTCCCGTCCACTGCCCACGATGCCGCCGCAATACTACCTCCTCGCCGCGCTCGCCTTCTCCCTCCTGGTGATCATCCACGAGCTCGGCCACTTCCTCGTGGCGCGGGCCTTCGGGATGCGCGCCCGGGTCTTCTCCATCGGCTTCGGCCCGCCCATCGTGCAGTGGCGGCCGAAGGGCAGCGAGACCATCGTCCAGGTCGCGGCGGTTCCCATCCTCGCCTACGTCAACATCGCCGGGATGAACCCGCTCGAGCCGAGCGACCCCAACGACCGCGGCAGCTACCAGAACGCCTCGCTCGTCGCGCGCTTCTTCACCATCGCGGGCGGCCCGCTCGCCAACTACCTCGCCGCGACGCTCATCATCTTCGCCGTGCTCGCCTTCGCCGGCGTCGAGCGCCCGGTGGTCGGCCAGGTGCAGCCCGACTCCGCCGCCGCCGTCGCGGGCATCCGCCCCGGCGACGTGGTGCTCCGCGTGGGCGACGTCGCCCCCTCCAACTTCGGCGAGCTCGCCGGAAGCATCAACGCCTCGCGCGGCGCCCCCACGGAGATTCGCGTGCGCCGCTCTGGCCGCGAGGTCTCGCTCCGCGCCGCGGCCCGCCTCGACCCGGCCTCGCACCGCTACCGCATCGGCATCGTGCAGTCGCCGACGCCCGCCACCGACCGCGTGCCCGTCGGGTCCGCCGTGCGCCACGCGCTGCTCGAGCCCGCGAGGCTCACCATCGAGCAGCTCGACGGCTTCGCCCGGATGATCCGCGGCAAGGAGAAGGTCCAGGTGATGGGGCCGGTGGGCATCGTCGTGGAGACCGCCCGCGGCGCGCACCGCGGCGGCTGGCGCTACGCCGCCGACGCGATGGCCCTCATCTCCGTCGCGCTCTTCGTCCTCAACCTCCTCCCGGTGCCCGCCCTCGATGGGGGGCGGCTGGTGTTCCTGATGTACGAGGTGGTGATGCGCCGGCGGCCCAACGCGCGCTTCGAGACCACCGTCACGGCTATCTTCTTCACGCTGCTCCTCGGCCTCGGCGCCATCGTCATCGTGCGCGACGTGGCCAACCTCGCGATGCGCTCGTAGCGCCACCTCTCGTCCTTCTCTCGACGCGACCCTCTCCCCTCTGGCATCTTCGCGCTCCATGTCGCTCCCCCGCACGGCCTTCCAGCGCCTCAGCCTCGCCCTCCTCGTGATGACCCTCGGCGCCTGCGGCGACGACCCGACGACCTCCTTCCCCGAGGAGGACGCGACCCCGCATGACGACGCGCCCGCCTTCGACATCCCCACCACGGACACCGGCTTCGACGCGGGCACCGACCGGGGGCCGGGCACCGACACCCAGCCCCCTCGCGACCGCGGGACCGCCACCGAGACCTCCATCTGCCCGTCGAGCTGCGGCGCGAGCTCGGAGTGCGACCCCTGCCGCACCCCCGACACCCCCTCGACGGTGCAGTACTGCTGCATCAGCGGGCTCTGCGTCTCCATGACCGGCACCTGCCCCGCCTTCACCGACGGCGGCCCGGGAGACGCGATGCCCGCCGACGCCGCCGAGGGCGGGGCCGACGCGCCCAGCGGCGCCGACGCCGACCCCACGGACGATGCGCCCGATCCGACGGACGACACCGGGATGATGCCCGCCGACGTGGGCGCGGCCTCCGACCTGGGCGGGGACTCCAGCGCGGCCGACGCCGCGGTCTCGATGGACGCGGCCGACGGTCGCGACTGAGCGAGGCGCTCCCCCTCAGCGCGCGGCGGCGAAGGGGTCTTCGAAGCGGAAGAGCTCGATGAAGCGGTCGTGCATCGCCGAGGCGGGCGTCCACCGGAGCATCGCGTCGCGCACCACCTGGAAGAGCGCGCCCTCCCGAGCGGCCAGCGCGCCGAGGCGGCGGGAGTCGCGCACGATGCGGTTGGCGCGGGCGACGCGGATGCGCTCGTAGTCCGCGAGCGCGTTGGGGAGCTTCGCATACGCCGCGAGCGCGCCGGAGAGCACCACGGCGTCCTCGATGGCCTGGCAGCCCCCCTGGCCCAGGTTGGGGGTCATCGGGTGCGCGGCGTCCCCGAGCAGCGCCACGCGGCCGCGGCTCCACGCCGTGAGCACCGGGCGGTCGGCGATGTCGGTGCGCACGATGCGCTCGGGAGGAGTGCCCTCGATCAGCGCGCGGATGGGCGAGTGCCATGAGCCGTAGCGCTCGAGCAGCATCGGGCGGGGGTCGCCCGCGTCGCGCTCGCCAGCGGGAGCGTTGGCGACGGCGAACCAGTAGACGCGCCCCCGTCCGACCGGAGCGATGCCGAAGCGGGAGCCGCGCCCCCAGCTCTCGGAGAGCTGCGCCGGCGTCGCGCCGCAGAGGGTGTCGGTCACCCCTCGCCAGCTCGTGTAGCCCGAGTACTCGGGCGGGCGAGCGTCCCCGGTGAGCTGCTTGCGAATCGCAGAGTGCAGCCCGTCGGCGCCCACGACGAGCTCGGCCTCGACCTCGGATCCGTCCTCGAAGCGCAGCGCGGCGGGCGCTCCCTCGTCGTCGCGGTAGCCCGTGGCGGCGCGGCCCAGGGTGACGTGCTCCGCGCCGAGCGCCTGGAGCAGCGAGGCGTGCAGGTCGGCTCGATGCAGCAGCACGGCCGAGGAGCCCACCTCGCGCGCCACCTCCGCGATGGGGATGCGCGACAGCTCGACGCCGTCCGAGCGGAGCCCGACCGACGTCTGCGCCGCCTCGCCCGTCGCCGCGATGGTCTCGTCGAGCCCGATCGCCCGCAGCGCCAGCATCGCGTTGGGCATCAGCGAGAGCCCCGCCCCCACCGGCCGAAGCTCCGCCGCGCGCTCGTAGACGTGCGCGTCGATGTTCAGTTTCCGCAGTGCGATGGCGAGCGTCAGCCCGCCGATGCCTGCCCCCGCGATCGCCACCCTGCGCACGCTGTCTGCCATTGCGCGCGGGATGCTACCTCCCCCAGAAGGACTCCGGGTGACGCCGATCGCTGCTCCCTCAGTCCGTCGGCGCCACCGCCGCGTCGTCCGCCATCGGCGTCGGCGCCACCACCACCGGGGGCTCTTCGACCACCACGGGCGCCGCCACGGGGTTCTCCACCGCCGTCGCGCCCGCGTCGATGACCTCGCTCGGAACCCACGCCGACGCGTCCACCGGCGCGAGCACCGCGGCGTCCACCGGGGCGGTCTCCCTCGGCTCGGTGCCCGCCAGGAAGTACTCCTCGATGGAGCTTACCGGGGCCTGTAAAGGGTCCGCCGGCGCAAGGCCCGGGAGCAGCCCCGTCGCCGGGTCGATGCGCAGCGCCACGACGCCTTCGGGCCGGGCGAACTCGATCGCCGGGGGCCTCCGCGCCCGCACATAGTCGCGCATGAAGCTCGTCCAGATCGGGACCGCCGAGCGCGCTCCCTCCTCGCCGTACCCGAGCGGCTGGCGGTCGTCGAAGCCCACCCAGACGCCCGCCACCAGGTCGGGCGTGTAGCCCACGAACCACGCGTCGCGAGAGCGGTCGGTGGTGCCGGTCTTGCCCGCGGCGGGGCGGCCCAGGGAGCGGGCGCTGCGGGCCGTTCCGCGGTCGATCACCGAGGTCATCGCCGAGGTCACCAGCCACGCCTCCTCCGGCGTGATGGCCACCCTCGCCGGAGCCCTCGCCGGGAGCGTCAGCGCCCTCCCGTCGGGGCCGCGAATCTCGCGGATCACATACCAGTCCTGGTATTGCCCCCGCGCCGCCCAGGTGGCGTAGGCGTTGACCAGCTCGATCGGGGTGACGCCGCCGCTGCCGAGGGCGAGCGAGAGGTCCGAGGGCATCGGGGAGGTGATGCCGAGGGCGCGGGCGTGCTCGATGACGGGCTCCGGGCCGAGGGCCTCCATCACCCTCGCGGCCACCATGTTGCGCGACACCGCGAGGGCCTCACGGAGCCGCATCCCGGGCTCGATCACCCCTTCGACGGCGTGCGACTCGGCGGGGCACCACGGCCGGCGGCCGGTCCCGAAGCACCCGGGGTTGGGGTCGACGGTCGAGGCCAGGGTGTAGCGCCGGGAGTGAAGCGCGTAGGAGTAGAGCACCGGCTTGAAGGCGCTGCCGGGCTGGCGCACGGCGCGCGTGGCGCGGTTGAACATCCCGGGCGTCGACTCGAAGGCGCCCACCATCGCGCGCACCTCGCGGGTCCACGGGTCGATCGCCACGAAGGCGGCCTGAGGACCGAGCTCGAGGCGGAAGGTTCCGGGCGAGTCGGGGGTGATGCGCTGGTCGGGAGAGACGCGCACCGCGGCGCCCACCGGGGCGAAGGTCGCGATGGTGGTGTTGTTGGCGTACCTCGCCACCCGCGACCACGCGATCTTCCCGGTGGAGGTGCCCACCCGCACCACCAGCGCGGGGGGCTGCGTCTCGATGGCGGCGACCACGCCCGCGTAGATCTGCCCGGGGTTGAGCACCCCGTCTCGCGGCGGGCTCACCCCTCGCAGCACGTTGCCCGAGGCGTTGGGGCGGCGGGTTCCTGGGGTCAGGAGCGGCCCCCGGTATCCGTGGCGTCGGTCGAGGTCGCTGAGACCGCTGGCGACGGCCGCGCGGGCGGCGCGCTGCAGGTCGCGGTCGATGGTGGTGGTGACCGTGTAGCGCCCGAAGCGCAGCGCGTCGTCGCCGGCGACCTGGGCGAGCGTGCGGCGCACCAGCTCGATGACCTCCGGTGCGAGGTCGTCGTGGTCGTCGTCCCTGGCCGCGAGGCGCACGGGCTCGCGGTCGGCGGCCTCGGCCTCGGCGGCGGTGACGAAGCCGTTGCTCACCATCTGCCCGAGGATCCAGTGGCGGCGGCGCAGGGCCGCGTCCATGTCGTTGACGGGGGAGTAGTGCACCGGGGACTTCGGGATGCCCGCGAGCAGGGCGCTCTCGGCGAGGGTGAGGCGCTCGACGCCGTGGCCGAAGTAGAAGCGCGCGGCCTCCTCGACGCCGTTGCGCCCGTGGCCGAAGGCGATGTGGTTCACGTAGAGGTAGAGGATGTCGTTCTTGTGGAGCTCGCGCTCGATGGCGCGGGCGAGCAGCACCTCGCGCACCTTGCGGGCGAGCGTGCGCTCGGGGCTGAGCAGCACGTTCTTCACCACCTGCTGGGTGATGGTGCTGGCGCCCTGGGCGACGGTGCCGTGGCGGAGGTTGACCACCAGCGCGCGGAGCATGCCCGTCCACGCGAGGCCGGTGTGCTCGTAGAAGCGCGCGTCCTCGGCGGCGAGCAGGGCGGTCACCAGGTGGCGCGGCAGGCGCTCCAGCGGGACCACCGTGCGGCGCTCGATGAACAGCTCCGCGAGCAGGGCGCCGCGGCTGTCGAGCACGCGGGTGGTCTGCGGCGGGCGCCACGCGGTGCGCAGCCCGTGGACGTCCGGGAGCCCTCGGCCGTACCAGGCGAAGAGCCCGATGAGGACGAGGGCGACGGTGAGTCCGACGCCGAAGACGCCGAGACCGAGGAGGGCGAGCGCCCGGCTCCACGGGGTGCCAGGCGGTTGCACGGAGCGGCGGCGGGTGTTCGTTCGGGGTGGGGCCATCGTCGGGGCCCGGACCCTAGCAGAGCGTTTGGCTGGAGAGAGCGTTCCGTCGGGGCAGGGGATTGGGGTAGAACCGTCGGACCGCTGGCGGGAGGGTAAGAGTTTCCGCGCGGAGAGGAGAGCAACGGCCGTGAAGCTGCGTACGTCGATCGCGTCGGGTTTGTTGGTGGCATCGATGTCGCTGGCTTCGTCGATGGCGTGGGCCCAGCCCGCGCAGCCGACGGGGGCCGACCGCAACGCCGCCCGTGAGTTCGCGATGCAGGGCATCGCCGCCAACAACCGCCAGGACTGGCCCGTGGTGCTCGACCGCTTCACCCAGGCCGAGCGCCGCTTCCACGCGCCGATCCACGTCCGCTACATCGCCATCGCGCTGGAGCGCCTCACGCCGCCGCGGCTGGCCGAGGCCGCCGAGGCGTGGCGACGGCTGTCCGCCGAGGTGCTGGCGCCCGACGCCCCCGCCCCCTTCGTCGCCGCGGTCGAAGAGGCGCGCCGCGAGCTTCCCCGGGTCGAGGCGCTGCTGCGAGCGAGCCAGGCCACGACGACGCCGACCACCATGCCCGTGACGACCCCCGTGACCACGCCGGTCACGACCCCCGTGACCACGCCGGTCGAGAACACGACCTCGCAGACGGTGAGCGTCCAGACGCCTCCGCCCGGCAACGTGACGACGCGCACGGTCGCGAACCCGCTGCGCACGGTGGGCTTCGTGGTGGGCGGCGTCGGCGTGGCGGCCCTCATCGGAGGAGCGATCACCGGGGTGATGGCGGGCAGCGAGTTCAGCGACCTGGAGGCGGTGTGCCCCAACCGGCAGTGCGCCGACGCCGCCCGCCTCGCGCGCCGTGACGACGTCGACACGCTCGCCGGAATCACCAACGCGCTGCTCATCGGCGGCGGCGTGCTGGCGGCGACGGGCGTGGTGCTGGCGATCATCGGGGCCCCGCGGACGGAGACGGTGCAGGTGGGCTTCAACGGCCGCGACCTGCTCATCGGCGGGCGCTTCTAGAGCCTGGGCGGGCGCCCGCCCACGCCTGCGACCACCGGGGGCCCGCCGATCGGGGGGGGGGGGGGCGGCGGGGGCTCCCTCGAATCGTGGGCAGGCAGCCGAATCGGAACCTGATTCCCGCACGTGGAGGGAAGCCGGGGACGCCATGATGCAACCGGGCATGCATGCGGAGCCCACGATCGTCGAACACGTGATGGTCCGCACGACGTCCGACGGGCCTGTGTCAGTGTGTCCGGCATCAACGACCCCAGCGTCTCGCGGTCCCGTATCGAGCGGCCCCGTGTCGACGGCGCCCGCATCGATGGTGCCGGTGTCGAAGACTCCGCCGTCCGGCGGCCCGGTGTCGATCGCACCGACATCGATTGATCCGACATCCGTGGCGCCCGCGTCGGGCGAACCGACGTCGATCAACCCGGTCTCCTGCGTCGGCGCATCGATGGCCCCACGGTCGAGGGCGGGAGCGTCTCCGCCGAGATCGACCGCGACGGAGGCGTCCTCGATCGCAGCGTCGACGATGTCGGCGGCGGGGCCATCGATGACAGGAGCGTCGGCATCGGTGACGCCAGACGCGTCGGCCGCGTGCTGAGTGCCGTCGGTCGTCGCATCGGGGGTAGATGTCGGGCCGCGCGACCCCTACGGGGCCGAAGGCGATGAGGCACGCTCCGGCAAGGGCGACCAGATCTCGATGGAGCATCGGCCAATCCTAGTCGACTCAAGAAATCAAAGGCAACGGGCGGGAACGGGCCCTCCCCCCAACCCCCCTCCCAGATCTGGGAGGGGGGCTTCGGAAACCGAATCGGGGTTCGGGTCGATGTCGCGCATGCGACGAAGATTGATCGGGTCGAGGTGGGTGGCCGTCACGCGGGGCGCAACAGCGGAGAAGCGCGCGAGGAGTCTCGAACTCCGGCGCGACATGACCCCGGCGGAGAGGGTGTTGTGGGGGGCGCTCAGGATGCGTCGACGGGGCGTGAGGTTTCGCCGCCAGCACGTCATCGCAGGGCTGATCGTAGACTTCTACGCACCCCAGATCGGCCTGGTCATCGAGGTGGATGGTGCTGTCCACGACGTCCAGATCGCGGAAGACATGGCGCGAACCACAGTCCTCGAAGCACTGGGACTCACCGTGGTCCGCTTTCGCAACGGCGAGATCCTCGATGACCTCGACATCGTCATCGATCGCCTCGACACCACCATCGACGCGATGAGAACAGCACCACCTTCGTCACGCCCCTGAGCGAACCGCTTCGATGAGCGGCGCGCATCGACCTCCGCTCCGAAGCCCCCTCCCAAACCTGGGAGGGGTTTTGGGGGAGGGCTCCCCCGCGGCTCCCTCCAATCAGTTGGGCACGCACCCGAAGACCGGAACCGCGGTCCCACAGGTGGGAGGGAGGAATACCGCCACGACGATGCAGCAGGGGGCGAACGTGCCGTCCCCGCGGCAGGTGCGGCTGCTGACCAGCGTCGAGCAGGTGATCGTCGGCACCGTCGGCCCGGTGTCCACAGGCCCGGTATCCACAGGCCCGGTATCCACGGGCCCCGTGTCCCTCGGCCCCGTGTCGATCGGCCCTGTGTCGATGGGCCCCGTATCCCTCGGCCCGGTGTCCATGGGCCCGGTGTCCACGGGTCCAGTGTCCACGGGCCCGCTGTCCACGGGACCGCTGTCCACCGGGCCGCTGTCGGTCACGCCCGCGTCCATCGTCCCGGCATCCACCTCGCCCGAGTCCGTCGGCGCGCCGCTGTCGAGCTCGCCGCCCACGTCCTCGCCCACCACGGCGTCTTCGCCCTCGCCGGTGTCCTCCGTGGGCTTCTCCCCGGTGTCCTCGATGGGCTTCTTGACGTCCTCTCGGAACTTCACGTCGGCGTCGGGATCCGCGATGCCGCCGGTCGCACAGCCGATGGCGGTCACACTACAGAGAGCTACCATCCCGAACCACTGCCGCATCCGTCTCGCCATCGTTGCGGCACGCTACAGCCTCCCCCCCGGATCGGTAAAGGCATCGACCGTCGCAGCGCATCTCTCAGCCCGATTGCACCATTCCGTGTCGTCGCGCGTATAACCCCTGCGAACCCCACGGAGGTTCTTCATGAACAAGCGTCTTTTCCCGGTCATCTTCGTCCTCGCGGCCATGCCTGCGCTCGCGCAGCCCCGCACCAGTGCCCCACCCGCGACCACGGTGCCGCAGCGTCGTCCTGCGCCTCGGCCTGCGGCACCCGCTCCCCGCGTCGCCGCGCCCCGCGTCGCCGCTCCGGCGCCCGCTCCCGCGCCCGCTCCGGTTGTGGCCAATCCCACCGGGCCGGGTCAGCGCGTCACTCCTCCATCCAACACCAATGGCGTGTTGACCGCCGACGAGGTCGCGCAGCGCATCCAGGGGTTCTATGACCGCACCACGGACTTCCAGGCCGACTTCGTCCAGGTGTCCCGCAATCGCCTCTATGGAGAAGAGCGGCGCAACGGGCGGGTGATGTTCAGCAAGCCCGGCCGCATGCGCTGGAACTACGCCGCCCCCAACGGCGACATCATCGTCTCCGATGGCTCCACGCTCTGGGCCTACCAGGCCGACGAGCGCCAGGCCATCCAGCAGAACATGGGGCAATCGCAGCTCCCCACGGCCATCACCTTCCTCGCGGGCACCGGGCGCATCACCGACAGCTTCACCTTCCGGCTGCTCGACGCCAACCAGTTTCGCTTCCCCAATGGATATGTGCTGGAGCTTCGCCCGACCACCCCGCAGCCCACCTATGAGCGCATCGTGTTCTATGTCGACCGCGCCAGCTTCCAGGTGGTGCGCACCGCCGTCATCGACGCGCAGGGCAACCAGAACCGCTTCGACTTCAGCAACCCCCAGGTGAACCTCAACATCCCGTTGACCACGTTCCGCTGGTCGCCCGCCGCCCGGCACCTCCATCGTCCGGCCGTAGCCCTCACCCCACCGCCTCGGCCACGTGTCCCAACAGGTTCAGCGCCGCCATCACCGAGTCCCGACGAAGGCACACCTCGTCGCCCAGCATGAAGGTGCGATAGCCCAGCGACATCAGCCACGCGGCGTCGCCGATGTCCTGCGCCTCGGGCACTGGCCCCCTTGCCAGCGAGGGAAAGAGCCGGCTCGCCACCCACGCCTGAGGGTCGGCCGCGTGCACCGCCCTCATCGCCCGCACGATGCGATGCGGCTCCAGCACCTCCACGTAGAGGTCCCCCCGCGCGGCCATCAGCCGCCCCTGCCGGTCGCCCTGCCGCGCCGCCAGGTCGAGGCCCTTCAGCGACTCGATCTTCAACACCACCTCCGCGCCCGGGAGCAGCGACTTCACCTCCTCCACGTCCGCAGCCTCTTCGCAGTACGAGAGCATCACCCGGGTCATCCCGAGCTCCTTCATCGCAGAGAGGTAGTCCTTGTCCGTTGGCGTGAGCGTCCCGTCGATCTTCAGCGATGGGTGGACGATGTTGATGCTCTCCCCAGGCCCCACGAAGCGCCGCGGGGTGTCCTCCAGGATCAGCCGGTCGCCGTCGACCTCCATCACCCGGGCGTACTCCCGGCCGTCATCGAAGAAGCAGTCCGCGGGCGTCTCCACGCTCAACGGGTGGCTCACCCGAACCTCCGTGAAAGGGGGAATCGCCGCGCCCACCACCCTCAATTGCCGCCCCTTCAGGTCAACCCACAAAGGGACGCCGTATCCCGACAAGCGCCGGAGCGTGTCGTGGGCCTTGCCCTTGATGGGCATCACCGTGTTGAGCCGTAGACCCGTCACCAGCGGGTGCCTCGCGACCTCCTCCAGGAAGGTCGCATAGGGCGGAACCGTGACGACCGCCGAGACCTTCAAGGGAGCTGGACGATGGACTGGCAGAACACGCAGGTCACCCGAGCGCCGCTCGTGAGCGCGGCCGTCCCGCGCAAGGGGGCGCCGCACTGGGGGCAGGTCACCACCTTCGGCGCGAGGCGGCTGAGCTGCTCGGAGAGCGCCGTGACCTTCGCCTCGTCCTGGCGGGCGCGCATGTTCTGCTGGAAGTCGCCGAAGAAGCCCCACGAGCGGGCGATGAGGCCCATCGCGTAGTCCACCGCGCGGGCCTCGTCCTCCATGTGCACCACCTGCTGCTCGCCCAGCGCGGCGATCCACTGCTTGTCGGTCTCGTCGCCCTTCACCCCGCCAGGGCGGCGGAGGAAGAAGGTGTTCCAGGTGCGGGTGACGTTCATCCAGGTGGTGACGCTGTCGGCGTCTTGAATGTCGTCTCCGAGGAAGTGCTTCGCCTCCGATCCACGGATCTTCGGGTGCATCGGCGCGTCACCGAAGACGATGAGGAAGGGCCGCTCATCGAGCGAGGGGATCTCCACATGGTTGAGCACCCACGACGCGAACACCCCGTAGGACTCCGGGATGTCTCCGCCGCCGCCCTCCCCGTAGATCGCCTTCAGCTGCTCTTCGAGGTCGAACCCCTTGGTGAACTTCGTCACCTGCAGGGGCCAGCGGTCGGACTTGGTGTCGCCGATGGCCGCGAAGCTGATCTCCAGGTCGGGCTTGTATTGCGACAAGGTCTGGTAGAGCAGCGGCAGCCGGTCGAAGATCTCCGCGGGCCACGACTGCATCGAGCCGGTCACGTCGACCCCGATGACCAGCGGCGTCTTCGTGGTGGTCGACACCCGCTTCTTCGGGTCGGTGAGCTGCACGTTGGGGCCGGTGCCCTTGGTCTTGTAGGTGCGCGGACCCTCGGACCTCGAGCGCTCCGCGTCCTTCTTGCGAGCCTCGGTCGTCTTCTTGTCGAAGGAGTACGTACCGGGCTTCGCCCAGTCGTCCATGTCGTCGCCCCAGCTGTACATGCAACACCCTTCCCTTCAGTGTTTCGCAGCGTCGCACGGCAACCCGTGCGCCTTCAACCGCTCAGTCGAGACCGTCGCCCCGGCGCATCGCCGCCTCCGCGCCCTCCGCCAGCAGAGCCGCCCGAGTGGCCTCGCCGAACTCACGGACGAAGCGCGCGGCCCAGCCCTCGCGCTCCATGAGCTCCGCCACCGCGGTCGGGACCAGCGAGCGCCAGTCGCCACCCGTCGCCAGCGCCCGGCGCACCATGGTGCCGTCCACCCGAACCCGCCGGGATGGGTCGAGCAGCGCCACCGGGTGCACCACCGTGTATCGGTCCATCAACAGCGAGCGCACGTAGGCGTTGGCGGTCACGTAGTAGTCCAATGGACCCAGCATCCCGGCGACCATCTCCGCCCACCGCGGGCCGTCTCCCAGGTCGTTCACCCGGACCATGGAATAGCCCGGACGCCCGTCAAGGGTCGCGTCGATCATCCTCTCCGTCTCCTCCGCGGTGAAGGGGTTGTCGAGGTCGTAGCGGTTGGCGCTGCCCACCCCGATGACCACCGACTCCGCCCGGTCGAGCAGGGCGTGCAGCACCGCGGCGTGCCCGAGGTGCACGGGCTTCCACCGGGCGATCATGGCGATGCGCGACGCGCGCTCTGGGAGGGTGACGGTCACGAGGCGGGGAGAGGGAGAGGGCTCAGATGCAGGTGCCCGTGGAGGTGTCGCAGCTGCGCCCCGAGGAGCACACGGCGCTCGACGTGCAGCCGCAGAAGGCCGAGCGGGCGCCCGAACGGGGGTAGCACTGGTAGCCCGCGCCGCAGTTGGTGCTCGGGCCGCACTCGCAGCGGCTCGTCGACGCGTTGCACGAGCTGCCCGCCGAGCAGGTGGACGCCCCCGCGGTGCACGCCCCGGAGCACTCGCCGGTCGAGGAGACGCACTGGTAGGCGCCGCAGATCGCGGTGGGGTTGACGTTGCAGTTCGGGTAGCAGATGCCGATCGATCCGTCGGTCGACACGTCCAGGCAGATGTACCCGGTGCGGCACTGCCCCAGCGTCCCCGGCGTGCAGTCGCGCATGCAGATGAGCTGCCCGCCGTTGGGGATGCAGAGGCCCGTGTCTCCCGCGCAGGGGTCGCCCGCCGCCGCCCCGGAGGGGCAGCCGAAGATGCAGTAGCCCCCCATGAAGCCGCCGCCCGACGTGAGGCACGCGCCCCCGGCGCCGCAGTCGCTGTCGCGCACGCAAGGGCCGCCCGCCATGCCGGTCACCGTCGGGGTGATGCACGCCCCCGCGCTGCACACCTGGCCGGTGGCGCAGCGGTTGTTGCAGCGGCCGCAGTGGGTGAGGTCGCGGGTCACGTCGGTGCACGTCCCGCCGCAGACGACGCGGGGCGGCGCGCAGGGCGTCACGCAGGTGCCCGCGGTGCAGAGCTGGCCGGCGCCGCAGCGGAAGTTGCAGCGGCCGCAGTTGCCGATGTCGTTGAGGACGTTGGTGCAGCTCGAGCCGCACATCTGGTTGGGCGCCGGGCAGGTGCTGATGCAGGTGCCGCCGTTGCACACCTGGCCCCCGCCGCAGGCCCGGCCGCAGGAGCCGCAGTTGGCGCCGTCGGAGGCGGTGTTGACGCAGGCGGAGCCGCAGAGGGTCGCGCCCACCGGGCACACGCAGCGGCCCGCGGAGCAGGCGGTGCCGGCGGGGCAGGCGGTGCCGCAGGCGCCGCAGTTGGCGTTGTCCGAGGAGGTGTCGGTGCAGCTCCCGCCGCAGTTCATGCGAGGGGCGCTGCAGCCCGAGACGTCCATGCAGCGGCCCACGGAGCAGACCTGCGTGGAGGTGCAGCGCGTGCCGCAGGCGCCGCAGTTGGACTCGTCCGTCGCGGTGTCACGACAGAAGGCGCCGCAGAGCGCGAGCCCGGTCGGACAGGTCATCATCATGGGGACATCCACCGGAGGCGGGGGCATGTCGATCGGAGGCGGGGGGTTGTCCACCGGCGCCACAGGCGTGTCGGTGGGAGCCACGGGGACGTCCATCGCCACGACGGGAGTGTCCATCGCGACCACCGGGGTGTCGGTCGAGGGGCCGCCGTCCGCGGTCGCCGGGGCGTCGGAGGGGCCGGAGTCGAAGTCACTGAGAACGCCGATGCCGCGAGGAGTACAGGCCGAGATGCCAGCCAGGAGCAGGACGACTGCGAGCGTCCTCGGGTGTGCGTTGAACATCGAGTTCCTCAGTGCGA
This sequence comes from Deltaproteobacteria bacterium, assembly GCA_016704445.1. Classification (GTDB taxonomy): domain Bacteria; phylum Myxococcota_A; class Polyangia; order Polyangiales; genus SCUS01. Next base: position 88,870 of record JADJAE010000024.1, read on the forward strand.
AGTGAAGGGGAAGAGCAGCGTGGGGCAATGGTGCCGCAGGGTAGTGGGATCGCCAGGACCTTCAAGATATCGACCGACCACGATCAGCCCCGGGGCGTCAGTCGTCGTCGTCGTCGTGCTCGAGCACCTTCACGATGCGCTCGGGCATCCCCCGGCCGAAGACCGACGCCGCGTGCCAGCAGAGCACCACGCCCAGCGCTCCCAGCGCGAGGGCCGCCCCCACCACGGGAGCGCCGCCGCGATCGCGCAGCCGCACGATGGGTAGCACCAGGGCGACGATGGGCGCGAGGGACATGCTGGCGATGAGCGGGCGCGTGGCCATCATCGTCGGCGCCGTGCGGCGAGAGCGGAGGAGCGAGAGGAGGAAGATCCCGGCGCCTGGGAGGAGCCACGCGCTCAGGCGGCCTCGCAGGGCGGGGTAGGTGCCCATGAGGAGGTCCCACGGGCGCACGGTGACGTTGGTGAGGAACTCTCCGTCGACGCGCATCGTGAGCCCGCCGAGGAGGGGCAGGCCCAGCGCGCCGAGGAAGCAGAGCCCGGCGAGGAGCACCGAGAGCCGGCCGCTCGACCACCAGCGGGCCAGCTCGGAGGCGGGGGCCTCGGCGTGCGCGTGGCCCACCGCGGCGGGTTCGCCCGCGTCGAAGGCGCACGCCGCGCAGTGGCCATCGACGGGCTTCTCGGCGCCGCAGCGCGCGCAGACGGTCTCGCTCATGGGTCTCAGCGGAACTCCCTGGACAGCAGCCCGTAGCGCCAGTGGTCGACGAAGACGTTGCCCACCGGGCGGTCTTCCCGGAGCGTCCCCTCGCGGGCGAAGCCCAGCTTCTCCAGCACGCGCGCGCTCGCCCCGTTGCCCACCGCCACGTCCGCCCTGACCTTGTGCAGCCTCAACGTATCGAAGGCGTAGCGCAGCATCGAGCGCGCCGCCTCCCCCGCGTAGCCGTTGCCCTCGCGGTCACTGCGCACCCAGTACCCGAGCTCCGCCTGCCGTCGCCGCGAGTCGACGCCGTCGAGTTCGACGTTGCCCACCAGCGCGCCGCTCTCCCGCTCGAACACGCCGAGGCGCACCGTGCGCCCGGCCAGCCACTGCTCACGGCCCACCTTCACGAAGCGCCGCGCGTGGTCGAGCTCGACCATCTCGCGAGGCCAGGACATGTAGCGACCCAGCGACTCTCGTGAGGCCATCACCACCAGCAGCAGCTCTCGCGCCTCCTGCATCACCAGCGGGCGGAGCTGCAGTCGGGGCGTGTTCGCGAAGGTGAACGGCGGCAGCATCGCTGTGAGGTACCGGCAGAAGGGAGGAGGAGAGACGGAGGAGGACCTTGCGTCGGGTGGTGAGGATGAAGCACCGCGCCCCCGCTTGCACGCAAACATCCGGCAGCGCCCCCGTGTTATGGGCACCGCCCGGCGAATACCCCATGGAACCCCTCACCGCCTCCGAGCTCCTCGCCCGCTGGTTCTGGCCCCACTACCCCGCGGACGTGCGGGCGGCGCCCTTCCTCCACCGAGACGTCGACGCCAACCCGGGCAACAACCCCGCGCTCCCCGCGGCGCTCGCCGAGGCCGCGGAGCTGTTCGCCGCCAACGCCGCCGGGCTCTTCGGGGAGGCGCTGCCCTTCACCGACGCCGGGGTCGCCACCCTCGCCCGGGCGCTCACCAGGGCGAGGCGCGACGAGTGGATGGCGCAGAGCGACCCGGCCTCGCCGGACAGCCATTTCGTGCAGGTGATCGTTCACGCCGCGGCCTACCTCGGCGAGGTCATGGTGCGGGCGCACGGCGCGCGCTGGGAGATCCGCCGGCCGCTCTGGGAGTCGGTCATCCACCGGCGGCGCGGCGGCACCGTCAGCCCCTTCCACTGGCTCCTGAAGAGCCTCGCCGACGACTCGGTCGACGAGCTCGCCCTCGCCTCGCGCTGGCACATCCACGTCGAGCTGCACGACCTCGACCTCGACGGACTGCCTGTCATCGCGCCGGAGAAGAGGCTCCCGGGGCTCAAGCACCCCACCTACGACCTGCTGGTGAAGTACCTGCACCAGCACCTGCCCGAGCTGAAGGACGTGGGCGAGGGCTTCCCCTCCGCGGCGGAGTTCACCGAGCGTCGCTTCGAGTCGCTGTCCTTCGAGCGGCTGCACGGCGGGCGCGTCGTGGCCCTGCACGGGCTCATCCCCGCGGCGGGCGAGCGGCCCCCGGTGGTGGAGGTCTCGTGGATGACCGGGCGGGGCTTCGACCACGCGGACACGATCCCCTGCGACCCGGGCGTGGCGTACTTCGGCCGCGCCGTGAACGACGAGCTGATCGAGATCACCGTCGCCTGGCAGGGAAAGCCGCACACGCACCGGCTCTCGATTCGCGGGCACGCGTAGAGGAGTTCGCGCGGCGCGAGGCCCCGTGTAGGCTCCGAGGCCTATGGCAACCGCCTCTCTCCGCCTTCGCGGCCTCTTCGTCCTCGGCCTCCTCAGCGCCGCCTGTGGCAGCACCATCACCCCGGTGATCGACCCCACCGACGACGTCGGCGAGGCCGAAGACCGAGGCGCTCCGACGGAGCAGGACGCCGCCGCGCCGGTCGACACGGGCACCCCGACCGACACGGGCACGCCCACCGACACGGGCAACCCGACGCCCATCGACGTCGTCACGCCCCCCATCGACGCACCGACGCCCCTCGACGTCGTCACGCCCCCCATCGACGCACCGACGCCCATCGACTCTGGGATGACGGGCCAGTGTCTCAGCAACTCCGACTGCGGCCGCTCGCAGTTCTGCTCGGCCGCGTCGTGCGATGGACCGGGGCGCTGCGAGGCGCGGCCGATGGGCTGCGCGACGGTGTACCTCCCGGTCTGCGGCTGCGACGGGCGGACCTACGGCAACACCTGCGAGGCCGCCGCGAGCGGGGCCCGGGTGCGAGACCGCGGCGCCTGCGCAACCGCCGTGGACGCGGGCGCTCCTCGCGATGTCCCCCCGGTCGACTCGGGGATCTCGGTGTGCGCGACCATCCGTTGCAGCGCGACCACGGCGTGCTGCGACGTGCCGGGGGCTCCGGCCTACGGCGGCTGCTACCCGCGCACCTGCACCACCTGCTGCGTGGCCCCGACGCGCGACGCGGGCGTCACGGACGCCCCGACGGGCCGCTGCCTCAGCAACTCCGACTGCGACGCGCGGGCCCAGTACTGCGCGGGCACCGGCTGCGGGACCACCGGCACGTGCCAGCCCCGGCCGACCCTCTGCAACAGCCTGTACAGCCCGGTCTGCGGCTGCGACGGCAACACCTACTCCAACAGCTGCGTGGCGCAGGCCTCGGGCACGCGCGTGGCCTCGAGCGGCACCTGCGTCACCACCCGCGACTCGGGCATCTCGCCCTGCGCCCTCGTCCGGTGCTCGGCGGGGCAGTCGTGCTGCGACGCCCCGGGCAGCCGCAACTACGGCCGCTGCTACGACACCCGCTGCCTCGCCTGCTGCATGTGAGCGCGTCGGCGCTTTACCTTCCCCCGTAATCTCCCGCTCTCCTGATCGTTGCTGCCGGTCTCCGGCCCGTGTTACCGGGTGGGCCGGACCCCAATGACCGAACCGCTGTTGCAGGGCTTTCGTTCGGTGCGCGGCCACGAGGCCGCGATCGGGCTCCTGCGCCGTGCGATCGTCCAGCGCCGCACCGCCAGCGCCTACCTCTTCTCGGGCCCGCTGGGTGTCGGGAAGGACCGGGTGGCCCACGCGCTCGCGCAGACCATGAACTGCACCGCCCGCGAGACCCCGGCGAACGACGCCTGCGGCGAGTGCACCAACTGCCGACGCATCGCGAACGGACAGTTCGCCGACCTGCTGGTGGTGAAGCGCGAGTTTCGCGACTCGACCTCGGCCCGCGACCGGGAGAGCGACGAGCCCGACGACAAGAAGCTGCGCCAGGAGATCGTCGTCGAGCAGATGAAGCCGATCATGGCGAGCGTGGCCTTCCGCCCCCACGAGGGCGGCACCCGCTGGATCATCATCCGCGAGGCCGACCGGCTGCACCCGAACGCCGCCAACAAGCTGCTGAAGACCCTGGAGGAGCCTCCCGCGGAGACGCACTTCGTGCTGCTCTCGCACCGCCCCTCGGCGCTGCTGCCCACCATCCGATCGCGCTGCCAGACGGTGAACTTCGGCCTGCTCGACGAGCCCGACGTGCGCGCCGTGCTGGAGGGCCTGGAGCTCACCCCGGAGCACATCACCGAGCTGCTCCCGCTCGCCGAGGGCAGCGTCGGGCGGGCGCTCATCTACAAGGACCCGAAGCACCTCGCGGCCAGGAAGAAGCTGCTGGAGGAGATCCTCTCGGCGCTGCGGGTGACCGGCGTCGCCGTCGGGGGCTTCGTCGAGCTCGCCACCCGCTACAAAGACCCGCCGGAGAAGCCCGACCAGTTCGGCCGCGCGGCGCTCGACGAGACCCTCGCGCTCCTCTACCGCCACCTGCGCAACGAGGCGCTTACCTCCTCGGGTAAAGCCCCTCGCCAGTCACTGGTCAACGCCCACCGCGCGGAGATCGTCCGGGAGACCATGGACCTGCTCGACGGCGCCACCAGCTTCAACGTCGGGATGCAGCTCCAGAACATGCTCGTCCGCCTCCGTGAGGTTCGCCCGTGAGCGAGCGCCGCCCGTCCCGCCGCCCTCCGCCGCCCCCGCAGGGAGCCGACGCGACGCGCCCTCCCGCGAGGCCCTCGAAGCCCCCGCCGAGGCCCTCGAAGCTGCTACCACCCCCGACCGCCGCTCGCCCCTCGAAGGCCCCGCCGCCGCCCGGCGCGCGCCCCTCGAAGGCCCCGCCGCCGCCCGGGAACGCGCCCCTCGAAGGCCCCGCCGCCGCCGCAGCCGTCGTCGCCCGCCCCTCGAAGCCGCCGCCCCCCCGCCGCGACCGCCCCCGCCGCCGGTCGAGCCCCGGCGGGTGCACCTGCCCCTGGAGAGCTTCGCGGCGGACGTCGATCCCTACGGCGAGCCGGAGTTTCCCGACGACGCCTCCCCCGCCAGCGCCGTGCTGATGAACGTCGCGCTGGTGCGCGTCGCCGACGCCTCCCGGGCCACCCTCGCCGACGCCGGGACGCTCCTTCTGCGCAAGGGCGACACGGTGCTCGTCGAGGCCGACCGCGGGGTCACCATGGCCGTCGTGGCCTTCCCCTCCCGGAGGCAGCTCGTCGAGTCGAGGATGGTCCCCCGCATCGTGCGCCGCTCGGACGAGGGCGACCTCAAGGCCGAGGCCCGCGCGCGGCTCAAGGAGGCCGAGGCGGTGCGCACCACCTCCGCCCTGCTGCGCTCGCTCGACCTCCCCGCCAAGGTGCTGCGGGTGGAGATCTCCCGCACCGGCCAGCGCGTGGTGGTGCACCTCTCCAGCGAGGATCGCATCGAGCTGCGAGAGCTCGGCCGACAGCTCAACCAGGCGCTCCGCAGCCGGGTGGAGATCCGCCACGTGGGCGCCCGCGACGCCGCCAAGGCCATCGGGGGCGTCGGCCCCTGCGGGCTGCAGCTCTGCTGCAACACCTTCCTCGCGGACTTCGCCCCGGTGTCCATCCGCCACGCCAAGGAGCAGGGCCTCGCGCTCAAGCCCGAGCGGGTGAGCGGCGTGTGCGGCCGCCTCATGTGCTGCCTCGTCTACGAGGACGCCTTCTACCGCTCGCAGCGCTCGCTCTTCCCCAAGCCCGGCAAGCGGGTGCTCACCCCCAAGGGCGAGGGCCGGGTGCGCGACGTCGACGTGCTCGCCCGCACCGTGCGCGTGGCGCTCACCGACGCCGGGGTGGAGACCTTTCCGGTGGATGCGCTATTACCAGCGGCGCCGCCCGCGGCGGGAACTCCCACCGCTCCCCCGTAGCTTCATTCCCTCTCCCACCGTCTGCCACCGCCGCGCGTTGACCTTCACCGCCGGTGGAGACCCCACGAAGATCGCCACCATGACCCAGCGCTTCTACGTCACGACCCCGATCTATTACGTCAACGGCTCGCCGCACATCGGGCACGCCTACACCTCCGTCGTCGCGGACGCGCTCACGCGCTACCACCGCATGCGCGGAGAGCGGGCGCGCTTCCTCACCGGGACCGACGAGCACGGGCAGAAGATCGAGCGCGAGGCCGTGAAGGCGGGGGTGTCCCCGCAGGCCTTCGTCGACGACGTGAGCGGGCGCTTCCGCGACCTCTGGCCGAAGCTCGGGGTGCAGCCCGACGACTTCATCCGCACCACCGATGCGCGCCACGTGGAGGGCGTGCAGAAGTGGTGGCGCAAGGTGCGCGACGCGGGCGACCTCTACAAGGGAACCTACAAGGGCCTCTATTGCGTCGCCTGCGAGGGCTACAAGACCGAGAAGGAGCTGCTCCCCGGGAGCCTCTGCCCCATCCACGAGCGCCCGGTGGAGACGCTCGAGGAGGAGACCTGGTTCTTCCGGCTGTCGCGCTATCAAGACCGGCTGCTCAAGCTCTATGAAGAGCACCCGGAGTTCGTGCTGCCGGAGACGCGGCGCAACGAGATCGTCTCCTTCGTGCAGGGCGGCCTCGACGACCTCTCGGTCTCGCGCTCCAACTTCACCTGGGGCATCCCCGTCCCCGACGACCCCGGGCACGTCATCTACGTGTGGTTCGACGCGCTCTTCAACTACCTCACGGCGGTCGAGGGCACGGCGGAGGCGGACTTCTGGCCGCCGCAGATCCAGCTCGTCGCCAAGGACATCGTGCGCTTCCACGCGGTGTACTGGCCGGCCTTCCTGATGAGCGCCGGGGTCTCCCTCCCCACCACCATCTGGACCCACGGGTACCTGCTCTCGGGCGGCCGCAAGACCTCCAAGACCCCGGGGCTCACCGCCGTGAAGACCCCGGGCACCACCGACCCGGTGCGCATCGCCGACGTGCTCGGCGCCGACGTGCTGCGCTTCTACCTCTTGAGGGAGGTGGGCTTCGGACAGGACGGCGAGTTCTCCATCCCGGGCATCATCAACCGCGCCCGCGCCGAGCTCGGCGAGACCGTCGGCAACCTCCTCCACCGGGCGCTCCCCTTCGTGGGGAAGTACTTCGAGGGGAAGGTGCCCGCGGCGAAGGACGAGGACCTCTCGGACATCGAGCGCACGCTCCGCGCCCGGGTGGCGACGCTGGTGACCGAGGTCGCCGCGGCGTGGGACGTCCTCGCGATGCACCGCGCGCTCGAGCTCACCATCGAGACCGCGCGCACGGCCAACCGCTACTTCGACGAGACCGCCCCGTGGAAGCTCGCCAAGACCGAGGACCGCACGCGCCTCGGGGTGGTCATCGCCCACGTGCTGGAGATCGTGCGCACCGTCGCCGTGATGCTCTGGCCCGTGACGCCCACGAAGAGCGACGAGCTGCGGCATCAGCTCGGCCTCGACCCGCTCAGCCCCCGCGAGGACACCGACCTCTGGCCCCTCTCCTGGGGCGCCCTGGCCGCGCACACCGAGGTGCGGCCCGGACAGCCCGTGTTTCCCAAGTACGACCCGGCCACCGAGGCGGCGATGCTGCTCGCCCTGGATGTCCGCGACGCCGAAGCGACCCCGAAGAGCACCGCAAAGACCATGAGCACCGAAGAGAAGCCCGCGACCGAGACCGCCGCCGTCACCCCCGCCGCGCCGCGCCCGCGCCCGCGCCCGCCGCCGAGGAGCCCCCGGCCACCATCGCCTACGACGACTTCGCCAAGGTCGACCTGCGCCTCGGCAAGGTGCTCACCGCCGAGCGCATCCCTCGCAAGGACAAGCTCCTCAAGCTCTCCGTCGACCTCGGTGAGGCGAGCGGGCCGCGCACCATCATCGCCGGCATCGCGCTGGCGTTTCCGGTGGTCGAGGAGCTGGTCGGCAAGCAGGTGGTGGTCGTCGCCAACCTCGCCCCGAGGGACTTCGGCAAGGGGCTCGTCTCGCACGGGATGCTCCTCGCGGCGGGTCCGTCGGACTCGCTCTCGCTCGCCACCTTCGGCAAGGAGTACCCCGCCGGAACCCGGGTGAAGTGATGTTCCAGCCTTCGCCGCTGCGACGCACGTACGCCGCTGCGTTGCGCGACCTCACCTCCTCGAAGCCCTCCGTGCGCGCCTCCGCCGCGGCCGACCTCCTCTCCGTCGGCACCGACACCCCGCGCGCCGCCGCCGACGCGCTCGCCCCGCTGCTCGACGACCGCGACTCCAGCGTGCGCACCGCCGCGCTCACCACCCTCGGCGCCCTCGACGCGAGGCACCTGCTCGACGCCATCGCCGCCCGCCTCGACGACGGCGAGAGCACCGTGCGCCAGATGGCCGCCGTCGCCCTCTCCGACCTCGGCGGCGAGCGCGCCCTCGACGCCCTGCGCGGCGCGCTCCGCCACCGCCACGACGACGTGCGCTACCAGGCCCTCCTGGGCATCGTGAGGGCGAGCCCGAGCGAGGGCTTCGCCGTGGCCCTCGAGGCCGTCGACGACGCCGACCCGTGGATCGCCTCCGAGGGCGCCGAGCAGCTCGGCTACCTGCTCGACCCGCAGGTCGATCCGCCCTTCGAGCTCAGCCCCGGCCGAGCGCGAGCGGGCCATCGACGCCCTGCGCCGCGCCTCCGACGACCGCGACCCGTCGCGGCTCCGGGTGGCGGTGATCGCCTCCATCGCCCGGGTGCGCGCCGGGGACGAGGGCGCCGTCGAGCCGGTGACGGCCTTCGCCCGGGGGACGCATACCATCCCGGGTAAAGACTCCGCCGAGCTGCGCCTCGACGCCATCGACGCGCTGGGCTCGGTGCGCCACCACCCGGACGCCCGCTCGGTGCTGGAGCGCCTCGCCCGCAGCATGCTCCCGACGCCCGCCCGCTCGCACGCCCGGCTCGCGCTGGGGGAGACCTCGCAGTGAGCGTCCCCATCGTCGACTCGCACTGCCACCTCGACTACGCCGACTCCGAGGAGGCGCGGCAGGCGATCCTCGCGCGGGGGCGGGCGGCCGGCATCGCGTGGTTCGTCACCGTGGGCGTAGGCCGCGGCACCGACGGCGCCCGCGACGCCATCGCCATGGCGGAGGCGGAGCGCGACGTGCGAGCGACCGCGGGCGTCCACCCCCACGACGCGGCGGGATGCACCGGGGAGACCTACGCGGAGATGGCCCGGATGATCGCCCACGAGAAGGTCGTGGCGGTCGGCGAGGTGGGGCTCGACTACCACTACGACAGCTCGCCGCGCGACGTGCAGCGGGAGGTGTTCCGGCGCTTCATCGCGCTGGCGAAGGAGGCGAAGAAGCCGCTGGTGATCCACACGCGGTCGGCGCCGGAGGACACGCTCTCGATCCTGCGCGAGGAGGGGGCCAGGGAGGTCGGCGGGGTGATCCATTGTTTCTCCGAGGACGAGGCCTTCGCGCGCGCCGCGATGGACCTCGACTTCGACGTCAGCCTCTCGGGGATCGTGACCTTCAAGAAGGCCGAGGCGGTGCGGGCGGCGGCGAGGGTGATCCCCCTCGACCGGCTGATGATCGAGACGGACTCGCCCTACCTCGCGCCGATCCCGATGCGGGGGAAGACCAACGAGCCCTCGTACCTGGCGCACACGGTGCGGCAGCTCGCGGAGCTTCGCGGCGACGACGAGGACACGGTGCGCGCCCGCACGACGGAGACCGCGGCGCGACGCCTCGGGCTTCGATAGCGGTTGTGATAGCGTCCGCGCCCGCAGGCGCCGACGGCAGTGATGGGCTCCTGAGGGAGACGGCGAGCGGGAAGGGCCGACGATGACGGACGCAAAGGACCACGACGCGCACGCGGTGACGAAGGTGACCCCGCCGGGCCGGGTGGTGGCGCTCACCGGGGCGGACGGCTTCCTCGGGCGCAACCTCATCGGGCTGCTGGAGGACGACGACCGGGTGTCGCGCATCGTGGCGCTGGACGTCGAGCGGCCGGCCACGGCGGGGCGCAAGACCCGGTTCTACAAGGTCGACCTGACGCAGCCGAGGGTGGACGCGCGGCTCGCGGAGATCTTCGCCAGCGAGCAGGTCGACACGCTGCTGCACATGGCCTTCCTCTCGTCCCCGACGCACGCGAGCGCCTGGGCCCACGAGCTGGAGAGCGTCGGCACGCTGCACGTGCTCAACGCGTGTCGCGAGCGCCCGGTGCACAAGTTCGTGCTCTGGTCGCACACGATCCTGTACGGGGCGTCGCCGCGAAACCCCAATTTCCTCCCCGAGACGCACCCGCTCCGGGGGCACTCGGAGAGCCGCTTCCTGCGCGACAAGATCGAGGCCGAGCAGGTGGTCGCGAGCTTCGCGCGCACCTCGCCGGGGACGCTGGTGACGGTGCTGCGCCTCGCGCCCATCCTCGGGCCCACGGTGAAGAACTACCTCACCCGCTACCTCGGTCGCTCGATGGTCCCGACGGTGATGGGCTTCGACCCGCTGATGCAGTTCCTCCACGAGGTGGACGCGCTCGCGGCCTTCAAGCTCGCGGTGATGCGCGACATCCCCGGCGTGTTCAACATCGTCGGCGACGGGGTGCTCCCGCTCTCCACGGTGATCCAGCTCACGGGCCGCATCGGGCTGCCGATCCCGCACCCGGTGATGTACCCCATCGTGAGCGCGCTCTGGACGGCGCAGCTCAGCGAGGCGCCGCCCACCTTCGTCGACTACGCCCGCTGGCTCTGCGTCGCCGACGGCGACAAGGCGCTCCGCGAGCTGAAGTTCCGCCCGGCGTTCACGACCCGCGAGGCGGTGCTCGACTACGCCCACTCCCAGCGGATGCGCGACGCGCACCTGCTCCGCACGACCCCCTGAGCCTCTTTTCCCCCTTCACGAGCGGTTCACCCCTTATGGCGCGCAAAGTCCTCGGCAACGACCCCTTCGGCGGCGACTCCCCGAAGCCCGCGACGGCCTCCGCGAAGAAGCCCGCGCCCCCCGCGAAGAAGAGCGCGGCGGCGGCGACGAAGGGGAAGAAGACCTCACCCCTCCGGTCAAGGAAGAGGCCCCTGCGACCACTCCGAGCGAGGTGGCTCCCGCTCCCGCTCCGACTCCGGCCTCCCCCGCTCCATCCATGGAGAAGGGCGCTGGGGCCGAGGTCGAGGAGCCCTCGCTGGAGTCCGTGATCGCCCAGCTCGACGCGCTGCTCGACCAGGCCAGGGACCCGGCCGAGAGTCGCCCGCTGCTCGACCGGCTGGCGTCGCGCTTGAAGGCGCTGACCCAGCCCGATGAGGAGCGTGCCCTAGGCCCCGCACCCGCCGCCGCGCCGGTGCTCGACGACGAGCCCTTCGACGCCGCGCGCGAGCTCCTCGGGAGCGACTACTACCTCCGTCGATGGGGGCAGACCGCCATCCGCGATCGCTCCGAGGAGGTCGACGACTTCGGCCTCGACCCGGAGTACGCGCGCCGCTGGCAGCCGGTGTGGGACCTCCTCTATGACCGCTGGTGGCGCGTCGAGGTCGAAGGGATCGAGAACGTCCCCACGACCGGGCGCGTGGCGCTTGTGGCCAACCACTCGGGCGCCATCCCCCTCGACGGGATCATGCTGGCCACGGCGCTCCGCAAGGAGCACCCGGGCGCTCGCCCCCTGCGCTGGCTCGCGGAGGATTTCATCTTCCACTTCCCCTTCGCGGGCGCCTACCTCAACCGCCTCGGCGCGGTGCGCGCCTGCCAGGAGAACGCCGAGCGGCTGCTGCGCAAGGACGCCTGCCTCGCGCTCTTCCCCGAAGGGGTGAAGGGCATCGCCAAGCCCTTCCGCGAGCGCTACCAGCTCCAGCGCTTCGGGCGCGGCGGGCACATCAAGCTGGCCATCCGCACCGGGACCCCGATCATCCCGGTGACCATCGTCGGGGCGGAGGAGACCTGGCCGATGCTCTTCCAGTCGGGACGGCTGTCGAAGATGCTCGGGCTGCCCTTCGTGCCCATCACCCCGACCTTTCCGCTGCTCGGTCCGCTCGGGCTCGCGGGGCTCCCGGCGCGCTGGAAGATCGTCTTCGGCGAGCCCATCGCCATGGACGCCTATCGCCCCGAGCAGAGCGAGGACATCGTGCTGGTCAACCGGCTCAACGAGAAGCTGAGAGAGACCATCCAGGGCACGCTCGACCGGCTGCTGCGGGCGCGGCAGTCGGTCTTCAAGGGCTGAACGCCCGACACGCTTGACCCGCGCCCCGCGGGGTGCAATCCCCCTCGACGCGGCAACAGTTGCCGCGCGTCGGCGGGAGAACGCATGCGCGGGACTTGTTTCGTCGTCGCCCTGGGCTTCGTGTCGTCGGTCGGGCGTGCAAGCGCGAGGCGGCCCCCGCGCCAGCGCCGCAGCCGGTGCCGCAGCCCGTGCTCCAGCCGGCGGCGACCCCCATCTCCTGGAGCGACACCGCCACGCGCTTCCGGGCGCAGCCCGGGGCGATGCTGACGCTGCTGTGCCCGCCCAACGGCGCGCCGGGCACGGTGTGGGGCTCGGACACCTACTCCGATGACTCCAGCATCTGCACCGCCGCGGCCCACTCCGGGCGCATCACCCGCGCGGGGGTGGCGTCGTGCAGATCCAGATCACACCGGCCAGCCTTCGTATCCGGGCACCGTGCGCGCGGGCGAGACCACGCGGCACTTCGCCACCTTCCCGGGCAGCTTCGTCATCGTCGGCGGCCCGCAGCCGGGCCTGGTCGCGGTGCCCGTCCCGCGCATCAACGGCACCGGCGTGAACATCGGCGGCGTGCAGATCAACGTCGGCGGCGGCGGCGCGGCGCCGAGCCCGTGGAGCACGAGCGCCACCAGCCACCGCGGCCAGAACGGCCAGAGCTTCACCCACGAGTGCCCGCCCGGCGGCACCCTCGGCACCGTCTGGGGCACGGACGTCTACTCCGATGACTCGTCCATCTGCTCGGCCGCGGTGCACGCCGGGCGCGTCACCCTCGCCCAGGGCGGCAGCGTGACGGTCTTCGTACACCCGGCCGCGCGCTACGCGGGCAGCGAGCGCAACGGCGTCACCACGCGGCAGTTCGCCACCTTCCCTGGCAGCTTCGCGTTCACCCCCGCGGTCGCCCCCGAGGTCACCGGGCCGCCGGGCGTCACGCCCGCCACCTGGACCACGAGCGCCACGCAGTTTCGCTCCATGCCCGGGAGCCGCCAGCAGGTGTGGTGCCCGCCCGAGGGATCGCCCGGCACGGTCTGGGGCCGCGGTCCCTTCACCGACGACTCCAGCATCTGCACGGCGGCGGTCTTCGCCGGGCGCATCACCTTCGAGGAGGGCGGCGTCGTGCGCCTCCGCCCGGGCCCCGGGCGCAGCGAGTACCGCGGCGCCACCCGCAACGAGCGTGACCACCCGCGACTACGCGGTGTTCCCGGGCTCCTTCGACGTCTCTCGCTGACCGGTGCCCGGCGCCGGACGGCGGTCACGGGTTTCCATGAGATTCACAGCGCGATGAGAGGGCTGAGTCGCCTCGAACCCGGGTCCGTCTTCGCCGACGACTTCCGCGTCGTGCGGAAGCTCGCCAGGGGCGGGATGGGCACCGTCTACCTCGTCGAGCAGCTCAGCACGGGGTGCCGGCGGGCGCTCAAGATCATGTTCGCGCAGACCGTGGACGACGGCGCCAGCCGCGCCCGCTTCCAGCAGGAGGCGCAGGTCGGCGCGCGCATCGAGAGCGACAACGTGGTGCAGGTCGTGGCCGCGGGCGTCGACGCCGGGACGGGCACCCCGTGGCTCGCGATGGAGCTCCTCGACGGGCGCGACCTCGCCGCCCTCGTGGCGGCCGACGGGCCCCTCGGGCCTGCGACGGCCCGCGCGGTGCTGGAGCAGCTGGGGCACGCGCTCGGCGCCGCGCACCGCGTCGGGGTGGTGCACCGCGACCTGAAGCCCGAGAACGTCTTCATCGCGGCGCCGCGCCGGCCCGGCGTGCCCTTCACGGTCAAGGTGCTCGACTTCGGCGTGGCCAAGGTGCTGGGCGAGGACGTCTCGGGCGCGACGACGGGCGCCATGGGCTCACCGATGTGGATGTCCCCGGAGCAGGCCCGCGTCACCGGGCGCGTGAAGGCCGCCACGGACGTGTGGGCGCTCGGGCTCATCGCGTTCTGGACGCTCACCGGGAAGTACTACTGGAACGCCACCCGCGCCGCGTCGCCCGCCATGATGGACCTGCTGCGGGAGATCCTGGTCGATCCGATCGAGCCCGCGTCCGAGCGCGCCGCCCGCCTGGGGAGCCCCCGCGGCCTCCCGGCGGGCTTCGACGCGTGGTTCGCGGGCTGCGTGGCCCGCGCCCCGGAGGCGCGCTTCCGCGACGGCGGCGCCGCGGTCGAGGCCCTCCTGCCCCTGCTCGGCGATCCGCCGCCCGCGCCGGGCCGACGCCCCCCGCCGTGGGCGGTCGCCCTCGGGGTGGCGACGGGAACGGTCGTCGTCGGCGCCCTGATCCTCTGGATGTTGCTGGGGCGCTGACGAAGCGCTCAGCGCTGGTGGGTCATCATCGGCCGACCCATGCGCGGCCGGTGCGTGGGCGCGGGCATCTCGCCCATCCGCGGCGCGCCGATGCCTCCCTGCACCTCCATCTGCCCCAGGGCCTCGACCGGCGGCGGGGGGTTGGGCGCCGTCGTCAACGGCGGCGCCTCGGGCAGCGCGACCGCCCCGCCCTGCACCATCGTGACCGGCGGCGGCGGCGCCCCTACGCCGCCCATCCGCGCGAAGGCCATGGCCGCGGCGCCTGCGGCCAGCGCGGTCATGGCGCCCGCGGCGGCCACGAGCTGCACCCGCTTGCGGCGCACCCCGACGGGGCAGTCGGCCGTCAGGATCGTCCCGTCCGCGCGGCGAAAGTAGCGCACGCAGAGGCTGCCGTCCTTCTCGCGCACCAGCGCCTCGGCGGCCTCGCGGGTCATCGCCGAGAGGTTGTAGACGTTCTTGTTGCAGCTCCCGCAGTGGCGCGACTGCTCGTCGCCGGTCATCGCGTCCCAGCGCTCGTGGCAGGGCGAGGCCACCCGGATGTCGTCGAGCACCGGCAGGCTGCGGGGCGCGCGGGCGTGCAGCTCGCGGCGCAGGCGCTCGATCTCGTCGCCCACCCTGGGCATGCGCTGCACCGAGTCCACGAGCCGGGCGCGGTCGCGGACGATCTCCGCGCGCTCCTCCTCCAGCTGGGCGAGCTTGATCTGCAGGGCCTCGACGTCGTCGCGGTAGCTCATGCGGGGTTGAACGTCCGACCCCGGCGAAAGTGTTGGGCCCCGGGAGTGGTAAGGCCGTGATCTTGTGGGGTGCGCCCGCGGGTTTCCCCGCGGACGTGGGCGCCTTCAGGGCCGCAGCGCCCCGGCCGCCCGCGCCCAGTCCCCCGGCCGCGCGCCGTCCACCGCCGCGCCCTCGGTCGGCCACTCCCGTCCCCGCGCGATCGCCTCGGCCAGCGCGTCGAGCCAGGGCGTCGCCACCAGCGCGTCGCCGCCCAGCCACAGCCCACCGCCCGCCACCCGCGCCGCCTCCACCCGCCCGATGGGCACCGCCACCCCCGCGGCCTCGTCCGGGGCCTCGGCGGGAACCCATGGCTCCACGACAGGCTCCGGGGCGGTCACCACCGCGCCCGCACGCTCGGCCACCGAGGCCGCCAGCGCCGCCAGCACGGCCCACGGGTCGCGCCCCTCGCCCAGCGCCACCGGCGAGCGCCCGCGCCATCGGTCGAGCGCCCGCTCGCCCGGCGCGGCGTGCTCCGCGGGCAGCGCCACGGGCTCGTCCCACCCGGCGATCATCTCCAGCAGCACCGCCCCGGCGGGCGACAGGTCGTAGCCGAGCACCGCGGCGGGTCGGTGCGCCACGGCGACCCACTCGCGCCCGAAGTACGCCGCGGAAATACCCGATCGGGTAAAGCCCCGCAGCCACGGGCGCACGTTGCGGTTGAGCAGCGTGGCGAGCGTGGCGTCTTCGTAGAGCGCGGCGACGGAGGGCAGCGCGAGGGAGCACCACAGCGCCCGTTGGCCCACCCAGGCCGCGGTGCCGGTGCTGCGCCGCCGCACGACCTCGGCGAAGGTGGTCACCGCCGCGCGCCGCTGCCGGGCGCCGAGCACCACCGCCGGTCCCTCGACCAGCGAGCAGGCGTGCCACGCCTCGCCGCGGTCGGCCCGGGCGAGGAGCTCATGGCCCAGCGCCGCGGCCGCGCGGAGGGAGCGGGAGACGATCGGCGCCTGGCGGAGCGGCTGCTCCATGGAAGGGGATGACGGAGTGATCGGTGAGGGTCGGCCGGCGCTCAGCGCATGCCCGGCGGGCGCTCGTTTTCGACGCCGGGCTGGATGACCACGCCGGGGCCCGTGAGCCTGGGCGAGGGCTCGCGCGGGACCACCGCGTTGGTGGTGACCGGCGCGCCGACCTCGATCTGCTGGATGGCCCCGTTGGGCAGGCGGAGACGCAGGGTCTCCGGGGCCTGGAAGGGGGGGAAGTCGACGTAGACGAAGTTGAGCCCCTGGGGGCCGACCTCCTGGGACATGCGGTGCTCGACCTCGGCGCGCATCGTCACCACGAGGTCGACGCCGCCGCGCACGGGGCGCAGGAAGGCGCGGCCCATGGGGGTGTCGAAGGCCTCGGTGATGAGGGGGCGGCGGTTGTTGGAGAGCGCGATGCGCCCGCCCGTGATGTGGAAGACCCGCTGGAGCGGCGCGCGCGTCTCGGTGACCACCGCGGGGCGCGTCGTGGCCACGAACACCCGGCTGCCGCCCGGCACCATCTGGAAGCCCGGCCACGCCACCACGGGGACGCGGGTGGTGCCCAGCCGGGCCATGCGGCGGAAGCCCGGCACGAGCGAGCTCACGCCCGGGGTGACCCCGCCGTACTCCTCGGGCCGGCGCGAGCGCCTGCCGTCGATGCGCCGCGTGCCGAGCGTGCGGGCCGCCGGCTCGTTGGTGGCCGAGGGCACCACCCCGATGGTGGACGTGTTGTTGGGCGTGCCCCCACCACGGTGTAACCGCCCTGCTGGGCCTGCGCGGCCGGCGCCCCGAGCGCGACCACGCCCGCCGCCGCGAGCCCGAGCAACCAGTGCCGCATGGAGTACGTCATCGGCCGGGATTCCATCACGGCGCCCCCCGCGGTGCCAACTTCGCAGCACCCCGGCCCTCACCCGGCGAGGGCGCATCGCCTACACTCCCAAGGGAGCCAATGGCGTGAACCCCTTCGCGAGCGTCACCTTCGCGTGGCTGACCGTGTACGTGTCGCTGCTGGTGCAGTTCGCGTTCGTCGGACTCTTCCGCCGCGCGCGGGCCGAGGCCCGGTGCTTCGGCGCCATGCTGGTGCTCAGCGCCCTCTACGACCTCGCCTCGGTGCTCCGCTACGGGCACCACCCGGTCGGGCCCGTCCCCTGGGAGCAGGTCCGCATCGCCGCCGGGCTCGCCACCATGCCCGTCGGCCTCGACCTCGCGATGCACCTCTCCGGCGCCGCCCCCGCCGCGCGCCGCTGGCTCATCGCCGCGTACGGCTGGTTCGCCGCCCTGGTGGCGCTCAACGTCTCCGGCCTCGTCGTGCACGGCCACCCGTACGTCCAGCGGGTGGTGCTCGGGCCCTTCACCATCGTCTACCGCGAGGCGCTCATCACCCCGCTCGGTCAGGCGCTGATGCTCCCGGCCGTCTTCGCCGCGCTCGTGGCCACGGCGTTCTATTTCTTCCGCGCCGCCCGCGCGCAGGGCCGCTGGCTCTGGGGCGTCGCCGTCTCGTACCTGCTCCTCGCGTGCGGCATCGTCCACGATGCCACCACCGCCGTGACGCAGCTCCCGTCGCCCTTCCTGGCCGAGCACTTCATGTTCATCCACCTCGGGGCGCTGTCGTTCGTGTTCACCGCCCGGCTCTCCGAGGAGTTCTCCCGCCGCGACGACGAGCTCGCCCGGGTGCGCGACGCCCTCGAGCAGCGCGAGGCCCTCGCCGCCGTGGGCGAGCTCTCCGCCATCGTCGCCCACGAGGTGCGCAACCCCCTCGCGATCATCCTCAACGCCGTCGCCTCGCTGCGCCGGCCAGAGCTCCCGGCCCGCGAGCGTGACCTCCTCCTCGGCATCCTCGAAGAGGAGGCCGACCGCATCAACCGCATCGTCACCGACCTGCTCACCCTCGCCCGGCCGCTCCACCCCGAGCCCCGCGAGACCCTCCCCCGGGAGCTCATCACCCGCTGCCTCGGGCCCGCCGAGCGCGCCGGCACCGAGGTCGATCTGCGCTCCAGCCCGGAGGCCGAGACCCCCATCCACTGCGACGCCCACCTCCTCCGGCACGCCCTCGAGAACGTCATCGAGAACGCCGTGCAGGCCATGGGCACCGGCGGGGTGCTCACCATCATCCTCGCCCGCAAGACCCGCCACGGCGTCGACGGGCGGGAGATCGCCGTCATCGACACCGGCGAGGGCATGAACACCGAGGTGCGCAAGAGCGCCCGCAAGGCCTTCTTCACCACCCGCACCACCGGCACCGGGCTCGGGCTCGCCATCGTCGACCGCATCCTCACGGCCCACCGCGGCGCCGTGGACATCGAGAGCAGCCGCGGCGAGGGCACCACCGTACGGCTGTTCGTGCCCGAACCCGCCCCACCTGCGGCCTGAGCGCACCCCCCTCGCGCCCGCCGCGCAGGAGGTGCACGCCCGTGAACGCCGCGCACGGCCGATGCACCTGTCTCTTCCATCGATGAGCGCACCGCCCGCGTCGAAGGAAAGGCCACCGTATGCGCATCCGCGTCGCCCTCGCCCTCGTCACCCCGCTGCTCTGCGCCCCGGCCCTCGCGAGCGCTGATCCCTTTCATTTCCAGGTCTCGGCGGGCACCGACGCGCCGCTCGCGGTCTCGCTCCGCGGCGACGTCGAGCTCCCCGGGCGCCTGCGGGTGATGGCCTCGGTCGGCGTGACCCCGTCGCTCTACCTCGACGCCTTCAACGGGGTGATCTCCGCCGCGGGCGGCGGGTCGCAGGCCTCCGCGGGCCCCTACGGGCTGCGCCTCGACCGCGGCTCGATGTGGCGCGTGCACGCCGGCTGGCGACCCTTCCCCGGCGCGGGCCTCGTGCTGATGGGCGGCTACGGTCGCCTCGCGCTCTCCGGCGACGCGAGCGCGCGGGAGCTCATCACGACGGTCACCGGCCAGCCCCCGCCCGCGCAGGTGCCCGAGGCCAACGGGGTCTACGACGTGACGTCCACGCTGCACACGGTGAGCGCCGAGCTCGGGTGGGAGTTCACCTTCTTCGGCGACCACCTGGTGATCCAGACCGCGGTGGGCTTCGTCGGCACCGTCGACTCGCGCACGGCCATCACGCCGCAGTTCGTCTCGAC
>JADJAE010000025.1 GCA_016704445.1 Deltaproteobacteria bacterium
CAGCGGCGTCGGTGTCTGCCGCGCGGGCACGCAGGCCTGCAGCGCGGGCGCCTGGGGCGCGTGCACGGGCCAGGTGGTTCCGGGCGCGGAGACCTGCAACAACCTCGACGACAACTGCAACAGCGTCGTCGACGACGGCGTCACGCAGGGCTGCTACACGGGCCCGTCGGGCACCAGCGGCGTCGGCGTCTGCCGCGCGGGCTCGCAGACGTGCAGCGCCGGGGCCTGGGGCGTGTGCTTGAGCCAGGTGACTCCGGTGCCGGAGACCTGCGACAACCGCGACGAAGACTGCAACGGAGCCATCGACAACGGCGTCGCGCGGACCTGCTACACGGGTGATCCAACCACGCGCATGGTCGGACGCTGCCTGGACGGGATCCAGAGCTGCTCGGTGGGCGCCTGGGGTTCGTGCTCGGGCGAGGTCGGCCCGGCGCCCGAGACCTGCAACAACATCGACGACGACTGCGACGGTACGGTCGACGATGGGATCTCGGAGAGCTGCTACACCGGCCCAGCGGGGACGAGCGGCGTCGGCATCTGCCACGACGGATCACGGACGTGTGCAGGGGGCCTGTTCGGCGTGGCGTGTCCTGGGGAGCAGGTTCCGCTCACCGAGGTCTGCGACGGCCTGGACAATGACTGCGACGCGCTGATCGACGAGGGCCTCGGCACCACGACCTGCGGCGTCGGTCTCTGCGAGCGCACGGTGTCCAACTGCGTGGGCGGCGTCCCCCAGACGTGCGTTCCTGCGGGGAGCGGCGCGGAGGTCTGTGACGGGGTCGACAACGACTGCGACGGCCTGATCGACGAGGGCTTCTGCCGCATCGGCGGCCTGTGCTTCACGAACAATCAGCGCAACCCGTCGAACACCTGCCAGGTGTGCACGATCCCGTCGGCGACGGTGTCGGGCCCGACGAGCTGGGTCAACGTGGCGGCTGGCGTCTCGTGCCGCGATGCCACCGATGTGTGTGACGCGGCCGAGACGTGCGGTGGGCTGGGCGCGCCGTGCCCGCCGGACGCGCTCCGGACGCCGGGCGCGGTGTGTCGTCCCTCGGTCGGCACCTGCGACGCGCAGGAGACGTGCACGGGCTCCAGCGCGGCGTGTCCGTCGGACATCATCCTGCCTACGGGCGCGAGCTGCAGCTCGCCGACGGGTGGCGTGTGCAGCGGCAACAACTGCGTCTGCCCGGCGAGCACCATCGAGTGCAACCTGGTCTGCCTGCCCAGCGGGAGCTGCACCACCGGTCTTGGCACCTGCGCCCAGAGCGGGTCCCTGGTGTGCGGCAACAACGCCGGCGCGCGGGTCTCGGCGGGCAGCCACCACACCTGCGCGGCGCTCACGAACGGGTCAGTGCGTTGCTGGGGTCGTAACGATGCCGGCCAGCTCGGCGACGGCACCACCGTGAGCTCGACGGCCACCGTCGTCTCGGTGGCGGTCTCGGGCATCACGTCGGCGGTGCAGGTCTCGGCGGGTACCTCCAACTTGACGGGTACCGGTTACACCTGCGCGCGTCTGCTGGATGGCACCGTGCGCTGCTGGGGCTCCAACAGCGACGGTCAGCTGGGCGACGGCACGACGATGTCGCGCACGACTTCGGTGGCGGTGAGCGGGCTCACGGGCGTGATTCAGGTCGACGCGGGCGCTCTCTTCACCTGCGCGCGTCTGGCGAACGGCACCGCGCGCTGCTGGGGTCTCAACAACAGGGGTCAGCTCGGCAACGGGACCACCACCCAGAGCACGACGCCGGTGACGGTGAGCGGGCTCTTCAACGTCGTGCACCTCACGGCGGGCTACGAGCACGCCTGCGCTGTGCTCGCGGACGGCACCGTCCGCTGCTGGGGCCGCAACGACTACGGCCAGCTGGGGGACGGCACGACGACCCCGCGCACGACGCCGGTGACGGTGAGCGGGCTCACCAACGTGGTGCAGGTCGCGGCGGGCCAGTTCCATACCTGCGCGCTTCGTGCGAACGGGACGGTGTTCTGCTGGGGGCGCAACGACAGCGGCCAGCTGGCTGTGGCGACAACGACCACGCAGAGCACGGCGCCGCTGGCGGTCTCGGGCATCACGACGGGCGCGCAGGTCACCGTCGGTGACGACTTCAGCTGCGTGCGGTTGTCCGACGGTGCGGTTCGTTGCTGGGGCTACAACGCCTCCGGTCAGCTGGGGGACGGCACGACGACGTCCCCGCGCACGGCGCCGGTGGTGACGAGCGGCCTCAGCGGTACGTCGGACCTCAGCGCGGGGTACCGCTCGGCCTGCGCCGTGATGTCAGACCGCTCGGTTCGTTGTTGGGGCTTCAACTTCCCCTATCGGAACCTCGGTGACGGCACGGCCGTCCACCGCTCGACGCCGGTGGCGGTGGTGAATCTCTCGGGCGGCACGGTGTGCAACGCGACGGGTGGAACGGGCACCTCCGAGGTCTGCAACGGCGTCGACGACGACTGCAACGGCCTCGTAGACGACATCATTCCGGTGTCCTGCTCGCCGGGCGCCTGCGGCACGGGTCACCAGGCCTGCTCGGGCAGCATCACGATCTGCCAGGTCGACTCGCTCTCCGCTGCAGGCACGCCGTGTCGCGTCCCGCGTCGGACTCTGCGACGTGGCCGAGACCTGCGACCGGCGCGAGCGCGGTGTGTCCGTCGGACGCCTTCGCGCCGGCGTCGACACCGTGCCGCCCGTCGATGTCGGTGTGCGACGCGCCGGAGCTGTGCGCGGGCGGCACCACGGCGTGCCCGGCGGACCTGCCTCTCGCGGCGGGCACCGCGTGCTCCCCGCCGGTGAGCGGCGCGTGCTCGGGGTTCCTGTGCGTGTGCCCGACGGGCCAGTCCAGCTGCGGCGGAACGTGCCTCCCCACGGGAAGCCCCTGCACGGTGGGCGTGGGCACTTGCGCGAATACGGGGACCATCGTCTGCGGCGTGGGGGCCACCACCACCTGCTCGGTCAGCGCGGGCACTCCGACGCCCGAGACCTGCGATGGCCTGGACAACGACTGCGATGGCGTGCGCGACGGGCCGTGGCGCCGCCCGGCGGGCTGCGTGGCGGGCATCGAGGTCTGCGACCGGGTCGACAACGACTGCGACGGTCAGGTTGACGAGGGTTTCGCGGGCTCTGCGGCTTGTCCGGCTCGATCGTGCGAGGACGTCTACTCCGCGGGGATGTCCGTTGGTAGCGGGTACTACTGGCTCAACCCAACGAGCACCTCGGCGGCAGCGCGCTTCGAGGCCTGGTGCGATATGTCCGTCGACGGGGCCGGCTGGACGCTCGTCGGGCGCTCGCGTCCGGGAGGCTGGAGCCCCGGCTGCGGGGGTAATGACAGCGGCGCGAACTTCGGCTGGCGCTCGGCGCAGGGTGCTGTACGCACCGACACGGCAGCCTATTCGCTCAACGTGTTCGGGACGGGCCTACCCGCGACGCAGATACTGTTCGGCGACTACACCAGCAACAAAATCTGGGGCGCGAACATCTTCCGGCATACCGTGCCCGCGACGTTCGTGGCGGCCTGGGGCGCCTCGGAGTTCTTCAACGGCGCACCGGTGACGGTGTCGGGCGGCTGCGCGACGGGGATGTTCGGCTGGATCGGCTTCACCTCCCGGACCGACCAGTTCCACTTCCGCGACGTGCCGGGCGGCGAGTTCGGCCTTACGGCGAGCGGCTGGGCGACCTGTTATGGAGCCGGCTCGTTGGGCTGCTACGCCGGGAACATCAACGGTTCGCAGGGCCAGCTCATGGTCCGGGCGCCGGCGATCTCGTACGGCTACCTGACGGAGACCTGCACCGCGGGCGTCGGCGCCTGCCTACACACCGGGGCATTCGTGTGCACGGCGGACGGCCGCGGCACCACCTGTTCGGCCACCGCTGGCACGGGGACGACCGAGGTGTGCAACGGGATCGACGACGACTGCAACGGGGTGGTGGACGACGGCAACCCGGGCGGCGCGGTCGCGTGTCCCACCGGCCAGTCGGGGCGCTGCTCGGCAGGCACGACAGCGTGCACGGCGGGCGCGATCGTGCAACCGCACGGACGGTCCGATCGCCGAGATCTGCAACGGGATCGACGACGACTGCAACGGTGTGGTCGACAACGGCAACCCGGGTGGCGGGGTGGCGTGTACGACGGGTCAGCGGGGCGTCTGCGCGGCGGGCACCACGACGTGCACGACCGGTGCGGTCGTGTGCACTCGCACCGTCGCCCCCAGCGCCGAGGTGTGCAACGGCCTCGACGACAACTGCGACGGCCTGACGGACGAAGGCAACCCCGGCGGCGGCAGCGCGTGTGCGGTGCTGGGTCAGCTGGGTCCCTGCGCGACCGGCGTGAGCTACTGTGGAAACGGCACCGTCGCGTCAGACGGGCGGGTTCGCAACTGGCTGACGCTGGGCACCTTCGCAAACGGCAGTGCGAGCGCTCCGGTCTGCGGGGTCACCACGACGGCGGACATCACCGAGTCGACGGCGGAGCCGGTCGCGGGTCAGTCGGAGAGCGGCCGGACGTGGTCGGAGTGGCGCTACGATCTGGGCGCGTGCCAGGGGTGTGGGGTAGGCATCAACCTGGACTGCCGGTTCGGCGGGGCGGTCGACCTGTCGAACGTGAGCGCGTACCTGTTTGCGTACGTCTACTCGCCGACGACGCAGACGGTGCAGCTGCGGACCGGGAGCGACGACGGGATCCGGGCGTGGCTCAACGGGATGCTGGTGCTGAACGGCGCGGCCTTCTGTCGCGGGTGCGCCGAGGACCAGGACGTGACCTCGGTGACGCTGCTTGCGGGCGTCAACCGTCTGCTGCTCAAGATCGGTGAGAACGGCGGCGGCTGGGGCGCGATGGCGCGCTTCACGGACTCCTCGGGCAACCCGCTGCCGTTGTCGTTCACGACGACTCCGGCGTTCGCAGCTTCGGTCTGCCGTCAGACCACGTTCGCGACGCCCGAGGTGTGCGACGGCGTCGACAACGACTGCGACGGGCTGGTGGACGAGGGCTTCTGCCGCATCGGCGGGGTCTGCTACACGAACACCCAGCTGAACCCGGCGAACAACTGCCAGGTGTGTACGGTCCCGTCGGTGGCGGTGTCGGGCCCGACTGCGTGGGCCAATGTGCCCGCAGGGACGATCTGCCGCCCGTCGTCGTCGATCGCGACGTGTGACCCGGCGGAGATGTGCGCGGGTACCGGGGCGGTATGTCCGCCGGACGTGGTCAGCCGTCCGCCGACGCCGGAGACCTGCAACGGCGTTGACGACAACTGCAACGGCACGACGGACGAGCCGTACAGCGTGCGCCCGGTGTCGTGCTCGACGGTGAACCGTGGTTCACCGACGGGTGTCTACGAGATCGATCCGGACGGGTCTGGCGGTCCGATCGCGCCCTTCACGGCGTACTGCGACATGGGCACGAGCGGCGGCGGCTGGACGCTGGCGCTCAAGGCCGATGGTCGCAACGCGACGTTCGTGTACGACGCGGCGTACTGGACCAACGGGACGCTGCTGACGACGGCGTCGACGAACAACCGCTTCGAGGAAGCGAAGTTCGCCTCGTTCACGGGGACTCGCTTCAACGAGCTGATGGCGGGCTTCAGCGCCAACGGCTACCACCGCAACATCGTCCTGTCGGTGAGCTCCACCTCGCTGCAGTCGCTGTTCACGGGTGGTCAGGTGAGCGCAGGTCCGGGTCGCGCGGCGTGGCTCGCCGCCATCCAGAACTCCTCGCTCCAGCCCAACTGCAACCTCCAGGGCATCAACATCGGGGTTGTTGGCTACCAGCGGATTCGTTTCGGCATCATCGCCAATCAGGAGAATGACTGCGCCACGCCTGACTCACGTCTGGGCATCGGCGGTCAGGGCACGGCCTGCGGCACGCCGGACGGTCTGTCGGTGGGCAACACCACCCGTTGCGGCGGATCGAACGGCGACGGGGACATCACGACCTTCGGCTACCTGCAGGTTCGTGACACCGCGGCTGCGATCAACAGCTGGTTCGGCGGCGCGCTGGGTTCGAGCTGCTCGGTGGGCGTCGGGGCGTGCGCGCGCACGGGTACGTTCACGTGTCGGTCGGACAACAACGGCACCGCGTGCGGCGTGGTGCCGGGCTCGCCGGTGACGGAGACGTGCAACGGCATCGACGACGACTGCAACGGCGTCGTGGACGACATCGCGGCGACCTCCTGCACGCTGGGTGCGTGCTCGACGGCGGAGCTTCGCTGCCCGCTGACGACCGCGGGTACGACCGTCGCGGCGGCGTGCGTGCGCACCGGTTACCTGGCGGCTGGCACCTCGTGCCGCCCAGCGGTCGCTGGTGGTTGCGACGTGGCGGAGGTCTGCCCGGGCCTGACGGATGCGTGCCCGGCGGACGCGGTGGTGGCGGCGGGTACGACGTGCCGTGCGGCGGTGGCGAACGGGTGCGACGCGGTGGAGGTGTGCAACGGGAGCAACAGCTGCCCGGCGGACATCGGCGTGGCAAACGGGACGATCTGCCGCGCAGCGGTGGCGGGCGGCTGCGATGTAGCCGAGAGCTGCACCGGTAGCGCGGCGGCGTGTCCTGGCGATGTGGTGGTGGCGGCTGGCACGACCTGCCGTGCTTCGGCGGGTGTGTGCGATGTGGCCGAGGCCTGCACGGGCTCGAGCTCGGTGTGTCCGGCGGACGGGTTCCAGACGGGGACGGTGTGCCGCGCGGTGGCGGGCGTGTGCGACGTGGCCGAGACCTGCGCGGGCACGGCCGCGGCGTGCCCGACGGATGCTTTCCTGACGGCGACGACGGTGTGCCGTGCGGCGGTGGCGGGCGGTTGCGACGTGGCCGAGAGCTGCACGGGCTCGAGCTCGGTGTGTCCGGCGGACGGGTTCCAGACGGGGACGGTGTGCCGCGCGGTGGCGGGCGTGTGCGACGTGGCCGAGACCTGCGCGGGCACGGCCGCGGCGTGCCCGACGGATGCTTTCCTGACGGCGACGACGGTGTGCCGCGCGTCGACGAACATCGCCGCGTGCGACCCGCAGGAGGTGTGCAATGGCGCGATGGCGGCGTGCCCGGCGGACGTGATCACGCGCCCGCCGATGACCGAGACCTGCAACAACGTCGACGACGACTGCGACGGCGCGGTGGACGAGACGTTCTCGGTGCCGCAGTCGTGCGCGAACATCCTCCGGTCGCAGCCGAGCGGGGTGTACACGATCGACCCCGATGGGGCCGGTGGCGCCGCGGCCTTCAGCGCGTACTGCGACATGACCCGCCACGGCGGCGGCTGGACCCTCATCGGCACGGTGGCCAACGGCGTCGCGCGGGCGTGGAACTCCCTCGGAGTGTTCACGAACGCGACCACCTTCGGCTCGGTCGTGGCGCCGACGGTGAACTTCAAGTCGCCTGCGTGGTCGAGCGTGACCGGCACCGACCTGATGATCGGCACGCCGGAGTACACCTTCGGGTTCAACGCCCTGCTCGGCGGCAGCTCGATGGCCTCCTACGTCACGACGAACTGGCCGGCGTCGTGCAACACCACCTGGACCCGCTCGGGCGTCAACTTCTACAGCGGCCTCACCGCGGCGCAGTCCATCGCCTTCGGCTTCTCGCTACGGGCGTTCGACAACAACGCCAGCTGCTTCCCCGCCGGCAACGAGAACGCGGCGATCGTGTTCGCGGCGGCCGAGGGGGCCTGGGTCAACGGTCTCGGGAACACCCCCGTGGGCCAGGTCTCGTGGATCACCCACGACCTGTCGCTCCTGCAGCTCTCGCGCATCACGCCGGTGGCGTGCACCGCGGGCGTATACCCCTGCAACGCCAACGGTTGGACCATCTCCTCCGCGGGCGAGTGCTACGGCGACGACTCCGCCTGCAAGGCTCGCTACGCCCAGGTCTGGGTGCGGGACGCCGCGGCGGTGATCGGCTCGATTGGTATGCCGCTCGGTGGGTCCTGCTCGGTGGGCGTGGGGGCGTGCATCCGCGCCGGCGCCTACGTGTGCAGCGCGGACGGTACGGGCACGCAGTGCTCGGCGACGGCGGGCGGCGCGGTGACCGAGGTTTGCAACGGGATCGACGACGACTGCGACGGCGTGGTCGACGACGTGGCGCCGACGACGTGCTCGCTGGGCGTGTGCTCGACGGCGCAGACGGGCTGCCGCGCGGGCATCACGCCGGGCACCGTAGGGGTGGCGAGCGAGATGCCGGTCTGCCAGCGCATCGCCTACCTGACCACGACCACGGTGTGCCGCGCGGTCGCGGGCGCTTGCGACACCCAGGAAGTCTGCAGCGGCGCCAGCGACGCGTGCCCGACGGACAACCGCGTGGGTGCCGGGACGACGTGCCGCGGCTCGGTGGGCGCGTGCGACCTTGCGGAGACCTGCGACGGCACTGCGACGGTGTGCCCGACGGACAACCGCGTGGGCGCCGGGACGATCTGCCGTAGCTCGACGGGTGCGTGCGATCTTGCGGAGACCTGCAACGGGTCGGTGACGGTGTGCCCAGCGGATGGCTCGCGCGTCGGCGCTGGTACGACCTGCCGCGGTTCGGTGGGCGCGTGCGACCTTGCGGAGACCTGCAACGGCACGGTGACGGTGTGCCCGACGGACAACCGCGTGGGCGCTGGGGTGACGTGCCGCGGTTCGGTGGGCGCGTGCGACCTTGCGGAGACCTGCAACGGCTCGGCGACGGCGTGCCCGACGGACAACCGCGTGGGCGCTGGGGTGATCTGCCGTAGCTCGGTGGGCGCGTGCGACCTTGCGGAGACCTGCGACAACTCCGCGACGGCGTGCCCTGCGGACGGCTCGCGCGTGGGCGTGGGGGTGATCTGCCGTAGCTCGTCGGGCGCGTGCGACCTTGCGGAGACCTGCAACAACTCCGCGACGGCGTGCCCCGCGGACGGCCCGCGCGTGGGCGCCGGGGTGACCTGCCGCGCTTCGACGGGTGCGTGCGACCTTGCGGAGACCTGCAACGGCACGGTGACGGTGTGCCCGACGGACAACCGCGTGGGCGCCGGGGTGACGTGCCGCGGCTCGGTGGGCGCGTGTGATCTGGCGGAGACCTGCAACGGCACGGTGACGGTGTGCCCGACGGACAACCGCGTGGGCGCCGGTACGATCTGCCGGAGCTCGGTGGGCGCGTGCGACCTTGCGGAGACCTGCAACGGGTCGGTGACGGTGTGCCCGGCGGATGGTTCGCGCGTGGGCGCCGGGACGATCTGCCGCTCCTCGGTGGGCGCGTGCGACCTTGCGGAGACCTGCAACGGCACGGCGACGGCGTGTCCGACGAATAGCGCGCGCGTGGGCGCTGGGGTGATCTGCCGCGGCTCGACGGGCGCATGCGACCTTGCGGAGACCTGCAACGGCACGGTGACGGTGTGCCCGGCGGACAGCGCGCGCGTGGGCGCCGGGGTGACGTGCCGCGGCTCGGTGGGCGCGTGCGACCTTGCGGAGACCTGCAACGGGTCGACGACGCTGTGCCCGACGGACAACCGCGTGGGCGCCGGGGTGACGTGCCGCGGTTCGGTGGGCGCGTGCGACCTTGCGGAGACCTGCAACGGCACGGCGACGGCGTGCCCGACGAATGGCCGCGTGAGCTCGGGGACGATCTGCCGCGGCTCGGTGGGCGCTTGCGACCTTGCGGAGACCTGCAACGGCACGGCGACGGCGTGTCCGACGAACAGCGCGCGTGGGCGCTGGGGTGATCTGCCGCGGCTCGACGGGCGCATGCGACCTTGCGGAGACCTGCAACGGCACGGTGACGGTGTGCCCGGCGGACAGCGCGCGCGTGGGCGCCGGGGTGATCTGCCGCGGCTCGACGGGCGCATGCGACCTTGCGGAGACCTGCAACGGCACGGTGACGGTGTGCCCGGCGGACAGCGCGCGCGTGGGCGCCGGGGTGACGTGCCGCGGTTCGGCGGGCGCGTGCGACCTTGCGGAGACCTGCAACGGGTCGACGACGCTGTGCCCTGCGGACAATCGCGTGGGCTCCGGGGTGATCTGCCGCGGCTCGTCGGGTGCGTGCGACCTTGCGGAGACCTGCAACGGCACGACGACGCTGTGCCCTGCGAACGGCCCGCGCGTGAGCGCTGGGACGATCTGCCGCGGCTCGGTGGGCGCGTGCGACCTTGCGGAGACCTGCAACGGCACGACGACGCTGTGCCCGACGGACAACCGCGTGGGCGCCGGGGTGACCTGCCGCGGCTCGGTGGGCGCATGCGACCTTGCGGAGACCTGCAACGGTTCGGTGACGGCGTGCCCGACGGACAACCGCGTGAGCGCCGGGGTGATCTGCCGCGGTTCGGTGGGCGCCTGCGACCTTGCGGAGACCTGCAATGGTTCGTTGACGGTGTGCCCGACGGATGGCTCGCGCGTGGGTGCCGGTACGATCTGCCGCAGCTCGACAGGCGCGTGCGACCTTGCAGAGACCTGCAACGGCACGACGACGCTGTGCCCGGCAACGGGTCCGCGGGGGTGGGGGTGATCTGCCGCGGCTCGTCGGGTGCTTGCGACCTTGCGGAGACCTGCAACGGCACGACGACGCTGTGCCCGGCGGACAACCGCGTGGGCGCCGGGGTGACCTGCCGCGGCTCGGTGGGCGCTTGCGACCTTGCGGAGACCTGCAACGGTTCGACGACCCTGTGCCCGACGGACAACCGCGTGAGCGCCGGGGTGATCTGCCGCGGCTCGGTGGGCGCTTGCGACCTTGCGGAGACCTGCAACGGTTCGGTGACGGCGTGCCCGACGGACAATCGCGTGAGCGCCCGGGTGATCTGCCGCGGCTCGGTGGGCGCATGCGACCTTGCGGAGACCTGCAACGGTTCGGCGACCCTGTGCCCGGCGAACGGCCCGCGCGTGAGCGCTAGGACGATCTGCCGCGGAGCAGTGGGCGCTTGCGACCTTGCGGAGACCTGCAACGGCACGACGACGCTGTGCCCGCACGGGTCCGCGTGTGGGTGCGGGGGTGATCTGCCGCGGCTCGTCGGGTGCTTGCGACCTTGCGGAGACCTGCAACGGCACGACGACGCTGTGCCCGGCGGACAACCGCGTGGGCGCCGGGGTGACCTGCCGCGGCTCGGTGGGCGCTTGCGACCTTGCGGAGACCTGCAACGGTTCGGTGACGGCGTGCCCGACGGACAACCGCGTGGGCGCCGGGGTGATCTGCCGCGGCTCGGTGGGCGCTTGCGACCTTGCGGAGACCTGCAACGATTAGGGGACCCTGTGCCCGGCGAACGGCCCGCGCGTGAGCGCTGGGACGATCTGCCGCGGAGCAGGGGCGCTTGCGACCTTGCGGAGACCTGCAACGGCACGACGACGCTGTGCCCGGCAACGGGTCCGCGTGGGTGCGGGGTGATCTGCCGCGGCTCGTCGGGTGCGTGCGACCTTGCGGAGACCTGCAACGGCACGACGACGCTGTCCCTGCGAACGGCCCGCGCGGAGCGCGGGACGATCTGCCGCGGTTCGGTGGGCGCGTGCGACCTTGCGGAGACCTGCAACGGCGACGACGCTGTGCCGGGACGGACAACCGCGTGGGCGCCGGGGTGATCTGCCGCGGCTCGGTGGGCGCGTGCGACCTTGCGGAGACCTGCAACGGTACGACGACGGCGTGCCCGACGGACAACCGCGTGGGCGCCGGGGTGATCTGCCGCGGCTCGGTGGGCGCTTGCGACCTTGCGGAGACCTGCAACCGGTTCGACGACCTGTGCCCGGCGAACGGCCCGCGCGTGAGCGCTGGGACGATCTGCCGCGGAGCAGTGGGCGCTTGCGACCTTGCGGAGACCTGCAACGGCACGACGACGCTGTGCCCGGCAACGGGTCCGCGTGTGGGTGCGGGGGTGATCTGCCGCGGCTCGTCGGGTGCGTGCGACCTTGCGGAGACCTGCAACGGCACGACGACGCTGTGCCCGGCGGACGGTCGCGTGGGCGCCGGGGTGATCTGCCGCGGCTCGGTGGGCGCGTGCGACCTGGCGGAGACCTGCAACGGGTCGGTGACAGCATGCCCGGCGGACAACCGCGTGGGCTCCGGGGTGATCTGCCGTAGCTCGACGGGCGCGTGCGACCTTGCGGAGACCTGCAACGGGTCGGTGACGGCGTGCCCGACGGACAACCGCGTGGGCGCCGGGGTGATCTGCCGTGGTTCGGTGGGCGCTTGCGACCTTGCAGAGACCTGCAACGGCACGGCGACGGTGTGCCCGACGAACAGCGCGCGCGTGGGTGCGGGGGTGATCTGCCGCGGAGCGGTGGGCGCGTGCGACCTTGCGGAGATCTGCAACGGGTCGGTGACGGTGTGCCCGACGGACGGCCGCGTGGGCTCCGGGGTGGTCTGCCGTAGCTCGACGGGCGCGTGCGACCTTGCGGAGACCTGCAACGGTTCGACGACGCTGTGCCCTGCGGACAGCGCGCGGGTGGGCTCGGGGACGATCTGCCGCAGCTCGTCGGGTGCGTGTGACCTTGCGGAGACCTGCAACGGTTCGACGACGCTGTGCCCTGCGGATGGCGCGCGCGTGGGCGCCGGGGTGACCTGCCGTAGCTCGGTGGGCGCGTGCGACCTTGCGGAGACCTGCAACGGTTCGGCGACGCTGTGCCCGACGGACAACCGCGTGGGCTCGGGGGTGACGTGCCGCGGTTCGGTGGGCGCGTGCGACCTTGCGGAGACCTGCAACGGCACGGTGACGGTGTGCCCGACGGACGGCCGCGTGGGCTCCGGGACGATCTGCCGCAGCTCGGTGGGCGCGTGCGACCTTGCGGAGACCTGCAACGGTTCGGCGACGCTGTGCCCTGCGAACGGCCGCGTGAGCGCCGGGACGATCTGCCGCGGTTCGGTGGGCGCGTGCGACCTTGCGGAGACCTGCAACGGTTCGGCGACGCTGTGCCCAGCGGACAGCGCGCGGGTGGGCTCGGGGACGATCTGCCGCAGCTCGTCGGGTGCGTGTGACCTTGCGGAGACCTGCAACGGTTCGACGACGCTGTGCCCGGCGGACAGCGCGCGCGTGGGCGCCGGGGTGACCTGCCGTAGCTCGGTGGGCGCGTGCGACCTGACGGAGACCTGCAACGGTTCGGCGACGGTGTGCCCGACGGACAACCGCGTCCGCGCGTGGGCGCCGGGGTGATCTGCCGCGGCTCGGTGGGCGCGTGCGACCTTGCAGAGACCTGCAACGGGTCGACGACGCTGTGCCCGACGGACAACCGCGTGGGCGCCGGGGTGACGTGCCGCGGTTCGGTGGGCGCGTGCGACCTTGCGGAGACCTGCAACGGTTCGGCGACGCTGTGCCCGACGGACAACCGCGTGGGCGCCGGGGTGACGTGCCGCGGTTCGGTGGGCGCGTGCGACCTTGCGGAGACCTGCAACGGCACGGCGACGGCGTGCCCGACGAATGGCCGCGTGAGCTCGGGGACGATCTGCCGCGGCTCGGTGGGCGCGTGCGACCTTGCGGAGACCTGCAACGGCACGGCGACGGCGTGTCCGACGAACAGCGCGCGTGGGCGCTGGGGTGATCTGCCGCGGCTCGACGGGCGCATGCGACCTTGCGGAGACCTGCAACGGCACGGTGACGGTGTGCCCGGCGGACAGCGCGCGCGTGGGCGCCGGGGTGACGTGCCGCGGCTCGGTGGGCGCGTGCGACCTTGCGGAGACCTGCAACGGTTCGGCGACGCTGTGCCCGACGGACAACCGCGTGGGCTCCGGGGGTGACGTGCCGCGGTTCGGTGGGCGCGTGCGACCAGCGGAGACCTGCAACGGCACGGCGACGGCGTGCCCGACGAATGGCCGCGTGAGCTCGGGGACGATCTGCCGCGGCTCGGTGGGCGCTTGCGACCTTGCGGAGACCTGCAACGGCACGGCGACGGCGTGCCCGACGAATGGCCGCGTGAGCTCGGGGACGATCTGCCGCGGCTCGGTGGGCGCGTGCGACCTTGCGGAGACCTGCAACGGCACGGCGACGGCGTGTCCGACGAACAGCGCGCGCGTGGGCGCTGGGGTGATCTGCCGCGGCTCGACGGGCGCATGCGACCTTGCGGAGACCTGCAACGGCACGGTGACGGTGTGCCCGGCGGACAGCGCGCGCGTGGGCGCCGGGGTGATCTGCCGCGGCTCGGTGGGCGCGTGCGACCTTGCAGAGACCTGCAACGGGTCGACGACGCTGTGCCCGACGGACAACCGCGTGGGCTCCGGGGTGACGTGCCGCGGTTCGGTGGGCGCTTGCGACCTTGCGGAGACCTGCAACGGCACGGCGACGGCGTGCCCGACGAATGGCCGCGTGAGCTCGGGGACGATCTGCCGCGGCTCGGTGGGCGCGTGCGACCTTGCGGAGACCTGCAACGGCACGGCGACGGCGTGCCCGACGAACAGCGCGCGCGTGGGCGCTGGGGTGATCTGCCGCGGCTCGACGGGCGCATGCGACCTTGCGGAGACCTGCAACGGCACGGTGACGGTGTGCCCGGCGGACAGCGCGCGCGTGGGCGCCGGGGTGACGTGCCGCGGTTCGGCGGGCGCGTGCGACCTTGCAGAGACCTGCAACGGGTCGACGACGCTGTGCCCGACGGACAACCGCGTGGGCGCCGGGGTGACGTGCCGCGGTTCGGCGGGCGCGTGCGACCTTGCGGAGACCTGCAACGGGTCGACGACGCTGTGCCCGACGGACAACCGCGTGGGCTCCGGGGTGATCTGCCGTAGCTCGGTGGGCGCGTGCGACCTTGCGGAGACCTGCAACGGGTCGGTGACGGCGTGCCCGACGGACAACCGCGTGGGCTCCGGGGTGATCTGCCGTAGCTCGGTGGGCGCTTGCGACCTTGCGGAGACCTGCAACGGCACGGCGACGGCGTGCCCGACGGACAACCGCGTGGGCGCCGGGGTGACCTGCCGCGGCTCGGTGGGCGCATGCGACCTTGCGGAGACCTGCAACGGTTCGGTGACGGCGTGCCCGACGGACAACCGCGTGAGCGCCGGGGTGATCTGCCGCGGCTCGGTGGGCGCATGCGACCTTGCGGAGACCTGCAACGGTTCGGCGACCCTGTGCCCGGCGAACGGCCCGCGCGTGAGCGCTGGGACGATCTGCCGCGGAGCAGTGGGCGCTTGCGACCTTGCGGAGACCTGCAACGGCACGACGACGCTGTGCCCGGCAACGGGTCCGCGTGTGGGTGCGGGGGTGATCTGCCGCGGCTCGTCGGGTGCGTGCGACCTTGCGGAGACCTGCAACGGCACGACGACGCTGTGCCCGGCGGACAACCGCGTGGGCGCCGGGGTGACGTGCCGCGGTTCGGCGGGCGCGTGCGACCTTGCGGAGACCTGCAACGGTTCGGTGACGGCGTGCCCGACGGACAACCGCGTGGGCGCCGGGGTGACGTGCCGCGGCTCGGTGGGCGCATGCGACCTTGCGGAGACCTGCAACGGCACGGTGACGGTGTGCCCGGCGGACAGCGCGCGCGTGGGCGCCGGGGTGACGTGCCGCGGTTCGGCGGGCGCGTGCGACCTTGCGGAGACCTGCAACGGGTCGACGACGCTGTGCCCGACGGACAACCGCGTGGGCTCCGGGGTGATCTGCCGCGGCTCGTCGGGTGCGTGCGACCTTGCGGAGACCTGCAACGGCACGACGACCCTGTGCCCGGCGAACGGCCCGCGCGTGAGCGCTGGGACGATCTGTCGCGGAGCAGTGGGCGCGTGCGACCTTGCGGAGACCTGCAACGGCACGACGACGCTCTGCCCGGCGAATGGCCCGCGCGTAGGTGCTGGGACGATCTGCCGCGGCTCGGTGGGCGCGTGCGACCTTGCGGAGACCTGCAACGGCACGGTGACGGTGTGCCCGGCGGACAGCGCGCGCGTGGGCGCCGGGGTGACGTGCCGCGGCTCGGTGGGCGCGTGCGACCTTGCAGAGACCTGCAACGGGTCGACGACGCTGTGCCCGACGGACAACCGCGTGAGCGCCGGGGTGACCTGCCGTGGCTCCGCGGGAGTGTGCGACCTTGCGGAGACCTGCAACGGTTCGGCGACGGTGTGCCCGACGGACAACCCGCGGCCGGCAGGTTCGGCGTGCACCCCGCCGATTAGCGGTGCTTGCTCCGCGTTCACCTGCCTGTGCCCGGCCGGCCAGACCAACTGCGGTGGCATCTGTCGCGCGACGGGCGCCACGTGCACCTCGGCGGGCACGGGAGGCTGCGCCCAGAGCGGCACCATCGTCTGCTCGGGCACCACCACGGCGTGCAGCGTCGGACCGCGCACCTCGGGCGCCTGCACCACGCCCACCAACGGCGTGTGCGACGGCACCGGCACCTGCGTGTGCGCGGCCGGTCAGACCAACTGCTCGGGCGTATGCAACACCACGGGTGCAGCGTGCTCAGCAGGCGTGGGCGCGTGCCGGGTCGTGGGCACGATCGTTTGCTCGGGTACCACCACAACGTGCACCGCTGTTGCTGGCACGCCCAACCCGACGGCCTACACCCGCGTGGCAACGGCCCAGACCTGGCTCGACGCGTGCTCCGGCGGGACGGGGCGGGCGACGTGGATGCCGACGACCGACGACAGCGCCACGAGCACGACGATCCCGTTCTCGTTCTCGTTCTTCGGTTCCGGGTACACGACCATTGGCTTCAGCACGAACGGCGCGATTGGCTTCCCCTCGGTGACCTCGTCGTGGGGGAACACGACGATCCCGAGCGGCAACCCGAACTCGATCTTCCCGTTCTGGGACGACCTCTACACGAGCCCGACCGGCGTCTGCACGTCGACCTTCGGCTCGGCGCCCAACCGCCAGTTCGTGGTCCAGTGGACGGGCACGTATTACTTCGGCGGTGACGATGGCTCGCGGCTCAACTTCGAGGCGGTCCTGAGCGAGTCGACGAACACGATCGACCTGCTCTACAACGGCATGACCGGCCAGGGTGATCGCGCCACTGGCAATAGCGCCACGATCGGCATCGAAGGCCCCGCGGGTCGGTACTCCGACCAGGTCGGCGTAAACGTCGCCGGCTCGATCACCAACCTGCGCTACCAGCCGACCGGCGAGACCTGCAATAGCGTCGACGACAACTGCAATGGGGTGGTCGACGAAGGCCTCGGGCCGCTGGTCTGCGGCATCGGTGCGTGCCGCCGTACGGCAACCGCTTGCGTGAGCGGCGTGACGCAGACCTGCACTCCGGGCACGCCCACGGCGGAGACCTGCAATGGCGTCGACGACAACTGCAACGGCACGATCGACGAGGGTGCAGGGACTACCTACTACCGCGACGTTGACGGCGACGGGTACGGCAGCGTCTCGTCGGGTACGGTCGTGGCGTGCAGCATGCCGGGCGGCTATTCCCCCAGCAGCGCCGACTGCAACGACTCCAACGCGGCGGTCCATCCTGGGGGGACTGAGGTCTGCAATAGCGTCGACGACAACTGCAACGGCACCGTAGACGACATTGCCGCCGTCGGATGCAGCTACAACTCTTGCGTTGGCGGTACGACCTACTGCTCCGGCGGGGCGCAGTACTGCACCTACGGCTATTACTACGCGTCTGGGACGCCCTGCGGAGGCGGCTTCACCTGCAATGGATCGGGGAGTTGTGTCTCGCCGTCGCCCGTGAACGATCGCTGCTCGAGTGCAACGGCGCTCAGCCTTGGGGCTTACGGCAATGTGACCACCGTGTCCGGTAACACCTGCTCTGCGGCCCACGACACCAACGGTCTTTGCGGCGCATCCAATGTCTCGGGCGATGTCTTCTACTCATTCACCATTTCCCAGCGCGAACTTGTGTACTTCGATGCGTTGGGCTCCACCTATGACACCGTGCTCTTCCTCATGCCGTCGTGCTCTTCGGCGCAGCCCGCAGGTTGGGCCTGCAACGACGACTCTTGCAGTACCTTTCAGAGTCAGGGCGTGCAGGTTCTCAACGCGGGCACCTACTACCTGGTGGTGGGCGGATTCTCCTCCAGCTGCGGTGCCTTCTCCGTGCACTTGCAGCATTTGCCTGCGTCGAACCTTGCTAACGAGATCTCGCGCGGTGTGACGTCAAATGTGATGGGCACCACGTCGGGACAGCCCAACCGCGTCACACCGACCTGCGGCTACTCCGTTGCGCCGGACGTCACTTACTACTACACGACCTGCCCGGGGCAGGGAGCTGGCACTATGAACGCGACCACCTGCTCCCGCGCGACCTGGGACACCGTCCTCAACTACCGCCAGGGTAATACTACGGCAACTTTCTGCAACGATGACGCATGCGCCTTTCAGTCGTCGATCAGTGGGTCCGTCGTAGGAGGCGGATCCGTCAACGCCCTCTACATTGATGGATACAGTAGCTCTTCTGGTACCTACACCATCAACACGTTCCTGCCATGAGTTCAAGAGTGCTCCAGAACCATCATCGCCTCGCACTGCAGTTTCTGTGTTTCTGCGCAGTACTTGCGGCATGTACGAACAACGACTCACGGCCGGATGTGTCGACCACAGCCCATGACGCGTCTCTGCGCGACGCCATGGCAGCCGACTCCCAGACCACGGATGAACACGCGGGGGACCTTGGGGCCGACTCGGCACGGTCCGACGACCTGGGGATCGTGGACGCTGGTTCGTTGGATTCGGCCGATAGAGATGTTGAATCGGACCTCGGTGGCGATGCCTCTCTGGATCGACCCAGCGTGGATTTCGACGCCAATCAGATGACGGACGTCGTTGGTCCCTGCGTACCGGATGCGAGCCAGGACACCAGCCAGGACGTTGTAGGCATCGATGACACGGGCGCTTGCCCTTCGGGCACAACCCGCTGCGGTGCCCGCTGCGTCAGCCTCGCAACGGACCCAGAGCACTGCGGGAGTTGTGATAATTCCTGCATGCCAGGGCGCATGTGCAGTGGGGGCGCGTGCCTCCTGGAGCCCTCATGCCCCGCCGGATCAACCCGCTGCGGCACAGTGTGCACAAACCTCACGATCGATCCGACAAACTGCGGAAGTTGCGGGCACGCATGCCCCGTCGGAGGGAGATGTGAGGCCAGTGCTTGCCTTTTGATGTGCACGGGCGGGACAACGCGCTGTGGAGACCTGTGCGTCGAACTACAGACGGACGCCGCGCATTGTGGTCGCTGCGACCGCACTTGCCCAGAAGGACAGGCTTGCGCCGGCGGCTCGTGCACGGATATCTCATGCCCTACGGGCCTCGTGCGGTGTGATGGCATGTGCGTCGACCTGCAGCGCGATGCACAGCACTGCGGGGGATGCGGAACAACCTGCTCTGGCGGTCAACTCTGTAACGCCGGCACATGCGGCGCACCTCCGTGTACAGGTAGGTTCGGGATGTGTGCTGCTCGGTGCACCGACCTCCAGACTGACAACAATCACTGTGGTACATGCGATACGGTCTGTCCGATGGGACAGAGTTGCCGTGACGGTCTCTGCGTCTGACCCGATTCCCTCGTTCGGCGCCTGGCGCGCCCGAATTCTACGCCTTCGGGGCTTCTTCCACGTGCGCGACAGGCCGGGCCTGTTCGGGGAGCGCCGCGCTCTGGGGCGGTGCCGGCGTGGGCCCCTCGTCGCCTTCCTTGAGCCCCTTCTTGAAGTTGCTCAGCCCCGAGCCGAGGCTGCGCCCGAGCTCCGGCAGCTTCGCGGCCCCAAACAACAACAGGACGATCACCAGGATGATCATCAACTCCGACGCACCCATACCGAACATCGTGACCTCTTCTGGCGCCGAGGCGCGACGCCAGCCCGGTTCGTAGCACCTCCGGTCACCGGGCATCAATGTGACCCTCTGGCGGCGCCCGTGCGAACAGGAGGCGCAGTGACGGAATCGAGTCGGCGACGTGCCGCTCGGGGCGAGCGACGCTTCGCACGAGGGGTCGGATCGCCGGGCGTTCCGGGGGGAAAAGCCATGCATCGTTCGGCGACGAGCACGGCGTACGCACAGAGCACGACGCTCATGTGGTGGTGCCAACCGGGCCAACTTCGACCCTCGTAATGATCGAAGCCCACCTCCCCTTTCAGGTCTTCGTAGAGCCGCTCCGTGCGCCAGCGGTCCTTCAGGCGGCGCACCGGTTCCTTCTTCTTCGTCTTCTTCGGCAGGTCGCTCGCGAAGAATCGCTTCGGCGCCACCTCGCCCCTGGAGGGGGTGACGCCACGACGGATCGCCGTGGTTGTTGGCGACGGACGATCCCCGGTAGAAGTGGGGGTCTGCTGTTCCGCAGCAGCGGAGACTCAGGTACATGGCTGGAAGACGGAAGGGCCAGAAAAAGCCGGAACACGTCCGCAGCCCCGGCGCGTCGACGCGTCGGCGCACCGAGCCCGAGGTGCCGACCCTGGACCGTCCACCATCGGAGGCAGAGCCCGGGCGGCTTCGCGCGCCTGACTTCGCCCCCGACCCGAGGCTGGAATCCCACTTCGCCGCGTCCTGGCTGCTGCCCCTCGTGCTCGTGCTGGGCCTCGTCGTCAGGCTCGCGCACCTCGCGTTCCTGCGGGGCTCACCGTTCTTCGCGCAACTGGTGCTCGACGCCCGCTTCTACGATGCGTGGGCGCAGCGCCTCGCCGCAGGGCGGTGGATCGGTGACGCCGCGTTCTGGGTCGACCCGCTCTACGCCTACTTCCTGGGGTTCTTCTACGAGATGGCCGGGTACGGCCTGCTGCTCCCGAGGGTCACGAACGCGCTCATGGGCACTGCCACAGCGCTCGTGGTCGCCCAGGTTGCGGGGCGGGTGTGGTCGTCGCGCGCTGCCGCCGTCCTCGCTGCCCTGGCCGTCGCCCTCTTCATCCCCGCCATCCACTACGAGGGTCAGCCGGAGAAGACCGCGCTGAGCATCGTGCTCATCGCCCTCGCCCTGGCCCTCTTCCTCCGCACCGGCACCAACCGGGACCTCCGCGCCGTGCTGAGCGCTGGCCTTGTGACCGGTCTGGCCGTGCTGGCGCGTGGCAACGCGCTGATCTTCGTCCCCGCTGGCGCCATGGCCCTCGGACTTGGCTGGGAACGCGACGACCAGGACGTCGGCGAGCTGCTACCTCGCCCGCAGCGGCTACGTCGCGCGGGGGTCTACCTGGCCGCGTCGCTCTCGATCATCGGGTTCGCGACGGCGCACAACTACGCCGCGTCGCGGGAGTTCGTGCTCACGACGACCAACCTCGGGATCAACCTCTACATCGGCAACCACGACGGGAACGAGTACGGGTACTACAGCGAGCCGCCCTTTCTGCAGCCCGACACCCGCACGGAGCAGTCCAACTTCCGCGAGGAGGCCGAGCGGCGCACGGGACACTCGATGCACGACGCCGAGCTCTCACGCTACTGGCGCGACCAGGCCTGGGAGGCCGTGACAGCGGACCCAGGGCTGGCCATCCGCCGCACCCTGCACAAGCTCCAGCTCGCGCTGAACGACCACGATGTCCCCGACAGCGAGGACATCGCCCTGGTCGCGGAGTGGTCGCCCATCCTGCGCTCGCCCGTCCTGCGGATGGGCGGGCTCCTGCCGCTGGCCCTGCTGGGCGTCGTTGCGGGCTGGCGCCGTCGCCAGGTGCGGGTCGTCGCGGCCGTCGCGGGGCTCTACCTCGCGACGCTGCTCCCCTTCTTCATCATGGGACGGCTGCGGGTGCAGCTCGTCGTCCCCATGGCGGTGCTCGCCGCGGGCGGGGTGCTGTGGCTCGTGCAGGTCGGGCGCGCGCGAGATCGTGTCGCGCTGACCTGGAGCGCCGCGCTGCTCCTGCTGGGTGGGCTCGTGGCGTTCTACCAACCCGACTGGATGGAGCAGCGCATCTCATCGGGCCTCGCCATCGGCTGGAACAACCTCGGCGCGTCCTTCACCGAGTCGGGCGACGAGCGCGCCGCCACCCAGGCCTACGAGCGGGCCGTCGCGATCAACGACGCGTCGGTCCCCGCCGCGCTCCGGACGCTCGGCGACATCTATCTCCGTCGGCGGGAGTACGCTCGCGCGGAGGTCCACATGCGCCGCGTGATGGAGCTGCGCCCCGACAGCCGCAGTGCCCGGTCGGCCCTCATCCGGCTCTACGACACCATGCTGCAGGACCCGCGCTACCGCGACGACGCGGAGATCCGACAGCGCCGAACAGATATCGCTGGCCCGGGCGCCGCGAGCCCGGCGCCGTCGACCGGACCGCTCCAGGGGCGCTCTCTCATGACGCAGGTCCGGGGCCTCCGCAGCGCGGGCCGCAACGACGAGGCCATCCGGGTGCTACAGGAGGCCGCGCGGACAGGTCCCTACGACGAAGGCGTGCACTACCTCCTCGGCGAGCTGATGGGCCGACACGCCACCCCCGACGCCATGATCGCGTATTTCTCGGAGGAGGTGCGGCGCGACCCCAAGCCCCAGTCGAGCCAGTACTTCTGGGCGCAGGGTCTTGCGCGCAAGGGCGATCTGGCCGCCGCCATCGATCATCTCCGCCGTGCGTTGGAGATCGATCCGGCGCACGAGATGAGCCAGTACTACTGGGGCGAGCTGCTCGAGCGGCAGGGCCGCTTCGCCGAAGCGCTCGAGCACTACACCGAGGCCGGGCGCATTCACCCCGAGTTCCGGTCGGCGCTGGAGGCGGCGGCCCGGCTGAGCGAGCAGCTCGGACGCCGGGTCGAGGCGGCGACCCTGCGCACGCAGGCCGCGGCGGCCGACCCCAACACGGTGCGGCGCTTCTACTACTGGGCTCGCTACCTTCAGCAACACCGCCGCTATGGTCCTGCGATGGCCGAGGTCCGGCGGATGCTCGCGGAGCGCCCCACGGATGCCGACGCGCTGCGGCTGCGCGACGTGCTGCTCACCCAGATCGGTGACGCCGCCGTGCCCGACGAACCCTCCGCGCCGACCGCGCGTCGGCAGACGCCACCGTGACGAGGGATCGCACCCGCATCGCGCGCCCAGAGCGCCCTGCGATCGGACCGCATCGCCCGGCTCGGGCTCCGCGGCCTCCAGCGTCCCAGGTCGTCCGAGCCGAGGAGGGACGACAGGCAAAGACGCCCTTCACCGCGCTGTGGGCGCTCCCTCTGGTGCTCGTCCTGGGCCTCGCCGTGCGGCTTGCGCACCTTGCGGCCATCTACCGTTCGCCGTTCTTCAGACCGATGTCGACCGACCCGGGGCTCGGCTTCGACGAGTGGGCGCAGAGCATCGCGGCAGGGCGCTGGATCGACACCTCGCCCTTCTGGATCGACCCGCTCTATTCCTACCTCCTCGGGGTCTTCTACAGGGTCCTCGGTCATGGGTTGTTGATCCCGCGGGTCATCAACCTGACCCTGGGCCTGGCGGCGGCGTATCTCGTGGCTCTGACAGCGCGGCGGGTATGGGCCTCCCGAGAGGCCGGGGTCATCGCAGCGGCGGCGAGCGTGTTCTTCGTTCCGGCCCTCTACTACGAGGGTCAGACCGAGAAGACGGCGCTGACGATCGTGCTCTTCGCGTTGGGCTTCGAGCTGCTCCAGCGCCCCGGCACGAGGGTCGCGGTCGCCGCGGGGGTCGTGGCCGGGCTCGCGACGCTGGCGCGAGGCAACCTGCTGATCTTCGTGCCGCTTGGCGCCCTGGCCCTGGCGGCGGGCTGGGACGAGGAGGACCTCGGCCAGAAGTCAGGGCGGTGCCGAGCGCGCCGGGCGGGTCTCTTCCTCGCGGGGGCGCTGCCGGTCGTCGGGCTCGCGACGGTGCACAACTACGCGGCGTCACGGGAGCTCGTGCTCACGACGACCAACCTCGGGATCAACCTGTATCTCGGCAACCATGACGGGAACGAGCACGGGTACTTCACCCCGCCGGACTTTCTCGATCAGCGTCACCGTTCCGAGCAGCCCCACTTTCGCGCGGAGGCCCTCCGTCGGACGGGGCGGCCGATGACCGACGCCGAGCTGTCTCGGTACTGGACCGCCCAGACGCTGCAGGCCATGGCCGCGAAGCCGGGCCTCGCGCTGCGTCGCACCGTCCACAAGCTCCAGCTCGTGTTGCACAACGACGAGGTCGCCGACCAGGACGACATCGCCCTGATGGTCGAGTACTCCCCCGTGCTGCGCCTGCCCATCGTCTGGTGGGGGACGCTCCTCCCCATGGCCGTGCTGGGCGCCGTGACGGGCTGGCGTCGTCGGCGGGTCCGGGTGCTGGTGGCTGGCTCCGCGCTCTACCTCGCGACGCTGCTCCCCTTCTTCATCATGGGCCGCCTCCGGATCCAGGTGCTGCCGGCCCTGGCCGTGCTGGGCGCAGGTGGGCTCCTCTGGATCGTCGAGAGGCTCCGCTCGCGCGACCGCCGCGCCCTGCTGCGCGGCGCGGTCCTGCTGGCGGCGTGCGCCGTCGTCGTGCTGGCGCGGCCCGATTGGATGACCCGGCGTCGCAACTCGCTGGTCGCCATCGACTGGAACAACCTCGGGTCCGCCCTGCTGGAGCGCGGTGACACACCCGGCGCCATCCGGGCCTACGAGCGGGCGGTCTCCGTCAACGCAGCGTCGGTGCCGGCCGCGCTTCGGGTGCTGGGCCAGCTCTACTTCCAGCGCGGCGAGTACGCCCGGGCCGAGGTGCACATGCGCCGCGTGCTCGAGCTCCGCCCCGACAGTCGCAGCGCCCTCGCGGCCCTTACGGCCCTCTACGACGCCATGCTCCAGGACCCGCGCTACCGTGACGACGCCGAGCTCCGTCGCCGTCGCGCGGCTCTGCAAACGACCGAAGGCCCACGATGAAAACACGCTCCCGACGTCTCGGTCCCGTGCGGACCCCGGCGGTGTCGGCCGCCACCCCGCGGCGCGCGCCCAAGGTGCGCGGGGGCGTGGCGGACGTCCTCCCGATCCTCGTCGCGATCGGGTTCGTCGTGTGGGTGGTGGCGCTCAACTACCGGCCCATCACCAGCAACGACTTCTGGATCCACCTGCGGATCGGCGAGGACATCCTGACCCGGGGGCACATCCCGCACGTCGACGACTACTCCGCCGTGGCCCAGGGGCGCCCGTTCGTCGCGCACGGCTGGCTCGGCGCGGTGGTGCTCGCCCTCGTCGAGAAGACCTGCGGACC
This sequence comes from Deltaproteobacteria bacterium, assembly GCA_016704445.1. Taxonomy (GTDB): domain Bacteria; phylum Myxococcota_A; class Polyangia; order Polyangiales; genus SCUS01. Next base: position 24,869 of record JADJAE010000025.1, read on the forward strand.
GCTCGGCTTCACGCTGCTCCGCGAGGCGACGGCGCTGGGGCTGCTGGGGCTGCTCCTCGCCGCGCTGCCGCCCGAACGGCGTCGCTCCCCCGTCGTCGTGCCCGCGCTGGCGCTGTGCACGTACCTGATCTGCTGGCGCATCGAGGTGCGCCCGGACCTGTTCACCCTCCTGCTCCTCGCGGCGCTCACGTTCGCGGTCGAGACGTGGCGGCGCACCCGCCGACTACGGGCCCTGGCCTGGCTCGTTCCGCTCCAGGTCCTGTGGGCCAACCTCCACGGCGCCTACCTGTTCGGCGTTGTCCTGCTGTGGGGCCTGACCGGCGTGTGTGCCGTGCTCGTGCTGGCCCCGCGCCTCCAGGCCACCGAGCGGGACTACACCTGGACGGACGTCCGCGACCTCGCCGTCGTCGCGCTCGGCGCCTCGCTCGCGATCCTTGTCAACCCGTACGGCCCCGCTCTCGTCACGTACTCAACCCGCATGTCCGAGGGCAACGAGTTCATCAAGCGGTTCATGACCGAGTGGCAGCCGCCCTTCGCGGCGGCGTCGTACTTTCGCGGCAACGCCGGGTACCTGCTGGGTGCGTACGCGGTGCTCCTGGCCCTGCTCGGCGGGGGCCTGCTGCTACTGCTGCTGCTGCGACGGCGGCCCGTGGTCGACCTCTTCGTGTGCGCCGTCGTCGCGTACCTCTCGCTGCGCGCCAACCGGTTCATCCCCTACGTGGCCATCATGGGCTTCCCGATCCTCGTGCGGTCGTGGGTCGAACTCGCGGGCGCCGTGCCCTCCGTCGGGTCGCGCGGGCGCCGTGCCCTCGAGCTCGCGGGCGTGGTGGTGCTCGTCGCGGGGACCTTGCGGCATGGCTACGTGTTCGGCCCGGCCCGCAGCGGCGCCCTCGGCGCTGGGTACGCCGGCCGCAGGCCCGTCGAGGAGGTCGCGGCCATCCGCGCGCGCCGCCTCCAGGGCGCCCTCTACAACGAGCAGATGACCGAGGGCTCGTACATCGTCCACGAGCTGTACCCCACCGTCCGTCCCGTCATGGACGCGCGCGTCGACGTCTACGGTGAGCCGCTCTACCTGGAGTACGAAGCGTCCCACACCAGCCGGGTGGCGTTCGCCGCGTACATGCGGCGGTACGACATCCGCCTGGCCCTCCTCAGCCAGGGCGGCTGGATGGGCCAGACCCTGCGGCTCGATCCGGGCTGGGAGGTCGTCTCGGAGAGCGCCGAGCGGTTGCTCTTCCGGCGACGTTAGCGTCAGGGGCCCCTTTGGCCCTGGCGCAGCGAATCCCTCGCATCGTCGCACGCATCCAGTCCTCGATGAACCGGACAGCTGTTATCCTCGGCCTTCTCCCGTCGGCCTTGCGATCCAACGACGTGACGGAGATGGACGGGATGTTCCAGAACGCAGGCGAGAAAGGCATCTGGCACCCTCGACCTGGACGCCTCCCGCGTCTCTGCGCCGGTTCGGAAATCCCATGAGTCCACCCTCTGCGGCCGAGCGCACCGCACCTCGTCGGTCGCGGCTTCTCAGGCCCTCGGTCGGCGAGCCCGATCGCCCATCAGGGTCGCCCCTCGGTCGCCATCGCGCGCTGCTGTCGACCTATCGGGTCGAACTGCTCCTGACGATCCTGGTGTTCGTCGTGCACGCCTATTTCTACAACGGAGGGAGCTGGAATCAGGACGCACGCCTCGGAGCGATCTTCGCGTTCGTCGAGCCCGGCACGCCGGACACGCACACCTTCCGGATCGGTCGGTTCGTGAGTGACCCATCTCGCGGAATGAACACGGGGGACTGGGCGCGCGTCGGGGGTTCTTATTATCCAGCCAAGGCACCGGGATCCTCGATGCTGGGCGTGCCGGTCTATTATGCCCTCTACAACGCGGAGCGGCTCCTCGGTTTCAATCCCGCCACGTTCCGCGCGACGAACCTCAATAGCTATCTATTGAATCTCTGGATCTCCGCATTCTGGGGAGCGCTCGGTGCGGCCTTCCTGTACCGGTTCCTGCGAACGCACCGCGGACACGAGCCCGACGATGCGCTGGTCATCAGCCTGGTATTCGCCCTCGGCACGCTCGTCTTTCCCTTCGCAACCCAGGTATGGGGCCACGTCGCCGCGGCCGTCTTCCTGCTCCTCGGTTTCGGGCTCGGGTTCGAGAAGAGAAGGCACGCCGCCCTGACCGCCGGCTTCTTCGCTGGATCGGCGGTGCTCACTGAATACCTCGCCGCGATCGGGGCGGTCGCGATCCTCTTTCATTGCCTGTTCCAGAGGGACTGGCGCGAACGGGTAACCGTTCAGCCCCCAACTCCATTGGACAGGAGCTCGAGGGGAATGAGCGAGGGCGCCGCGAGACCGCGTAGCGTCGAGATGACGGCGTCGCACAGGAAGGCAAACACGCTGCGCGCATGCTGACGACACGTCGCGACCACCGTGAGAATCCGCCCTGCAAACAGGCACCCCCGTGGGCTATCGCTGCCATAGCTCGTCTTGCGCCAGATGACGCCATGGCGGATCTGCTGCTCGGCGAAGTTGTTCGTCGGCGGCACGCCCTCGTGATCGACGAAGGTCCACATCCGCTCGAACGTCGCCAGCAGCTCGCCGCACGTCCCACGGGTCTTCGACGAGGCCGTCTCGACCCCTTCTTCGAGCAGGCGTCGGAACGTGCGTTTCAGGCGCGCCACCGAGCGCTGCAACCACGCACGATCGCGCCGGCCCTGCTTCACCCAGTGCCACCAGTCGAACAGTCGATCGGTCTCGCGGGCCAGTCGTTCGGCGAGGTCCGCGTCGACCCCGCCGCGCAGCCGGAACTTCTCCCAATCGCGCTTCAGGTGCGCCCAGCAGTACTGCCAGGCCTTCACGCCGAGCACGTCGTACGCGCTCCAACGATCGACCACGAGGATGCCCTTGAACTCGATCACGAGCTGCGCGGCCGACTCGCCCCCGCGATCGGCGGCCACCTCGAAGAAGGTCGCGACGGCGGTTGCCATCACCCACAGCCAGCCCTTGCGACGACCGCGACGCCAGCTCGTCTCGTCCGCATGCGCCACCGCCTGCTGGCGCGCGGCGACCTTGGCCGCCTCGACGGACGCGGCGACGGCTTCGGAGACGCGGAAGAGCATGCGGGCGACGGTCCCGGCCGACATCGTGACGCCGAGCACCGTGGTGAAGAACATCACCACGTCGCGGTGGCTCATCTTGAACTGACCCACCAACGCTCCGAGCAGTGCTTGCCCTCGTGGCCCGAGCATCGTCGTGGGCGCCTCGGGCGGCAGCGCGCCCCGCGTCGAGGAGCCGCAGCAGGCGCAGGTCAGCGCGTGGATCTGGAACTCGGTGACATGGGCGAGCTTCTCGGGGAGCTCGATCACCTGGTGTCGCAACGGCTCCGGGTCGTCGCCCTCCAGGGCGTGCCCACAGTCCCCGCACGCGACCGGCTTGCAGGGGACGACCGTGTCCACCTTCTCGGGCGACAGCAGCTCGCGGCGGTGCCCCTTGTGGCCCTTCTGCCCGCCCTTCGGCCGCCCACTCGGTCCGGGTCTGGAGGCCGGCGGGGCGCTCGGTCCGTTGCTGCTCGGCGGCTTCGAGGAGTTCGACGAGTTGGTGCCGACTCGCTCCTCCAGTCGCGCAACCCGCTCCTCCAGCAGTCCACGCAGACGATTGAGCTCTTCGACGTGAGCGAGGGTCAGGTCCAGCAGGTGTTCGAGCGTCTCCAGTCGAGCACGGACAGACGGCGGCAGGCCTGCCAGTTCCTCGGCGCTCACCAGCGGCAACCTGTCGCGCCACGTCGTCACCCCGCGATCGCTAGACGAGCAGAGAGCTCCTGGCAACCCCCTGAACGGTTACACGAACGGTTGCTCCCGTTCGTTCTTGGTGCGACTCCCCCGATTCTCGCGCTGCTCCTCTATCAGAAGCTCTGCTTTGGAGGGTTCTTCGTCACCTCCTATTCCTTCGTCAACCCGATATTCCTCGAACACCGGGGCCAGGTCGGCCTGTTCGGCGGCGCTGATCCCTCGGCGGTCTGGAACCTCCTCTTCTCGCTGGATCGGGGCCTGCTGATCTTCACGCCGGTCTTCTTCTTCGCGCTCATCGAGGTGGTGAGGCTCGAGGCCGCTGGCGATACCCGCTTCCTGCTGACCTGTCTCGCCGTGACCGTCGGCGCGCTGGGCGCGCTTTCGACCTATACGTTCTGGAACGCGGGGAGCAGTACTGGCGCCCGCTATCTGGTGTTCACCATCCCGTTCTGGTGTCTCCTGCTCCCGCGGCCGTCGCTGCTCCCGCGCTTCGCCCGATGGATGTTCTACGGGCTGGCGGCCCTGGGGACCCTCAACATGCTCGTGATCGCCGCCGTGAACCCGATGGTCCACCCCGCGGTGGTCAACCCGCTCTTCGGCCGCCTCTACCTGCACTTCCTTTCCGGCGAGTTCCCTCCGACGCTGGAGACCTGCGGGCGCTTCCAGGATCTCTTCTCCGCTGCGGAGCCGGCCGAGCTCTTCAATCTCGGATCCTCCATTTTCGGGCTCTCCGGGAAGGCGTCGATCGTTCCGCTCGGGATTGTGGTCGTGCTGCTGATCTGGTGCCTGTGGGCGGCGCGATCGGTTCCTGCCGCTGGCGGCGGCAGCCCCGTCCGAGGCCCTGCGGACGCTGCTCCTCACGGGACTGGTCGTCGCATCCCGCACGCATCATCGTCCGGCGGGCGAGCCCTGCCCGGGATGCGGAATTCGCCCCGATAGCCGTCAGCATCCCCTCTGCCCCTAAGGATCTGGCGCAGGTATCGTCGCGGTGACGGCCGTGTCGATGAGTAGCTCGTACCGTCCTTGCGCAGGATGCTGTGCATGGATGGTTCAGTCCATGTTCAACGCCGCCTGTCGGTTACGACATCGCGCATGCTAGGACTGTTGGAGCGGCTGTTGCTTCATGGCGTTAGCGCTCACAACGCACTCCTCATGGTCACCCCAAACTCATCACAACCCCCGCGAAAAGGACCCGTGATCCCTCCCGCATCCACGCCACCTGAACCTAGCTGGCGAAGCTGGCTCAGGCGGTTCGGCATGTGGTCGATCCTCGCGTGCGTGATCACTGGGACCGCGGTCAACCTGTTGTCGCCACCTGTCTCCCAGCGCCCCGAGGCGCATGCCGAAGCGCGTCCCGAGGCCGGTGAGTTCCGCGTGGGGACGCTCACCGTCCGCGGCCGCCTGGTGCCCCTCCCGCCGGGGTACGTCCAGGGCGACCAGTGCCTCACCGAACAACCGGACTGGGTCTTCCCGGGGTACACCCGGGAGCAGGTGGCGCGTGAGCTCGACGCGGCCGCGCCCGACTCCGCCCTGAGGGCCATGCTCGACGCCCGCGTCACCTGCGACGCCCGGGGGTGCGTTATCCGCCCGACCTTCGATATCGTCCTGGAGATGAGCCCCCATACGCGCGGCACGCTGTACGACAGCCTGGCGCGCTTTCCGGAGAACCAGGCGCTCGCCACGCCGCTGGCGCGCAACATCGCCGATCCCCACTGGGCCGACGACGAGGGCCTGAGCCCCGAGATCCGAGCGCTCCTGCGGCGGTTGAGCTGGCAGTCAGGCAACGCGGTGCTGTTCAACGACACGGCGCTGGTGTGTTCGCAGCTCCACACCGAGGCCGAGCAGCAGGCCTTCGTCGCGTCGCTCAAGCACCGCGTGGCGATCGACGCCACGCTGTCCGTGGCCGCCGGGGAGGACGTCGCGGCGCTGACGCGGCACTGGTCCTTCGGCCACGACGCGCCCGGCGTGCGCGCCCTGCTGGAGCCGCTCGCGGCGAGCCCGCAGGGCGGGCCCATCGACGTCGCGCGGCTCATGCCGCCGTTCGTGCGGGCGCGGATCAACACGTTCCCTCCGATCGGGGCCCCGGAGTACGACTGCTTCTGGTCGTCGCTGCACTTCTTCACCGAAGGGGAGCCCGACACGCGCCTGCTCAGCGACCAGGAGTTCAACGTCGAGATCCTGCGGTCCTACGTTCCGGTGCCGCCCGGGGAGACCCGATTCGGAGACGTCCTCGTGTTCTACGGGCCGGGAGACGTCCCGATCCACGCGGTCAACGTCATCGCGCCCGGGGTCGTCTTCACCAAGAACGGCAACTCCTTCCGGCGCCCGTGGCATTTCGCGCGCACCGAGACCATCAGGGAGAGATACATGGCCACGCAGGTCATCCGCCCATGGCGGTTGCGACGGCTGGCAAATACGGATGGCGCGAACTGATCCCCAGACCCGGGCTCGGACGAAGGATGCAGCGAGGGTACGGCGCGGACAAAAGCCTGCGTCGCCCGTGCGTCCGGCGGGCCCTGGCTGGATCGCCGCCGCGCCGTGGGTCGTCGGCCTGGTCGCGGTCGCGGCCCTCTGCCTGAAGAACGCCTGGGCGGCCGACGACGCGTACATCACGTTCCGCAGCGTCGAGCAGCTCCTGGCGGGCCACGGTCCGCGCTGGAACCCCCACGAGCGCGTCCAGGTCTTCACGCACCCGCTCTGGTTCGTCGCCGTGACGGTGGCGCGGGTGGCGTTGGGGGACATGTACCTCGCCGCCCTCGCGACGTCGCTGGCCTGCGTGCTCGCGACCGCCTGGTGGATGCGGCGCTTCTTCGTCACCGAGACCGCGTGGCTGCTCGCGATCGGGCTCCTGCTCTCGTCGAAGGCCTTCGTGGACTTCGCGGCGTCGGGGCTGGAGAACCCCCTCTCGGCCCTGCTGGTCGCCGTGTTCCTGACCCTCCTCTCGGCGCCTGCAGACGGCGCCGTGGCACCGCGGCAGGCGCTGCGTCTGACGCTCGCCTTCGGCCTCGCCCTCACCTGCCGTCATGACCTCGCGACGCTGCTCGCCGTCCCGTGGGCGTGGTGGCTGCTCCGACACCGCGATGCGCCGCGCGCCCCTCTCGTGCGCGCCGTGCTGGTCGGCCTCGGGCCGATCGTCGCCTGGACGGTGTTCAGCGTCGTCTACTACGGCTTTCCCTTCCCCAACACCGCGTACGCGAAGCTCATGGCCGTCCCTCCCGACGGCCTGCTGTGGTCCCAGGGAGCCGCCTACTTCCGCGACTCCCTCCAGCGCGATCCGCTGACGCTCGCGGTCCTCGCCGCGGGCCTTGCCGTCGGCGCCGCGGGGCGTGACGCCGCGGGTCGCGCGGTGGCCGCCGGGGTCGCCTGCAACCTGCTCTACGTGCTGCGTATCGGCGGCGACTTCATGAGCGGCAGGTTCTTCACGTCGGCCCTGGTGGCGTCGCTCTGGCTGCTCGCGCGCTCGTCGTGGCCGCTCCTGCGCGCTCGCTCGTCGCCCTTCGTGGCGGTGGCCCTGCTCGCCGCGTACAACCTCCTCGCCCCGGGCGCGCCGTGGCGCCGCGTCCGCGTCGACGCGACCCAGGGCGCCATTCCAGGCAACCGGATCGTCGACGAGATCACCTGGTACTATCAGGGCAGCTCCCTCCCCGACTGGGCGCGCCGCGGTCCGGGGTCGCCTTTTCCGAGGCACCCGTGGTTTCTCGCGGGCCTGGAGTTCGCGGCGTCGTCTCAGCGCATCACGGTGCGGCAGACCATCGGGTACTTCGGCTTCGCCGCGCGGCTCGACCAGATCATCGTCGACCACCACGCCATCTCCGACCCCTTCCTCGCGCGCCTCCCGGTGCTCTGGGGCACCTGGCGTCCGGGCCACTTCATGCGCGACATCCCGGTCGGCTACAGCGCCTCGCTGCGTGATGGCACCAACGAGATCACCGACCCGGCCCAGCGTGCTCTCTACGACGACGTGGTGCTCGTCACCCGCGGACCCCTCTTCTCGGCGGCGCGGTGGCGCGCCATCGTGAGGCTCAACCTCCGGTAGCGCGGCCGGAGTGGGGTTCTCCCGGGCTCAGGGCGCGGGGGCCGCCCCGCCGCCGATGTACGCGAGCGACGTGGCCCCGTTCGCGATGATGCGCTCGTACAGGTTCTCCCGGGTGGCGCCCGGAGCGGTGCGGAGGGTCTCCTGCGCCTGTCGGCGGACCTCGTCGCAGAGGCTGACGAAGGCCTCCTCCGGGCGTGCCCCGACGATGCGGCGACCGTTGATGTAGAACGCGGGCGTCCCGCTCACGCCGAGCTGCGCGGCGAGCGCGTGGTCGGCGTTGATGGCGTCGTTGTGGGTGTTGTTGTTCAGGGCCGTGAGCACGCGGGCGGCGTCGAGGCCGAGCTCGCGCCCGTAGCCGATGAGCTCCTGCCGCCCGAGCGCGGTCGAGTGCTGGAACAACAGGTCGTGGGCGCGCCAGAACCTCGCGTGCCCGCCTTGCGCGAAGGCCTCCATCGCGAGCTGCGCCGCGGGGCGAGCGTTCTCGTGGAAGGCCAGGGGCTCGTTCTTCCACACGAAGCGGATGTCGTTGCCGTAGCGCGTGCGGAGGCTGGCCAGCGTCGCCTCGGCCCGCCCGCAGAACGGGCACTGGAAGTCGGAGAAGACCACCACCGTGATGAGCGCGGTGCTGGGGCCGAGCACCGGAGAGTTCCCGATCGGGACGTTGTAGACCGCGGCGGGGTCTTCGGTGCGCTCGCCGTTCGCCGCGGCTGTGAACGCGTCGATGACACCCTGCGCGTACGCGCGGCTGGGGGGCTGGACGGCGCGGGCGCGCGCGAGCGCGGCGTCGATGGCGCCGGCGAGGATCTCGAAGGACTGCTCGCCCCGGAAGTTGCGGCCGTTGACGTAGAAGTTGGGCGTCCCGCGGCCGCCGATGCGCGCGAGGAGCGCGCGATCGGCCTCGACCGCGGCCTGGTGGGTGTGCGCGTCCATGGCGCGTCGGAAGCGCGGCATGTCGAGGCCGACCTGCTGTGCGAAGCGCTCAAGCCCCGGGCGATCGAGTGCGTCCTGGTGTTGGAAGAGCAGCTCGTGCAAGCGCCAGAACTTCTCGTTGCCCCCCTGTGCGAAGGCCTCGGCCACGGCCTCCGCGGCGCCAGGGGCGTTGGGGTGTAGCTGAGCGATGGGGTTGTTCTTCCAGACGATGCGGAGCTGGTCGCCGTACTGCTCGCGGAGCCGGTGGAGGGTGAACTCGACGTTTCTACAGAAGGGACACTGGTAGTCGCTGAACTCCACGATGGTGACCGGCGCGTACGCGGGGCCGAGGGACGGAGAGTTCGCGACCGGGATGCGCTCGGAGTCCTGCTGGGGCGTCCGGTCGAGCGGTCTCGCGGGGGCCGCGGCGGGGGCGGCCGCAGCGGGGGGGGCCGCGGCGGCCGCGGCGGGCTGGGTCTCCGCCGTGAGGGCGGGCGCGGTCGGCTGGGGCGACGAGGAGAAGATGTCTCGGAACACAAGCCCGAGGAGAAAGGCCAGACAGATGGAGATGGCCGCGGGCGTCGTCCTCATTCAGTCACTCCGGTGGGTTGCGTGGGAGGCCACGGTTGTGGCGTACCTTATCTTCCCGCGCATCTCTAATGCAACGCGGGTGGCGCGGGGGAGGATCCTTCGGCGAGCGCGGGGCGCGGTCGGAGGTTCAGTCGGAGGATGGCGCGCCATCGCTCCGGCGAGAAGAGCGAGGCCCTCGTCGCGAGCTGGACGTCGTCGTAGAGGGCCCGCTGGGCCGGGTCGGTGATCTCGTTTCTCCCGCTCCGCAAGGACGCGCTGTAGCGGCTCGGGATCTCGTGGATCATGTGCCCGGGCCGCAGCGATCGCCCGACGATGGGGAGCCGCGCCACGAACGGATCCGCGATCCCGAAGTCGTCGATGACGATCTGGTCGAGGCGCGCGAAGTAGGCGAAGTAGCCGATGTTGGGCGTGATCGTCAGGCCCATCTCCGACCCGGCGAACCGCCGCCCGAAGCTGGAGAAGGGGTGCTGGGGGAACGGCTCGCCCGGGGCGGCGCGGGCCCACGCCAGGACAGAACTCCCGTGGTAGTACCACCTGAATTCGTCCGCGATTCCGCTGCTGGGAAGGATCGCTATGGTGCTGGCGTCGCTGAAGCTCCGCCGGCAGGGCACGTTCGGATTGGCGAGGTTGTACCCGACCAGGAGGGCCGCGGCGGAGGCGCCCGCGACCTTCGCACGCGCGGCCAACAACCGCAGTTGTCCGATGGGCCAGAGGGACGCCACCAGCGCCGCGGTGAAGAAGCGGCCGCTCATGAAGTCGCCGCCGATGTACAGCACGTAGAGCAGGTTGCACGCGATCCCTGCCGCGACGCTGCGGCCCACGGCGTCCCGGCGCGAGGCGCCCGCGACGAGGCCGGCGCACACCACCGGGAGCGTCAGCGGGTCGAGCTGCAGGGAGTCGCGGAAGTACCGGATCCCCTGCGCCCACATCACCCCGTGGGGTAGCCCGTGCGCGAGCTTGGCGTAGGCCGTGTTGGGGAAGGGGAAGCCGTAGTAGACGACGCTGAAGAGCGTCCAGGCGAGGAAGGGAGACAGCCCCACGATCGTGGCCCGCAGGAGCGCGGCGCGAGGCGCCTCGCGGTGGCAGAACATCCACCACGCCCACGGGGCGGCGAGCAGCGTCGCGAGGTCGTGACGGCAGGTGAGCGCGAGGCCGAAGGCGAGCGTCAACCGCGTCGCCTTCCGCGGCACGTCGGCGGCCTCCGCGGGCGACCCGAGGAGGGTCAGGAACGTGGCTACCAGGAAGGTGGAGAGGGGGCTCTCCAGTCCCGACACGGTGTAGTCCACGAAGGCCTTCGACGACAGGAGGGCTCCCACCGCGAGCAGCCATGCGGCCTCGGTGACGAAGAAGCGCCGCAGCCGCCAGACGGTCGCGAGCACGAACGCCAGCGAGGTCGCGAGGGCGGCGAGGTACATGTCCCTCAGCAGGGCCCGCGCCACGGACACGAGGAGGAACCACAGCGGGTGCGTGAAGACCTGGGCGCGCTCGTGGGGGTTCCAGCGCGGTCCGTGGCCCGCCAGGAGCTGCTCGACGCTGCGGAACGTGATGTACGCGTCGTCCGCGGCCCACGCGTTCTTCAGCGAGAGCGCCGCGACGGCGAGCAGGACGCCGGCCGCCAGGGGGTTGAACGCCCGGCGGGGCGCGACGGGCCTGGCTGGCGTCGCCGGGGGAGACGCCGGCGGGCCTCGTCGCCGAAATCGCAGTGCCGATCCTGCCATGGGCGGTCGGTCGATCCTACGCGCTCGCCCCGCGTCGATGGGGTGACGCGGGGTGCACGAAGCGGGGTGGGGTTTTGGGGCGAGGCTCTACACGCACGATCGGATTTCCATCCGTTGTCAGGGCTTCACGCGCCATCCGACCCGGTGCAGGGTCGGCAGCAGGAGCAGGGCGGACCAGAAGATGACGCCCTTCCGCATGTACCAGTCCTCGCCGACCCACTCGAAGAAGGTGAGGCTCGACAGGGCCGCGGAGGCGATCACGGGGGCCAGCAGGAGGGCGGTCCTCGCCGCCGGTCGCTCCCGGTTCTCCAGCGCGACGACGGCGGCGAAGGCCTGCACGAGCGGGAGCCACGCGTACGAGTGCAGCCAGGAGGTTCCGACGAGGAACGGCAGCGTGGAGAACAGGAGCGCGGCCGACCAGTAGGGCTCGTGCTCCACGCCGGCCCGCACGAGGCGGCGCAGCAGCAGGGCGTTGGACGCCACCAGGCACAGCGAGGCGACCTGGAGCACGCGGAAGAGCGCCGAGCCCTCTGCCGCGCGACCCGTGAGGAGGAGGGAGACGACGTTGGGGCCGTAGTACGCGAACCCGGACGTGCGGCCGAGGGTCTCGACGTGGGCGAAGGCTCCCGCGTAGAAGCGCACGGTCGCTGCGGCGCCCAGGACGCCCACCGGGAGGAGGACCATGCAGGCGGCGGTGACGGCGGCGCAGCGGGCGAGCGCCTTGAGGTCGCGCTTGAAGAGGAGCGGCAGGGCGAAGACCAGGGGGTAGACCTTGATGGAGATCGCGCCGCCCAGCAGGAGCGCGCTGGCGGTGCGGTGTCCCTTCGCGTGGAGCAGGAGCGCGCCGAGGACGAGGACGGTGATCAGGACGCTCACCTGCCCCCAGTAGAAGTTGGAGAGGATGGGCATGCCCCCGACGAGCAGCACGCCGTAGGCGAGCGCCGCGGCCCTCCGTCGCCGGAACAGGCCGACGAGCGGGACGACGAGCAGCGCGACGGTGCTCGCCGTCACGACGGCGGCCCAGAGGTAGATCGACGCCCGCCACCCGGCAGACATCACGACGCGCATCAGGAGCGCGAACGGCGGCGGGTAGAGGAACCCGCCGAGGCGCTCGGTGGAGCGGAGGAGCAGGTCGCCCTGAGGGAGGTAGAAGCGCACGGCGTCGCAGAACAGCAGGGGATCGCCCATGGGATCGCGGCAGCCGTGCGACGAGGTCGCCGCGGCGAAGCCGGTGAGGGAGCCCCACTTCCAGGCGTTCGTGAGCAGGAGGGCGGTCGCCACGCCACGGCGAGGGCGCCGGCGACGTTGGCCCACGGTCCGGTCGGGGTGTCGGTTTGGCGGTCGCCGCCGGGGCGAGGGCCGTGGGGGCAGCCCTTCGCCGGGTGCGGCGATCGACCTGACATCCGTGCGCGCGGTTCGCGTGCGCCTTGCGATGCTTTCACGGGTTGAGCCCCACTCAGCTTCGGTCTGGTCCGACCGCCGTCGCGCGGGGGGTGCGCCATCCGACCCAATGCAGGGTCGGCAGCAGGAGCAGGGCGGACCAGAAGATGACGCCCTTCCGCATGTACCAGTCCTCGCCGACCCACTCGAAGAAGGTGAGGCTCGACAGGGCCGCGGAGGCGATCACGGGGGCCAGCAGGAGGGCGGTCCTCGCCGCCGGTCGCTCCCGGCTCTCCAGCGCGACGACGACGGCGAAGGCCTGCACGAGCGGGAGCCACGCGTACGAGTGCAGCCACGACGTGCGCACGAGGAACGGCAGCGTGGTGAACAAGAGCGCGGCTGACCAGTAGGGCTCGTGCTCCACCCGGGCCCGGACGAGGCGGTGCAGCAGCAGGACGTTGGACGCCACCAGGCACAGCGAGGCGACCTGGAGCACGCGGAAGAGCAGCGAGCGTTCGTCCACGTCGCCCGTGAGGAGGAGGGAGACGACGTTGGGGCCGTAGTGCGCGAACAGGGTCGAGCGGCCCGCCCGCTCGATGTGGGCGAAGGCTCCCGCGTAGAAGCGCACGGTCGCTGCGGCGCCCAGGACGCCCACCGGGAGGAGGACCATGCAGGCGGCGGTGACGGCGGCGCAGCGGGCGAGCGCCTTGAGGTCGCGCTTGAAGAGGAGCGGCAGGACGAAGATCAGGGGGTAGACCTTGATGGAGATCGCGCCGCCGAGGAGGAGCGCGCTGGCGGTGCGGTGTCCCTTCGCGTGGAGCAGGAGCGCGCCGAGGACGAGGACGGTGATCAGGACGCTCACCTGCCCCCAGTAGAAGTTGGAGAGGATGGGCATCCCCCCGACGAGCAGCACGCCGTAGGCGAGCGCCGCGGCCCTCCGTCGCCGGAACAGGCCGACGAGCGGGACGACCAGCAGCGCGACGGTGCTCGCCGTCACGACGGCGGCCCAGAGGTAGATCGACGCCCGCCACCCGGCCGACACCACGACGCGCATCAGGAGCGCGAACGGCGGCGGATAGATGAAGCCCTCCAGGCGCTCGGTGGAGCGGAAGAGCCGGTCGCCCTGCGGGAGGTAGAAGCGCACGGCGTCGCAGAACAGCAGCCGGCCGCCGACGGGGTCACGGCAGCCGCCGACGTGGGTCGCCGCGGCGAATCCGGAGAGGGAGCCCCACTTCCAGGCGTTCGAGGCCAACAACGCCGCGGCTACGGCGAGGCTGCCTGCGAGGTTGGCCCAACCACCGACCGAGAGGCTGCCTGCCAGGGCCACCGGGGGCGCCCGGTGCTCGCGTCGCGCAGGCCTCGAAGCGGTTGGCGAAGCAGGCCGGGAGCGGTTTCGTCGCATATTGGAAGCACCGAAAGTACCTCCTTCGCGGGTGCCCGTTGGCGCTGGTCGGTTGAAGCGGGTGCAGGCCGACCCGGGCGCCACCCGAGGCTTGAGACGCGCGGGCTTCCGCGATAGAGAAGCGGCAGTGCGGAGAGGCGAATTCCGGGCGACCGCGTCACGCAAGCGACGCGCCCAGCGCGCCCCCACCACGGCCCCGCGCGCGGCTCCCTCTTCGGAGAAGTCCGGGTGGCTAGTCCTGGCGCTGGCGGTGCCGGCGCTGGGCTGGCTCGGCTCCCGCGCGTCCTACTTCAGCGCCTGGATGGACGACGACGCCTTCATCTCGTTCCGCTACGCGCGGAACCTGGTGGGGGGCATGGGCCTCGTCTTCAACCCGGGTGAGCGGGTGGAGGGGTACTCGAACTTCCTCTGGACCGTCCTCCTCGCGGCCTTCCACCGCGTCGGCTTCGGGATCCCGGAGACCGCGCGCGTCCTGGGCTGTCTCTTCTCGCTTCTGACGATCGTCCTGCTCCTGGTGTGGGGCCCCCGGCTCCTCCCGACGCCGCGCGGGGGCGGCGGGGCGATCCCCCGGTGGCTGGGCGCGCTCGCGGCCCTGCTCCTCTGCACCTCCGAGACCTGGGCCGTCTGGGCGGTCGGCGGGCTCGAGAACGAGTTCGGCGCGTTCCTCGTCCTGTGCGCGTTCCTGGCCTACTTCCGGTCCCTGGAGGGCCCGGCGCCCGCGACGGCGCCCCTCGTCGCGTCGGGGACGGCGTGCGCGCTCGCGGCCATGACCCACCCGTCGTACGCGCTCTTCGGCGCGCTCCTCGGCGCGCACCTCCTCGTGGCGACCGCGCGCGGGAGGGGTGGCCCCCGCGCGCTGGCGGCGTTCGCGGGGCCCATCGTCGCCGTCGCGCTGCCCTACGGTGCGTGGAAGCTCGCGTACTACGGCCACCTGCTCCCGAACACCTTCCGCGCCAAGGTGGCGATGACCCCGGCGGTGATCTTCCGCGGAGGGCGCTACTTCCGCGACGCGCTCCTGGCCTTCCCGCTGCCCTTCCTGGCGCTGGTCCTGCTCCCGCCGGCCATGCTCTTCACGCGCGTCCGCGACGCGCGGGTGTGGCTCATCGCGGCGGCGGTGGTGGGCTACTGCGCCTACGGCCTCTCGATCGGCGGCGAGGTCTTCCCGGCGTTCCGCCTACTGGTGGTCCTCCTGCCCCTGCTCTTCATCCTGGTGCAGTACGCGGTGGGGCTCGTCGTCCGGTCGTTCCGTGGGGCGACGTCGCGGGGCGTCGCGGGGGTGACGCTCCTGGCCGCCGCGCTGGTCGTGGTCTCCGAGCGCGGCTACCGCGCCCCGCGCGTCCGCGTCCTCGACCCCGCCATCGAGCAGGACCTCTTCTCGCTGATCCGCGCCTCGGCGCGCACGCTCAAGCGGGAGTTCCCGCCCGACACGCTCTACGCCTACTCGGGCGCCGGGGTCATCGCGTACGAGACGGGCTTCCGTTTCATCGACACGCTCGGGCTGACGGACGCCCACATAGCCTCGATGGCGATCCCGGACGCCGGCTCCGGCGACGCCGGCCACGAGAAGGGCGACGGGCGCTACGTCCTCGGGCGCAACCCCGATGTGGTCCAGTTCTCGATCCACTCGTTCTCCGCCATCCTGCGGACCGAGTACGAGCTCATCACGCTGCCGGAGTTCCGCCGCCGCTACCGGCGGGTGCTCCTGGCCTTCCCCTTCACGCCGCGCGGGGGCGCGACGCGGACGGTCGAGCTGCCCCTTTTCGTGCGCCGCGACCTGCTGCCGCGCCCGGGCCTTCAACTGGTCGCGGGCGAACCCCCGCCCTGACGGAAGATCACGGCAGCGCTTCGGAGAAGGTCCAGAGCGGCTGGGACCCGTCGCGGGGCTGTACCCTCACCTGGCCGCTGAGCCACGCGCGCTCCAGCGGCCTCACGAGCGTGCCCCGCTGGAGCAGGACGTTCACCCGCGAGTCGTGGAGGATCACCCGCGCCACCTCGGGGGAGTCCCACGCGATGATGCGCAGCGCGCGCGTCAGCCCGTCGCGGGAAGGGTTGCCGAACACGTCCCCCTGGACGGCGACCCAGCCCTGGCTCGCCGCCTCCTCGGGCGTCGGCACGGGCTCCAGGCTGTAGACCTGGTCCGGCGCGGGCGGCCACGTCCCGCTCTCGCAGTCCACGACGTCCGCCGCGGTCAGCGGGCGCTCGCGCGTGCGGAAGGAGATGCTCTCGAACATGTGCATGGCCGTCGGCCGGAAGCAGGCCACGTAGCCCGGCGGCGGCGCGCGGTCGTGGGCCATCTTGTGGAAGAGCACCTGCCGCACCGGCATGTGCGCGATGACGCGGTCGTTGAGGCCGCCGATGTCGATGACGTTGTACCGCGGCATCCGCCACGAGACGACGCCCGGCGAGCCCGTCACCACCACCGGGAACGAGTCCCTCGGCGGCCGCTCGTCGCGGCGGTCGGGGATCGTCCTCTGGAGGAATTGGTAGAAGACCTTGTGCTCCTGGTGGCGGTTGCAGATGTGCCGCGGGATCAGCCAGGACTGCAGGTCGTCGAAGACCTCGACGTAGGGCCGCAGCGGGGCCGGGAAGCGCGGCGCGACGCGGGCCATCAGGATGTGCGTCTCGGCGCGGGTCGTGAGATCCCGCGTGGCGTGCCAGTGCGTCCAGGGGATGGGCAGGGACAGCAGCACGACGGCGAGGGAGGCCGCCAGCGCGCGGGACGGCCGCAAGTCGAGGCGCCCCAGCAGCCACATGACCGACAGGAATAGCGGCGGCAGCAGGTAGCTGAAGACGCGGTACTCGAAGTGGTCGCCGCCGACGCGCAGCGTGTAGTAGGCGACGTGTGCGAGCACCGTCGCCGTGGCGACGACGGGCCCCAGCGCCCCGGCCCCCTGCGGCGCGGGGCGCAGCAGCCACGCGAGGTTGCGCCCGCGCGCCAGCCAGGCGCGGTGCCGCCAGGCGACGGCGGCCGCCAGCAGGGCCCAGGTCCAGAGCGAGTACTCCACCGCGAAGGACAGCAGGTAGCGGACGCCCGCCTCGGGCCACGCGCCGGAGACCTTGGCGTAGTAGGTGTTGGGGAGCCAGAGGCCGTAGACGCTCCGGCGCCAGAGCAGGTGCACGGCGACGCCAGCGAGCGGGGAGAGGCAGGCGAGCTGGCGCGGGGTGACGCGGCGGTCGAGGGCGAAGGCGACGGCGGCGGCGGCGAGTGTCGCGGCGACGAGCAGCAGGCCGTCGGGCCGGGTGAGGCAGACCAGCGTGGCGCTGGCGGAGGTGGCGAGCAGCCAGCGCGGTGACGCCTGGGGGAACCGCACGCAGCTCGCGACCCAGAGCATGCAGAGCAGGTTGAACATCGCGGTCTCCAGCCCGGAGCTGGTCCACGCCAGGAAGGTGCGGTTGGCGACCACGGCCAGGAGCGCGAGCGCCGCCAGCGGCACGCGCAGGGGTTCGAGCCGGGGCGCGAGGCGCATCCGCAGCGCGCACCAGAGGGCAACGCCGAGCGTGGCGTAGCCGCAGAGCAGCAGGATCGTGTTGGATGACCTGGGCGGCGCGACGCCGGTGAGCCGCCAGACGAGGTCGAGCGCCGCCACGAAGAGGAAGCTCGTGTAGCCCTCGACAGGCCGGAAGGGCGGCGGGTTCCAGACGTACCCGTGACCCAGCAGGCTGTTCTCGACGTAGTGGAACGCGATGTGCGCGTCGTCGGTCTGGAACCAGAACAGCCGCCAGCCGAGGTAGAGCCCCGGGATGAGCGCCGCGAGCAGCGCGGCCCCGGCCGCCCGGAGCAGCGCGGACGGTGGCGCGGGCGCCGGCGGTGCCTCGGGGGGGAGTGGGTCGGCGGGGGGCGCGGGGCGCCGTCCGACGGCGGCGCGGGCGGGCTTCACGTCGCGCCGGGGCGCCCCCAGCGAGGTGCGGCGCTTCAGGGGAGGCATGGCCCCGCCAGGGCCGCCGCGCTGCGGGTCACGGCGCGCGGCCCACCACGACGACGAAGGTCTGGTTCGGCTCGAAGGCGATGCCAGCGAAGTTCGGGTCGGCGAACAGCCGCTCCTGGTAGTACGCGCGGTAGCCCCGGGAGTAGACGGTCGTCAGGCCGACGGCCTCGAACGCCTGGGGGATCGTCGTCACGTGTGTGGGTGGCTCCTCGTCGCCGGCGAAGACGAAGTATCCCGGCCGCAGCCGACCGGAGAAGGTCTGGATCGGTCGCACCTCCCAGCCCGCCCTCGTGAAGATCGCCCGGAGCTGGTTGGCGCGCGCCATCGCCTCCGCGTCGTCCGGGGAGGCCGCGATCCACGCGGGCGATCCCCGCGGCGCCGTGCCCAGCCGGCGCACGAGCTCTGCGGTGATGCGCTCGTCGACTGCGACCCGCACGGGCGCTGCGGGCGCTGCGGGCGCTGCGGGCGCTGTGGGTGCTGTGGCGACGAAGCCCGGGGCGCTCGGGCGCGTCGCGCTCGACGACGAGGAGCGCACGACGGTCCGGATACCCAGCGCGAGCAGGATTGTGAGCGTCAGTGCGGCAGGGATCGCGAAGTCGGGCGAGCGCACCCACGGCGGCAGGGCCTGGATGCGATCCCGGAGGGCGGAGGGCCCGGACGGGGCGTCGTCGTCGACCGGCCCGTCGTCGGCCGCCGCGCCGTCGCCCAGCAGGGGCGCGAGCGCCGTGATGGCCTCGTCGATGTCCGCGAAGCGCTCGTCCACCGGGCGCGCCACGCAGCGGGCGAACCACTCGTCGAAGCCGTCGGGCAGCGGGTGGGTGCACCCCAGGGACCTCGCCCGCTCGCCCGCCGGCTCCAGCGGCGCGGCGGTGATCTCCTGGAGCACATCCTTGGCCGCGGCCTCCTTCGGGTGGGCCCCCGCCTTCCAGTACGCCTTTCCCGTGAGCAGCCGGAACGCGAGCAGCCCGAAGGACCAGACGTCCGCCGGCGGGCCGACGTCGGCGCCCGCGGCGACCTGCTCGGGTGCGCTCCAGAGGAGCGTCGCGACACCGGGGCGGTCGTCGCTGCCGGCCGACTCGCGCAGCCAGGTGCTGGTCCAGAAATCGAGGACCTTCACCGTGAACGGGCTGCCGTAGTGTTCGCTCTCCACCATCAGGATCTTCGCGGGGTCGAGCGGGCCGTGGATGTACTCCGCGTCGTGCAGCGCCCCGAGCGCGTGGGTGAGCTGGGCCAGGATCTCGAGCACCTCGCTCTCCGGCAGCCGCGCCCTGGCGTGCACGGCGAGCGACTTGCCTTCGATGAACGGCATCGCGAACCAGGGCGCGCCAGTGGCCTTGTCCACCCCTGCGTCGAGCAGGTCGATGACGTGGTCGCTGTGGATGCGGGCGCGCACCCGGCTCAATTCGTCGAAGCGGCTGCGGGACTCCGGCGTGGCGACGAGGTCGGCGCCGAGCACGCGGAGGGCGCACTCGCGCGCCGTGACGAGCCTGCGGGTGAGGTACAGCGCGTTGTGGGGGGTGCTCTCTCCGAGGGGGCGGACGACGCGGAACACGTCAGCGAAGAGGCTGTCGGGAGACAGGAGAACGGTTCCATTGCCCATTGATCGGCGAATATATCAACAGTCCGATGGTCGGTGGAACAAAGATCTCCGCGCGGGAACGGCCCGCGGAGCGGCGGACGTGGAGGGTCGGACGTCGGCGCGCTCTCAGGACGCGAAGCACCCGCGCGCGGGCTGCGTGGCGCCGCTCGGGCGCAGCACGAGGTAGTCCGCGCAGCGCGGCGCCGCCGCGGGGCAGTCGCCGTCGGTCACGCACGGCGCGGTGCACACCGACGGGCGGCCGGCCGTCAGCGCAGCCGGGCAGAGCGCGCTCTGGCAGGCCTCGCCCGACACGCAGGGCGTGCCCGCGGGACCGGTCATCGCCGCCGCGTCCTGGCAGATGAAGTCCAGGTGGTCGGTCACCCGGTTGAGCGCGGGGTGGCACACCTGGCCGCCGGGGCAGTCGGCGTTGCGCGCGCAGCCCCGCACGCACACCGTCCGCGTGACGAGCACGCTCTCCGTCGCCGAGATGGTGTTGGTGTACCGCACGGCGGTGCAGACCGCCCCGGGGCTGCGCGCCGCGCACTCCGCGTCGGTGCCGCAGGGCGTGCTGCACTGGCGCAGCGTGCACAGGCCCGACGCGCACGCCGCGCTGCTGGTGCAGGCCGCGAGCAGGCCGAGCGTCCCGGTGGGTCGAACGCACTGGAAGCACAGATGCGCGCCCGACACCACCGGCCCCCCGCAGACCTCGCCCGCGCCGGTGCAGTCCTCCGGGCGGGCACACTCGTTCGCCCCCGCGGGCGCCGCCCGGCACGTGCCGCCGACGATGGCGCCGTCGCGCACCGTCGCGACGCACTCTGCCCCCGCCGCGCAGTACCGCAGGTCGCAGCAGGCCAGGCCCGGCTGACCGCACCCGGCCCCGTCCGCGGCGTCGGCGGGCGTCGTCGCGTCGGGCACCGCCGCCGCGTCCAGGCCGGGGCCTGCGTCGCCCGCGGGCGAGGGGGCGTCCGCCGGCACAGCCCCGGCGTCGTCGGGCCGACACGCCGCGGCGGCGGCGTCGCCCACGCAGGTCTCGTGGCCAGCGCACGGCGGGTTGCACGCGCTCACGCACGATCCGCCCACGCAGGCGTACCCCGACCGGCACGCCGGCGCGCACGCGCCCATCTCCCCGTCGGCCTCGGCATTTCCACCGCAGCCGACGCTCCCCAACAGCCATAACGTAGCGAGCCCGAGGTGTCCGCGCAGCCGCATGCGCCGACGCTATCACGCGCCGCGGACGCGTACCGGGCCGCGGGTCACGGCGCCCCGGCGCCTGCACGGGGGGCCGCTTCGTTCAGCAGGCGCGCGGCGTCGTCTTGTTGACCCGCGGCCCGGTACGCGTCCGCGAGGCGCGCTCGCACGGCGCCCGCTCCCCCCGTCGACGGGTCGCGCGCCATGGTCTCGTAGAGGCGGATGAGGGCCGCGTGGCCGAGCGGGCTCGACGGCTTGTGGTGCAGCACCAGGCGCATCGCGCGCTCCGCGTCGGCGTAGCGGCGCCGCCCGAGGTAGAGGTCGCCGAGCTTGCGCAGTCCCAGCACGAACTCGGGGTTGATGGCGACGGCCCGCTCGTACGCGGTGATGGCCTCGTCGAACCGACGCGCGGACACGCACTGCGAGCCCAGGTTGGCGTACGACGTCATCAGGCCCGAGGTGCGCCCCTCGACCATCCAGGCGGGGCGCGACATGCACACGGCGAGGCCCACGGCGACGAGCGCGGCGCCGCCGACCGCGCCCCGCGCGTCGAGCGAGCGCGCCCGGTCGATCCACCAGGCGGCCCCGGCCGTCGCCAGCGCGATGACCGGGACGACCACCGGCAGCCGCATGCGCCCCACCACGTAGAACATCACGAGGCCCGCGACGTAGACCGCCACCGCGCCGGCGGTGACGCGCGCCGCGCGCGACCGCCGCCACCACGCGACGGTGCCCAGCACGGCGAAGGGCATGACCTGACCGAACCAGAACAGCGGGAGGCGCAGCAACGGCGAGTAGAGCGCGGCGGTCTCCACCTCGTCGTTGTCCGGGACCTCCCACTGGTGGAACGCGAGGCGCAGCCTCGTCAGCGAGCGGACGAGGGTCGCGCCGGGGTGAGCGAGGACCTCGTCGACGCCCCTGCGCATCCAGTACGCGTTGACCTCCGTGTCGGACATCGGGCGCCCCACGCGGCGCACGGCCTCCGCGTGGAAGTCGTCGTGCTCGTACCGGGCGATGGGCCGGACGAAGGAGGGGGACTCGTACGCCCCGTGCTCGTACCCGGCGAGCTGCGCGGCGTAGAAGGCAGGCCCGCCGATGGAGGTCGTCAGGAGGAGCTCGTGGGCGACCACGACGTTGCGCACGGTGAGCACGCCGATCACCGCTGCGGCGGCGCCCGCGAAGAGCGCCGCGCGGGAGAGCGACTCGCGGGTGATGGGGAACGCCGCGCTGGCTCGCCCTGGCGGCCGTCGGGCCTGCGGCGGGCTCGCGGCGCGAGGCTCCAGGAGGAGCGCCATGACGCCCGCGGGGACCATCAAGAGGAGGTTCCCCCGACCGAGGACGCCGAGGCCGGTGAGCAGCCCCGCCACCGCGATCGCGCGGCGGGTGCCGCGCAGGAACACGGCGAGCGCGGCGGCGGCGAGGAGCGTCGTGAGCGACGCCTTCTCGATCTGTAGCTCGTTGTGCATCAGCGGAACGAACAGCGCCGCCACGAACATGGCCGCGTTGCCCACGGCCGCCCGCCCCGTGATGCGCCGTGCGATGGCGCCGGCGAACACGACGCTGCCGACCCCGAACACACCGTTGACGGCGCGGACCAGCGTCAGGTCGTGGCCGAAGAGCTTGTAGAGGACCGCGAGCACGTAGGCGTACAGCGGGTCGACCCAGAAGACCCCGTGTCCGACCCAGTCGCCCGCAGCGATCCGCTGCGCCCAGTTGTCGTACTCCGCGTGGTCGCTGATGAGGTGCTCCGCAGCCGGGCTCACGCGGAACCACCAGACATTCGCGGCGCGAACGACCGCGGCCAGGATGATCACCGCGACGAATGCGCCGCCCGACCCCATCGCCCTCTCGAGCCGGGTCCCCTCCCGGTCCGGTCGCGACGGCCGCGGTCCGGGCGGTGGCGCCTGCCTCCTGCCCGGCGCCGCGCGGCGCCCGTGCTGCGCAGACCTCGAGCCGGTTGACGAAGCAGGCAGAGAGCGGTTTCGGCGCATACTGGAAGCCCCGAGACTAGCCCCCTTCAACGCCTCTCGGACGCCTCTGGATTCGAATCGCGCGGCGCCGCGGGGTGAGCGCCCGTGGGGCGCGAGGGGTGGATGGCGAGGTCAGCGTCCCGCGCGCCGACCGTCGGCGCGAACCGCACCGTCGCCGTCGACCGCGGCGACGAAGCACGCGGCGACGAGGCACGCGTTCAGCAAGACGATCAGCAGCGCGTCGTCATAGATCCGCAGTTCGAGGATGTTGCCGACAAAGAACATGATTGCGAACTCCACCGGCACGAGCCAGAGGAGGCGTTTGGCCTCGGTCGAGCGCCGCGACCAGAAGAACGGCACGATCGCATACGCCCCGCCGAACAGGAGGGGCATGGCGGCACCCAGCATTGTGTTCGCGCCCAGGAGGATCTGCCTAGTGAGTTCGAGATTGCCCCAGAGGTGGAGTTCGTACGTGCCGGCGCCCGGGTTGTCCGCGAACGCGTGACGGAGGGCGGACGTGGTCACGACCCACAAGGCGGCTTGCGCCGCGGCATGCCCCGCGAGTCTCCGCAGTGGCTCGCGCCCGTACGCCATGGCGAGGAACGCGACAGTCAGGAGGATGCTGGTCTCACGATTGACGGTCGCGACGACAAAGACCAGGTAGAACCAGCCGTAACGCCTCTTCAGAAGCAGCGTGATCCCGAGTGCCAGGAACGCGACGGCGGGAAAATCCGAGAGATACAGGAAGTGATCGGTCCCGATCTGCGTGTGGTCCCACCAGAGGACGGGCAGGATCGTCGGCGCGAACACCACCGAGAGTCCGAACGGCAGGAAGCATCGCAAGAGCGCCAGGAAGCACCCGAGGACGGCGAGCAGTGAGATCCACACCGCGGCGTCGGCGAGGCGTCGCAGGTCGCCGTGCCCGTGGGCGGCAACCCAATGGATCACGGCCGGCACGAGCACGCGATATTGGAAGGGAGTCGCCGCCCGGAACGCGACCACGCTCGCGACCGTCGCCCGCTCGTACTGGTACGAGTCCATGAGGATCACGACCGCCGCCTGCTTGGCCAGGCGGGCATAGATCCCGAATACCACGACCCACAGGAGCAAGCGACGCCTGGGCTCCAGGAAGAACGATATCGGAGTGATCGGATCGGCTACCTGAGAGTTCGCCGCTTTCCTGATAGTGCTGAGTTTGGGCGGTCTCCGGCGCGGTATGGACAAGCCCATACCATCGCAACATGGTTACTGACCACTGTCAACGACATGAGTGGAGGCCGACGGGAAACGGTTTGAGGGCGTGGCGCGCTTCAACCCCGGCTCGGCGGTCACGCCCTCCCTTCTCAGGGAACTGTCCGGGCGCAGCGAATCCCGGTGTCCATGTAGTGGGTGTGCGAGGTGACGCCCATGCGCGTGGTCGAGCGCACTGCGATGTTGCCGCAGTCCCAGCCTCCGCCGCGGATGGTGTGCTCGTCCGTCGTGCGATCGGTACACATCGGATTCGGCGGGACGCCCCCGTTCCAACACGTCGGCGACGTGTAGGGGGCGAACCAGTCGGCGGTCCACTCCCAGACGTTGCCGGTCATGTCGTAGAGGCCCGCGACGGGGGCGAATCGTCCGACCCTCCGGGTGCTGGCGCCGTCCTCCCCCGCGCAGTAATTCCACTGCGCGCGATCGCAGACGCTCCGGTCGTTCCCTCGCGGCGCGCTGTTGCCCCACGGGTAGGCGCGCGGCGTCGTGAGGCCTTCCACGGTTCGACCGCGCGCTGCGAACTCCCACTCCGCCTCGGTCGGGAGGCGGCCACCATCCCAGACGCAGAACTCCTGCGCCGCCCACCAGTCGACGCCGTTCATCGGATGCCCCTCGCGCGGCCCAGGGCCGCTGGACCAATTGAACCGGGTGTCCTCCGGGGTCGGCTCCTCCCCCGTACCCGTCCACGAGACCACCCGGCCCCCGGGGTACTCGATCGGCGCGCTGCGGATCGCCGGGAGGTCACGGTCACGAACCGTCCAGAATGCGTTGAAGCGCGCCAGGGTGACCTCGTAGGCGTCGAGTTCGAAGGAGCCCACCCGAACGTCCTGCACGGGTGTCACCTCGTGGCCCGGCGGAGGCTCTCCCATCGAGAACCCTCCGCCCTCGATCCGGACCAGACCGCAGCCGACGACGATCGGATCGCAGCTTCGCTGTCCGTGTGGAGCACACATCCCGCGAACACACCGCCGTCCGGTCGCGCAGACGCTGCCGCACGCGCCGCAATTCTCCAGGTCGGTGGAGACGTCGCGGCAAACCCCGTCGCAGAGCCGATGCTGCGGGTCGGAGCAGGCGGCCGCGGGGACGTCCGGGAACTCCTCGGGTGCGATCGCGTCCTCGCCTTCCGAGGCGTCGAGGTTCGCGCCATCAATCGGGGCCGAAGCGACGTCCATCCCCACATCCGGGACATCTAAGACGGCGGGTACGTCGTCCGCGACGACGTCGTCCCCAGGCGCGTCCTCCGGGGCGACCTCGACTGTAGCGACGTCGACCTGCCCGCCATCCACCACGGGCACGTCCTCCGGGGCGACCTCCAGCACCGGAACGTCCTGGTCGGCGATGTCGACCGTGGGCACATCGACCGTAGGCACATCGACCGCGGGCACGTCCACCAACGGCACGTCCACCAACGGCACGTCCACCAACGGCACATCGACCGCGGGCACGTCCACCAACGGCACGTCCACCAACGGCACATCGACCGCGGGCACGTCCACCAACGGCACGTCCACCAACGGCACGTCCACCAACGGCGCGTCGGCCGCGACGGCATCCACGACCCCTATGTTCGCCGCGTCGGTACCGACATTTCCGACGTCGTTCGTCGCGCAGGCGCCCAGCAGGGAAGCAATCGTCACCGTGAACGCGGTCATCCTTCGTATCGTCGCGCGCATCCAGGGCTCCCTCGCGGACGTCGGACTTCGCCCGATCTTCAGTGAGGCCCCTACTGTACCGGCGGGTGAACCCCGCTTGCCAGGGGGGGGACGATCGACGGATCCCGGCTTCGCCCAGCAGGTTGTCGATGAGCCGGACGACCCACCAGACCGTGGGGCATGATCAGGTTGACGCACGCGACGGATTGCGGTCCCTTCGTCACCGCTGCGTCGCGGCGACCTCCAGAATACCTACTGAAGACGTAAGATCAGGTCCTTGCACCGACGGACTACGCGGGTCGGCTCCTCCTCGCCTCGATCGGGTCGTGCGCCCGCCGCGGTCCGGACCGCGCCACGGCCGGCCCGCCCGTCGCCCCGTCCGCGCGCCGACGGCCGGCTGCTCCCCGCCCTGTTGCTCCTCGCGGGCCTCGTGCTGGCGGTCGAGTGGCCCGTGCTCGCCTGCCAGGCGGACATGCTCGATGACGACACCTTCGTGCAGCACAACCCGCTCGTGCGAAACCCGGAGGCGGCCTCCGTCGGTCGGTTCTTCACCGAGCTCCGTCCCTCCACGGTGAAGGGCTACTACATCCCGCTCACCATGACCTCGCTGATGATCGACTACGCCCTCGGCGGACGGCCCGGTCACCTCCAGGCCTTCCACGCCACCAACCTCGCCCTCCACGTCGGGTTCGCCCTCGGGCTCGCGCTCCTCCTCCACCTCCTCGCCGTCGAGGCGTGGCCCGCGGTCATCGTCGCGGCGCTCGTCGCCCTCCACCCCCTCTGCGTCGAGCCGCTGGCGTGGATCTCCGAGCGCAAGACGCTCCTGGCCTCGTTCTTCGGCGTGGCTTCGCTGGCCGCCTACGCGGCCTACGCCCGCGCCGGCGGTCGCCCCCGGTGGCGCTGGCTGGCGCTCCTGCTGTACGTGCTCAGCGTCCTGTCGAAGCCGACCACCACCCCGCTCCCGCTCCTGCTGATCGTCCTGGACTACTGGCCGCTGCGTCGGCTCGGGGTCGCGGCCCTCCGCGACAAGATCCCCTTCCTGCTCGTGATGGCGGTGGCCATGGTCGTGGCGTATCAGTCCCACGCGGCCACCGCGGGGTTCATGCACAGCGGCGCCGCCGTCGACGCCCCGGCGCCGCTGCTCGTCCTGCACAACCTCGGCTTCTATTTCGAAAAGATCGCCGCGCCGCGCGGACTCTCGCCCGTCTACCTGCTCCCGCAGCCCTTCTCCCTCGCCAACCCCGCGGTGGTCGGGCGCGTGGCGCTCGTCGCGGCGGTGGCGGCGGCGGCGGCGTACCTCGCCTGGCGCGGCCGGCGCGCGCTGCCGGCCGGCGCGGCCTTCTTCGCGGCGGCGATCTTCCCCACGCTGGGGCTCGTCCACTACAGCTGGGTCGTCCTCTCTGACAAGTACACCCACTTCCCCATGATCGGCCTCGCGCTGCCGCTCGCAGCCGTCGCCGCCCGGGCGTGGGGCGCCTCCCCCGCCCACCGCCGCGCGCTCGTCGCCGCGGCCCTGCTGTCGGGCGGCGTGCTCGCCGGCCTCACGCGCGCGCAGCTCGCGCATTGGAGCGACACGCTCACCCTCGACCGCCGCATGGTCGCCGTCTCCCCCGAGTCGCCCAACGCCAACAGCGCCCTCGGGCTCATCCTGGGCGAGCGGGGCGAGCTGGCCGAGGCCCTGCGCCGGCAGCGGCGCGCGGTCGAGCTCGCCCCCACCGACCCGGACATGCGGCTGAACCTGGGCTCGACGCTCCAGCGGGCGGGCGAGCTGGAGCAGGCCGCGCAGGAGTACCGCGCCCTCGTCGCGGCGAACCCCGACAACGCCCGCGCGCACACCAACCTCGGGAGCGTCTTCTACGCTCGCGGCGAGTTCGCGGCGGCGATCCATGAGTTTCGCGAGGCCCTGCGCGTCGAGCCGGAGCAGCTCCAGGCGACCATCAACCTGGGCTTCGCCTACGAGCACTCCGGACAGGTCGAGGCGGCGATCGCGCAGTACCGCCGGGCGCTGCAGATCAACCCGGAGCACCGCCGCGCCCGCGAGAAGCTGGCGACGCTGGGGGCCGCGCCGCGTTGAGCCACGCGAGCGAGACCCCGAAGCGCGCGCCGCTGGACGGACCTGGCAGCGCCGTCGGCGAGCCCAGGCCCGCGGCGCTCCCGCGGTACACCGTCACCCGCCCGCGGGACGACATGAGCCGCTCGGCCCCGAACGCCGCGTCGCTGAAGCCGTCGTGGTCGAGGTCGCGCGCGCCAGTGAGCGAGCTCCCGAAGTACGCGCCCGCGGCGTCCCCGTCGAAGGCCTGCGCGGGCGTCTCCGACAGCCCCATCCTGCTCCCCGCGAACAGGTAGACCGAGCCGACCTCATCGCCCCGCCTCGGTGCGCTGACCAGCAGGTCATCGTCGCCGTCACCGTCGACGTCGCCCGCGGAGGCGAGCGCGGTGCCGAAGTCCGCCAGCCGACCGCCGGCCCCTTCGAGGACCACCGCCGGGTCGATCCATCGCCGGGCGCGGTTGCCCGGGTAGAGGTAGGCGCGACCTCGCGCTTCGAAGAATCCCGGGGCGCTCAGGGCGAAGTCGGGCAGCCCGTCGGCGTCGACGTCGCCGGCGCCTGCCGCCGCCGAGCCGAACTGGCCGCCCTCGGGGCGCGTCATCCGGGCCGTGGGCAATGGCGGGGGCCCGCCCGCGGCGCCGCAGAAGACGTACGCGGCGCCCGCCCAGCCATCGACGAGGTTGGCCCCGACGACCACGTCGCTGAAGCCGTCGCCGTCGAGGTCGCCGACGTCGGCGATGGAGACGCCGAAGCCCGCCATACCGGTGTCCGAGGGGCTTAGCGTCGAGGGGGTCGGAGAGAGCCCTCGGGCGGAGCCGTAGTAGACGTAGGCGCGGCCGAGGACCATCGCCTGCGGGGCGCCCACGATGAGGTCGGCGAAGCCGTCGCCGTTCACGTCGCCGCCGCCGGAGATCACGGAGCCGAACTGCGACATGGCGGGGTCGGCGCCGTTGAGGACCGCGTCGGGCTCGCTCCGCAGGCCGCCGAGGGAGCCGTGGTAGATGAACACCTGCCCGACGTCGCGCAGCGCGGCGGGGGCGCCCACCGCGAGGTCGCAGAACCCGTCGCCGTTCACGTCGCCGATGGCCGCCACGGAGAGCCCGAAGCCCGCGGCGTCCGACGGCGGGGCCAGCATCACCGCGGCGTCCGTGCGCAGGCCCGACGCGCCCCCCGGGTACACCACCACGCCGGGGCCCGGCGTCGCCTGGGGCTGCCCTACGACCAGGTCGTCGAAGCCGTCGCCGTTGAAGTCCGGGGTCACGCCCCAGGTCGCTCCTGCGCCGGGGTTGCTCCCTGCGGGCGTGTCCGGGCCTCCCGCCGCGAAGGACCACACCGCGCTCGAGAGCCCACCCGCCCGCACCCGCCAGAAGACGGTTCCGCGGGGGAGGTCGGTCGCCGGGACGCCGCGGCCCCCGCGCGCTCGCAGCGTGTCGATCACCGTGCCGCATGCGCGGTCGCGGCAGACCTCGACCACGGAGTCCGCGGCGTCCGGGTCGAGGCCCGCCGGCAGCCGCCACCGCAGCGTCGGGCGCCGGCTGGTCACGTGCGTGTCGGAGGTCGGCCACTCCAGCCTGGGCAACTCGCGGCAGCCGTCACCCGCGCGGACGTAGCCCGGGTCGCAGGCGAACCCGCACGCGCCCGCCGCGCAGGTGGCGCGGCTGTTGGCGGGCGCCGGGCAGGGCTCGCAGCGGCCGCCGCACGACTGGGGCGCGTCGTCCCGGGCGCAGTCGTCGCCGCAGCGGTGCGTGCCCGGGTCGCAGGCGAACCCGCACGCGCCCGCCGCGCATGTGGCGCGCCCGTTGGTGGGGATGCGGCACCGCGTGCACGAGGGGCCACAAGCGAGGGGCGAAGTACCGTCCGAGCACAGGTCGCCGCACAGGCGGAAGCCCGCGTTGCAGGTGATGCCGCACGCCCCCGCCAGGCAGCTGGGCGCTCCGTTGGCCGTGGTGGCGCAGGGCTCGCAGCGCTCGCCGCACGACGCGGTCGCGACGTCGGACAGGCAGCGCTCGCCGCACAGGTGGAAGCCCGCCGCGCAGGTGATCACGCAGCGCCCGGCGGCGCAGACGACGGCGCCGTTGTCCGGGGAGAAGCAGGGCTGGCAGCGGTCGCCGCAGGAGGCGACGGCGTCGTCGGGCGCGCAGCGGTCGGAGCAGCGGTGCGTGCCCGCGTTGCAGGTGAAGTCGCACGTGCCGCTGGTGCCCGCGAGCGTGCAGGTGGCGACGCCGCTCGTCGGCGCGACGCAGGGCTCGCAGTGTGTCCCGCACGAGGCGGGGCTGTTGTCGGTGAGGCAGGCCGTCCCGCAGCGGTGGGTCCCGGCCGCGCACGGGCTGAGGCAGCGCCCCTCGATGCACTGCGCCCCCGCCGGGCAGGCCGACCCGCAGGCGCCGCAGTGGCCGGTGTCGACGCGCGTGTCGACGCAGCCGACGCCGGGGCAGTGCACCTGCGGCGCCGGGCAGGCGCAGTCCCCGTCGCGGCACCAGGCGCCCGCGGCGCAGGCGTTGCCGCAGCGGCCGCAGTGCTCCGGGTCGGTGCGCGCGTCGACGCACCGGTCGCTGCAGGACGTCGTCCGATCGGCCGGGCACTGGCACGCGCCGCCGCGGCAGCTCCGGTCCGAGCCCGCCGCGCCGCAGGGCGTCCCAGCGGGCAGCTCGTCGAAGGCGCAGGTGCGCAGTGTGAGGTCGCAGCGCTCGGCGACGGTGCACGGGTCGTCGTCGCGGCAGCCGGTGTCGTCGCGGCACGAGCGCACAGGGCGGCAGCCGCGGGCGATCTCGCACGCCGACCCGGAGGGGCACAGCTCGGTGGTGGGCGCGTGCTCGCAGCGCCCCGCGCGGCAGGCGTCCACGGTGCACGCGACGCCGTCGTCGCACTCGCCGTTCCCCCGGCAGCCCGGACTCGCGGCGTCGATCACGTCGCGAGCGACGCCCTGGTCGGAGGCGTCCTCTGTGGCGATGTCGGTGGCCGCGTCGCCGCCCGGGTCGCCAACGACGGAGCTGCCCACGGTGCAACCGATACAGACGACGACGAGCAGGGCCTGGCGAGGAAGCATGGAGGCCACGGAGAATACCGCGAGGGCTGGGGACGGCGTCACGGGCGTCGGACGGCGGGGCTCCGGCTGCCATGGTCGGCGTCCCCGCGGGGAAGATCCTCAGTGGGAATGCCGGTCAGGAAGGTGTTCCGCGTGCTCGACTGCACGCACGCGACGAGGGTGTATCCCGCCCGCGCCAGCGGGTACGTCCGCGCGACCTCGCGGCTGAAGGCGTCGCTGCATATCTCCCCTTACCACCCGGAGGTTGTCGCGGACCCCACCGCCGCTGTCGGTCGCCCGCACCGACGCGACGCGCCGCCCGTGCTGGAGGAGGTCGCGGTAGATCTGCGCCGCGAGCTCGTCCCGGCGACGGCTCTCCAATGCGCGATGCCTCGGGGCGATGTTCGCAGCGGGCGTCGCGTCTCCACTCGTAGCGCTCGCGTCAAGCCCCGCAGGGGCGCCTGCGTCCGTGTCCGCGTGGCCCGCCCCGGGTACGGACGTCTCCCCGATCGCCCTCCCGGCGTCCCGCGCGGCGTGCACCGACGGGGGCAGGCGCGGAGGTGCGCGACGGGTCGTGAAGCGGACGCCGAGCAGCAGGCCCAGGGCCGCGAGCACGATGGTGACTGCCAGCTTCGTCGACCGCATCGTCCGACCGTACCGCCCCGGTGGCAGACCCGACTTTGACAGTCATAGGCACACGGGCCGAAAAGGCCGACGAACGGAGGGGTCGCGGTCATAGGTGTTAAGCGGCGATCGTCGGTCGCCCTCGCGAGATTGCGATTGCGCGAGAGCTCCGGGTCGGGCACGGCTGCGCCATGGACACGCAAGGTGGGCTCGCGGGCGACTGGGCGATGATCGAGGCACAGCTGCCGGCGGGGTGGCGTGAACTGGCGGTGAAGCACGGGGTGATCAAGCCCGTGCCGTCTCAGTTGAAGGCCAAGATCACCGATCCGGCAGCGCTGCTGCGGTTGATCTTTCATCACGTCGCCCTCGGCGTCTCGCTCAAGATCACCTGCGCGATGGCCGCCGCCGCCACGCTCATCGACATCTCGTCCGTCGCGCTGCATCTGCGCATGCGTTCGAGCGGGGCCTGGCTGGCCGCGATCCAGCTGACGGTCCGATCGAGGTCTCGCTCGCGGTCCTCCTGAGCCAGCGTCGCCTCGAAGCC
The DNA here is from genome assembly GCA_016704445.1 of Deltaproteobacteria bacterium. Lineage (GTDB taxonomy): Bacteria > Myxococcota_A > Polyangia > Polyangiales > SCUS01. Next base: position 56,495 of record JADJAE010000025.1, read on the forward strand.
TCCACGAGCGAAGTAGATGCTCAACACGTCCTCGATCGACCAGCCGCTCGCGCACCGATCGGTCACGAACAGCTCGAAGACGTGGTCGCCCACGCGCTTGCCCACGCGCGGTTTGCCCGGTTCGATCGCCGGTCGTCGCGTGATGATCAACCGCGTCACGACGGCATCGGCCGGGTCCTTGGCGGCCACCCACGGCAGATCCAGCACCTGCCACGCGTCGCGCCGCACCGGGGAGTCGGGGGAGGCGTAGGTGGCGTGAGGCGGCTGGGCGATCACCGCCTGCACGACCGTGCGGTGGAACAGTCGGTAGTCCGCGCAGCGCATCAAGTACCCCAGGCCGTGCCGGGTGATCGCCGCGGCGATGCGCGCGTAGCCGTAGAGTCCGTCGAGGCGCAGCAGGCCCTGCGTCGCAGCCAGTCCCCGCGCGAGTAGGTAGCGCACGACGGCGAGGCAGGCGTCCTCGATCTGGGCGAACGGATGCCCGTTGCCCGGCGCGCTCCAGCATCCCAGCCACTCCTGCGTGTGAGCCTGTTGGAGCGTCGTGCGCGTGCGCGTCACGTCCCCGCGCCCGGAGCCGCCGTAGTAGCCGCGCGCGCAGAGGTCTCGGGCGCGACGCAGGGGCGGCGGGCGGGTCGCGTCGTCGGCGAGCTCGCGCTGACGCGCACCGTGGTAGGTGCCGTCGTCGTCGAAGACGAGGGTGCGCTGACCGTCGCGATCGAAGAGGCCCCCGGCCTGCTCGGTGGGGATGCCGGCGTCGATCAGGTCGTCGAGCAGCATCGCCCCGAAGGCGCGGACGTGGTGCGGTCGGGCGGCTTCGAGGAAGCGCGAGAGCGCCGCGCGCGAGGGCAACGTCGCGCGATCCCAGACCGCGGCGAGCGCCGAGGCGATGGGGGGCAGTTGGGCGAACAGTGCCTTGAGATGCGGCGCGTCGGAGACGGCGAAGGTGAGCAGCACCAGGAGGTAGTCGAGGGCGACGTACACGCCTGCGCGACCGCGCTCGACCCGCATCCGCTCGACCAGGGCCGACCAGAGCGCGCGGACGCGCACCGCCCGCAGCACCACGAGGGCGTCGGCGAACCAGGGGGGTGGGGTCGGGGCCCGCTCGGGAGTGGTCTCGATCTCGGTGGTGGACGTATCCTCGGAACGCTTCTGCGCCATGGGGTGCCTCCGGTCTCAGCAACCCAGAGGGTGCCGCCGTGGCGCAGGAGCTCCTACTCCCAGGAACTACGGCCTGCGCGCGAGGCTACGAGGGGCGAGTGTCGAGTAGCCCCGGCCGGGAGAGTCACAGGCACTCCCCCGACCGAGGCCCTCACCAGATCCGGACAAGGAGATTTCCACCATCCGGCTCTTCCGTGGATGCGGCTCACGAAGAGTCGCCCCAGAGCCTCACGCGGATCGAGGCTCGGGGCAGCGGGAAGTCCTCCACGATCGCGCGGAATCGCTCCCACGTCAGGCGCGCTCGTTGACTCCGGCGATTCAACCACTTGAACCAGAGACGCCTCGCCGCGTGCGACAGACGCGCGAGCGCAGAGAAGTTCCCCTGGACACCGAAGTAGTTGAAGTGGCCGTCGAGCCGCCGTGCGAGACCGGCCTGCTGCTCCTTGAGGGGCTCGTGCCGATGGCGTCGGCACCAGTCCCCGAGGGCCTCGATCGCCCCCCGGAGCCGGCCTTTGCGTGTCGTCATGCCCACCCGCCACCCGTTCCCTCCGTGGGTACGGCGCCAGAACACCGTGAAACCCAGGAAGTCGAAGGTCGCAGGTCCCTTGCCGCCGGGATCGCTCGCGGAGGGGCGTCCGATCGGCAGCAGACGGGTCTTGTCGGGGTGCAGGCGTAGTCCGTACTTCGCCATCCGCTGGGGCAGCACCTGCATCACGCGCTGGGCGTCGTCGTGGCGCTCGAACGCGATCACGAGTCGAGTAGCCCGGGGGAACTGCCCCCCCGGGCCCTCACAGAACCGGACGTGAAACTCTCGCCTCATCCGGCTCCTACGATCCAGCCTCGGGTCGGACGCCGAGTTGCCACAGGACGAACAGGTTCGGCTCCCGTTGCGCGATGCCCCCCAGCCAGTGCATCGACGCGCGCTCTCGACGTCGCAACCGCTTGAACTTCCGCTGCGCCCAGGCGGCCAGGGCCTTGTTGAGATGTCGCAGGGTCTGAACACACTTCGAGCGGTAGAACCGACCGTAGTAGTTCATCCAGCCCCGCACCGACGGGTTGACGAGGTTCGCGAGATCTTCCAGACGCTGGTTGTTTCTGGAGGACGCCATCCGCCACGCGCGGATGGTGGCTCGGATCCTCGTGGCGGCCTTGGTGCTCATCGCGGGGAGAAAGCTCACGAAGAACTTCCCCGCGCGATTCTTCGCGCGTCGAGGTTGGAAGGTGTAGCCGAGGAAGTCGAACGCCACCCGTTCGTACACACCCCGGCGGTCGGCGTCCTTGCAGTACACGATCTGGGTCTTCGTCGGATGAAGCTCCAGCCCGCACTGTGTGAACCGACCCCGGATGGCCTCCAGGACCGACTGAGCCTGCCGCTCGCTCCGACAGTGGACGATGGCATCGTCCGCATAACGCTCGAACTGGACCCCGGGGAATTCCCGCTGCATCCAGGCGTCGAACGCGTAGTGGAGAAAGAGGTTGGCCAGCAGCGGACTCCTCACGCCTCCCACGCAAGTGACAACTTGCATCGGCGCTCCCTGCCGGAGACGAATTCGTCGGCGCCGGTCCACCCGTGGTGGGACTCGTCGGCAGCCGGAAGACGACCGTCGCCCCCTCCGGGTCGATCTCGACGCGCGCGACGAGGAGGCGGATGAGATCGCGGCGCTCCTCCCACGAGAGCTGCTCGAGTCCTCCACGGACCCGCGCCGCGAAGTCTTCGAGACGCCCCGTGACCGCACGCAACGTCACGATCTCCGCGAGCTGCGTCTCGGCCTGCTCCAACGCCTCCCGCGCATGCGTGAGCCGCGCCTTCAAGCGATCCGAGCGCGCCGTCAGTTCCGGCAGGTCGAGGGCACCCGCTTCGTACGCATCGAGCAGGCGGGTCAGACTCCGCTCCTGCGCGGTCACGACCTGCGCGGCAGCGTCGCGCTGAGCACGACGTTCGACCTGTACGCGGTCGCTCTCGGCGCGGCGCACCCACTCATTCAAGACGCGCGCGGGATCTTCGAGCGTCGCCCGCACGGCGTCCCAGACGTGAGCGTCCAGCGGGTCCACGCGCATCTGCGGGTTGTGGCAGATGCGGCCGCCCGCGAAGCGGTAGGCGTCGCTGCCCACGCATCGATAGTAGGCGTAGCAGGGGCGCCCCTTGCGCGCGGCCGGCGAGACGGCCTTGCCGTAGTAGGCGTAGCCGCAGCTCGCGCAGACCACGAGTCCCTGCAGCAGGTAGCGGTGACCCCGCGCGTTGCGCGCCGAGAGCCGCTTGTTGCGTTCGAGTTGCTCGCGCGCCGCGGTGAAGACCTCGGACGTCACGAGTGCCGGGACGGGGATCGAGATCCACTGCTCGGTGGCGCGGGCGCGGGCCGCGCTCCTGGCACGTCGCGGCGTGCTGGTCTTGCTGCGGATGGGTCGCAGCAGCTGGCCGCGGGGCACCGACTCCGTCTTGCCGTAGGCCGCCTCGCCTGCGTACGCCGGGTTGCGCAGGATGCCCCAGACTGTCGAGCGGTCCCAGCGCGGCGCGCCCCGTCGCGTAGGGACGCCCGCCGTGTTGAGGTCGCGCACGAGTTGAGCGATCGACTGCTGGCGATGGACGAGGGCGTCGAACAGGCCGCGCACGACCTCCGCTTCGGCGAGCACAACCTCGTAACGCGCCGGCTCCGTGGCGGTGCGCGCGACGTAGCGGTAGCCGTAGGGCGCGCCCGACAGGGGATTGACCAGACCCTGCCGCGCGCGATGGAGCTTGCCGCGACGGTAGCGCTCCATCAGCCGTGCGCGCTCGTACTCCGCGACCATCCCCTGGACCTGCGTGAGCAGGGTCTCCTCGGCCGTCTCCCCGCGCGCGCCGAGCAGGAACACGACCCGCACCCCTCGGGCCGCGAACTCCTCGAGCAGCAGCACCTGATAGGCGTAGCGGCGAGCGAGACGGTCGGGGCTGTGGACGTAGATCAGGTCGATCGCGCCCTCCGCGACCCGATCGCGCAGCCGCTCCAGGCCCGGTCGCATGAGCGTCGTGCCGCTGAACCCGTCGTCAAGGTAGAGGTCGTCGGGCGACACCCGATGACCGTCGGCGGCAGCACGCTCCTGGAGGGCCGCGACCTGGCTGTCGATCGTGGCGCGCTGGGCCTGCTGCGCCGACGATACCCGTGCGTACAAGGCGATGGAGATCATCTCGCGGACTCCTTCCTGCGGACGTGCGCAGGGGTTGGGATCACGGGCTCGGGCGCGGCGGATCGCACCTCGCGACGCGTGATCGGCACGAGGCATTCGTACGCGTGGCGTAGGTGCTCCGCCGCGAGCCGTGTCGGCTCGTACGCCACTCGAATTCGGAGTGGACGTTCCATGAGAAGCGCGTGGTACCCGGGGAGCGACCCGTCCAGCACCCGCGCGTTGCGGCCCGCGACGCCGGGCTCACGGGTCCCTCCGTCGGCCATCCCGCTGGCTCGCGCGCAGAGAAGCCCGAGTGTAACCGTTCAGGGGGTTGCCAGGAGCTCTCTGCTCGTCTAGCGATCGCGGGGTGACGACGTGGCGCGACAGGTTGCCGCTGGTGAGCGCCGAGGAACTGGCAGGCCTGCCGCCGTCTGTCCGTGCTCGACTGGAGACGCTCGAACACCTGCTGGACCTGACCCTCGCTCACGTCGAAGAGCTCAATCGTCTGCGTGGACTGCTGGAGGAGCGGGTTGCGCGACTGGAGGAGCGAGTCGGCACCAACTCGTCGAACTCCTCGAAGCCGCCGAGCAGCAACGGACCGAGCGCCCCGCCGGCCTCCAGACCCGGACCGAGTGGGCGGCCGAAGGGCGGGCAGAAGGGCCACAAGGGGCACCGCCGCGAGCTGCTGTCGCCCGAGAAGGTGGACACGGTCGTCCCCCTGCAAGCCGGTCGCGTGCGGGGACTGTGGGCACGCCCTGGAGGGCGACGACCCGGAGCCGTTGCGACACCAGGTGATCGAGCTCCCCGAGAAGCTCGCCCATGTCACCGAGTTCCAGATCCACGCGCTGACCTGCGCCTGCTGCGGCTCCTCGACGCGGGGCGCGCTGCCGCCCGAGGCGCCCACGACGATGCTCGGGCCACGAGGGCAAGCACTGCTCGGAGCGTTGGTGGGTCAGTTCAAGATGAGCCACCGCGACGTGGTGATGTTCTTCACCACGGTGCTCGGCGTCACGATGTCGGCCGGGACCGTCGCCCGCATGCTCTTCCGCGTCTCCGAAGCCGTCGCCGCGTCCGTCGAGGCGGCCAAGGTCGCCGCGCGCCAGCAGGCGGTGGCGCATGCGGACGAGACGAGCTGGCGTCGCGGTCGTCGCAAGGGCTGGCTGTGGGTGATGGCAACCGCCGTCGCGACCTTCTTCGAGGTGGCCGCCGATCGCGGGGGCGAGTCGGCCGCGCAGCTCGTGATCGAGTTCAAGGGGCATCCTCGTGGTCGATCGTTGGAGCGCGTACGACGTGCTCGGCGTGAAGGCCTGGCAGTACTGCTGGGCGCACCTGAAGCGCGATTGGGAGAAGTTCCGGCTGCGCGGCGGGGTCGACGCGGACCTCGCCGAACGACTGGCCCGCGAGACCGATCGACTGTTCGACTGGTGGCACTGGGTGAAGCAGGGCCGGCGCGATCGTGCGTGGTTGCAGCGCTCGGTGGCGCGCCTGAAACGCACGTTCCGACGCCTGCTCGAAGAAGGGGTCGAGACGGCCTCGTCGAAGACCCGTGGGACGTGCGGCGAGCTGCTGGCGACGTTCGAGCGGATGTGGACCTTCGTCGATCACGAGGGCGTGCCGCCGACGAACAACTTCGCCGAGCAGCAGATCCGCCATGGCGTCATCTGGCGCAAGACGAGCTATGGCAGCGATAGCCCACGGGGTGCCTGTTTGCAGGGCGGATTCTCACGGTGGTCGCGACGTGTCGTCAGCATGCGCGCAGCGTGTTTGCCTTCCTGTGCGACGCCGTCATCTCGACGCTACGCGGTCTCGCGGCGCCCTCGCTCATTCCCCTCGAGCTCCTGTCCAATGGAGTTGGGGGCTGAACGGTTACGCCCGAGTTACGCGGCCCCGCCACGTGAAGTTATCAATAGCGTTTGTAGCGTGACGACGCCGCCCTGCGGCGTGCCCTTCGTCCGTGCTTCCAGGGATCCGTCCGCGCGCTGCATGGGGGCACGCAGCCACCGTGCAAGGTACAGCCGGACCCATGGCAGATCGGTGTGGTGCGCTACCGCGCGCTCTGCCAGATCATGCGGAATGGCATCAAAGAAATTCTTGATGTCCAGATCGATGACCCAGTCGGCGCGCCAGCACCGCGCTCGCGCAGTCGCCACCGCATCGAGCGCAGACTTCCCGCGGCGATAGCCATAGGAGTCGGGGTGGAGCACGGGCTCCACCAGTGGCTCCAGGACCTTCGCCACGACCGTCTGCGCCACGCGATCCGCAACCGTGGGGATGCCCAGTGCGCGTGTGCCGCCGCTCCCCTTCGGAATCTCGACGCGCCGCACGGGCGGTGGGAAGTACGAGCCGGACGACATTCGATTCCAGATCTTGTAGAGGTTGCCCTTCAGATCTTTCTCGAACGCCGCCAGGGTCTCGCCGTCCACGCCGGCCGCACCGCGGTTCGCCTTCACCCGCTGGTACGCATCCCAGACGAGTTGCTTCGGAATCTCGTAAGGCTTTGCCTCAGGCACGGGCTCCTCCCCTCGCGGGTTGACCCCTGCCCTCGGCCAGATCGTCGGGCCCCTTCGCTCCGCCCGCATTACTGAGCGTGGTCACGCTTCTTGATGGTGATTCGATCACGCTCTTTGATGGGATTGCGGCGAGCGTGTGAGCACGACCGACGGCGCCGGTTCGTTGCGTGGTCGCCGTCAGAAAGGGAGGTCGTCGTTCGGCAGGTCGGCGGTGCGCTCGCGCTGGCGGTCGAGGAGGTGCGCATATCGCACCAGCTCTCGTCGTAGCGCGTGACCGTGCCCGAGGATCCGGTGGGCGACTCGGAGGCAGGGGATCTGCGCCCGCTCGGGCATCGCGGACCACCCATCGTCGAGCATCTCGGGGTTGGCCGCGATCAGCGCGAGGAGGGTGACGTCGAGCACGGCGCGCAGGGCCTCGACGGTGGCCCGCTCGGGCGTCTCGGCGAGCATCTCCGGGGTCAGCCGTGTCTCGATCTCGCGCGGGTGCCGCGGGTGGTTCACCGTCGCGCCGCCTTCCCCGTGGGTGCCGCCGTCCGTCGCGCCGCGGGCGGGGCGAAGACCTCCAGGTACAGCCTCTCGTCGAGCGTCGTCTGCTCCCGGGCGACAGCGGCGTCGAGCAGCTCGGCGGCCATCGTGAGCAGCACGCGGTAGTTGCCCGCCGCGTGTTCACAGAGCGTGTCGAGCAGCTGCGGTGTCGCGAGCGTCGCGTTGCCAGCCTGCGTGAGCCGATGCACGAGGCAGCCGCGCAGCTCCTCGCGCGTCGCGTACTCGTGCGTCATGCGCACGCGCATCCGGCTGCCGAGCGGCACCAGCTCCTCGCGCCGAAACATCTCCGGCAGCCGCGCGTCCCCGGCGAGCACCACCGTCAGAATCGCCCTCGAATCGAAGCACGTACTGGTCAGCACGCGCAGCTCGGAGAGCACCTCGGGGTACATCTCCTGCGCCTCATCGATGAGCAGCACCGGGCGCATCAGGGTCGCGTCGATGTGCGCGTGCCACTTCTCGCGCAGGGCCTTGAAGCCACCCCAGCGGTTGCTCGCGGTGCAGGTAGTTCCGAAGAGCTCGCCCAGCTCTCGGTAGAAGTCCGCGACGCGACTGCGCGGGTGCGTGAGCGTGCCGACGGTGACGTCGCGCAGCCCGCCGAGGCGCTCGGCCAGCACGCGCAGCGTCACCGACTTGCCCGTGCCCACGTCGCCGGTGACGAGCGCGAAGCCGCCCTCGCGCACCTGGTTGTTGACCCGCCAACAGAAGTGCTCGGTCCTCGGCGAGACCCACAGCGCCTCGACCGGGACGTCGGGAGAAAAGGGGTTGTACTTCAGTCCCAGCGCCGACCATGTCCTCGCGTTCATCGTGACGCCTCCTCGCCGTCGGGACCGGCGTGCGCGGCGGCCTCGGGTGTCGGGTCCGGCGGCGTCACCGCCCGGGGCACGTACGCAGGTGGCAGGCCCGTCGCGGCGTACTGCGCCATCAGCTCGCGCAGGCGCGGCGCGATCGCTTCGGGCTCGGGCATCGGCATCGGAGTGCTCGCGTCCCCGACCGGCGCCGGAGCCTCGCGCACGCGGCGCCGACCGTCAGCGTTGGCGGCCTTGTCGAGCGGCACGACGACGCACAGCCGCGTGCCGTGGCGCTCGTCGTAGAGGTCCACGCACGACAGGTCCCAGCGCGCGTAGCGCACCGAGAGCGTCGTCAGTTGCCGGTAGCGCGAGGGCACCTCGAAGCGCACGCCGTCGAGCGTGAAGGTGCCGTCGCTCTTGCGCTGTCGCCGCTCGGCCTTCATCCGAAATGCCCTGCGCAGCGCGTCGCTCGAAGGGCTGGTGCGACCCACCGAGGGCGCGTGCAGGAAGCGGTCGAAGGGCGTCGCGCCGGTCTCGCGGTGGACCTTGTGGTGATACTCGCCTTCGAGCCACGCCATCGTGGCCTCGTTGAGCAGCGCGAGCGTCAGCTCCGGGTGCCCTTCGAGCATCGCCATCAGTCGCCCCTCGACCTGGGCCCAGAAGATTTCCATCTTCGCATTTTGCTCGGGGCTGTAGGCGCGCGTGGTGTCCCCAACGATGCCCAGCGCGGCGAGTCCCTCGACGGTCTCGGCGGCGACCATCGCACTGCCGTTGTCGGTCAAAAGATGCCTCGGCAACCCGCGCTTCTGGATCGCCTGCGAGAGCCCATGCACCAGGTCGGCGGCGGTCTCGCCCGCGTACCACTGGCCGTGGCAGAGGAGGCGCGAGTGGTCGTCGATCACGCCGAGCATCCGCGGCGTCACCCACTGCCCGTCGGGCAGCAGCACCTTGCGCGAGCTGACGTGGAAGTCGAGGTGCCACAGCCCGTGGACGTGCGTGGCCTCGTAGCTCCGCGTCTCCCGCAGCGTCCGCGCCACGGCGGCCCGCACCTCGCCCGGGCGCGCGACCTCGTGGAGCCTCGGCTGACGCGTGAGCCCGCGGCGATGGAGGTAGCGCCGCACCGTCGAGTACGAGGGCATCACGCCGAGCGTGGGGTCCTCGCGCACGAGCGTGCCGAGGTTGTCCGCGTGCAGCTGGAACGACCACCCAGGGTGCCGTTGGTGCTGCGCCGCCAGGGCGATGCCCATGCGCGCGGACACCGCCGGCTGCGTGCCGCGGTCGGCTCGCACCTGCCGACGCAGCGCGCTCACCGGATCGACGCGCTCTCCCTTCGCTGCGTACATCCACCTTTCGATCGTCGAAACGCTGAACGTCACCGGCGCCGCGGTGATGGGGTGCTGCCACGTCTGCGCGGCGAGTGCGGCGAGCGCGCGGCGCACCCCGCCACGCGCCGTGGGCGGCGCGGCCAACAGCTGACCCACGACCGCGAATCGCATCCGCGCCCACTCATCTGGAACCCTCGTACCGTGCTCTTCACTCACCCGTTTTGCTCCCTTCGTCGGACCCGGGAGCGACCGTATTCGTCGGGTCCGCGGGCGTCGTCGGGCGTGCTCTGCGGGCTTCAGAAACCCATCAAGATGCGTGATCCCTTCCCCGGCGAGGTGGTGCTCAACGGGAGCAGCCAGGCCAGGATCCATTGCACCCGCTCGACCTCGTTCATCGCGCCCATCGCGTCGAGCCAGGACGTCGGCAGCGTCTCGAGGGCAGGCGCGGGGATCAGTCGCCCGCACACGCGCTTCCAGACCTCGCTCGCGACGAAGGTCTGGAGCCACCACCGTCGCCAGCGCCCGAGGGTCCGACGGCTGACGCCGAACCACGCGGTGAGCTTCGCGGCGCGCACGGCGGTGATGCCGTGGCGCATCGCCGAGGCCAGGACGACGACCGCGGCGAGATAGACATGCCGACCGAGGAAGCGCACCGAGGGCGGGGTGGTGCGCTTGCGGCACGCGTCGCGGTCACAGCAGAAGCTGAAGCGCCGGTCGTACTCGGGGCCGAGGGCGGCGGGGCTGCCCCGCGGCTTGCGTGGGTAGTTGGCGCGGTGAAGTCGCCCGCCGCACCCCACGCAGCCGCCCTCTCGAACGTCGGTGGCAAGGTCGTCGTCGAAGCGAAACAAGGCGTCGTAGAGCCTGGGGTCGGCCAGCAATCCGTGGGACAGTGGACCCCTCCTTTCGCCTGCCAGGGCTGAACGGAGGGGACCCCCTCGGATCGTGCTGATCAAGCTCGCCGAGGGGGTTTCGTTTGGAACATCACCCAGCGTGATCAGCCAGGTCGAGATCCCCATCGACTATCGTGACCACGCTCACATTACCAGGCCTCTGCGCTACTACGAGCCCGTCCGCCCCTGCGCCTCGCATCGGTACTCGGCTCCTCATGGGTCCACCACTCGGAGGTCTCCCTTGGCATCGAGGCAACAGGTTCCCACGTTCCACACGAGAGCCTGCGCGGGGCTCACGCCGTCTTCATGCCGGTCACCACCTGGGCCATCGACAGGCACCTCCCAGGCTCGGTCCCGGGCCAACAACTGGAGCCCGGTTTCGGTGACATCCATACGCTTTCGACACGTCATCGACGGTTCACTCTCGTTCGTCTTTCCCGCGCATACCTGACGGGTTGGTCCCGCCTTTCCGAGCACGCTCACCACCCCAGCCATTGGGCCGGAGCAGCTGCCGGTGGTTTGGGACCCGTCCCGCAAGGCTGCTTGTTGATGGCCGCGTAGAAGCGGAGGTTTCGTGAGGGTCCCGACGGCGGGGTGACTCGTCGGGCGCCCTGGGGTGGAGTCCGGGGGCCTGGCCACGGAAAGCTTGAAGGCCCGGGAGCTTCTACCTCCCGAGCCTTCGGTCGCCTTGGCGGTGCCGTGCGGCGACATGCCGTTGGTCGCACGCCGTCGCCGCGTCGTCCACTCCCCGGAGGCCCGGCACGACGCCGGTGCCCCCTGTCGATCTCTCCCTCTCGTTCCGCGTGTTCCGTTGCGAGGCCCGCGACTGCGGCGTCCTGATCGCCCTCTGTCTGCGCTGCGATCGCGGGCAGCGCTACTGCTCGCCCGACTGTCATCGTCGCGAGCGCGCCCACCGTCACCGCGAGGCCAACCGGCGCTACGCCCACACCTTCCCTGGCCGCCGCCCACGCCGCCGCCCGCCAGGGCCGCCGCCGCGCCCGGATCACGGCGCTGGGCGGCGTCCTCGAAAGAGTCACGGATCACCCTCAACCCGCCCCGGCGCTCCCCGCGATGGTGGCCCCGTCGCCCGCACCCGAGACCGCTGTGGCCTCGCCCGTGACCGGCGACCAGGAGTCCTCCATCCATGTCCAGATCGATTCATGCGGTGATCGCGCCGGGCCACCAGAGCACGCGCGTGATGGTGACCGAGGTGCCGGGCCGCACCCTGCTCACGGCCCACCTCGCGCCCTCCACGACCCACCCCCGGGCGCTGCCGTTCCTGCTGGAGGCGATGGCGCTCTGGGAGGGTGCGACGGTCCGCGGTGTGCTCGCTGTGGACGAGTGGGACGCTACCTCCGCGACCACTCTCTACCGCGACGTGTTCGCGGACTGCGGTACGCCGCCGCTGTACTCCCTCGAGTGGATCCCCCTCGCGCGCGCTCGCCGTAAGCCCGCCGCCTTCCACGACGCGATGCGCTCGGGGGACTTCCGCGACCTGCGCCACGTGCTCCTCGGCGGGAGCGGGCGATGATCCCGGAGGAGACGCGCACCCGCGTCCGCGCGCTCTTCTTCGGGGAGCACTGGAAGGTCGGCACCATCTCGGCGTCGCTCGGGCTGCACCCCGACACCGTGGCGCACGCGGTCGAGACCGAGCGGATGCTCAACGCCCACACCCGCCTCTGCCGCTCGCGGCTCGACCCCTTCAAGGCCTTCATCGACGAGACGCTCTCGACGTACCCGAAGCTGCGCGCCACACGCCTCCTGGAGATGCTCCGGCTGCGGGGTTACGCGGGGGGCTGCGGCATCTGCGGCGCTATGTGCGTCGGGTGCGCAAGGCCCCGCGGCACGAGGCCTTCCTGCGGCTCACGACGCTCCCCGGCGAGCAAGGGCAGGTCGATTGGGGGTGCTTCGGCTCGCTCATGGTCGGCCACGCCAAGCGCCCGCTCTCGTGCTTCGTGATGACCCTCTCGCACTCGCGTGGGATCTACGCCCGCTTCTTCCTCGACCAGCGGATGGAGTCCTTCCTGGAGGGCCACGTGCGCGCCTTCGAGGCCTTCGGTGGGGCGCCCCGCAAGATCCTCTACGACAACCTGAAGAGCGTCGTGCTCGAGCGCGTGGGCGACCACGTGCGCTTCCACCCGCGGCTGCTCGAGCTCGCGGGCCACTACCACACCGAGCCGCGGCCCTGCGCGCCGTATCGAGGAAATGAAAAGGGGAAGGTCGAGAGGACCATTCGCTACCTGCGCGACAGCTTCTTTGCCGCGCGCCCCCATCGCAATCTCGACGACCTCAATGCCCAGTTGGAGTCGTGGATCGAGCGCGTCGCCGATGCCCGCAAGGTCCCCGGCGACCCGACGGGGACGCTCGTGCGCGACGCCCGTGAGGCCGAGCGGGAGCGCCTGCTGAGGCTGCCCGCGCACCCCTTCCCGACGGACGCGGTGATGGCCCTCGCGTCGGGCAAGACGTCGTACCTGCGCTTCGATCGCAACGACTACTCCATCCCTCACGCGCTCGTGCAGAAGCCTCTCACGCTCGTGGCCTCGGCGACGCTCGTGCGGGTGCTCGACGGCGCCGCGGAGGTCGCACGCCACGCTCGCTCCTTCGACGCCGGCAAGTGCGTCGAGGACCCCGAGCACCTGCGCGTGCTCGCCACCGCCAAGCGCGCCGCTCACGAGCTGCGCGGGCGCGATCGGTTGCGCGGCGCGTGCCCTACGGCAGAGACCTTCTTCGAGACGCTCGCGTCGCGTGGGCAGGCGCTCGCCCGGCCCGCCGTGCGCCTCGGACAGCTGCTCGATCACCACGGCGCCGCCTCCCTCGACCGCGCGCTGGCCGAGGTGATGGCGCGCGGCTCGGTGTCCGTCGAGAGCGTCGAGCACGTGCTCGCGCAGCGCGCCCGCGAGACCGACGCGGTGCCGCGGGCAGTGATCCCGCTGCCCGATCGGCCCGGGGTGCGAGGGCTGTCGGTCACGCCGCACGCGCTCGCGCCCTACGACCAGCTCGCGCACCGCGGCGAGGCGCGCCGTGACGACAAGGAGCCAGGCGATGAGTGACCTCGCCAAGGACCTGAAGAGCCTCGGGCTCCACTACGTCGCGGCGCACATGAGCGACGTGATCGACCTCGCCACGCGCCAGCGCCTGACGCCCACGCAGGTGATCGAGCATGTGCTCTCGACGGAGCTGAAGGACCGCGCACGTCGCAGCCTGGAGCGGCGCACGGTGCGAGCGCAGCTCGGGCGCTTCAAGCCCATCAGCGACTTCGACTGGAACTGGCCCCGCGCCATCGATCGCGAGCTCGTCGAGTCGGCGCTGCGGCTGGAGTTTCTGACCGCGCCGGAGCCGCGCAACATCGTGCTCGTCGCGCCGCAGGGCCTGGGCAAGACGATGGTGGCGCAGAACATCGCGCACCAGGCGATCCTCGCCGGGCACTCGGTGCTCTTCACCAGCGCAGCGAAGATGCTGGTGGACCTCGGGAGCGTGCAGGGGACGCCGCATCTCTTCCAGCAACGGCTACGCAAGTACACTCGCGTGGGGCTGCTGGTGTGCGACGAGGTCGGGTATTTGTCCTACGACGCGAAGGCGGCGGACCTGCTCTTCCAGATTGTCAGTGAGCGGCACGAGAAGCGGCCGCTCGTGTTGACGACCAACCTCGCGTTTTCGGACTGGCCCACCATCTTTCCCAACGCGTCCTGCACCGTGGCGCTGATCGACCGCGTGCTCCACCACGCCGACGTCCTCGCCATCGAGGGCGAGAGCTACCGACGACGCGAGGCCGAGGCCCGCAAGAACACCCGCCGGAAGAAGACCGCGGGCTGACCCCGCAACGGGGTCAGCCGACGGCGCGGCGGCGGGTCAGGGGGTCCGCCGCCCGCCGTCGGGACCCATCAGAAATCTCCGCTTCGTCACGGTCGCCAACACTGCTTCAGGTGACCATCACGGCCTCCTTTCCGCGCCGTCGTGGCGCACAGTCGTCGGCGTAGCGGACCAGGGTGACCCTGCCCCGCAGCCGCGGTCGCACCTCGCGCTCGAACCACACGTCCAGGACGTAGTGCAGGTAGACGTTCCCAAGCAGCGGCGACAGGCTCGACCCCTGCACCGTACCCACCTCGGGCGCCAAGAACTCGGCGCCATCGAGGATGCCGACGTGAAGGCACTTGCCGATCAGGCGCAACAGCGCGCTGTCGGCCACCCGCTCTCGGAGCATCTCGACCAGCGCGGCGCGAACCACGCTGTCGAAGAAGGACGCGATGTCGGCCTCCAAGAGCCAGTTCGCTTCGCCGTTCTGGATCGGCGCCCGCAGTGCCCGCAACGCGTCGTGCGCGCTACGACCCGGGCGGAAGCCGTACGAGCAGGGCAGGAACTCCTGCTCGTAGAGGGCTCCCAGCAGCGCCGCGACCGACGTCTGCACGACCTTGTCTTCGATCGTGCTCACACCGATCGGGCGTGTGCCGCCCGACGCTTTGGGGATGTGCACCCGACGGATCGGCTGGTGACGGTATCGCCCCGCCTTCAGCCGTTCGTGCAGGTCTCGGAGGTGTCCCTCCAGGTCCTGCCCGTACTGCTCCTTCGTGATGCCATCGACGCCGATCGCCGCGTCCTTCCGCAACGAGCGGAAGGCGCGCCCCAGCGCGTCCTGATCGATCCAATGAGCCAGCGAATGGAACCGGGCGTGCGGGTCACGCAGGGCTCTCCGCTACCTTCACGAGTCCCGGTGACATGGACTCGGCCGTCTGTGCAGCCGTCATGGTTCCCTCCTGAAGTTCGCATCCACACGGGCCGCCTTTGCTCGGCCGGGTCCGGCCGCCTGCCGTTCCCCGACGTCGTCGCTCGTATGCGGCCCTCCGACTCCCTGACCTGCGTCGGTCCCAGGCTCCGGTTCCCCTCGCCTGCGACCTTCCTCGGAGCGGACGCCCTGGTTCTGTGCGACGCCCCCGCGAAGGAGCGAGGCCGGCCGTACGGGCGTCCGCGACGTACGGCGCGTCGGAGCGTGATCCCCGGGGCTCCGTGGCACCGGTTGGGGTCCGGGACAGGTCAGGGTCTCCCAGGTTGCTGGGTCCTCCTCTTCGTGCGTGCCGCCGTCGTACACCCCGCCGGGTGCAGTGAGGTCCTGGCCCACGTAACGGACCTCGCCGCGGTCGCCTTCAGGCTGCGCAACGCCCTGGGCACCCGGGATTGGAATTTCGAGGCTGCGGTCCGGCGGCCCACACGCTCGCGTACCTACGCATCGCCGACCCCGTCGCCGGGACCGTCGCAAGGCTCGCTACCGAGCGGCTGGGCTCAACCCTGCTCGGGCGGGTTTCGCACCCGCTGGAGAACCTACAGGATTTCGCGTCGTTTTCGCGATCGACCTTCCTTCCTGACCAGCATCTCCTGGTCGCACTGCGCAACTCGTGGGAGGGAGGAGAACCAACGAATCCCGAGGTAGCCGTGGTTTAGGGCAGGAAGCACCCTCGCGCGGGCTGCGCGGCGCCGCTGGGACGCGCCACGAGGTAGTCCGCGCAACGGGGCGCCGCCGCGGGGCAGTCGGCGTCGATCACGCACGGCGCGGTGCACACCGACGGGCGGCCGGCCATCAGCGCTGCCGGGCAGAGCGCGCTCTGGCAGGTCTCGCCCGACGTGCACGGCGTGCCCGCCGGACCGGTCATCGCCGGCGTATCCTGGCAGATGAAATCCAGGTGGTCGGTCACCCGGTTGAGCACGGGGTGGCACACCTGGCCACCAGGGCAGTCAGCGTTGCGGGCGCAGCCCCGTACGCACACCGTCCGCGTGACGAAGACGCTCTCCGTCGCTGAGATGGTGTTGGCGTACCGCACGGCGGTGCAGACCGCGCCGGGGCTGCGCGTCGCGCACTCCGCGTCGGTAGCACAGGGTGTGCTGCACTGTCGTAGCGAGCACAGGCCTGACGCGCACATCGCGCTGCTGGTGCATGCCGCAAGCAGGCCTAGCGTCCCGGTGGAGCGACCGCACTGGAAGCACAGGTGCGCGCCCGACACCACCGGCCCCCCGCAGACCTCGCCAGCGCCGGTGCAGTCCTCCGGGCGGGCGCACTCGTTCACGCCCGCGGGCGCGACCCGGCACGTGCCGCCGACGATGGCGCCGTCGCGCACCGTCGCGACGCACTCCCCCCCCATCGCGCAGTACCGCAGGTCGCAGCAGGTCTCGCCCGGGCGGCCGCACGCCGACCCGTCCGCGGGCGCTACGACGTCCGATGGTGCCGTCGCGTCGGGCACAGCCGTCGCGTCGACGCCCGGGCCCACGTCGCTCTTGGGCGAGGTAGCGTCCACTGCCGCCGTCCCAGCGTCGTCGGATCGGCACGCCGCCACGGTGCCGCTGCTCACGCAGGTCTCGTGACCGGCGCACGGCGGGTTGCACGCGCTCACGCACGACCCGCCCACGCAGGCATACCCCGACCGGCACGACGGCACGCACGCGCTCATCGCCCCGTCGGCCTCAGCGTTTCCGCTGCATCCTCCGCTCCCCAGCCACAGGGTGGCGAGCCCGATCCATCCACGCAGCCGCATACCCTGGATCCTATCCTGATTACCGCCCCTGTGATCTGTCGGACGTACTGCCGGGTGGCCCTCCGGGGGCTTTGCTCCACGGACACCCGTCGGCGGCACCATCGCTGGAGTTCTCACAGGCACGCCCGGTGCTGTGGACCAGCGGCGCGATGCCTTTACGCCGATCGGGTCCCCGCTCCAGACGTGCAGCCGCCCCAGCCGTCGAAGCCCCATTACCTGCGCTTGTGTGGCTTGCAGCGTGTGCATCGCGCAGGTGTGTCGGAGCACATGGGGCGAGACCCGCTTGGCACCGAGCGTTGGCGAGGGCGTCGCGCGACGGGGGCGTGTGGCCCAGTGCTTTGAAGACGCTCTGGGTGCCGCGCAGCGAGCCGTTGTGGACGGCGAGCGTGCAGATCACCGCCCCGCCCCGGTCGCCGTCGAGCGAGAGTCCCGTCGTCGCGACGACGGGTAGCGCGGCGGTCTCGACCGTGACCGTGGTCGGCCTGGGCTTGGGGCCAGGCGCCTTGGGGACGAGGGCCTCTCGGGCGAGGCGTTGGAGCTTGGTGACGAGCGCGACGGAGATCCCGTAGTCGCGCGCGATGTCCGCGAGCGTGGTGTCCTCGTCCCGTCCCCAGGCGGCGGTGACCACCTCCAGGCGCTGCTCGGCGCGGTAGACGGCTGTGGGCAGGGAGCGGTAGTGCTTCATCGGCGCCTCCTGCGGCGGCGCACGGGTTTGGCGACGTCGGCGCCGCCGCGGGGGGAGCCTTCCCACACCGAGAGCTCCCAGGGAATGGCCCCCTACGCGTGGGCGGGCGCTACGGATCTCACGCCGTCAGCAAGGCAGCTCTCGACCGGTCCCACTGGCAGGGACACGGGCTGGTGCCGTTGGCGCACGTGATCGTGACGACTCCCCCACCTGCCCTTGCGGGCGAGGTGGGGGCTTCTCGGTTCATCGGGGTCTGCTGTTGCAGCGCCCCTCGCCGAAGGCCCCGTCCGGGCCGTGTGAACGCTTTGAGCACCTGTTCGATGTCGTGTCGCGCCGTAGCGATTGAAGCTGCCGACGCCAAGCCCCGCGAGGGGCACGTTCTTGATCGTTTCTGCATGGATTTTACCGCGCCGCAGACACCTCCGAGGAGGCCGTTTCGACGCGAACCGCAGACCCATGTTTCCAGAGAACGGCGAGGGGAGAGCGATCGACCCCTCGCGAGAGGCACCATGGCCCCTACGGGCGACGGCCGCAAGCCGATGCTGGACATTCCCTGGCAGCGGCGCGTACCCCCTCCTGTCGCTACCGCTCCGAGGCGGGGGCTTGATCGGTTCTCGGTCAGTACGGATCTTCGGCCGCTCCGTCATCCACGGCGTGCCAGAGTTCCTCGAACTTCGCGCGCACCCATGGGTCGAGAGCGTTCGAGAGCGTCAAAGGCAGCTTGATCGTTCGGATCAACTCCTGAACGTCGGCAAGGTCTTTGAGGCGGTGCGCGGCCACCATCCCCGAAGCGAGCTTGAGTTCGATCCACCGCTCCATCGGAAGCATCGCAAAAGGCTTTCCTCGCACCGCCGTCGTCGCAGGGTCTGGAAACGCGATGGGTTTGGGCTTGTCATCCCCCGGAAATCTCCCGGTGCTCAGCACATCGACATGCACGTTGAACTCCGTATCGAGGAGCTTCCCCGTTCCAGGAACCCGCTCCGCGTACCCCCGCCCGATCCATCGCGACTTGAAGGCCTGCAGATCTTCCTCGCGGAGAATCAGATCGACATCGACCGTCACCCGCCGATGGCCGTACTCGTTGAGTGCGAGCGCACCGATGATCGCGTACGGAACGCCCTCCGCCTCGAGGATTCCTACGAGCTTCGTCGCGGCCTTCTGCGCTTCTGACTCTCCCACGAAGAACCTCCAGCAGTAGTCTAGGCTCTCGGTGGCGAGGGTCGTGGCTTCGGGCGATCGCCAGCCCGCGCCCCACGTTCCGCTCGGTCGAGGGTCCATTGGCGACCTCTAGCACCCGGGCGAACGGCGCCGCAACGGAGAGAGTGAGCGCGTGACCGTCGTCGTGACCTGGGTCGGCGGCCATCGCAACCGAGACGCTCTCGCAGTTGAGCTACTACGCCGACTTGATCGAACGCGCCCGCGCCTTGCGATGCGAAGGGACGCCGTATGCGGAGATCGCTGCGGTGCTGAACACCGAGGGGTGGCGACCGGCGAAGCGGCGCGACACCTTCTTACGCCTTCGGGGCTTCTTCCACGTGCGCGACAGGTTGTGCCTGTTCGGGGAGCGACGCGCTCTGGGGCGGTGCCGGCGTGGGCCCCTCGTCGCCGTCCTTGAGCCCCTTCTTGAAGTTGCTGAGCCCCGAGCCGAGGCTACGCCCGAGCTCTGGCAGCTTCGCGGCCCCAAACAACAACAGGATGATCACCAGGATGATCATCAACTCCGACGCACCCATACCGAACATCGTGACCTCTTCTGGCGCCGAGGCACGACGCCAGCCCGGTTCGTAGCACCTCCGGTCGCCGGGCATCAATGTGACCCTTTGGCGGCGCCCGTGCGGTACACGCACTGGGCACCTGCGCTGCCCTGCGGACAAGCTTCTCCGGCGGGGAGAGACGCGACACGAACGCTGCCAACTGCGCGTGATCTACCGGGCCTCGGGCGCCGACTGCGGCGTCTGCGCGTGGTCGTCACGATGCCGTGGGCGGCCGACGCGGACCGATTGCTCGACCGTCCAGAGCACCTGCGCTCTCACCCGGTGATGTACCAGCGTTGCACTGCTGGCCTGGGCTGTAGACGCCGCACAGGAGGTGGCTCTGTTGCCGCGAGGAGAAAGGCCCCCAGTGAGGCCCACGTACCTCCCTGGGATCGCGACCCGCACGTACTGCCCACGTTTCGCTAGGACCTGTTGAGCGCCTGTGATTTCCCCTGGAGTTCCCTTCCAGCCGCCGCATCGACGCCGCGCTCGCGGCTCACTGACCGACGCCATGAGGCTCAATCGCCTCGTCGATCCCTTGCTCGTCGCCCCGGAAGGGAGCCTCAGCCCGGCGTCACTTGTGACGACTCCCCTACCTGCCTACGGTGAGGTAGGGGCTTCTCGGATCACCGGAGTCCCTAGCGGGCGCTCCTCCCCGAAGGCTCCGTCCGAGCCCTGTGACCGCAAAGGCGCGGTCGTGGATGTTGCGTGCGGCGTTCACGTCGCGATCCTCCGTGTACCCGCAGGGGCACCGATGAACCCGGACGCCGAGTGCCTTGGGCACCCGCTCGCCGCACGCGCTGCACTCCTGGCTGGTCCCGTTCGGATCGACTCGCTTCACCTCACGGCCAGCTTCTTCCGCTTTGCTCGTGAGGATCGCGACGAACTGGGACCAACCTGCGTCGTGGACGGATTGGGCGAGCATCCCTCGCGCGAGCCCGTTCACATTCAGATCCTCGACGGCGATGCGATCGTACTTCTGGACGATCGCTCGCGCCGTCTTGTGGTGGAAGTCCTTTCGGGTGTTGCGGACATGGGCGTGCCGCCCCGCGAGCAGCCGCCGCGCCTTGCCCCGGCGCTTCGACCCTCGCTTACGGCGACTCACCTTGCGCTGGGCCCGCTCGACGGCGATACGGACCGTCTTCAGCGGACGTGGGTTGGCGACAAGCTCACCATCGGAGAGCGCCGCGAAGGTGGTGAGGCCCACGTCGATGCCGACGCTCACGCCCGTGGCGGGCAGCGGCTTCGCGGGCACCTCGCGGGTGATGAGGGCGTACCAGTGGCCGTCGCCGTCGCGGGTGACGCCGAGGGTCTTGAGCACGCCCTCCATCTCGCGGTGCTGCTTGATCTTCACGTTGCCGATGCCGTGCAGGCGCACCCTCGCGCCGCCCGACACGACCGCCGCGCCGTTGCCCTTCCCGGCGTCCTTGAGGGTGAACGTCTCGTAGCGCCCCCGACGCTTGAAGCGTGGATACCCCGGTGTTCCACCGGCCTTGATTCGGCGGAAGAAGGCGTCGAAGGCGAGATCGAGGCGCTTCAGCACGTCTTGCAACAGGTGCGTGTGGATGCCCGCGTAGTCGGGGCAGTCGGGGTCGTGCTTGACGACGGTGATGGCCTTCTCCTGCGTGGCGCGGGTGACCTTGACGCCCTGG
The DNA here is from genome assembly GCA_016704445.1 of Deltaproteobacteria bacterium. GTDB lineage: Bacteria > Myxococcota_A > Polyangia > Polyangiales > SCUS01. Next base: position 77,462 of record JADJAE010000025.1, read on the forward strand.
CGGTAGCCGTCGCGCCGCTCCTGCAAGGCCGCGTTGTAGAAGAACCGCAGCCGACCCAACAACGTCCCCAGCGCCGCCTCCTGAGCGTGTGTTGGGTAGAGCCGGAACTTGTAGACGCGGAGCACAACCGCCACGTTACGCAGCGCGCTTCGGCGCGCAAGCGAGGCATCGGAAGAATGCGCGATGGTCGGACATACCCTGACCGGACGATGTTTCCGTTCGGTCGAACCGTGCCGTACCCCCTCCTGTCGCTGCCGCTCCGAGGAGGGGGCTTGAATGGGTTTCGGTCAACGCCGTTTGGGTGACACCGTCGGCCCCGCGGGGACCTGGACGATGCGCATCCAGGGCGGTCGGTCGATGAGCTGCAACCGCAACAATCGCCGCTCGGGAAACCGCCGTCGCGCGACGTCCTCGGCCCCCGGGAGGTCGTGCAGCAACAGCACCGGGTCGCTCAGCGCCGGGTCGTTGGGCGGCCACGCGCGCTCGTGCGAACCCACCGCCCGCAGGAAGGGCACCCCGGGCAGCCCCGGCGTCCCTTCGAGGATCCATCGCCGCGGCGGAACGAGCACCACCGCGCGCCCGAGGCGCTCGGGCGAGAGCTGCGCGGCGAGCACCTCCTCGGCGACCGCGTGCTTCTGGAGCGTGGCGGCGGTCCAGCCCGCGAGCACCGCGCCCGCGAGGCCCACCGCCACCGCGAGGGTGGCGACAGCGCGAGGCCGGTCGACGAGGCGGGCGTAGCGAGAGTCCGCGAGGCGCGCGAGGCCGGCGACGGCGAGCAGCGCGAGGGCGACGGTGCTGTCGGCGTAGTGGATGGGGCCGATGAGGTGGATGCCCGGGTCGGGGTGGAGGATGGCGAGCGCGAGGCCCAGCGCGACGCCCGCGGCGACGCCCGCGAGCACCTTGTCGCGCCCCGCGCCGAGGGCCACCAGCGGCAACCCCAGCGGGCCGAGAAACCACACCCCGAGCAGCAGCACGTTGTAGGCGAAGTTGCCGCCGAAGTTCTGGAGCCGGGTGGTGGGCGGGTGGTTCCAGTTGTGGACCAGCTCGGAGGGGGCGAAGCGCGCGTGGAGCAGCGCGTGGCCCGTCACGCAGCGGTTGTGCAGCGCGAAGAGCGCGAACCACGGCAGCACCCCGAGCAGCAGCCCGGCGAGGGCGGTGCGGTCGTCGCGGGACCCGCGAGCGGCGCGCACCACGGCCATCACCGCGAGCGGCGCCGACAGCAGGAACACCTCGGCGGGTCGGCAGAGCCCCGCGGCGCCGAGGGAGAGTCCGGCGGCGGCCCAGCGGGCGAGGGAGGGCGACCCCGCGGCCCACACCGCGAGGGCGGCCGAGAGGGCGATCAATCCGCGCGAGAAGGTGTTGGCGTGCGAGGTGATGGAGAAGAGGGCGCCCGTGGGCGAGGCGACGAAGAGCAGCGCCGCGGCGAGGCCCCATGCGGCGGTGCGGCGGCGGCCGACGGCGTAGGCGAGGGCGGGCAGCGGGAGCGCGCCGAGGGCGGCGATGAGCAGCCCGTTGAGGTGCCCGCCGAACTCCGCGACCCAGACGAGCTGCGGGCCGAGGAAGTCGAAGCTGGCGACGCGGCCGCCGCGGGTGAAGAGGAAGAGCTGCGGGAAGATCTCGGTGGGCCCGGGGGAGGGAGCCATGCACTGCCCGGTGAGCAGCACCTGGGCGCCGAAGCGCACGCTGTGTTCGTCGTCGGTGATGGGCCGGTCGAGGAGCACGACGCCGCGAGCGAGGCGCACGACCACCATGCCGATGACCCAGAGCATCACGAGCCCCGCGGCGCGCTCGCGGTTGGTCCCCTTCTCGCGCACCATCTCCGCCCGCGCGACGAGCGCCGGGTCGTTGAGGAAGAGCGCCCCGCCTTCGCCGCACGCGAGGTTCTTGGTCTCGTGGAAGCTCACGGTAGACATCACGCCGAACGACCCGAGCGCCTTCCCGCCGAGCGAGCCCATGAGCCCGTGGGCGTTGTCCTCCACCACGGCGATTCCGCGACGGCGCGCGAGCTCCGTGACGGCGTCCATCTCGCACCCGACGCCCGCGTAGTGCATCACGACGACGGCCCGCGTGCGGGCAGTGACCAGCGCGTCGAGCTTCGAGGCGTCGAGGTTGAGCGTGTCGGGGCGGCTGTCGACGAAGACGGGGCGCGCGCCCAGCAGGACGAAGGCGTTGGCCGACGACGTGAACGTGAAGCTCGGGACGATGACCTCGTCGCCGGGACCGACGTCGAGCAGCAGCGCGGACATCTCCAGCGCCCCCGTGCACGACGGCGTCAGGAACACCCGCGCGCTCCCGGTGATCTCCGCGAGGAGGGCCTCGCAGCGGCGCGACACCGCGCGGTCGCCGGAAGTCTGCCCGCTGCGCATCACGGCGGTGAGGTGGTCCATGGCGGCGGGCCCGAAGGAGGGGCGGTTGAAGGGGATGGCAGGCGCGTCGACCATCGGGGCCGAGACGCTACGTGCTCTTGCCGGGCGAAGGGGTGTAAAGCCGCTCGTCACCAGAAAGCCTCACCGAGGATCAGGACCGGAGAGCCCCGTCGCCCGGAGCGACGCCTCGGGAATGCTATCTCACGGAAAGGTATGTTTCCATGAGCTAGACAGGAGCGGCCCCCCCAGGGTAGCGGTCGGGGGCGATGCCGAGCCCAACTGCGATCACGGTGGTCGATGCCGCCAGCGGTCTGCCCCCCGCGCTCCTGCGACGTCTGGCCGACGCGCGGCGCTTTCTCCGGGAGGGCTCCCACGCCTCAGGCACCCGGCGAAAGTACGCTGAGGACTTCGCGCAGTTCAGCGGCTGGTGCCAGCGCAATGGCGTGGCCCCCCTCCCCGCCGAGCCCGGCCTGCTCGCCCTCTACATCCACGCCCTCGTCGACCCCGACCCCTCGAACCCGCCGAGGGTCCGCCGTGCCGTCGGCGGTCCCCGCGGCCCCGAACCCGGTCAGCGACCGATGCACCCGAGCTCCATCACCCGCGTCGTGGCGGCCATCCGCTACGCCCACACCCAGCAGGGGGTCGACCCGCCCACGGCCCACCCCCTCGTGCAGGAGGCCCTGCGCGCGGCGAGGCGCACCCTCGGGGTCGCCCCTCATCGGCGCGTCCAGGCGGCGGTGGCCGAGGTCGTCCGCCGGATGCTGCAGGGGCTGGACGACTCGCTGCGCCATCGCCGCGACCGGGCGCTGCTCACCCTCGGCTTCGCGGGCGCCTTCCGCCGCGCGGCCCTGGTCTCGCTCGACCTCGCCGACGTGGTGGAGGTGCCCGAGGGCCTGGAGGTCACGCTCCGCCGGGACAAGACCGACCAGACCGGCGCGGGGCGCACCCTCACCATCGCCCCCGGCAGCTCCCCCGCTTCGTGTCCGGTGCGCGCCACGCTCGCCTGGATCCAGGCCCTGGCCACCCTGGGGTTCAGCGATGGTCCGCTCTTCCGCTTCATCGACCGGCACGGCAACGTCCGCCCCGCGCATGGGCGCAGCACCAGCGACCGGCTGGGCGCCCAGTCCGTGGCGCTCATCGTCCAGCGCCGGGCGCGGGCGGTGGGCCTGGACGCGACGCAGTTCGCCGGCCACTCGCTGCGCGCGGGCTTCGTCACCAGCGCCGTGCGCGCGGGCAAAGGGGTCCCTAAGATCATGGAGCAGACGGGGCACCGCAGCGCCAACACCGTGATGGCCTACGTGCGCGAGGCCGACCGCTGGCGCGACCCGGCCTCTGGGGGAATCGGGCTGTAGGACGTTGAAACGTCTGGACGTTGAAACGCTAAAACGTTGAACATACTGGACGTTTAGGCGCGAAGGTTCCCGGTAGAACCCCTTGAACAATGGGGACTACCCTGGTTGCCTTGAGGAGAAGGAAGGCCAGCGCACCACCGCGGTGCAAGCCGGAGCCCGCCAGGGGAGGCGCTGCGCCGCGGGTTCGCCGGAGGGTGCTCCGGGCAACGTCGGCACCTGAGGACGCTCGTGGGGGGAGGTGCTGGCGCCGTGCCTCCTCGTCACCGCCGCGGCTTTCTCCAACGCGGCTCCCAACATCTTCATCTACGACGACAACAACTGGCTGCCCATCGCGCGCCCCGCGGGCGAGTCTCTGCTGGCCTCCCTGACGAGCATGTTCCGCGACGACCCGTGGGCGGCGACGCGCTCACTCACGCAGCCGTACCGCCCGCTCACCTGGGCCTCCTTCCTCGTCGATCAACGCTTCTGGGACGGCTGGAGGACCGGCTTCCACCTCACGAGCATCGCCCTCCACGGCCTCGCGTCGGTGCTGGTCTTCCTCCTCTTGCGCGCCGTGCTAACGGCGACCCGAGCACCCGCGTCACCCGCCCGGGCGTGGCTGCCCGCGCTGCTCGCGGCGGCGGTGTTCGCGCTCCATCCGATCCACACCGAGGCGGTCGACTCGGTGTTCAACCGCTCGGAGATTCTCGCGACCGTGTGCGTGCTTGGGTCCCTGCTCGCGCTCGCCCGCCTCGAAGCGCGCCGCCCCGCGGCGGCCTGAGCTCTCGCCGGCGCGGGGTACCTCCTCGGTCTTTTCTGCAAGGAGAGGGCGGCCACGCTGCCGGCGCTGGCCGCCCTCTGCGTGCCGCTACTGCACCCGGGCGAAGCGCTCCGCGCGCGGTTGCGGCGGGTCGCGTCGGTCGTCAGCTTCGCCGTCCCCTTCGGGGTCTACCTCATCTTCCGTGAGGGACTGAGCCGCTACCACACGCCCACCGTCACGCTGGCGCTGACGGACGTCGGGAGCCTCCGCCTGACGCTCCTCAGCTTCCACGACTGGCTGGGGCTGCTTGCGTGGCCCCACCCCCTCTGCGCCACGCGCACGGACACCATCACCCACGCCGTCTCAGTCGCCGCGCTGGTCGCCGCCGGCTACGCTGCGGCGATCGTCGTCGCCTGGCGCCGAGGCGCCGAGGGCATCGCGGCGGGCCTGCTGTTCTTCGCGGTGGCGCTCGTCCCCTCGACGGCCGCGTTCACCGGGCGCGGCGCGGCGCAGGTGATGGCCGAGCGCTACCTCTACCTCCCGTCCGTCGGGCTCACCCTGGCCCTCGCCTTCGCGCTGCGCGCGTTGGTGGCTCGCGTCGGCGGCCGCCCCACGGCCGCCATCGTGGGCGCCCTCGCAGTGGCGCTTGGCGCAGCTACGCACGCGCGCAACGAGGCATGGCACAGCCACATGCAACTGTTCCGCGCCGATGCGGAGGCTCACCCACCAACGGCGACGTGATGCGGAACTACGTGGGGATCGTGCGCTTTACGCGGGGCAACGAGGCCGCGGGGGCGCTCTGCGCGCCGACGCTGCGGGACGCGCGCATCGCCAGCGTGATGCTCTTCAGCGAGTGCGCCAGCGTGTCCGAGAGCCGCAGGCGCTTCGACGAGGCGCGGGCGTTCTACCAGCGCGCCAACGCCGTCGAAGAGATGTCCAGCACCCGCATCAGCTACGCACCGCATGCTGGTGCGCCGCGGCGACCTCGCCGGGGCTGACGCAGAATACCGGCGCGCGATCGAAATGCTCGCGATCGACCCGGTACGGCAACACACCTTCCGCAGCGAATGGCTGCTGAATTGCCACGCCGACCGGCGCGACGAGGCGCTGCGCGAAGTGGACGTCGCGCTCGCGGTCGACCCGACCTACGGGATCGCGATCGGGCTGCGCCGGCGCGTGCTGGCCGCGATGCGACCGCGCTCTCGATGGTGGCGGCGGTGAGCGCATGGTGCCAATGCGGCGATGGGCCTTGACGCACATGCCGTGGGATGGTTGGCGAAAGGGCAGAAGACTCCTATCAGACCGTGCGTGTCGGCGCTCCACACGAAGTGCGGAAGGGCCGATGTAGTTGACGTCGAGCAGGCTCTCATCCTGGGAGGCCGATGGGGCGTTCCTCCCAGGGACGGCCATCGGCCTCCAGAGGTATTCCTTCCAGGAATACCTCTAAGAGACCCTCTCGCTGTCAAATTCATGATTGGTTTCACGTAGTTCAAGCTCCGTGCCCCACAGGCTGTGCCGGTTTCTGTCCGGTTCTCCGCCAGGCTGTGCCGGTTTCTGTCCGGTTCTCCGCCAGGCTGTGCCGGTTTCTGTCCGGTTGGCGTCGCTGGTCCACCGTCGCCGGGCTGTGCCGGTTTCTGTCCGGTTCTCCGCCAGGCTGTGCCGGTTTCTGTCCGGTTCCAGCGGGGACCTACGGGTTGGAGGGCACCAGATCGGATCGTTGGAAGCGAGCTAGCGCCTTCCGCAACACGGGGGTCAGCGGGTGATCGGGGGAGGTCTCGGCGCGACGGATGGTGCGCTCACACAGGTCGAGCTGCCCAGCGAGGGCCTCCTGCGAGAGCCTGAGCGAACGCCTCCACTCCGCGAGGTCGGACCCCGTCAACACCTCGGCGTCCCGACCGGCCTCCTCGGGGAAGAGGCCGTGGACGAGGCGGTCCCGGACCCAGGTCGGCGGGTGCAGATGGCAGCGCCCCTCCAGGGTGTGCTGCTCGCCGACGTCCCACTCGACGCGGCCGAGACCGCCGAGGGCCTGAAGCTTTGGCGGCGCCCAATGCGTGACCCACTTGCGGCGCTCTGGCGTGACCCACCCCGGGTTGCATGGAGCGACGCTCGCCCCGTGGCGGCGGCGGGATCGTGACCCACCCCCCGGGTCACGTCGTGAGCGCCGCGAGCGCGCCACGACCTCGCCCCCGACGCCGCTGCGCCCGAGGCGAGTCGCGCCCACGCGCTCGTGCTGATTCGCTGTCTGGAGTCGCTTCGCCGACCCGCTACGGGTCGGTGGTGTCGTCGGCGGGGGCGGTCGCGCCGTGCTTGCGCGCGCGCTCCTGCCCGACGTGCTGGCGGTAGCTCGGCCCGTCGATGTCGAGCCGCAGCGCCCGCATCGCGAGCCGATCGAGGATCGCCGCCGCCACCGTCGGGTCGCCGAGGTAGCGACCCCAGGCGCTGAGCTTGATGTTCGACGTGATGGCCGTCGCCGCGTGCGTGTGCCGACGGTCGAGCAGGTTGTAGAGCGTGTGCGCCGCCGTCGGCTCGTCCTCGCGCTTCTTGACCTGCCCGAGGCCCACGTCGTCGATGATGAGCAGCGCCGGCGCGCACCAGCGCTTGAGCCGCGTGTGGTAGCTGCCGTCCGCGAGGCCCGCGTACAGGTCGTCGAGCAGATCGACGCAGCGGGCGTAGCGCACCGACAGCCCCTGCTGGCAGGCGCGCAGCCCGAAGGCCATCAGCAGGTGGCTCTTCCCCGTGCCGCTCTTGCCCGTGAGGATCAGGTCCTCCTGGCGGCCCACCCACGCGAGGTTGCCCAGCTCCATCACCACGCCGCGGTCGAGGCCCGGCTGGAAGGCCCAGTCGAAGCTCTCGAGCGTCTTGCGCTCGGGCAGCCCGCTCATCGTGATGCGCCGCTCGATGCGCCGCTCGTGCTTGACCTGCGCCTGCTCGCCGAAGACCCGGTCGAGCAGCGCGCTCGGCGCCGGCCGCTCGCGCGTGGCCCAGTCGAGGTACGCCTCGAGGTGCTCGCTCGTGTGCGTCAGTCCGAGGACCGCGAGGTGTCGTCGCAGTCGCTCGAGCATCTCTCCGGGGTCGGGGGCGTCTCGTTGTCTTCCCATGGGGGCTCCTTGTGGCGGGTGCCGACGACCGGGAGTCGGTCGTACTCGTCGAGGTCCCGGCCGCGCGTCTCCGCTCGCCCGAGCGCGCCCTCGGCGCGCGCCACGGCGCCCTCGGTGACGTACTCGGCGAGGGTGCGCGGCGTGGCGCGGGCCTCCAGGATGCGGGCGACGGCGCGGTGCTCGAAGGCGCCGTAGGTCTTCGCGTGGCCGAGCGCGAGCGCGAGGTCGTCGCTCGTGAAGCGCTCGCGCAACAGCAGCACCTGCCGCGCCTGGTAGCTGCACTGCCGCGTGCCCAGCCGCGTGAGGCCGGTGAAGAAATCTCGCGCCCCGTCGCCGAGGTCCTCGAAGATCGCGCGCAGGTGGTCGATGTCGGTGCCGCGGCGCGTGCTCGTGCGATGCACCGACGGCGGCGCGACGTCGCGGCCCGCGCTGCGCGGCGCGAGCTCGTGGTGCGCGAGCAGCGTGAGGTCGGGCGCGTAGACGAAGAGCTCGCGCTCGGTCACGCGGACCGGCAGCACGTCGTAGATCGCCTCGTAGGGCACCGCGTAGCGGTTGCCGTCCCACGCGACGAAGCCGTCGATGGAGCACAGGCGATAGGCCACGCGCGCGGTGTCGTAGGGGTGCCGCGGCAGCGGTTGGAGGTACGGCGCCTCCTCGGCGAAGAGCTCGATCACCGGGCGCTTGAGCCGCTTGTGGACGCGCGGATCGCAGACCCTGTCGTGCCAGCGGGCGAGCTGCGCGCGGAGGTCCTCGGCGTCGCGAAACTCCCGCCCGTTGAGGAAGGATCGCTCGTACTCCCAGAAGCTCCGCTCGACCTTGGGCTTGTCGTTGGGACGCATCGGCCGACACGCGATGGGCCGGAAGCCGTAGTAGGTCGCGAAGGCCAGGAAGCGCGGGTTGTAGAGGGGCTTGGAGCCCTCGTAGCCGAGCACGACGGGCTTCTGGTTGTCGTACTTGCAGTGCGCGGGCACGCCACCCAGGCGAGCGAAGGTGGCGACGTGGGCGTCCATCAGCGCGTGCAGGTCGCACCGCTCGTGGACGCGGAAGACCTTGCGCCGGCTGTGGCAAAGCACGAAGCCGTGGATCTGCACCGTGAGGCGACCGCCGCCCGTGAGCGGGACGGTGCAGGGGGTCCAGTCGCTCTCGGCCATCTCGCCCGGGCCGTGCGTGGGCGTCGGCAGGCTCGGCGTGACGACGGGGCGCGGGCGCACCTCGCGGACGTGATCCTTGATGGCCGTGTAGCCGCCCGCGTAGCCCTCCTCGGAGATCGTCTCGAAGACCCGCTGCGCGGTGATGTCCTCGTACTTGCGCAGCAGCTCCGCGATGCGCTCGGCCCACGGCGTGACCTTGGTGTCCCGCGGCGCACGCAGGGGCTTCTCGGGCAGCGCGCTGTGCGGCTGAGCGAGCGCGGCCTCGTGCCCCGCGAGGAGCTTGCGCACGGTGTTGCGCGCGACCCCGAGCGACCGCGCCACGGAGCGCACGCCCATGCCCTGGCGCGTGAGCAGCACCACCTGGAGGATGAGCTCCTCGCGGCTACTCCACGACGGCATCACGCAGGTCCCTTCCGGCGAGCGCTCGGGCGATCGACGCGCTGAGGTGGGTGAGCACCGGCGCCGACGCGCCCATCGCCTCGGTGAGCAGCGCCGTCACCGCGGGCTCGAAGGCGTCCAGCGGCTTGTCGCGCAGCCGCACCTGCAACCGCGAGGCGATGCGCGTCACCGACTCGATGTCCCCGAGGAAGAGGTCGGCCTCGGTCTTCGCCCGCGGCGCCGGAGCGGCGCGCAGGATCGGCGCACGCTCCGCGAGGGCGTCGGCGAGCCAGCGCCCGCGCGCCTCGGCGTCGGGCAGCGCGAGCACCGTCTGCACCATCCGCGCGGCCTGCGCGACGGTCAGCCCGCGGCGCTGCGCGACGGCCGAGGCCATCGGCTGGTTGTCATGTGACAACCGCCCGAGGTCGGCCGCGACGCGGGCGCCGACGAGGCCCAGGCGCACGTCGGCCTGCACCTGCTCGTGCAGGCCCTCGGCGAGCGTCAGCCGGCGACACACCCAGCTCTTGTCGTGCCCCAGCAGGCGACCGATCTCGGGCTGCGTGAGCTTGTGCTGGCGGTAGAGCGCGCGGCACAGCCACGCCTCCTCCAGCTCCGTCAGCGCGTGACCGCGATTGAGCGTCGCGAGCGCGGCCGTCGCGGCGACGACGTCGATGGGGAGCACGCGCACCCGCAGCTCGCCCCAGCCGAGCGCGCGGGCGGCGCGCAGGCGGGTGAAGCCGTCGATGACCTGGAGGGTGTCGTCGTCGTCGCGGTACGTCGCGAGCGCGGTGAGCTGCCCGTGGAGCTCGAGCGACTGGCGCATCGGGCGCACGGCCTCGTCGCTGAGCACGCGCAGCGCCGCGAGGGTCTCGCCGAGGGAGGCGGTGGCGACCATGCGCTCGTCGGGGGCGGGGCTCGGCCGGGTCATCGCCGCGGGTTTGCGCCCGGGCCTGCCCCGTGACGAGCCTGGCTCGTGACGGCGTGTCCCACGATTCGCGACGGAAACCCTTCCACGGAAGGCGTTTGCGCGCCGAGGGTGGCTCGTGACACCGGGGGCTCCGTCCCACGGGGGGCGCGGATCCCGCGAGAATCCTCGCGAAGCGTCGCTCGAGCCTGGCGCGTGACAGGGTCGCCTCCTCGTCCCAGATCTCGAGGATCTTGCGCTGGAGTTTCACCGGGTTGCCGTCGGAGGTTGGCGCGTGACCGGGCGGCGGGTCCGGGGGTGGCGCGGGCGCGTCGCCGGGGGTGCGAGCCGCCGCGCGATGCTTCCGCTGGCGCAGGCGCTCGTCCTCGCGGGCCTCGTCGAGGTCGAGGGCGCGTCGCCGACGCGCGAGGGCGTTGTCACGTTGGGCGCGACACACCGGGCCGCAGACGCGCTGCGTGCCCCGCCCGCCGCCGGGTGAGGGACGAACCGCTTCCGGCACTGGGCGCAACGCGGGTGCTCGCGGGGCTTCATCCGCCGAGCAGTCCACACCCAGGGGTGGGTCACGATCCCGCCGCGGCGGCCCGGCGGGCGAACCCGCCGGGTGGGTCACGAAGTCGTCGCGAGGTGGGTCACGGAACGGGCGCCGCTAAAGGCCTGAAGGGCCTGGAGGTTGCGGTCCAGCGTCTGCCACGCCCGGCCGGGGTGATTCGCCGAGCGGGGGATGCCTGCTGTCTCCAGGAGCTTCTTCCCGCTGAGCACGAGGTGGTCCTGCCCGGTGCTGTGGTCCCAGCGCCAGCGGATCGGCAGGAGGAGCCCGAGGGCCAGCGCGTGGGGATGCGTCCGCTCGTCGATGTGGGCCAGTTCGACGGGCGCCGGCGTCCAGAGCGTGCCGATCTCCCCCGTGCTCTTGCGGACGCCCTCGTAGAGCACGGGGTGGATCACCAGTTCCATCCCCTCCAGGGCCCACTCCGAGCCCCGTAGCGCCTCGCCCCGCTGGGTGACCGCGAGAATGGGCCCTCGCAACCGCAGCGATCCGTCCGTGTTGTAGACAGCGATCTCCAGGCGGGTGAGGGCCTCGACCTCGTGGGCGATCTTCTGCCGGATGCGGGGCTCACGCCGTGACCTCTCGGAGAGCCCCAGCGCGTCCAGATGCCCGTTGAGGTTCCAGCGAATGCGCCCGGTGCGCCCGGCGGTCGTAAAGAGGCGTTGCAGGGCGGCCCAGTGCCGCAGCCCATGCCAGGACCTCCACTTCCGGATCGCCTCGATGAGCTGCAGGGGAATCTCGTGGACGTCGAGCCGCAGACCCATCTTTCCCCGGGCGTCGGGGGCGATGATCTCCGCGCGCCCATCGCGCATCGGGGCCCGGAACTCACCCGTCTTCGGAAGATCCTTCCATCGTGTGAGCAGCGTGTGATGGGTCTTGCCCGCATCGAGCGCGATGAAGGGGCGGCGCAGATCCCGTAGGAGGGCGTACCAGGCCCCGTAGATGCGCGCGAGGATCGAGACCTCCAGGAGCGCATGCGCATGAAGAAGCGCTTGGAGCGCTCCCAGGGCGATGGAGCGCTCGTCCGGAGCGGTCAGGTGGCGCTCGAGTGCCTCCACCAGCAGGGCCTCGACGCGCGGCCAATCGAGCCCGCGGGCCTGACCGATCTGGCGACGCCAGGCCGTGGCGCTGCGATCGTCGGGCGCGAGCTGGAGCCAGTGCTCGATCTCGTCGAGCGCCGCCTCCGTAGGCGGAACCAGGGGCAGCGAGATCGTCGCGTCGTCCCCCGCGGGACGGCCCCATAGGGCCTCGAGCTCCTCGATCATGCGCCGGGCCCCAACGTGCAGCGCCGAGCCCTCGATGATCGTGCGCAAACCCTGGAACGCACGGGCGACGCGGCTCTCCGGGGAGGGCGTCTCCGGGGCGGCCTCGCGGTCCCCATCCCGGGCGAGGATGCGTTCGGTGAGCGGCCGTCGCAGGGCGACCTCGACCAGCCGACGAAGGCGCTCTTCGAGTGACGTCGGGGCGAGTCGGAGCAGCGGCACGGAAGGGTGCACACGGCGACCATACCGTATGTTCTACCGGGCTGCGGCAGGCCCAGGCGTGACGCTGCCGCCGACCGACTGCTGGGGCGACAACGACAGCAGATCACCCGCGGCTTCGCGGGCACGTTCTGTGACACGACCAACCATCGCGGCGCCGGATCCGTAGTGGGCCTGGACGCGACGCAGTTCGCCGACCACTCGCTGCGCGTGGGCTTCGTCACCAGCGCCGTGCGCGCAGGCAAAGGGGTCCCGAAGATCATGGAGCAGACGGGGCACCGCAGCGCCAACACCGTGATGGCCTATGTGCGCGAGGCCGACCGCTGGCGCGACCCGGCCTCCGGGGGCATCGGGCTGTAGGACGTTGAGACGCCTGAATGTCTGGACGTTGTAGCGTTTAGACGTCGAAGCGCCTGGATTGCGTTAGTCCTGCCTGTGGACTAACATCGGCGCCTATGGAAACGGTGAACGTTCACGACGCCAAGACCCACCTGTCGAAGCTGCTCGAACGCGTGGAAGCTGGCGAAGAGGTGATCATCGCGCGGGCCGGCAAGCCGATCGCGCGGTTGGTTCCCCTGGCGCCGAAGCCACGCATCGCCGGTGACCTCGCAGGCCGCGGCAGGATCGCTGACGACTTCGACGCGCCGATGAGCGACGAGGCGCTGTGGGATCGGGGCGCCGTCGAGCCCGCCGACCGGTGACGTTCCTGATAGATACCCACGTTTTATTGTGGTGGCGTCTCACCCCGGATCGACTTCGGCCCGAGTCCCGAGCGCTCCTCGCCGATCGGGGAAACACCGTCCTCTGGAGTGCCGCGACCGCGTGGGAGATCAGCATCAAAACAGGGATCAGCAAGCTCGATGTGGGGATTCCCATCGGCGAGTTCTGCGTGTCCACGACCCGATTGGGCTTCGACTGGCTCCCCATCACCGCCGAGCACTGCGCTGCGATGGTCGAACTCCCCCGTCTGCACGGCGATCCCTTTGATCGCATGCTCGTGGCGCAGGCGACCGTCGAAGGTATCCCGTTGATGTCCGATGACCCACAGGTTGTGCGCTATCCGATTCGCGTCGTCTGACCCCCCCGTCGAGGAGCGTGCCGCGTACCGTCGCGCCCCGAGCTACCGGCTGGACGCGTCGACGTTGAAACACTTCAACGTCTAGACGTTTGATCGCGCCGGTTCGCCGGAAGCGGTCGAACCTGTGCAGCGGGTGCGTGAATCAGGGGGCCCATAGTCTGGCGAGGGCGAGTGGCAGCGCATCGAAGGGCTCCGCACGCACCACCGCGTCGCCGCGGTAGACATTCACCAGCAGCCACCCGATGTCCGCTCGGCGAAACACCTCGACGGTGTGCAGCGCGGGTGAGACCAGCCACGCATGTGCGACGCCCTCGCGGTAGTAGATCGCGAGCTTGTCGTCCCGGTCACGCGCCTCCGTCGAAGGCGACAGCACCTCGCACACCCAGTCGGGCGCGATGGAGGCGAACACGTCATCGATGAACCCCTCGGGCACCCGCTCGCGCCGCCACCCGGCGAGATCGGGGACCACCACATCAGGCAACGGCCCGAGGCGCAGTTCAGGCTCCATGAGGATGATCCACCCGCCGGGGTCACCCTCCCCGGGCGCGCCGAACCCGGCGAGCCCGATGGTGAGGCGCGTCGCGCCGTGCGCGTGCCGCAGCCGCGGGCGCGGCATGAGGACCAGCTCCCCTCCCAGGATCTCCGCGACCAGGGCCTCGTTCGCGTTACGGTAGCCCTCCACCACCGCGGGGTCGAGGTTCGGAAACTCCGGGTCGAGGGAGCGTGCGGCGTCACCTGACATGCTGCCATCGTAGCCCAGCGTCATCGTCCCGGGAGATCCGGGACGTCAGCGCGGGCCGAACCCCATCTGCACCACGTCGTCGGAGAGCGGCGAGACCGTGTACTGCACCGACGGGCGGGCGCCGCCGAAGCCGTTCATCCTCACGGGCGGCGAACTGCGCGAGGGGCGCATGACGAAGAGATGGACGCAGGCACAGGCCGCGCGTGCGTTGGGGATCAGCGAACGGATGGTCCGGGGCGCAGAGGCCCAGCCAGATGGTCCGCTCGGCCGTTCGATACTCGCCGGACTCGACCGGCAGTACAGCGGCCGGAACCCGGCGGACCCTGCGGCGCTCCCCATGGAGGACCGTGACCGGCAGGAATTCGGCAACCCTTGCGGCACTTCCCATGATGCCTATTCGCCGACGCAGCTCCGATGATGGCACGAGATCGCCCGGGTCGACGAGTCACCCAACACGCGCGCGGCAGCGGGGTTTGAGCTCGCCGGGCGGCGCGATGAACCGCGCCACGTCGATGGCCCTCTGGAAGCCGGGCTCACCCTCCGGTACGGTGGGGTCTCCCGAAATTCGTTTGAAGCCCGACGTCCGCTACGGAGTTCTCGATGCGCACGACCGTGCGAAGAATGACCACGCTTGCCATGACGGCTGCTTCCTTGCTGGGCGCCTGCGCGACCAGCGACGTCGGAAGTGTCGGTACCGACGCGGCGAACACAGGGGTCGTGGATGCCGTCGCGGCCGACGCGCCGTTGGTGGACGTGCCGTTGGTGGACGTGCCGTTGGTGGACGTGCCGTTGGTGGACGTGCCGTTGGTGGACGTGCCGTTGGTGGACGTGCCGTTGGTGGACGTGCCGTTGGTGGACGTGCCGTTGGTGGACATCGCCAACCAGGACGCTCCGGTGCTGGAGGTCGCCCCGGAGGACGTGCCCGTGGTGGATGGCGGGCAGGTCGACGTCGCCACAGTCGAGGTCGCCCCGGAGGACGCGCCTGGGGACGACGTTGTCGCGGACGACGTACCCGCCGTCTTCGATGTCCCGGATGTGGGGATGGACGTCGCTTCGGCCCCGATTGATGGCGCGAGCCTCGACGCCTCGGAAGGCGAGGACGCGATCGCACCCGAGGAGTTCCCGGACGTCCCCGCGGCCGCCTGCCCCGGCCCGCAGCATCGGCTCTGCGACGGGGTTTGCCGCGACGTCTCCACCGACCTGGAGAATTGCGGCGCGTGCGGCAGCGTCTGCGCGGCCGGACGGCGGTGTGTTCGCGGGATGTGTGCTCCACCCGGACAGCGAAGCTGCGATCCGATCGTCGTCGGCTGCGGTCTGGTCCGGATCGAGGGCGGAGGGTTCTCGATGGGAGAGCCTCCGCCGGGCCACGAGGTGACACCCGTGCAGGACGTTCGGATGGGCTCCTTCGAACTCGACGCCTACGAGGTCACGCTGGCGCGCTTCAACGCGTTCTGGGCGGTACGGGACCGTGACCTCCCGGCGATCCGCAGCGCGCCGATCGAGTACCCCGGCGGCCGGATGATCTCGTGGACGGGAACGGGGGAGGTGCCGAGCCAGGAGGACCCCCGCTTCAACTGGTCCAGCGGTCCTGGACCGCGCGACGGTCACCCCATGAACGGCGCGGACTGGTGGCTGGCGCAGGAGTTCTGCGTCTGGGATGGCGGCCGCCTCCCGACCGAGGCGGAGTGGGAGTTCGCTGCGCGCGGTCGAATCGCGACGGGTCTCGCGACACCCCGCGTCTACCCGTGGGGCGACAGCGCGCCGCGGGGGAGCGCCCGGAGCACATGCGATCGCGCGCAGTGGAATTTCTGCGCGGGGGAGGACGGCGCCTACACCCGGAGGGTCGGACGATTCGCACCCACAGCCGGCCTCTACGACATGACCGGCAACGTCTGGGAGTGGACCGCCGACTGGTTCGCTCCCTACACGTCGCCGACGTGTTGGAACGGGGGTGCCCCCGCGAATCCGATGTGCACCGATCGCACGACGGACGAGCACCCCGTCCGCGGCGGAGGCTGGGACTGCGGCAGCATCGCGGTGCGCTCGACCACGCGCGTGGGTGTCACCTCGCAAGCCCGCTTCATGGACCTCGGGATTCGCTGCGCCAGGACGGCCCCTGATTCCAGAGATCCTGACCTGAGACCTTCCTCGTGATGCCATCAGGCGGGTCTCATGCCCCGTCGGCGACCCGGAATCGGAGCGCCATCTTGGTCTCGGGGAAGGAGGGCTCGAGCGTGTTGATGTGCTGCGCACAGCGCAGCCAGCGCGTGCGTGTAGCGAGGGGCGCTGGCCTGGGCGATCACCACATCGAGCGTCTGCCCACGGGGTTCAAGCCGCGCATCGAACTGCATGACATCGGCGATGAACGCGCGCCCGGCGTAGGTGCGGGCCGACCGCGGCGACGAGCATCGTCTCGATGTGGAACGCGGTCATCTTCACCACGTCGCACAAGAGCTTTGGCGCGCGGGCGAGTTCCAGCACCGGGTCCGGTGCCCTCACCACGCCGACGGGTACCCGTTCGGACAGCACGCTCCAGCAGTTCGCGATGGCCTGCAATCGCGCGTCGATCGTCTCGATCTGCGCTTGGACCTTGGCGTCCTTGGGGGCCTTCAGCTTCAGCGTGGCGCGCTTGCGCTTGAGGTCTCGGCGCAGCTTCTTGAAGAAGCCCCGGTAGGGGCTGGGACCGTGCGCTCGGCGTCGGCCGCGATCGTGTTGTAGGTCCACAGCTTCAACGCTCGCGAGATTTGACCCACCCCAACGCGAACCGCGAAGTCTCAGGCCCGACACTTCGCGGTTCGCGTTGGGGGTGGGTCAGGCCGCCTCCGCGAGCCCACTGAGGGGGCGCCGCTCATCCTTCGGGATGGCAACCTCCTCGATTCATCGGATCCCGTGCGCCTTCCACGAGGTGCGGTTCAGCCCGCCGACCGCGCCCTGCCCTTGCTGCCAGCAGGAGGCCCATCGCACCTGGGAGGCGACGAGGATCGCCATCGACGCGGCCCTCGACGAGGTCGCCCTGCTGCGCGTGCGGGTTGGTGTCTATCGCTGTCGCGCGTGCCGCCATCACTTCCGGGCACAGCCCCCCCCTTCCTGCGGCCCGGCGCCAGCTACACCAACCGCGTCGTCACGGCCGCCGTCCACGCCGGTCTTCTCCGACGGCATGGCGGCTTCCCGTGTACCCGTTCGACTGGCGCGAGACCTCCGTGTGCGTCCGAGCGCTACCGTGATCCGCGACTGGTGCCGCGCCTTTGCTGTCGACCAGAGGCTCGACGACGACTACACCGCCTGGATCGTCCAGTCCTTCTCAGGCGTGCTCTGCGTCGATGAGGTCTACCAGGGTGACCTCACGCTACTGCTCGCCGTCGATCCCGGCGCGCTCGATGGGGATCGCCTCGTCGGCTACGAGCTCGTTCAGGGCTCCGTCCAGCAGCCCGCTGTGGAGGCATTCCTCGGGCGGTTGCGCGAGGCCGGGATCATGCCCGCGGAGGTCGTCACCGACGGCTCGGCGCTGTACCCCGAGGTCGTTGCCAGGATCTGGCCGTAGGCCGTGCATCAGCTCTGCCTGTTCCACGATACCCGACGCCTTCTGCGCGCCGCGGTCACCATCATCCCCGAGGTGAGGGCGGCACTCCCGACGCCACCGCGTCGGCCGAGCCGAGCGGGTGCCCTCCTGCGTCGTGTCGATCCGCGGGCGCCGAGCCCGGACGATCGCGATGCGAGGATCGCGCTGGTGCGCCACCTTCAATCCGAAGGCGCGGGGATTCGGGAGATCACCCGACGCACGGGTCATAGCCGGAACACTATCCGCTCTTGGCTACGTGGGAAGGTCGTGTCCACGGAGGAGCGGGTGGCACCCCCGGAGACGACGACGCGCCGAGCGACGATGCCCGAGCCGCCGCCCCCGAGCGGGTGGACGAGTTGGGACCAGGTGCGGCTCTTCCGTCAGCGGCTCAAGTCCCATCGGTGGTCCGTGGTGGCGTACCTGCAACATCTCTCCGAGACGGATCGCGCGGTCGTCGCCGAGCTCCTCGATGCGCCCACTGGAGCGCCGCTTCGGATCGTCCACCGGTGGACCCAGGACTGGTACGCGATCTGGCACGACGACGACGGGCAGCGCCGATCCGTCGCAGATGCTCGCGAACTCTTCCTGCGGTGGCGGGAGGACGCCGAGGCCGGGACGCTCGCGGAGCTGCGACAGGTGCAGTCCCGAATGACCGACGAGCGGTTCGCCTCGCTGAGCTACTTCCTCCGCAACCCTCGCTGGGAGGCGACGAGCAACGGCGCCGAACGAGCAGGCCGGAGCTTCCGTCACCGTCAGGGCCCCCACGTCAACCTGCGCTCGACCGCAGCCATCCACGCGCTGATGGATATCGCCGCCAGTGAACGTCGGCGTGAGATGTCCCCCGCCGAGGAAGTCGCCGTCGGTCGAAGTCGGCGAGGCTGACGCCATGAACCCGCCTCGGAGATCCTCGCGGAGGCGGCCTGACCCACCCCCAACGCGAACCGCGAAGTGTCCCGCGTGCGGGGTCAAGGAACGGGCGCCGCTAAAGTCGAAGGTAAGCGCTGCACGAGCCCGCGTTCTTCCACTGCGCTTTCGCCCGATGCACGGTGGTCGGCATGGCGACTGTCTCTTCCAGGAAGACCGTGGGTGCCGTTCCCTCGACGGAGCAGCGATGGCGAGAGCGCGTGGGCGCGTGGCGTGCGAGCGGCCTGACGGCGGCGGCGTTCGCGTCGGGCGAGGCGTTCTCCGCGAGCACGTTGCGCTGGTGGTCGAGCCGCCTGGGACGCGCACCGTCCGTCACCTTCCTGGAGCTGCTGCCGCGCCCGTCCGCGTCGGCGCCCGAGGCACCACGTGATCTGGTGATCGAGGTCGGCGCCGCGCGCGTGCGGGTCGCGCCGGGCTTCGACCCGGCTCTCCTCGCCGACGTGGTGCGCGCCCTCGCGGAGGGGGCGCGATGATCCCCGTCGGCGTCCAGGTCTTCGTCGCGCTCGAGCCCGTCGATCTGCGCTCGGGCTTCGAGCGCCTCTCGGGCCTCGCCCTGCAGCACACCGGCTACGACGCCCGCTGTGGCGCACTCTTCGTCTTCATTGGACGGCGGGGCACCGCCGCAAAGGTGCTGTTCTTCGACGGCACCGGACTATGCTTGTTCCACAAACGCCTCGACCACAGTGTCTTCCGCCTGCCTCCGGCGCCCGCGCCCGGCGCGGCGCATCTCGAGATCGACGAGGCGACCTTCGAGGCGCTCCTTGATGGGCTCGCCATCGCGCCGCAGGAGACCGCGCGACGACCACCGCGACGACGACTTCAATGAAACTTACATGACCATGTAAGTTTCACTCGACAACGAAAGACGCCGTGTCTATGGGTCACGCGTGCCCGATCGGACCACGCCCTCGACCCCGCGCACCGACGCGGCGCGCCTCGCCGAGCTCGAGCGAGAGAAGGCCGCGCTGACCGAGCGCCTCCACGACACCGAGGCTTCGCTCGAGCGACTCCGCCGCGCGTACACGCACGCGCTCGAGCAGCTCCAGCTGATGCGCCGACGCATCTACGTGGCCTCCGCCGAGCGCGCCGAGGTGGATGCCGCGCAGCTCGCGTTCGACGCGATGTTCGACCAGGTACAGTCGCTGTCCAAGGCGCTCGACGCGGCCGCGCTGGCCGCGGGCGACGACGATGGGGACGACGAGGGGGCGAAGACGAAGCGCAAGCGCAAGACCCCGCCGACGGGCCGCCGCGACCTCGCGGAGACCGACCTGCCCGTGGTGCGCGTCGAGCTGACGGACCCGGAGCTGGAGGGCAAGGCCGAGCGCATCGGCTTCGAGGAGAGCTCGCGGCTCGGCTACGAGCGCGGCGGCGCGCGGCGCATCGTCGTCGCGCGCGCCGTCTACAAGGTCACCGAGACGACGGTCGAGCCCGCCGCGGACCCGTCGCAGCCGTGCGAGACGCCGCCCCGCATCGTCACCACGCCGCTGCCGCGGGAGCTGTTCCGGCGGGCCCTGCTGGCGCCCTCGATGATCGCGCACGTGCTGGTGAGCAAGTACCTGCTGGGCGTGCCCTTCTATCGCCTCGAGCAGAGCTTCGCGCTCCAGGGCTTCACGCTCGATCGCGGCACCATGAGCCGCTACGCCGAGGACGTCGGTGCGACCCTCGGCGCCATCGTCGAGGCCGCACGCGACGAGGCCATGCGCACCGCCTTCTGTCTCTCGACCGACGCGACCGGCGTGCGCATCCAGCCCGGTCCGCTTCATGAGCGGAAGAGAGGTCCCTGTCACAAGGGACACTTCTTCGTGGTGCTCGCCGACCGCGACCACGTCTTCTTCGAGTATCAGGAACGGCACACCTCCGTCGCGGTCTGCTCGATGTTCAAGGGCTACAGCGGCTACCTCCAGGCCGACGCCCACGCCGTCTACGACGCCCTCTTCGCCGGGAGACCACCCGCGGGCAGACCGCCCGACCCGGACCAGGGACCACCGCCCAAGGAGGTCGGTTGTTGGAGCCATTGCCGCCGCGGGTTCTGGGAGGCCGCCGTCTGCAAGCAGGCGATTGGCGTCGAGGGCCTGCGCCGCATCGACGCGATCTTCGCCGCCGACCGCGCCCTCGCCGACCTGCCGCCAGCGACTCGCAAGCGCCGTCGGGAAGAGCGCGTGCGGCCGCTCGTAGACGCCTTCTTCGCCTGGGTCGAGGCCCAGGCCGTCGTGCCGCGCCCGCGGGGCTACGCCAGCGCCGCACTTGGCTACGCACGCAACCAGGTCGGCCCGTTGCGACGCTTCCTGGAGGACGGCCGACTGCGCCTGGAGAACAACGGGTCGGAGAGGGCGCTGCGTCCCGTCGCTGCCGCGCGCAAGTCGTGGCTCTTCTTCGGCAGCGACGACCACGCCTCGGCCGCGGCGAACCTCTTCTCGCTGGTGGCCTCCTGCAAGCTCCACCGGCTCGACCCCGAGAGCTACCTCGCCGACGTCATTCGCGTCATGCCGTACTGGCCTCGCGAGCGATACCTCGAGCTCGCGCCCCGGTACTGGGCCGACACCCGCGGACGACTCGACGCCAGCGAGCTCGCGCGGCCCATCGGGCACGTGAGCGTCCCCCCGCCGCGCGCGACGGAAGAACAGACCACGACGGAGTGACGGCTGGGGGTCCATGCGTCCGTGCATCGTGGCGACTCGGAGTCGCCCCGTCGAGAACGCGGGCTCGTGCAGCGGTTACAGTCGAAGGCGCCGAGCACCTCGTGAACGCCATCGCGCAGCAGTTCGCGACGCCCCGCTCGGACAGCGAGCGGGCGAAGCTGGCGTCGGCGCTCTTCGACCGCAGCGCGCTGCGGGGGTTCGCCGGGAGGCTCGACGACTCCATCGCCGACCTCGCCCGCGCGCTGGAACTCCGCCCCGAGGCCACGGCGTGGGGCGACCTGCTGCGGGTCATGCGCGGCCTCGCGGCGGAGGTCGATCAGTCCCGCTTTCGCGGCGAGACGCCCACCTCGGTCCCGAGCTCGCCCGAGGAAGAGCCACCCGCACGATCGACGCCACGACCAACAGCGCCTCGGCGTGCGCGACCGCGGCCCCGCTGACCCGGTTCTGCCATCCCTCACGACTGGCCCGGCAATATGGCGTCGGGCACGGCAGAGGAAGTGTTTGCTGAGGCTCGGCATCTACGCGGCCGCTCGTCGGCGGCGTAGGTCTGCGAGCCGTTCGTGTCGGAGCAGTCCACCAGACTCCCGGCTCGCCGGTCAGCGCAGGGCTCAGCCTCCATCAGGTCCGTGTCGAGCAACCTCCAGCCGACCGAAGCCGGCGTGGCACCTCGCGGAGAGGACAGTTACGAGCGCGTGCCCTGCGGGACCATGCATGGCAAGCCGTCCTGCAGCTTCCCCGGCACGTACCCCGGCCAGGTGCCGGTCGCCGAGTACACCAGGATGACCTGACCGGGGAGCAGCCAGAGGCGGTGGTAGCTCTCAGGAATTGCTTGCCGCCGGTCGAAGTGCTCCCAGGTGTGGTTCTTTCGTAGACGCCAGAGCATGCCCGCCGGGGCGGCGCCGGGCGGGCGCAGGGGCGGGTAGGTGGTCGCGGCCGGGGCGGTGGCCGTGCGTGCAGGCGTAGAGCGGCCTGAGGACGCCGCCGGGGGCGGGGCCTTCGGTTGCCACGCCGGGCTCGCCGGAGGGACGGTCCGCTGCGGACGTCGGGCCCGTCCCTCAGTGAAGTAGGGGGCCTCCCCGGTCCGCGGGTCCGGGACGTTCACGTAGCGGACGCGAACGATGGCGCGGCGCGCGTCGCGGTACTCCATGCGGTAGCGCCCTGGGGCGGGCGGACGGCGGGTCCAGATGTGCTCCCAGCCGTCGTACTGGACGTTGTCGGCGAGGGTCCGGTGCTCGCCCCGTCCCTTCTTCGGCAGCACCCGCCAGAACCACACCTCGGCGGGAGGGCCGGGCGGGGGACGTTTGCGCCGAGGTGGCGGGGAAGTGGCAGCCACCGAAGTGCTAGCGGACGTCATCTGGATGGCCCTTTTAGTCGCTAGGTAGGAGCTACCAAGAGCTCAACGGAGGCTAGCATGGAGCTTGGGTTGGAACACGGTTAGGAAGAAGTCCACGAAGATGGCGAGGAAGAAGCCTAGGAAGATGGCTTGGAAGGCCTCCAGGAGACCGGCAACTAGTACCCCGTTGCAGGGGATGTGACGGGTTCAGGCCGCCCTCGGTTGCGTGACCTGCTGCGGAGTCGTCCCCAATCGAGCGGTCTCCAACTGTCGATAGACCCTCCCGAGCTTCTGCCGAGCTCGCTCGACGGTGAACATCCATTCGATTCGGGCGCCGGACTCATTGCGCTTCTTCTCCCATGCCGCGATCTCGCGGCGGACCACGGCGACGTCGGGGATCCGTCGATCGAGGCACTGCTTCTTCAAGACGCCGATCTCGATCTCCACCATGTTCAACCAGCTCGCGTGTTTGGGCACGTAGTGGAACTCGACACGTCGCAGGATGCGCCGCGCCTCCGCCGGATCGAAGGTGTCGTAGAGCGCCGCGGCGGTGTGCGTCGAGAGGTTGTCGAGCACGATGCGCACGCACTCGGCCTCCGCGTAGTGCAGGTCCACCAGCTCCCGCACGAAGGCTGCGAAGTCCTCGTTCGTGCGCCGCTCGGTGACCTTCACGAGGCGCCACGGCCGGTTCACGTCCACGCACACGAACAGGTTCGCCGTCCCGTGCCGCACGTACTCGTAGTCGCAACGCCGCGGCTTGCCGGGCTCCGGGGGCAGCGGCACCCGCGACTCGCCGATCAACTGGATCGGCGTCTCATCGGGCGACACCACGGGACGCTTGGGATCGGCGGGCGCTGCGTAGAGGTCGAGCACGTCCTCCATCCGCGCGCTGTATTCGCTGTTGATCTTCGGGATGCACCACATCTTCTCCCGCCACGGCTTGAGCTTGTTCTCCGCGAGCCGACGGCCGACCGTCGCGCCGCTCAGCGAGGCGTGCGCGGTCAACCGCACCATCTCGCCTGCGAGCAGTTCCAGCGTCCAGCACGCCCGGCCTTCGGGCGGCGCGGCGCACGCGGTCGCGATCAACAACGCCGCCTCCTTGCCCGAGAGCTTTCGTACACCGCCGGGACGCGGGGCGTCGTGCAGCGCGGCCGCCAGTCCCTCTTCCACGAAGCACCGCTTGGTCCGGTAGACCGTGGCCGCGCTGGTGCTCACCGCGCGGGCGACCTCGACGTCACTCGCGCCGGCGTCGGCCGCGAGCAGGAGCTGCGCGCGCTTGACCTCGCGCACCTTCGGTCGGCCTCGTGCCACCAGGGCATGGAGCTGCGTGCGTTCCTCGTCGCTCAGCGTGACCCGATACCGTACGTTCATCGGCGGTGATCCTCCGCGCCGAGCGGAGCTCTCGCTGGAGGACGATGTCGAGCGCGAACGACGATGTGCCGCGGTGGACCGCGAAGCAGGGCCAGTACCTCGCCTTCTTCTACGCGTACGCAGTGATCCACGGCCGGGCGCCCGCGGAGCGCGACATGGAGACGTTCTTCCGATGCACTGCGCCGAGCGTCCACACCATGGTGAAGACGCTGGAGCGCGAAGGCCTCATTCGTCGTCAGCCCGGAGTCGCTCGTTCCATCGAGTTGCTCGTCGCGCCCGAGTCGCTGCCGATCCTGCGACGCCCCGAATGACCGGTCGCGCTCAACCCGTCACATCCCCTGCGACGGGGTACTAGATCGGCAGCAGGGACGAGCGTGACGAGCTGATCGCCATGCACGAAAAGCTCGGAGCACGACGCGAGGGCCGCGATTCCGGCGTCGGCCACGGCCTCCTCGTTGAAGCCAACGATGATGTCAGGAATGGGCGCGGAAGACGGAGCGACGCCTGGGACGGTGGAGGACAGGGGTCGCCCGAGACGACGGCGTGCGCGGTGAGCGGGCGTAGATGGCAGCGGCTCCGCCGGGGCCGCCGATGACTTTCGAGCAGATTTCGAGGAAGACACCGAGCAGCTCCTGGGTGATGAAAGTGACCTAAGTGACGAGAGTGACATTGTTACACAGATCTTTAGTGGCGCCGCGGGCCTCGACCGGACACCTGATGGCGCGCTGCGTGTCGCGTCCGATTTTCGCATCGGATCCCAGCAGACAGCGCCGCCAAAGCTATAGGGGCGCCATGTCACACCGACGACCGGCCCCTCGCCGCGCTCCGCGTGTACGATCGGCGGCGATGAAGTGCTCTGTGCTGGTCCTGGTTTTGAGTGCCCTGGGCGCGGCGACGGGCTGTGCCAATGAGCCTTCGGCGGCGCGGCGGCGCCCCGCGACGAGGGCTCTGGCCGACGCCGCGATGCCGCGCACGAACACAGCGCCGCCCATCGACGTGCAGGCGGGCGTTGGCATCGGCCCGGTGCTCATCGGCGCGTCCCGCGCGTCGCTGGCCTCGCTCGGCTTCACGCAGCGGCCATCGAGCGACCCGCATGTCGTGCATTACGGCCCCTACACGGTGCACATTGGCGAGGGCGACGCGGTCGATTGGGTCGAGGTCGCGCTGTCGTCGCGCGACGTGCCGGCGGGCCTGGTTGCCTACGGTCGCCCACTGCCTGTAGACCCCACGACCCTGAAGCCCGTGCTCGCTGCGCTCGGCAGCTGCGACCCCGCGCAGCGCACCGAGGGAGGCGAGCGGGCGCTCTGCGACCATGGCAGGCTCACGGTGATCCGGAGTTCCGCGGGCGGCATCTCGGTGCATGTGTCGCGACCCGAGGTCGCGCCTGCGCGCTGACGCGCGGATGAACGCCCTCGACGCCCTGCGGTAGCGCCCTCCACGGAGCGCCCGCAGGCGACGTTCAGGGCATCACATACACCACGCCGGCCATGCCGCTGCCGCCGTCGTCACCGTGAAACTGGCAGTAGAACGGGAAGAAGCCCGCCGATCCGAAGATGACCCCGGTGCTGTCGCCCGTGCTGGTGGCGGAGATGGGGTTTCCGCTCGTGCCGCGCGTCGAGGGGCGCAGCGGGTGGGAGCCGAAGGCACCCGAGAACGTGACCCGGGTTCCGACCCGCACGCGGATACACCGGGGCGAGTACATGGCCCCCAGCGCACCGCCGAAGTTGACCGTGCCACTGTCGACGTAATCCGTGACGAGGTTGCACGGCGCGAAGGGCATGAACTCCAGCGTCGTCATGGCCTGGCAGGTGCCGGTGGTGCAGACCTGCCCGGTGGCACACGCACGACCGCAGGCGCCACAGTTCAGCGGGTCGTTCGAGAGGTTGCGACACACCGAGTCCTGGCAGGTGCCCCCGCTGAGGACGCAGGCGCTCAAGGGAGCCGAACATCCAGCAGAGCACGACCCAGCGGAGCAGAGGTTGCCGGCGCAGCAGGCCCTTCCGCAAGCGCCACAGTCGGTCGCAGCGGTCTGCGTGTCGACGCAGCGGTCGCCGCACTGCGTACGCGGCGCCGTGCACGCGACGTCCAGAGGGCCGGCGTCCAGAGGGCCGGCGTCCAGGGGGGCGGCGTCCAGGGGGCCGGCGTCCGGGGGCCGGCGTCCGGGGGGCCGGCGTCCAGGGGGCCGGCGTCCAGGGGGCCGGCGTCCAGGGGGCCGGCGTCCGGGGGCCAGCATCCGGGGGGCCAGCGTCCGGGGGGCCAGCATCCGGGGGGCCAGCGTCCGGGGGGCCAGCATCCGGGGGGCCAGCGTCCGGGGGGCCAGCATCCGGGGGGCCAGCGTCCGGGGGGCCAGCGTCGACCGTGACCGTGTCGACCGTGACCGTGTCGACCGCGACCGTGTCTGTGATCGTACCCATGTCGGTGCCTGCGTCGGTCGCGGGGGCGAGCGCCGACGAACAAGCCGCGAGCAGAGGAAGAACGATAAGGAATCGGGTGCTCATACCGAGGAGATTCTCACCGGTGGTGGACGGCGTGAAGCGTGACGCTTGGACGTTGAATCGCTCAACCGTCTGGACGTTGTGACGTCTAGACGTTTGAGCGTCTACGATCCACATCTGCTCTTGAGAAGTGACCCCGTCTCGGATCACTCCCGGCGATGTTGATCGGGATCGGCTTGTTGCTAAAGGCCACCGTGAGCGTGCTCGCCGGTGCAGTCGCGGCGGGTCGTCGTTGATGATGGGGATCGGATCGGAGGAGCGGCTACGGCTGCGGCGGAGCGCCGTCGTCGGGCGTCGCGGCCGCGGCCGTCTTGCCCTTGGTGGCGAGCGACCGTGGGCGCCTGTCAAAGCCGACCGCGGGACCCGGGCGATTCTGCGAATCTACCGCATCAACTTTCCCGTCGGCCTCGAGCGGTCGAGCTGGCTCAGCGACGACGGCCGACCTGGTCTGGTTGGGCCCCGGCCTCCGACGCGCGGTGCTTCTTCTCCCAGAGGAGCAGCTCGCTCACCAACGCGCGGGTCTCGGCGGCGGCGGCGTCCCTGGGCGCGTAGGCGGTCACGCCCTGGCCTGCGCCGAGCGACTCGGCGAAGGCCACCCGGTAGCCGATCTCGATCTTCATCAAGTCGATGCCGCTCTTGGCGAGCTCCTCCCGCGCGCTGCGCCCGAGCGCCGTCCTGCCCTGCTTGCGGGTGATCACGATGCGCACCTCGAGCTCGGGCCGCAGCGCGCGCGCCTCGTTGATCAGGTCGATGCTCGCCGCGAGCGCCCAGGCGTCCGCCGAGGAGGGGCCGCAGGGCAGGAGCGCGAAGTCGGCCACCATCAGCGCCGAGCGCTGGATGTCCCCGTGCCGCGGCGGGCAGTCGATGATCACGTCGTCGTAGCCCAGGCGCACCGTCGGAAGCTGCTCGGGCCGGTGCATCGTCGACCCCATGGAGACGATCGAGGGCAGGGGCTGGCCCGCCTCGGCCGCGACCTCGCCCCAGGTGCGGACGGTCCCCTGCGGGTCAGCGTCGACGAGGAGCACCTTGTGGCGGCGGAGGAGCATCTCCGCGGCGATGCCAATCGCCAGGGTGCTCTTGCCGACGCCGCCCTTCTGTCCGGTCAATGCGACGATCATGGAAGAGCATCTAGACCGTCCGACGCTCTACCGTCTAGACGTATAGACACTGAAGCGATCAGACGTCTAGACGTTTGAACGTCTACCTCCGTCGATGGGCCGGATGGCTCTCACCGCGCGACCAGCTCACACATCGTCGAAGCGCAGTACCGGCACCAGCGTCCCCGCCGGGACATGGACGTCTCCGCGCCGAGTAGGGCCAGAGCGTCGGCCCAAGCCATCGATGGCACCGAGCCGGAGGCTTGCTGCGCGAGCGTCTCCACGACAGGCCCGTTGGCCTCCAGCGGAGCTTTGCGCGCGCGAACTCGAGCCGCCCCGTCCCGTGCCGCATCTCGCGAGAGCCACGCGCCCGCACAGGAGACACCGCGCGGAGGTCACCCTGCATCGCGCGCAGAACAGCACGAACGTCAGCAGCGCCGACACGGGGTTGCCAGGGAGGCCGAGGAATCGCTTCTCCCTTGCTCGGCCGACGGCCAGCGGCTTTCCATGTCGAATGGCCACCTTCCAGAAGGCGAGGTCGATGCCGGCCTCCGCGAGCGCGCGGCTTCACCACGTCGTGATCGCCGATGCTCACTCCCCCTACGGTGATCACGGCGTCCGCGCAGGCGGGGGGTCGCGCACGTATGGCAGTCGGCGCACTTCGCCGCCGCACGCTCGCACCCACGCGGTGAGCGCGGGCCCATTGCTGTCCACCACGCTTCCGGGACGATCGGCCTCTCCCGGTTCGCTACACGTCGCCGGTCGAGAGCAGCGCCACCGACCGGGCGAGATGCCGTGCAGACGGACTTCACCAGCACTGGCGAACTCGCGGTGACCATCGTGGGGGCGGCGTTCGCCGAGCGGTTGGCCCGCACCTATTCGTCCGCCGGGAGGGCGTGGGCCTCAGCTCAGCGAGGTGGGCCTCAGCGTCGACCCAACGGCCCGGGGCGCACTGCGCAAGCTCGCTGGGCGTGGGGGTGCGTTCGAAGAGCGTGCGGAAGACCGCGAGCACCTCGGCGTCCTGGTGCTGTGCGCGCAGCGCGCGACACCACGCGAATTCGTCCTCCGCCGTCTGCACCGACCCGGTGGAGGTGACGGTCAGCACGGACAGCGCGATGAGGAGGAAACGAGGACGACGCAGTGGCACGCGAAACCTCTCAGTAGGACATGTCGTTGGTGCCCACGGCGCGGTCGTCCGAGGTCGCCGGGTGGCGCGTCCGGTCGCATGCGGCGGGTTCGGCGTCTGTGTGGGGCCTCGGCCTCGGGCTCCGCGACGGGGACCACGAGAGAGTCACCTCCCGAAGGGGAGGAGCGTTGGTGAACGTGAGCGAGCGGGGCTCGAAGCCCTCGGCGCGCACTTTGCGACCTGAAGAGTGACGACTCCCTCGCCTGCGCGGCAAGAGCACATAGAGCATCTGGAGGATGACCAGTTCCAGCCCCGCGCAGCGACGACGAGGAACTCCTTCTCACTGGACGGAACGCTAGAGCGTCTGAGAGTCTAGACGTCTGGATTGCCCGATACCCTTTCGGAGAGACACGCCATGGCCCGCAAGAAGCCCCTTCTCACCCTCCGAAGACCCGCCGAGGCCATCGACCCGCTGCAGGCCGAACGCTTCGTCCGTGGACTGAGCGCCGAGCCTGCGCTCGCGGAGGCAGCCCCGCTCAGACACCCAAACACCCAGACGTCTCAACGTTCAAACATCCAAACGTCTCTCTTACCCCCTGAACCGAAGACCCTTTCCAAGTCGCTCGTGTACCGCAAGCGCACCGACGACCACCGTCGCCGGATGACCATCTACCTCCCCGAAGACCTCTCCCGCCGTCTGCGTCTCTACGCCGCTGAGCAGGACCAGGACTACAGCCTCGTGCTCGCCGAAGCCCTCGACGCCCTGCTCGAACGCAAGGGTGTGCACTGAAACGTCTAGACGCTCAGATCGAACGGCTGCAGCCGCGGGTGGACAATAGACGGACCGGCCAGTTGTACTGACAAGGGCATGTGTGGGTTGATGTAAGCGTCTAAGCTGTCGTCTGGGGAGACGCGAAGGGGTTCTCTCTGCCCTCAAGGAGGCAGACGGGAGAGCCTCCAGGCTCGACCGGAAGCCTCCGGAAGAAAGGTTCCTTATAAGGAACCTTTTAAGAGGGAATTTTTCGACGAATTCTCCAATAGTTACGCATAGTTCTAAATCCGTGCCAGCAGGGGTCTGCCGGTTCCTGCTACATTTGAGTAGGGGGTCTGCCGGTTCCTGCCACATTTGGCGTGAGGGTCTGCCGGTTCCTGCCACATCCCGGGCCCCAACAGCACCGATAGGGTCTGCCGGAATCTGCAACATTTCCGTAGCCGAAGCATTCTGCGTGGGTCTGCCGTGTTTTGCTACATTCGTGGCAGCTACAGCAAGGTACGCAACAGTTTCCGTAGAGGTCCGCCGGTTTTTGCTACACGATGCAACACGCGTCAACGGAGCTTGTGAAGTGCTTCCAGGAGGCTCTTTTTCAGCTCTTCTTCGGGGGCAGACTCGGCGCGGTGGACGGTCCACCGGGAAACTCCCAGCACTTCGGCGGCCTGCTCCTGCGTCCAACTCTTGGCCTTACGCCACGCAGCGAACTCGCCTCCGGTGAGGATCGATGGTGGCGGCACCGTCTCTGGCGGCATGAGGCCATGGATCATCCGCTCGCGAGCCCACTGAGGCTGATAGAGTCGGCAGCGTCCCTCAAAGCTCCAGGGGTGGGCGCCCTCCCACTCATAGCGTCCGAGACCTCCCACCCGTTGCAGCGCGTCCATGCTCTGGCGCAGGGCCGTCCAGGCCTTGCCGGGCCGTTGGTTACGCACCTCGATGCCAGCGGCCTCCATCAGCTTGGCGCCAGTGAGGGTCAGGTAGTCGATCTCCTCCGAAAGCGCCCAGCGCCAGCGAATGGGCAGGATCAGTCCTAGCGCCAGCGCGTGCGGCTGGCGGATATGGTCGATGCGCGCGAGCTCCATCGGCGCCGGCGCCCAGAGCCGTCCGATCTCGCCGCTGGCTTTACGCACGCCTTCGTAGAGCACCGGATGGATCACTAGCTCCATCCCCTCCAACGCCCACTCGCTCCCCTGCAGCGCTTCACCGCGCTGCGTGACGGCGAGCACAGGTCCCCGCAGGCGAACGGTCCCATCCGGGTGGTAGATGGCCAGCTCCATGCGCGTGAGGGCTTCGACCTCCGCAGCGACCGTCGTGCGCACCTTGGGGTCGCGGCGCGAGCGGTCGGCATAACCCAGCGCGGCAAGGTGGTCCTCGAGCCGCCAGCGGATACGACCCGTGCGGCCTGCGTCGGTGAAGAGAAGTTGCAGCGCTGCCCAGTGCCGCAGCCCCTGCCAGTGCTTCCACTCGCGCACCGCGTGGACGATGCGCTCCGGGAGGTCCTGCACGCTCAGCCGCAGCCCGAGCTGCTTGCCAGGGTAGAGAATCTCGGCCCAGCCGTCGCGCACGGGCGTCTTGCGCACACGCCGATCCTTGGGGAGGTCGCGCATGCCAGAGAGCATCTCGTGGTGCACGGCGCCCGCGTCGAGGGCGATGATCTGTCGGCGTTGAGCCTCGCGCACCTCGAGCTCCGCGCTCGCCAGCAACACGCACGCGTGCACGTCCCAACGCGCGAGCGCCGCCCGCAGCTCCTCGTCAGCCTGGATGATCCCGCCGTCGAGGAGCGCCTGCGTCGCGCTCGCCTCGGCGCTCTGCAGCGGCGTCAGGGTGCCGTCGAGGAACGCGCGCGCCACCAGCTTCGCGTGCGGGTCCTTTGTCTGGTCGAGGACCATGGCCACGTCGCGCAGCGCGAGGTTCACCGGCCAGCTCCAGGTGACGTCGTCCTGTTCGGCGGCGAGCGCCAACGGAATCTCCGCTGGCGGCAATGCTTTCCATCGAGAGGCATCGCCGTGCCAGAGCAGCCGGAAGAGCCAGCGCTCGGCCGCGCGCTCGAGCACTGCGGGCCTCGTCCGTCGGTCGATGGCGAAGGCCTCGATCTGCTCGGAGAGGGAACTCATCGCGAGGATGGCCGCTTCCTCCAGGCGCTTGTCCTTCGAGGCGGCGGTGGCCCAGGCGCGCAACGTGGCGCTATCCGAGGCCATGGCCCTCGCAACGATGCGGTTCAGCCGGTTCAAGAACACCGCGGACGCAATCACAACGCGATCTCCCTGGGGCCGTCAGCGACCGAGAAGGTGTGCCCGTTCCACAGCAGATCCGCGCGCCCGACCGGGCCATGGCGGTTCTTGGCGAGCACCAGCACGCGTTTGCGGCCCCCCTCGGCGCTTCGCGCCAGCACCATCACGCCGTCCGCTGCGTACTCGATCTCACCGGACTCCTTGCCCAAACCCACAAGGTCCACCGGGTCGCGCGCGGGGTCGTTCACCAGTTCGGCGTAGTTCGCTCGGGCGGTGCTCGACAGCACCAGCACCACCGCGCCCAGGTCGCGGGCGAGCGCTCGAGCGACGTAGGAGACGCGCCCGACAGCGGTACGCGGCTCTTCACCATGGCGCCCGGCGCAGAGCTGCAGGTAGTCGATCACGATCAGCGCGGGCTTCAGCGCCCACGCCCTCGCTGCCAGCGTCTCGGCGCCGTATCCGAAGGGCGGACCGCACTCCGTGTGAAACGGGATCTGTTCTGCGACGCGCGCGGCCATCATCACCCGGGTGACGTCGACCTCGTCGAGGGTGCCGCGCAGAATCTGGCTCCAGGCGACCCCCGACAGGGTGCCTATCACGCGGGCGGCGAGGTCCTGCCGCGAAAGCTCCAGGGCGAGGTAGAGCACGGACTGACCACGCCGCGCGGCCTCTACGGCGACCTGCACGGCCCACTGGGTCTTTCCCGAGCCGGTTCCCCCAACGAGCACGTACATGCCCGGCCAGAGCCCGCCTCCGAGGAGGCTGTCCACCGGGCTCCATGGGGTGCTCATGGCGGTCTCCTGCCCCGACCGGCGTGCCTCCATTGTCTCGAGCATCGCCTCGATGTCCTGCCCGACACGATTGGCGTTCTGCTGGTTCGGCGTCCCCAACGAGCGGTCGAGGGCGACGCGTACCGCGGGCAGCGCTTCCCCGCTTAGCAGTCGTTGCGTGGCTGCCTGGTACGCCTCCAACGCACGTCGACGCTCTGCCAGGTCCGAGACGATCCTAGCGTGCGACTCGCAGTGCGAGAGCGTCGGGATCTCGTCGGTCAGCTCGCCCACGTACTGAGCCCCGCCGACGGTGTTCAGGCGGTCACGGACGCGCAGTTCGGCGACCACGGTGAGCACGTCCACCGGTTCGCCACGCGTGTGGAGCGCGAGCAGCACCTCCCAGAGCAGCGCGTGACGTGGATCGTAGAAGTCCCCCGATCGTAGGATCGTGGCGATCCGCGGGATGATCCGCTCCTGTCCCTCGCCGTCGAGCAGCGCGGCCGCGAGCACGGCGCGCTCTGCTAGTAGATCAGCGAGCGGCTGTGCATTTCGAGAGGGTTCAGTCATGCCGTCGCGATGCCTTCCTGGTTCGCGCGGACCGTAACAACTCCCATCCCAGAGCGGTCAATTCGCGCTGACCTGAGCGGCGAAGAGATGGCGCCTGTCTGGCGGAGGAGCTGTCACAGGGCGAAGAAGGGGTCGAGTCCGCAACCGTTGCGTAGGTCTGCAAGAAAGTCCGCTGGCAGGGCCGAACATCCGAAGGGGAAGTCGGCGAAAATTCGTTTTAGATAATGCATCAAACATTAAAACGAAAATTCAGAGAAATAAGTGGTCGTGAGCCACCCGGGACGAAGGCACTTCTGGAAGGTATACGACAAGAAATTTTTGTGTGTTATCCAGAAGTTATGGTTGTATGGGATGGGAGATTGCTAGAGACTATTCCCCGAGAATTTGTTGTAGCCTCTGGCTCAGCCCGGCAAACGTCGGTATACAGGTTGCTGGCCCCTAAGGGTGGATCTCAGCTCAAGGTCGAGAAATCTGCGGTGAGATCCATCAGGTTAACGAGCACATCCACCGGTATCCTCGCGACAATTACGTTGGAGGATCGGGGAGTTTGATGAAGGTCCGGTGGACACCAACAGCGATCCTGGTTGCAGCGCTGCTGGCCCTCACGGGCTGCGGCGGCGGCGGCTCGCTCGTTGGATTCGAAGACGCGTCGGTCACCATTGCGTTCGACGCGCCCACCGGCATGGACGCCAGCGACGACCTGGTCAACAACCGCGACGGCGCCTCGGACCTCGTC
>JADJAE010000026.1 GCA_016704445.1 Deltaproteobacteria bacterium
GCCGAGGGCTGGGGCGCGCGGGTGATCGACCAGCTCGGGGACGAGATCCAGCGGGCCTTCCCCGGCGTCGGCGGCTTCTCGCGCCCGAACATCTACCGGATGCGGGCCTTCTACCTCGCGTACCCTGCGGCGGGAGCGCGTCGGCAATCGTCTCACAGGCCGTGAGAGACAATTCGCGGGCGCTCCGCCCGAGGTGCCGGACCTTCCCTGGGGCCACATCGTCACCCTCCAGCGCCTCAAGGACCCCACCCAAAGGGAATGGTACGCGCGGGCCGCCGCCGAGGGAGGCTGGAGCCGCGCCGTGCTCCTCGCGCAGATCGACACGCGCCTCCACGAGCGCGAGGGGCGGCGATCACCAACTTCGCCCGCACGCTCCCGCCGCCGCGGTCGGACCTCGCGCAGCAGTCGCTCAAGGACCCCTACGTCTTCGACTTCCTGACGCTCGGGCGCGACGCGCAGGAGCGCGAGCTCGAAGCGGGCCTGGTCGCGCACGTCGAGCAGCTCGAAGCCGAGCTCGTGACCACCGACCTCTCCGAGAAGGGCCTCGAAGCGATCATCATCGCCGACCGGAGATCATCAAGGCCGACAAGGCGTTCCAGAACGCGGCGGCCAACAGCGATGCGCGCAACGCCGCGGGGCGACGTGCATCGGCCGCTCAACCATTCACTTCCCCTGCGGCGAAAGGGGTGGCGACGCGAGACGGGGTTGGGGTCTCCAACGGCAGAGCTGGAGGGCTGCACGTGGCGGAGCCTCGTCCTGTCCAGGTCGGCGACGGGGCGGCGGAACGGGTACCCATCGGCAGGGCACCGCCAGGGTCAGCGTCGGCAGCGGGCGACGATCCCGGCGAAGGTCTGCGCGGCATCGATGGCGCTCGCGGGGATGAGCAGGTAGCCCCAGGGCTTGCCCCCGCCCTCGGCCGTGAGTCGCGTGGCCCGCTCGCACCAGGCCACCGCGGCGCGTGCCTTCTCGATGACCTCCACGGAGGCCATCTCGCTGTCGCGTTTGGGCTCGCAGAGCCAGCGGCCGGTCGTAGTCTCGACCACGAAGTCAGGCTCGTACAGGTGCTCTTCCCGCCAGTGGATGCGGAAGCGACCGGGCGCGGGCTTCACCCACTTCTCGACCGTTCGGTCGTCCTCCAACAGGATCGCGAAGCGCCGCTCGGGATCGGATTGGAAACGCTGCACCGGGTAGAGCGCGCTGGAAGCCCACGAAGAGCATCCGTCGGATCGCCTGCCGCTCGTCGACCGGCGTACGGAAGGGCGCAACGGCTCGCCGGGCAGCATCTCCACCACGTCGGGCTTCAAGATCTCGAAGCCCTGCACCACCCGGTCTTCGAAGCGGGTGGCGTTTACCCGGCGGTGGGCCTTGAGCTGCGCGTAGACGAGCGCCCCGAAGTCGGCGGCGTGCTGGCGGACTGCCCGCTCCACGGCGTCGGGGTCGTCCACGTAGCCCGCCACGAAGGACACCACCTGACCGGCGAGCTTGTGCAGCAGCGCGCTCCACGGCTCCTGGTACGGGATCAGCGGCATGTCCATGAGGACGTTGACGATGTGCTCGTCGGGCGTGGTCGCGACGAAGCCCCCGCCGCGGGCCGAGATGACCTCCTGCTCGTTGGAGTCGAGGGCTGCACCTGATGTCGTCCTCCATCGGCCTGAGCTGCGGAAAGGCGCTCACGTCGAGGTCGAAATCTTCGAAGCTGACCTGCACGTCTCCGGCTGGGCACCACCACGATGCGCGGCACCTCGATGGTCTGGGCCACCCAGCTCCGCACGATGAGCTCGATCTTCTTCTGCAACGCGTCGGGGTCTTCCTTCACTCCCGGAAGGTCAGGCTGCGTCGGGCGGAAGGTCACCATCGCCTCGCGGATCACCCGCTCGGTCCGGCTGCCGCCCGCCGTCCCGCCGCCCCGTACGGCTGCGGCGCGCGGGACTCCTGGTCGAGCACCGTTCGAACATGACGCACGAGCGCGCGGTCCTCCTCCGTCACGGGCACGAAGGCGGGTGTCGGAGGCGCCAGTCCTGCGTTCACGAGCGCCTGCGGGAGCGTCGCGGCCCCCATGAGCAGGTCGGCCATCGAGGGCACGTCCACCGGCCGCGAAGTGCCGCCCGGGCGCACCACGTCGTCGAGGTACACCCGCTCCATCGCCCGCACCGGCGAGTCGGGGCGGTTGGCCTCGTCGACGATCTCCTGGAAGCGGTCGTGCGCCACGATGGTCAGCCGGTCGACGGCGGCCACGTTCACCCGCCGGCCGAAGGGCAGCCGCAGCCCGCGCCCGATGGACTGCTCCACCAGCGTCCGCGACTCCCCGGCCCGCAGCGGGATGATCGTGTAGAGGTTCGAGACGTCCCAGCCCTCCTTCAGCATCTCGACGTGGATCACCACCTCCGTCGGCTCGTCGGGGCTCTCCACGTTGAGCAGCCGCTGCACCGTGTCGTCGCGCTCGGTGCCCGTCTTGGCGGCGTGCACCGTGATGACCTTCCCCGCGTACGCCCCGCCCATGAACTCCGCGCCGCTCAGCAGGGCGTGAAGTCGGTCGGCGTGCGCCTGGTCCTTCGCGATGACCAGCACGAAGGGCTTCACCCGCCGCGCGTCGTGCTCGGCGGCGTAGAGCGCGAGGTCGGTCTTCACCCGCTCGTGCAGGTGCATCCCGTCCTCCAGCTTGAGGCGCTCCAGGGCCTCCTCGCGGCCCGCGTACTCCTCCTTGCGGAAGTTCTCCCGCGTCGCGACGGCCGGGCGCTTCACGAACCCATCCGCGATGGCCTTCGCCAGGGGATAGCTGTAGGCGATGTTCTTGAAGGTCTTCGCGCGGCCGCCCGCCATCACCTGCGGGGTCGCGGTGAGCTCCAGGCCCAGCACCGGGCCGAGCTCCTCCAGCGCCTTGAGCCCGGCGTCGCTGCGGTATCGGTGGGCCTCGTCCATGATGAGCACGAGGTCGGGCAGCGAGGCGAGGTGGTCGAAGTACCCGACGCCCTCCCCGATGGCCTCGTGGGGTTTGCGCAGCCGTAGGTTCTTGGTCCCGCTGATCTTCGCGACGTTGAAGAGGTTGATCGTCACGTCGTCGAGGCCGAGCGCCGACTGCCACACGCCCGTGCCCTGCTCCCAGTTGTCCTCGGTCACCAGCCGCGGGGGGCGGGTCGCCAGCGCCGCCACGCCGGTGAACACGTACTTCGGCGTCGCGGGCGTGAAGTCCGCCCGGAGCTTGTTGTAGATCGTCAGGTTGGGCGCGAGGACGAAGAAGTTCCGCACGCCGCGCGCGTGGTGGAGCCAGGCGATGAAGGCACCCATGAGCCGGGTCTTGCCGACGCCCGTCGCGAGGTCGAAGCACAGCGAGGGAAAGGGGTGCTCGAAGTCCATCACCTCACTGCGTGCGGCCACGTGCCGGAGCGCCGTCGCGACGTCGACGCCCTTGCCGAGCCGCAGCCCGTCGAGGAGCGTGGCGAGCAACTCGAGCGCCGCGGCCTGCGGCGGGCGGAGCCCCATGCTGCGGGAGAGCGAGCGGGCGGAGGCCAGCGCGGCGCTCACCGCTCGCCCCCCTCGTCGTCGCCCCCGAAGAGACCGCCCTGGGCGGCGGCGGGGGCCGGGCGGGACTTCGGTCGGCCGCGGGGGCGCTTCGTCGTCGCCGGAGCGGGTGAGGCTGCGGGCTCGTCGTCTGCGGCGTCGTCTGGGGGAGGCGCCTCGGCGAGGGGCACGCTGTAGTCGTCGCGGCCCCACTCGCAGCGGGAGAGCACCGCGTGGGGCAGCTTGCGAAACTGGAGGTTGGGAAACTCGTCGTCGCCGGCGTCGTAGGCGGCGCAGCACACCAGCAACGTCCGCTCCGCGCCCACCTCCGCGCTGAGCACCGCGAGCTGCTCGTGGGTCATGGACTCGGTGGTAACGTACAGAAACGAGCGGTCGCCGACGCTCCCGTGCTGCCACCACACCGAGTCGCTGGGCGCGTAGGCGAAGCCCTCCAGGCGGCAGATGGCCTCCGCGACCATCTCGGGACGGTAGGCGCGGTTGATGACCCAGCGGCCCCACTGGTCCTTCTCCATGAGCGACGGGGCGAGGCGGAGGAAGCGGAAGCCGCCGCCGTGGGACGGCACACCACTGGCGGCGTGACCGTCGATTACTGCTCGGAGTCGAGGGAGCGTCACGGCCTCGATAGTGTCTCTGTTCATCTCGACAAGGATGAACCTGCGACGACTGCCGGTGGACCGATTGAGCTCCATGACCGCGTGACCGGTGGTGCCGCTACCCGCAAAGGAATCAAGCACGATGTCACTCTCGCCAGTGAACACAGATATGAGATATGAAATCAGCGTGACGGGCTTCGGGTAGGCGAAAGTCAGGCCCATCTTGCTCAACATGAGCCGCATCTGGTTGGTCGTGCCAAATCCCCGCAGGACAGAGACGACATGGCCCTTCTCCTGACTTCGAACCTTGACCGCTTCAATAGCGCCCGTTTGCGTGATCTCAAACGTGGTATCCTGGCCCTTGCTGTCCTTTACCGCTCGAAAGCCAGCAGCGACGAACTCTTCCAGAATCTCTCTCGAACTCCAACCGGACGTCGCTTCGACGGGCTCAACGACCTTATTCGGGCTCTACGCGAACGTCCTTGTCATACTTCGGCCATCTCATGCCAGCCGATCGAATCACGCCAGTCTCGAACGATGCGGGGAAGCCCGCTGGGATCAAGACGGACTTGGGCGGGTTCTTGGGACCGTTCTTGATTACCGTGTTTCGGATCTCGGATCTACGAAGCTTACTGTCTTCGGCGATCGAAGGATCGATGACCGTCGGATCATCGATCATCCCGGTCTTTGAGTATGCCAGGATGTACTCATGATACCGTATGATACTCGCCTGATTATCCGTATTACCTTCGTAGTTCCATACGAACGAAGCGATGAACTTGTTTCGCCCAAACACCTCGTCGCACAGCACCTTCAAGTAGTGCACCTCGTCGTCATTGATACTGATGAGGATGACGCCATTATCCTGGGACAGCAGGGGCCAAAGCATCTCCAATCGATCCCGCATGAGCGTCAGCCAGACCGAATGCTCAATGCAATCCTCGTAACGAACGCCGGTAGCGTCGGTGTTGTACGGAGGGTCGATATAGATGCACTTCACCTTGCCCGCGTACTCGGCCTCCAGGGCCTTCAGCGCCAGCAGGTTGTCGCCGTGGATGAGCAGGTTGTCCGTCACCCCGGCCTTCGCCCCGCGGTAGCTCTGCGCCGGGTCCTCCAGCAGGATGCGTGGCTCCAGCCGCGGCCGTTGATCCTTGCCGACCCAGGTGAGTTCCAGCCGTCCTCGTCCGCTCATCGTACCTCCGCCGCCGCGTCGCGCGGGGGGCGTCATCGTACGGAGCGCGTCGCCGCGTGGCTACCGCCCATTGCGCCCGCGGGGAGCGCTACGACTTCCGCGGCGCCCGCTTCGCGCGAGCCTGCTTGAGCTCGGCCCGGAGGCGCGCGACCTCCTGCTCCGCCGCCTCTCGGGCGCGGCGCTCTTCGGACGCGACGACCTCGGCGGCCTCGCGGGCGCGGCGCTCTTCGGACGCGACGGCCTCGGCGCTCTCCCGGGCGCGACGCTCCGCTTCATCCGCCGTCGGCCAGAGCTTCGCACCCGCGGCGTCGTCGGCGATGCGCAGGCGGGTGCCGTCGTCGGTGGCGACGATCCACGCGCCGAGCTCGCGCGAGAAGGCCGACGCCTCGCCCCGCGTGCACCCGGACGAACTGCCGACCCTTCACCCGACGCCACACCTGCAGCGCCCACGGGCCACCCCGTCGGCGGGACCGAGGCGCAGCGGGTCGAACACCCACAGCTCGCGCACGCCGCTCGCGGCGTAGCGGGGCGGGGCCGTCGTGGTAGTCCTTGTCGGCGGTCTCCGCGCTCACCACCTCGATCGCGACGCGCGGCGCGTGGTGCCCTTCCTTCCAGAGAGGCACAGGCTCTTCTCGGCCTCCCCCTTCGGCGGCGCGGGCTCCACGAGGTACACGTCCGGGTCGACGCCCGTGGAGGGCTTCGAGCGGTCCCACCGCAGCGCGATGTTGCTGCCCGCCATCGCGTTGCGCCCCGACCTCACGATCCACGCCGAGAGCACCATCAAACGGAGTCGATGATCCGCTGGTGGAGCGGCGTCTCGGGCCTGTTCTCCTCCTCCAGGACCCAGCGGTCATCGCTCGCCGGGACCGGGACCACCAGCTCCATCGTTCGCGCGCCCGATCGCACCATCGTGCCCGACCGTACCACCCGCCGACGTGGGAGCGGGAGGAGCTGAGTTCGGAGTACGAGCGCGAGGCCTCAGCGGACGATTCCCCGGTAGGCGGCGAGGCCGTCAGCGACCAGAGCCAGACCGCGACCGTGAGGCGCGGGTGCGACCTACCACGCTGCCAGTCGTCGTCCGGGAGCGCGGCGACGTCTGGTGAGGCCGACCGGCGGGGTGCTCCTGATCAGGAGCCGTGCCGCAGTCCGGGAAGTAGGGAATCCCCGTCGAGCTCCTCTACCCGCCGACAAAAGTCGCCCCACCCGGGCAAGCTGGGCCGCGGAAGTCGGCCGCGATGCGGATCATCTCCCGCCCGTCGTTCAGGGGACGGGCCTGGGTGGTCCCAGGACACCGCACGGCACGGCGCAGTCAGGCGATACGCGATGACCCGCTCGCCGGGCGCAGGAATCACGGCCTCCACCAGGCATGCCTGCGTGGGATTGGCACCAGGCAACGACTCACGGCTGGCGCTGTCCTGGCGGGCATTCACCCTCCGGTCGAGCGTGAACACCATGCCGTATGGAACCGTCACGATGCCGCTCGCCTCGCCGACGTGCATCGAGTTCTCGACGTAGACCCGGGGTCGGGGAGAGCGCGGGGGAATCGGAGGATCACCGACCGTCGCGACGATGGAATTGCCTCCATAGCCGTGACGGCGGCAGCCCAGCGAGAGAACGGTTCCACGAAACTCCACTTACTCTCGCACGCGGCGACCATTGGCGTAGGTGGCGGTCAGGTCCATCTGTCCATCGGGGCACGCGCGCATCGACCCAGGCAGGGGCGCTCACCGGTTCTGTGACGCACCCGAACACCGACAGCAGAACGAGCGACAGGCGCGCATGACCCTCACCGCAAGCATCTCCACGCCGGGGATCTGCGTGCGGGCGATCTGGAAGGCGATACCGAGGCTCACGAGGTGCCGGGTTGCTGCCTGCCGGACCCGGAAGGTGTGGTGCCCGCCGTGATGGCCCGGATGCCCGCCCCGCTGGCCCCAGGTGTTGCCCGACTGTTCCGCTCACCGCGGCGCCGTCTCGCCAGCGCAGGACCTCTGTCTCAGCGCCCTCGGCACAGGTGGGTGTGTTCGATGGGTGGAATCATCGCGATTTCAGGGCACATCCGCTCGCTGCGTCGGTGATGGACGTACTGCCCCTCTCGGTCGCGGGCAAGCGTCACCCGGTAGTCATGCCGCCGTCTCCGACGCGAACTGCCCGGCGTACTAGTCGCCCGGGCGTTGCGCGCATCACGCGCGGGAAGCACTCGAACTGCACGGCCCGCCGGGCAGGTGAGGGTGCCGCGAGTGGAGAAGGTCCCCGAGGACTGCGGTGAGACCTT
This sequence comes from Deltaproteobacteria bacterium, assembly GCA_016704445.1. GTDB lineage: Bacteria > Myxococcota_A > Polyangia > Polyangiales > SCUS01. The sequence goes on from JADJAE010000026.1 coordinate 7,577, forward strand.
CCAGGTCCACCCCGCCCGTGCTCACGAGGTTGGACACCGTGAAGGGATTTGTCGGCGTGACCGTCACGCCGGTCGCATTACGAACCCACTCGGGTCGTACCAGCACCGTGGCGCTCGCGATACCTGCCGGCTCGATCGCCGGCGAAGCCCCACCGGGAGCCATATCTGGAAGGCATCGAGGGTCCGGGCGGACCACCGCCGTCTCGGTCTGTCCGCTCACCATCTGGCAGCGCCTCGGCCGGAGTCCGCGCTCAGGTGTCAGCCGGCCGAGCGACGGACGTGCTACCACCTCATCGGGCCGATGCCGCCCCAGATGTAGAGCGCGTACCAGGCGTTGGAGGGCGAAGGGCCGGTCGTGAGCGTTCCGCTGCTCCACGCCGGTGGCTACGTGAGTGTAGGCCCCGTCGAGCCGCCAGGCCTCCAGCACCGGCGAGCCCGAGGTGTCCACGGACTGTCCCGTGACGGTGTAGCTGGCGCCCTGCACGCCGCGGAAGCGCACGACCTCGGCGTCGAGCGAGTCTTCCGAGCGCAGGTACTCGTGTGCGCCGTTGCCCCACCAGGGGGGACGACGTTGCTGCCGCGCAGCGCGCCGAGGAGTGCCGTTGGTGAGGCGATCCGGGATAGTCGTCGCCGCGCACCGAGTTGGGGCCGATGTACACCGCATCGACGGCGCGCGTGGCCTCGAAGCGGGTGGCGGGGTCAGAAGAAGCAGCCGCTGGCGGTAGTCGCTGTCGGCGCCGAACGAAGTCCCTGGTGCCGTCGCCGGAGCAGACCGCTGATGGCAGTGAGCACGTTGCCCAGCCCATTCTGCCAGTCGGTGGTGTAGACAGGCCGCGTGCCGACGTTGTCCAGGAAAGTACATCTCGTAGCCGTTGGCCCACGGCAATGGGTGCCATTGCAGAACAGACCACGGGGACACACCCCGTCGGCGCCCACCGTCCGTCGTCAATGAGGTGCAATCGAGCGTGCAGAAACCCGCCTGACTCCGGCGGTGATGCAAAGGGACGTAGTCGCGGTGATACGGAGTGCGGCTGGCAGACGTAGCCGTTCCCGCAACTCGTCGTGCCGCAGTTCGCCACCCCGGGTGAAGTTGCGTCGGCGTACCGAAGTCGTCGTCGCCGCTGTCGTAGGTGTCGTAAGTCAGTTGGCGTTGAAGGGCACCCCGATCCGGTTCAGTCGTAGCGGAACCCCGTGAGAACCTTCCCGAGCAGGACGGCGCCCGGCTCGACGTGGCCCCAGCTCGCAGACGGGCGCCGGTTGCTCCCGGTTTGACGCACAGCAGCCATCGCGTTCTCAGGACCATTGTCGCGGCAACTCGTGCCCGGGGCGGCCGCCGAGACCACGACGCTGTGCCCGTACTCGTGGGCCGCGCTCTGGCGCTCCTCGCCAATAAGCCCCAATCGACACCGGTCGCGAAGTCTCGCTCATGCCGTACCCCGAACCGGATCGTCGAGTGGGTGGTCGCGCCGTTCGCATCGGATGGGATGTCATCAGTGTTGTTCTTCGAACCGATCAGACCGCGGTCACCCAGCCGGGCTGGCACACCACGTCACTGGAGTTCCACACTCCATCATTGTTCGTATCGATTCCCATGAGCCAGAACCGATCACAGTTGGTCGTGCAGTCGCGGTGCAGTCAGACCCCGTACCTGTTCGCGAACGTAGTGTCGCGGTACTGGTCGAACACCATCTCCCGATTCGATCGAGGGATCTGCCGGTATCGTGGTTGCGAAGGTCCTGCCATTACGTCAGCCAGCCATAGGCCAGCGCGGTCAGTGAACGTACGGGTAGGCCGGGTCGCTGTTCGGCGCCCACACGTGCGGGCGGGCCAAAGGTGGCCCGACGGGTCCGGGCAGGCAATCCACGGTAAGCGGAAGCGGACGCTATCCCCACGCCGCCGAGGTAGTCGCGTCGGTAGACCCGGCCGCGCGCATCAGGGTTGCTCTCGCTTCCACCGGGCCCTCAGGGGGCGATCCAGGAGGGGTTCGACGTGGTCGGCGTGTGCGTCCCATCGGACGATTTGGTGTGCCGAGACTGACCGAGTTGTAGTACAGATCGACCACGTTGGCGCCGCGAAGCCGCACGCTGGTGGTCGATGTGGCGCCAGGCAGCAACCGCCTGGGTCACCGGACCCAGGGCGTGGGACTCGTCTCCGAGCGCCCGCAGTGAAACGGTCCCGTCGATGGCATCGACCCGGAGCCGACCATCCATCCTCCCAGGTCAGCATCCAGTACGGTCGGCGGCGATCGCCACAGCTCAGGCGAAGGTGAGCCCCTCGCGCTCGCGAACCCGCGTGATCGACCACTCCGCGCGCCGCCTCGGCGCCAGGCCAGCGGTCGCGAGGCTCTGCAGCGGGCAGCGCCGGGCGGGTGCGCGACGGCTTTGCGTGATCCGGTGCAGAAGGCCCGCCCCCACCGGCGAGGCCGCGGTCGTCACCATCGCCTCGAAGAACTCCCCATCCACCCGGAAGCCGCGGTGCGCTCGCGCCGCGATCGTGAATTGCTCGCCCGGCGGTTCGGTCTCCGTGACCGTCAGGTCCGCGAGGCTCTCCACTCCCCCCAGAGCGCCCCAGAGGCCTCCCCGCGCTCCAGCGCAAAGGCTTCCACCTTGCCGAGCGTCACCGCCTCGCCGCTGGGAACCCGACATTCTCGATGGGCCAGGGCGTGACGGACGTCGACCCAGCGCCCGCGAAGCGTCCCCGCCCCGTCGTAGCGAGCACGTCGAGGGCGCCTCGCTGCACGGACGTCGCATCGCTCGCCGCCGCCCGGTCGCGACCGATCTCCACCGCGTCGCCGCGCGAACCCCGAGCTCTCGGAGAGCCCGCCCACCCGACCGAGCTGCCCGTCCAGAAGCCTCTCGCGTAGCGTACGGCGGACGTCCCAGCGTCCGCCGCCGATCTCACCCAGCACGGACGCGCCAGCGGCGAAAGGGCTCGCCCCGATGCGCCGCCCGGGTTCCGAGCGGGCGCGTCTCCTGAACCTCTCTGCCCCCGACGATCGGCACGGGGGTGCGACTCGTGAATGGCCTCCCCTGGAGACGCACGCCGACCCGACGAGAAGACCCGCGCCCGTGA
>JADJAE010000027.1 GCA_016704445.1 Deltaproteobacteria bacterium
GGCCTCGTGGGTGCCGACGCTCTCGGTCGATCCCTCGTCGCTGCCGGTGATCGAGGGCACCGTGGCGCCCGACGGGGGCCAGGTGGACTTCGGCATGGCCCTGGAGTGGTTCGACGACCCGGTGCCCGGCGTGGTCGGCGGTCGCTTCCTCAGCACCTTCAGCACCCAGGTGGGCCTCGGGAGGCGATGGGCCCTCGGCCTCCAGCTCCCGGTGGCGGGCTACCAGTCCTCCGCGGCCTCGGCGGACGCCTCTCCGCCCGGCCTGGGCGACGCGCGCGCTCTCTTGCGCTGGGTCCCTCGGACGGCGGGCAGCGCGCTCGGCCCGACGCTCCCCACGGGCAACGCCTGCCGCCAGGGGCGCTGCTCCCACAACTGGAGCACCGGCCTCGCCTTCGAGCTCGCCGCGACCGCGCCCACCTCCGGGGTCCCCTTCGCGGGCCACGGCGCGCCCACCGCGAGGCTCGACGCGACCTTCGAGCTGCGCTCCTTCCGCTACGGGGCCGTCGTCTCGGCGGGCTACCTCCTGGCCTTCGGCGACGCGTCGCCCATGGGCATGGCGCAGCGCGACCGTCTGGTGCTCTCCATCGGGCTGCGTCACCCGGTGGCCGCGGTGCTCGGCTTCCTCGGCGTCGCCGCTCCCATCTTCGCGGACATCGGCACCCTGCTGGCCTTCACCATGGTGAACACCATCGGGTCGCCGTACCTCACCCTCGTCGGCTCGATCGACCCCAGCGGCGGCCCTGCAGCGTGGGAGATCGGCTTCGGCTCGCAGCGGCGCGTCGGGCCCTTCACCTTCACCGTCGGGGGCGCGTGCGGCTACGGCGGGCTCCTCGAGGGATCGCACCGGGTCACCATCGGACTCCAGTGGCAGCCCCCCGGCGACGAGGACCGCGACGGCGTAGGGGACGACGCCGACGAGTGCCTCGGGGTCGCGGGCACGGCCTCCCACCGGGGCTGCCCCGACGAGCGCGGCGACCCCGACCACGACCACCTTCTCTTCCCGGCGGACCAGTGCCCCACGCTGGCCGAGGACATCAACGGCCTCGACGACCACGACGGCTGCCCCGACCGCGACGCCGACGGCGACGGGGTGCCCGACGCGCGCGACGCCTGCCCCTGCACCGCTACGGGCGCTCGCTCCGCCCGCGGGCCCGAGCGCCGGGGCTGCCCCTTCGCCGCGCCCGACTCGACCGACCGCGCCTGCCTGACCCTCGCCGACCCGGCCCCGCCCGACGGCGGAGTCCGCCCGCCGCCCAGCGAAGGGAGCCCCTACTCTCATGAAGCGCGTTGACCCTGGGCTCCTCTCTCGGCGGCAGTGGCTTGGCGTGCTCGGCGCGCTGCCGGCGGCGTGCGTCCCCTCGGCGCTGCGTCCGCCCCGCTGCTACGTGGGCAGCGCGGGCGACCCCTCGTGTCGCGAGCTGCTCTGGTCGTACAACTCGATGGACTCCAGCCGGTCGACGGTGCTTCGACCGCTCGACCTCGCCGACCTGCGTCGGACGCTGATGGAGTTTCCCCTCCGGGGGCGTCGGCTGACCTTCCGCGGAGGGGGCGCCTCCCTCGATCGCCAGTCGCTCAACGACGACACGGTGATCCTCCTCGACAACCCCTCCTTCGCCACGGTCAACATCGACCTCGACGACCCCTGCGGGCCGACGCTCACCGTCGGCGCGGGCGCCACCTGGCAGCAGGTCCTCGACCGCACGCTGCCCCTCGGGCTCGTGCCCTACTGCACCCCCTCGGCGTCCTTCGTGCGCATCGGCGGCGGCCTCGCGGCCAACAGCTTCTCCCGCATGTCGGCCCGCTGGGGTCGCGAGGAGCGCTACCTCCGGCAGTTCACCCTCGTGGGCCCCGACGGACGCATCTACGACTGCCACCCCGGTCAGAGCCCCGCGAGCCTGGAGTACAAGCTCTTCCACGCCGTCCCCGGGGCGCAGGGCTACCTCGGGGTGGTCACCCGCGCCCGCTACGCGCTGCGGCGCATCGCCCCTGCGGGCTCTCCTCTCTGCGTGCGCACGGAGACCCGGGTGCAGACCCTCGGGCGGGGGGTGCAAGGCAACGAGACCGTCCGTAACTACCTCCGCGACCTGCGCTTCGAGTCGAAGCACCTTCCCCCCGACGCTCCGCTCGGCTGTCCCCCGGTGCCCGAGGACGACGGCAACCCCGAGACCCCCGACGGCATCTTCGGAACCCTCTGGTGGGCCCGCGACGTCTGCCGCACGATGCGTGGGCTCATCGGCCGCACGAAGTACCTGCCGGAGTCGCACGTGGGGAAGCCTCGCGGGCTGCTCAACCGGCGCGACAGCTTCCTGCGGGTGTTCGGCGAGTACGGCTTCGTCGAGCCCGGCGGCGAGGCGTCGTTTCAGGACATCAACTACCACCTCTCCAACTGCGATCCGCTCTCCTACGACCCGGTGGACGACTTCGCGTTCTTCCAGGACGCCGACGCGCGCGCCAAGCGCTACGCCGAGCCCCGCTGGCGCATGACCGCCGCGGAGCAGGCGTACTGCATCCACCCCGACCGGGCCGGGGAGTTCCTGGAGGCGCTCGACTACGAGGTGCGCCTGGTGGAGCACTACCCCGCGCTGGTCGACCTGCTCTACGCCCCGCGCGACCTGCGGCATCACCCGCTCTCCGCCACCTCCGACGACCGGACCATGGTGTTCACCGTCGCGTACCTCGACCGCAACGGAGAGCGCTGGGCGTGCAGCCAGGCGATGTACCGCACCCTCGCGGCGCACTGCGCCCGACTGGGCGGCAAGGTCTACCTGGGCAAGACCGTCGAGGCCGAGGTCGCGGACCTCGACGCCATGTGGTGCGCTGGCGTTCACGAGCTTCGGGCGCTCAAGCGGCAGGTCGACCGCCATGGGCTCATCGCCAACGAGTTCTGGGACCGCAACCTCGGCTGCCTCACGCCGTAGGGCGCGCTGTAACCGTCTCCCCTCCGGCGGCGCACTCCCTCATTCGTGTCTGCCCTGCTCCTCCACACCTTCGCGACCGGGCTTGCTGTACGTTCCCGCGGACGGATGGCCGCCGACGATCGCAACGACCCGCTGGAGGCGTGCATGGAGGCCTTCCTCCAGGGCGACGCGCGCGGCTTCGAGCGCCTCTACCGCCGCCTCGCGCCACGGCTGCGAGGCTTCCTCCGCGGCCTCTGCGGCGATCCCCGGCTGGCCGACGACCTCACGCAGACGACCTTCCTCAAGGTGCACCAGGCCCGCGAGACCTACCGCAGCGGCGCCCCGGTGGAGCCCTGGGTCTTCGCCATCGCCCGCCGCACCTGGCTCGACCACCTCCGCTACCGCCGCCGTCGTCCGGAGGCTCTCAGCGACGACGGCCAGCTCCCCGAGGCCCCCTCCGAAGGAGCCTCCCCGCGAGGCTTCGAGTCCCTCTCCTCCGACGCCCTGGAGAAGCTCGAACGCAGCCTCGGGGAGCTCTCTCCCCCGCAGCGCGAGGCCATCGTGCTGCTGAAGGTCGACGGGCTCTCCGTGGCCGAGGCCGCCGACGTGGCGGGCATCACCGCGAGCAACCTCAAGGTGCGCGCGCACCGCGGCTACGAGGCGCTGCGCCGCGCGCTGGGCGTCGGGAGAACCCCATGAGCGGCTGCGATCAGGTCGTCGACGCGCTCTCCGAGGCGAAGCCCCTCGACGCTTCGCTCCAGGCCCACGTCGCGGCCTGCGACGGCTGCCGCGCCATGGTCGCCGCCGACCAGTCGCTCACCTCCCTGGCGGCGTCGAGCTACGCCGAGGAAGAGGCCCTGCCGCCCGCGCTGAGCGAGGCCCTGCGTCGGGACCACCAGCCCGTGTCGACCTTCAGCCCGTGGCGACGCGCGCTCCCGATCGCGGCGCTCGTCGTCGCGGTCGCGGCGGTGGGGCTGGCGATCGTCCCGCGCCCCGACCTCGCGCACCAGCCCATCGGGCGCATCGCCGTGGGCTTCGTGGCGGCGCTCTCCGGCCTCGCGATCGCGCTGACGCTGCTGCTTCACGGAGGGCGCAGCGGCCTCGGGCTCCCGGCGCGCCTCCGCTGGATCTTCGTGGCCGTGGCGCTCGCCGGCTTCGAGGCGATCAACGCGGCGGTGACGGTCCCGGTGGAGGGATCGGTGCATCTCGAGGGAGCGGCGGCGAGCGCGGGGACGTTCTGGTGCGCGCTGCACGGCGGGCTCCTCGCGGCGGTGGCCGGGGTGCTGGTGTTCCATGGGGGGAGGCGGAGCGCGGTGGTGAGCCCGACGGCCGCCGGGGCCGTGGCGGGCCTCGCGGCGGGCTTCGCAGGCGCCCTCGCCCAGCACCTGCTGTGCCCTGTGATGGACATGGACCACACCCTCTTCGCGCACCTCGCGCCGCCGGCCCTGGGAGCGCTGCTCGGCGCGTTGGCGGGACGCCGATGGCTGGCGCCGTAAGAAGCTTGAAACCGTAGAACCCCCCTTAGGCGTACTGTCGCCCCGACACGAGACGGGGAGGCCCTGTCTCACGAAGGAGTCGATCGAACATGAACAACGAGATCCGAGCGAAGCTGTTGGTGATGGTGTCTGCCGCCCTCGGAGGCATCGCGGCGCAGGGCTGCGCGAGCGCTCCCCCCGTGGCGGCCCAGACGACCACCGCCTGCGCCTGCCCCGGCCATCAGCCCGGCGGCCCCGGCCATCAGGCCGGAAGCTGCGGCCAGGGTTGTCCCTGCGCTCAGGGCGGCGCTTGCGCTCATGGCGGCGCCTGCGGCCACGGCGCGCCGCCTGGACCGGGCGCTCCCCCCGCCCCGGGCGCTGGCCAGGCCATGAGCTGCGGCCAGGCCGGCGGCTGCGGCGGAATGCACCATCCCCCGGCCCCTGGGACGGCTCCTGCGCCCGACGCCGCGCCCGCCGCGCCTGCTCCCGCCGCCACGACGCCCGCTCCCGCTCCTGCGCCCGCTCCTGCGCCCGCTCCTGCGCCTGCCACGACGCCTGCGCCCGCTCCGGCGCGCCGTCCCCGCTGAGCGATGGCGCGCGTCGAGGGCGTCGGGTTGGGGCTCCGCGCCCCGCTGTTCCGTGACCTGATGGACCGGGCGCCCTCGTCGCTGCGCTGGATCGAGGTCTCCCCAGAGAACCACATCGGCCGGGGCGGCTTCTTCGAGGCGATGCTCTCCGACGCGAGCGCCCGCTACCCCGCGGTGTCCCACGGGCTCAGCCTGGCGCTCGGCGACCGCGACCCTCCTCCCCGCGACTTCCTCCGCGCCCTCCGCGCCTTCCTCGAAGAGTTGAAGACCCCATGGCACAGCGACCACCTGTGCTTCGGGGCGGTCGATGGCGCCCACCTCCACGACCTGCTCCCGCTGCCCTTTACCGAGGAGAGTATTCGCTCGGTGGTCGACCGGGTGCGCCTCCTCGAAGACGCCCTCGGCCTCCCCATCGCCGTGGAGAACATCTCCTGGTACGCGCACCCCGGGCCCGCGGAGATGGACGAGGCCGACTTCCTCAACGAGATCACCTCCCGCTGCGACGCGCGCCTGCTGCTCGACGTCAACAACGCCTACGTCAACGCCCGCAACCACGGCGCCGACGCGAGGGACTTCCTCCGCCGCGTTCCCGCCGACCGGGTGGTGCAGATCCACGTGGCGGGGCACTTCACCGGCGCGGACGGCTTCCGCATCGACACCCACGGCGAGGCGGTCTGCGACGAGGTCTACGAGCTGCTCTCGCTCGCCCTCTCCCGCACCGGTCCGGTGCCGGTGCTGCTCGAGCGCGACAACGGCTTCCCCCCCTTCGAGGAGCTGTCCGCGGAGCTCGACCGGCTCGACGCCATCGTGCGGGGGGCGACCCCGTGAGCGACCTCACCGAGCAGCAGCGGGCCCTCGCCAGGGTGTGCCTCGGGGCGCGGCTCGACGAGGCCTCGCTCTCCACCCTCGGCGGCGACGCTCGTCGCTGGCAGGTCTACCGTGACCTGGTGCGAGGGCGTCTCTGGGCCGCGGTGATCGAAGGCCTCCCTCGCACCCTCTCGGCGGCCGGGAGCGAGCGCTTCGGGCGGTGGTTCACGGGCTTCCTGGAGGGCGCGCCCCCGCGCACCCGCTACGTGCGCGAGGTGACCCCGGCCTTCGCCCGCTGGGTGCGAGCGACCGAGGGCGAAGGGCTCTCGTCGCCGTCCGGGTGGCTCCCCGAGGCCCTCTCCCACGACCTCGCGGAGCACCACGTCGGGCTCTCCGACGCTCGCCTCGACCCCTCGCGCCTAGCCGACTTCTCGATGGACCTCCCGGCTGCGCTCGACCCCACGCACCGCCGACTGCGCCTTCGCTGGGAGCCCGTCGACGGCGCGTTGGTCGAGCGCCCTCGCGCGCTGCTGCTGCACCGGCACGCGACGCGACACACCGTGGAGACCCTGGAGCTCACCCCGATGGCGGCGGACGTGCTCGACGCCCTCGACGACGGGGTGACGCCCGCGACCGGGGCCGTGCGCTCGGTGCTGTCGCGGCACGACCTGGCGGCGGGAGCGGTCTTCATCGAGAGCCTCGCCGGACTGCTCGCCGAGCTGATGGAGCGAGGGGTGCTTCTAGGATCGCTGCGGGGGTGACCGGGCCTGGCACCTTGCCGAAGCACCCGGGCCTTGCTACTCCCTCCGGCGCTCCGATCGACGCACCGTGTGCCGGCGCCCCAGTCCTTGGCGGCCCCCCTTACGGTGATCACCCGCCACCTCACTCTTACCCATACCCGTAACCAGAAGCGCCTCGACGCGGTGTACCGCCGTCGTTGCACGAGAGACCGACGATGCAACCGTCCACGAAATCCATCCACGACCTCGAATGGCCCGCGCTCACCGCGCAGCTCTCGTCGCGCTGCCAGAGCGTCCAGGCGCAGCTCCGGGCCCGCGACCTCGCGCCCTCGGAGACCCTCGACGAGGCCCGCGAGCGCATGCGCCGCACCGCCGAGGCCCTGCGCGCCAGCCGCGATGGAGACCCGATCCCGACCGGTCCGCTGCCCGACGTCACCGACGTGCTGCTGCGCATCGACCGCGTGGCCGAGGTGACCTCCCTGGAGCTTCACCAGCTCCGCGAGGCGATGCGCACGGCGCACACCCTCCGCCGCTGGTCGCAGGCCCGCCGCGCGACGCACCCGGCGCTCGCCGCCGCGCTCCACAGCGACCCCGCGCTCGACCGGCTGCTCTCCACGCTCGACCTCGCGATCGACCCCGACGGCACCCTCGCCGACCGCGCCAGCGCCGACCTCGCCCGCTGCCGCCGGCAGGTGCACGACATGCGCGGCCGCGTGGTGCAGCGCCTCGAGGAGTTCATGGCGAAGTACGCCGCCGTGCTCCAGGACCGCTTCTACACCCTGCGCGACGGGCGCTACGTGCTGCCGGTGCGCTCGGACTCGCACATCCGCGTGCCGGGCATCGTGCACGGCTCGTCGGGGTCGGGCGCGACGCTCTTCATCGAGCCCCGGCCCGTGGTGCTGCTGGGCAACCAGCTCAAGGTGCTCACCGCGGAGATGGAGCGCGAGGAGGCCCGGGTTCTCATGGAGCTGGCGGAGCGCTGCCGCTCGGAGATCGCCGGGCTGGAGGAGGCCCACGAGGCCTGCGTGGTGGCCGACCTGCTGGGCGGCATCGTGTCGCTCGCCAACGACCTCAAGGCCATCGCGGTGGAGCCCGAGTCCGAGCCCGTGCTCGACCTGCGGCGGGCGAGGCACCCGCTGCTGGCGCTCTCGACCGCGGGGGCGGTGCCCAACGACCTCTCGCTCCGGGCGGGGAGGGTGCTGGTGGTGTCCGGCCCCAACGCGGGCGGCAAGACCGTGGCGCTGAAGACCCTCGGTCTCGCGGCGATGATGGTGCGCGCGGGCCTCGCGCTGCCGGTGCAGGAGGGCTCTCGGGTGGGCTGGTTCGACCCGGTGTTCTGCGACGTGGGCGACGACCAGTCGCTGGCGCGCAACCTGTCGACCTTCAGCGCGCACGTGAGCAACCTCGCGGTGGTGCTGCGAGGCGTGCGCCCCGGCGCACTGGTGCTGCTCGACGAGCTCGCCGGAGGAACCGACCCGGAGGAGGGCTCTGCCCTCGCCGCCGCGGTGCTGGAGACGCTCGCCGCGCGCGGCGCAGCGGTGGCGGTGACCACCCACTACGAGCTCTTGAAGACCCTGGCGGTGCGCGACGAGCGCTTCATCAACGCCTCGGTGGGCTTCGACCTCGCGACCATGGCCCCGACCTTCGCGGTCACCATGGGCGTCCCCGGGGCGTCGAGCGCGCTGGCGGTGGCCCGTCGCTTCGGGGTTCCCGACGACGTGGTCGAGCGGGCGAGGGGGCTCTTGCCCGAGCACGCCGGGAGCCGCGAGGACGTGCTGCGAAGGCTGCAGGACGAGGAGCGGGCGACCCGCCTTGCGCGCTCGGCGGCGGAGGACGAGTCGCGCGCCATCACGGCGCTTCGGGTGGAGCTCGAGGCCGAGAAGCACTCGCTTCGGGTGAAGGAGCGGGAGCGCCTCTCCCGCGAGGGGTCGGAGCTCGTGGGCCTGCTGCGCCGGGCTCGCGAGGAGCTGCGCGACGCGCAGGCGAAGCTGCGCCGCAAGAAGGTGGGCGAGGAGGACGTGCGCGAGGTCGAGCGGGCGGTCAACGAGGTGGCGAAGCTGGCCTCCATCGACGGCGCGCTGGGTCGAGGGCTCGAGGCGCTGAAGCCCGCCGGGGCGGGGCGTCGCAAGGTGCGCGAGGATGAGCTTCGTCCTGGGATGAAGGTCTACGTCCCAAGGCTGGGCAACACGGTGGAGGTGCTGGAGGCGCCGTCGCGGGGGCAGCTCCGCGTGGCGGCCGGGGCGCTGAAGCTGATGGTGGCCGTCGACGAGGTGCAGCTCGACGCGGGCGACGAGTCGGGCGCGGCGGAGGTCGTCCGAGGGCGCGCTCCTTCGGCGGCGGCGAGCGAGGCGCCGGGCGAGCTGGAGCGGGTGCTGCGGCTGGAGTCCAACACCTGCGACGTGCGTGGGCTGCGCGCCGACGACGCGCTGGGCATGGTGGACACCTTCCTCGATCGGGTGCTGGGCCAGGGCTCGACCACGGGCTACGTGCTGCACGGGCACGGCACCGGGGCGCTCAAGCTGGCGGTGCGAGAGCACCTCAAGCGATCGCCCTGGGTGCGCGCCTCGCGAGCGGCCGACCCGGAGGACGGAGGCGACGCGTTCACGGCCTTCTGGCTGAAGGGCTGAAGGATCACCCCCGCCTCCACGCGCCGACTTGAGGGTCGGATATGCGTGGATGTCATTGCTGCTTGAGAGCAACCGGGGCGTTTGACCCGACGCTGGAGCTCCCCTAGTTGGTGAAGGGCAGTGCCCCTCACACCTGCCAGCGCCAGGCGCCCCGGTGCGAGGGGACGCCCGACCCGACCCTCGGGGGGTCGGTCACTCTGCGCCCGGGCCGCTCTCGCGCTCGCCTCGCTGGTGGCGGCCTGCATGGACGGCTCCGACCTCGGCGCCTGCCACGCCCCCCGGCTCGCCGGCGCGGGAGCGCGCCTCCGCGACCCGGCGAGCGTGCGCGCCTGCAACGGCTCGGAGGCACTCTGCGACCGTCGCTACGACCAGGTCGTCTACCCCACCGCGCACAACGCGATGTCCAACTCCGACGAGGGCTGGTACGTGCCCAACCAGCGGCACCCCATAGGCCGCGGGCTCCGCGACGGCATCCGCGCGCTGATGCTCGACACGCACTACTACCGGGGCGAGGCCTACCTCTGCCACGACGACTGTCGCATCGGGCGGCGGCCGCTCGTCGACGGGCTCTGTAGCGTGAGGGCCTTCCTCGACAGCAACCCCGACGAGGTCGTCACGCTGCTCATCGAGAGCCAGGTCTCCGCGGAGGACACCGCCGAGGCCGTGTCGCGCAGCGGCCTCGGGGACTACCTTCACACGCAGCCCCGCGGTGCGCCGTGGCCCAAGCTGCGAGAGATGATCGCCTCGGGCCGCCGGCTCGTGGTGTTCACCGAGAGCGGCGGCGGCTCGCCCGGCTGGTACCAGAACCTCTACGAGCACTCGTGGGAGACGGCCTACGCGTTCAGCTCGCCGGCGGAGATGAGCTGCGCCGGCAACCGTGGCGACGCGAGCCATCCGCTCTTCGTGCTCAACCATTTCCTCAACGCTCCGGTCGCGGGTCGAGAGCTCGCCGAGCAGGTCAACCACGACCCGATGCTGCTCGACCGCGCGCGCCGCTGCATGCGCGAGAGCGGCCACCTGCCCAACTTCCTCGCGGTGGACTTCTACGACGTCGGCGACGTGTTCGCGGTCGCCGCCGCCCTCAACCAGGAGCCTCCGCCCTGATCGTCCCGCTCGCGCTCGTCCTCGCGTTCACCCCGGTCGACACGGCCGACACGGTCCCTCACGGGGTGCGCTCCACCCTGCTCTCCGGGGGCGTGCTGCTCATCGGCCCGGAGGTGGGCGGCACGCCTGTGGTTCCGCTCCCGGTGGCCTCTGCGCAGTTCGTCCGAGGGCTCTCCGACCACCTCGATCTCCGGGTGCACTACGACACCGTGGCGCTCGTGGCCCACCGCGTCGGCCTGGAGCTTCGGCTCACCGTCGCCCGCCGTGGGGGTTGGTCCTTCGCGCTGGGGGTCGAGCCGAGCGCGCTCTTCTTCGCGCTGCCCTACCAAGGGGCATTCATCGGCGGTGACCTCTCCACCGAGGTCACAGCCATGGTGACCCGCCGATGGACCTCCGCGGCGCTGACCCTCCTCGTCGGCCCGACGGTGCAGTGGGCGATGTACGGCCAGGGGGGCGGCAAGATGCTGATCGACACCCGACCGAGCTTCGCCTACCTCGACGTGGGCGCTCGCCTCGAATGGAACCGCGGCCCCGGCGCCACGATGATGCTCGGCCTCGACCTCTGCGTGCCGCTCGGCGACGACCCGCTACGCTTCATGGGCGTGCTGCCGCGCGCCACCATCGGCTGGAGCTGGTCTCGCTGATCGCTCAGTAGAGCGAGAGCCCGAGGGAGAGCTCGGGCATCAGCAGCACGCCCGCGGCCGAGCCGTAGTCCAGCCGCGAGAGGCCCGCGCGAAGGCTCGCCGCGAAGCGGGTGGTCAACGGCAGCTCGAGCATCGCGCCGCCGCGGACGTACCAGCCCCCGGTGCGCACCGAGCTGTCGTCGGAGGTGAGGGAGGTCCAGCCCGTCCCGAGGTACACGCCGGCCCAGAGCAAGGGCATCACCTGGAGCTCGGGGCCCACCAGGGCGAGCAGGCTCCCGGCCTGGCCCGCGACCACGTCGGCGCTCACCCCGATGCCGAGCGGCGCGACGGGGTAGGCCCCGAAGAAGGCTCGACCTCCGATGCCGAAGCCCGAGCCGCTCGCGCCCACGCCGGTGTGCGGAACCATCGCCGTGAGCAGCCCCGTCTGCAGCGTGAAGCCCACCCGGTTGAGCGGCGCCCGGCCGAGGCGGAGGTAGCGCCCCTCGTAGCCCTCGTAGACCGTGGCCGCGACCGCGCCTGCTGCAAGCTCCGGGGTGAGCGCCGAGAGCGGCACCGAGAGCACCGAGCCGTCGGGGTACTCCAGGTAGACCTCCTCGTTTGGAGGGAGCCCCACCCAGCCGTCGTAGCGAGCGCCCTCGGTGCCCGCGAGCACGAACACGATCCCCGCTGCGGCGAGCACCGCCACGGCCACGATCGCCGGGTCCGGGCCGCCGCTCCGACCGCCACCACCACCACCACTGCCACCACCACCGGAGCGCCCTCCCGATCGCGGTACGCCCGGCGTCGTCGTGCCTGGCGCCGTGGTGTAGCGCCCCGCCCTGGGGTTGCCGCGCCAGTGGCCGGGCACTCCCCAGGAGCGCCCCCGGTACCAGAACACCGTGGGCAGCAGAACCATCGGGGCGTCGACCTGCACCGGCGTCACGCTGGCCTGGGGGTGGTCGGACTCGAACACCCGCTGGGTGACGCGCACGGCCTGCCATCGCTGCTCCGGCGCGGTCTGCGCGAGGCGGGAGAGCTCCTCCGGGGGGACGCGGTAGCTCGACGAGAGGCACCCCTGCGAGGCGAGCAGGCACATGGCCGCGACGACGGCCGAGCGAGCGCTGGAGAGCCGCGCCCGCTGGGCCCTGGAGATGGTGTGATGAGCTTGCATCGATCCCTTCTTCTTGGGGCGTTCAGCTCGCCGCGACCTCGATGGGCACCAGCGTCTCGCCCACGACCTGATAGCGACGGAGGGCCCCCGGGTCTTCGACCACCGCCGCGGCGCCGAAGATGTGCGCGAGGCTCTCTCCCTCGAAGCGGTCGTCCCGCCGCTGGTGCAGGTGGCCGTGCAGCACGTAGGTGTTCTCCAGCGCGCGCAGCACCGGCCGCATCGCCGCGTGGTCGAGCAGCCCGTCGAACCAGTGCCACGCCGCGCGGTGCACCCTGGTCGGCGGGTGGTGCTGCGCGATCAGCGCCGCCACGCCACGCCTCGCCGCGGTCTGCAGCGCGAGCGCGATGCAGCGTCGCTCGGGCGAGGAGACCTCCCCCGCGGAGCGCCACCACCGCTGGGCGCGCGTGGTCGACACCGGCGCCAGCACCAGGTCGGCGAGCTCGACCAGCATCCCCGGGGCGCTGGTGCGGGCGTAGGCCTTCAAGGGCCCTTCGAGCGCGTCGACCCACGCGTTGGCGTGCGCGTAGACGTCGTGGTTGCCAGGGAGCAGCGTCACCCTCGCGGGGTTGACGCCCGCCTCGTCGAGCACCGAGGCCACGGCCTCGAATTGCTGGAGGGTCCCCTCCTCGGTGAGGTCGCCGGTCACCACCAGGTGATCGAAGCCGAGGGCCATCGCCCGGCCCAGCGCCTCGGCGAAGGAGCGTCGTCGGCCCCCCTCGTCGATCGCTCGCCCGAGGTTGAGGAATCCCCGCCTGGCCGCGGCCGTGAGGCCTCCGGGACGTCGCGCTTCGGGCTCGACCATATGGATATCGGTCAGGTGCGCGATGATGCTCACAGGGTCCCTCCCCGAATCCTGTGTCTGGTGTACCGGGCACCCCGCGTCCAGGGCCCTCAGCTACGGGCTGGCGCGAGGGATGATGCAGCCGCGCATCGGCGGCGGGGTCTGCTCGGAGATGGAATAGAAGCCCGGCGCCGAGGTGAGCGGGCCGATGGTGTCCGCGAAGTACGTGCAGAGGCCGTACCCGATGGACATCACCACCAGCGGCACCCATCCGAGGGAGCGTTCGTTCTTCGCGGCCATGAGCAGGACTTCACGCTAGCGCAGGAGAGCGCGCGGTGTCGACGAGGAGGAAGGGGGGAGGGGAAAGGCGGAGGAGCGATCAGCGCGGGTCGCGGCGACGGCGGCTGCCGGTGTCGCGGATCTCACCCGGGTCGGCGGTGGCCGCGGACTGGGTCATGGTGTTCTCCGGCTGCGCGGGGTCGAGGATCACGAACTCCACGCGGCGGTTGCGGGCGCGGCCCACCACCGTCTGGTTGGAGGTGATGGCGCGGTCGGGGCCGAAGCCCTGGGCCTCCATGCGGGTCGCGTCGATGCCGTGCTCGGTGAGCCAGCGCATCACGGAGATGGCGCGGCGGTTGGAGAGGTCGACGTTGTGGTCGTGGTCGCCGCGGTCGTCGGTGTGGCCCTCGATGCGGATGCGGCGGATGAAGCCCGACGCGCGCAGCACGTCGGCGACGCGCGACAGGATCGCGAAGCTCTGCGGCTTGATGGTGTCCCGGTCGGTGTCGAAGAACACCGGGCTCAGGATGTTGATGCGTCCGCCGTCCATGACCACGCCGCCGACGGGGCAGCCGTTGCGGGCGGGGATCTCCGACGGCGCGCCCGGCACGTCGGGGCAGGCGTCGGTGGCGTCGGGCACGGTGTCATGGTCGCGGTCGGGCAGCGGGCAGCCGACGCGCGCCGGGTCGGGGAAGGGGCCGCGGTGCACGTCGGGGCAGACGTCGCCGTGGTCGAGGACGGTGTCGTGGTCGCGGTCGCCGTCGGGGCAGCCGCGGCGGTCGGGGTCGGGGTGCTCGCCCTGCGGGGTGGTGACGCACTGGTCGTCGGGGTCGAAGACGCCGTCGCCGTCGCTGTCGGGGAGGGGGCAGCCGCGGCGGGTGGGGTCGGGGTGCTCTCCCTGCGGAACGGTCACGCAGATGTCTTCGTTGTCGTAGACGCCGTCGCCGTCGGTATCGAGCAGGGGGCAGCCGCGGCGCGAGGGGTCGGGGTGCGGGCCCTGAGGCGTGTCGGGGCAGATGTCGTCGCGGTCGAGCACGCCGTCGTGGTCGCGGTCGCCAGGCGCCGCGGGGGCCTCGCGGGTGACCGGGGCGTAGGCGATGGAGAGCAGGCCGCGCCCGGCGGGGATGCCGTAGCCGCGCTCGAGGCCGACGCCGCCGCCGAGGCCGACGAGGACGGTGTCGGCGATGAGGTAGTGCGCGCCGAGCATCAGCTCGCCGCCCCACTGGCCCGACTGGAACGACGCGCTGCCCTGGCCGTGGCCCACCGGGAGGTCTCGCACCGCGGAGAAGATGTAGGCCTCCGGGCCGATGGTGAGGTTGTCGTCGAGGGCGACGAAGCCGATGGCGGCGTTGAAGCGCAGCTCGTTGCCGATGGCGAGGTTGACCGCGTCGAGGTTGCCACGAAACTGGAAGGCCGCGCCCGCGGACCAGCGGATGATGCTGGCGCGGCCGGCGAGGGTGAGGCGCGGCTCGAAGCGCACGTTCTCGTCGCCGGTGTTGTTGCTGCGAGAGCCGACGGGGGCCCAGAGGTTGGCGCCGACGTGCAGCGAGATGGGGTCGCGGTCGGAGTGGCCCACGAGGCGGATGCGCGCCCCGAAGCGGAGGTCGCCGACGCCGACGCCCGCGGCGGGGCCGAGGGAGCCGGTGCCCGCGGGAGAGGCGGAGCCGCCCTGGTAGAACGACAGCGGCAGCGAGACGCCGAGGCCCACCCGGTCGAGGAAGGAGAACGCGGCGCCCAGGTGGCCGACGAACTGCCCGGAGACGATGTTGGTGGTGGTCGAGCTGGTCGAGCCGTCCGCGGCGGCGAACTCCTGGCGCAGCACCAGGGGGTTGGCCGCGTAGTCGGCCACGATGCCCACGGAGAAGGCCCGGGTGGACGAGTACCAGGGGTGCTCGGACATGAAGAACACGTCACCCGTGGTCGTGGGCTCATACCGATCGAGGGCCCAGCCCGTCACGGTCTGAGCCCCGGCGACGGATGGCAGGACCGTTCCGAGCAGCGCGGCGATCACCGCATAATTCCGACGAGGCTTGAGTGTCTTCACGAGCGTGCGTTCTCCTCTAAGGGGCGAGGATGCACGTATCACCCGCTCGCCCGCCAGAAACGCGCGGAGCTTAGATACAGCCTTGAGGGCACCGCAAGAGAAAGGCTTAGGCCCCGCGGCGAAGCCTTGACGGGCCGCGAGGCGGTCGCGCACGGTGTCGCCGATCGGGGCGGCTCGACGCTCCCGGTCGCTTGGGAAGACACATCCCCGATGCGCGTGATCCATGTGCTCCACAGCATGACCTTCGGCGGCGCCGAGGTGCTCGTGCATGACTTCCTCAAGGCCACGCGCGACCGGCTCTCGCAGGTGGTGGTGTGCCTCGACGGCATCGGTCCGCTCGGCGAGTCGCTGCGCGCCGACGGGGTGCGCGTCGAGGTGCTGGGGCGCACCAGCGGGCTGCAGCCCCAGGTGGCCATCGACCTCCACCGGCTCATCGCCGACGTGCGCCCCGACGTGGTCTGCGCCCACCAGTACACGCCCTACTCCTACGCCGCGATGGCCCTCGGCCCGATGCGCCACCGTCCAGGGCTGGTCTTCGTCGAGCACGGCCGCCACTACCCCGACGTGCGCCGCCCCAAGCGGGTCGTCGCCAACAACCTGGTCTTCCTCCAGTACACCCGGCGCGTGGTCGCGGTGTGCGGGTACATCAAGCGCCTGCTCGTGGAGAACGAGGGCATCCCCGCGTCGCGCATCGACGTGGTCTACAACGGCGTCGACCCCTCGCGCTTCGACCCCTCGCTGCGCGCCTCGCTCGACCCCGCGGGGGTGCGCTCGGGCCTCGGGCTCGATCCCTCCGCGCAGGTCATCACCTGCGTCGCCCGCTTCCACCCCGTGAAGGATCACCCCACCCTGGTGCGCGCCTTCTCCGTCGCGGCGAGGGAGCTCCCCCATGCCCGGCTGCTGCTGGTGGGCGGCGGCGACGAGGCCCCCCTGCGCGCCCTCGCCTCGGAGCTTGGCGTGGGCGACCGTGTGGTCTTCGCCGGGGTGCGCCGAGACATCCCGGCCATCTACGCGGCGAGCGACCTCTTCGCGATGGCCTCGCTCTCCGAGGGCACCTCCGTGACGCTGCTGGAGGCCATGCTCTCCGAGCGGCCGGCGCTGGTGACGGAGGTGGGCGGCAACCCGGAGATCGTCGCGCCCGGGGTCACCGGCGAGCTCGTCCCGAGGGGCGACCACGCGGCGATGGGGGCGGCCATGGTGGCGCTGCTGCGAGACCCCGAGCGGCGGGCTCGCATGGGCGCCGCGGGGCGTCGGCGGGTGCTCGATCGCTTCACCCAGCAGCGCATGCACGAGGGCTGGGTGGGCGCGCTGCAAGACGCGGCGGTACGCTGACCGCGCAATCCGAAGGGGGCTTGACCGACCATGTGTGGCATCGCCGGGATCGTGAATCTCTCCGCAGCGCTCCCGCCCCCGTCGAGGGAGCTGGTGCGCGCCATGGTGCGGGCGATCCGCCACCGTGGTCCTGATGAGTTCGGGCTGTATCGCGACGGGCGGGCGGCGCTCGGTCACGCGCGGCTCTCCATCGTCGACCTCGCCAGCGGGCAGCAGCCCATGGCCAACGAGGACGACACGCGCTGGCTGGTCTTCAACGGCGAGGTGTTCAACTTCGTCGAGCTGCGCTCCGAGCTCGAGGACGCGGGCCACGTCTTCCGCACGCACTCCGACACCGAGGTGATCATCCACGCCTGGGAGCAGTGGGGCATCGAGGCCTTCGCCCGCTTCAACGGCCAGTGGGCGATCGCCCTCTGGGACACCGCCTCCGAGGAGCTGGTGCTCTGCCGCGACCGGGTGGGCGTGCGTCCGCTCTTCGTGCACGAGGGCGGCGGCCGGGTGCGCTTCGCCAGCGAGGTGAAGGCGCTCTTCGCCGACCCGGAGGTGCCCCGTGAGCTCGATGTTCGGGGCATCGAGGAGACCTTCACCTTCTGGGCGTCGCGCGCTCCCACCTCGGTCTTCTCGGGCATCTCCGAGCTGCCTCCCGGGGTGGTGCGCCGCTACACGAAGTCTGGCGCCCGCCACGACCACGTGTACTGGCAGCCCGAGTACCCGAGGGTGCAGGGCGACGCTCCCCGAGACGCGGACTCCTGCACGCTCGACGAGGCCGTGGCGGGGCTGCGCGATCGGCTCCACAAGGCCTCCGAGCTGCGGATGCTGCGGGCGGACGTCCCGGTGGGCGCGTACCTCTCCGGCGGCATCGACAGCAGCTACGTGGCGTGGCTGGCGCGCGACGCGGTGCGAGGCCGCTTCCACACCTTCTCGCTGCGCTTCGAGGACCCTGAGTACGACGAGACCCCCTACCAACGCTTGATGGTGGAGCGGCTGCACAGCGACCACGCCGAGGTGGTGGCGTCGCGCTCGGACATCGCCCGGGTGTTTCCCGACGTGATCGCCCACACCGAGCGCCCGCTGCTTCGCACGGGTCCGGCCCCGCTCTTCCTGCTGTCGAAGCTGGTGCGGGAGCAGGGGCTGAAGGTGGTGCTGACGGGGGAGGGGTCCGACGAGATGCTCGGCGGCTACGACCTCTTCCGCGAGGCCAAGGTGCGTCGCTTCTGGTCGAGGCAGCCGCAGTCGAAGCTGCGCCCGAAGCTCTTCGATCGGCTCTATCCGTGGCTCGCCCGGTCGCCTGCGGCGGCGCGGGGGCTGGCGCTGCAGTTCTGGGCGAGGGGCATCGACCACCCGGAGGATCCGACCTTCTCGCATGGTCCGCGGTGGTCGAGCGCGTCGGCGTTGCAGCGCTTCTTCTCCTCGGAGATGCGCGCTCGCATGGCGGCCGATGCGCGGCCCGCGGCGGTGGCCTCGCTGGTGGCCTCGCTGCCCGCGGACTTCCCCCGGTGGGATCCGCTGGCCCAGGCGCAGTACCTGGAGGTGGTGACGCTGCTCAACCCGTACATCCTGGCGTCGCAGGGCGACCGGATGCTGATGGCCAACTCCGTCGAGGGGAGGTTTCCCTTCCTCGACAAGGAGGTGATGGCCTTTGCCAACGCGATGCCCGCGCGCTTCAAGCTGCGGGGCCTCGACGAGAAGCACGTGCTGAAGAGGGCGGCGGCGGCGGTGTTGCCGAAGGAGATCCTGGAGCGCCCGAAGCAGCCCTACCGCGCCCCCGACGCGGCGTGCTTCACCGGACCCGACGCCCCGGAGTGGGTGCGCGCGCTGACCACCGAGGGGGCGCTGAAGGCGGTGGGGGTCTTCGACGCGACTGCGGTGACGGCGCTCTTGGAGAAGGCCCGGAGGGTGGCCGCGAAGGGCGGCGACGCGGGCTTCAGCAACGCCGACAACATGGCCGTGGTGGGGGTGCTGTCGACGCAGCTGCTGCACCGCAGGCTCATCGAGGAGACGCACGGGGGAAGCGACGATGGGGTGGCGTTCCGCACCGAGGTGGATCGGGTGGGGTGACGGGGGGGAGGGGCCCCCTCACCGCGCTGCCGCGCGCCCTCACCCCCGCGGGGGCGCTCCGTTCGGCACACAAGTCGACGAACGGCCTGAATCCAAGGTGTTTCGTGAGCGGTCTGCCGACCGTACGCCCCGTACCGGGGTTTGGCGTTCGCCCGCACCCCGGGCTAACGAAAGCAGGCGCCCGCTGCGCGGGCTGTCGGACCGAAGTCCGATGGACCTCCCAGAAGGAATCCGAGGCCCGCGAGCGGCCGGTTCGGAAGGTGAAGCGACGTCCCTGCTCGACAGCCCGCGCAGCGGGCGCCCGCCTTCGTTAGCCCGGGGTGCAGGCGAACGCCAAACCCCGGTACGGCAGCGGGCGCGAGCGTATCTCGAAACTCCAGAAGCCTTATCCACAAGCCTTTCAGTGACTTGTGTGCCGAACGGAGCCGCCCCGCGGGGGTGCAGGGCGCGCGGCAGCGCGGTGAGGGGCCGTCCCCGCCCCGATGCACGCCGTCCCCACCCCGATGCACGCTGCTCCGGCCCCGATGCACGCCGTCCACGGCCCGATGCACGCTGTTTTCGCCCGATGTAGACCCTCGCGGGGGCGATGCACGCTGCTGAGGGCCGATGCAGACTGTTTCCGCGCCGATGCGGACTGGTTTACCGTCGATGCATGGCGAACTCGAAGACTGCGGGGAAGAAGGCTCCATCAATCCCAGCGCGGGAGGCCGTGATCGCAGCGGCGGGCGCGCTCCCGGCGAAGGACATCCAGCGGCCGCCGCCCTACGCGGCCGCGTGGCTCGCGTGGGCCGACAACCTGGCCAGGCTCGCGGCGAAGGACGCCGGGGCGCTGCTGCTGGTGCCCTTGAGCGAAGGGGCGCTCACCGTGGGGGAGCTCGAGCGCTTCGCCGCAGGGGTCGCGCTCGCCCAGGAGTACGTGATGATCGCCGGGGTGCTGCGCATCAGCGCCGCCGGTACCGAGACCGACGCCGAGCGCTCGCTGCTCTGGTCGGTGCGCGCCGACCAGCGGCGGCTCGACCGGGCCCTCCTGCTGCGCTTCGCCGACGACTCGGCGGGGCGGGCGTTCCTGACGGGGCTGCGGCGCGGTGATCCGACCGACCCGGTGGATGCGCTCGATGACACCGAGAAGCTGCTGGCGCTGGCCGACAGCGACGCGCACCGGGAGTGGCTGGCGTCGCTCCCCAAGGGCGAGGCGGCGGCGGTGAAGCGCCTCCACGACGCGCTCCCGGCGCTGAGGGCGGCGGTGAAGCGCCTGGCCCCGTCGAAGGAGGCCGCGGAGAAGCGGGAGCTCTTCCGCAGGGTGCTGACGCTGCTGGTGACGAGCGCGGCGCGCATCGGGCGCGCGGGGAGGTACCTCACGGGCGATGTCCCGGGGCGCGAGCGGGCCTACGCGGCCTTCAAGCGGCCGAAGGCGAAGCGGGCGCGGAAGAAGAAGCCTACGGAGTGAGGTTCCGCCGGGGGGAGTTCGAAGGAGACGAGGTAAGTTGCTACGATCACTGAAGCTGACCAACGTCGGGCCGGCGGCCGAGATGAAGCTCGACCTTGCGCCCAGACTCAACCTGATCACTGGGGACAACGGGCTCGGGAAAAGCTTCCTGCTCGATGTCGCCTGGTGGGCGCTGACCCGGAATTGGTCGAGCTACCCCGTGCGGCCGTCTCCAGAGACCGTTCGCGCCAGGAGGAAGGCCACGATCGGTTTCACCTACGATGGGAAGGAGAGGCTGCGGGAGTTCACAAGCGAGTTCATCCCGGAAGACCAGATATGGAAGGGGGGCAGGGACGCCCTGCCAACCCGGGGTTGGTGCTCTACGCGCGGGTGGATGGAGGGTTCGCGGTCTGGGATCCAGTCAGAAATCAGAAGAACTCCGAGGCTTCATCGCGCGACGAGGCCGGGCCGGCGCTTCCCTCGGCGTTCGTCTTCACGGCGCAGGAGGTCTGGGACGGTCTCAAGAGCGACGATGGATCGCGAACCTTCTGCAACGGACTCATCAGTGATCTGGTCTCGTGGCAGCGCGAAAACGGACCCATCTTCGAGATGTTCAAGCATGCCCTGCTGGAGATGTCGGAGGGAGACAAGGAGAAACTGGCACCGGGCCTCAGCTTCGCCCGCTTGAGCATTGACGATGCCAGGGACATTCCCACGATCCGGACCGGCGATCGTCCCGAAGTGCCCGTCGTCGTGGCCTCCGCGGCTATTCGACGAATCCTAGGCCTGGTCTATCTCCTCGTATGGGCCTGGAATGAGCACCAACGGATGAGCGAGCTCAAGGGAAAGGATCCCAGTAGCCAGGTCATCTTCCTTGTCGATGAGGTCGAGTGCCATCTGCACCCCCGCTGGCAGCGGGCCGTCGTGCCCTCTCTGATGGAGGTCGTACGGGCGATGGCGGAGTCAGCGCGGGTGCAACTGGTCGTCGCCACGCATTCGCCGCTGGTGCTGGCTTCGGTCGAGCCGGTGTTCGACTCAGAGAAGGACGCCTGGTTTGACCTCGACCTCGCGCGGGGAACGGGTGACGTCGTCTTGGAGAAGCGGGCCTTCGTCCGCCACGGCGACGTCTCCAACTGGCTCACGAGCGAAGCTTTTGATCTCAAGAGCGCTCGCTCCATCCCGGCCGAAGCGGCCATCGACGAGGCACGCGCGCTGCTGCGTGCGAAGGCTCCCCCGAGCGCCGAGGAGGTGCGTCGGGTGGACGCCTTGCTGCGTGCGGCTGCCCTGCCCGACATAGATCCATTCTGGGTGCGATGGAGCAGCTTCGCCGAGACCTTCGAGGACATTGAGTGATTCCCGTGCAGAAGGCGGCTGCGCCGACAGACTTCGACGAGCGGGTTCGGCGACCCGGTCTCGACGCGATCGCTGAACTGGTGGGGGAAACTCGCCAGAAGCCTCGTGGGGGAAAGAAGCGGAGCGAGTTCTTCTCTCGTCGTGAGAAGATTCCTGGCGAGAAGTTCCCTCCGTACTGGCGCAGAGTCCTTCCTGAGATGCTCACGTCGTATGGGCGAAGGTGCGCATATCTCGCGCTCTACATCGAGCGTGCGACCGGTAGCCCCACGGTCGATCACGTCCTACCCAAGTCGAAACGTTGGGACAGGGTGTATGAGTGGGACAACTATCGGCTCGCGTGCTCCCAGATGAACAGCATCAAGGGCGACCTGGAGACGGTGCTGGATCCGTTCAACATCGGCGACGACTGGTTCGCTCTTGAGTTTGTCGCCTTTCAGGTCAAGCCGGGTCCCGGCGCGACTGACCAGATCCAGAAGGCCATGCCCAAGACGCTCGAACTCCTCAACCTGCCGGAGTTCTGTGAGGCGCGTCGTGAGTATGTAGAGGACTACCTGGCAGGGGAGATCACCCTCTCGCGGCTGACCGAACGCGCGCCCTTCATCGCGCGTGAGCTGCGCCGCCAAGACAAGCTCCTTCCCGCCGACACGTCCCTCTGACTGGACGGCTCACCTCCTGCTAGGCCCCCTTGCCAGAGAGTTCACCCGCTGTGCGCCGATGGCGCATCCTCCGGGGCTAACCGATCCTTCGCTCCGACTACCCTTCGCCTACAGGTCAACCCATGAAGCGCCACGTCCTCTCGCTCGCCGGTGCCCTCGTTGCCAGCTACGCCCTCGCGGCGTGCGGCCGCTCGGAGCTCGATGTCCCCGAGGACGTCCCTGACGCCCATGTCGTGATCGATGTGCCACTCGATCGCCCTGACACACCCGACGTCCCCATCGTCCCCGATCGCCCCGACGTCCCCGGCCCGCAGTGCTTCTCCGACCGCGACTGCGACGACAGCCTCACCTGCAACGGCGTGGAGAGCTGTCAGTCCGGCCGCTGCGCCCAGGGCCCCGCGCCCGCCTGCAACGACGGCGTCGTGTGCACCGTCGACCAGTGCGTCGAGGGCCGCGGCTGCGTCTTCGCCCCCGACAACAGCCGCTGCATCTCCCCCGCCTTCTGCGACCCGCTGCGAGACTGCACCCCGGTCGAGTGCGCGAGCGACGCCAACTGCGACAACGGCGACCCCTGCGACGGCGCCGAGCGCTGCGCCGCCGGTCGCTGCACCCGGGGGACGCCCCTCGCCTGCTCGGACGGCGTGGGCTGCACCACCGACCGCTGCATCCCGGGCCGCGGCTGCGTCAACCTCCCCGATGACAACGCCTGCAACGACGGCAGCTTCTGCAACGGCGTCGAGCGCTGCCTCGCGGGCCGCGGCTGCGTCCCGCAGATGGCGATCCGCTGCGACGACGGCGACCCCTGCACCACCGACTCGTGCGACGAGGCCCGGCGCGGGTGCATCACCCGCCCCACGGACAACGACAGCGACGGCTTCGCCCCGGTGACCTGCGCGGGCGGACGCGACTGCAACGACAACGACCGCACGGTGAACCCCGGCGCCCCGGAGGCCTGCAACGACGGCCGTGACAACAACTGCGACGGCCGCTCGGACTGCGCCGACGTCATGTGCGCCGCCACCCCCGCCTGCGGGATGTGCATCCCGAGCGGTCCGGAGCGCTGCGGAGACGCGCTCGACAACGACTGCGACCGCCTCGTCGACTGCGCCGACCGGGACTGCGCCACCGCCCCGCTCTGCAACATGTGCGTCCCGACCGGCCCCGAGAACGACCCGATGGCCTGCGCCGACGGCGTGGACAACGACTGCGACGGGCGGCTCGACTGCGCCGACGACCTCTGCGCCCGCATGCCGGGCTGCGCGATGTGCGTCCCCACGGCCCCGGTGGAGGTCTGCGGCGACGGCCGTGACAACGACTGCAACGGCGCGACCGACTGCGCCGACCCGGCCTGCGCCACCACCGACGCCTGCCGGGTGACCAACGAGACCTGCGCCACCGCGCGGATCATCAGCGTCCCCGGGCGGGCGAGCGGCACCACCATGAACGCGACCGACGACTTCACCCCGGCCTGCGCGGGGATGGGGGGGCCGGACGTGGTCTACGTGGTCCGCAACCCGACGCGGCAGACGATCACCATCGACACCGAGGGCAGCGCGTACGACACGGCGCTCATCGTGTTTCGCGGCGACTGCACCACCGCGCCCATCGCCTGCGACGACGACGGCGGCTCCGGGGTCAACTCCCGCGTGGTGATCCCCGACGCCGAGCCCGGAACCTACTTCATCGTGGTCGACGGCTGGAACACCGCCCGCGGCGCCTTCCAGCTCAACGTCTCCGTCGGCACCCGCGAGGTCTGCGACAACCGCGCGGACGACGACGGCGACGGCCTCACGGACTGCGCCGACCGCGCCGACTGCGCCGCGTCGCCCTTCTGCATGATGTGCACGCCCACCGGGCGGGAGGTCACCGCGGCCGCCTGCTCCAACGGGCTCGACGACGACTGCGACGGGCAGACCGACTGCGCCGACGCCGAGTGCGCGGGCCTCGGGATGTGCGCCTGCGTCCCGACGGGCACCGAGGCCGACGCGATGTCCTGCGCCGACGGCCGCGACAACGACTGCGACGGGCAGGTCGACTGCGCGGACATGTTCTGCGCGCCGCTGCCGGCGTGCTCCGTGGCGCCGCCCAACGACACCTGCGCGGCGCCCATCGTGGTGACGGTTCCGTCGAGCACGATGGGCAACCTCAACGGCGCCCGCAATGACTTCACCCCGACCACCATGGGCTTCCCCGGGTGCGCGGGCGGAGCGGGCGGCGACGTGGTCTACGCGCTGCGCGTGCTGCGCGACACGACGCTCACCCTCGACACCCTCGGCAGCAACTTCGACACGGTGCTCTACGTGCGCCGATCGCCCTGCGAGTCGGGTCCGCAGATCGCCTGCAACGACGACACGAGCGGGACCACCTCCCGCGTGACCTTCACCGCGACGGCGGGCGTGTACTACGTCTTCGTCGACGGCTTCGGCGCCGAGGCGCGGGGCAACTTCGTGCTCAACGTGACCGAAGGGACGCCTCGGGAGGTGTGCAACAACCGCCGCGACGACGACGGCGACGGCCAGGTCGACTGCGCCGACGCGGACTGCGCGGCGGACCCGACGTGCCGGTGCGTTCCTGCGCCGGAGTCGAGCGACCTGACCTGCCGTGACGGCCGGGACAACGACTGCGACGGCCAGGCCGACTGCGCGGACATCGACTGCCGCAACACCCGCGCGTGCTGCCGCCCGACGGGCGCCGAAGGGGACGTCCGGAGCTGCTCCGACGGCGTGGACAACGACTGCGACGGGCTGGTGGACTGCGCCGACCCGGGGTGCGCGGCGCAGCGGATGTGCTGCCGCCCGACCGCGGCGAGGGAGATGGGGGTGGGCGCCTGCACCGACGGGGTCGACAACGACTGCGACGGGGTGAGCGACTGCAGCGACTCGGACTGCCGCCCGAGCGCGACCAGCGGCGGGGAGTGCTGCAACGGCGTCGACGACAACTCCAACCGGCTCATCGACGAGTTCGCGTGCGCCTGCGAGGGCAGCGCCCAGTGCAGCGGCGTCGGCGCCGGGGGCCTCTTCCCCTCCAACACCTGCTGGAGTACCACCTTCCGGGTCTGCGCTCCCCGATGCGACCTGCTGGGCGGCAACCTGTTCTGCAGCAATTTCTTCGCGGGAACGCGCTGCAACCCCATGACCGGCGAGTGCGTTCGCTGATCGTCACGTCCCCTCTCCCCGAACGAAGTTCGGGACCCTATGTGAGCCCGCAGGTTCGTCTACTACGTCGCGGAGGCTGCTGGCCGACGCAGGGAAGGTTCAATGACCATGTCTGATTCAACCGTCGATCGTCGTTCAGTGCTTCGTCGTGTGGGTGGTGGCTTCGCTCTGCTGGTGCTCGCGCCGGTAGCCGCGGCCGTCGAGGGCTGCGGCAAGAAGGAGCTGAGCTGTTCCAGCACCACGGGCTTGACCCCCGCCGACATCCAGACCCGCACGGCGTTGCAGTACGTCGATCGTGCGGCTGATCCCGCGAAGCCCTGCCGCTCGTGCAGGCTCTTCCGTACCGCCGGCGAGGCGGCGTGCGGTGGCTGCGAGGTCGTGAAGGGCCCGATCCATCCCGGCGGCAGCTGCTCGGCCTGGGCCGCTCGCACCTGATCGAGCACGTCTCCCCGCGCTGCGGCGCTCATCGTTGCTCTCTTCGAGCGCAATCCGCTTCCAGGCTGGGGTTCCGCGCGTTGGCGCGTCACTCCAGGCAATAACAGGATGGCCGCCCCGGACAGGTCCGGGGCTCCGAACGGGCATCGCGTGATACGTGCCGGAGGCGGCGCGTCCGCTTCCGGGTGGTTCCCTCGGTTCGCTCGACAGCGGACCCGGCAACCTGCGCACAGTGACGGCCGTTCGGAGCCCCGGACCTGTCCGGGGCGGCCATCCTGTTATTGCCTGGGGTGACGCGCCAACGCGCGGAACCCCAGCCTGAAAGCGGATTGCGCTCGAAGAGAGCAACGATGAGCGCCGCAGCGCACGCTACTACCGCCTACCGACGACGCCGTCGCAGCGCCACGGCGGCCAGCGCTCCGAGCGCGAGCGCACCCCATCCGGTGCTGCGCGCTCCGGGGGCGCCCACCGAGCACGAGGCCCCGCCCTCCGCGGTGGCGGCGATCGGGTCGCTGCCGGCGTCCGTCGCAGCCCCGAGGTCCGTCGCCAGGCCCGCATCGAGCGCGGCCACGCCGCTGTCCGTCGCAGGGACCACCAGCACGTCGCCGGGGATGAACCCTCCATCGCCTGGACCGAGGCACATGGGGCGCGGCGGGATGTTGGTCTGCCTGGCGTACTGGTAGAGCCCGCTGCGGGGACCGCGGTCGCTTGCGCCGAGCTCCAGGTCGCGGTCGAGCATGATCGCCGGCAGGTCGGCGCGGAAGCGCGTCACATAGGGGTTGGCCGTCAGCGTCGAGGTGATGACCCGCAGGTCGTCCATCGGATCAGTCGGCGTGGTCTCGACGCTCGCGTCCGCCGAGGGCGGCGGTGAGGTGCGGCGGATGAACCAGCTCCCGACGTTGGTCCGGTTGGCCACCTCGGTGAGCCAGAGCCGGTTGCCGTTGGAGCGGTTGAGCGCGTTGAAGGCGTTGAGGTAGTCCTGCGCGGGGTTCTGGGGCCCAGCCCAGTCCCAGGTGAAGCTCCCGTCGGAGAGCTCGCCGTTGGGGAAGTTGCTCGCCTCGATGCGCGCGTCGCTGAACACCACCAGCGAGAGCCCCACCTTGTCGGCCACCCCCGCGGCGATCATCCGCAGCGGCAGCCGCGGGACATAGCCCTCCATGGTCACCCGCACCGGCTGCATCCGAGGCACCAGGCCCGTCGGGTCGGGCCGCAGCCGCAGCGCGATGTAGTCCATGCTCATCGCCGTGTAGAAGTCGATCACCGGACCGAGCGCCGGCGGGACGCTGTACCCGTTGTCCTGTAGCCAGGTGCGAATCGCCATCGGGTCGGTGCCTCGGATCACCGACACCGAGTAGGGGCCCACCACCTCCATGCGAAGCACCGTGACGCCACTGTCAGCCGCCGAGGCGGCGTCCAGACGGGCCCCGGCGTCGGCGAAGCCCCCCGCGCTCGGGGGGAAGGGACAGGGCGCCCAGGGGAAGGGCGGAGGCAGGAGCCGCGGGGCCGTGATGTCGTTGACGTAGCTGAGGAAGCCGTCGTCCGCGATGGCGATGCGCAGCCCCGCGGTGTACCGGATCGGCAGGATCCAGCTGAACTCCGACGGCCGGCCGCTGTACTGGAACTGGTCCCACAGCGTGGTCTGCGTCGACGAGAGCGACAGCACCATCCGGTGGTCGGTCACCACCTGCACGTCGCGCGGCGTGGGCGGCGGCGGACCGAAGCACCCCCCGCACGCCGCGGCGTCCACCGCCACGAACTGCGCGGCCATCCCCAAGGTCACACCGATCCACCACTGAACTCGCATGGTCTTCATCTCCCGCGAGGGTCTACAGCAGCTCTCGTGCCCCTCAGGCGTTCTCGCAACAATCCTCGTGACACTGCCTCCCGAAAGCCACACTCCCTGCGGCTTCAGGCACAACCCGGCACAGACGATTCTCGTGGGTGACCCCCTCTCGCGGGCTTAACAGTCGCAGGTAAGAACCGATGACCCTCCTCCACCTCGCCGAGCTCGCCACCACCGACGTCGAAGCGCTGCTCCGGCAGCCCCACCCCGTGGCCCTGCTGCCCGTGGGGAGCACGGAGCCCCACGGGCCGCACCTCCCGCTGCTCACCGACGCGCTGCTCTCCGAGCACGCCTGCCTCCGCGCCGCGGCCGAGCTGCGGGCGCAGGGCCTCGCCGCGGTGGTGTGCCCGACGCTCCCCTACGGGGTGACCCGCTACGCGTCGGAGTTCGCGGGCGCCATCTCGCTCTCCGCGGAGACCACCCGCGCGGTGGTGCGCGAGCTCTGCGAGGCCTACCGCGCCGCGGGCTTCGAGCGGGTGGTGGTGGTCAACAACCACCTCGAGCCCGAGCACGTCGAGGCCCTCGCCGCGGCGGTGGCTGCGGTGCAGGGGGCGGTGTTTCCCAACCAGCTCACGAAGCGCTGGGGGCGCACGCTGAGCGAGGAGTTTCGCCGGGGCGACTGCCACGCCGGGAGCTACGAGACCTCGCTGGTGCTGGCCGCGCGCCCTGAGCTGGTGCGCGACGACGTGCGGGCCACGCTCGCCCCGGTGCCCATCTCGCTCTCCAAGGCCATCCGGGAGGGGAAGGTCACCTTCAAGGCCATGGGCAGCGAGCGCGGCTATTTCGGCTCGCCCTCGCTGGGCAGCGCGGCCGAGGGCAACGATCTCTACGACCGGCTCGCGATGATGATCGTCACCGAGGTGCGCGAGTCGCTGGGCCTCCGATCGCTCGACGGTGACGCGAAGCCTTGATGAAGCGCCCCGGATGGTGAATGGTCCCCGCGCCGCCGTAGATCGGATCCCACCGGCGACGGAGAGTACATGCGCACGACCCCGCAACGACGGTGGACCCTGGTGGGTCTACTCGCCTCCCTCGCAGCCTGCTCCGAGACCACCACCGTCGCGCCCACCCCGGTCGACGCCGGCGTCGACACCGGCCCCATCGTCGTAGACGCTCCGCTGCCGGTGGACGTCCCCGCGACGCCCGTCGACGTGGGCGTGATGCCCAGCGGCATCGGCGAGCCCTGCGAGTCCCCGGGCGCCAGCTTCCCTCCGGTGCAGGGTAGCTGTCTCGCCGGCCAGGTCTGCCTGTCGACGGCCATCGGCTTCCGCAACGGCTACTGCGTGTCGGTCTGCCAGGGCACGCGCTGCCCCGGCGACGCCACCTGCGGGCGCATCCAGGGCTTCCCGGTGTGCATGCGCACCTGCGCCAGCAACGACGACTGCCGCCGCGCCGAGGGCTACGTCTGCCGCCCTGCCGAGGGCGGCGCCGGGCGCGTCTGCCAGGTCAACGACACGCCTCCGGGCGTGCGCCCCGATGACTCCGCCTGCTTCACCGTCGGGGCCTCCGGCGAGCGCACCGCCCCGGCCCTCCCGAGGGTGACCTTCACCGGGCCCAACGGAGACGCCAGCGGCCCGCGGCTCGACAGCTTCGTCGAGGCCGAGGGCAACGTCGCGGTGCACCCCACCAACGGCCACGTCGCGGTGAGCTACATCTCCGCCAACGCTGGCGGCCTGGTGTACATGGGCACCTCGCGCTACCCCGGCACCGGCACCCAGTGGTTCGGCGACGGCACCGTGCGCGACCCGACCTTCAACAGCTCCAGCGACCCGGTGCTCGACTACGGGCTCGACGGCGTGCTGCGCATGACCTTCATCGGCCTGCAGCGCAACCTGAGCTCTCAGGTCACCGCGGTGCACGTCCGCATCACCGAGAGCCGCGACGACGGCACCACCTGGGCGACGCCCCGCCAGGTCGACCCCGCCAACGTCTGCCCGCAGGGCACCGGCGGCATCTGCGACAAGCCATGGCTGCTCTCGACCCCGGGCGCCACCGCCGGCGCCCCGTCGGTGCTCTACCTGGGCTACCTCGCGCAGGGCGCCCGCAACGCCGACCTCGTGGTGCAGCGCTCCGACGACGCCGGCGCCACCTGGTCGCCCACCGTCCGCCTCGCGGCGCTCGGCTTCATCGCCGGCAGCACCGTGGCGCACAACCTCATCCAGTTCGCCGCGGGCCCCGGCTCGGTGGTCGCGGCGGCCTGGTCGGGGCTCTCCGTGGGCGACGGCAGCGGAGGCGGCGACTCCAACGCCCGCTTCGGATCGCCCGCCAACCGGGTGCTCTTCCGCCGCAGCCGCGACGGCTTCCGCACGCTCGAAGCGATGCGGGTGGTGTCTCGCCCCACCGACTCGCCCGTCTACGTGCAGCCCCCGGTGGCGCTCGACGGCGCCGACACCGTGCACGTGGTCTACGTGAGCGGCGACGCCACCGGAGCGTGGGACATCATCCTGGCCACCAGCACCAACGGCGGCGAGAGCTGGCAGCACCGCAAGGTCAACGACGACCCGGAGAGCTGCGCGCTGCACATGCTCCCGGCGATGCTGGTCGACCCGGTCACCCACGACGTGCACGTCACCTGGATGGAGAACCGCTTCGGCGAAGGCGCCGTCGCCTACGCCCGCTGCCCGGCCGGCGCCTCGATGGCCTGCGGGCGCAACGAGCAGGTGAGCGACCGGCCCTTCCGCCTGAGCAGCAGCCGCAACCCGCAGATCTGGCACGGGGACTACAACGGCCTGACGCTCTCTCCGCAGGGCGAGCTCTGGTCGACGTGGAGCGACACGCGCACCGGGTCGCCCGCGATGTACACCGCCCACGGCCGGGCGCGCCCCGCGCTCTAAGGGCGGCAAGGGTCGGCGTTCGGGCGCCGCGGTGATCCTCCTCATCGACAACTACGACTCGTTCACGTTCAACCTGGCGCAGCTCATCGCCCGGGTGGCGGGCCCCGGGGTCGAGCTGCGGGTGGTGCGCAACGACGAGCGCTCGCCCGATGAGCTCTGGTCGTGGGGGCCCTCGCACGTGGTGATCTCCCCGGGGCCGGGCGATCCGTCGAGGGCGGGCGTGAGCGGCGCGCTGATCGCCGCGGGGAGGGCGCCGGTGCTGGGCGTGTGCCTGGGTCACCAGTGCATCGCGGCGGCGTGGGGAGCGCGGGTGGAGCGGGCGCCGGAGCCGGTGCACGGGCGAGCCTGGGCGGTGCGCCACGACGGCCGAGGGATCTTTACCGGGGTGGGTAACCCGATGCTGGCCGCGCGGTACCACTCGCTGGTGGTGGCGCGGTCGACGGTTCCCGAGGCGCTGGAGGTGTGCGCGGAGACCGAGGAGGGGGTGGTGATGGCGCTGCGCCACCGGGAGCGTCCGGTGGTGGGGGTGCAGTTTCACCCCGAGTCGGTGCTCACCCGGGAGGGCGACGCGCTGGTGAGAAACTTTCTCGAGGGGCGGGTGTTGAAATAGCCGTCGGCCCCACCTGCGCGCCGCTCCCGATGGGGGAGCGCCGTGCAAGCGGGGCCGATGCGGTCTCAGGGACGAGGTCTTGGGTTCAGTCCGCGATCAGCGGTTCTGATCCCAGGTGTCCTCGTGGGTCACGCCGCCGTTGGTGTAGGTCCACGAGATCGTGTGGAACACGAAGGTGACCTCCTCCAGGGGGGGCTCGGTCGAGGTCGCGGGGACGATGGTGTCCGGCACGACCTGCTTCTGCGAAGCGACGCGGCCGCGCTTGATCTCGACGGTGTAGAACTGCTCGGTGGTGCCGTCGCCGTTGGGGTTCGGGCGGAAGAACTTGAACTTCGCGTCGATCGCCTGGTTCTCGACGAGCGCCTTGGCGATGAGCGGCGAGGACTTGTCGATGCGCTTGCGGATGAGCAGCGGCTCATACTGGCGGCGACCGGTCGCCATGCCCGAGCCCGACTCGCGAGCGGTCTTCACGGCCTGCTCGTAGTAGACGCACTCGATGGAGTCCTTGCGGCCGAGGCTCTCCTGGCTGCTCGAACCCTTGATTTCAGCGCCGTTCGCCTTGAGATAGAGATGTACGGTTTCAGCCATCGGGGTCCTCGATTGCGAGCTGTATGGAGTGGAGGTCTCGGTCACCGTCAGCCCGCGAGCGGTGATGTCGACGGCGCGGATCTCAACACCAGGAGAAGGGGCGCTGCAAGCCCCCTCCGCGCGATCTCCGAAGGCGCTCTAGCGCCGGGTCGGACGGATGGCGGTGCCGGGTCGTCCGCCGCCGCCGCCGCTGCTTCCGGACGAGCCCATCTTGCGGGCCATCTTCTGCATCTCCGGGTCGGCCATCACGATCTCCTGCGCCATGCGCGCCAGCTCCGGCGCGGTCTTGAAGCGCGGGTCGAGGAACCTCCCCAGCAGGTTGATGTTCTCCTTGGCGATGGCCGTGAGGTCCTTCTTCACGAGGCCGTTCTTGGTCTCCGCGAAGTTGGCGAACACCCGCGCGAAGAGCAGCGGAACCCGCGACTGCACGTAGGCCGCGTCGTCGGGCGAGATGGTCGAGAGCATCTCCCTGGCCTCCTTCGCCCGGCCCGTGCGCGCCCAGGTCTCGGCCACCGTCGCCGCGAGCATCCCCCGGGCGGAGACCTCCTGGGTCTTGCTGGGCTGGATGTCCTGGCAGAGCTGCGACGCGTCCTCCAGCCGCCCGTTGAGCAGCAGGAGCTGGGCCTTCAGCCCTCGCACCTGGTCGAGCGCCATCGCCGGGACCTTCTTCATGTCGATCTTGTCGAGCGTCGCCAGGGCCAGGTCGGGGTCGGTCTGCGCCTCGAGCTGCGCTCGCACCACGACGTTCATCACGTCCTTGTCCCCGGCCGCCGCGAGCTCCTTCAGCGCCGCCTCGCGCCCCTCCGGGCTGGCGGCGCCCTTCTGCACGATCTTCATCAGCGACTGCTGCTTCATGATGAAGCGCCACACCCAGGCCGCCGCGACCGCGAGCGCCACGGTCAGCCCCGCCATCACCCCCATCGCCACCTTCGAGCCGCTGGAGATCACCAGCACCCAGATCGCCACCAGGATCGCCCCGCCGATGGCGAGGTTCTTCACCTTCAGCGCGGGCATCTCCGGCATCTCGGGCATCTTCGGCGCGCTCGGACCCTCACTCACAGCAGGCTTCTCCGACATAGGGGCGTCAGGTACCCTCACGAACGCTCCGCCGCAAGGTCTCTCCCCCGATGAGCCTCAGCCGTCGCGGAGCCTCCCGACACCTCATCCATGCATAGACGCACCGCGCTCACCGCGCTCACCCTGGGACTCCACTCCGTCGCGGGCTTCGGCCAGCGCCGCGTCCCTGCGCCGCCGCCCCCCCCGGCCGACCTCCTCGCCCTCGCCGGGCAGTGCCTCCTCGTCGGGTGGCGCTCCCGGGGGGTGAACCCCTGGGTCGCCAACCGCATCCGGGAGGGCGCCCTCGGGGCGGTGATCCTGACGGCCGCCAACGCCCCGACCGTGGAGGGCCTGCGCGCGCTCACGGCCTCGCTCAACGCCCTGGTCCCCGCGGGCTCACCCCCGCTGGTGATCGCCACCGACCAGGAGGGCGGCTCGGTCTCCCACCTCTCTCCGCCGCTCGCCCGCTTCCCCTCGCTCACCACCCTCGGGGCCATCGACGACGTGGACCTCACCACCCGCGTCGCGACCGCCCTCGCCCAGAGCCTGCTCGACGCGGGCGTCACCATGAACCTCGCGCCGGTGCTCGACGTCTGCACCGACCCCCACAACGGGGTGGTGCCGGGGCGGGTGTTCGGCGGCGATCCCGCCAAGGTGGCGAGGCACGGCGAGGCCTTCGTGGGCGCGCTCCAGGCGGCCGGGGTGCTCGCCTGCGCCAAGCACTTCCCCGGTCACGGCGGAACCCGCGAGGACAGCCACCAGGTGCTCCCGCGGGTCTCCGCCACGGTGGAGTCTCTGCGCCGCATCGAGCTGGTGCCCTTCGTCTCCGTGGCCAGCTCCGTCGCCGCCGTGATGATCGCCCACGTCGTGTACGAGGGCGTCGACCGCGAGCTCCCCGCGACGCTCTCCGCCCGCTGCTCGACCGAGCTGCTTCGCGACGTGGCCGGGATGCGCGGCGTGGCGGTCACCGACGACCTGGAGATGCTCCCCATTCGTAGCACCTGGGGCATCGCCGGAGGCGCGGTGCGCGCCATGGCCGCGGGCAACGACCTCATCACCGTGTCGCACTCCCCCACGCAGGCCGAGCTGGCCCGCCAGGCGATGGCCCGTCGCGCCGCCGAGGACGAGCTCTTCCGCGCGAGGCTCACCCGCGCCGCCGAGAGCGTGAGGGCGCTGAGGGCCCGCATCGCGGTCCCGGAGAGTCCGCCGCCCGCCGAGGACCTCGCGGCCCTGCTCGCCGAGGTGCGCGCCCGCGGAGGACGAAGGACCAGGGTGTACCGCGACCCGACGCGGTGACGCAGGGCATTGGCTGGTGGGAGCGTTGTCGGTTAGAGGGAGCCGCGACTCCCTGCAACTCCCCATCGCAACCAGTGCAACGAGGCCCATGAGATTCCCTGCGCTCCCCACCCTCGCGCTCTCGCTCTCGCTCTCGCTCCTCGGCTGCGGCGCCTCCGTGTCGCGCATCGAGGGCGATGTCCCTCCGAGCACGACCGACGCGGCCGTGCTGGTCGACGCGCCCATCGCGTTCGATGTCCCGGCGAGGGTCGATGTGCCGACGAGGGTCGATGTGCCGGTCGCGGTCGATGTCCCGGTCGCGGTCGACGCCCTGACCAGGGTCGACGTTCTGCCGAGGGTCGACGTCCCGACGAGGCCCGACGTGGGAACCATGCCCATGTGCCCCCTCCAGGCGACCACCTGGGACGTGGACGTGGAGGGGATGCGCGCGCTCTTCGAGTTCACCATGGACGACCGCTGGATCGTCAGCGTCGGCGACAGCGTCGTGGCCTCCGGGGTCTACGAGCTGATGGGCGATCAGGTCACGATCCTGGGCGAGATGAGCGACGAGGGCTGCTCCCCCTCCGACCGCGGAACCTTCCAGCTGCGCTTCAGCCCGGACTGCACCGGGCTCCAGCTCGTCCTGGTGCACGACGACTGCGCCGAGCGGGGCGACGGGCTCGAGCGCTTCCGCTTCACCCGCCGCTGATCGCCCCTCCAGTCCCGGAGGGTACTTCCATGTAGGTGAAGGTGGTGATAGAGCGCGCCCGGGCTCAAAACACTTCTCCCCTTCGCTCGGAGGTCTCTCCCCATGCTGCGCTCTTCTTTCGCTGGTTTCTCGGGTCTCCTGGTGGTCGCGGCCCTCTCCTCGGGCTGCCTCGGCGGCGCTGGCGCCACGGTCGACGAGACCGACGTCTCCGCCGACGAGCTCAGCCTCCGCGCCTGGGACGGCCTCACCGGCGCCTGGGTCGCCTCCAGCGGATCGTTTCAGGGCCTGGTGATCACCCGCACCCCGGTCGGCCAGGGGCGGCAGTTCTTCGCCGACGTCGACACCGGCATCCGCTGCATCACCACCCCGTGCCCCTCTTCGGCGCACCTCGAGGGCCGCGTCACCGCGGGCACCCGCAACCTCACGCTCCGCTACGCCGACCGCCCCTCCGCCGAGGCGGCCCCGTTCTACGGCACCTACGCGTACACCCTCAGCGGCTCGACGCTCACCCTCTCGCAGCGCGGCCGCGTCGTGGCCCGCCTCCGCAAGGCCACCTCGTACTGCTCCGACGCCGACCAGTGCGCCGAGCAGAACCTCGTCACCCCGCGCTGCGTCGGCCGCTTCGAGTGCGAGTCCAACGCCTGCGCCTACCGCTGCGGCGCGCCCGCGCCGGTCACCTGCGCCACGGTGCGCTGCGCCGCGGGCACCATCTGCGTCGAGGGCGACACGGGCGCCCAGTGCATCACCGCCTGCGCCACCGTGCGCTGCACCTCGGGCACCCACTGCGTCGCCGACGCGAGCGGCGCCCGCTGCGTCGCCGACGAGGGCGTCCGCTGCGGCGCCGTCACCTGCGGCACCGGGCTCGTGTGCTGCAACCCCCTGCGCGGCATCTGCACCCGCCCGGGGATGTTCTGCATCCAGTGATCTCGGGGGACCTCTCTCAGGGCCTTTGATCCCATCCCATCGGTGCTGATATCCCTCCCGCTGCCGCCGTCCGGCGCAGAGGAGCATCGATGTACCGCAACGCCCAGCAACGCTTCGCCACCACCCTCGACGAGATCCGCGCCGCGGGTCTCTTCAAGACCGAGCGCGTGATCGTCAGCCCCCAGGGCGCCCACATCGGGGTGATCCCTCCGGGGGCCTCGGCGCCTCGCGAGGTGCTGAACTTCTGCGCCAACAACTACCTCGGGCTGAGCGCCCACCCGGAGGTCATCGCCGCCGCCCACGCGGCCATCGACACGCACGGCTTCGGCCTCTCGTCGGTGCGCTTCATCTGCGGCACGCAGGACATCCACAAGACCCTGGAGCGCCGCCTCGCGGACTTCCTCGGCACCGAGGACGCGATCCTCTACGGCTCGGCCTTCGACGCCAACGGCGGGCTCTTCGAGACCATCCTCGGCGAGGAGGACGCGGTCATCTCCGACGCCCTCAACCACGCCTCGATCATCGACGGCATCCGGCTCTCCAAGGCCGAGCGGCACCGCTACCCCAACGGCGACATGGCCGCGCTCGAGGAGATCCTCAAGGCGACGCAGGGCAAGCGCACCCGGCTCATCGCCACCGACGGCGCCTTCTCCATGGACGGCTACCTCGCGAAGCTCGACGTCATCTGCGACCTCGCCGACCGCTACGACGCGCTGGTGATGATCGACGAGTGCCACGCCACGGGCTTCATCGGCGCGACCGGCCGCGGCACCCCGGAGCACTTCGGCGTCATGGGCCGCGTGGACATCATCACCGGAACCCTCGGCAAGGCCCTCGGCGGCGCCTCCGGCGGCTTTACCGCGTCTCGTAAGGAGGTGGTCGAGCTCCTTCGCCAGCGGTCGCGGCCGTACCTCTTCTCCAACACCGTGGCGCCGGCCATCGTGGGCGCCTCCATCGCGGTGCTCGACCTGCTCACGAGGAGCACCGCGCTGCGCGACAAGGTGATGGAGAACGCCCGGTACTTCCGCGAGGGAATGACCCGCGCGGGCTTCACCCTGAAGCCGGGCTTCCACCCGATCGTGCCGGTGATGCTTGGCGACGCGCGGCTCGCGCAGGACTTCGCCACGGCGCTGCTCGCCGAGGGCATCTACGTCATCGGGTTCTTCTTCCCGGTGGTGCCGAAGGGCGAGGCGCGCATCCGGGTGCAGCTCTCGGCGGTGCACGAGCGCGCCGACCTCGACCACGCCATCGCGGCCTTCACCGCGATCGGCAAGCGCCTCGGGGTCATCCCGGGCTGATCGGTGGACCCGGCCGGGAGCGCCCACGTCGAGTGCGGCCGGTGCGGCGCGTCGATGCAGCTGCCGTCGACGGCGCGCACGGCGGTGTGCCCGTACTGCGCCGCCCCGGCGATCGTCGAGCGCCCCCGCAGCGCGGCGAGCGTCGACCCGGCCTTCACCATGGGCTTCGTCTTCGAGGCCTCGCGGGCGAGCGAGCTGGTGCACCGCTGGGCCCGCGCGCAGGGCTTCTTCCGCGAGCCCGGGGTGCGCCTCGCGAAGGTGGAGGACCTCCGCGGCGTCTACCTCCCGGCGTACCTGTACAGCGCCGTGGCGCGCTCGCGGTACAGCGCCCTCATCGGCGAGGACTACACCGAGACCGAGACCTATACGACGACCGACGCGCAGGGGAAGACCGAGACGCGCACCCGCACGGTCACCCGCACCGAGCACCGCCCGCTGCACGGCGAGCACGCGGCCTACGTGGCGGACGTGCTGGTGACCGCGTCGAGGGCGCTGGGCAACGCGGAGCTCGAGGCGGTGGAGCCCTTCGACCTGAGAGCGATCCGGAGGTACGACCCGTCGCTGGTGGTGGGCTGGATCGCCGAGGACCCCTCGATGACCGCGGCGGAGTGCTACGAGCTGGCGCGCCGGGAGGCCGTGGAGAAGGTGGGCGCGTCGCTGCACGGGTTCATGCCCGGGGACAGCCACCGTGACCTCGTGCACCAGACCTGGCTGGAGCAGGAGTCGCTCGACCTGGTGCTGGTCCCGGTGTGGGTGCTGGCGCTGCGGTATCGCGAGGACCGCGGGCTGCTGCGGGTGCTGGTCAACGGGCAGACCGGCCGGGTGGCGGGGGCCGTCCCGTGGTCGCGGCTGCGCATCGCGCTGGCGGTGGCGGCGGCGTTGCTGGCGGTGGCGGCGGTGGTCGCGGCGGTCATCCTGCTGGAGCCCGCGTGATGGCCACCGCGTGCGGACGATGCCAGGGGGCGCTCGACCCGGAGGACCTGCGCTGCGCCCTCTGCGGCCTGGCGGTGCCGGAGGGCGAAGGGTCGGCGAGGGCTCCCGACGCGGCGAGGGCGGAGATCGTGCGCTGCGTGACCTGCGGCGCGGCGATGGCCTACGACGCGAGGGTGCAGGCGCCAGCGTGCGCGTTCTGCGGCTCGGTGACGCGCAGCGAGCGGATCGATGATCCGATGGAGCAGGCGAGCCACGCGCTCGCCTTCACGGTGGGCCCGGAGCGGGCGAGGGAGGTGCTGCGGGCGTGGCTCTCCGGCAGAGGGATCTTCGCTCCGGCGGACCTCGCCACCAACGCGACGGTCGACCACCTCCGCCCCCTCTGGTGGCCCGCGTGGATCTTCTCCGCGCTCGCCGACGTCTGGTGGACCGCCGACTCCGACCACGGCGCCCACCGCTCCGCGTGGGCTCCGCAGAACGGGCGCGCGGCGATGCGCTTCGAGCACCTGCTGGTGTCGGCCTCGCGGGGCCTGTCCTACGAGGAGTGCGCCCGGCTCGCTCCGGGCTACGACCTGCAGCGCGCCGCGCCGGCGGAGGGGCTGCTCTCGGCGACC
The DNA here is from genome assembly GCA_016704445.1 of Deltaproteobacteria bacterium. Taxonomy (GTDB): domain Bacteria; phylum Myxococcota_A; class Polyangia; order Polyangiales; genus SCUS01. The sequence continues at coordinate 38,232 of JADJAE010000027.1, forward strand.
CCGGCGGGTGGAGTCGTGGAGCGCTTCGACGTGCAGCGCTCGGCGGCGCGGCGGCGCATCCTCGACGCGCTCACCTCGATGGCCGGCGCGGAGGTGGGGTCGCGCTACGTCCCCGGGAGCCGCGTGCGCAACGTGCGGGTGTCGCTGCTGCTGCAGTCGCTGACGACGCGGCGCTTCGCGCTCCCGGCCTACGTGCTGGCCTACCGTTACGAGGGACGGCTCTACCGCGCGGTGGTACATGGTCAGGACGAGCGCATGGTGCTGGGTGAGTCGCCCACCTCGGTGTGGCGGGTGCTCGGCGTGGTCGCGGCGGTGCTGCTCGCGGTGGTCCTCATCGCGTGGATCCTGTCGCTCGCGAGCGGATGATGGGAGCGATGGACCGATGATGATCACCGAGGGCGAGTGCAGGCTGTTCACCTTCAAGGAGGGCGCGCTCTCGGCGCTGGGGCACGACCTGGTGCTGCGCGCGGCGCGCTGGAGCGTCGACCTGCGGCGCGAGTCACGGACGGTCACCGCGAGGGTCGAGGCGGCGTCCGTGGCGGTGGTGTGCGCGCGGCGCCACGGGGCCGATGATCCGGACGCGCTGTCGTCCGGCGATCGCGCGAAGATCGAGCGGACGGCGCGCTCGGAGGTGCTGCGGGTCGAGCGCTTTCCGGAGGTGGTGTTCGAGGGCCGCTGGGAGGGCGATGAGCCTTCGGTGGTCGGAGGGACGCTCGCGCTCTGCGGGGTGACCCGGCCGATCGAGGTGCGGGTGTCGAGGTCCGAAGGGCGGCTCGTGTGCAAGGCGACGGTGCACCAGCCGGACTGGGGCATCACGCCCTATCACGCGATGCTCGGCGCCCTGCGGGTGCAGGCCGACGTGCAGGTGGAGTGGACGCTGGCGGGGGCGTAGCGGGCCCGCGAGGGCCTCCGCTTCGGAGGAGGGGGGGAGTCGGTCAGTACCCGAGGCCGCTGTTGTCGACCACGGGAGCGGTGGTCGTGGTGGTGGCGCGGGGGCGCCGACGGCCGGTGCGGGGGGTCGTCGTCGTGGGCGTCGCGGCGGCGGCAGGCGCTGCCGTGGGGGCGGCCGTGGTCGCCTCGGTCGGCTCGGTGCGACGGCGCGGGCGGTGGTGGCGGTCGCTGTCCTGGTTGGCGGCAGCGGCCGTCGGAGCCGCCGGGGTCGGCGTAGCCGCTGCGGGCGCAGGATCGACCGCGGCGGGCGTCGGAGCCGGCGTGGGCGGCGCTTCGGGCGCAGCGACCACCGGAGCAGCGACCACCGGAGCAGCGACCACCGGAGCGGCGGGAGCCGGGGTCGGAGCGGCGACCGGAGCGGGCCTCGCGGCCGGGCGGACCGGCACTCGCGAGTTGATGGTGGCGGTCGACGGCGCGGGGTCGCTCGACATCATCGAGTTGGCCACGGCCGCGCCGCCGCCGAGGACCACCAGCGCGGCGAGCGCGCCGAAGATCATGCGGTTGTTGCGGGGCTTCGGGACCGGGGTGTCGCTCGTCGGCGGCGCGGCCCAGGCCATGTTGGTGTTGACCCCGGGGCGCTGGCCGCTGGAGGTGCCGACGTCGGGCGGCGGGAAGTTGATGCCGCTGTTGGTGCCGGGGAAGGGCTGCATCCCGGAGGTCGAGCCGGGCGCTGGCTGCCCAGGCTGGCTGGAGAACCCGGGGAAGGAGTCGTGCGGCCCGGAGCTGGACGCCGAGGGCACCGGGAAGGCCTCCATCGCCTGCGTGGCCGGGAGCGACGGAGCGGGCGAGGAGGGACGCGTGGGAGGGGCGCCGATGGGAGGGGCGCCGATGGCGCCGCCGGTGGTGGCGCGGAAGGGCGCTCCCATCGGGGCCATGGTGGCCTGGCGCATCTTGCTGCCGGGGACGTCGTTGCCGGTGACCGGGGGCGCGACGCCCTGACGGTTCTGCCCGGCGCCCACGGGGGCGCGCGGCGCCGAGGTGCTGGCGGCCCCGGCCTTGAGGGCGGGGGCGACCTGGGTGGCGCCCTCCTCCTCGTCGTCGACGAAGGTCGGGAGCACCTTGGACTTCTTGCCGCCCTCGAGCTCGGCGATGACCTCTCGCACCGCGGCGAGCATGTCGAAGGCGTCGGAGTAGCGCTCGGCGATGTTGTAGAGCAGCGCCTTGTCGATGACCTCCGCCACCCGGGCGTTGACCTCCGGGAACACCGCCGCGAGCTTGCGCGCCTGCTGCGTGGCGACGAGGACGATCATCTCCTGCGTCGACTCGCCGGCGTGCGGCGTGGTGCCCGAGATGAGCGCGAACATCGTGGCGCCGACGGCGTAGACGTCCGTCTGCGGGCCCACGGAGTTCATCTTCCCGAGGGCCTGCTCGGGGGACATGTACGCGGGCGAGCCCACCACCATGCCGGTGCGGGTCGCCGTGACGTTGGAGCTGTCGCTGACGCGCGCGATGCCGAAGTCGAGCACGCGCACCTGGCCGTCAGGCTGGACGAAGAGGTTCTCGGGCTTGATGTCGCGGTGGATGATGCCGTGCTGGTGCGCGTTGCCCAGGCACTCGAGCACGGGCGAGAGCATCTTGAGCGTCTCGAGCTCGTTGAAGCGCTTCTTGGTGCGGCGGTACTGCGAGAGGGTCTGCCCGGGGAGCAGCTCCATCACCAGGAAGACCGAGCCGTCGGTCTCGTCGGTGTCGTCGTCGTAGACCTTCACCGCCGCGGGGTGGTTGATCTTGTTGGCGACGTAGCCTTCCTGCACCAGCCGCTGCGCGAAGTTGGTCTCGAACATCAGGTTCGGGTGCAGCATCTTGATGGCCACCTTGGAGCCATTGCGATGCGTGCACTCGTAGACCGCCGCCATGCCGCCGACCCCGAGCAGCTTGTCGAGCGTCCACTTGTTGCGGAGCGTTCGCCCGATGCGGGTTCGTGCGTGAGTTACTAAGGGATCTTCAGCCATCTTTTGGTCACCCCGTTGCGCGGATGAGACACCGTAAGCGGCCACGACCTTAGCACGCTGATTCAAGGCTCCGACAACACGCCGACACGGAAATCGTGGGCCTACACCGCCGCACGATGACGCAGCGCGGAGCCCCTACACCCTTACCGGTGGATGGATTCTCCGCGCTTCGATCATCGTCGGCGGCGGCGACGAGGGTTCAGCCGTCGGCGGGGATGAGGGAGAAGGGGTAGGTGACCGTGATGGCGCCGCTGTCCGGGGGGACCGGGAAGTTCCAGCGCTGCACGGCGCCCGCGATGCAGGCGGAGACCGAGGGCATCCCGAGGGTGTCGCTCGTCGGGGCGGCGGTGATCACCGAGCCGTTGGAGCTGATGACGAAGCGCACCGCGACCCGGCCCGCGAGCCCGGGGTTGCTGGCGAGGCCCTGCTCGTAGCAGCGGTTGACCTGGCCGAGGTTGCGCAGCACCACGCGGCGGATCACGTCGGCGGGGATGCCCACCACCGTCGGCACCTGCGTCACGATGCGCGGCGGGGCGTGCGTCGCCCGCCCATTGCCATGGATGGTCCCTCGGGTCTGGCCGTAGCGGCAGTCCTCGCCCTCCTCGCAGCCCGCGCTGCGGCCCAGGGTGTTGAGCCGACCCGTTCCGATGGACTGCTCGCCATGGCCGCCTCCGCCCCATCCGGGCCCCGCGCCGTCGAGGCCCGCGAAGCCGCCAGAGTCACCCGCGAGGTCGCCGGTGAGGTTGCCGTGGTGCGACTCGTCGGCGTCGCCCGCCTCGGTCATCTGCCCGAAGGGATCGACGATCCCGCTGCCGCCGTGGGCGGCCATCGCCGTCGCTCCGCCCAGGGCCGCGAACACCCCGCGGTTGGACACCTGCTGCTGCGCCGTCTGGTTGGTCAGGTGGGCTGGCTCCCCCGTGCGGCGGATCACGTACCTGCGGTTGGTGGGCGCCGTGTTGGGCCGGCCCATCGCGCCAGCGGGGCCCGCGTGCGCCGCGCCGTCCTGCCCGCCGCGGTCGGCGGTCGCCGAGGCCTCCCGGGGCGTCGGGGCCTCGACCTGCTCGGCGTGGCGCGCGAGGAAGTTTCGCAGCTCGGCGAGCCGGTCGTCGCGGTCGCCCTCGGAGAGCATTCCCCCGTCGTCGTGCGCCGCGAAGTGCATCGCGCCCAGCATCGCCGCCACCGCCGCCATCGCGCCCAGGGTCGCGCCCCGCAGCGCCCGGTTGGACCCTGTCGCCGCGAGCGTCTTCCGGCCGGCGCGCACCGCCTTGGCCACGATGGTGAGCCCGCTCAGCTCCATGCGGTACCTGCCGCCCGGGACCATCGCGACCTCGAAGGCTCCCTCCAGCACCGAGGAGGAGCGCGCGAGGCCCTGCGCCGTCAGCTCGGCCAGCGAGCGTCGCTCACCGTCGATCTCCACCTCGCCGGTGGAGCCTGCCGCGAAGACGAAGCGAGCGCCCGCGCCCTCGCGCACCACCACCGGCAGCTCGTCCGCGCCGAGCATCTCCGCGTCGACCACGAAGCGCCCGCCGTCCTGGAGCACCGCCTCGTTCTGCTGGTGGCGGCGCACCCCGAGGCCGACGCCGACCACCGTGGCGAGCGCGCCGAGGGAGGCCACGCCGAGGCTCGCCGCGAGGGCGCCGCCCAGCATCGCCGCGCCGCCCAGGCCGAGCGCAGGGAGCATCGGCCTCGCGGGCGAAGGGAGCGACGGGGCCACGCTGCTGAGCGCGAAGCCGCGGTCGTCTTCGAGGTGCGCGACGTGGAGGGCCGAGCGGTTCCAGAGGACGGTGACCTCGATGGCGGCGCGCGCGTGGTCCTCGACCTCCATGGGGTTGATCTCGGCGCGCTTCACCATCTGGTAGAGCACCTCGTTCTCGGCAGAGGCGACGGTCGAAACGGGGGACACGGTGCGCAGCGTCGTCATGGGAACACCTCTTCCGCGCAGCCACGTCTCCATGCGGGCTGCGTACGGGCTGTGTGACAGCGCCCTTCGCGGCGGGTTCCCGAAGCCTTGGGAAGAAAATGCGATGGGCGAGAGATCGCCCTCGAGAAGCTGGAAGGACGGAGGCCGGGAGAGAGGGGCGCGCTACCCGATGCTGCGCAGCTTGCGCCAGAGCGTGTTGCGCGCGACGCCCAGCACCCTCGCCGCCTCGGACTGCGATCCTCCGCAGGAGTCGAGCACGCGGAGGATGTGCTCGCGCTCGACCTCGGCCAGCGTCTTCAGCGCCTCCGTGCCGGGCGTCGAGGCGAAGGGCATCTTCGGCTGGGAGAGCGTCTCGGGCAGGTCGTCGTCGTCGACCTCGGGGCCCGTCGCGAGCGCCGCGCCGTGCTTCACCACGTTCTGGAGCTCGCGGACGTTGCCAGGCCACGCGTAGCCGAGGAGCCTCGCCTGCGCGGCCGCCGTGTATCCGCGACGCTCGGACCTCTCCTCGGCGAGGAAGTGAAGGGCGAGCGGCAGCACGTCGTCGCTGCGCTCTCGCAGCGGAGGGACCTCGAGCGTGAGCACCCTCAGCCGGTAGTAGAGGTCCTCGCGAAAGCGCCCCGAGCGCACCAGCTCGGCGAGGTCGCGGTGCGTGGCGCAGACCACGCGGACGTCGACCATGAAGGACGTGTTCTCCCCGACGCGCCGCACCTCGCCGTCTTGCAGCGCGCGCAGCAGCTTCGCCTGAAACCCCATGGGCATCTCCCCGATCTCGTCGAGGAAGAGCGTGCCCCCGCTGGCGGTCTCGAAGAGCCCGGGCTTCGCCGCGGAGGCTCCGGTGAAGGCGCCGCGGCCGTGGCCGAAGAGCTCGGACTCCAGCAGGTCGGCGGGCAGCGCGGCCACGTTCACCGGGACGAAGGGCTGCTTCGCCCGCGCGGAGTTGGCGTGCAGCACCCGGGCGACGACCTCCTTGCCGGTGCCGGTCTCGCCCAGCACCACCACCGGGGCGTCGCTCACCGCGAAGCGCGCCGCGCGTTTGAGCAGCGTCTGCATCGTGGCGCTCCGGGCGACCACCTTCGTCGTGCCCCTCAGCCGGGTGATGAGAGGGACGAGGCCGCAGACGGTGCAGGTGCTGTCACAGATGGAGCCCACGCGACGGAGCATGGGCCCGGAGACACGGCTGTCGAGAGGAGCAGGTGTTCCATCTGTTACGAAATGGAACGTCCTCGGGGATGCCGTCGGGTGCGTTCTTACGGCGCCGCGTGGATGGCCCGGAGGCTGCTCAGGGCCGTGGGCATGGAGCCTGTCATGATCGATCCGAAGCAGTCCGTCGCGAACCTCGTCCTCGACCACTCCGAGTGCGCCTCGGTCTTCCAGCATCATCGCATCGACTTCTGTTGCCGCGGCGAACTCACCATCGCCGAGGCCGCGAAGTCCAAGGAGGTCGAGCTCGGAGCGCTCGTCGAGGAACTCTCTCGCGCCATCTCCGAGCGCCGCGGAGAGCGCGCGCCGGACCCGCGCGAGCTGTCGACCCCCCGGCTGGTCGCGCACATCGTCTCGCGCCACCACGAGTACCTGCGCCGCACGCTGCCCTTCGTCGGAGGCCTCGCCGCCAAGGTGGGGCGCGTCCACGGCGACCACAACCCGAAGCTCCGCGACCTGGCCACGGCGGTCGAGGAGCTCACGGCCGCGCTGGTTCCGCACCTCGACGAGGAGGAGGAGGTGCTCTTCCCGGCGCTCACCGCGAAGGAGCCCGACCGGGCCGCGCTGGCGAAGGACTTCGGGGCGATGCAGGAGGAGCACCTCGGGGTCGCGAAGCTGCTCGAGCAGGTGCGCGCGGCGAGCGACGACTTCACCCTCCCGGAGTGGGCCTGCAACAGCTATCGCACACTCTTCGCCGAGCTGAAGCAGGTCGAGAGCGACGTGTTCACGCACGTGCACATCGAGAACCACGTGCTCCGCCCCCGCTTCGTCGCGGACTGAGCCACCAACCGAAGGTGCCCGCCCTCTATCTCCTCTCGGTCTGGATCCACATCCTCGCGGCCATGGCCTGGATCGGCGGGATGTTCTTCCTGGTGCTGGTGGTCGTCCCCTGGCTACGGGCGGGCAACCGCGCCAACGCCGGGGCCTTCCTCCGCGAGACGGGCCAGCGCTTCCGCTCGGTGGGCTGGAGCTGCTTCGCCATCCTGACGGTGACCGGCACCTTCAACCTCTACGTGCGCGGGGTGCGCCTCGGGGACTTCGTGCGCCCCGAGTGGCTCGCCTCCCCCTTCGGCCGGTCGGTGCTCTACAAGCTCGGCCTCTTCGCGCTGGTGCTCGTCGTGAGCGCCGTGCACGACTTCTCCGTGGGGCCTCGCGCTTCGGTCGCGATACAGCGTGATCCGGGCTCGCCCGAGGCCGAGCGGCTGCGGCGTCAGGCCTCCCTCATGGGGCGGGGCAACGTCCTGCTGGCGCTGGCCCTCGTGGCCGTCGCCGTCACGCTGGTGCGCGGTTGGCCCTGGTAGAAGCCCTCACTCCGGCGCGACGGCCTCGCCGTCTTCCAGCCGGTCGGGCGGGTGAACGATCACCCGGGCGCCCGCGCGCAGCCCGCGGGTGATCTCCACCGCGCCGCCCCCCTGGTGGCCGATGGTCACGTCGCGCCGGCGCGCCCGCCCCTCCTCGATGACGAACACGCACCACACGCCCCGCGGCGGAAGAGCGAGCCCAGCGGAAACCGTCAGCACCCGCGCGCCCTCCCACGCCACGATGCGCGCCTCGACGCGCCAGCCGTCGCCGAGCGCGCGCCAGCGCTCCGGCGGGTCGCGCAGGTCGATGAGCACGTTGACCCGCTGCTCCTCGACCCCGAGGGCCGAGACGCGGGTGAAGGCCGAGGGCTCGACCAGGCGCACCTGACCTTCGAGCAGCCCGGTGCTCCCTCCGGCCTCCAGGTGCACCAGGGCGCCAGGCACCACCTGGAGGGCGTCCGCGGTGAGCAGGTCGACCACCACCTCCAGGGCCTCGGTGTCGCCGAGCTCCAGCAGCGGCGTCCCCGCGGTCACCACGCCGCCGGAGGGCTGGAGCACGCGCAGCACCCTGGCGCGCACCGGAGAGCGGAGGGTGATCTCGTCGCGCGCCGTGCCGACGTTGGTCACGCGGGAGAGCAGCGCCCGGGCGTTGTCGAGCTCGTACGCCGCGCCTCGGGCCGCGAACTGCGCCGAGGCCACCTCGTCGGCACGGCTGTGCTCCAGAAACACCGCCTGCGCCAGGTCGCGCTCGGGCACGGCGCCGGAGGCGGCCAGGCGACGCACCCGGTCGGCCTCGGTGCGGGCGAACTCCGCGGCGTCGCGCGCCCGGTCGACCACCGAGCGCGCCTGCCGCAGCGCCGCGTCGGCCATGCGAACCCGCCCCTCGGCGTCGGTGCGGGAGCGGGCGTCGAGCGGAGCCGGGTCGGCCGGGAGGATGCGCGCCACCACGGCGCCCGCCTCGACGAGGTCGCCCGGGTGCAGCTCCGGACGGCGCATGTTGCCCGTCACCGTGGACGAGATGACGTAGCGGTCGCGCACCCTCGTGCGGCCCTCCTCGTCCAGCGTGGCCTCGAGCCTCGCCTCGACCGCCCGCGACGCCTCCACCGAGGTGGGCTTCGGCCGCGCCAGCAGCACGCCCCCCGCCACGAGCCCCCCCGCCGCCAAGACCATCACCACCCGGCGCGCCCACTTCGTCCTGGCGCTCCCGACGGGCTTCTTTGTGTCCTTCGCCACGCTCAGTCCCTCGATTTCAATACCGCCACCATGTCGAGCCCTGCGATGCGACGCCGCACCACCCACGCGCTCGCGACGCTGGCGGCCACCACCGTCCCGGCGGCCATCATGTACGTCGTCCGGGAGATCATCAGCGGCATCCGGAAGAGCTCGGCGTCGATGGACTGGAGCACCAGCCACGCGAGGCCCTTGCCCAGCCAGAGCCCCAGCGGGATGGCCACCGCCACCACGATCGCCTGCTCGCCCAGCAGCACCGAGGCGACCTCCCCCTCGGTGAAGCCCAGCACCCGCAGCGTGGCCAGCTCGCGGCTGCGCACCGAGAGGGCGATGCGGGCGTTGTTGTAGACCACCCCCACGGCGATGATGCCCGCGAAGACCGCGAGCACCACCGTGAAGGTCGCGCTCATGCGCGAGGTCTCGTGGCGGAAGTAGTCGATCAGCGCCTGACGCCGCGACGCCGACGACACCGCGGGCAGGCGCCGCACCCGCTCGAAGAAGCGGTCGGTGTACGCTGGGTCGAGGCGCACCGCCACGGAGGTCACGCGCCCGCCGTCGTCGCGCAGCCGGTGGAGCGCGTCGAGGTCCATGTACGCGGTGAGGCCCAGCATGTCGTCGATGAGCGCGGTGACGGTGACCTCGCGGGGAGCGACGGCCCCCTCGGCGTCCTCCACGGTCACCCGGTCTCCGGCGCGCAGCCCCAGGCGCTCTCCCAGCGCCCGGCCGAGGAACATGCCCTCCTCGGGTAGCGTCCAGTGCGTCGCCCGCTCGTCGATCACCCGTCGCAGCACCGAGGCGCGAGGCAGCCCGAGGATGGCCGCGTCTCTCACCCGCGTACCGTTTCGCAGCCGTACGCCAGCGGCCCGCTGAGGCTCGGCGTAGAGGACCCCGGGCAGCCGCGCCACCTCGTAGACCGCGCGCGGCGGCAGCGGCCGGGAGAACGACACGGTGACGTCGTCGGACTGGGCCCGGCCGAACTGCACCGCCAGCACGAGGTCGAGCGAGTCGAGGGAGAAGCGCCCCGCGACCATGATGGCCGCCGCGAAGGAGATGCCCACGGCCGAGAGGGCCGCGCGCCCGGGACGGCGCTCGAGCTCGCGCAGCACCATGCGCCCCGCGGTGGGGAGCAGCCGGTGGAAGCCCGTGCGCTCGAGGAAGCTGGGGCGGTAGCGGGGAGGAGGCTCAGGGCGCATGGCCTCCGCGGGGGGGACGCGCACCGCAGAGCGCACGGCGCTGAGGGCGCCCGCCACCGCCGAGCCGACGCTCGCCAGCGCGCCGAAGGCCAGCGTCGAGGCGCTCGGTCGGAAGGTGAGCGAGGGGAAGCGGAAGAAGTCCTCGTAGAGGGTGATGAACCACCGGCCCACGAAGGCGCCGAAGACCACCCCGAGGGCCGCGCCGAGCAGCGCCGTGAGCAGCGCGTGGGAGAGGTAGTGCCGGGCGACCTCGCGGTCTCCGTAGCCGAGGGCCTTGAGGGTGGCGATCTGCTCCCGCTCCAGGCCGAGCAGCCGCGCCAGCACCATGTTGACCAGCAGCGTCGCCACGCCGAGGAAGAGCAGCGGGTCACCCTGGCCTGGCCGCGGAGCTGGACGATCTCCTGCTCGACCCAGCGCGCCGAGGGGTGCCGAGAGCGGCCGTAGGCGCCGGTGGTTCCGTAGGGGGAGAGCACCTGGTCGATGGCGGCGATGACCGAGGCCTCTCGGGCGCCGCGGTCGAGGCGCACGCCCACCTCGTTGAAGGCGCCCTCCATCCCGAAGGCCGCGGCCAGGGCGGCCTCGTTCACCCACAGCACTCCGTAGCGCCGGTTGTCCGGGATGAGCGTCCCGGGCTGCATCACCGAGACGAACTCCGGCGAGAGCGCGATGCCCGTCAGCCGGAAGCGCTGTCGGCGGCCGTGCAGAACCGCCACCAGGTGGTCGCCGGGACGGAGCCCCCACGCCCGGGCGAAGGCCTCGTGGAGGAGCACCTCGTCGGAGCGCCCCGGGTCGGGCATGCGCCCCTCGCGGAGATACACCTCGCTCAGCAGCGAGCGCCCGTGCGGGGGGAGGGAGACCGCGTGCGCGGCCACGGGCTCGGCCATGCCCGGCATGTCGAGGGTGACCTCCTCGGCCAGGCGCGCCTCGGCAATGGCGACGCCGGGCAGCGAGGCGATGCGCCCGAGCACCGAGCGAGGGGCGCGCCGCACCGACGAGAACACGTCGGGGAAGCGGGCGCGGGCGTACCAGCGGTCGCGCTCCCCGCGGAGCGAGTCGTAGGCCGAGCTCATGGAGAAGAGGCTGGCCACGCCGCAGGCCACCACGAGCGCGATGGTGAGCACCTGCGCGCGCATGTGCCAGAGGTCGCGCAGCAGCTTGCGGCGGAGCGCGCTCACCATTGCAGCTCGGAGACCGGGACGGGCGAGGGGTTGCGCTCGTCGGCCACCACGCGCCCGTCGCCGAAGCGGATCACCCGGTTGGCCATGCGGGCGATCACGGCGTTGTGGGTGATGACCGCGGTGGTGCTGCCGAGCTCGCGGTTGACGCGGGCGAGCACGTCGAGCACCACGCGCCCGGTGGCGCAGTCGAGGGCGCCGGTGGGCTCGTCGCAGAGGAGGACGTCCGGTCGGCGCGCCACCGCGCGGGCGATGGCCACGCGCTGCTGCTCGCCGCCGGAGAGCTGCGAGGGGAAGTGGTCGAGGCGGGAGCCGAGGCCCACCAGGGCGAGGGCCTCGTCGGGGGCCATCGGGTTCGAGGCGATGTCGGTGACCAGCGCCACGTTCTCCCGCGCGGTGAGCGAGGGCATGAGGTTGTAGAACTGGAACACGAAGCCCACGTGCTCGCGGCGGTAGCTGGTGAGGGCCCGCTGGTCGGTGAAGTCCAGGGCTTCGCCGCGGTAGAGCACCTCGCCGGTGGTGGGCCCGTCGAGGCCGCCGACGATGTTGAGCAGGGTGCTCTTGCCCGAGCCCGACGGCCCGAGCAGCACCACGAACTCCCCCTCGGTCAGGCTCAGGTCGACGCCTCGCAGCGCGTCGATCTCGACGTCGCCCATCAGGTAGCGGCGGGTGAGCCCGCGGGCCTCCAGCACGGTGACCCTCGGGGGAGCGGCGTCGTCGGGCATCGTCGGGTCACTCACGCGGGCTACGATGGTGCCAGCACCGGGGGATCGTTAGGGAAGCTTCTGGACATGGCCCGGGTCTGGCACAAGGCAAGGCAGGTGCGTCGGGTCTTCTCCCGCTGCGCTCTCAACTCCCAACGTCGTCCGAGGTGCCTCATGCCGCGATTCCTGATCCATTGGGCGACCGTCGCCCTCAGCCTGTGGGTGGCGACCGAGATCGTTCCCGGCATCCGGGTGAGCTCCTTCACCGTGCTGGTCATCGGCGCGCTCATCCTCGGCCTCATCAACGCCTGCGTCCGCCCGGTGCTGGTCTTCCTCACCCTGCCCATCACCGTGGTGACCCTCGGGCTCTTCTACCTGGTCGTGAACGGCCTCTCCTTCGGGCTCGCCGCGTGGCTGGTGCCGGGCTTCAGCGTGAGCGGCTTCGGAGCCGCGATGCTGGGCGCCCTCGTGGTGAGCGTGCTCTCGTGGTTCATCGGCTTCTTCACGGGCGCTCGCGACGAAGAGCGGTGACGGCCCCGCGCAGCCCCTGCGCCGCAGGGCGCGCCCCCTGCGCGGACCCTGCGTGATGACGTGGACACCCCCACCGGGAATCGCTATGGCCCGGTGGGTCGATCGATGACGGTCCATCCCTCGCAGGAGCGCTCCCGCTGATGATCTGGCTTCGTCGCGGGCTCAAGGTGCTGGCGCTGCTGGCGGTGCTCTGCGCGGTGGCGTGGTTCGCCGCGCAGCGGGCGCTCGGCCCGAAGGTCGAGGTGGTGCTCCCCGCGCGGCGCGAGGTGGTGCAGACGGTGGTGTCGAGCGGTCGGGTGCTCAGCCCCGCGGAGGTGAGCCTCGGGAGCCAGCTCGGCGGTCTGGTGAGGGCGGTGCGGGCGCGCGAAGGGGAGCGCGTGACCGAGGGGCAGGTGCTGGTGGAGCTCGACGACCGGGAGCTCTCGACGCAGGTCGAGCAGGCGCGCGCCGGGGTGCTGGTGGCCTCGACGCGCGTGGGCCAGCTCCGCACCGTGAGCGCCCGGGTGGCCGGGGAGTCGGTGCGGCAGGCGCAGGCGAACCTCCGCGCGGCGGAGACCACCTGGGAGCGGCAGCGCATGCTCTTCCGCTCCGGGGCCATCGCGGCCACGGAGCTTGAGTCGGCGCAGCGCGCTGTCGACGTCGCTCGCAGCCAGCTCCAGTCGGCGCAGATCGCCTCGGCAGGATCGAGCGCCGGGGGAGGGGACGCCAGGGTGGCGGTCGCGGGTCGGGTGCAGGCCGAGGCGGCGCTGCGGGTGGCCGAGGCGAGGCTGGCGCAGGCGCGCGTGGTGGCGCCCGCCGCGGGGGTGATCATGACCAGGAGCGTGGAGCCCGGCGACGTGGTGACCCCCGGGCGAGCGCTGCTGGTGCTGCTGCGCGACGGAGACACGGAGCTCTCCATGACGCCCGACGAGCGCAACCTCGCCGACCTTCGCATGGGGCAGCGGGCGGTCGCGTCGGCCGAGGCCTTCCCCGATCGGCCCTTCCCCGCGGAGGTGTCGTACATCGCTCCGACCATCGACGCGCTCCGAGGCACCGTCGAGGTGAAGCTGCGCGTGCCCACGCCGCCGCCCTTCCTGCGGCCTTCGATGACCGTGTCGGTGGAGGTCGAGGTCGCCCGCCACCCCAACGTCCTCTCGCTCCCTCCCGACGCCGTGCGCGACGCGGCCACCCCCTCGCCGTGGGTGATGGTGGTCGGCAACGACGACCGCACCGCGAGGCGGCCCGTCACCCTCGGGCTGCGGGGAGAGCGCGTGGTCGAGGTGGCCTCCGGCCTCGGCGAGCGGGAGCGCGTGGTGCCGTCGAGCGTCGGGGCCACGGTGCGCGTCGGGCAGCGGGTGCGCCCCCGCTCCGTCGAGGCCGCCCGCTAAGGGTTTAGGGGGGAGGGAGCGCGATGCCGATCTCGTGGTTTCTGGCGCTGCGCTTCTTCCGTGAGGGCCGCCTCCAGTCGGTGCTCATCGTGGTGGGCGTCTCCGTGGGCGTGGCGGTGATGGTCTTCCTCTCGGCCCTCATCGACGGGCTCCAGACCAGCCTGGTCGCGCAGACCCTCGGCACCCAGGCCCACGTCGTGGTGCGCCCTCCCGACGAGGTCGCGCGCCCGATGCTCGCGTCCAGCGAGGCCGTCGCCATCGCGGCGCGCGTCGAGCGCACCGCCCAGCGCTCCCGCTCCATCGTCGGCTGGCAGCAGGTCGTCGAGGGCCTCTCCGCCATCGCCTCGGTGACGGCGGTGTCGCCCACGGTGACGGGCCCCGCGGTCGCGATCCGAGGCAACGCCACCCGCGCGGTGGTGCTCTACGGCGTCGACCCCGAGCGCTTCGCGGGCATCTACCCCATTCGTCAGCGCATGGTGGCCGGGCGCTTCGAGCCCACCGGAACCGGCTGCGTGATCGGCCGCGAGCTGGCCCTCGACCTCGGCGTGGGGGAGGGTGACCGGCTGCGCCTGGGCTCCGTCGAGGGGGCGAGCGAGGTGTACACCGTCGCGGGCGTCTTCGACCTGGGCAACCGGGAGGTCAACCGACGCTGGGTGGTGATCACGATGCGGGGCGCGCAGACGCTGCTCGACCTGGTGGGCGGGGTGTCGAGCGTCGACCTGAGGGTGAGGGACATCTACTCGGCAGACGCGGTGGCGACAGACATCACCGCGCGCACGGGGCTCATCGCGGACAGCTGGATGAAGACCAACGCGCAGCTCCTGGTGGCGCTGCGGTCGCAGAGCAGCTCCAGCCAGATGATCCAGTTCTTCGTGATCCTGGCGGTGGCGATGGGCATCGCGAGCGTGCTGGTGGTCTCGGTGGTGCAGAAGGGCAAGGAGATCGGCATCCTGCGGGCGATGGGCGTCGGGCGGAGCAGCGTGCTCTGGGTGTTCCTGATTCAAGGGGCGATGGTGGGGCTCATCGGCTCGGTGATCGGGACCGCCTTCGGCACCGGGCTCGGCGTGCTCTTCGCGGGGATGGTGCGCAACGCCGACGGGTCGCCCACCTTCCCGGTGACCGTGAGTCTCGCGCTGGTGGCTCGCTCCGCGGCGATCGCGTTCTTCACGGGGGTCTTCGCGGCGGCGCTCCCGGCCCGGAGCGCGGCGAGGCTCGACCCCGCGGTGGCGATTCGCAATGGCTGAGCCGGTGCTGCTCCTGGAGGGGGTGTTCAAGTCCTACGGCAACGGGGTGGTCACCGAGGTGCTGAAGGGCGTCGACCTGCGCGTCGAGCGAGGCGAGTTCGCGGCGCTCATCGGCCCGTCGGGATCGGGCAAGAGCACGCTGCTCAACATCCTCGGGCTGCTCGACAGGCCTACCCGGGGGCGTCTCACCATCGCGGGGGAGGACACCACGCACCTCGACGACGCGGGGCTGACGCGGCTGCGAGGGCGCACCATCGGCTTCGTGTTCCAGTTTCACCACCTGCTGCCGGGGCTGAGCGCGGAGGAGAACGTGATGATGCCCATGATCGCGGCGACCGGGCGCACCTCGAAGGAGATGGTCCCTCGCGCGCGAAGGCTGCTGGAGCGGGTGGGGCTCGGCGAGAAGGCAGGGTCGCGCCCCAACGCGCTCTCCGGTGGGCAGCAGCAGCGGGTGGCCATCGCCAGGGCGCTGGCGCTCGACCCCCCGCTGGTGCTCGCCGACGAGCCCACCGGGAACCTCGACACCAAGACCGCCGACCAGATCTTCGAGGTGATGCGGGAGTTCAACCGCGAGCTCGGCGTGGCCTTCCTGATCGTCACCCACGACCCCCGGCTGGCCACGCGATGCGACCGCACCATCGACCTCGTCGACGGGCGCATCGTCTCCGATCAGCGCCGCGCCGGGACATGAAGGGTCCGCGGGGCACTTCCGTCCTACCTCGTCCGCAGGGTAAAGCCTCCGAAGGGTGATGAAGCACCCTCGAAACCAGACCCGGAGCCACCCATCGTGATCGTCAGGAACACCGCACTCGTCCTCGCCGCCCTAAGCCTCGCCGCGTGCAGCAGCGACCCGGCCGCGCCCGCCGACGCCGGGACCACCCCGACAGATACGGGTGGCACCCCGACGGACACCGGCGGCACCCCTACCGACACGGGCTCGACCCCGACGGACACGGGCTCCGCCTCCGACGCCCCCGCGGCGGACGTCCCGGTGATGCGCCGCTGCAACGTCCACGGCGGCGAGAGCTGCTTCGAGCTCCCGACCGTCGCCGTGATGGCCAACGGCGGCGCCGGGATGCCGATGGTGGCGCCGGACTTCTCGTGCAACCCCGCGGCGGTGACCACCACCACGGCGGCGCTCCCCATCGCCGGGCGCGTGGCCGACTTCCAGACCAGCGCCCCCGTGGCCAACGCGACGGTGGACGTGTTCTCGGGGCTCAACTACCTCGGCGCCCCGGTGGCGACCGCGACCTCCAACGCCATGGGGATGTACACCGTGACGGTGCCCGCCGGGACCATGGGGCCGCTCTCCTGGCGGGTGCGCGCGACGGACACCCTCGACACCTACCTGGTCAACGACACCACCGACCTCACCCGCGCGGCGGTGGCCGGGAGCAACCGCAACTCCGTCGCCGAGAGCACCGCGGGCCTGCTCGCGACGCTGCTCGGGCAGATGCGCCAGACGGGCACCGGGATCATCGCGGGCAACGCGCTCGACTGCCAGCGTCGCGCCCTCGTCGGCGCCATCGCCACCCTCTCCAGCGCCTCGTCGGTCGCGGCCGGCGCCCGCCCGACCTTCGTCCCCGACGCCCAGGTCTATTACTTCTCGCCCACCAGCGGGCTGCCCACGAGCCGCAACGCCGCCACGATGACCAACGTGACGAGCAGCAACGGGCTGTACATCGCGATCCAGGTTCCGCCGTCGACCACGGCGACGTACTACGCGCAGATCTGGGGCTTCCGCACGACGGCCGCGGTGGCCATGGGCGCCGCGGGCCTCTCGCTGCTCTCCGAGACCCCGGTGAAGGTGCTCCCGGACGTGCTGGTGACGGTCAACAACGAAGCCGCTGCGGGCACCGTGAGCGACAAGGCCAGCGACCCCCGGCGCGCCCTCCCGATCGGGGTCTTCGACTCCGGCCTCGGGGGGCTCACGGTGGTCCGACAGATCCGTCGGCTGTGCCCCCAGGAGGACGTCCTCTACCTGGGCGACACGGCCCGCGTCCCCTACGGAACCCGCTCCGCGCAGACCGTGCTGCGCTACTCCCGGGCCTGCGCGAGGGCGCTGGTCTCTCGCGGCATCAAGCTGCTGGTGGTGGCGTGCAACACCGTGAGCGCGGTCGCCCTCGACATGCTGCGCGTCGAGCTCGACCTCCCGGTGCTCGGGGTGATCGAGCCCGGGGCCGGGGCCGCCGTGGCCGCCACGCACCGCCACCGCGTGGGGGTGCTCGCCACCGCAGGGACCATCGCGTCGGGCGCGTACCCGAGGGCCATCGCGTCGCGCTCGTCGCGCACGGAGGTCTTCGGCCGCGCGGCGCCGCTGCTGGTCCCGCTGGTGGAGGAGGGGTGGCTGGACGGGGAGGTTCCGCGGCTGGCGGTGGCGCGCTACCTGGAGACGCTCGCGGCCTGCGACGTCGACGTGGTGGTGCTCGGGTGCACGCACTACCCGGTGCTGCGCGACGTGATCACCGCCGAGTCGAAGCGGGTGCTCGGCGAGGGCGCCTCGGTGGTCGACAGCGCCGAGGCGACCGCGGAGGAGCTACGGGACTTCCTCGAAGCTCGCTCGCTGGGCGCGGCGTCGGTGCGCGAGGGGCGGCTGCGGATGCTGGTCACCGACCGGCCGCAGAGCTTCGCCGACGTGGCCTCGCGCTTCCTCGGACACCCGGTGGACGAGGTCGAGCAGATCGACCTGTAGCGCGACCCCATGAAGCACCCGTCCCGCGTCGTGCACCAGGGCGACGGCGTCGCGTGGCTCGCGAGCGCCCCGCTGCCGCCCGACCACGCCGTCGTCACCTCCCTGCCCGACCTCTCGGAGATGCGCGGACTCGACGCCCCATCGTGGCGGCGATGGTTCATCGACGCGGCCGCCCTCGCCTGCGCCCAGGTGGCCGACGAGTCCGTGGCGGTGTTCTTCCAGACCGACGTGAAGCGCGACGGGCGATGGATCGACAAGGGTCTGCTGGTGAGCCTCGGCGCCGAGGCCGCGGGCTCTCACCTCCTCTGGCACAAGGTCGTCTGCCGCGCCCCGCCCGGCACCATCACCCCAGGGCGCCCCTCCTTCGCCCACCTCCTGTGCTTCTCCCGCGCGCTGCGCCTCGACCCCTCGCGCTCCTTCGCCGACGTGCTGCCGCGCCTCGGCGAGATGCCCTGGGCCCGCGCCATGGGCGTCGAGGCCTGCGCGGCGACCTGCCGCTTCCTCCTCGCGGAGACAGGCGCCCGCGCCGTGGTCGACCCCTTCTGCGGCGTCGGGACGATGCTCGCCGTCGCCAACGCGCACGGCCTCGACGCCGTCGGCGTGGAGCTCTCCGCGAAGCGCGCCGAGCAGGCTCGCGGGCTCGTGATCGACCCGCCTCCAACCCCCTGAACCTCGCCGCACGTCGCGACGCACGGATTGCGCGGGCCTCGCCGGAGAAGCCCGTCGGTCGCGTTGGCACCGTCGCTGCACTCACGACGCGCCATGAGCGAACAGATCCTGAAGAACAAGGTCGCCCTGGTCACCGGGGCTGCCATGGGCATCGGCGAGTCCACCGCGCTGGCCTTCGCGAAGGAGGGCGCGAAGGTGATCGTGTCGGACACCAGCCCCAAGGGCGAGGCCGTCGCCGCGCGCATCCGGGCGGAGGGGGGTGAAGCGCGGTTCATCGCAGCCGACGTCTCCAACGCCTCCGAGGTGAAGGCCCTCGTCGAGGGCGCGGTGAAGGCCTTCGGGCGCCTCGACATCGCCTTCAACAACGCTGGCATCGGCGGCGAGCAGGCGCCCACCGCAGACCTCTCCGAGGCCGGCTGGGAGAAGACCCTGGCGGTCAACCTCAGCGGCGTCTTCTACTGCATGAAGTACGAGATCGCGCAGATGCTCCAGCAGGGGGGCGCCGGGGCCATCGTCAACAACGCGTCGATCCTCGGCACGGTGGGCTTCGCCGGGGCTGCCGCCTACGTCGCTGCCAAGCACGGCGTGCTCGGGCTCACGAAGACCGCCGCGCTCGAGTACGCCACGAAGGGCATCCGGGTGAACGCCGTATGCCCGGGCTTCATCGAGACCCCGATGCTCAGCGCGGCGGGGCTGCTACAGAACAAGGACGCCCGCGCGATGCTGGAGGGGCTCCACGCCCTCAACCGACTCGGGCAGCCCGACGAGGTGGCGCAGGCGGTGGTGTTCCTCGCCTCCGAGCGGGCGTCGTTCATCACGGGGCACCCGCTGCTCGTCGACGGCGGATACGTCGCGCGGTAGCGCCTTCCTTGGCGCGGCCCTCGCGCGACGCTATGCACCGGGGGCGTCATGAAGCCCATTGCCACGCCCGACCACCTTGCGCGCGTTCGATACGAGATCCGCGGCCCTCTCGCCCGCCGAGCCTTCGAGATCGAGCGCCAGGGTCACGAGGTCATCAAGCTCAACATCGGCAACCCCGCGCTCTTCGGCTTCCACATGCCCGACGCGCTGCGCGACGCGGTGGCCGAGCACCTCCCCCAGTCCGACGGGTACTGCCATCAGAAGGGCATCGTGCAGGCGCGCGAGGCCGTGGCGGCGGACATGGCCGCGCGCGGCGTGGCGGGCGTCGACGTCGACGATGTCTTCATGGGCAACGGCGTCTCGGAGCTCATCCTGATGACCCTCGAGGCCCTGCTGCGGCCGGGCGACGAGGTGCTCCTCCCGGCGCCCGACTACCCCCTCTGGACCGCCGCCGTCGCCCTCACCGGCGCAACGCCCGTGTACTACGCGTGCCCCGAGTCGCGCGGCTTCGTGCCTGACCCCGACGAGCTCGACCGCCTGGTCACCCCGCGATGCCGCGCCATCGTGATGATCAACCCCAACAACCCCACCGGCGCCGTGTACCCCGCGTCCGTGGTGCGCGCGATCGCCCGCGTCGCCGAGCGCCACGAGCTGGTGCTCTTCTCCGACGAGATCTACGACCGCATCCTGTACGACGGCGCCACGCACGAGCCCGCGGCGCGGCACTGCACGGAGACCCTCTGCGCGACCTTCGGCGGGCTCTCCAAGGTCTACCGGGCGTGCGGGCTGCGCACCGGCTGGGTGGTCTTCAGCGGCCGGCGCGGCCCGGCGGCGAAGTACCTCCAGGCGGTCGAGCTGCTGGCGTCGCTGCGGCTCTGCTCCAACGTCCCCGGGCAGTGGGCCGTGGCGCCCGCGCTCGCCCGCGACCAGGGCATCGCCGCGCTGACCTCCCCGGACGGACGCCTCGGGAGACAGCGCGCCGCGGTGCTGGAGGGCGTCGGGCGCTCGCGGCACCTGCGCGTGGAGGCGCCGAGCGGGGCGCTCTACGCCTTCGTGGCGGCGCACACGCCCGGCTTCGACGACGAGCGCTTCGCGATGGAACTCCTCGAGCGGGAGCGCGTGCTGGTGGTCCCCGGGTCGAGCTTCAACATCGACGACCGGACGTACTTCCGGGTGACGCTGCTGCCCGACCCCGACACGATGGCGGAGGTGTTTCGCCGCATCGAGCGGCTGCTCGACGGCTGACGCGCCCTGTTGCGGCGCGGGTGCCATCGGCGTTTCACTCCGCGGCATGAAGCGCCTCTCCCTCCTCGCCCCGCTCGCGCTCGCCGCGTGCGCCCACAGCACCGCCCCCTGTCCCACGGACACCACCGCGCGCTCCGCCGCCGCCGCGGCCACCGCCGACTCCGTCGCGTACGTCCCCACCGGGGCCGGCGGCTCTCCCGCGCCCTCCACGCTGCGCGTCACCAGCGAGGCCTTCGCCGAGGGCACGACCATCCCAATACACTCCATCTTCAACGGCTTCGGCTGCACTGGGGAGAACCGCTCTCCCGCGATCCAGTGGTCGGGCACCCCGGAGGGGACTCGCTCCTTCGCGGTGATCGTGCACGACCCCGACGCCCCCACCGGGACGGGCTTCTACCACTGGGTCGCGTACGACCTCCCCGGCGACACCCGCTCCCTCCCCGACAACGCCGGCGCCGAAGGATCACTCCCCGCCGGCGCCCACGTCGGCCGCACCGACTACGGCACCGGGGCCTACGGCGGACCGTGCCCGCCGCCCGGTCCCGCGCACCGCTATCGCTTCAGCGTGTACGCGCTCGACACGCCCGCGCTCGGCGCCCCGGAGGGTAGCAGCGCCGCGCTCGTGCGCTTCATGCTGCGCGGACACGTCCTCGCCCACGGCACCCTCACCGGAACCTACGGGCGGTAACACCATCGCTCAAGCGACGGCGATCACGATCTTCCCTCGGGTGCGCCCGGCGATGCTCATGCGGTGCGCGTCGCCGAGGCCCTCCAGAGGGAAGGTCGCGTCGATGTGCGCCCGCAGGCCGCCCCGCTCGTAGAGGCCGCCGAGCCAGCGCAGGTCGTCGGCCCTCGGCGAGAGCAGCACCCCTCGCACCCTCGGCGGGGCGTGAGCGCATAGACAGCCCATAGCTAGAAATCATACTGTCGACCTCCAAGCCCTCGCGCAGTCAGTTGGGGGATGTCGGGTGGGGGGGGGCGGTCGATGAGAGGATTGTTCGTCGAGCTCCCTCAAGCCTTAGGGAGAGCTCATGCAAGTGTTCAATAGGCTCGTGTGGACGGTGGCGTTGGTGATGGTGGGCTGCAGCCCGACGGCGCCGCGGAACCCGATCGACACGCGAGCAGACGCCGCCCTCGACGTCGTCGCCGATGACCGCGCACCGAGCGAGTGCGAAGCGGGCCGCGACTGCTCCGACGCGGGCGGCCCGCAGGACGTCGTCGCCCCGCCCGTCGACGCCGGCGCGATCGCCTGCCAGGCCGACCCAGCCTGCGCGGCACTCGGCCAGGTGTGCGACCGCGACCGCGGCGTGTGCGTCGGCTGTCGCACGCGCGCCGACTGCGCCGGCGAGAGCCAGGTGTGCACCGCGCAGCGCTGTGGGCGCGGCGTGGCCTGCACCTCGTCGCGTCAGTGCCCGGGCCAGGTCTGCCACGCCACCCTCGGGCTCTGCGTCGACTGCGGCGCCGACGGCGACTGCCCCGCCGACCAGCAGTGCCGTGACGCCACCTGCGTCGCGCGCCCTCGAGCCTGCACCTCGTCGCGCCAGTGCAGCGACCTCGGCCTCGTGTGCGAGCCGACCCGGATGGTCTGCGTCGAGTGCACGGGCGACAACGACTGCGCTGCGATGACCGAGTTCTGCGGGGCGGACAACCGCTGCACGCCACGGGTGTGTGTGCCCGCCGCCGCGCGCTGCACCACGGCCGGCGCCCGCGAGGTGTGCAACGCCCGCGGCAGCAGCTACGACGCCGCCAACTGCGGCGCCAGCGAAAGCTGCCGCCACGGCGCCTGCGTCCCGCGCATCTGCGCGCCGGGCGCCGCGCGCTGCGCGAGCGAGAGCTTCACCCGCCGCGAGGTCTGCGACGCCGACGGCCTGGCCTACACCGGCACGGCCTGCGCCGCGGGCGAGAGCTGCCGCGCGGGCCTCTGCGTGATGCAGACCTGTACGCCCGGCGCGTCGAGCTGCGCCGGCGGCACCGCCGTGCGGCGCTGCAACGACGATGGCCTCGGGTACGCCGCGGCGACTGCGTGCCCGTCGATGAGCACCTGCAACCCGGGCACGAACCTGTGCGCCAGCTGGGTGTGCACGCCCGGCAGCCGGAGCTGCGAGGGCAACACCGCCCGCACCTGCAACCCCGACGGGCTGGGCTACACCGCGTCGCCCTGCGGCGCGATGCAGAGCTGCGCGGCGGGCTACTGCGCGAGCTGGGTCTGCACGCCGGGGAGCTACTCGTGCGCGGGCCTAAACACGCGGCGGCAGTGCAACGGCGACGGCCTGGGGTACACGCCCATCGCGTGCCCCGCGATGACGGCGTGCCTCGCGGGCACCGGGGCGTGCACCCCGTGGACGTGCACGCCCGGTGCGGCGACCTGCGCATCGAGCCGCGCCCGCAGCCTGTGCAACGCCGACGGGCAGGGGCGTACGGAGGTTCCGTGTGGGTCGACGGAGAGCTGCCGCGAGGGCACCTGCCGCCCGCGCATCTGCGTGCCGGGCGCGACCCGCTGCGCCGCCGGGAGCACCGCCGTCATCGAGACCTGCGCGGCCGACGGGCTCGTCTGGGACCCCGCGCCCTGCGCCGGGTCGCAGTCGTGCAGCGGCGGCGCGTGCCGCGCGTGGCTCTGCACCCCGGGCACGCCCGTGTGCGTCGGCACCACCGGCACGCGCATCTGCAACCCCGACGGGCTCTCCTACGGCGCCACCACGATCTGCGGCACGGGCGCGAGCTGCGCCGACGCGACGGGCCTCTGCGCGGGGTGGATCTGCACCCCCGGCTCGGCGAGCTGCGAGGGCAACACGCGGCGCGCGTGCAACCCCGATGGCTTCGGGTACACGACCACGGCGTGCACCGCGACGCAGACCTGCAGCGCGGGCGTGTGCCTCAACCAGATCTGCACGCCGGGCAGCTACTCGTGCCTCGACGTGAACACCCGGCGGCAGTGCAACAGCGACGGGCTGGGCTACGCCGCCGCGGCCTGCCCCGCGATGAACGCCTGCCTCGGCGCGGGCGCCTGCACCGCGTGGACGTGCACCCCGGGGCCCACCGCGGTGTGCGCGAACGGCGCTGAGCGCCAGGAATGCGCGGCCGACGGGCAGGGCTACCTGAGCGTGGCGTGCGCCGGGGCGTCCAACGCGACGGGCGCCTGCACGTCCGGGGCGTGCGGCATCGCCTGCAACGTCGGCTACGGCAACTGCGACGGCAGCGCGGCCAACGGCTGCGAGGTCAACACCCTCACCAGCGCCGCGAACTGCGGGTCGTGCGGGGCGTCGTGCGCGCCGGCCAACGCCGTGGGCGCGTGCGCCGCGGGGGCGTGCACCGTGGGCGCCTGCAACGCCGGCTTCGGCGACTGCGACGGCATCGCGGCCAACGGCTGCGAGACCGACCTGCGCACCTCGGCCACCCACTGCGGCCGCTGCGGCAACACGTGCTCGACCGGTGTGATGTGCACCGCCAGCGCCTGCGGCGGCCGGGCGGTCATGGAGCTCGCGGTGGGCGCCAGCCACGCCTGCGCGCGCCGGTCGAGCGGTGCGGTCGCCTGCTGGGGCTACAACATCTACGGCGCGCTCGGCAACGGCACGACGACCAATGCGTTGACGCCCGTGACCGTGTCGAGCTTCTCCGACGCGGTGGAGGTCACGACGGGGGCCTACCACACCTGCGCCCGGCGCACCTCCGGGGCGGTGGTCTGCTGGGGCTACAACCCCTACGGCGCGCTCGGCAACGGCACGGCGACCAATGCGTACACGCCGGTGACCGTGTCGGGCCTCTCCGACGCGGTGCAGATCTCGGGCGGCTACTACCACACGTGCGCGCTGCGCAGCACCGGCGCGGTCGTGTGCTGGGGCAACAACAGCTACGGCCAGCTCGGCAACGGGTCGACCACCACCTCGCACACGCCGGTGACGGTGACGGGCCTCATCGACGCGGTGCAGCTCTCGTCGGGCGCCTATCACGTGTGCGCGCGGCGGGCGACCGGCGCCGTCGTGTGCTGGGGGCGCAACACCTACGGCGGGCTCGGCAACAACACCGCGACCACCGCGTATTCGCCGGTGATCGTGTCGGGCCTCACCGACGCGGTGCAGGTCAGGTCCGGCGGCGACCACTCGTGCGCGCTGCGCAGCACCGGCGCGGTCGTGTGCTGGGGCAACAACGCCTACGGCCAGCTCGGTAACAGCTCGACCACCAACTCGTACACGCCGGTGACGGTGACGGGCCTCACGGACGCGACCCAGGTCGGGATCGGCTACAACCACTCCTGCGCCCGGCGCACCTCCGGGGCGGTGGTCTGCTGGGGCTACAACAGCTCTGGCCAGCTCGGGAACGGCTCCGCCACGGCCGCGACCGCCCCGATCACCGCCACGGGTCTCACCGACGCGGTGCAGGTGGCCGCGGGCGCCAGCAACACCTGCGCGCGCCGCGCGTCGGGCGCGGTGGCCTGCTGGGGCCTCAACAGCTACGGCACGATCGGCAACGGCACGACGGCCACCGCGTACGTCCCGATGGCCGTGACCGGCCTGCCCTGAACCCCCTCCTGCGCGCGGGCGCCGTACCGCCGCGCGCCGCCGGGAGCACGCCTTCGTTAGACTGGGGTGCGGGCGAACGCCCAAACCCCAGGGACGCCGCGGGTTGCGCCACCTCCAACCGACCCGGGTTGCGCATCTCGTGGGTCACGAAACCGCAAGGGCGCAAGGGTCGCAAGGGCAGAGCGGAAGGCGTTGGATCGCCCAGGTTCCTCGCCGGTTGATCCGTTCCTACCTCGGCCCTTGCGCCCCTTGCGCCCTTGCGGTTTCCGACCCTCGTGGCCGGGATTGTGACCAGGGTCCGTGATGCTGATCCGCCGCTCCCTGGCCACGCCCCGCTTGATGCGCGTCCCCTTGCCCGAGGGGTCGGGCTCGAGGTCCTGCGTGGTCATCTGTTGCAGCGTCGCCAGCTGCTGCTCCAGCGCTGGCCGGTCGCGCTCCTCGGCGAGGTGGGTGGCGATGAACGACGAGAGCGAGCCGACCTCACCGAGCAGACGCTGGAGCGCCCCGTGCGAGGCGTTCAGGTCGGTCCAGTCGACGTCCAACGCGGCCTTCATGCTGGAGCCTTCGAGCAGCGGGATGCCCGCCTCGCGCGCCATCTCGTCGAAGGGCTTGTCGAGCCGCGCCGCGAGCGTCGTGACGAGGTCGCGCGCGGCGTGCCCGATCAGGTTGATGGTGTCCTCGACGCGCCCGGCGCCGCGAAGGGCGCGGGCTGAACAGGCCCGAGCGGGTGGCGAGCTCCAGGGTGCGCTCGACCAGGCGGCGGTCCATGTCGTGCGCGATGAGGCGCATGCGGAAGTCGAGGATCGCGGTCTGCTTGAAGGGCGGGGCGTCCTCGTCGGCGTCGAGGGTGCCGAGCACGAGGTGCCAGGCGCGGTCGGTGGCGACGGCCAGGGCGGCGTCCTGATCGGAGAGCTGGCGGGCGGATTGAAGTACGGTGGCCATGCTTCGTTCAACTGTGCCTTGGCGAAGCGCCCGAAGGCTCGTAGTCGGCCGTCACGCGCTCGCCGTGGCGCTTCGCCAAATCGCAATCTGTTCTGTTGCCTGTCGCTGATCCATGCCAGCGAGGGCTCCGCGTTGCTTTCGCTATAGGCTCGCGGCTCCGAAATGCAGCGGCGCGATCGGCATCAGTGGCGTCGCATCCACCATGATGGTCGCGGCCGTCGCCGCGGACCTGCGCGCCGCTTCACGGCACGGGCTGCGCGCGGTTCTCAGGGGGAACTCGTGCTCCGAGCCGTGATCTGTTAGGGCTTGCGCGTCGGTGCCTCGCGGCCGCGGGGTACTAGGGAGGGGTTACACGGCATGGCTCGATCTCGTTTGTCGGTGTGGGTGTGGGGGTGGGCCGCAATCGCGGTCGTCGCGTGCAGTCCCGCTGGTCCGGGCGGGGACTTCGATGCATCGATCGGCTCGATGATCGACGCGACGACGTGC
This sequence comes from Deltaproteobacteria bacterium, assembly GCA_016704445.1. Taxonomy (GTDB): domain Bacteria; phylum Myxococcota_A; class Polyangia; order Polyangiales; genus SCUS01. The sequence goes on from JADJAE010000027.1 coordinate 64,410, forward strand.
GCCTCCGACGCATCCTGCGCCGATCGCTCGGGGGACGTCGTAGCTGCCGCGACGAGCTGCCAGTCGGATAGCCCCTGCGCCCCGCAGGGGCAGGTGTGCGACCGCGAGCGCGGCGTCTGTGTGGAGTGTCGGACCAGAGCCGACTGCACTGGATCCGATCGCACGTGCAGCAACCAGCGCTGCGTGGCGTCCACGGCGTGCACCTCGACCCGGCAGTGCCCGGGCCAGGTCTGCGAGACGACCCTGGGCTTCTGCGTCGACTGCAACGTCGACGCGGACTGCCCCTCCATCCAGCAGTGCCGAGCGAACAGCTGCGTGACGCGACCGCGGAGCTGCACCTCCTCCCGGCAGTGCAGCGACATCGGCCTCGTCTGCCACCCGACCCGGATGGTCTGCGTCGAGTGCGGCGGGGACAACGACTGCGAGGCGGGAAGCCAGTTCTGCGACGCCGACAGCCGCTGCGCGGCGCGGCTCTGCACGCCGGGCAGCGCCCGCTGCACCGCCGACGGGGCGCGCGAGGTCTGCAACGCTCGCGGCAGCGGGTACGACGTCACCTCGTGCGGGGCGGTCCAGACCTGCCGCGATGGGGCCTGCCTCGACCGCGTGTGCGCCTCCGGGGCGGCTCGATGCGCCGCCGGCAGCGTCACCATCCGCGAGGTCTGCAGCGCCGATGGCCTCGCCTACGCCGCGACGCCCTGCCCCAGCGCCCAGAGCTGCCGCGACGGCCTCTGCGTGCCGCAGGTGTGCACCCCCGCGGCCGCGTCGTGCGCGACGGGGACCTCGGTCCGTCGGTGCAACGACGACGGCCTCGGATACGCCGCGCCGATGGCCTGTCCGGCGATGACCGGCTGCGACTCCGCCACGGGCATGTGCTCGAGCTGGGTCTGCATGCCGGGCACCCGGAGCTGCGACGGCAACACGGTGCGAACCTGCAACGCCGACGGCCTCGGGTACGCGACGGCGCCGTGCGCCTCGATGCAGACCTGCGCCGCGGGGGCCTGCGCGGCCTGGGTGTGTACCCCGGAGAGCTACTCGTGCCTGGGTGCGAGCACGCGCCGGCAGTGCAACGGCGACGGCCTCGGCTACACGCCCTCGGCCTGCCCTGCGATGACCGCCTGCGTCGCCGCGACCGGCGCGTGCCGCCCGTGGTCGTGCGCTCCCGGCTCCGCGACCTGCGCGTCGGCCACCACGCGGCGTGTCTGCAACGCCGACGGACAGGGCACCGCGGACATCCCCTGCGGCACCTCCGAGGGCTGCCGCGAGGGCGTCTGCCGCCCGAGGATCTGCACCCCCGGGGCGACGCGGTGCATGGCCGGTCGCCTCGACGTCGTCGAGACCTGCGCCGCCGACGGCCTAGGGTGGGAGCCGTCGCCGTGCGCGGCGGGTCGGTCGTGCAGCGGCGGCGCCTGCCTGCCGTGGCTCTGCACCGCGGGGACGACCGCGTGCGTCGGGACGACCGGGACGCACACATGCAACGCCGACGGTCTCTCGTATGGCCCCACGACGGCGTGCAGCAGCGGATCGAGCTGCAGCGACTCGACGGGCCTCTGCGCCGGGTGGCTCTGCACCCCAGGCTCGACGAGCTGCGTCGGCAATACCCGCCGGGTCTGCAACGCCGACGGGTTCGGCTACACGAGCGTCGCGTGCGGCGCCAGCCAGACCTGCAGCGCAGGTGTGTGCGCCAACTGGGTCTGCACGCCCGGGAGCGCATCGTGCTCGGACGTGAACACCCGGCGCGTCTGCAACGCCGACGGGCTCGGATACACGGCGAGCCCCTGCGCCGCGCGCAACGCGTGCCTCGGCGCCGGAGCCTGCCAGCCGTGGACATGCACGCCCGGCTCGACCGGAACGGTCTGCACGAGCCCGTCCTCGCAGCAGCTTTGCACCCCCGATGGGCAGGGCTACGCGACGATCGCCTGCGCTGCGGGCCAGAACTGCGTGGCGGGCGCCTGCATGGGCGCGTGTCCGGTGGGAACCGCGCCCTGCGGCGCCCGCTGCGTGACCCTCGCGACCGACAACGCCAACTGCGGCTCTTGCGGCAACGTGTGCCCTTCGGGAGCCACGTGCAGCGCTGGCACCTGCCGGTGCCCGACGGGGACGACGCCCTGCGGCGGGGCGTGCGTCTCCGTGCTGACGGACGTAAACAACTGCGGCGCCTGCGGGCGCGTGTGCCCGTCCGGCCAGGGCTGCAACACCGGTTCCTGCCGGCTATGCACGTCGTCGGAGCGGTATTGCAGCGGCACGTGCAGCAACTCGCAGACGGACGTGAACAACTGCGGAACCTGCGGTGTGGTCTGCCCGACCGGGGGCGTCTGCAACGCCGGTACGTGCGCGTGCCCCGCGGGGAGGACCGCCTGTGGAGCGGCATGCGTGGACGTCGCGACCGACACCGCCAACTGCGGGGCCTGCGGGCGCACCTGTGGCGCGTCCGCACCCAACTGTGTCGCGGGCATGTGCTCCGCGATGCAGCTCTATCACGGGTGGTCGTCGCCGGTTCCGGGCTGCTCCACCGCCAGCTACAACACCACGGCCCCGACCAACCAGGGCGGGAGCTACCCGTACAACGTCGGCGACTCCAACGCGTGCCGCGCCTGGAAGCTCGCCGCCACGGTGTGCACCACCCAGCCGACGGACTACTCCGGCAACGCGAACTTCACCTGCCCCCGGGCGGGAGGCTTCACCGACCCGACCTTCGGCACCTACTGCCTCGTGCTCAACCAGTACGCGTGCTCGGGATGCCCGGGCGCCTGCAACGCGGCCTGCGCGTACAACCCCCTCTCGCTCCGCAACTGCTCGGGCAGCGAGAGAGCCCAGCCCTGAAGGTCCCCGCGACCGGCGAACCCTCCGCACGCTCCGTGATAGGGGCTTCCCGGAGGGCCCGCTCATCCGCACGCTGGGGTCCACGATCATGTTCCGCATCGCCCACGTCTCCGACCTGCACGTCTTCGCCCCGACGGGGGTGGAGCTGCGGCGGGTGCTCTTCAACAAGCGCATCACCGGCTACGCCAACCTGCTCACCAAGCGCGCCCGGGTGTACCGCCAGGACTACCTGCTTCAGGTGCTCGACGCCGCCGCCCGGGAGTGCGACCACCTCGTGGTCACCGGGGACATCACCAACCTCTCGCTCGAGGCTGAGTACGACGAGGCCACGCGGCTGCTGCGCGACGCCGCGGGATCGACGGAGGTCACCGTGGTGCCGGGCAACCACGACATCTACCTGCCCATCACCCTGCGAGAGCGGCGCTTCCCGCACCACTTCTCGGGCTTCATGCACAGCGACCTCCCCGAGCTCGCGGTCGACCTCTCCGCAGGGCGCTTTCCCAGCGTCAAGCTGAGGGGGCCGGTGGCCCTCATCGGCCTCACCACCGCGGTGCCTCGCCCGCCCTTCGTCTCCGCCGGCGTCGTGGGAGCGCTGCAGCTCGAGGCCCTCGCCCGCGTGCTCGCCCACCCGGAGGTCGCGCGCCGCACGCCGGTGATCCTCCTCCACCACAGCCCCTTCGACTCCCTCTTCCGGCTGGAGCAGCTCCGAGGCGGACTGGTCGACGCGCCCGCCCTGAGGGCCGTGCTCCAGCCGTTGGAGCGGGGCCTCGTCCTCTACGGCCACCTCCACCTCCGCGAGCACGCCCGGCTGCTGACCGCCCGGGGAGCCCTCGACGCCGTGTGCTCCACCGCCGCCGCGCTCGATCACCCGGACGTGCGCATCCGCGCCGGGTTCAACCAGTACGAGGTCGACGACGACGGGCGCATCGCCTCCGTCGGCACCAGCGTGCTCGATCCCGCCACGCTGCGCTTCCGGCGCTACGACCTGCTGGCCCCGATGGTGGAGCGCGCGTGATCTTCCGCCGCGCCCTGCTCCTGCTCGAACCCGCCGCGGACGCGGGCGCCGCCCTCTCCGCCCTCCGCCGCGTGGCCCCCACGCTCGAACACCTGCTGGTGCTCGTCCAGGTACCCACGAGCTCCCCGGGGTGGTTCGACGCCGAGGTCCCTCCGACCACGGAGGACGAGGCCGGCTCCTCCCTCGGCCCGCTGAGAGAGTCCGCCGCAGGGGCCGCGAAGCAGATCGAGGTGCAGCTCGTACCCGCGCTCGACGGCGACGCGCTGGCGACCCTCTGCGAGGCCGAACAGATCGAGCTGCTGGTCCTCGGCTCGCGCTCCCTGCGCGCTCTCCCGATGCTCTACACGCTGCGAAAGCGCCAGCCCGTCGCGCTGCTCTGGTCCTCCGAGACCGTGAGCGCCGCACCCCTCCGGGAGGTGGGCTGCGTGGCCCTTGGACAGCGGGCCCGCGCGGCGATCGGGGCCTTCCTCCGCGACCACTCCACCGCCTCGCTGCGGGTGACGCTGCTCTCGGATGTTCGCCCCCCTCCCGAGGCGGTGGCCTCCTTCCGCGAGGTGGTGGGCATCGCCTCGCCGGTGGCCTCCACCGAGGTCGTGAGCTGGTCGTCGTTGCGCTCCTGGTTCCAGGGCTCCAGCGCCGACCGCCCCTTCGACCTGCTGGTCCTCGCTCGCCTCCCGCTGTCGGTCTTCCTCGACGTCCGCTGGCCCGCCCCGGCCCTGCTGCTCCCTCCGCTGGCGAGCAGCCGCCCCTTCGCCCGGCGCTCCCTCGAGGTCGCCGACCTCGTCGACGACGGCGGACCGCTTCGGGTGCGCCTCGATGAGGAAGCCGCCGTGGGGGCCCCCGGCGTCCTTCCCGACCAGTCCATCGCCTTCGTCTCCGGCGGCCGCGTGGTCGCCACGCTCGGGGCGGTGGGCGGCGAGGCCGAGCTCCCCGCGGGCCTCCGGGCGACCTCGCTCGGGGTCTACCGGATGGGAGGCGAAGGGCCGGCCAACCCCGTCGCGGCCATCGAGCAGATGGTCGAGGTGCTCCGCCCCGGCGAGCGCCCCGTCGCCCTCATCGACGCCGAGCTCCCTGACGAGGCGCTGCGAGCCCTCGCCGCGTCCTCCGGCCCTGCGGAGCCCGAATACATCACGGTGCGGCTGCGCCCGACCCGCAGCTTCACGGCCATTCGCGATCGGCTCCGCGCCGCGGGCCTCGCTCCCCGGGTCGTCGACGCCAGGGCCGTGCTCGACGAGGGCAGCGCGCTCGACGTCTCCGAGGACGTCGACCCGGTGAGGCTGGCGAGGGTGGCCTCCCGGATGCGGCGCGCCGGATTCCCCGTCGTCAGCATCCTCCACCGCGGCCCCATCCACCCGTGGACCGAGGGCTTCGTCGCGCTGCGCGCCCCCGGCCTCTGGGACGCCGACGGGGCCCGGCGCGGCGATCGCCTCCGCGGCCCGCCGGTGATGGCGCTGAGCCCCGCGAGCGCCACGGAGTCCATCGGGGGCAATCGCATCGAGCTGGAGCACGACAACGCCAGGGCGCGGGGGTGGCTCCTCGACGCCATCCGGGGCAGCGCCCGCACGCTGCACCTTCAGGTCTACATGGCCCTGGGCGACGACGTCGGATCGCTCGTGGGCGACGCGCTCGCGGAGGCCGGCGCCCGCGGCGTCACGGTGCGGGTGCTCGTCGACTCGCTGCACGGCCTCCACGGCTCCTTCGGAGCCACCAACCCGCTGCTCGACCGCCTCTCCCGCAGCCCCGGGGTCGAGCTGCGCATCTCGCGCCCCATCCACGAGATGCCCTCGCTCACCGACCTGAAGCGCCGCGACCACCGCAAGCTGGTGGTGGCCGACGGGAGGGTGGCGCTCGTCGGCGGGCGCAACCTCTCCCACGAGTACTACACAGGCTTCGACGAGGTGCCGCTCACCGAGGCTTCGAGCTGGCGCGAGGTCCCATGGCTCGACGCCGGGGCCCGCGTGGAGGGCACCGCCGTGGGCGCGCTCGCCGCGTCCTTCCGCGAGGCGTGGACCGAGGCCGGAGGCGCGCCCTTCGGCATCACCACCCCGGAGCCCGCGGGAGACTCCCGCGCCCGCGTCATCGTGCACCGCGGCCTCCGCGACGCGCGCACCCTCGAGACCTACCTGGAGCTCATCGCCTCGGCGCGCTCGCACCTCTACGTCGTCAACGGCTTTCCCCTGGCGCTCGAGCTGCAGCACGCGCTGCTCGGCGCGCTACGCCGCGGGGTGCGGGTGCGGGTGCTCAGCGGACACGTGACGCCCACCTACGGCGACCAGGCCTTCAGCGGACCATGGTCCGCCGCGCGCACCGTGGCGACGGAGCTGGTGCACTCGCGCCTCGACCCGCTCGTCGAGGCCGGGGCCGACGTGCGCTACTTCGCCGTGCAGGGGCGCCCCCGGCTGGTCGGCCACGATCGGCGTCGTGCACCCGCACGTGCACGCCAAGTCCGTGAGCGTCGACGGGCTCCGCTGCACCGTCGGCAGCGCCAACCTCGACATCACCGCGTCCTACTGGGAGAGCGAGCTGGTGCTGCTCACCGAGGACGCCGCGCTCACCCGGGCCTACGAGGCGGGCCTCGACGCGCTGATGGAAGCGTCGACGCGGGTGCAGAAGGAAGACCCCGCGTGGCACCAGCGCGCGCTGCGCCGAGGGTGGATGCGCCACTGGCCCGGGGTGCTCTCGGTGTAGCGACCGCGCGTCGCGAATACACCACCCTGTAATCCATGGCAGGCCCTTGGCCCCCCTTGCGCGCCGCGCCCCCATCGACGAACCTGACCCCCTCATGGACCGCCGCACCACAGCCCTCCTCACGCTGCTCGCCGGCCTCCTCCTGCCGCTCGTTTCCTCCGCGCAGCAGCACCGCCACCGCGCCGGCCGACCCGCGCGCATCAGCCTGTCGAGCTACCGCGCCATCAACCAGCGCTGGCACAACCCCACGGCCATCCCCGCGGCGCGCTTCACGCCCGACGGGCGCATGGTGCTGCGGCTCTCGTCGCTCAACGGCATGGGCTCCGCCGAGCTCACCCCCGAGCGCCAGGACGGCGGCTTCGACGACGCCGCCCGCGCCGAGGCGGCCCGCGTGCTCGGCGACCGCCGCACCGGCGACCACGCCCCCATCGACCGCCGGCTCATCGACGTCATCTTCCAGATCGCGCGCCACTTCGAGGTGGGCCAGGTCAACGTGGTCTCGGGCTACCGCCGAGAGTCCCGCAACAGCAACCACTCGCTCGGCCGCGCCGCGGACATCGTGCTCCCCGGGGTGAGCGACGAGGCGGTGGCGACCTTCGCGCGCAGCATCGGCTTCCTCGGCGTGGGCGTGTACCCGGTGAGCGGCTTCGTCCACGTCGACGTGCGCACCCGCAGCTTCTACTGGGTCGACCGCAGCGGGCCCGGCCGCACCGCCTCCCGCCGCCGCTCGCGCCGCCGCCGCAACCGGGGGATCCAGGAGGTGCACGGCACCCTGGCCCAGCAGGCCGACGCCCGCGCGAGGGCCCTCGGGGTCACCGCCCTCGGAGGCACCGAGGCGCCCGCGTGCCCGGCCCCGCAGGCGGCCGAAGACGACGACGAGGGCGACGACGAGCAGCCCGCAGCCGTACGGACCGCGCCGAGTGGCGGTTGACGTAGACGTCGAGGCCCTCGTCGCGAGGGCCGAGATCGACCAGGCCGCGGCGCTCGCGGTGAACCGAAAGCAGTGGCGCCGCGCGGCGGAGCTGCTGTCCTCGCTGGGGCGCGTGGCCGACGCCGCGGTGGCCGCCGCGGAGGGAGACGAGTGGCGGCTCGCCATGGACATCGCGCTCCAGGCCTCCGACGAGCAGGTGCTCGACGCCCTCTGCGCCCGGCTGGGCAGCGACCCCGCCCGGGTGGCGCAGGCGGCCGGGCAGGCGAGGCTGGCGAGGCGCGACGACGTGGCCGCGAGGCTGCTGGAGGAGACGCGCCCGCTGGAGGCCGCGGAGACCTGGTACGCCCGGGGGGAGTACGCGAGGGCCGCGCCGTGCTTCGAGCGGGCGGAAGATCCCGGCCGGGCCGCCCGCGCCTGGGAGCAGCACCTGGCGCAGAGCCCCGAAGACGCCCCCGCGGCGCTGCGGCTGGGGGAGCTGAGGGCGAGGCAGGGGGACGACGAGGGCGCCGTGCGGGCCTTCCAGGCGGCGGCGAAGGTCGAGGCCAGCGACGAGGTGATGGCCAGGCTCGCGGCGGGGATGCGGCGCCTCGGGTACCTGCACGCCGCCCGCTACTGGATCGCCCGGCTGAGGGACCGCGACGCCTCGTGGCCGGTCGACCCGGAGGCCTACGAACCTTACCTGCCGAGGGCGGAGGGCGCGGCGAAGCGCTACGCGGGTCGGTACCGGGTGGTGAGGGAGGCCGGGTCGGGCGCGACGGGCCGGGTGCTGGAGGCGGTCGACGAGCTCACCGGCGACTCGGTGGCGCTCAAGGTGCTGACCGTGAGCGACGACCGCAGCGCGGCCTTCGGGCGCTTCGTGCGCGAGGCCGAGCTGGCCCGCACCCTCGACGACCCGTGCCTGGTGCGGATGCGCGCGCTCGACCCCGAGGGGCCCACCATCGTCTACGACTGGATGCCCGGCGGGACGCTCTCGGCGAAGGTCGGGTCGATGCCGCTGCGGGAGGTCGGGCGCGTGGCGCTGCGGCTGCTGCACGCCCTGGAGACGCTGCACCGGCACGGGGTGGTGCACCGCGACGTGAAGCCGAGCAACGTGCTCTTCGACGCGGCGGGGCAGGCGAGGCTGGGCGACCTCGGGGCGGCGCACCTCGGTGACCTCGGGGCGACGGTGACCGGCGGGCTCGTCGGGTCGCTCCCGTACATGGCCCCCGAGCAGATGACCGGCGCGCCCGTGAGCGCCTCGACGGACCTCTACGCGCTGGGCTGCGTGGTCTTCGAGATGCTCACCGGGCAGGCGCCCTTCGGCGGCCCGGACTACATGGCGCAGCACCTGGGGGAGCCCGTGCCGAAGGTGACCGAGCTGTGCCCGCGGCTGCCGGAGGTCTTCGACGAGGCCATCGAGAAGCTGATGGCGAAGTCGCAGGACGACCGCCCCCAGGACGCCACCGAGGCGCGCGCGCTGCTCTCGTCGCTCCCGTGGGACCTCGCCGACGAGCTGGTGCTGGAGCGCCCGGTGCCCCGCAACGACCGCCGCTCCTCGGTGCCTCCGCCCCCGATGGACCGCGACGAGTCGCAGCGCGTCCGCACCGCCGCCGGGTGGGAGGACGCCTTCACCGGGGCGGGCCTCGCCCGGGTGACGACCTTCCGCGGGGCGAGGGAGCGGGTGCTCTCCTGGGCTCGCAGCAACGCGCCCGAATTGCAGACGGTGCTCGACCTGGAGGAGGGCCCCGCGGAGGACGTCTGGTGGCTCTCGGCGGTGCAGGCCACGAAGCCGATGAGGGAGGTTCCTCCGCTGGCGAGGGAGCGGGCGCTGAGGGCGCTGGAGGCCGTCGGGGTCTCCCCCCTGGTGGCCGTCGACCTGACCGTGGCCTGGGACGGGGACGACGCCGTGGTCCCGCTGGCGGCGGCGCTCTCCGTCATGGGCGTGCACGCCGCAGCCGAGTGAATTGGAGCCTCCCCAGCCGATCTGCTAGGCGGTGGCCCAATGCGGATCGGGCGCGCGGAGTCGATGCGGTGGGGCGTGGCGATGGCGCTGCTGGGCGCTCGTGCGGGGCACTCGCAGGTGCCCGCGCGGCGGGTTCCGGTGAGCGGGCCGGTGGTGGCCGAGGCCCTCGCCCCGGGCGCGTCGGACGACGTCTCCGACGGCACGGTGCTGCCCGCGTCGGCGCGCTCGCTGCGCATCGAGCGAGAGGGCGAGGTGGTGCGCTCCCGGCCCGACGTCGAGTCGGCCCGGAGGGGGACGCTCGCCCGGGGCGCGAGGCTCGCGGTCTTCGAGGCGACGCAGGGGCGGGGGTGCCGCACGGCGTGGATCCGCATCGACGTCGACGCGTGGGTCTGCGCCGACGGGGCGACGCTCACCGCCGACGGGCCGCTCGCGGCGCGGCAGCCGGTGGTGCGCGAGGGCGAGGTGGTGCCCTACCAGTACGCCTTCGCGACGCACGCGGGCGTGCGCACCTACCGGCGCATGGAGGACGTCACCGAGGAGAACTGGGCCGAGGAGCTGGAGCGGGGGATGTCCGTCGCGGTGGTGGGCATCGCGCGCATCGACGGCTCGACCTACGTGCACACCGCCAGCGGACGCTGGGTGTCCATGCGCGACCTGTCCTTCGCCCGCCCCAGCGAGCGCGCGGGGATCTTCTACGAGCCCGGCGAGTCGGTGACCTCCGTGGGGTTCTTCCGCTCCAACACCCGGGCGTGGCCGACCGCGGAGTCGGCGCTGCGCGACAGCGGCCCGTCGGGCTCCTCGGTGGTGTTCACCCGCCGCGAGGTGGCGCACGTCCGGGAGGAGCGGGTGCTCCGCGGCATCCGCTTCGCGCGCCTCGACGGGGGCTGGGTGCGCGCGTCGCTGCTGATGCGCCCCAACGTGGGCGCTCCCCCGGCGGGGCTCGCGGCAAGGGAGCGCTGGGTCGACATCGACCGCTCGCAGCAGATGCTGGTGGCGATGGAGGGCACGGCGCCGGTGTTCGCGACCCTGGTCTCCACGGGGAGGGGGGAGCACCCGACGCAGCCCGGAGAGCACCGGGTGTGGTCGAAGCTGGCCACCACGGACATGTCCAACGCGGGCGACGCGGACATCATGACCGCGACGGCCCTCTACACGGCGGCGCGCGTGCCGTGGGTGATGTTCTTCCACGAAGACCAGGGGCTCCACGGGGTGTTCTGGCACGACCTCTTCGGTCGGCCGCGCTCCCACGGCTGCGTCAACATGGCCCCGCGCGACGCGGCCTGGCTCTTCCAGTGGTCGCCCCCGGCCCTGCCGCCGGGCTGGACCGCGGTGCTCCCCACGCGGGGCGACCCGGGGCTGCGGGTGCGGGTGCGCTGAGGGGGCCGTACCCTCCTCGGGGCTCATCCCCGGGCTCCACGCTCGCCGTCGGGCGAAGACCGTTGGAACCCTTGTGGGCACCGTGCGATAACAGCGCGCCCGCGGGGCCACCAACCCGGATCCTTCGCCGCGCGGCGGGAGTGCACCTAACGTGACGAACCATCGCTCGACCCGCGCGCTGACGGGGATGTTGCTCAGCGCCGCCGTGGGCTGCGCGGGCTCCAACGCGCTCCACACCCGCTTCTCTGCGGTGCACAACACCCTCACCACCATGGGCGTGAGCCAGCTCGGCGCGCTCTCCGAGGGCTCCCTCGCGGAGGGCGCCACGGCGCGCTTCCCGGTCGAGCTCGACGCCCGCTGCCACACCTTCGTGGCCTTCGGCGACGGCGCCCGCGACGTCGAGCTCAACGTGCTCGACGCCAACAACCAGCGCGTGGCCGGCGACACCACCCGCGACGCCCAGGCCACCGTGCAGTTCTGCCCGACGGTGCGAGGGCGCTACACCCTCGCGCTGCGCATGGCCGAGGGCGGCGGCGGCTACCTCCTCGCCAACTGGCGCGGCGGCACCAACGCCAGCGGCGCTGCGGGCGCTGCGGGCGAGGGGGGCCCCGGCTCCTGCGCCACGGCCATCCCCATCACCCCGGGGCAGACCGTCACCGGCGACACGCGCCGCGGGCAGAGCCACAACGACGGCTCGTGCACCGGCGTCGAGGAGGGCGAGACCGGCGCGCCGGAGCTCGTCTACGCGCTCACCCTCGAGCGCCGCCAGCAGGTCACCATCGCCATCGAGCAGTCGGGCTTCGACGGCACCGTCTACGTCCGCTCGGGCGGCTGCGAAGACCCGTCGAGCGAGGCCGCCGGCGGATGCAACGACGACGAGGGCGACACCTCGCACTCGCGGCTGGTGCTCGCGCTCGACCCGGGCACCCACTACATCTTCGTCGACGGCTACGCCCGCAACGCGGGCACCTTCTCCATGACCGTCACCGCCGCCGATGTCCCGTCCATCGCCGACGTGTGCCAGAGCGCGGCGGCCCTCACGCCCAACACCGCCGTCACCGGCACCCTCACCTCGCAAGACCTCAACCTCTTCCAGGCGCGCTGCGGCGGCAACGCCCGCGGGCCCGACCGGGTGTACCGCCTTGAGGTCCCGCAGGAGTCGCGGCTGCAGCTGCACCAGGAGAGCGACTACGACGGGGTGATCCACTTCCGCCGCGCGTGCGCCGAGGCCGGCACCGAGGTGGACTGCAACGACGACGCGGAAGACGTGCAGCACGCGCGCATCAACGCCATCGTCCCCGCGGGCACCTACTTCGTCTTCACCGACGGCTACGCCCCCAACGCGGCGGGCGCGTACACCCTCCAGGCCGACCTCGCGCCGGTGGCGGGCGGCAACACCGCGGGCGACACCTGCGCCGACGCCCAGCTCCTCACGCCGGGCACCCCCGTCGACGGAAACACCTTCCAGGCCCGCGACGACGTGCACTCCCCCTGCGCCGCCGCGGCCGACGGCTACGACGTGGTCTACCGGCTCAACGTGACCGCGCGCTCGCGGGTGAAGCTCTGGTTCGACAGCAACGACCTGCGCGAGCAGGGCACGATCACCGTCGCCCGCGCCTGCGACGGCGCTCCGCTCACCCAGGCCACCTGCCGCCCCGGAGCGATCGGCGAGGCCCGCGCGTACGACCAGGTGCTCGACCCGGGCAACTACTACGTCATCGTCGACAGCGCGGCCCCGAGGCGCTTCGGGCGCTTCCGGCTCAACTCTCGCGTCGAGAGCGCCGCGGAGGTCGAGCGCCTCTGCCGCACGGCGCCGCTGCTGGTCCCCGGGCGCACCGTCACCGGCACCACCGTCGGGGGCACCGACCGCTTCCAGGCCTCCTGCGCGGGCGGCGCTCGCAGCCCGGAGAACCTCTACCGCCTCGTCGTGCGGCGCCGCTCGGCGGTGCGCGTCTCGGTGACCTCCACCACCAGCGGCTACGACCCGGCGGTGTTCATCCGCCAGACCTGCGCGCAGTCCACCACCGAGCGCGGCTGCAACGACGACGCGGGCGACGTGCAGCACTCGCAGGTCGAGGCCACCCTCGAGCCCGGCACCTACACCGTCTTCGTCGACGGCTATGCCAACCGCAACAGCGGGGCCTACTCCCTGGAGTGCCAGGTCACCCCGCAATAAAGCCCACGGAGGGCGCTGTCCGACGGACCCACGCGCCCCCATCATTTCCCCCCACCGAGAGGAGCCCGCGCGTCGCCATGCTTGAAGAAGTCATCGAGGAGCTGAAGAACGCCTACACCAAGGCCCACGACGCCTTGCGCCGTGACCTCTCGCGGCTGCGCACCGGGCGGGCCAACCCGTCCATGCTCGACGGCATCCGCGTCGACTACTACGGCACCCCCACGCCCATCGCGAGCATGGCGACCATCTCGGTCCCCGAGCCGCGGATGATCCAGATCAAGGTGTGGGAGCGGGGGCAGTCCAAGGCCGTCGACAAGGCCATCCGGGAGAGCGACCTGGGGCTCAACCCGCAGGTCGACGGAGACACGCTGCGCATCCCCCTTCCCTCGCTCACCGAAGAGCGCCGGAAGGACCTCGCCAAGAAGGCCCGCAAGGAGGGCGAGGACTGCAAGATCGCCATCCGCAAGGGCCGCAAGGACGCCAAGGACATGATCGACGCCCTGGTGAAGGACGGCGACGTGAGCCGCGACGACGGCGACGCCGCGTGGAAGAAGGCCGAAGACCTGGTGGCCGCCGCGGTGAAGACCGCGGACGACATCGTCGCCAGCAAGGAGAAGGAGATCATGACGGTGTGAGAGTCACCGTCATACACCTCGCCTCCGCGCTGCTCTCCCTGGGGCTTTGCGCGGCCCCGCTCCCCTCCTTCGCGCAGGACCGCTCTCCCTGGCTGCCGCCGCCCTCGCTCGAGCAGCCCGTGGCGCCGCTCCCGCCGCCGGGGGTCGCTCGCCCCGAGGCGCGCCCGCCGCCGCGCTCTCCCCTGCCGCCGCTGCTCACCCGCTCGCTCTCCCTCCCCGCCGGGGTGGTCACCCTCCAGTGGGGCGCTGGCTTCGCGTACAGCACCCTCGGCAGCCTCGGCTTCAGCCGCTCCGACGGCGGCCTCGGGCTCTCCTTCGACCTGAGCGCCGGCCTCGGCAAGCACCTCCAGCTCGACTTCGGCACGGGCCTGCGCTTCGGGACCCTCCTCGCCGCCGACCGCTACGGCAGGGTGTTTCGCGACGACGTCTTCCAGACCGGCAACCGCTTCATCGGCAACCCCTGGCTGAAGCTCCGGTACTCCTTCCTCGACGACGGAGCGCAGCCCTTCAGCGTCGGCGTCGAGGCCCTGCTCCAGGCGCCCATCGCCGAGGCCAGCGCGTGGAGCGTGGGCGTGGGCGTGCCCCTTCAGCTCGCGCTCCCTTCGGCGCGGCTGCGCATCGAGAGCGGGGTGTTCATGCAGTTCGTGCTGAGCGAGGGCTCCACCATCCGCAACGTGCTCAACATTCCAGTGCGACTGCTGCTCGGCGTCTCCCAGGGCTTCGCCGTCGGGATCGTCTCGGGCGTGCAGCTCGGCAACGCGTTTCGCTCCGACGCGACGGAGCCCAACGTGCAACTCGGCCTGGTGCTGCGAGGCCGGGTCAGCGCCTCCGTCGAGATCAGCGGCCAGGCGATGTTCCCCGCCGCCTCTCCCGCGGGCCTCGACGCCTACGGCTTCGGCCTCGCTCTCACCCACCGGGTGCGCTGAGCCTCCCCTCCGGGCCTTTGTCCCGGGTGCCGAGGCTCGTGTCTTGCTAGTGCGGCAGCACGATGTCTCAACCACACTCTCTTCTGCGTCGCGGGACGCGCGTCGCGCTCGCCGTCTGCGCCGTAGCCCTGGTCGGGGGCCGGCCGGTCGCCGCCCAGCCCCTCGCCGACTCACCCCGTGATCATCTCCCCACCGTCTGGACCGACTCGGACGTCCGCGTCCGCGCCCGTCGCTCGGCGTTTCGGGTGCGCCGCGCCGAGCACGCGCTGCGGGTCGCTCAGGCCGGCCGCGTCTTCGGGGACCTTCCCCGGGTCGGCAACCCCACCGTCGGCGTGATCGCGCTGCCGGGCCTCCCGAACTACGGCGCGCTCACCTACGCGGTCTCCCTCGGGCTGCCCATCGACCTCGCGGGGGTCGGCCGGGCGCGCTCTCGCGAGGCGGAGGCGGGCGTGGGGGTAGGCACGGCGCGGCTCGACGCGGAGCGGGCGGCGGCGGAGGCGGAGGCCCGTGCGGCGTGGGTGTCGGTCGGTGTGGCGCGTTCGCTGGAGGCGATCCAGCGGTCGAGGCTCGCGTCGGCGCTGGAGGCCGAGGGGCGCATCGAGGCGAGGCTCGCGGCGGGCGAGTCGACGGCGCTCGACCGGGCGATGGTGCAGCGAGAGCGCGCGGCGGCGGAGGCGGACGTGGCGAGGGCGGTGCGGCTGGGTCGCGAGGCGGCCGACGCGCTGCGGATGGCGCTCGACCTGCCGGGGCGCTCTCCGATCGAGGTGGCGCCCATCGGCGCGCCGTCGCGACCCACCGCGGACACGATCGCGCGGGCTGCGCGGGCTGCTGGGTCGAGGCGCGGAGAGGTGCGCGCGGCGCAGGCGGTCGGGCTGGAGGCCTCGGCGAGGGGGGTGCGGCAGGGGCGCGAGGCGGTCGCGCCGCTGACCGTGGGCCTGGAGGGTCAGCAGGTGGCCGTGGGGCCGCAGGAGACGGCGAGCTCGCTGGGGCTGTCGCTGCGGTGGGAGCTGCCCTTCGTGCGGCGGGCCCAGGGCGAGCGCGCGGTGTCCTCGGCGGAGGCCTCGGCGGCGCGCGCGGACGCGAGAATCCTTCAGCGGGTGGTGTCTCGCGAGGTGGAGGCGGCGGGGGCCAGGCTGGAGAGCGCCCTGGAGGAGCTCGACGTGCTGGAGCAGCGCGCGCTCCCCGCGGCGGCGAACCTGGAGCAGCAGACCACGGTGACGTGGACGGCGGGCAACCTGGAGTGGTTCCGGGTGCAGGAGGCGAGGCGCGAGCGGCTGGAGCTGGCGGCCCGCGCGCTGGAGGTGCTCAGGGAGGCGTGGCTCGCGCGCATCGAGCTCGACCGCGCCTCGGGGGCGGAGCAGTGAACACCGCGCTGCGCGTCGGCGCGTCGGCGCTGCTGGCGGCAGCGCTGGTGGGCATCGCGGTGATGCTCTTCGGATCGGTGCAGTAGCGCCCGTCCGGGGAGCGAAGACCCCCCATTCCCCATCATCCCTGTAGGGAGAGCTCGTCGTTGCCCTCATCTTCGCGGAAACGCTCCCGGTTGCGACGGCCCTTCGGGCCTGCAACCGCGGAGTGGGCGGAAACGGGGCCCCTCCGAGGGGCTTCCAAGGAGCGCCGGTCGCTGGCGCAACCGTCGGGAGGTCCTCGACCGCCGCGATGGCCGCCTGCGCGCGGGCCCCTTGTCGGCGCTGGGAGGCGGGCGGTTCCGGAGCAACGGAGAGCGAGGGCGAGGGGGTTGAGCCCGCGGCTCAGACCTCTTCCACCACGGCCGTCTCTTCCTGCGGGGGCTCCTTCGCGGGCCGCACCGCGATCGCTCGCAGCAGCGCCGGCAGCAGGAAGATGCCCAGCAGCGTGCTCGAGGCCAGGCCGCCGATGACCACCGTCGCCAGCGGCTGCTGCACCTCGCTGCCCGCGGACGTCGACATCGCCATCGGGGCGAAGCCCAGCGCCGCCACCGTGGCCGTGAGCAGCAGCGGCTGCAGCACCGCCACCGCGCCGTCGACCAGCGCCCGCTCCGGGTCTGCGCCCTCGGCCACGCGCCGCCGGATCTCGCTCGCCATCACCACGCCGTTGAGCACGGCGATGCCGCAGAGGGCGATGAACCCGATGGCCGCCGGGAGGCTGAAGGACATCCCGCGCAGCTTGAGCGCCACGATGCCGCCGATGAGCGCGAAGGGCACCCCGGAGAAGACCGCGAGCGCGTAGCGCGCGTTGCCGAACATCAGGAAGAGCATCGCCACGATGAGCCCGAGGCTCACCGGAACCACCAGGGCGAGGCGGGCGCTCGCGCGGGCGAAGTTCTCGAACTGCCCGCTCCACTCGACGCGGTAGCCCTCCGGCAGCCGCACCTCGCGCTCGACCCGGGCGCGCGCGTCGTCGACGAAGCCCACGAGGTCTCTGCCGCGGATGTTCACCTCGACGCGCAGTCGTCGCTGCATGCCCTCGCGGCTGATCTGCGCGGGCCCGTCCTCCTCGGTCACGTCGGCCACCTGGCCCAGCGGGATCAGCGAGCCCTCGGTGTTGCCCACCGGCAGCGCCTCGATGCTCTCCGCGCCGCGCCCGATCGGCGGCAGCAGCACCCGGAGATCGAAGCGCATCTTGCCCTCGAACATCACGCCCACGCGCCGCCCCTGGCGCGTCGCCTCGACCGCCGCGAGCACGTCGTCCGCGGCCACGCCGTGCCGCGCCAGCCGCTGCCGGTCGACCCGCACCTGCATCATCGGGAACCCGAGCGCCCGCTCGACGCGCACGTCGCCCGCGCCCGGCGTCCCCCGCATCAGCTGCCCGATGCGGTTGCCGATGTCGGTCATCACCGTGAGGTCCTCGCCGAAGAGGTGGATCGCCACGTCGGCGCGGGAGCCGGAGATCAGCTCGTTGGTGCGGTCCTCGATGGGCTGCGAGATCGACACGTAGGTCGACGGCACCTCGCGCTCGATGGCGGTCTTCATCAGCTCGCCGAGCGCGTCGAGGTCGTGCGCGCTGGTCCACTCGCGCTTCGGCCGCAGGTGCACGAGGATGTCCGTGTTGTCCATGCCGACCGGGTCCGTGGCGACCTCCGCGCGGCCCGTCATGGCGAGCGAGGTCACCACCTCCGGGAAGCGCGCGAGCACCCGCTCGGTCGCGAGGTCGAGCCGGCGCGCCTCGGAGATCCCGATGGAGGGGATGCGCCGGATGGCCACCACGATGTCGCCCTCGTCGATGCGCGGGACGAAGTCCGCCCCGAGGCTCCCTGCCACCGGCACCGTGGCCGCCAGCGCCGCGACGGAGGCGATGAAGAGGGCGGCGCGCTGCCTCACCGCCCAGGTCACGGCGCGCGAGTACGGCGCCTCCAGGCGGTGCAGCAGCCCGTGGGCGCCGGGCTTCTTCGGCGGGCGCAGGAAGGTCACCGCGCCGGCGGGGAAGACCACCAGCGCGAAGACCACCGAGCCGCCGAGCGCCAGCGCCATGGTGGTCGCCATCGGGCGGAACATCTTCCCCTCGGTGCCCTCCAGCGCCAGCAGCGGGAGGTACACCAGCAGGATGATGAGCACCGAGAACACCACCGGCCGCGCCACCTGGCGCACCGAGGCCGCCACCGCATCCCGGTAGTTCTGCTGGTTGATGTCGTGCAGCGCGAGGCGCGCGAGCGCGGCCTCCAGCATCACGATGGGCCCGTCCACCAGGAACCCGAAGTCGATCGCCCCGAGGGACATCAGGTTGCCCGTCACCCCGAGCTGCCGCATCCCGAAGACCGCGAGGAGCATCGCGAAGGGGATGCCGAGCGTGACCAGCAGGCTGCCGCGCATCGAGCCCAGCAGCACCAGCAGCACGAGCGACACCAGCAGCGCGCCCTCCAGCAGGTTGTTGCCCACCGTCGCCAGCGTGCGGTCGATGAACTGCGCGCGGTCGTACACCTCGTCGATGTGCACCCCCGCCGGGAGCGTGCGGCGAAGCTCGCCCACCCGGTCGTGGACGCTGTGCACCACGGTGCGGGAGTTCTGCCCGAGGAGCATCATCACGATGCCGCTGACCACCTCGCCGCGGCCGTCCTGGGTCACGACGCCCTGCTGGAGCGCCGCGCCGGTGCGCGCCTCGCCCAGGTGCCTGATCTGGATCGGCGTGCCGTCCGCGTCCGTCGCCACGACCACCGAGGCGAGGTCCGCCACGTCGCGCAGCTGCGCCTCGCCGCGGATGGTGAACTGCTCCGCGCCGCGCTCGATCCAGCCGCCGCCGACGTTGGCGTTGTTGCGCGCCAGCACCTCGAGCACGCGGCCGATGGTGATCCGGTGCGCCGCGAGCCGCTGCGGGTCGAGCGCGACCTCGTACTGCTTGCGCGAGCCGCCGAGGGCGTTGACCTCGATCACCCCGGGGACGCTGCGCAGCCGCGGCGCGACGTCCCACTCCAGCATGGTGCGCAGCTCCATCGCGGTGTGCCGGTCGCTGCGCAGCACGAACTGGTAGATCTCCCCGAGGCCGGTGGACACCGGCGCGAGCTCGGGCCTGCCGAACTGCGCCGGCACGTCGGCCTCGATGCTCCGCAGCCGCTCGGAGACGAGCTGCCGCGCGAACCACACGTCGATGTCGTCGTTGAAGACGATGGTCACCGCGGAGATGCCCGCGCGGGTGACCGAGCGGATCTCCTGGAGGTTGGGCAGGCCGTTGAGGCCGGTCTCCACGGGCAGGGTGACGTAGCGCTCGACCTCCTCGGCGGAGAGCCCCGGCGAGTCGGTGAGCACCTGCACCTGGACGTTGGTGATGTCGGGCACCGCGTCGATGGGCAGGCCCCGCGCGATCATGAACCCGATGACCAGCACCACCGCGGTGCCCCAGAGCACGGCGATGCGCAGCCGGATCGCCGCTCGGACGATGGCGTCAATCATGTCGGCGCCCCCTCATCGGAGCATCTCGCTCTTCAGCGCGAAGGCCCCTTCGGTCACGACCTCGTCGCCCGCGCCGAGCCCGCGGATGACCCCCACGTGGTCGCCGTCGACCTCGCCGAGGGCGACCGTCGCGGCCTCGAACTCCCGCGGCGCGCGCACGACGAAGACCGCCGGGCGACCCTCGATCTGCACCACCGCGCTGCGGGGCACCGCCGTCACCTCCCGCACGCCCGCCGCCGCCGTGCGCAGCCGCGCCGAGACGAACTGCCCCGGCCGAAGCTGGAGGTCGGCGTTGGCCACCTCGACGCGAACCTTCGCCGCGCGGGTGCGCAGGTCGATGGTGGCGTCGACGTGGCTCACCTCGCCCGTCACCGGCGGGCCCTCGCCGTGCACCCTGATCTCCGCGCGGTCGCCGACGCGAACCCGCGCGAGGTCCATCTCGTAGACGTCGAGCTGCACCCAGACCCGCGTGAGGTCGGCGATGCGCATCACGCTGCTGGTGTCGTCGATGGTCTGGCCCACGATGACGTCCCGGCGAATCACCCGCCCCGCGATGGGGGCCCGCAGCACCACGTGCCGCCCCACGCCCGCGCCCGCGCCCATGGCCGCGAGCCGCTGCGCCGCGCCGCTGGCCTCCGCCTCGAAGCGCGCGAGGTCCGCCCGGGCGTCTTCCACCGCGCGCGCCGTGGTGAGCTGCTGGCGGTAGAGGTCCGTCTCGCGGGCCAGGCGAGCGCGCGCGGCGACGGCCTGGGCCTGCGCGGAGATTCGCGAGGCCGTCACGTCGCCGAGGCTCACGCTCTCGATCTCGACCAGCGGGGTGCCGACCTCCACCGCGTCGCCGGCCCCCACGAGCACGCGCGTCACGCGGCCCCGGATGCGCGCGCCCACGTCGGCCACGTGGTCGGGGTCGAAGTCCACCGAGCCGACGAGGTCGAGCGCCGGCGCGAGCGCCCGCGTGGCGACCCGGGTCGTCTGGATTCCGAACCGCCGTAGGAAAATTTCCGACACCTGCACCCGGGGCCCCCCTTCGGGCCTGTCGCAGCGAGGCGCCGCGGCGGAGGCTTGAGCGGGTCCGGGAGCCGAGCTCACGAGCCCGCGCATCCCCAGCGCGCCAGCGGCGCAGAGGGCTCCGAAGCCGAGCGTGGCGACCCAGCGCATCACGACCGAACCAACGACGGTTGAGCCGAGGGGCGCGCGCCCGACGACACGAATAGAGGGAGTACGTCCATTGAACCCACCTCGTAGGGCAGACCTCGTGCCGCGCCCGCCGGGACCGAAGATTTTGTGGTGTTCGAGCGGTGGTGAGGGGAGGTCGTGCGGCAGGTCGCCGCACCTGTGCGGAAAGTCGTCGCCGCGGCGCTCAGCCCGCCAGGCGAGCCTGGAAGAACTGGTTGACCCTGGGGTCGTTGTAGCGGGCGTAGTCGATGACGAAGGGCGTGATTTCGCTCACGCCGTTGTGGTGGCGGATGGTGAGGGCCATGGGGGTCACCTCGCGGTAGTTGCTGGTCGGCGGCAGGTCGTCGTTGGTCTTGCCGCCCGCGGAGAAGAGGCTGAGCAGCATCGCGTCGCTGTCGTCGTAGACCTTGCGGAAGCCCTCGATGACGCGCTCGTGCCCGCGCACCATGGTGCGCAGCCCGAGGGAGCTCATGAAGTGCCTGAACTGCTTCCGCCCGAAGGGGAAGCGCGCGTTGGCGTTCTGCAGCTCTGGCGGCACCACGTCGGCGGTGCTCGGGTCGCTCCAGAGCATCTGGAAGCGCAGGTCGCTGTCGTTGAGCGACGAGAGGTCGCTGTACTTCTCCCGGAAGGCGTCGTCCCTGGGGATGCCCGCGTGCACGAACATGGTCCGGTCGAAGATCAGCGTGTTGGGCAGCGCCTCGAAGAGCTTCATGTACGCGCCGAAGACCTCCTGCGAGGCGATGCCCTGGAGCGAGGTCATGGCCTCCGCGGGGCGCACCGGCGCGAGCACCCGGCCGTTGAGCTCGACGTAGTACTCGTGGTTGCCGCGCAGCAGGTACACGTCGTCGGGGGCGACGAGGAAGATCGACATCGCCGCGCGCAGGATGCCGTTGTAGCTGAAGCGCCCGCGGTCGATGTAGTCGCCGAGCAGCACCAGCTTCATCGCCGGGTTGTGGTCGGGGTCGCGGTGGTGGGCCTCCACCTTGGCGAAGAAGTCCGCCTGGAGCAGCGCGGCCTTGAGGCACGAGTAGCAGCCGTGCAGGTCGCCGATGACCAGGAGCTCGTACTCCATCGAGGGCTTCGGCGGCAGCACGTGCACGTGCCCGTCGAGGAAGGGCTCCTGGCCCGCGAAGGCGCCGACGTCCTTCACGCCCGCGAGGCGCCCCTTGCCCGCGGCGCGCATCGCGTCGAGGCGCTCGTGCACCGCGCGGATGAGCTTGAGGTCCTCCACCGCCTGCGTGGCGAAGGCCGAGGGGTCGCGGTCCCAGTCGCGCTCGAAGGACTGCAGGAGGGGGTGGTCGTCCTGCCTGGGGACGCGCACCTCCGGGGCCTCGATGAAGGTCATCCCGTCAGTGAGCGGCTCGACGTCGAGCTCCGGGAGTTCTTCCGGCGCGTCGAGCAGCGCCGCGAGCTCGGAGCGAAACTCGGCCTCCGCGGGGTGCACCACGCCGTCGGCTTCGATCATGGCGTCGGCCACGGTCAGGAGCTGTCGCCGGCCCGGCGCGTCGAAGCGCTGGAAGAGCTCGAAGCACCGGAGCTTGAGCTTCGCGGTGACGAACTGGTCGGTGTTCTCCCCCTCGGCGACGGACTCGGTGAAGTACGCGCCGACCTCCGCGGCGACGCCGTCGGCGACCTCGTGGAAGTGCGCCGTCCATTTCTCCACCACGCTCGCGTGCAGGTCGGGGTCGTGGGCGAGGGCGGCGTTGGCGCGGCGGATGACGAGCTGCGCGACGTGGTCGCGGACGTACTCCCGCTCGCTCTCGTCGAAGTCCCCGTCGAGGTGACCGATGGCGGTCATGTACCAGATGATCGCCTGCATCTGCTGCTCGGCGGCGCGCGGGTCATCGCTGAAGGTGAGCATCTGCGCGGAAGGCTAGTCCCTCGGCGCTGGGCGCGAAATGGCCGAAGCCCCCGAAGCGGCACCGGTGAAGGTGGTCGCCGCGGGGGCTCCGCGAGAGACGTTGGATCAGACCGCGATCAGCGGTTCTGGTTCCAGGTGTCCTCGTGCGTGATGCCGCCGTTCGTGTAGGTCCACGAGATGGTGTGGTAGAGGAAGGTGACCTCCTCGAGGGCGGGCTCGGTCGAGGTCGCGGGGCAGATGCAGTCCGGGGAGACCTGCTTCTGCGAGGCGATGCGGCCCTGCTTGATCTCGACGGTGTAGAACTGCTCCGTCGTGCCGTCGCCGGTGGGGTTCGGGCGGAAGAACTTGAACTTGCCCTCGATGACCTGGTTCTCGACCAGCGCCTTGGCGAGGAGCGGCGAGGACTTGTCGATGCGCTTGCGGATGAGCAGCGGCTCATACTGGCGGCGACCGGTCGCCATGCCCGAGCCCGCCTCGCGAGCGGTCTTCACGCCCTGCTCGTAGTAGACGCACTCGATGGAGTCCTTGCGGCCGAGGCTCTCCTGCGAGCTGGAGCCCTTGATGTCAGTGCCGTTCGCCTTGAGATAGAGATGTACGGTTTCGGCCATGTTGGTCTCTCGTGCAGGCTTTCTTGGAAGTGGTTGGTTCGAGCGTTCGGTGCCTGCCACCGCTGCGTCCGATGGAGATCCCTTCAGCAGCGACCGTGCCAGCGCTCGCAGACCTGCCGACCAGCGCACCCAACGACCTGCGCCGCCGCTGTTTCCGTCACGAGCGCCCACTCCTCGGTCTCCCACCGCCGGTTGGACGCGCCGCACACCGCGCGGGTCGCTCGTCGCCGAACCCGCTGGCGAACGGAGACATCGCTGCGCCACCAAAGCGTTTGGACGCGCTGCGACGCCCGTTGGACGATCGTCCCACGCGCCCCGCGACGCCCCTCGGAATACAGTCGTATGTATTCCAAAGAGCCTCGCGGCAGCGTGAAGACGCTTCCCCCGCGCGTACACTCTCCGGTAAGATCGATCGCATGGCACGAGTGAAGCAGTCGAAGTCCCCCGCCCCGAAGAAGAAGCCCGCGGTACCGGTCGCAGCCAAGGTGAAGCCCGTCCTCAAGCCCCGCTCGCAGCGCCTGCGTGACAAGGGTCGCGCCGCCATCTCGCTGATCCGTAAGCGCCGCGCGACGCTGGCCGACGACTTCCTCGATGTGGGCGAGGCGCTGCGTACGCTCAAGGGCGAGGGGATGTTCGAGGCGCTCGGCCGCGCCGACTTCGACGACGTCTGCGCGCGCGACCTCGACCTGGCGGAGTCCACCGCCGACGCCATGATCGCCCTCTCCGAGCGCATCGAGCGCGAGCTCGAGAAGGAGCTCGGTCGCGACCGCTCCAGCGCCCTCCTCGCCCTCGTCGACGCCATCCCCGAAGACGACCTCCCGATGAACCTGCTCGACGCCACCATCCAGCTCCCCACCGGCGGCAAGCTGGTGGTGCGCGGCGCCCCCGCCTCGGAGGTGCGCGAGGCCGCCCGCAGCTTCCGCCTCGTGCGCGGCGCGCGGCAGGGCAAGCGCTCTCGCGGCTTCACCACCACCCCCGAGGAGAAGCGACGGTTCACCGCCGTGGAGAAGCGCTGGCGAGCCCGCCGCGACCTCGCCGCGGTCGTGCACACCCGCCTCGTGGCCTCGCGCCGCGAGCACGGCGCCGAGGTCGACGTGCGCCTCCCCCTCGAGGTGTGGGAGCGCATCGAGCTCCCCGGTCTTCCCAAGCGCTGAGCTACGCCACCGACTCGGCCTCGCCCGCCCCATCGTTGGCGGGCGGCATCACCAGCACCCAGCCCTGCGTCACGCAATAGCGCTCCGCCCCGAGCACCGCGGCCTCCGTCGCCCGCTCGCTGCGCCGGGTCGCGCGGTAGACCACCCGCCCGCTGCCGATCGCCCGCAGCGCCACGGTGACCGTCGCCCCGCGCCGCCACACCTCCAACCGCACCGCCCGCACGCTTTTCATGCACGCAGCACACACCCGCCGGACCGCGGAGTCCAGCGGGCGTGTGACATAGCCTGTCCGGTGAATTATCGGGGGACGGGGAAGGCCGAGCGGTAGTCCGCGATGCACGAGAGCTCGTCGTGGTCGTGCTTGAACCCGGTGGCCTTTCGGAAGGCCGCGCCGTCGATGACCACGGGGTACTTGATGTGCGCGATGGCGCCCTGCGGCAGCGACGGGAGGCCGAGGCGGCCGGTGAGCCCGAGGAAGGCCAGCTCGGGCATCGGGACGCGCTTGCGCCCGGTCTCGCGGACGATCACGGAGAGCGGCAGCGGCGCCGGGCCGGCGACGTTGAAGACGCCGCGGAGCTTGTGCTTCAGCGACAGCACGATGGCCGACGCGATGTCCTCCTCGTGCATGAACTGGTAGAGCGGGTCGTAGCCGAGGATGGCCGGGACGTGGCGGTTGCGGAGGAAGTTCGCGAGGGTTCCGGTGCCCGTGGGGCCGAGCACGTAGACCATGCGCAGCACCGAGGTGGTGAGCTCGGGAAGACGCCAGAGCGAGGTGCAGGCGTAGAGGTCGGCGGCCACGAGGTCGGCCAGCTCGGGGAAGGTGGTCACCGCCATCGGGGGGTCGTCCTCGTGGTGGTAGAGCGCGTGGTCGGCGCCGGCGCCGTAGTAGGTGTGGCGCCCCACGAAGATGGCCTGCTTCGCGCCGTACTGGGCGGCGTACTCGAAGACCGCGCGCGTGCCGCCGAGGTTGATGCGGTAGCGCTCCTCGCTGCGGAAGCGCAGGTGCGTGACCGTGGCCATGTGGATCACGGCCTCGGGGCGGGCCTTGCGGAAGACGTCCTCGGCGGCGCGCTTGCGGATGTCGACGGCGTGCATCTCCACGCCGGCGGGGGCGCCCTCCCAGAGGCGGCGGTCGATGCCGATGACCTGGTGCCCTTCGGCCAGCAGGTGCTTCGCCACGATCTGCGCGACCGGCGACGCGATGCCCGTGAGCAGGACCTTCATCCCTGACCTCCCTCGCGCACCAGCAACCCATCGGCCATGAGCGACGCGACGCGCGACTTCACCGACTCGACGCTCTCCTGCACGGCCTCGTCGTCCTCGGTGCCGGTGCCCTCGAAGAACATCGGCTCGCCGAAGCGCAGCTCCATCTTCACCGGCAGCGGCAGGGCCAGGAGGTAGGGGGTGATGGGCACGTACGGCGCGCCGAACAGCTTGCCCAGCGTGGCGGAGTTGGCGATGGAGGGGATGGCCTCGCCGCCGCCGAGGATGCCGACGGGCACGATGGGCGTGCGGGTCTTCATCGCGAGGCGAAGGAAGCCGGTGCCGAAGTCCACCAGCGAGTGGCGCTCCCAGTAGAGCTTCGCGGTGCCGCGCGCCCCCTCGGGGAACACCATCAGCATCCGGTCGTCTTCGAGCAGCCGCTCGGCGTGCTCGGGCAGCCCGGTGAACTGCCCCGTGCGCGACGACCACAGCGACGCGAAGGGCACCCGGTTGATGAACTTCTCCGCCATGCCCTGCGCCAGCCGCGGAGGGTCGAGCTCCATGAACATCGACGTGATCAGCATCGCGCCGTCGATGGCGTAGCCGCCGGAGTGGTTGCCCACCAGCATCACCCGCCCCGAGGTGGGCACGCGCTCGATGCCGTGGCACTTCACCCGGAAGTAGTTCCGGTAGAAGAACCCGAGGGCGGTGAACATCGCCGCGAGGTGCTTCTTGGAGATGCCGTAGGGGTCGTACCCGTAGCGGTTGAAGGGCAGCGCGATGCGCTCCACCCGAGCCTTGATCCGCGGATCGATCGGCAACATCGCTCTCTCCATCTCCTCCTTCGGGCCGCGCCGACGCTATGCCCCGGCCCAGCGTCGCAGCAAGCGCCATCCACGCCGTTGACTTCGCCCGTGCGCCGGTGTGCAAGTGCCGCCGTGCGCTGCCGGACGCTCCTGCTCTCGCTCTCCCTGCTCGCCGCGCCAGGCTGCGCCCCCCGTCGGGTGGCCCCCGCCCCCGGGGCGCGCGCCTCCCGCACCATCCCCCCCGCCCGCTGGATCGCCTCGACGCCCGCCATGCGCTCGCTGCTGAGGGCGCTGGTGATCGCCGACCGCGTCTCCGCCCGCCTCGCCCGGACGCCCTTCGCCTCGTCGCGCTCGGACCCCGACCGCATCGTGGCCCAGGTCACCGAGGCGCGCGAAGCCTTCCGAGAGGCCTCCCGGGAGGGCGTCCTGCTCGACTGCCGCGCCCTCGACGACGTGGACTTCGCGCAGACGCAGACCGAGCCCGGCTCGGACGTCTGGGGGCCCTACGCCATCGCCGGGGCCCGCATCGACTTCGTCGCCACGCGCTCGACGGTGACGCCCTTCATCCGTCGCGACGCCCGGGAGGCGGGCATCGCGGTGCGATCGTCGAGCGGCCAGTTGATGATCACCCTCGGCTGCAACGAGTCGCTCGCCATGGTGGACAGCTCCGTGCCCGACCGGCTGCGCTGCGAGCGCTACGGGGCTTGCCCGTCGGCGACCTTCCTCCCGCTGCTCGCGGGTGAGCAGGTCGACCTCGAGGACCTCATCGCCCGCTACGGGCGACGGGGCCTCACTTCACCCCGTCGATGACCTCCAGGGCCATCTCCCAGCGCTCGAGCGGGGGCATCACGTAGGCACCCGCCACGCGGTGCCGCACGGCCAGCAGCATCTCCCGGGCGATGCCCACGCCCTCCTTGCGCGCCAGCGGCCCGCTGCCGACCTTGCGCATGCGCTCGCGCACCTCGTCGGGAACCCTCATCCCGGGCACCTCGTTGTGGAGAAACTCCGCGTTGCGGTAGCTCGCCAGCGGAAGGATTCCCACCATCACGGGGATGCCCCAGGGCTCGACGTCGTCGAGGAAGCGAGTGAGCACCGCCGGGTCGTACACCGGCTGGGTCATCACCAGCTCGGCGCCCGCCTCGACCTTCTTCTTCAGCCGGGCGATCTCCCTCGCGTAGTCCATCGCCGCGGGCTCGGCGCCGGTCGCCAGCACGAACTCCGTCACCCCGCCGAGGGCCTTGCCGCCCGGGTCGCGCCCGTGGTTGAGCCCTCGCACGAGGCGCAGCAGGCCGATGGAGTCGAGGTCGTAGACGGCCGTGCAGTCGGGGTAGTCGCCCATCTTGGGGGGGTCACCCGTGATGATCACCAGGTTGCGCACCCCGAGCTCGTGCGCCGCCATCACGTGGCCCACCAGGCCGAGGGTGTTGCGGTCGCGGCAGCAGACGTGGAGCAGCGGCTCGACGCCCTCGCGGATGAGCTTCACCGCCAGCGCCAGGTTGCCCATGCGGGCGCTCGCCCGGGGGCCGTCGGCGATGTTGATCACGTCGACCCCGTTGGCCAGCAGGTGCTTCGCGGCGGCCACGGCCTTCCCGGGGTCCATGCCTGCCGGGGGGTTGACCTCCACGCTCACCACGAACTGCTTGCCCAGCTTCGCCGCGAAGGGGCTCCGCTCGGCCAGCGGGACCACCCGGGCGCCCGGAGCCGGCTCGATCGCCGCGCCGGACATGGTCGGGTCGTTGGGCTCCTGCGCCCCGCCCGTCGTGCGGACGGAGCCGCCCTCGCTCACCGCCGCGCCCTCGTGGGCGTGCATCCGGGCCGCGTTGGCGGCGCGTCGGATGTGGTCCATGGTGGTGCCGCAGCAGCCGCCCACGAGGCGCACGCCCAGCTTGATGAGGCGCCGCGCATACACCCCGAAGTATTCCGGGTTGGCCATGTAGAGCATGCGGCCCTCGATGCGCCGGGGGATGCCCGCGTTGGGCATCGCCGCCATCGGGAGCCCCGCGCCGCGCATGCGCTCCAGCGTGTCGAAGACCCCGGCCGGGCCGTCGCCGCAGTTGACCCCGATCACGTCGGCGCCCCACTGCGCCAGCCGGTCGGCCATCGCCTCGGGGGTGGTGCCGTCGGCCATGGTTCCGAAGGCGTCGAAGCTCACCATGGCCACCATCGGGAGGTCGGTGGTGGCGCGCACGGCCTCGATGCAGAGCCGCATCTCCTCGGGGGAGCGCATCGTCTCGATGGTGATCAGGTCGGCGCCGGCGAGCCCCGCGACCTGCTCCTCGAAGGCGCTGCGGATCTCCGCGAGGTCGCGCCCGGTGAGGCCCTTGAGCGTGGGCAGCCCCGTCGGACCGACGTTTCCGGCCACCCAGGCGCTCGCGGCGGTGGACTCCGCGACGGCCTCGCGCGCCACGCGCACGCCCGCCTCGTTGAGCTCCTTCACCCGCTTCTCCAGGTTGAACTTCGCCAGCCGGTAGCGGTTGGCCCCGAAGGTGTTGGTCTCGATCACCTGGGCGCCCGCGCGGAGGTAGTCGCGGTGGATGCTCTTGATCAGCTCCGGCCGGGTGACGCAGATCTCCTCGTAGTTCTGCGTGTAGAGCACGCCCCGCTCGTAGAGCTGGGTGCCCATGGCGCCGTCGGCCACGAGGGGGTGATCGCGAAGGGCATCAAGGAAGCGCTCTGCCATCTTGTCGGCGGACATAGCCCTACGACGGGACACCGGCAAGAGCGCACGTCCGCGGCGAATGCGCTAAGAGATGCGACCGCCATGGCAGACGTCGACGAAGGCTACCGAACCCACCGCCGCTTCGACCGCGCCGCGAGGCTGCTGGGCGAGCCCGCGATGCGCACCCTCGCCGCGTCGAGGGTGATGGTCGTCGGCCTCGGAGGGGTGGGGAGCTTCGCCGCCGAGGCCCTCGCCCGCACCGCGGTCGGCCGCATCGACCTCGTCGACTTCGACCTGGTGTGCGTCACCAACAGCAACCGCCAGCTCCACGCGATGCGGGGCAACATCGGGCGCCACAAGGTGGAGGTCATGGCCGAGCGCCTCAGGCTCATCCACCCGGGCGCCACCATCACCCCGAGGGCGGAGTTCTACAGCGTCGACAACAGCGAGGCGCTGCTCGGCGATCGCCCCGACTACGTCATCGACGCGATCGACAACCTCACCGCCAAGGCCCACCTCGTGGCCACCTGCCGCCGGGAGGGCATCCCCGTGGTGAGCGTGATGGGCGCGGCCGCCAGGGTCGATCCGACGAGGGTCAGGGTCGACGACATCGCCCGCAGCAAGCACGACCCCTTCGCGCACCACTTCCGGGAGATCCTTCGCACCAAGCACGGGTGGCGGCTGCGGCCGTCGATTCCGACGGGCGTGGCGTGCGTGTTCAGCGACGAGATGCCCATCGCCCCGACGGAGCTCGCGTACGACAGCGACAAGGGCTTCCAGTGCGTGTGCCCGCAGTCGGACAACGGGATGCACACCTGCGAGAAGCGCGCTCGCATCGACGGCAGCGCGGCGTGGGTGACGGGCACCTTCGGGCTGGTCGCCGCCTCGGTGGCGGTGCGCGAGCTGCGGGGCGAGTCGGTGATCGACCGCAGCAACGGCTGCGATCCGTGGGCGCACCCGACCCCCAACGGGGGTTGAGCCGATGTGGCGCGCCGCGAGGGGCCTCGGGAGGGCGATCGACGCCGGGCGAGTCGGCGCCGACCGGGCGCGTCGGGGTGCGAGACCTCGGCGGGGGCGTGACGGAGGTCGAGGTCGGGCGGGCCGCGCCCTCAGGGGTGGCCGTGGCGCTCGGGGTGGCGCTGGCGCTGGCTCCGGTGGTGGTGGCCGCGAGGGTGGGCCTCTCGGGGGGATGGTCGGCGTGGGACGTCGCGCTCGGGGCGATGGCCGTCGTGGCGATGGCGCTCGTGGGCGCGAGGGTCGTGCTCGTCGGGCTCGGCCTCGGAGACGCGGCGGTGGTGACGGTCTCCTCGGAGGCCCTGGTGAGGAGAGGGGCGCCGCGGTGGATGCCGTGGCGTCGGGTGATCCCGACCGGGGTGATCGGGGAGCTCAGGGTCGCGGCCGAGCAGGACTCCGAGGAGGGGCGCTGCGTGGTCGAGGTGCAGGAGGGAGCGCGGTGGCGGAGGCTCTTCGCGCAGCTCTCGGCGGCGGAGGCCACGGCGGCCGCGAGCGCCATCGCGGCTCGCCTGGGCTTCCAGCGGTAGTACCGTCGCGCCGCGATGGACCCGGTCGAAGGACAGCTCGAGGCCTACAACGCGCGCGACGTCGAGCGCTTCGCGCGCTTCTTCACCGACGACGTGGTGATCGACGACGCCGCGGGGCAGCGGCTGATGACCGGCCGGGATGAGCTTCGGGTGCGCTACGGGGAGATGTTCGCGGCGTCGCCCGAGCTGCGCTGCGAGGTGGTGACGAGGCTGCGCGCGGGGCGCTTCGTGGTGGACGAGGAGCGGGTGACCGGGCGCGGGCCCGAGGCGCTTCACGTGATCGTCGTGTACACCCTGCGAGACGGGCTCATCGCGCACGTCCGGGTGCTGCGGTAGCGGATCAGGGGAGCGGGAGCTCGGACGGCAGAGCCCCCGCCATGAGGGCGAGCGCGTCGTCGTGGGAGGTGAGCGACGCGACGATGAGGGGATGGGCGTCGGGCTCGTTGCGTAGGTAGTCGAGCTCGCCAAACTCTGGGCGGATGGGGAAGGCCAGGGCCTCGTCGGTGAGCGAGAAGCGGGCGTCGACGCCGGGGCGGTTGCCGCGCGCGTCGAAGCGGATCCAGCGGCCGAGCGGGGCGATGAACACGGTGCTGAGCGCGTGGACGACGTGGCCCGCGGAGGCGTCGGCGGCGTCCAGCGTGAGGCGCTGGTAGCAGATACCAGCGGGGACTCCGGCGCGGCGCAGCAGGGCGGCGGCGAGGTGGCTCTTGGCGTAGCAGAGGCCCTCGCGGTGGCGCAGCACCTCCGAGGCGACGCAGGTGACGCGGCGCCCGCGGATGTCCCAGGAGTGGCGCACCTCGTCGCGCACGAAGACGAACACCGCCTCGGCGAGGGCCACCGGGTCGAGGCCGCGGAGGCGCGCGTCGACGAAGGCCGCGATGTCGGGGCGTCGGAGTCGACGACGGGGGTCGACTCGAGGAAGCGTGCGAGTGGGTGGTGGGTGAGGAGCGCGGAGGTCACGGGTGCGCGTGTATTGGGGGAGAAGAACCGCCAGGGCGCAAGGGTCGCAAGGGAGCGACGGGCCTGGGCGGTCATGCGCTCGAACCCTTCAACTCGTGTCGGACTCCGGCATCGCTCCCACCATCTCGCGAACCCGAGGCGCCAGCTCCGGCAGATCTCCTCCTCGCGACCCTAAGCGCCCTGGCGGTTCTTCTCCCTCGATGCACGCGCAGCCGAGACAAGCTGCACTTCGCCGTGACGGGCAAGACCGCGCGCTCAGCCCTCGAGCGCGTCGAAGCGAGCGAAGCCCGCGACCGAGTCGGCGATGCGGCCCAGCAGGCGCAAGCGCGAGGCGCGCATCACCTCGTCCTTGTCCATCACGAAGACCTCGGTGAAGAGCCGGTCGACCGGAGCGCGCAGCGAGCGGGCGATGAGCTCCAGCGCCTCGCCGTACTTCCGCCCCGCCCAGAGGGGCTCGAGCTCCGCGCGGGCGTGCGCGAAGGCCTCGACGAGGGCCGTCTCCGCGGGCTGCGTGAGGCGCCCGAGGTCCTCCATGGTGAGCTCCCCCGCCGGGGCCTCGCGCGAGATGTTGAACACCCGCTTGAAGGCCACCCCCAGGTCGGCCGCCGCGGGCGTCTTCCAGAAGGTCGCCAGCGCCTCGACGCGCTCCGCCACGTCCACCGGATCGTCCTTGCCCGCGGCCATGCAGGCGCTCACCAGGTCGCGGCCGAAGCGCGCCTCCAGCAGCACCCGCAGGCGATCGGCGCAGAAGTCCACCACCGTCGCGACCAGCGCCTCGCGGGTCGTCTTCGCGCCGGCGGCCGCCGCGAGCATCTTGCCGTTCTCCGCCGCGTAGACGTCCCAGGCCGCGCCCGCGAGCTCCGCCAGCGAGAGCCTCACCCGGTGCTGCAGCAGCGTGCGCACCACGCCGCCCGCGAGGCGCCGCAGCCCGAAGGGATCTTCGCTCCCGGTGGGCTTCAACCCCACCGCGAGGCAGCCCACCAGGGTGTCGATGCGGTCGGTGATGGCCACCACGGCCCCCATGGGAGAAGGCGCCACGTCGTCGGCCGCGCCCTTGGGCTGGTAGTGCTCCCCGATGGCGTCGGCCACCGCGCCGGGCTCGCCGTCGAGGCGCGCGTGGTAGGCGCCCATCTCGCCCTGCAGCTCGGGGAACTCCCCCACCGTGAGCGTCACCAGGTCGGCCTTCGCCAGCGAGGCCGCGCGGGCGCTCTGCGCGCCGTCCACCCCGAAGGCCTTCGCCAGGGAGGGAGCGAGGCTCGCGAGCCGCCGGGCCTTGTCGCCGTAGCTCCCCAGCTTGGCGTGAAACACCACCCCGTCGAGGTCGGCGACCCGGTTGGCCAGCGGGTGCTTGCGGTCCTGCTCGACGAAGAAGGCCGCGTCGGAGAGGCGGGCCCGCATCACGCGCTCGTTGCCCCTGCGGATGGTGGCCTCGTCGAGCGCCGTGTTCACCACCGTCAGGAACACCGGCAGCAGCCGCCCGTTGCCCTCGGCCTTCGCCGCGTCGGTGCGCTGCACCGCGAAGTACCGCTGGTGGTCTCGCATCACGCTCTCGATGAGCGCGTCGGGCAGCTTCAGGAAGTTCTCGTCGAAGCGCCCCGCCACCACGAAGGCCTCCTCCACGAGGCCGGTCACCTCGCGCTCGAGGAAGGCGTCCTCACGGAGCGTTCCGCCTGCTTCCTTCGCGGCCGCGTTGAGGGCGGCCATCATCCCGCTGCGACGCGCCGCGGTGTCGACCATGGCGTGCGCCGAGGCGAGGGCCTCGACGTAGCCCTCGGCCCGCGCGAGGTCGAAGCGATCGGGGGAGAGGAAGCGGTGGCCGCGGGTGTTGCGCCCCGCCGCGATGCCCGCGAAGGAGAAGGGGACCACCGCGTCGCCGAGGAGCGCGACGATCCACTGGATGGGGCGGCCGAAGGCCACGTCGCCGTCCGCCCAGCGCATGCTCTTGGCGAAGGCGATGCGGCGGCACACGGCCCCGAGCACCTCGGGGAGGAGGGCGCTGGTCTCGGCGCCGGGGGTGCGCTTCACCGCGCGGAGGTAGCGGCCCTTCGGGGTCTCGGCGATGGAGAGGTCGGCGAGGCTGAGGTCGTTCTTGCGGGCGAAGCCCTCGGCGGCCTTGGACCACTCGCCCGGCGGGGGTCTTCGCGGCGCTCTCGGCGGGGCCGAGCAGCTCCTCCTCGCGGGCGGCCACGGCGTCGGCCACGTCGTGCACCAGCACCGAGAGCCTGCGGGGGGTGCCCAGCACCCGCACTGCGCCGAAGGCCACGCGGGCCCGGGTGAGCTCCTCGGGGACCAGCGTCGCGAGCTGTTCGAGCGCTCCGTCGAGGAAGGAGGTGGGGAGTTCTTCGCAACCAATTTCCAGCAGTAGCGTCGATGCCATGGCGTCGCTGTGGGTACCAGAACCCGGTGGCCCCGTCGACGGTTCGCGCGGCGCGCGGATCAGAGGTTCATCGGCAGGCCCGCTCGCTGCCAGAGCGAGGTGCCGAGGAGGAAGAAGAGCAGCAGACCGGCGCCGCCGTAGGTGATCCTGATGCAGTCCGAGCGGGTGATCCCGTCGGGGCCGCGGCGGGAGAGGAAGGCCGCCTGGGCGATGGGAGCGGCGACCATGAGAAGCTCCCGGGTGGTGACCGCGTGGGCGACGCGGGCGACGGCGAGCACCGCCACCGAGGCCGCGCAGAGGGCGTAGATGATGGCCGCGCTGGTCGCGGGGCCGTGCACCACGGGGTAGGTCGGGACGCCCACCGCGCGGTCGCCGTCGACGTCGCGCAGGTCGTAGAGCACCTCGAAGGTGTGCTCGAAGAGGAAGAAGAACCCCATGACGGCCGCGATGCCGGGCAGGGACATCACCCGCTCGCGCTGCAGCCCGAGGAGGGGATAGAGCCCCACGCTGAGCACGAACATCACGGCGCTCATGGAGTTCTTGAAGAGGTAGAGGTCCTTGAAGCGGCGCATGCCCTTCGGGGTGGGGACGATGCGGAAGCTGTATCCCAGGCCCATCGCGTGGAAGACCACGCGCACGATGGCGAGCGAGAGCGGCAGCGCCGCGAAGCCCCAGGCGAGCGAGGCCGCGAGGGTGATCAGGCAGCCCGCGACGAGCGAGCGCGCGTGGCTGGCGACGAACTCCGTGGCCGCGATGCCGTTGAGCCGGTCTTCATCGACGTCGGTGGCGCGGTTGAGGAGGTTGACGATGCACCAGTCGAGGCCGCAGAGCAGCGCGAGCCCGACGGGGTAGGCGCCCATGAAGAGGTAGCCGAAGGTCACGGTGGCGCAGACCGCGATGGCCACGATGTGCAGCCGCAGCGCCGAGGCGAGGTCGTTCACGCGCGGACTGTAAACGCCCCGAGGCGTGAGATGCTCCGCGCCCGTCGATGATCGCCCTGGAAATCGCCTGCCTCGCCATCCTCGCGGCGTACTTCGTCGCCCACCGCCGGGAGCCCGCGCTGCTCCGCGACGCCCTGCTGCTCGGCCTCGGCGCGCTCATCGGCGAGGACACCATGATCCGCGCGTACGGCTTCTACGCGTACTCGCCCGGGTGGCACCTCTTCGTCGACCGGGTCCCGCTGCTCATCCCCACCATCTGGGCGCCGGTGGTGCTCTCCGCCCGCGCCGTCGCCCGCGCCCTCCTCCGCTCGACCGACGCGCCGCCGTGGAAGGAGGCCGCCCTCACCGGGGCGCTGGTCACCTTCGACGCCGCGCTCATCGAGCCCATCGCCGTGCGCGCGGGCCTCTGGCACTGGACCCAGCCCGGCGTGATGACCGTCCCCGTCATCGGCATCGTCGGCTGGGGCTGCTACGCCTTCGCGGCCACCTGGCTGCTCGCTGTGCTCCCGCCCCCGCGGCGGTGGGCGATGATCCCGATGGCGCTGGTGGCGTCGCACGCGCTGGTGCTCGCGCTCTGGTGGGCGCTGCTGCGCTGGGTGCTGCGGGCGGAGCTGCCGCTGTCGACGACGGCGCCCGCGCTGGCCTTCTTCGCGACGCTCTACACGGTGGCTGTGGTGAAGACGGGCGCGCGGCTGCCGTGGCGGGAGCTCGCCCCGAGGGCGGCGGCGACGGGCTTCTTCGCGGCGCTGCTGGCGAGCCGGGCCGACGCGGCGATGGTGCTGTGGGCGGCGCTATTCACGCCGCCGTGGCTGGTGTTCTGCGCGAGGGCGCTGCGGGGAGAGCGGGCGTACCCGGGAAGCGGGTCGTAGCGCCCCTTCACCCCCCGAAGACCACCCGACCGAACCTCGTCGCCCGGTGGAAGTTCCCCTGTCCCAGGAGCGGCGACCACGCGAGCGAGTCGCGCTGCCCATCCCTGAACGTGTACAGGTTCATCCGCCACGCCTCGCCCGCCCTCGGCGCCGCCGTCACCCTCGACGTCATCACCGCCGCCCACGGCACCAGCATCTCCACCACGTAGCCGTCGCTGGTCTTCGCCGTCCCGCACTCCAGCGCGGGCTCCCAGTCCTCGTGGCCGAAGTGCATCACCCCCGCGGCATCGCGCGCCACCGGGCGGTTGTAGTCGTCGAAGCGCGTCGTCCAGCGGGCGCCGTTCACGCCCACCTGCACCTCGAAATACTCCCGGTTGTCGCCGAAGTCCCCGGGCTGCAGCATCACCTCCACGCCCGACGCGCCCTCCCACACATGGGCGTCCCGCTGCGTCGGCGCGAACGAGCTCTCGGCCTCGCGGTCGCGCACCTCGAAGGCCACCAGCAGCCCCGCGTCGCTCCACGCCACGCGCGCGTCCCCGTTCACCCTCGACCCCGGCTCCGGCTGCCCCGTGGTCGGGTGCACGAAGCCGCCGATGCGCCGGGCGGTCGCCCACACGGGCTCGTCCAGCCGGCCGTCCCAGCGCATCGCTCCGGTCACCCTCGGCGCCGTCACCGTCGGCAGCGCCCCGTCCGCCCGGGAGCTCACCGGCGCCGGCGCCGTAGCCTCCCGGCGACACCCGAGCGCCACCACCACGGACACCGCTCCCGCGAGGCGCATCAGTCGGTTCCGCCCGAGCGCACCGGGGCGGGGACGAGCACCTCGTGGCCCGTCGCCGCGGCCACCACGGCGTCCGCCGAGAGCAGCATCGGCAGCGCGCGGTTGCCCAGCCAGAGCCTCGCCTGGTCGTCGTAGAACTCGCTGTCGTTCAGGCCCGACTGTCCCCCGGGGATCACGTTGCGACCCTCCATCGCGTCGGGCATCCCCCGGCGAAGGGCCACCACCATCCGGTAGGTGGGACCCGACCCGAAGGTGAACGACTCACCCCCGAAGCCCGAGTTGGCCGCGTCGACGCCCCACTGGTCGCCCGGCCGGGGGAAGCCCGGGAGGTTGGCGCGAGGGTCCGTCGGCGCGAGGTTCATCGCCAGCGGAATACGTGCCGGTGTAATCGAGAAGCCCGACACCAGCGCGCCCAGCGACGATCCACCGTCGAGGAAGGTCGACAGGATCGACTCGAAATTCACATGGTGCCGAAGGCCCCACACCCACTGGTCCATGTCGTTGGTGCCGTAGCCTCCGCGGCCCGGCGCCGACGGGGCGGCGCGCAGGAAGGTGAGCGCCGCGTCGAGGGCGGTGAGCGCCACCTCGCGGCTGGTCTCCACGGCCTCGGTGCCGAGCACGTCGAAGTACGCGCTCTCCTGCGTGGCGGGGTTGTACGAGGCCAGCATCTCGGGGTTGCCCGCGCCTCGTCCTCGCAGCATCCGCAGCATCGCCCGCACGCGCCCGACGCTGCCGCCGCCGCCGTTGTCGAAGACCCCATCGGGCAGGCGCTCGTCGCCGAACACCCCGTTGAAGAAGCGCCCCATCCAGGCGTTGTGGATGCTGGTCGCCACGGAGAGCTCGCGCTCGTTGGGGACGAGCGAGTGATAGAAGGTCTCCACCCCGGAGTGGGCGGGGTAGCCCGCCGTGCGCCACGCCGTGAGCCGGCGCTCGACGCTCTCGTAGTCGGCCTGGTGGGCGCGCCACGCGGCCGCGAGCCGGGCCTCCGGGGAGCCTGCGGCGGGCGTCGCGGCGGCGGCGGTGCGGGCGCTCGCGATGGCGTCGAGCAGCGCGGGCACGAGCACCTCGCCGAGGTTGGAGCGCGAGTCGGCCTGGAGCGCGGCCATCGCGTCGCCGTCGAGGGTGCGGGCCGCGACGCCCGCGGTGAGCACCGTGTCGATGCGCGCCCCGCGGAAGCCGTCGTGCCAGGGGCCGCCGATGTACACCGGGTCGTTGGTGACCGAGTCGTCGCCGGTGATGTTGCCGGGCTCGTTGTTGGCCGTCATCACGTAGCCCCGCGCCGGGTCGAGCGCCGCGGGCGTGCGGTCGAGCGGGACCACGCACTGGTAGGGGTCGACCGCGCCCATGGACTCGTCGATGACGCCGTCGCGCAGGGGGATGTGGAAGCCGCCGTAGGTGGTGCCGTCGAGGAGGCGCCGGGGGTTGGCGCCGACGCGCCACGAGCGGTCGGCCTCGCGGGGGAGGTACTCGCGGCACGGGACGGCCTGCCAGCCGGCGTAGTAGACCGAGCCGTCGGCGTCGGCGGCGACCTGGTTGAGCGAGGTGGCCAGCATCGAGCGGCTCGCCTCGCGGAACTCCCTCACGTTGCGGGCCTTGCCGTAGCCGTCGTAGGCGCGGAAGGCGTTGCCTCCGTCGAGGCCCACGTAGTCGAAGCTCACCGCGGTGATCACCCCGTCGCCGTCGGTGTCGCCCGGGACCACCAGGTCGCCGAGGAGCTGCACCCGCACCTCGCCCGGCGCCGTCGGGTCGCCCGGCATCACGCGGCGGCCCTCGATCTGGTTGATCCAGCGGCCGTCGAAGGTGACGTAGCGGCTCCAGCGCTCGGTGCGGCCGACGCTCATCAGCGCCGGGACGTTGGCCACCCCGACGGTCTCCTCGGTGACGGTGAGCGGCCGCACCTCGCCGCGGAAGCGCGTGCCCGCGGGGCGCCCGGAGGCGTCGAGCACCAGCTCCTCGCGGTACCAGTCGGTGATGTCGCCGCCGAGCTGGGTGAAGCCCCAGGCGACGCGCCCGTTGGTCCCCATGGCGGTGGCCGGGAGGAAGGTGAGCGCGATGCCCATCTGGTGGATGTCGCCGCCGCCGAGGGTCTGCGTGTCGAGGCCGATCTGGTAGAAGAGCGCGGGGATGGTGAGCGGGAGGTGACCGTCCGCCGCGAGCAGGGTGCTGCCGTCGCGGGTGCGGCTGCCCATCACGGCCCAGCTGTTGGAGCCGTAGCCCACCTCGTGGTCGCGCATCAGCCTCGCCTGGATCTCGCCGAGGTTGCTCGCGAGCCGGTCGAGCGAGGGCAGCGGCACGGCCATGCTGGCGGCGCCCGGGTGGGTGTCCGGTCGCTGCTCGCGGGGCGGGGCGGCGGGGCGCGCGATGGCCATGGTGCCCGCGGCGGTCTCGAGGCCCCACCCGTCGGCGGAGCGCGAGGCGGCGGGCTGGCGGAGGGGGTTCCAGAGCTCGGGGAAGACGCCCGCGGCGCGGAGATCGGCGAGGGCCTGGCCCGTGAAGTTGCCGGGGAGGTTGCGGGCGGCGCGGTCGCGGCCGACGTCGTCGGTCTCGAAGCCCGACTGGTAGAGGAAGGTGGTGTTCATCGCGGCGACGTCGCGAAGGGTGAAGTTCTCGAGGAGGTCGGACGCGCGGCGGCGGCCCAGCAGCGGGGCGGCCAGGGTGTACTCGCTGGGCGAGGAGAGGGCGCCGTCCTGGGCCTGGGCGATGTAGGCGTTGATGCCGTCGGCGAAGCCCTGGAAGACCGCGCGCTGCTCGGGGCTGAGCAGCCGGAGGATGTTGTCGGTGACGAAGCCCATGCCGACGCCGAGGTTCTGCTGGTCGGTGCGCAGGGCGGCGTCGCCGAGGAGGGCGGCGAGGCGGCCGGTGCCGTAGCGCCGCGCGAGGTCGAGGAAGAAGAAGCGGTCGCGGGCGACGACGAAGCCGTGCGCGCGGGCGAGGTCGGCGCGGTTGCGGGCGTAGAGGTGGGGCACGTTGCCGGCGGTGCGGAGGATGTGCACCTCGCCGGTGAGCCCGGGGATGTCCCAGCGCTCGGTGACCGCAACCGTGGGGAACGCGCTGGGCAGGCCGCTGTCGTTGGCATCGGCGGTGGCGGGGCCGTCGGCGCCCAGGTCGCTGGAGGCATCGAGCGCGCTTGCGTCGGCGCCGGAGTCCGCCGGCGGGGTCGGCGAGTCGGTGCATGACAGGACCAGGGCAGGGCAGACCGCGAGGAGCCAGCGAAGCGTGCGCATTGCCTGCATTGGTGGAGGGAAGGGCAGGGAGCCGTCAAGAAGCGACCGCCGGTCGGGGTGACGAGCGCTCGGCGAGGGCGCTGCCGGTCCGCAGGGTGCCGGAGGGCAGTAGGGGACTGGCCAGCCGACCCGACAGGGAGCCACACTGGCTCCATCGTTGCGACGCCACCACAGGCGGCCCTCACTCCCCCCTCCGATGGGGCTTCTTAAGAGGACGAACATGATTCACCTACGCGCTCGCCACCTTGGATTTGCCGCGCGCTTCGCCGCGGCTGCGCTGATCGCTGGCTGCGGCGCCACGCCGCTCGAACCCTCCGTCGATGCGGGCGATGACGACGCCAGCGCGACCTCCGACACCCCGGTCGCCCCCCCGGTCGACACGGGCGCTCCCGTCGATACCGGCGTGCCCACGGTCGATGCCGGCGAGGTCCCCGTCGATACGGGCGTGCCCACGGTCGATGCCGGCGGGGTCCCCGTCGATACGGGTGCTGGAGCCTTCTGTCCTCGCGCCCTCTGCATGGTCGGCACCCTCTGCTGTGAGTCCCTCCAGCGCTGCCTGCCGGCGGGCGAACGCTGTCCCGACGTGCCGCCGCCGGTCGACGCGGGCCCGGCCATCGACGCGGGGCAGCCCATCGACGCGGGCCCGGCCATCGACGCGGGCCCGGCCATCGACGCCGGAAACGCCTGTCGCACCAACGCCGACTGCGGGCGCAGCGCCTACTGCGCGGGCACCGGCTGCGGAACCCCCGGGACCTGCGCCCCGCGCCCCGCGGCCTGCACCCTCGAGTACAGCCCCGTCTGCGGCTGCGACGGGCGCACCTACGGCAACGCGTGCGCCGCTGCGTCGGCGGGCATGCGCGTGGCTTCCCGAGGCGTCTGCGGCAGCGCGGTCGACGCGGGCGTGATCGATGCGGGTCCGCCCGCGTGTCGCACCAACGGCGACTGCGGGCGCAACGCCTACTGCGCCGCCAGCACCTGCGGCGGCCTCGGCGCGTGCGCGCTGCGACCGGAGGTCTGCACCCGCGAGTACAACCCCGTCTGCGGCTGCGACGGGCGCACCTACGGCAACGAGTGCAGCGCCGCCTCGGTGGGCGTGCGCGTCGCATCCCGAGGCGTCTGCGGCAGCGCGGTCGACGCGGGCAGCGCGGTCGACGCGGGCAACGGGCGCTGCAACACCGCGAGGGACTGCGGCGCTGGCCAGGAGTGCGTGTTCGCCGCGAGCGCGTGCGTGCGCGACGGGTTCTGCTCCGCGGCCATCGCGTGCCTGCGAGCGGAGGCCTTCTGCTCCTGCACGGGCGAGACCTACCTCTCCTGCCGCCCCGACCGGCCGACCAGCGCCCGCGGCGCCTGCCCCTCGACGTCGTGCCGAAGCAACGCCGACTGCGGTCGGGAGTCCTACTGCGCGGGCGACGTCTGCGGCACCGTAGGCGCCTGCGCCACGCGTCCGACGGCGTGCATCGAGATCTACTCGCCGGTGTGCGGCTGCGACGGCCGCACGTACCCCAACTCCTGCTACGCCGCCTCCGCCGGCGCCCGCGTCAGCACCCGCGGCGTGTGCCCGCGCTAGCTACGCTTCCCGTTCGGATCTGAGCCCGCCCACGCCATCAGTCCCCGGCCTCACCCGGAGCGAAGCGGAGGGGCGCGACCGCCCACGTCATCGATCCCGGGTGTTTGATGGCGCGGGTGGCCCAGAACCAGGCTACGCGAGCTCGCGCCGGGTGAGCGCTCGCTCCAGCGGAGAGAGCGCCGGGTCGAGCGCTCCGGGGGCGAGGTTCATCCCTCGCGAGACCGCGCTCACGGTGTAGCGCGCCGCCCCCACCACGAACATCCGGTGGAGCGTCATGCGGTTGGTCTCGTCGAGCACGACGCACGACATCGGCCTCGGCAGCTCGGCGCGCTCGGCGCGCTCGGCGAGGGTGAGGAAGAAGGCCGCGGTGCCAGCGAGCGCCTCGACCTCTGCTGCGCCCGTGCTCGCCGCGAGCGGGAGCCCCGACTCGTCGCTGAGCACGACGTGGGAGAAGCCGGCCTTCTGCGCGATGGCGTCGAGGAGCTTCGGGAGCTCGCCCAGGCCGCCGCCGCCCACCCGGATGCCCGACAGCTCCCGGCCGATGCGCTCACGATCGAGCAGCGGCGCGAGCATCCCCTCGAGCTCGGTCTTGACCTGATCGTCCCGTGGGCGAGGCGGCTGCGCGGCGAGCCGGGCCTCGAGCGCCATGACCCGCGCTCCCTGCGACTCCCTCTCCTCCAGCATCGCCGCCCTCGCGGCCCGCCCGGCGCGCGCGCCGAAGAGGTAGCCCGCGATCAGCAGCGCGGTGACCGCCGCGGCGGCCAGAACAACGACCAGCGGCGTCATGGATCGATGACCTCCTCCCTCTCGCGCGGGCACTCGTCGCCGTGGGTCTGGATGACGACGCGGCGGTTCCACGAGGCGTCCGGCGGCGACTCGCCGACCGGCCAGTATGAGCCGAAGCCGCGGATGGTGATGCGCGCGGGCGACGCCCCCGAGCGCACCAGGGCGGCGCGGACGAGCGCGGCGCGATGTCGGCTCAGCCGCAGGTTGCCGTCGTCCGATCCGGTGGAGTCGGCGTGCCCGTCGACGAACACGCCGGTCGTCGGGTGGGCCACGAGCCACGCTGCGAGCGCGGAGAGCGACCCCTGGGCAGCTGCGGGTGGCGCCACCCTCGCGGCTCGGAAGTTCAACACGAGGGCCGGGCAACGGGGCCGCTCCGGGGCGCTCGCCACCGGCGGCGGGGCGCTCGGCACCGGCGCGGGAGTCGGTGCTGGCGCTGGTGCTGGTGCTGGTGCTGGCGCTGGCGCTGGCGCGAGCACGACTGCGACTGTGGGGGCAGCGGGCCGCGGGTGATCCGCTCTCGCCGCGCTCGCCCAGGTCAGCAGCGCACCCACGGTGGTCGCCACGCCGATGGCGGCGAAGGCGCTGGCCACGAAGGACGGGAGATCCTCGCCCGGAACCACGAAGCGCGAGTGCGCGGTCATGCGAACCCCATGCTGCGGAGGCGCTCCAGGTTGGCGACGACGTGGCGGTCGTCCGGGGAGATCCGGCTGGCCTCGGTGAACGCGGCGAGGGCCCTCGGGTAGTCCTTGGCGAGAAGCGCATCGACGCCGCGCTCGAAGGCCTCATCGAAGGCCCTGGCCGTGCTCCTCAGCGAGGGTATCGGCGGCGGCGGGGGTACATCCCTCACGGGCCCTCGGGCCACGGTCGGCGCCCTCGGCGGCGGCGGTCGGAGCGTCCCCGCCTGGATGCACTTCCCGGCGCGAGGCGGGCGGGTGCTGGCCTTCGGCGCGGGGGCTTCCACGAACACATCGCCCCAGCCGTCGTCGTTGGCGGTCGCGCTGTGGGCCGCGTCGCGCTCGGCCTCGTCGTAGGTCCGGGCCACCTCGAGGAGCGCGCTCTCGGCGGAGCGTCCGATGTCCCTCGTCGGGAGCTCGTTCTTGCGGAGCGTGCGACAGCTCACCTGCGCCGCGCCCAGGAGCACGAGGCGTCGGAAGGCGTCGATGCCCGACCCCAGGCTGTCCTCCGCGCTCCACAGCTCTCCGCTGTTGACGTGCAACCGCCCGTGGCCGCCGACCGAGCGCACCTCGATGACGACCGAGTGGCGTCCCATGCCCGCGAGCTGCACATAGTCCGACACGCCGAAGGGCGAGATCGGCGCTGCGTCGACGAGCCCGAGCTTGTCCTCGACCACGGCGCGCAGCTTGTCGAGCCCGACGGGCTTCTCGTACACCTCAACGTCTCCCCGGGTCGGAAGCCGATGACGAAACCTTCCGAGGTACGCGGACACGAACACGATCGGCACCCTGATCCCCAGTCGATCGAGCTCCGCCACGACCTCGATGCCCGACCCGTCCGGCAGGTCGAGGTCGGAGATCACCAGCTCCGGCCGGGTCGTCGCGATCAGGCTCTTCGCCTCCCGCACCGTCGCCGCGTCTGACACCTTCACGCCCGGGAGCTTGGAGAGCCCCCGGGCCATCGACAGCCGCAGCGTCTGCTCGTCCTCTACGAAGAGGATATTGCGGATGCGGTCCATCAGCCCTCACGTGCGTAGAAGCTTTCGACGATGTCGACGCCGCACTCGAGCCCTTCGCACCACGAGATGAAGCGCTCCACCATGGGCTTGCCCTTGAAGACCGCCCGTGCTGCGGCGCGATGATCTCGATGTCGAGCTGCCGCGCGATCTTCGCCCAGGCCCTGAGCGCCCGGTTGCCGGACATGTAGCGGCGATGGAAGCCGGCCATGTACTGCAGGTGGGCGTCGAAGTCGGTCACCTCGCGGTACTCCGGCCCGACCGCCGCGCCCAGGTCGCCGCTGTACAGGATCTTCGACACCGGGTCGTAGAGCTGGAAGTTGCCGGGCGAGTGGAGGAAGTGCGCGGGGATGATCTGAATGGTCGCCGCGCCGAGGGGCAGCGACATCCCGTGATCGGGGATGGGCAGCAGGCGCGACTCGACCAGGCGGTCGATGCCGAAGTGCGCCACGAAGCGGATCCACAGCGCGGACAGGTAGGCCGTCGCGTCGGTGGTCATCAGCCAGCCGTTGACGGCGGCCACGATGTCCGGGTCCTGGTGCGAGAGGAAGATGCTCTCCAGCTTCGCGCGGCCGAGCAGGCCGGACGTGGCCGCGAGCACCTTCGAGTAGACCTTGTGCCCTCCGGGGTCGAGGATCATCCCCGAGGCGCCATCGACGATGACGTGCTGGTTCGCCTGCACGGCGAGGCCTCCGGTGCCGTAGTCGTCGAGGAGGATGTTCTTATGGGTTCCGTTATCGAACAAGACAACGTGTGACATGAGAGTGCGCCCGGCCTTCCTCAGAGAATCTTGGCGATGTCCTCGACCGCGCGGCGCATGTCGAGAAAGACGAGCCCGAGCTTGGCCTGCTTGCTGGCGAGGCAGAGGAGGAGCGTCCCCGAGGCCGCCGCCATCATCACGGCATAGCCGTTCTTTCCCCGCACGAGCACCTCCTCGACGTCGCCGCGCTCGAGCTCCGTCGCCGCGCGGGTGCCGAGGCTGGAGAGCGTCGCGCTCATTCCCGCGACTCGACTCTCGTCGACGTGCTGGGGCAGGGCGCTCGCGATCATGAGGCCGTCCTCGGAGATGAGCGCGCTCGCCTCCACATCCGGGGACGAGCTCTGCAGACCACGAAGGACGCGATTCAAGCTGTCTACGCGTGACATGATGACCTCTTGTTGCCTTTCTAATCTCGAGTCGATCGGTTCAGCCGTCCGCGCCGTCGGTGGCGCGAATCAGCACTTCACGAGCTGCGTTGTCGCCCGCGGTCAGCCGCTGCCAGGGCGAGAGAGCCGGGCCGGATGCAGCGGCACCTCGAGGGTGACCACCGTCCCGTCGCCGAGCGTGCTCTTGATGTCGAGAGAGCCTCCCGACGACTCGGCGATCTGCTGGCAGAGCGCGAGCCCGATGCCCGAGCCCTGCTGCTTG
This sequence comes from Deltaproteobacteria bacterium, assembly GCA_016704445.1. Classification (GTDB taxonomy): domain Bacteria; phylum Myxococcota_A; class Polyangia; order Polyangiales; genus SCUS01. Next base: position 109,387 of record JADJAE010000027.1, read on the forward strand.
CTGGTGAAGAAGAGCTGCCGGCAGCGGGCGAGCACGTCCGGGGTCATCCCCTCTCCGGTGTCCGCCACGCGGAGGACGAAGGTGTCGTCGGGGTCCAGGCTCGCGCTCACCAGGATGGAGTCGCCCTCTTCGCAGGCCTCGATCGCGTTCTTGACGAGGTTGAAGACGATGCCGCTCACCACGCCCCAGTCGAGGGGGAGCAGCGGCAGCGTGGGCACCTCGGCGCTCAGCTTCACCCCGAGGCGCGTCGCGTTCCCCTCCAGGATCCTGCACGCCTCGCTCACCGCGAGGTCGACCGCGACGTGGCGGTCGGAGTGCATCGGCCGCGCGAGGCCGCCGACGCCCTGAAGCGTCAGGTTCATCCGACGCACCTCCCAGAGGATCGAGTGGAGGTAGTCGCGCATCGAGTCGTCGGCCTCCTCGACGAGCACCTCCAGCGTGTTCGTCACCGCCGCGAGGGGGTTGCGCAGCTCGTGGAGGATCGACGGCAGCGCGTCGCCGAGCGCGGCCATCTGGAGCAGCCGGTCGCGCTCCCGCCGCAGCTCGAGCACCGCGGTGATCTCCTGGAAGAGGACCGTGCGTGAGCCCTGCACGCTGGGCGCGCTGACCGCGAAGCCTACGACGGTGCTCGACCCGTCATGCAGCGTGACCGTGGCCTCACGCTGCGCCTCGGTCGCGGATGCGGCGCTGATGATCTGCTCGAGCGACACGAGGACCTCGGAGACCGCGCGCCCGACCAGTCGATCGGTGGACTGCCGGAGAATCGTCGCCGCCGCCTGGTTGGCATAATCGAGACGTCCATTGGTGCCGACGACGATGACTCCTGCCGTCAAACTCTCTAGCACCTGATCGCCTTGTGCCGACCTCACTTGCCTCGAAGCGGCGATTTGCACGGCTCATGCCACATGATATTTCGCATCTCGGCATGGCATGGCCGCAAGAGTTGCCGGTAGCCAACCCCGAAAGCGGCCCTGAGCCGACACGAAAACCATTAGCCACAAAGGCCTTTGGCGAGATCGTAGCTTCTTGCACCCCAACGCAGAATATGCGTGAGCAAGAGCATCTCGAGGGCCCTCACGGCACTAGACCTATATGCAGTGCAGCCGAAGGTCTCGTTATCACACATGGGCCTTCAGGAGCCCACCGTCAACGCCTGCGGAACTAAGGAGAGACGAAAGCCGGGACACTGGTCCGACCCCACTGGATATGTGCTTATGAGACGCTCTCTCACGAACGGGCGCCGGTCACCTTTCCGTGCTCTGGGTGAGGCTCGGCCGTTGCTAGAGGGGTCCTCCCGGCGGGGAGAAAGAGTCGTCTCGTTCATGTTTCCCGAAGTCTGGTCCCCGCAGGTTGGTCTTGGTCGCGCTCTCTTTGTTCTCTCCGACGCGCTCGATCTGGTCGGCGTCGATGATGTCTTTCACGGCAAGCGGGTGGCCTGGATGGCGCGCCATCTGGTGGACACGCTCGGCGAGCCTGAGCTCCGGCAGGACGCACACCACGCGTCGCTGGTGCATGACTGCGGCGTGTCCTCGACGGCGCTCCACGGTCTGCTGGTGCGGCGGATCACCTCGGAGGACGGCCACTCCGAGGCGGGGGCCCGGCTGGTGTCGGGCTTCGGTCCCCTCGCTCACCTCGCCGACGTGATCCGCTACCACCACACCCCGTGGCCGCAGCTGCGGGACCTCGACGAGCGCACGGCGAAGCTGACCAACCTCATCTTCCTGGCCGACCGGATGGACGTGCTTCAGGCGAGCGTGAAGACCGACGACGCGGAGGCCCTGCGCCGACTGATGCACGAGCGGCTGCTCAACCCCTGGGCGCGGCTGTTCTCGCCCGACCTGGTGGACGCGGCCCGCCTGGTGCTCGAAGACCCGGAGACGCTGCTCACGATGCGCAGCCAGGCGCGCGAGCGCCTCACGATGCCGCTCGAGGAGGCCCACCGCGAGCTCAGGCCCGCCGACGCGCGCGGCCTCGCCCTGCTCTTCGCGCAGACCGTGGACGCCAAGAGCCCCTTCACCGCCCGTCACTCCAACGGCGTGGCTGCGCTGGCCCTGCACCTCGCCGACGCGAGCGGGCGGCTGCGCGGATCGAGAGAGGCCCTGGAGATCGCGGCCCTGCTGCACGACCTGGGTAAGCTGCGGGTGCCCGATGAGGTCCTCGACAAGCCAGGGCCCCTCGACGCGTGCGAGTGCGCGGCGATGCGCCGACACGTCACCGAGTCGCGCCTCATCCTCGGTCGCATCGGCGGCTTCGAGGCCATCGCGCGCGTCGCTGGGATGCACCATGAGCTGCTCGATGGCAGCGGCTACCCGGACGGCCTGCGGGGCGAGGAGATCCCCATCGAGGCGCAGTTCATCACCGTGGCCGACATCTTCCAGGCCCTCGCGCAGGATCGGCCCTATCGAAAGGCGCTGGCGCCGCGGCAGATCCTCGCGGTCCTCGATGGGATCGTGAAGGCGGGTCGCCTCGACGGGGCTCTGGTGCGCATCCTGGCCGAGGACATGGAGCTGTCCTGGGGGCTGGCGCGGGTCGGTGAGCCCGCCGTCGCGCCCGCGGCGGCCTGAGCCGTCGACGGGGTGGGCGGGGCCGCGGTCATCCGGCGGGAGGAGGCGTATGCCCCCGGGCGAACTCCGTGACGACCGCCATGCGCGCGCTCATCGCGAAGAGTTCACACATCGGGGCTCAGCCTGTCCGGTGCGTCGCGCCGCGACTCACCCGAAGGGCCACCCCTTCCGCTTCTCGGCCGCCTCTCGCGGAGGCAGCGACGACTGTTGGTTGCACGAACACCGCTGCTCGGCCGGGACACCGCCGAGCACCTGCTCGACGTGCATGCCGCAGCCCGCGAAGGTCGCCTTGTTGCACTCGGAACAAGCCACTCGTCTACACATGTTCTTCGTCTCCCTCTCAACGATGGGAGCCGGTCGCGCCGCCATAGGGTTCACGAAAATCACGAGAGCGCGTTCACCACCACTCCCAGTGCCACGACTCCGACGGCACCGTCCGGCGGAACCCGAAGCGCCGCGCGTTGCGGTCGAGCCATCGCAGCACGCCCGGCGACGAGGTGTTGAGGTCGAGCGCGTGGCCGCTCTGGTGGTTGGAGTGCCCCGGCACCGCCGCGAGGTTGCCCCGGCCCCGCCGGTACGCCCGGTAGAGCGCCTGCTGGTGCGCCATGGTGCGGAAGCCGCTGACGATGCGCAGCCGTACGTTGTCTCTCAGCGCCGCGTCGCGCATCCGGAGGTAGGCCGCCGCGGTGCGCACCTCGACGGGCTTGGCGTCGAGGCGCCTCACCACGATGCGCATCGAGCGCCCGTCGACGTAGCCCTGCACGGGCCCCTCGGGGACGTCGTCCGAGGTGATCACCGAGGGGTCGCGCCTCCTCGGCGCAGCGGGCGCCGCGGCCACCACGGGGACGTCCACGATCGACTCGTCGGCGATCACCACCGAGCCTGCGTCCGAGGGGGCCTCGTCGAGGTCGTCCATCACCCCGTCGCCCGCCGTCTCGGGGTTGGCCTCCTGCGAGAGCTGCGGCCCGCCGTCCCCCGCGGGCACCACCGTCACCAGCACCAGCGGAGCGCTCGGGGCGTGCATCACCCCCAGCGCGCTGCCGCCGAGCATGCCGCCGAGGCTCGCGCACACCGCCGCCAGGGCCACGAGCCCTACGCGCGACTGGTTGGGTCGCTGGGGCTGCTCGGGTGGGGGCGTCGGGAGGCCTTCGGTCATCGCTCGCGACGACGGAGGCTAGCAGGGTCGCGGCGCAGACCCTCCAACGATGTGTCCCCGGTCGGCGTCTTCCCGGGGCCATGGACGTCGGCGGAACCGGGCCCCACGAAGGGATCGAAGCTCCCGGCGCTTGACCTGCGCGGGGGGAGTGCGGCACTCACGCCATCGGGCGCCCTGCTAAGGCTCTCGGCACTGTTCAGTAAGATGGAGGAATCCTCTAAAGTGGCGACGGACGGCGGACAGTCGGCGGGACCCCAGACCACCCGGGTGGTGAAGCGCTACAGCAACCGCAAGCTCTACGACACGGTCGAGAGCCGCTACGTCACGCTGCCGCAGATCGCGGAGTACGTCCGCCAGGGCGAGGACGTCCGGATCATCGACAACACCACCAAGGAAGACCTCACCCGGATGACGCTCGCGCAGATCCTCTACGAGGAGGAGCGCAAGCAGAGCCGGCTGCCCTGGGGGCCTTGAAGGAGCTCTTGCACTCGTCGAGCGAGCGCATCCTCTCGGCGGTGCGCGACACCCCGATGGGCAAGCTCATCACCCGCAACGAGGCCGCCCCCTCGGAGCCTGAGCCCGAGCCTGTGGAGCCCGCGCCCGCGCCTGTCCATGAGCCGGCGGCGCCGGCGGCGACCGTGGCCGAGCCCGGTCGGGTGGAGAAGTTCGTCGAGCAGTCGCGAGAGGCCATCGACCACTGGCAGCACCGGGTCGACCACCAGATGAAGTCGTTCTGGGAGGGCATCAACCCGATGGCCCAGATCGAGGCGCTCCAGGCGGAGGTTCGGCGGCTCAACCAGCGCGTCGAGGCCCTGGAGGCCAAAGCGTCGGAGCGGGCCCATGAGGCTGATCGGGACCCCTGAGGAATAGATCGACCCCTTGCCAGGGTTGTCCACCGTGCTTCTCTATCCGTCCCGAGGAACATGATGGACCCGACCCAACGACGACAGATCTTCGAGGCTGAGGTGCTCCCGCACCTCGATGCCATGCACCGCACGGCCACGCAGTTCACCCGTAGCCCGAGCGACGCCGACGACCTGGTGCAGGACGCGGTCATCAAGGCATGGCGCTTCTTCGACAGCTACGAGCGGGGCACCAACATCCGGGCCTGGCTGCTCAAGATCGTCACCAACGTCTTCTACTCGAAGCACCGGCGCAACACCCTGGAGGGCAACGTCCACGCGATGGCGACCGTCGACCCGGTCTCCGACGGCTGGATCAGCGCCGCTTCGATGAACGCCCAGCGAGAGCCCGAGCGCGTGGTCGAGCGCCCGCTGCTCGAGCGCTCCGTGGCCGAGGCATTGAAAGACCTGCCGGAAGATTTCCGCCAGGTGCTGGTTCTGGTCGACGTGGAAGGCCTGACGTACCGCGAGGTCGCAGAGGCGATGAATTGCCCCATGGGGACGGTGATGTCCCGGCTCCATCGGGCTCGTCGCGCGGTCGCCCAGAAGCTCGGCATCGTGCCCGAGCAGGCCGCCACGAACACCGAACAGGACGGGGCGAGGGTGTTGGAGATGAACAGCTTCCGCCGCCGCAAGGAGGCATAGACGGATGACCGTAAGTTGCGAGCAGGCGACGCGGTGGACCGACGCATGGATCGACGGCGAGCTCGATCCGAGCGCGGCCCTGCTCGTCGAAGATCACCTGGCCAGCTGCGCCTGCTGCCGGGCCGAAGCGGACATGATCCGCAAGTTGAAGCGGGGCCTCGGGGCGCTCCGCGAGGACTGCGCGCCCACGGCGCTGCGCTTCCGCATCACGGCGGCGCTCGACGCCTGCGAGCGCGATCAGGAGGCCGACCGCAACGCGGCGGCGCGCAAGAAGCACGCGCGAAACTTCGCGCTGGCCGGAGCGGCGCTCGCGGGGGTGGTGCTGGCCAACGGACTCAAGGCGCGCTCGGGCGCTCCGACGACGATGACCACCGCGGGGATGCTGCCGGTGGTGGAGGACATCGCCGAGCGCCACGCCCGTGAGCTGCCGGTGGAGGTGTCCAACAGCGACCCGGCTGCGGTGACCCAGTGGTTCCGGGGGAAGATGGACATCCCGGTACGGCCGGTGCTGTTTCGGGGAATGACCGCGCGGCTCGTGGGAGCGCGCATCTCCAACGTGCAGAACCAGATGGCCGCGGCGCTCACCTACGACGTCGACGGTCGGCGCATGACGGTGTTCATGTTCGACAACGCCCGGATGCCGCGCTTCGCGGAGACCACCACGGTGCTGCACGGGCGGCCGGTCTACACGACCTCGGCCCACGGCTACACGGTGACCTTCACCGAGCAGCAGGGCATCGGCTACGCCATCGCCTCCGACCTGCCTCCGCAGGAGTGCGCCCGCATCGTGGCCCACGCCGAGATGCGCTGACGGGGGGCTTCAGCCCTCGTCGCGCAGCCCGTCGAGCAGCGACTGCACGGCGGCGCGCACCCGGGCGTCGTGCTCCAGCACCCTCTCCTCGGTGACCTCATCGCCCTCGTGGAGATCGTCGGGCACCGGGATGGGCTCGCCGAAGCGGTAGCGCAGGGTGGTGGGCGGCGGGATGTGCGGCCACGGCCCGATGGCCAGGCCCCATGGCAGCGACAGGTGCACCGGGAACACCTCGGCCCGGGCGAAGCGCTGCAGCCCCACGGCGCGCGCGAAGCGGTAGCCGTCGGTGAGCACCATCAGGGTCGCGTGGGCGCCCGCGTGGGCCACCGGGACGATGGGCACCCGGGTCTGCAGCGCCAGCCGCGCGTAGCCCGTGCGCCCGGCGAACTCGACCTGGTAGCGGCGCGAGTAAGGGCGCCAGGTGTCGCGGTCGCCGCCGGGCATCACCATCAGGTCGCGCCTCCAGCGGGTGAGCACCTCGCGGGCGAGGGCAGGGTTGGCGTGCAGCACGCCGCGGCGGGCGAACCAGCGGCCCAGGCGCTGGTTGGCGAAGATGAGCTCGTGGCCCGAGGGGTGGAGCGGCCGGGTGGTGCCGAAGTGCCGGTACCAGAACCACATGAAGCCCCAGACGTCGGGGATGATGGTTCCGCCCGAGTGGTTGGACACCAGCATCACCGGGGCCGGGGGGATGCGCTCGGCGCCCTTCACGTCGATGCGAAACCACCCCCTCGGCCCGAAGACCGGGCCCGAGAGCGAGGCGATGGTGTCGGCGACGCTGCGCTCGTCGAACTGGCCGGGGTCGCGGCCCCAGTGCTCCTGGGAGTCGCCACGCAGCAGGCGGTGAAGGGGTGTGTGGGGCTTGTTCAAGGGACTCCGAGGCCTCCGACGCGGTGGATCGACGTAACCGTACTCCACTGGCGCCGGGAGCCCCGAACGGCTACCCCTCCAGTCAGATGGCCGCCCTCACCGAGCACGCCTCGCTCCTCAACCTCCGCGTCCGGGGCTGGCGGAGGCGGCACGTCGAGACCCCCTACGGGCGCGTCCACCTCATCGAGGCCCGCGGCGAGGGGGCGCTCCCCACGGTGGTGCTGCTTCACGGCTTCACCGCGGCGGGAGCTCACTACGGCCCGCTGCTGGAGCAGCTGCGCCGGGCGGCGCGGCGGGTGGTGGCCCCCGACCTCCCGGCCCATGGCTTCAGCGACTCGCCCGCCGAGCTCGACCTCGGCAACCTCTACCTCGGCCTGCGCGACGCGCTCGACCTGAGCCTGGACGGGCCCTGCGTGCTGGTGGGCAACTCCCTCGGCGGGGCCTTCGCCGTGCGCTACGCCCTCGACCGGCCGGAGCGGGTGCTCGGGCTCGCGCTGCTCTCCCCGGGCGGCGCCCCCATGACCGCCCAGGAGCTGGTCTCCCTCAAGGAGCTCTTCAACGTGCGCTCCGACGGCGACGCGCTGGCCTTCGTCGACCGGGCGATGGTCCACCCCGGCGCCATGCGAAGGCTCTACGCATGGGGTATCCGCCAGGGCTTCTCCCGGCCGGCGATCCGCTCGATTCTCGCCGGGATGAGCACCGCGGACTGCCTCCGCCCGGAGGACCTCCGCTCGCTCTCGATGCCCGTGCGGGTGATGTGGGGCGAGGAGGAGCGGGTGCTCCCGTCGAGCGGCAAGAGCTTCTTCATGGACAACCTCCCGCCTGGCGGGCGCGTCGAGGTCCACCGCGGCATCGGGCACTGCCCCCACATCGACGACCTCGACCACACGGCGCGCACGCTGATCCGCTGGTGCCGGGAGTTCACGCGCGCCCCGACGCGACGGCACCAGTAGCCGCGCCGCAGGGGGATTGGCTCCCGCGGCCCTGAGTCGTGTACTCCTGCGGGTATGGATTACGACCTCAAGATCACCGGCGGAACCCTCGTGGACGGCACCGGCGCTCCCCGCGCCTCGCCGACGTGGCCGTGCGCGACGGGCGCATCGTGGCCGTCGGGGACTGCCCCGGCACCGCGGCGCGCACCATCGACGCGGGCGGGGCGATCGTCACGCCGGGCTTCGTCGACATCCATTGCCACTACGACGGGCAGGTCTCCTGGGACGAGACGCTCTCCCCCTCGGCCTCGCACGGGGTCACCACCTGCGTGATGGGCAACTGCGGGGTGGGCTTCGCGCCGGTGCACGAGCGCGACCGTGCGCGGCTCATCGCGCTGATGGAGGGCGTCGAGGACATCCCCGGCTCGGCGCTCGCCGAGGGCCTCCAGTGGAGCTGGGAGAGCTTCCCGCAGTACCTCGACGCCATCGCCGCGAAGCCGAGGAGCATCGACGTGCTGGCGCAGGTTCCGCACGACGCGCTGCGGGTGTTCGTGATGGGCGACCGCGCGGTGGCCCACGGCGTGGCGACGGACGAGGACATCGACCGGATGCGCGCCATCGTGCGCGAGGCCCTGCTCGCCGGGGCGGCGGGCTTCTCCACCGGGCGGTCGGACAACCACGTCTCGGTGACCGGCGAGGCGACGCCCGCGTCGGAGTCCGAGGCGCGCGAGCTCGCGGGCATCGCGAAGGCCTTCGAGGGGCTCTCCCACGGCGTGCTCCAGGCCGTGAGCGACTTCGACATGCCGAAGGGCCCCGATCGCTTCGACGCAGAGTTCGACGTGCTGGAGCGCATGGCCGAGGGCGCGGCGGGCCACCCGCTGTCCATCTCGCTGATGCAGCGGGACATGGAGCCCGACCAGTGGCGGCGCATCCTCGCGCGGGTGGAGCGGGCGACGGCGCGCGGCGTCCCGATGCGGGTGCAGGTGGCGCCGAGGGCGCTGGGCGTGCTGCTGGGCCTGGAGGCGACCTTCCATCCCTTCATGGGCTTCCCCAGCTACAAGGCCATCGCGCACCTCTCGCTGGCCGAGCGCGTGGCGGCGATGAGCGACCCGGCCTTCAAGGCCCGGCTGCTCACCGAGACCTCCGAGAAGGTCGCCGGGGACGGCAGCAAGATTCCTCCGCTGGCCGACCTGCTGCTCGCTCGCATCGAGATGGTGGCGATGCGGCTCTTCCGGCTGGGGACGCGCCCCGACTACGAGCCCACGCTGGAGCAGTCGCTCTACGCCGAGGCGCAGGCCACCGGGCGCCCCACGCTGGAGGTCGTCTACGACGCGCTGCTCGCGCACGAGGGCCACGAGCTGCTGTATTTCCCGCTCTACAACTACACGGAGTTCTCCCTCGACAACGTGCGCGCGATGCTCGGCCACCCGCTCTCGCTGGTGGGCCTGAGCGACGGCGGCGCCCACGTCGGGACCGTGTGCGACGCGTCGTATGCCACCTTCGCGCTGATGCACTGGGCGCGCGACCGGGCGGAGGGCCGCATCGCCATCGAGGCGCTGGTGAAGAAGCTCGCCCACGACACCGCGCGCTTCATCGGGCTGCGCGACCGAGGGACGGTGGAGGTCGGGCAGCGGGCCGACATCAACGTCATCGACATGGCGAAGCTGGCGCTGCACCGGCCGCACATGGCGGCCGACCTCCCGGCGGGCGGCAAGCGCCTGGTGCAGGACGCGACGGGCTACCGCGCGACGCTGGTCGCCGGCGAGGTGATCGTGAGCGACGACCGGATGACCGACGCGCGGCCCGGCAAGCTGGTGCGGATGGGCGAGGGCGTCACCCGCTCATGCTCATAGGGGCTCAGCTCATGCTGGCTCATAGGGAAAGCAACGCGGCAACCTTGCTGGCATGGATCAGCTCCAGGTGACGGAACACCCAATGTGCGAAATTCGCGGGTTCCCAGGTCGTCGCGCGGATCCGGCCGCCGCACTGGACACTTCAGCGCATCGACGCCCCACACGCGCCAGAGCAGTCGCGCCCACTCGATGCGCGAACTCGGCGTGGGCGTTCGCCCAACCTGTCCCCTTCACCTCGACCTGCGGCCGTGGTGTTCACGCCATCGGACGATGTTGCTGGAGGCAATAAGCGGCTGCACTACGCAGGGACTCCACTCCTCCACAGGCGGCAGCGGAACCACCGCGACCCGCCAGGAGCAGAGATGGGCGCGAGCACGCCGTGGTGGCGCACCAATGGGCTCCGAGGCGGCGGGACCAGCGCGCTCAAACGGGCGATGAACTCCATCGGCGTCATCACCCGGTGCGTCGCCCCCGCGCTGCGCGGCGACTTCACCCGATACGCGACGTTGCCATCGGGCAGCCTCGTCACCCGCCCGCTCGCCACCGCGGGTCGCGCCATGTACCGGCACAGCCGCTCAGCACCAGCGCGGTCGTCGCCCGCGACGCACGCCCGCGATGCAGGTTGAACCCGTCGACCTCCGCGACAGGGCCGTGCAAAGCGCATCCCGCAACGGCGCCAACGCCCGCTCTTCCGCCGCGTCGTCGTGCGCTCCTTCGTCGTCGACTCGCGCGAAGGTCCCTGACCGCCCGCGGCTCGGCGCCAGGCCACCATGCCGTCGTCACTCACCTCGCAGCTCACTCGCCGCCCGCTGCACGCGCCTGCGCCTCGATGACCTGCAAGCCCTTTCGATCACCGCGCGATGACTGCACGGAGGTCGTCGCGTCGGCCGCGATGCCACAGGCTCGGCGCGCTCCCCATCTTCGCAGCATCGAACACCCCGTCTGCGACGAGCATGTGCAGGTGCGGGTTCAGGTCCAGCAGGCCCCCGAAGCGCTGCACAGGTCACCGCGGCCGCCTCCGACACGGCGCCGGGGATCCCGCCCACCAACTCGCGTAGCCACTCCGCACCTCCTCAAACACTCGCGACACCGCGTTGAGCAGCGTCGTATCGCGCGCTACCGGCATCC
>JADJAE010000028.1 GCA_016704445.1 Deltaproteobacteria bacterium
AGGTCGGGGTCGCCGCGGCCCATGCTCTGGCCGACCAGCGTCGCCGTGGCGGTGCCGAAGGCGAGGCACGACACGAAGGTCGCGCTCAGCACCTCGATGATGATGGTCGTGGCGGCGCCGTTGTAGCTCGCCGTGGCCCCCGCCTGGATGGCCACGTCGTCGATGGACGAGACCACCTTGGTGAAGAGAAGGAAGCCGGTCATCACCGCCGTCGTCGCCACGCCGCCCGGGATCGACAGCTTGAGGAGCTGCTTCATCAGCGTCCAGGACAGCACGCCGCGGCGATAGAACTGGTACCTCGCCCGGTCGTCCTTGCGCAGCGAGTAGGCCACCATCACCAGCAGGCCGATCCAGGACGAGACGCAGGCCGCGACGCCCGCGCCGGAGACGCCCATCGCGGGCGCGCCGTACCGGCCGAAGATCAGGATCCAGCAGAGGACCCCGTTGACCACGTTCATGGCGAGGGCGGCGACGAGGTGCAGGTGCGTCTGCCCGATGCCGTCGTAGAAGCTCTTGTAGGCCGCGGTGGCGGCCATCGAGGCGACGCCCACGAAGCGCCAGCTCGCGTACCCGACCCCGAGGCGCACCACGTTGGCGTTGTCGCTGAGCGTGGAGAACACCCACGGGAGCGCGAGCCAGCCGCCGATGGTGCCGAAGAAGCCGCCGACCAGGGCGATGACCGCCGCGTTGGGGAGCACGGCGCCGGCGTCGAGGGAGTTGCCCTCGCCGTAGCGACGCGCCGTGGTGGCGAGCGTGCCCACGGAGATCGACGAGAGGAAGCCACCGACCGCCCACAGCAGCATCAGCGAGGGGGTGAGCGCGAACTGGCCGTCCGAGGCCACCTGCCTCGGGAGCTGCCCGATGAAGTAGGTGTCGACGATGTTCACGCCGGTCTGCGTGAGCATCGCGAGGATGACCGGCGAGGCGAGCCGGAGGATTCGGGCGGCCTTCTCGCGATCGAGCCACGGACCGGTAGGGGTTGAGCTCATGGTGGGGAGCCCGTCTCGCTAGCGGAACGGCGAGACGTTGACAAGCCGCAGCGAACAAGACTAACCCCCGCAGCGGTTTCCGAAGGAGGTATCTGGTGGCTCACGGTCGATCAAAGCACAACGCCGCGTGGTCGGGCCTGACCTGGGTCGTCCGGCTCGCGGCGCTCGGCGCGCTCGCGGCGGGCTGCACCAGCCCCGACTACCCCAACTGCGAGAACGACCGGCACTGCCAGCGCGACGGGCACCGCGAGTTCTGCGTGCAGCGCCACTGCCAGCAGTGCCGCAGCGGCGCCGACTGCGGGGCCGAGCAGACCTGCCTCCGCGGCCGCTGCGTCGACGGCGTCAACGCCTGCGACGGCGACAACGACTGCCTCGCCGGACAGGTGTGCACCGACCACCGCTGCGTGGTGCGCCCCGAGTGCGACGCCACCCGCACCTGCGGCACCGGCCGCCACTGCGAGCTCGGCCACTGCACGGCCGACGCGACGGAGGACGCCGACCCGACGGACAACCGCGGCCCGCAGTGCCAGCTCGAGGCGCCCTACTTCGACTTCGACGACAACACCCTCACCTCCGCCGCGAGGGAGACCCTCGCCCGCGACGCCGAGTGCCTGCGCCGTGAGACCGGCAGCCGGTACACCCTCATCGGCCGCTGCGACAGCCGCGGCACCACCGAGTACAACCTCGCGCTCGGCGAGCGCCGCGCCCGCGTGGTGCGCCAGTACATGATGAACCTCGGGGTGCTCCCCGACCGCATCGCCGTCTCGTCCGAGGGCTCCGAGGGCGCCACCGGCTCCGACGAGGAGGGCATGCGCCGCGACCGTCGGGTGGACTTCCGACTGAGGCCCTGAAGAGATGCCGAAGGCTCCCCCGACCCGATTCGTGCTCGCCCTCGTCCTCGCCACGCTCGGCGGCGGCGGGTGCGTCACCAGCTCCCGCTTCGAGTCCTCCCGCGTCGCGATGGAGAACCGCATCCGGGCGCTGGAGACCAACGACCAGCAGCGCCGCCAGCAGCTCACCGAGGCGGTCGATCGCGCCACCGCGCAGGTCAACACGCTCAACGAGCAGCTGGAGCAGGCCCGCACCCAGACGCGCAACACCGCCGACCTCGGCGCGCGGATGGAGTCCTTCGAGGAGCGCATCCGCGGCCTCACCGGCACCCTGGAGGAGCTGCGCCACTCGCTCGACGAAGGCTCGCAGGCGCGCACCCAGGTCGCCACCCGCGTCGAGGCCGTCGAGCGGCGGCTGGGCATCGCGCCCATGGTCGACCCGTCGCAGGTTCCGGCGGAGAACCCCGCGCTGCTGGCGATGGCGCGGCAGGCCTTCGAGACCCGCGACTACCCCCGCGCCCGCTTCCTCGCCCAGGCCCTGGTCACCCGCGCGGCGACCGACCCGCTGGCCGACGACGCCGTGCTCCTCGTGGCCCGCGCGCAGCTCGCGGAGAACCGCGCCGCCACCGCGGTGCAGGAGCTCAACCGGCTGATGCAGAACTACCCCACCGGCGACGCCGTCCCGGAGGCCCTCGCCACGCTGGCCGAGGCCTTCACCAACCTACGCATGTGCACCCAGGCGCAGCGCACGCTCCGGCTCCTCATCGAGCGCCACGGCCGCAGCCCCGCCGGTACGCAGGCCCCCGCCCGCCTCGAGGCCGTCCGCCGGCTCCCGCGCGAGGCCTGTAGCGAATGAGCCCGGGCGCGCGCCCCGATCGCGGTGCGCCCGGTCCCTTGAGCGACACCACGCTGCGCCTCGGCGCCGACGGCGTGCGCCTCGCCGCGCGCATCGGCGAGGGCACCCTCTCCGAGGTCTACCGCGGCACCCAGAAATCCCTGGAGCGCCCGGTGGCCGTGAAGGTGCTCAAGGGCTCCGTGGCCCCGACCTCCCCGCTCGGGCGACGCTTCGAGCGGGAGGGCGCCCTGCTCGCCTCGCTGGCGCACCAGAACATCCCCCAGATCATCGACGTGGGCCGCACCGAAGACGGTCGGCCCTTCCTGGTGATGGAGCTCATCGAGGGCCCCACCCTCGCGGAGCTTCGCGCCCCTCGCGCGGTGCTCGCGGCCGACGTCGCGACCATCATCGCCCTCAAGGTCGCCCGGGCCCTGGAGTACGCCCACCTCCGGGGGATCGTTCACGGCGACCTCAAGCCGGGCAACGTACTGGTGTCCCGTCGGGGCGAGGTGAAGCTCGCGGACTTCGGCCTCGCGCGTGACGTCAGCGAGACCTCCGACGACCGCCTCGGGGTGGTCGGAACGCCCGCGTACATGTCCCCCGAGCAGGTGCTCGGCGACCGGATGGACTTTCGCTCGGACATCTTCTCCTTCGGCATCGTGCTCTACGAGGCCCTCACCGGCCGACGCCCCTTCGAGGAGGACCCTGGGCGCACGGTGATGCAGAAGATCCGCCTCGACCGCTACGTGTCCCCGCGGCGGCTGCGACCGGAGGTGCCGACGACGCTCGAGCGCATCCTCGCGCGCTGCCTGGAGAAGAACCCCAGGTACCGATACCCCAGCACCGGGAGCCTCTGCGACGACCTCAACGAGCACCTCGCTCGACGCGGGGTGATCTCCCACGAGGCGCGGCTGGTGGGCTACCTGCGGGAGTGCGGGCTCATCGACGAACGCGAGGTGCGAGACGCGCTTGGCCCGATGGCGGGCGCCTGGTCGAAGGCGCCGCCGAAGTACCACCCGATGCGCCAGGTGGTGGCGGGACAGCTCGCCGCGCTCGGCCTCGCCCTGGGCGCCCTCGCCACGCTTGAGTTCTCCCGCGGGCGCGAGCAGGACCCGACCACCTGGATCGGTCCCCGCCCCTTCGGCACCGCCGGGGTGGGCCAGCTGCGGGTGCTCGCCCGCCCGTGGGCCGAGGTGGTCGTCGACGGGACGGTGGTAGACACCACGCCCATGAGCCGCGCCATCCCGCTCGCGCCGGGGCAGCACTTCATCCGGCTGCGCAACCCGTCGTATGTCACCGAAGACCGCGCCGTGCAGGTGAGCCCGGGGCAGACCGTCTGGATCGACGTCGACCTCCGCCGCCGCCCCGGGGAGGCGCCCGGTGCGCGCTAGCCCCCTCCGCCTCGCCCTCGCGCTCTGCCTCTCCGCGCGCTCGGCCCTCGCTGACGTGACGCACGTGTTCACCCGCGGCGAGACCTTCGCCTCCATCGCCGAGCGCTACTACGGCAACCCCGCGCTCGAGCCCGTCGTGGTCGCCGCCAACTTCCTCCACCTCCAGGCGACGCCCTCGGTCCCCACGGGGGTGCACCTCACCATCCCCAGCGTCGGGTACCACCGCGTCGCCGCGGGCGAGACCTGGGAGCGCCTCGCGATCCGACACCTGGGCGACGCGAGCCGCGGCCCCTACCTCGCTCGCATCAACGGGGGGGCCTTCAACATCCCTCCCAGCCTCGGGGCGGTGATCCGGCTTCCATACCTGCTTCGGTATGTGGTCAACGCCGAGGAGCCCATGTTCGAGGTCGCGCGGCGCTTCTACGGCGACCGCGCGCTGGTGCAGTTCATCTCGGAGTTCAACCGCCTCCCGTCGCAGCGCCTCGCCCGCGGTCAGGTGCTCGTCCTCCCGCTCGCCGACCTCGTGCTCCGCGACACGGCCCCGGACAGCCCCGAGGCCGCGCTCATCACCGCGCACACCGCGCAGCGCCAGGTCGACCGCGAGCTCCCGACGCTCTCGCAGCTCGTCACCCGCGGGCTCTACGTCGAGGCCGTGGTGCTCGGCGCGCAGCTCCTGGCGCTCGACGACCTCGCCAGCCCGCAGCGGGTGGTGGTGCTGCGCAGCCTCGCCGAGGCCTACGCCGCGCTCGACCGGCGCGACCTCGCGGCCGACGCCTTCCGCGACCTGCTGCGCATCGAGCCGTCGTTCAGCCCCGACCCGGCGACCACCGCGCCGAAGGTGCTCGACGCGCTCAGCCTCGCCCGAGGGACCGCCCCCGAGCAGACGCTCCGCCCGGCGCCCCCCACCGCGCGGCCCGACACCGCGCACTGAGCCTGTATCCCCGCGGCGCTTTAGCAGCCGCCCGTGGTCGATCCGTCGGCCGCGCAGGCCACCGCCGCATCGGACGCCGCGGCGCTGGCGCAGCGGCTCCCGGAGAGCGCCTCCAGGGCCTCGATGAGTCGATCTTGCGGCTGCTCGCCGATGAGGCGCCGCCGCTCCTCGTGGTTGGCGTCGAGGCTCAGGAAGGTAGGAACCCCGACGATGCCATAGCGTCGTGCGAGGTCGCGGCCGCCGGGGGTGCCGACGTCGATGCGCTGCACCGCGGGGCCGTGCGAGCACACGCGCTCGGCGGCGGCCACGACGGGCGCCATGCGCCGGCAGACCGTGCACTCGCGGCTCACGAACTCCACCAGCCTGGGATGATGGGCGAGCGCTGCGGGCGCGGGCGAGGCCGCCCCGGTGACCTGCGAGGGCATGCTGCAGGTGACCGCTCCATGAGCGTCGGACGCGTCGCAGGGGGCCGCCGGAGAGGCGACCGGGGGAGGCGTCGGGTGCTGCGCGGCGACGGCCTCAGAGGGGCCACGCGAGAAGGGCGAAGCGAGGTCGCCGAGGCGGTCGGTGATCATCAGCAGGCCGGCCAGCGAGAGGGCCACGCCGGTCACCACCTCGACCTTGCGGACGTGGGCCTGGACGCGACGGAGCCAGGCCAGGGCCGTGGGAGCGATGGCGGCGGTGACCATCAGCGGCAGCGCGAGCCCCGCGGCGTAGGTGGCGAGGTAGAGCGCGCCCATCCAGGGGTCGGCGGTGGCGCTCGCGGTGTAGGTGAGCACGGTGCCGAGCACCGGGCCGATGCAAGGCGTCCAGCCGAAGCCGAAGGCTGCCCCGAAGACCAGCGCCCCCAGCAGGCCGCCGCGACGGCCGGGAGCGTCGAGGCCGGGGCGAAACTCCCGGTCGAGCCACGGCACGCGAAGCACCCCGAGGAACTTCAACCCGAACAGCAGCACCGCGATGCCGCCGAGCCGCAGGAGCAGCGTGCGGTGGGAGAGCAGCGCGTGGCCCACGGCGGTCGCGGCCATGCCCATGGCCATGAAGACCAGCGTGAGGCCGACCACGAAGGCCGCGCTGGTGGCCAGCACGCGGCCTCGCTGCGCGCCGCTGCGCACGTCGCTGATCGAGGCGCCCACCAGCACCGAGAGGTAGATGGGGATGAGCGGCAGCACGCACGGCGACCCGAAGGTGAGCAGTCCGGCGCCAAAGATGGCTGGGAGCGAGAGGTTCATCGGACCGCTTTCGATGGGAGCGCCATGGAATTCACGAGCCTTCGGTAGCACCGGGCGAGCCAGGAGGCCCAGGGCCTGGATGACGCGGCGTCCACCGAGCGAAGGAGGTCACCGGGCTCGGATCGGGGACGTTGCGGGTGTTTCAATCGCGTTTCATCGTGTTTCATCGGCCAGGAGGCCCACGTCGAGGCGCACGCGGAGATGCGCTGGATCCCCAGGTCCGCGACACCTTCGGAGCGGACCGGAGCCCCGGAGCGAGCATCGGGAGACATCGATCGGAGTCGCTGCAACATCTTGAAACATCCCGTCGGGCCCTCAGGCGCCCTGCTACTTCGCGAAAGGGCCGTAACAGCATCCTTGACCCAACGCGCGACGGTGGAGTACTGCTCCCGATCAATCTCATGCGAATGATTCTCAGCTTCAGTGCCCGTCGAGGCTTTCTGCTGGGGGTTCTGGGCCTGGTGCCGAGCGTGGGGTGGTCTCAGCCGCGTCCGCAGCCGACGACGACGCCGGACGACGAGCCCATCAGCGAGGCCACGGTGGTGGGATCGTCGGCCCGGGCGATGGCGCGCATCCCTGGCGCGACGACGGTGCTGAGCGAGCGTGAGATGCAGCGCACGCAGCCGATGTCGGCCAACGAGGCGCTGCGTCGCGTGCCGGGCGTGTATGTGCGCGACGAAGAGGGCATGGGGCTCCGGCCCAACATCTCCATCCGGGGCATGGACCCGAGGAGCGCCGGGTTCACTAGGAGCGCCCCAGGGGGCGGGGGGGGGGGAGGGGAAAAAAAAAGGGGGGGGGGGGGGGGGGGGGGGGGGGGGGGGGGGGTGGGGGGGGGGGGGGGGGGGGGGGGCGGGGTCATCCTGGACCCTGGCCTCCGCTTCGGGAGCCCTCACCCTGCGCACCGTGGGTCGGGGCAGCTCACCTACGGCACCTGCACGGGCTTCTCGTGAGGCGCTGCGCCGCCAGGGCGAAGGCTTCCGCGCATGGGTCGAGGTACGGACCTTACGCCAGGTCCTCCGCTCGGCGCGGCGGCATGCCGCTTGGCGCCTACCGGTCGGCCACCTACGGCTACTGTGGCCCGCGGCAGACCGGTCCACCTCTTCTCCAGCTTAGGCGCGTCTGGCCCGAGAGCGCCCTAGCCGCGCGTACGGGTACACACACCGGTTGCGCCGCACACCAGCCCCCAGAGGGGCCCACAGCCGCGCTTCGGGCCGATCTCGTCGTTCCAGACGGTGGACCTCGCGGCGCGCTACACGCACCGGCGCACGGGCCTCGGCGTGTCGCTCACGGTGAAGAACCTCCAAGGGTATTTCACCGACTCGCGCGGTATCCCCAACGTCTACATCGCCTCGCGCTCCCCGGCGGGCATCTTCCCCGGCGGCTTCGGCCAGACCATGCTCGGCCTCCAGTGGACGCACTGATCCCCGCGGCCTGATTCTCGGCCCATCGCGCGGACGCGGCCTACACTGGGCGCGTGCCTCGCCTCTCCCTGATCGCGCTCTCGCTGCTGCTGCTCCCCGCGCTCTCTGGCGCCCAGGGGACGGTGCAGCTCCGCGACCCGCGACGCCCGCCGCCGCTCGAGCCGCCGCCCGAGTGCGAGCTCTGGCGAGGGCACATCGCGGGCAACGACCCGTCGGCCGAGGCCACGCTCCAGATCTGCACGAGCGGCGACTCCGTCCACGGGGTCTTCCTCTGGTCGTCGCTGGAGAGCGGCTGGAACCGTCGGACCTTCGTCGGGCAGTGGCTCGACGCGCGCCAGGGACTGGAGCTTCGCGACACGGCCATGTTGGAGAACCACCCCGCCCACGGCTGGCGGCTCTGCCTCGGCGACCGCTACGCCCTGCGCCGGGTGAGCGACACCGAGCTCACCGGAGAGTTCTGGTCACAGGCCTGCAATGACCACGGGACCATCCGCATCACCCGCCTCTCCGAGGCTCCGGCGCTCGCCGACGCGATGCCCTCGCCGACGCTGGTGACGAGGCGCAGCGAGCCAGCGCCGAGGAGACGCCTGCTGAGCTGCGACGCCGCTCCGGGGGGCGCGACTGCGCCAGGTGCCTGGCTGTGGGGGTGGGGGCTGGCGCTCGCGGCGATCAGCCGGAGCCGAGGCTGGAGAGGCCGTAGATCACGGTGAGCGCGATCGCGAGGGTCACGACGAGCATCCCGACGAACTTCGTCCCGTTCCAGTTCTTGTCGTAGGCGCGCATGCGCTGGAAGTTTTCGTCTTCGACGGCGGCGTGATGATCAGCTGACATATTCGCTCTTCGCTCCGATCGCCCTTCTAGGGCATTCCCCGACCTGGAATCAACCGGCCCGTACGCCCGACGAGGTGATGTACTCGACCAGCGGGCCGTAGCCCTGGATGGCGGTGCGCTGAAGGTAGAGCCCCATGCCCCTCGCGCCGCCCAGCTCCTCGCCGCCGCCCGCGTGCCCGGGGCCTCCGTGGATGAGCTGCGGGAGCACCGCGCCGGGGCCGATCCAGGCGCCCGCGACCTTGGCGTTGACCGCCGTCACGCGGCCGTGGGACGGCGCCGTCCCCATCACCACCTCCGCCGCGAAGGCCCGGTCTTCGCTGTACACCGAGGTCACCAGCCCGCCGCCGCCGCGCGCCAGCAGCGCCACGGCCTCGCTCGCGCCTTCGTAGGGGATGAGCGTCGCGCTCGGACCGAAGACCTCCAGCGAGTGCACCGCGTCGCCGCTCGCCGCGTCGTCGACCCGAAGCAGCGTCGGCGCCACGAAGTACCCCTTGGACGCCGCGACCCCTTCGCCGTCGATGCGCGCCGGGCCGCCCGCGACGGCCTTCGCCCCGGAGGCGATCAGCCGGCCGAGGCCCTCGCGCACGTGCTCGAGCTGCGCGGCGGTCGCTACCGGACCCATGGTGACGCCCTCCACCCGGGGGTCGCCGGTGCGCACCACCAGCAGGCGCTCGATGACGTCCTCCTGAAGCTCGTCGAGGCGGTCGCGCGGCACCAGCACCCGGCGGATGGCGGTGCACTTCTGCCCGGCCTTCTGGGTGATGTCTCGCACCAGGTCGGAGACCATGAGGGTCCAGGTGTCGCCGCCGCGCTCGACGTCGGGGCCCAGCACCGCGCCGTTGAGGCTGTCGGCCTCGACGTTGACGTGCGTCCCGCTCGCCAGGAGGTTGGGTCGCCCGCGCAGCATCGCCCCGGTCTTACCTGATCCGGTAAACGCGAAGACGTCTTGCGGGCCGAGGTGGTCGAGCAGGTCGCCGGGTGCTCCGACGGAGAGCGAGAGCGCGCCGTCGGGCAGCGCGCCGCTGGCGAGGAAGAGCTCGACCACGCGGGCCGCGAGCCAGGCGGTGGCGGGCGCCGGGCGGGCGAGCACGGGTACGCCCGCCAGGAGGGCCACGGCGGCCTTCTCGGCGAGGCCCCAGGCGGGGAAGTTGAAGGCGTTGACGTGCACCGCCACGCCGAGGCGGGGCGTGAGCACGTGCTGCGCGGTGACCTTGGAGGAGCGGCCGAGGGAGACGGGCTGGCCGTCGAGGATCCAGCGCCCGTCGCCCAGCGAGGCGCCGAGCTCGGCGTACCAGGTGAGCGTCCCGATGGCGCCGTCGACGTCGAACTTGGCGTCGGAGCGGGTGTTGCCGCCGTTGAGCATGCCGATGTCGAGCAGCTCGTCGCGCTTCGCGTGAAGTGCGCCCGCGAGGGACTTCAGCATCGCGCCGCGCTGGGCGAAGGTCATCGCCCGCAGCGCGGGACCGCCCTTCGCGCGGCCGTAGGCGAGCGCCGCGGCGTAGTCGAGGCCGTCCGGAAGGAGCCCCGCGACGACCTCCTCGGTGGCCGGGTTGAAGAGGTCGACGCGGTCGCCGGATCCATCGATCCAGCGGCCTCCGAGGTAGCTCCGAAGGTTCTCCATGGCGGCGGGACGGTAGTCCGGTCGCTCGGTGGGCTCAAGCCCGGGAGACGCGCTCCTCGTGGAGCGTGAACCCGCGCTGCGACAGCGCCTCGACGAAGCGCTCGGCGTCGACGGCGGACTCCAGCCGGTGCGCGCCCGGGGACACCTCGCCCGCGGCCATCATCAGGCAGACGATGGAGGCGGGGAAGGCGGTGGTGCGCTCCATCGCGGTGAAGCCGGTGGCCTCGTCGTGGTCGTCGCGGAGCGAGAGCGTGAGGGTCTCCTCGGCGCCCTCGCAGGTCACCCGCAGCAGCACCAGGTCGCGGTCGCCCGGGAAGGCCAGCTTCGCCCTCGCCAGCGAGTGGAACACCTCCCTCGGCACCACCTTCGCGCCGAGCACGTCGATGGGCGCGAGGTCGAGCAGCCCGAGGTCCTTGAGCAGCTTCATCTTCGCGAAGTGCCCGTCGTAGCGGATGGTCTTGTAGTCGTAGGACTCCAGGCGCCCCTCGAAGGTCCACGGGCAGGTGGAGGTTCCGCCGGAGGTGGTGAAGGCCTCGAGGGCGGGCATCCCCTCCCACTGCACGGCCTCGAGCTCGTCGAAGGTGTCGACCTCCACGCGCCTTCCATCGCGGAGAAATACCGCCTTGCCGAAGTACTCGTTGGTCAGCCCCTCGACGGAGAACACCAGCTTGTAATCGAGCGGGGGCCTCGGCACCTGCGGCAGTCCACCGCAGCGCACGCTCACCTTCCGCGCGCCCCGCACCCGCCCCATGGCGTAGGCCGCGAGCGTGTTGCCCATCCCCGGCGCGAGCCCGAGGTCGGGGACGATGCTCACCCCCCTCGCCCGCGCCTCGCCGTCGAGCGCGAGCTCCTCCCACACCACGTCGGTGTTGCCGCCCAGGTCGCCGAAGGAGCTCCCGGCCTCCATGGCCGCCTTCGCCGCGCCTAGGTTGAGGTAGTACGGCAGCCCGGAGAGGGTCACCGCGACGCCCTCCAGCGCCCTCGTCACCGCCCTGCCGTCGCGCGCGTCGAGGGCCGCGCCGGTCGCCGCGGACCTGCCCAGCAGCGTGTTGATGCGGTGGGCCGCGACCGCCGCGCGGGGGCCATCGGCGTCGAAGAGCCTCACCTGCGCCGCGCCGAAGCGGGCCATGTCGTAAGCCGCCGCGGTGCCCTGCATCCCTGCGCCCAGCACTGCCAGAACGTTCGTCGTCATCGGGTTCCTCCGTCGGCGCGAAGGGTGTCGGCATCGCTGGCCGTAGACAAGGGCTCGCGCGCCATCGCCTGCATTCGCTCCATGACCGAGGCGTCGACCCAGCGAGCGTAGCGGTCGCGAGGCTGCGGCCCGCAGGTGAGGTAGGTCTCGTAGTAGCGCCGCGCGCAGGCCCGGTCGCCTCGCCGCCGAGCGAGGTCGCCCAGCACCACCAGCGCCCTGGCGCAGCGCGATCCCTCCGAGTCGAGGCACTGCCGGGCCGCGGTCATCGCGTCGTCCGTCCTGCCCTCGCGCTCGGCCAGCACTGCGCGCCAGAGCAGCACGTCCTCGAGCGCCGCGCCGTCCCTCGCGGCCCGGTCGAGCTCCACCCTCGGGTCGGCCATTCCCGAGGCCGCGAGCGCCTCGACCAGCCAGATGCGAAGGTCGGGGTCTGGGCCCTCCTCCAGCGCCGCCAGGAACTCCTCCGCGGCCCCGGCGGCATCGCCCTGCACCAGCCGCGCGACGCCGAAGGACTCCCTCGCCACCGGCGCTCCCTCCGAGGCCACCGTCGCCCGGAGAAACCACCGCTCGGCCAGCATGTCGTCGCCGCGCTCCAGCGCCAGGTCGCCGTGCGCCAGCGAGACGTAGAGGGGATCGTCCTCGGCCGCGCGCCGGGCGATGTCCTGCTCCAGCGCCGAGATGGTCTGCTCGGCCTCCGCGGTCCGGCCCATGCGGCGCAGCACCCCGGCGATGTTCACCCGATAGAAGGCAGCGCAGGGGTCGAGCGTGGCCGCCGCGCGGTAGTCGTCGAGGGCGCCCGCGAGGTCGAGGTCGCGCTCCCGCTCGACGCCCCGGTTGTTGCGCAGGTCGGGGTCCGTGGGCGCCCAGGTCATCGCGGCGTCGAGCCAGGCGCGGCGGGCGCGCAGCCCGTCGAGGATGCCCACCACCGAGACCACCTGGCCCACCAGTTCGCGCGCGTCGAGCGGGCGCTCGTAGAGGCCCTCCCGTGGGCGGCAGAGGGGCAGCACCGGATCGGGCAGCGGAGGCGCTCCGCCGCGGGTGAGGTCGACGTCCCAGCGGGCGCCCTCGCCCATGTACCGCACGTAGATGTGCTGCCGCCGGAGCACGCCCGCGAGGGGGATGTCCATGCGCCGACCGAGCGCGAGGAGCAGCACCGAGAGGCCCTCGCAGTACCCGCGGCGACGCTCGATGACGGTGTCGAGGAGGTCGTGGTCGGGGTCGTTGTAGAGCCCGTTGGGGTCGCTCACCGCCTCGAAGCGCCACACGTGGAAGACGTGGCGGACGAGCACCCTCAATCGGCAGCGGGCGTCGCACGATCGCGGAAGCGCGGAACGCACCTCCGCGGCCATGACATCGAGGCGGCGCAGCAGCGCCGGAACGTCGACGGTGGGGTCGCGGGCATAGGCCATCCAGGCGCTGACCTCCCCGAGGTCGATCTCCGCGGAAGGGCGGGCGGCGATCTCTCGGATGCGCTCGTAGGCGCGGTCCCCCGCGAGGCTGACCGGCGTGGAGGCCGAGTCGGGGCAGCGCGGCGCCGGGTCGCAGGTCTCGCGCGCGGGCTCGACTAGCACGACGTCCGGGGCGCGACGGGGCGCAGAGGGGCGGTGGCACCCGACGGAGGCCACGACCAGGAGAGCGTGCAGCAGCGAGACCCGAGCGGTCATCGCGGGTCGGCGCAACAGCGGAACCCGGTGGAGTAGTCGCGGTAGTCGAAGCTGTGCGCGGTGGTCGTGTAGAGGCAGCCGCGACCGTTGATCTCCGCGTCGGCGTAGAAGCCGCCCTTGAAGGTCCCGGCGGGGTCATCGATCCACTCGTGGAGGTTGCCGACCATGTCGGCGAGGCCGTCGGGGGAGACGCAGCCGGTGAAGGCCCCAGCGCGAGCGAGGGAGTCGGGCTGCTGGTTGATGCCGGGGTTGTTCATGCGCTCGAAGGTGAAGACCCCGACGGAGGTGCCATAGAACTGCACCACCGGGTGGGGCGTGCGGCCCTCGTTGCAGCGACGGCGCACGTAGGTGTTGCCGTAGGGGTAGATCTGGCTGGTCGGTCCGCGGCACGCGGCGAGCCAGTCGGGGAGCGCGCAGAGCCGCTTGCCGGCGTTGCGGCAGGCGTCTCGCGACTGGGCCCCGGTGATGTACCCCTGGGGGACCTCCCCCTCGGTGGACACCGCGCGCACCCAGCGCGAGCCGGGGTTGGTGTACGGCGACCACGCGGACACGCCGCCGTCCATGTCGCGCGCCTCGAGGTGGGCCTCCCAGCGGTCGACGCAGACGCGCCCCTGGACCAGCGCCATCTCCGGCGGACAGCCCCCGTCGGAAGGCACCGGGCGATCGGCGGAGGCGTCGGGGCGATCGGCGGCGGCGTCGGGGCGGTCGCGGGGGACGTCGACGAGCGCGTCGGTGGGGCGGTCGCGGGGGACGTCGACGAGCGCGTCGGGGGCGGCATCGGCGTCGGGAGCGACGTCCTCCGAGGGGCGGTCGTCCGAGGAGGCGTCGTCGAGGTCGACGGCGTCGTCGGGGGTGACACCGCAGCCGGCGACGAATACCAGCAGGAGTATTCCCAGGCCGACGCGGTGGGTCATGCGGCGTGCCCGGCGCGACTCGAACGCGCAACCGGCGGCTTAGAAGGCCGCTGCTCTATCCGATTGAGCTACGGGCACGGACGAAGAGGGTCGGGGTGGAGGGATTCGAACCCACGACATCTAGCTCCCAAAGCTAGTGCACTACCAGGCTGTGCTACACCCCGTCCGCCAGCGCGGAAGGTGAAGCGGACCCTAACACGCTCTCCAGAGGCCCGGCACCGCCTTCGTGTTTTTTTGCAGATTGATTGGTGACAGCACCAACGTTCTGGGTTAGAAGCCTTCCCCCCTGGTTCGGTGGCCGTAGCTCAGCTGGTAGAGCATCGGATTGTGGCTCCGATGGTCGCGGGTTCAATCCCCGTCGGTCACCCCACTTTGACTGTCTGCATGCGCCCGTAGCTCAATGGATAGAGCATCGGACTTCGGATCCGAGGGTTAGAGGTTCGACCCCTCTCGGGCGCGCCGAAGAGCAAAATAGACAGACAATAGATAGATTGTTGACAGGGTTATCGGTCTGAGATAAACGCCTCCTCCGCTTCGGGACATTAGCTCAATTGGTAGAGCAGTGGACTCTTAATCCATTGGCTCTCGGTTCAAGTCCGAGATGTCCCACCCCCAGAAAGCCCCGGTCTTCCGGGGCTTTCTTCATTTCAGCGTCCAACGCACAGCGCGCGAGGAGACAGCGGACATCGATGTCCGCGACTCCCCACTACGACGCGCGGTGACGCGCCACTTCGAGGCGACCACGCCAAACGGCGGTCACGCCTCGTGGCGCGGGCTCAGTCCTCTTCGTCGCTGGTGCTGAACACGTAGTTCGCTTCGAAGGCGTCGTCGGTGAACGGCGGCACCGGGTGCGCGCGGACCAGGGCTTCGAGGCAGGTGCCCACCGGAGGCTGCGCGTAGCTGCCGACGATGCGCAGCGAGCGCGGCCGACCCGTCGCGCCCTCGTAGACCACCGACATGCGAACGTGCCGGGACGAGCTCGGCCCGACGCAGCGACGGACCCCGGGTTCGAGCGCCGCCTCGAGGTCATCCATGTCGCGCCGACGAGGGTGCTCGCGGGGAGGATCGTTGCTGGCGCCAAAGACCGCCACGTCCCAGGCGGCCTCTCCGGTGGGCGCGGGCGCCGAGGCGTCGACGACCAGCGCGGGACGGACCGCCCCGACGTCGCCTGTCGCCGCATCCGTCGCCGCTGCGGTCGCGGCGTCCGCGGTCGTCGCCGCTGCGGTCGCGGCGTCCGCGGTCGCCGCTGCGGCCACGTCGGCCGCAGCCGCCACGGAGGCATCCACCACCGTCGGGGGCGCGACGACCGGAGCCAGTGGCGCCGGCGTAGGCAGCACGACCGCGGGCACCTGCCGCGGAACCTCGGAGGTCTGGCGGAGCTTCGCGAGGTAGATCTGGCCGCCGGTGACGATCGCCGCGGCCGCCACGAGCGAGGCGCCCATGATCTTCCACTTCGCCAGGTTGGACGGAGGCGGAGCTCCTGCCTCGGCGACGCCCGCATCGGGATAGCTGACCGGCACCGAGGGCGGAGCGGTCGGACCAGGAGCATGGAGCGGCACCGACGGCGGCGGAGGCTGCGGCGCGGCGTGCTCGAACAGCGCTGGCGGCGCGGGAGGCTCGGACATCGGAGGAAACGACCACCCCGGCGCGGGCGTCGGCTCGGGAGGGATCGGGAAGGACGGGATCGAGGGCTCCACGTCGGGCTCGGGCTCGGGCGCGGCCTCCACCGGGGGCGAGGAGTCCAGCGACAGCTCGGGCGCGGGCTCCGACTCGTCGGAGGACTCGGGAACCACCGGGGACACAGGGGCTTCGGTGGCCGTGACCCGAGGGAGCGCCGGCATCGACGGGGGCCTCGAAGGAGCGGTCGGCGAGGGCGACTCCCAGGTGTCCCCGGCGAGGTCGTCGACCACCGACGCGGGGATCTCCGCGTCCATCTCGAAGGTGACCTCGGTCGAGGGCGACTCCGGCTCCGGCACCAGCAGCGGCGCCGCCCCCGGCGGGGGGACGCTGGAGCGCAGGATCGTCGGCGAGCGCGAGGGCACCTTCGGAATCGGCGGCGGCATCGAGGGAGAGCGCGGCGCCGGAGGGGCGACGGAGGGGAACTTCTCGGGGGACAGCGGGATGTCGAGGCCCTCGATGTCGGCGATGTTGAAGAGGTCGGAGTTCGCCGGGCGATCGGAGGGCGCAGCCGAAAGGGATCGGGGGCGCTGGAGGCAGACGCGCCGGAGGGAAGGTGGGTCGCTCGCCCTCCTCGCCGACCCGCTCGGTGCCCGGCGGATGGATGCGCGGCACCTCGACCTTCTGCGTGGGCATCTGCGGTCGACCGCCCACCAGGCGGGAGCGCGTCGGGGCCATCGGCGCGGGCTCCTGGAGCGCGTGCTTCTCGGCCTCGTTGGGCTTCGCCCGAGGCGCAGCGGGGGGCTTCGAAGGCGTTCCCACCCCGAGGATGGTGGCCTTCATGATGCTGAGCTCGCCGGGGCTGAGCACCGGCGCTCCCGCGGGAGGAGAGCCGTGCGGGGGCTCGACGCGCAGCGGCGGCCTCGCGCCAGAGCCAGGGATACCCAAGGCCGTGGACAGGGCGTCGGCCAGGGCCGCAGCCGAGGCGAAGCCCTTCGAGGCGTCGGCGGACCACGCCCTCGCCAGCACAACGTCCACCGCAGCCGGAACCTCGGGCCGCAGCGCGTTCACCGACGGCCGCACCCCGCGCAGGATCGCCGCCGAAAGGCTGGCCTCGGTGGCCCCGAGGAAGGCCGGGCGCCCGGTGAGGCACTCGAAGGCCACGGAGGCGAGCGCGAAGAGGTCGCCCCTCGGAGAGGGCCGCTGGAGCAGCTCGTCGGGCGAGAGGTACTGCCGCGCCTGCAGGGGGACCCGGGCGTTGACCAGGCCCGCGTCGACCAGCGCCTGCGCGAGCCCGCACTCCTCGACGCGCACCTCGCGCTGCGGGCCGATGAGGGTGATCGTGTCGGGCGAGAGCCGCCGGTGCAGCACCTGGGGAGTGGCGCCGTGCAGCACGTCGAGCACGCCCGCCACGACGCGCACGATGCGGGTGCAGTCGGCGACCTCGAGCGGCCCCGCCGCGTCGAGGGTCATGCGCAGCGAGGTGGCGCCCTCGGCCACGGTCTCGGTCACCACCAGCAGCCCCACCGGATCGTCGATGACGTCGACCAACGCAGGGATCGCGGGCATTCTCAGGGCCTGGATGCGGTCGAGCTCCCGGCGCACCGCGCGCAGCGCTTCGCTCGAGGCGACGAGCGTGAAGCGGCGCACCTCGAAGCGATCACGGCCGCTGCCCTCGCGGCGCGCCCGATAGACCTCGGTCATGACGCCGTTGCGGAGGTGGCGCTCGATCACGCACTGTCCGCCGACAGCCGTACCGACAGGAAGAGTCTGATTGGTGGTTGAGGCCATCGGTGCCCGACCGAGTATCCGTGGCCTCTCCGCGCTACGCCAGAACCCGGCTCAGAGTGAGGCGAGGTATCCGCGGAGCGTCGGGAGCATCGCCCGCAGCGCAGCGCCTCGATGCGAGAGCGAGTGCTTCACCGCGGAGGGGAGCTCCGCCATCGTGCGCGTATCGCCCGCCGGGACGAAGAGCGGGTCGTAGCCGAAGCCCCCGTCGCCTCGAGGCGCGCGGACGATCACCCCGAGGCACTCGCCCTCCGCGTGGAGCACCTGCGATCCGAGCGCTCCGGCCTCGTCGGCGAGCGCGAGCACGCAGCGGAAGCGCGCGGTGCGCAGCGGGTCGGGGACGTCGCGCAGGCGCTCGAGCAGCAGCGCCCGGTTGGCCTCGTCGTCGCCGTGACGTCCGGCGAAGCGCGCGGAATAGACGCCGGGGGCTCCGTCGAGGGCGTCGACGCAGAGCCCCGAGTCGTCGGCGAGGCAGGGGAGCCCGGTGCGCCTCGCGGCCTCGACGGCCTTCTGCGTGGCGTTGCCCAGGAAGGTGTCGGCGGTCTCGGGGAGGTCGTCGATGCCGACGTCATGGAGGCCGAGCACGGTCAGGTCGGAGAGCAGCTCTCGCAGCTCCCGGAGCTTGCCCCGGTTGGCGGTGGCCAGAAGCAGCGGGCGGGCGGTCATGGCGAGGACACCGGGTCGCCCCGCTCCTGGAGGCCGCGGAGCAGCACCGACTCGATGGTGGGAGGCAGGCGCATCGCGCGCACCGCCGCGGCGCTGTCCGGCTGCGGTCCGCTCAGGCAGCGGCAGGTGCGCATGTACTGACGCCCGACGAGGCGGGCCAGGTTGACCATCTCGGCCTCCACGGCTGGGTCTGGACGGCGGCCACGGCGGGAGCGCCGCGCGGCCGTCGGGTTGAGGGCCTCGACCGCCACGATGCGGCCGTTGGCGTAGGGGTCGGAGCGGAGCAGACGCTCCATGGTCTCCTCGGAGGAGATCACGCGGTCCATCGAGGAGAGGCAGCTGCGCACCTCGCGGGCACCTGCGAGCCAGGGGCCGAGGTCGAAGGGCGCCGCCGGGGCGATGCAGAACTGACCGTCCGCCCGGCGCAGCGCGTGGAGCGAGGTGGTGACGTCTTCGAGCGTGCGGAGGTCGGTCTCGGTGAGCGGGCGACCGCTCACGATGACCCGGCGACGGCACGGACCGTAGGCGCGCTCGGCGCCGGTCACGTCGTCGAACTGCGCGGCGCGCAGGGCCTCGTCGCAGGGGTCCCTCGGGCGGCGGGCCTCCGGCGGAAGCGGCGGGAGCGGCGGAGCGGTCGGAGGCCGGGCGGCGGCGCGGCGGGCAGCGGCGCGAGCCACGCCGCGAGGGCTGGGCGCGCTGACAGAGACCGCGGCGTCCGAGGGCCGCACCGTGGCATCGGTGGGGCGCGAGGCGTCAGGGAGCGGCTGAGCGAAGGCCGGAGCCACCAGCAGCAGACCCACGCACCACCCGACACCTCGCCGTCGACTCATCGCTCCACGGATGTGCATAGCTCCAGGGGCCCTGCTCGGACCAGCTTCCAGCAGCGAATGCGGCGGTCCAGATCAGCGGTGCAGGGCCGCGAGGTCGACGCCCGCCGCGGCCAGCGCCGCCTTCTGCGCGGCCACCAGCGAGGCGATGCCACCGAGCGCGAGGTCGACCAGACCGTCGACCTGCGCCCTCGCGACGGGCGCCCCCTCGGCGGTGCACTGAAGCTCCACCAGAGCCCCCGCCTCCGTGGCGACGACGTTAACGTCCATGGCGGCGTCGCGGTCCTCCTCGTAGCACAGGTCGAGCATGGGCTCGGCGCCCACCACGCCCGCGCTCACCGCCGCCACCAGCGACACGATCGGCCTGCCCTTGAGCAACCCCCGGGCGCGCAGCCCGTCGAGCGCGATGGCCAGCGCGACCATTCCGCCGGTGACGCTGGCGGTGCGCGTCCCGCCGTCGGCCTCGAGCACGTCGCAGTCGATGGTGATGGTGCGCTCGCCCAGCGCGGCGCCGTCCACCGACGAGCGCAGCGCCCGCCCGATGAGCCGGGCGATCTCCTGCGAGCGCCCCGAGAGCGGCCGCCCGTTGAAGCCGTCGCGGCTCTGCCGCTTCGGCCCCGTGCGCGGGTGCATCAGGTACTCCGCCGTGACCCAGCCCGCGCCGCGTCCGCGCATGAAGTCCTTCACGCCCTCGTCGACGCTCGCCACGCAGAGCACCACCGTGCCGCCCGCGCGGTAGAGCACGCTGCCGTCGCCCTGGCGCTTCCACCCGGTCTCCAGGCTCACCGGCCTCAGCGCGTCGTAGCCCCTACCGTCCTTCCGCATCGATCGCTCCTTCCGTCGCCCCGTCATCGAGCGAGGCCGGGAGCCATAACACGAAGCGCGCGCCGCCCCCGTCCGACGCCGGAGCCCGCTCGGCGTGGAGGCTCCCCCCGTGCGCGACGGCGATCTCCCGGGAGAGCGAGAGGCCGAGCCCCGATCCCCTCGACTTGGTCGTGAAGAACAGCTCGAAGAGGTGCGCCTCGGCCTCCGCGCTGAGCCCCGGCCCGGAGTCGCTCACGCACACCGCCGCGCCCTCGACGCCGTCCTTCGCGAGCGCCATCACCCGCACCACCACCCGGGGCGACGCGACGCCTGCCAGCTCCATCGCCTCTCGCGCGTTGCGCAGCAGGTTGAGCATCGCCTGTCGTAGCTGCGACTCGTCCGCGCGCACCGTGGGCGTCCCCTCCTCCAGCACCTTGGTGAGCTCGACCCCCGCGGCGCCCATCTCCGCCGCCACGAAGAGCAGCGTCTCGTCCACCAGGGCGCCGAGGTCTTCGCGCTGGAGCCTCGGCGTGGGCAGGCGCGCCACGCGGAGGTACTCCTCCGTCAGCCGGGTGAGCCGGTCGATCTCCCGCTGGATCGAGCGCACCAGCCGCCGCGACTCGCTCCCCGGCTCGCCCATGGCGTCGAGCTCGTCGCCCAGCATCTCGGCGTTGAGCGCCATCGACGACAGCGGGTTTCGCACCTCGTGGGTGACGTGCGCCGCCATGCGCCCGACCGCCGCCAGCCGCTCGGCCTGGAGGCGCTTCTCGTTGGCCTCGCGCAGCGCCACGTCGCGCGCGCCCATCGCCCCGACCATGCGCTCGAACTCCTGCGCCAGCTCGCCGATCTCGTCCTCCGCCGCGGGCACCGGGACCGTGCCCAGCTCCCCGCGCCCCACCGCCTGCGCCCGGTCGCGCAGCCTCGCCAGCGGGTCGAGCGCCCGCCGCGCCCGCAGCGTCGTCAGCACCCCCAGCAGGCACGCGACGGCCGTCGCGATCACCGTGAGGCGCAGCGTCTCCGCCTGCTGCCGCTCGGCCCCGTCGGAGAGCGCCTTCACCCGCGCCTGCAGCGACCGGATCAGCGACGTGAGCGCGTCCTTGCTCTGCAGCTCGCGCCCGATGAGCTCGCGCTCCTCGCGCTGCGCCCTCGCGAGGTCGGCGCTCGTCAGCGTGCGAAGCAGGCCGTCGAACAGCCGCTCGTCCTCGGCCCAGAGGCGGTCGATGACGTCGAGGCTGCGCAGGGTCTCCTCCAGCAGGCGCTGGTCGTCGCGGTCGAGCGCGAGGCGCAGCCTGCGTTGCACCACGGCCCGCGCCCCGGCGAGCCGGCCACGGCGGGAGCGGCGCGTGACGTCGATGAAGGTCTGCGAGCCGACGCGGTTCTGCTCGTCGACGAGGCGGTCGAGCACCGTGGCGAGCTGGCTCTGGTTGCCGCGGTCCTCGCCGAGGGCGGCGGTGAGCGGGAGGTAGACCTCGTTGGCGAGGCGCAGCGAGCGCACGGTGCGCTGCTGGCGCTGCAGCGACCAGACCGCGACGGCACCGAAGGCGAGGATCAGCGTCGCGAAGCCCGCCAGCACCTGCGTACGGACGCTGCGGGTTCGTCGGGCCATGCGCGAGGGTGGGAGTAACAGATCACCCCGGCACGGCCACGCCCGCGATCACCCCTCGCCCCGCCCCGCGCCCATCTGATATCGCTCTCCGCCATGCCCTCGCTTCCGCGCCTCTCGTGGACCCTTCCCCTCCTCCTGGCCGCCTGCTCGTCCGACCCGACGCCCGCCGCCGACGCCGGAGTCACCGACGCTCCCTCGGCCACCGACGCCCCCACGGCCACTGACGCGCCCGTCGTCACCGACGCCCCCGTCGCCGAGCGCCCGATGGTGATGACCACCCGCGGTCCGGTGCTCGGCGTCACCGAGGACGGCATCCGGCACTTCTTCGGCATCCCCTACGCCGCCCCGCCCATCGGTCCGCTCCGCTGGCGCGCCCCCGAGCCCGCCGCCCAATGGACCGCTCCCCGCGACGCCTCCACCAAGGGCGCCTCTTGCCCGCAGGCCCCGGGCCTCCTCGTGGGCAGCCCCACCACCAGCGAGGACTGCCTCTTCCTCAACCTCTGGACCCCGCCGATCCAGCCGGTAGCGCCTCGCCCGGTGATGGTGTTCATCCACGGCGGCGGCTTCGGCGCGGGCTCCGGCAACGACGGCCAGTACGACGGCCCCGAGCTCGCCCGCCGCGGCGCGGTGGTCATCAACTTCAACTACCGCCTCGGGCAGCTCGGCTTCCTCGGCCACACCGCCCTCGCCGCCGAGGACACCGCCCACCACTCCAGCGGCAACTACGGCCTCATGGACCAGCAGGCCGCCCTCCGCTGGGTGCGCGACAACGCCGCAGCCTTCGGCGGCGACCCCGCCAACGTCACCCTCTTCGGCGAGTCCGCGGGCGGCATCTCGGTCTGCGCCCACGTCACATCGCCCGTGTCCGCGGGGCTCTTCCACCGCGCGGTCACCCAGAGCGGGCCGTGCAGCTTCCTTACCACCCCGCTGCGCGACGAGGACGCCCGCGCGCCCGTGCAGTCCGCCGCCTCGCAGGGCCGCCTCTTCGCGCAGGCCGTCGGCTGCGGCGCCGCCGCCGACGTCGTCGCCTGCATGCGCGGCAAGACCGTCGCCGAGGTGCTCGCCGCCGCGCCGCGCCCCATCGAGCTCGAGCGCTACGGCGCGCGCTACCAGCCCACCATCGACGGGTACATCCTCACCGAGGCCCCGTGGCGCGCGCTCGCCGCCGGGCGCTTCAACCGCGTGCCCTTCATCACCGGCTCCAACCAGGACGAGGGCACCGTCTTCACCCGCGGGCAGATGATCCCCGACGAGGCCGCGTACCGCGCCGCCGTGGCCCCGCTGGTGCCCGATCACGTCGACGACGTCCTGCGGCTCTACCCGATCTCCGCCTACGGCAGCGCCTTCGCGGCCTTCACGGCCTTCGCGGGCGACGCCGTCTTCGGCTGTCCCTCCCGCGCCCAGGCGCGCCTCGTCGCCGCCACCGGAACGCCCGCGTTCCAGTACTACTTCAGCAAGCTCAACCAGCGCGCCCACGCGGTCACCGGCCTCGGCGTCTATCACTCCGCCGAGATCGCCTACGTGTTCGGCCGCTTCACGGGCTTCTTCGCCCGCACCGACGCCGACACCACCGTCGCCGACGCGATGGGCGCCGCCTGGGTGCGCTTCGCCGCCACGGGCAACCCCAGCGCCATGGGCGCCTCGACCTGGCCCGCCTTCACCGCGGCGAACGACACCTACCTGGAGTTCGGCGACATGATCCGCACCGCGACGGGGCTGCGCCGCGACCGCTGCGACGTGATGGAGGCCTGGATCCTCCCGCCGCAGTAGCCAGGAGGCGCCCGTCAGGGCCCCACCACCACCATCCCCCGCGTGTTGTCCCGCACGAAGCCTGCGACCAGCCCCGGCACCGGGTTGCGCACCCCGTCGTCGGCGCCCGTCAGCGGGTCGAGGTGTGTCATCCCTGGCACGAAGAGCGCCCGAAACCCCCGCTCGCTCATCCGATCGGCGCCCGCTGCGGGCAGGTCGACGCCGACCGTCGGGGCCACGCGCGCTCGCATCCCCTCGAAGGCGCTCGCGCGACCGACGAGGGCCGTCGCGACCGCCAGCACCGGCACGTCGACCTCGGCCCCGTGCGTCGCCCGGATGCCCTCGCGCACCTGCCAGCTATCGGCCGCGAGCCGGAGGTTGCCGACGATGGAGGTGTCGAGCGAGAGCCTCGTCGGGAAGTACCACTCTCCGAAGTTGGTCGGCGTCGTGGACCACGCCGACGCCGCGTTGGCCAGCGGCGTGAACTCCGGAGGAGCGCTCATGGGCGCGTCGATCCACGAGTAGGTCTCCGTGCGGCCGCCCGGGACCGTGAGCTGCTCGGCGCTGGCGAAGGGGTTGGTCACCATGCGCAGCGGTCCTCCGGTCGGCCGGCCGATGGACATCCGGGCGAAGGCCAGCGGGCAGGAGGTGTCGTCGAAGGCGAGGCCCATCGCCGCGGCGTTGGTGAGCGGCGGCACCGTCGTCAGGCTGAAGAGCAGCCGCAGCACGCGATCACGGCTGGGGTCGGCGACCACCGCGGAGGGCGAGAGCGCGGCGCGGCGGGCGACGATCTCGGAGGTGGCCAGCGCCCCCACCCCGAGGATCGGCAGCGAGGTGAAGTACGGCCCCGTGCGACGCAGTGCCTCGACGCCCGCGGTCGATCCGAAGGGACCGCCCATCGAGCCCGCGCGCCACGCCGCCTCGCTCGCCGCGGTGCCGCTCGCCACGCCGTCGACCACCACCAGCCCGGCGAGAGTGCGGTACCCGCCGACGCCGTCGAAGTCCCACGCGGCGTAGGACTCGACCATCGTGGCCCCGAGCGAGTGGCCCATGAGGATCACGTGCTCGCGAGGCTGCGGCACCCGCGAGATCACCGCGCGGAGGTCGTCGAGCGTCGTCGCGAGGCCCCACTCGCTCATGAACGAGAGGGCGGCGTCGTTGGCCCTGCGATAGCCCCCGAAGACCTCGCCGCCGATGGTGACCGACTGGTCGTTGTAGAAGCCCGCGGCTACCTCCGGGTCGCCCAGCCGGTCGGCGGCGCTCATCCCGCGGAGGTCTTCGAGGAGGTTGGCGCGGCGATCGATGACCCACACCTCCACGGGCGCTCCGCCGGTGTTCGCCCGCTTCACCAGCGAGCGCGCCAGCGGGTCGAAGGACCCCGCGCCCCCGAGAAAGCCGGGCATCGCGACCACCACCGCGCGCACCCCCACCGCCGGGGTGACGTCGACGCGGTAGCGCATCACCGGCACGCGGTTGAACACCGTCGGCGTGGCGGCCATCGTCGTGGGGTTCGGCGGCGGCATCGGAGCGTCGACGAAGAAGCGCTCACGGCGCACCCCCGGCCTCGGCGACGGAGCCCTCGGCCACCGGCATGTCGGGGATGTCGCGCACCTTCGGCGTCGAACGGCGCATCGCCCGCGACGTGCGGCTCGCCCGGCGCATCGGCCGCGACGTCGGCGACGGAGGCGTCGGCGGGCGATGGCGCTGGGTCGGAGCACGCCGAGAGCAAACCCAGACCCGAGAGACATGCGACCAGCCCGCGAGGACGACGGCTCATGGACGATAGGAGTACGTCGGTCACTCCTCGGATGCACCCGAAGCGTCGCCCTGACGTACAAGAGCGGCGTTCGTCTACGCGGGAGGAGCCCCACCGATGGCAGACCGTTTCACCGAGACCTCGCACACCAGCTTCGGCGGCAACATCGTCCGCTCGATCGTTGGAATTCCCCTGGGAATCCTGCTTTTTCTTGGCTCGTTCGTCGTGCTCTGGATGACCGAGGGGCGCACCGACTGGTCGAAGGTCGCCGCGCGCACGGTGGTCGCTTCACCCGACCGTGCGGCGGGCTTCGAGGGTCAGCCGGTGAGCGTGACCGGTCCCATCACCTCGACCGAAGCCCTCGGCGACCCGGACTTCGTGCAGCCTGGTCCGTACGTCTCGCTGCGCCGCGAGGTGGAGCAGTTCGCGTGGATCGAGAGCCAGTCGAGCAACAGCCGCAGCAGCACCGGCGGCTCGACCACCACGCAGACCACGTACACCTACGCCACCGGGTGGACCGCCACCCCTCAGGCCTCCAGCGGCTTTCGCGTTCCTGAAGGGCACGACAACCCGCCCATGACGGTGCAGTCCACGCGCTTCGTCGTCCCCCGCGCCGCCGTCGGCGCATGGAACCTCGACCTCGCCCACGTCGAGTTCGAGCGAGGCTCCGTGCTGCCTCCCACGACGATCCAGCGCGTCGGGCGGGGAGCGAGCTTCGTCCCGGCGGGCGAGCACCTCTTCGGCGGCAGCGGCACCCCCGACGCCCCCCACCTGGGCGACCTCCGCGTGCGCTTCACCGCCGTGCGCAACGGCACCACCGTCACCGCCTTCGGTCAGGCGGGCGCAGGGACCGTCGCGCCCCTCAGCGTCGACGGCGACCCCTGGATGCGCGTCCTCTCCGGCGACCGACCGACGGCCATCCAGACCCTCGCCTCGGAGTACTCCGCCACCGGCTGGATCGGCCGCGTCATCGGCTTCCTCATGATGTGGATCGGGATGCTGCTCTTCCTCGGCCCCATCTCGACCTTCCTCAACGTGCTGCCCTTCCTCGGGTCAGCGTCGCGCTTCGTCACGATGCTCGTGACCTTCCCCCTCGCGCTCGTGCTCACCACCGTCACCGTCGTCGTGGCCATGGTCGCGCACAGCGTCGTCGCGCTGGTCGTCTCGGTGCTCACGCTGATCGTCCTCTTCGTGGTGCTCGCCCGGGGGCGCAGGCCCGCGAGGGCGTAGCGAGCGCTCAGCGCCCTCTCGGGAATCGCAGCGTCAGCCCGAGGCCCACCTGGATCATCCGCGCGTCCTCGGAGAGCGCCTCGACGGCGGGGTCGCCCCCGAGTTCGACCACCTGGACATAGCGAAGCACCGGACCGATCGAGAGCGCCCGGCCCAGTCGGAAGTCCACCCCGAGGCCCGCGTCGAAGCCGAAGCGAAGGAGACCGCCGGTGAGCGCGGCCCCCGCCCCCGCGGACACCCAGGGCTGCACCGCGCCGTTACTCGGGGTGAGCCGCACCCCTGCGCCGAGGAGCGTCGACACGCCGGGCGCCTCGTCACCGCGAGGGAACACCACCCCGGCGGCGAAGAGCTCCACGCCAAACACGAGGCCGCTGGTACCAACCGACGGGCGGCGGAGGTCGAGGCCCAGCCGGAGCGATCCCGCGAGGCCGTGGGTGATGTCCTTGGCGTTGCCCATGAACACCCCGGAGGTGTCCTCGTCGGCGTTGCGCTGATAGGTGGAGAGCATGTTGGCGTAGAGCCCCTCCGCCCGCACCGAGAGCCTCTGGACGACGCCATCGGGGACCACCGGCGGAGGCGGAGGGCGGGGCAGCGAGAGCGCGTCGGTGTCCACCTGCTCGTCGGCAGCGAGCGTGAGATGCAGGCTGAACGACGTGGCCCCCACGCTCCAGCGCACGGGCACGCTCCACTCTCCCGCCGCGGCATCGACCGCCCGACCCTGCTCGGCGCTCACCGGCCCTCCCCTCGCCTGCGCCGCGAAGGCCTCCTCGGCGTAGGCCACGTCGCTCCGGTCGAGGAGCCTCAGCCTCACCCGAGCTCGCCTCGCCACGGGGTCGGCCTCCTCCAGCGTCGCGCTCACCCGGTAGGGGGCCCTCGCCGCCCGCTCGAAGGTCGCCTCGGCGGCGGCGCCACCGTCGCCCTCGGGAGCGCACCGCAGCGTGTGAAAGCGCAGCCGGTCGAGCACCGTCGAGCTCCCCGCGGCGACCGGATCGCCGTCGAGGGTGCAGCTCACCCCCGCGGGCAGCGAGAGGCTCTCCCGGTAGGGCTCCGCCG
The DNA here is from genome assembly GCA_016704445.1 of Deltaproteobacteria bacterium. GTDB lineage: Bacteria > Myxococcota_A > Polyangia > Polyangiales > SCUS01. The sequence goes on from JADJAE010000028.1 coordinate 26,942, forward strand.
TGGGGGTGAGCGCCGTGGAGACGACCGCCACCCTGGCCACCGGCCCGAAGGGACCTTCGTAGCGCTCGGCATCGAGGGCGCTCACTCGGACGAAGCGCTGCCCCGGGGTGATCGCGAGCGCGAGGTGGTCGACCGCGAGGGCGGGGCGTGCGTCGCTCTCCAGCACGGTGAAGGCCTCGTCGCGAGCGACCTGCACGTGCCACTCCGCGGGCGCCGGGACCCCGTTGTCCCCGGGCGACGTCACGCCCGCACCATAGGCGCCCACCAGCGAAGGCGACGGGTCGAGGAGCACCGCAGGAGGGAGAGCGGTCCACACCGGAGCGAGCGGCAGCCGGTGCACCGGGGCGATGCGCTCCCCCACCTCCGCGCGGGCGCCGAAGCCCTCGGGGATGGTCACCGTCTGCGCCCCGGAGCGTAGCTGCCCGGAGCCTCGGTAGACGGTCAGCGTGGTGGCGGCGCGAACACCTTCGGACACCGAGAGCTGCGACTCGCCATCGCGGAGGATCGCCCTGCCTCCCGGGGTGTTGATCGCGACCTGCGAGGGTCGCCTCGGAGGCGGGCGGCGAGGCGGAGGGCGACGGCCGACGATGCCGATGACAGGGCCGACCACCACCGGGGCAGAGCCCCCCGGACCGTGGGCGAGGTCTCCCAGGAAGGCCCGCAGCGATCCGTTGACCAGGGTGGTGTCCCTCGCGGTGGCGGTGCGCCGCACCCGGGTGCTGGTGTCGCCGAGGATCACCACCAGCGTCGACTCGTAGAGCCGGAGCTGGGTCTCGTCCTGGAAGGTGAGCTCCGCCGACGACTGGGCCTCGGTGCTCACTCGGGTTCCGCGGAAGAGGGCGTCGTTGCTGCGGGCGGCGCGGGGCTGCGCGGTGGGCTGGGTCTGCACCTGCACCGCGTTGCTGACCGCCGTGAGCCAGGCCACCGGAGAGGGCCGCGGAGCCACCGGCAGTCGCCGGGGGAGGCGCAGTACCAGGCCCGCCGTGAGCCTCCGCTGCGGAGGGCATACCGTGGGGTTGTGCTGATGGATGACGTCGGTGCGGGAGGGCGCCCGATAGACCCGCCGGGCGACGGCCGCGCAGGTCTCGCCCGCGCGCACCGTCACGGAGATGAACTCCGTCGGCGCAGGGGGCGGTGGCCTCCTCGGGGGGCTGCGCCTCGGCTGGGCGACCGCCGAGGAGGCGAGGAGCAGCGAGGTGATCACCGCCCCGATGGCCGCGTGGCGCGAGCGCACTACCGCCCCCTCCGTAGCGCGCGGAGCACCTTCTGGCACACCGCGGCGTCGTCCACCGAGGAGAGCGTCGCGTCGCTCGCGCCGGAGCGAATCATCGCGGCCGCTTCCGCTGCCCTGGCGACGTCGAGCACCAGCGTGGGGAGGCGTCTCACCTCCGCGTCCTCTCGCGAGCGAACCCAGCGGGTGCGCTCGTCCGCCGCCGCGTCTCCGGCGATCAGCACCGCGCGCCAGGGCATCCGGTCGGGCGCCACCTCGGAGAGGCCGTCGCCTCGCACCGGGTAGGTCGTCACGCCATGCGCCGCGAGCGCGTTGCGGAGCGCGGCCCCACGCTCGGCGGAGAAGCCCCACATCGCCACGCGAGGAGAGGGCCCGATCTCGTTGGCCCTCCCCTCGAAGGGAGTCGGTCGGTCGGGCGCGAGGGCTCGATCGTCCCGGGAGAGGCCCGCGGCGCGCGCCCGCTCGACGGCGTCCCGAGCGCCGAGCGACAGCGGGTCCGAGCCCCGGGCGCATAGGGAGAGCGCGTCGCGAAACTCCGCCGCCGTGGGCCGCTGCTCCGGTCGCTTGGAGAGCGCTCGCAGCATCAGCGCCTCCAGGCCCGGCGGAACCTCCCTCGACGGCGCCCGCTCGCTGAAGGGAGGCGGGTGGTTGAACATCTGCTGCGACAGCACCTCAGCCACCGACTGCCCGTTGAAGGGGGCCTCCCCTACGAGGAGCTCGTAGAGCATCGTGCCCACGGCGTAGATGTCCGTCGGAGCGCCGAGGTTGCGCCCGACGCACTGCTCCGGGGACATGTACTGCGGCGTGCCTCGCACGGTGCCGGTGCGGGTGAGCTTCTCGACGGTGCGCTCGTCGTCGAAGGCCGCGATGCCGAAGTCGAGCACCTTCACCTTGTCGGTGCGGTCGCCCGCGTCGAGGAGCATCACGTTCTCGGGCTTCAGGTCGCGGTGCACGACGCCCATCGCGTGCGCGGCCTCGAGCACCTGGAGCACCTGGTCGATGACCGACACCACCCTCGGCACCGGCATGGTGAGCCCGCCCGCCATCACCTGCGTGTCGAGGGAGAACCCACGCAGGAGCTCCATCACCAGGAAGAGCTCGCCCTGGTGCTCTCCGTAGTCGATGACCGACACGATGTTGGGGTGCCGCAGCCTCGCGAGCACCACCGCCTCGCGGCGGAAGCGCGCCCGCATCTCCGGCCGGGCGGTCCACTCCGCCAGCAGGAACTTCACCGCCACCGGCTCGCCGAGCTCGACGTGCCTCGCGCGGTAGACCCTTCCCATTCCCCCAGCGCCGAGCAGCGACTCCAGCACGTAGCGCCCCGCCACCACCTGCCCGAGGCGATCGTCCACCGGGAGCAGCCCGCACACCGGGCACGGCCCCTCCGCGCCCGCGAGCGTGCCGCAGCCCTGGCACGGCGACACCTCGACCTCGCCCGCCGCGTCCACCTGCGGGTCGTCGAGCAAGGTGCGCTTGTCGTCGCCGCTCACGCCATCACCTCGAAGATCTCCACGGGCTCCCGCTTCCCGCGGATGGGGTGCGGCCCAAGCGGCGAGAACGAGAACGCCCCGCTCATCCCCGCGGCCACCTCGGCGGTCACCAGGGTCTGGGTCCCTCGCGCGAGGGACTCCAGCCTCGCCGCGACGTTCACCACGTCGCCGATGGCGGTGTACTCCATCCTCGCCTCGCTCCCGAGGTTGCCCAGCAGCGCCTCGCCGGTGTGCACGCCGATGCCGAGCGCCACGTCGATGCCGTACCGCTCCCGCCACTCCGGGGCGCTCACCTCCACGAAGCGGTGCATGTCCTCCGCGGCCTCGAGCGCCGCGCGCCGCTGGGCCTCGTCGTCGAGCGGCGCGCTCCCCGCGCCCCACACCGCCATCACGCAGTCGCCGATGAACTTGTCCACCATGCCCCCGTGCCGGAACACCACCTCGGTGAGCACCGTGAACAGCTCGTTGAGGAAGGCCACCACCTGCTCCGGCGCGGCCTTCTCCGCGAAGGCCGTGAAGGCCACCACGTCGGCGAAGAGCACCGTCACCCGCCGCCGGTCGCCGCCGAGCGCCAGCGACGCGCGGCCCTGCGCCACCGCCTGCGCGACCTCCGCGGGGAGGAAGCGCGACAGGTCGTGCTCGACCCTGGCGAGCCGCCCCACCTCGCGCTCGCTCGCCACCAGCGTGTCGGCCATGGACTCCATGGCGCTGCCGAGGGCCTCGAGCTCGTCGCCCGTGCGCACCGTGGAGCGCTCGCCGAAGCGCCTCGCCGCGTAGGCCCGGGTGAGCTCGACGAGCCCCGCGATGGGCCGCGTCGTGCGCGCCCCGAGCCACGCGCCCACCAGCACCGCGAGCAGCGCGAGGCCCAGCGCCCCGACGATCACCAGCCGCCGCGACGCGTGCAGCGTCAGGAACACCTCCCGCTCGGGCCTCCGCACGACCACCGCCCAGCGCCGCTCCGGGGAGCGTGCGCAGCGACCCCACCATGGGCTCCTCGGCCAGGTAGTCCTCGGTGAGCTGCAGCGGCCGGGAGAAGGACTCGGGCGTGAGGTGCACCCGGGTGAAGATCTCCCTCCCGGCGAGCGAGCTGCCCACCGCGAGGCCCGGCCCGCGGGACAGCAGCCGCAGCGATCGGTCGACCACCAGCACCCGGTCGGGCGCGCCGAAGCGGTCGCGGGAGATGCTGCCGACGGCGTCCTCGATCCAGCGCGGGGAGAGCGTTCCGACGACCCAGCCGCGGAGCTGACCGTCCCTCAGGAGCGCCACCACGAAGCGCAGCGTGACCCCGTTGGCGTCGAAGGCCGGCGCCGCCCACTCCCCGAACTCCGGCCGGCGCTGCCGCACCTCGTCGGGGATGCGCCGCGGCGGAGCGGGCTCCCTCGACTCGTCGCGACGCGCGATGGTGTCCACGTGGTCGCCCTCGGGCGTGTACACCGCGACGTGCTGCAGCGCCGCGGCGCGCGCGAGGATCTCCCTCGCGACGAAGAGCCGGCCCTCGTCGTCGGCGATGCGCCCCTCGGTGAGCACGCGCCCCAGGCGCAGCGTCGCCTCGCCGGCGTAGTCCAGGTCGCGGTCGAGGGCGTCGCCGACGCGGTCGCAGACGGCGAGCTCCAGCTCCTGCTCGGCGCGCAGCAGCCCTGAGCGCTGGATGCCAAGCGTGACCGCCGAGAGCGCCGCCAGCGGGATCAGCGCGACCGAGAGCAGCGCCGCGGTCCAGCGGGTGCGCAGAGAGACGCGGACGCCCCGACCGGGCTTGGGTGTCGACTCGGTCAACGGGCGCGGATCCTCCTCGGCGGCTGAACGTACGCCACGTGTCCGGCGCGGAGGAAGCCACTCGACGCCCGGTGGTGCGCGACCGCAGGAGCGGGCGCGTGAAGGCCCTGGCGGAGATTTCACATCGGGTGAAGAGTCGCCCGATGAGCAGCGCGCGATGGGTGATGGTGCTGGGCCTCCTCGGCGCCAGCGGGTGCGGGGGCATCCCCATCGTCAGCGGCGATCCCTTCGTCCCCGACGCCAGCGATCGGGCCGACGCCGACGCAGACGCCTCCGCGACGACCGACCTCGGGCGCGACGCTGATGTGATCGATGTGGTCGACGCAATGGACGCACCCGACGCGATGGACGCACCCGACGCGATGGACGCACCCGACGCGATGGACGCCGGTCGACTCATGCTCGACGTGCCGCTCGCCGAGGTATCCCGACCGGACGTCTCGGTCTCCGACGCCGTGATGACCAGCGAGGTTGGGAACCCCTCCGACGACGTGGGTCTCCCCTGCGCCCTTTGCATGCCAGGAAGCGGCAGCGCCCAGGTCTGCTGCTCCGCCCGCTGCCGCGACCTCCAGAGCGACAAGTTCAACTGCGGCGGTTGCGGGGTCGTCTGCCCAGGGACCGACGACTGCTTCGGCGGCATGTGTCGACCCACGATGTGCCCGACGGCAACGGTCCTGTGCGGCAGCGCGTGCTTCAACCTCCAGGCCGACCCGACCCACTGCGGCGCGTGCACGACCGTGTGTCCCTCCGATCGGGTGTGCACTTCGGGCGTCTGCGCGTGCACCGGCGGCCTGACGAGCTGCAACGGCGCGTGCGTCAACACGACCCTCGACGCGCGCCACTGCGGTCGGTGCAACACCCCCTGCGCCGCCGGCAACACCTGCGTGGCGGGGGTCTGCCAGCGGGGCGATGAGCGCCCTGCGCCGGATCGCTCGGCGGAGACCTCCCAACTGCGGCGGCGCTGGGCGCCTGCGACCTGCGGCACCAAGCTCCCTGCAGCTGCGGCAACTGCGTCGACGGCCTGCACCGCAGGCTGCCGGCAGGCTCGGCGTCGCGCTTGCCTGGCTTCGACGCGACGCCGGAACACGCCGACGCCGACGAGCCTTCGGCGGTCTCTGGTGAACACCACGACTGGGCCTTCGGCGATGCGGCCAGTTCACCTTCGACGCCGAGGCGTCCGTGATCGATGCGTCCGTGCTCGATAGGTCGCCGCCCGTCGTTGGCGCGGACGGCGGCCTGGAGTAAGCGCACCCGGAATGGGCACACGCACCGGAGCGCGCTTTCTCCCTCGTGAGGTCGACCGGGCGGGCGCTCAGCTCGCGACCACGCAGGCGCGCGACCACGGCCTCGACCTCGACCGGGCCTCGGCGCGGATCATCGTGGAGTCGCTCGGAGCGGGCGCCCCCGGCGTGCTCCCCGCGCTCTTCCGTCTGGAGGCGCTGCTCCCCCGGCTGGCGTCCGAGCTCGACCGCAACCAGTTCGTCGAGGCTCCCTCACCCGCCGTCCGCTGCCCCCTCGACGCCGACGCCGACGCGGTGAAGTCCTCGCTGCGCGCTGCCCGCGATGAGGCCCTGGTGCGCGTGACCCTGCGAGAGCTCCTCGCCACGGTCGACGTCGACCAGACGGCGCGGGAGTGGTCCGAGGCCGCGAGCGACTGCGTCGACCACGCGCTCGCCGCCGCGGGTGCGATGGTCGCCGCGCGCAACGGCCCTCCCCTCGACTACACCGCCCGGCCCGTCGGCCTCTCCGTGCTGGGCATGGGCAAGCTGGGCGGCCGAGAGCTCAACCTCGGCTCGGACATCGACATCTGCCTCTTCTATGCGACCGACGACGGCTCCGCGGGCGACCGCCCCCTCGCGGTGCACTTCGCCCGCGTCGGATCGGTGCTGGTCGACCTGCTCGCCGACGTGACCGCGCAGGGATTCGCGTTTCGGGTCGACCTGCGGCTCCGCCCGGAGGGCCGCCAGGGCCCCATCGCCTGCTCCCACGCCACCGCCGAGCGCTACTACCACACGTGGGGACGCCCCTGGGAGCGGGCCGCCCTGCTGCGCGCCCGCCCCATCGCGGGCGACCGCGCCGTGGGGCGCGCGCTGCTCCACGCGCTCAAGCCCTTCGTCTTCCGCCGCGAGGTCGACCCGGCCATCACCGAGACCCTCCGCGACATGCTCTCCCGCTCCCGCAAGGAGCAGCTCCGCGACGACGCCCGCGACCTCAAGCTGGGCAGCGGCGGCATCCGCGAGGCGGAGTTCTTCGTGCAGTCCTGGCAGCTCCTCTGGGGGGGGATGCACCCTTCGCTGCAGGTCCCCTCGACGCTTCGCGCCCTCTCCCGGCTGCGCGCGCTGGGCCTCGTCTCCGACCGCGACGCGCGCGACCTCGACGACGCCTGGGGGCTCCTCCGCCGGGTGGAGCATCGCATCCAGACCGTCGCTCCCTACGCCACGCACACCCTGCCCGAAGACCCGGCCCGCCTCGCGGTGCTCGCTCGGTCGCTCGGCTACCCCGCGGCCGACGAGCTCATCGGCGCGCTCGACCTCGCCCGGGCCAGGGTGCGCGAGCTCTCCGACGGCATGGTCGCCAGCCTCGTGCGCCCGGTGATCCTCATCGACCCGCGCTCTCCGGGCGCCCGCCTCGCCCGCGTCGCGGCCTCCGGTCTCGATGACCCGGCGACCCCCGAGCTGGTCGTCGAGGCTCTCGGCGTTCGCGACGTCGACGCGGCCACCAGCGACCTGCGGCGCCTCTCCCGGCGTCCAGACCTCCCCCTCGGCGTCGACGCCGCCGCGCTGGTGCCCGACTTCGGCCCGCGGCTGCTCGGCGAGGTGCGCGACGCCCCCGACCCCGACCTCGCGCTCTCCCACGTCGCGACCCTCTTCGAGCGGGTCTTCCCCCCGGAGCGCTACGCCCGCTGGCTCCTCGACCGCCCGTCGGTGCTCCGCGGCCTCGTGGGCCTCTTCGGCGCGAGCGAGCAGCTCTCCCGGGCGCTCCTCGCTCGCCCGCAGCTCATCGAGACCTTCGTCACCAACAGCGCCGCGCCCGACCCCGAGGAGATCCGCGCCTGGATCGAGGCCGCCGCCGCGATGGGCAGCGCCTCCTCCGAGGGCGACCCGGAGGTGATCGTGGGCTCGCTGCGCCGCGCCATGCGCGAGGCGATGCTCTCCGTGGGCGTGGCCGACCTCGCGGGCGAGCTCTCCCCGGCGCAGGTGGGCGAGCGGCTGAGCGCGCTCGCCGAGGCCGTGGTCGTCGAGAGCCTCCACCTCGCGGGCGCCGAGTGCGCGGCCCGCTACGGATCCGTCGGCGCCGACCCCCTCGCTGGGGTGGCGGTGGTGGCGCAGGGCAGCCTCGCGGCGGGCGAGCTCGGCCACGGCGGCGACCTCGACCTGCTCTTCCTCCACGGCCACGACGTCGACGCGCTCACCTCCGGCGGCAAGCGCGGCGCCATCACGGCCTCGGAGTACGCCGTGCGCCTCGCGCAGCGCACCCTCTCGCTGCTCTCCGCCTCGCACGACGCGGGCCCCGGCTACGCCATCGACACGCGCCTGCGCCCCTCCGGCGCGCAGGGCATCCTCGTCACCTCGCACCCCTCCTTCGTCGCGTACCACCAGACCTCGGCGTCCTGGGAGCGGCAGGCCCTGCTGCGCGCCCGCCCCGTCGCGGGCGACCCCGCCCTGCGCGCCGCCCTTGCCGAGACCCTCACGGTGATCGCCTACACCCGCGGCCCGGCCGACGTGGGCGAGCTGCGCCGGCTGCGCGCCCGGATGGAGCTCGAGCTCGGCCGCGAAGACCGCGGAGCGATCTCGCTGAAGTACGGCCGGGGGGGCCTGGTGGACGTGGAGTTCATCGCCCAGGCGCTGCAGATGACCTACGGGGCCGACCCCTCGATACGCACCCCCAACACCCGCGCCGCGCTCCGGGCCCTTCGCGCCGGGCACTGGCTCGACGAGGCCTCCGCCGAGACGCTGCTGCAGGCCGAGTCCTCGCTTCGGACCCTGCTCCACGCGACGCGCCTCGCGACCAACCGCAGCGTGCTGATCCCGTCATCCCCCGCGACGGTCGCCATCGCCCGCCGGCTCGGCTACCGCGACCGGGCCGAGCGCAGCGCCCTCGACGCCCTGCTCTCGGACCTCGCCCGCACCCGCGACGCCACCCGCCGGGTGTTTCGGGACGTCCTCTCGCAGCTCGACCGGTGAGAGCGCCGCGCGGATGTCGTTGGCGATCCCCTCGGTGAGGGCGTCGTCGGGCAGCGAGTACACCCGCTCCTGGCCGTCGCGCAGCCGCAGCGAGAGGCGCTCGGCGGGGTCGCGGCTCCAGCCGCCGGCCACCGGCAGCGCGCGCACCTTCGCGATCTCCGAGAGCCTCCAGCGATCGACGGCGTCGGGGTCGCGCTCGATGCGCAGCTCGGACGCCGCGCGGTCGAGGGTGACCCGCCAGACCACCCGGGAGCGCAGCGCCGCGATCACCAGGCCTAGGGCGACGGCTCCTCCCAGCAGGATGCTCGAGAGCAGCGCCCTCCGGTCGACCCCCACCGCACCGAAGCCCCACCGCAGGAAGGACATCGTCCCGAAGACCGCCAGCCCGGACCCAAGCGCCACCAGCACCCGATGGCCCACGGTGACGTGCGACGACTCGTAGACCACCTCGGGCGTGACCGGCTCCTGCTGCGCTGCCATCGTTGGCAGTGTAGATCGATGAACCCGACGTCGGTGACCGTGTATCGTTTACGGGTCCCGCGTGAACCATCCTTCACAAGCCCTCGGCCCCACGGTCCCTACGTCTCGACGCGCTTCGGCGCCTGTGTTGAAGCCCCGGTCCCCCCGATGCGCTCCGCCGCTGGCCTTCAGGTTGCACAGGGCTCCGCCGACTCTGCCGAAAGGAGTCTCCTCGCCATGAAGAAGATCGCCCTCTCCTCCCTTCTCTGCGTGTCCGCGACCCTGCTCTCCACCGCCGCCTTCGCCCAGGACTGCCCTCCGGGCTCCCTCTGTGCGGGCGCCCAGATCAACACGGGCATCTTCGGCATCGGGGGCAGCCTCCAGATCGGCGGCGGCGTCGCTGCCCCGCGCCCGGTCTATGTGCAGCCCGCCCAGCCGGTGTACGTGCAACCCCCGCAGACCGTGTACGTCCAGGCCCCGCAGCCCGTGTATGTCCAGCCCCAGACGGTCTACGTCCAGCAGCCCACCCGCTACGTGGTGAGCCAGCCGGTGCAGTACACCACCACGAGCTACCAGTGGATCGGCCTCCAGCGTAACCAGGCCGTCGGCTTTGGCGCCTTCGCGTCGGGCCTCTCCTACGGCGGCCGCGGAGACAACCGCGTCTCCCTCGGCGGCGTCGGGGCGACGATGCGCTTCCGCTACCACCCCTACCTCGCGACGGAGCTGACCCTCGGGGGCTACTTCGGCCGTGACTACAACGGCGACCAGCGAGCCGAGGTGCCGGCCACGGTCAACGAGCTCATCTACTTCAACCCGATGCACCGCCTGCAGGTGTACGGCATCCTCGGCATCGGGATGTCCTGGGCCTCGGTGCAGTACGAGGGCGCCAACGCCGTCACCCGCGGGCGCGACACGGCGGGCTACGCGTACTTCGGCGGCCAGGCGGGCCTCGGCCTCGAGTGGCAGCTCACCCGCAACTTCTCGCTCTTCACCGACGCCCGCGCGTTCATCCGGACGCGGGTCGACACCGAGGTCGAGACCAACCCCGAGTACACCCGCTCCAACGGCGTGCGCACCGAGACCACCAACACCTCGGCGGGCATCACCGGCCAGCTCGGCGCGATGTTCTACTTCTGAGGCTTCGAGAGCGGCGCTCCCGCGCTACCGCTTCTTCGGAACGAAGGGCGGCGGCGCGGGAGGGCGCGACATCAGCGGCGGCGGAGGCGGGGCCTTCGACAGCGTCGGCGCGACCACCTCCTCCATCTCCTCCATCTCCTCCATCTCCACCTCGACCTCGACCTCCACCGGCTCGATCGCCTCGTCGTCCGAGACGAGCGGGCGGACGGAGGGAGCGCTCCGAGCTGCGACAGGCGCCACTCCGACCGCAGGGGTCGGCCGGAAGGCGGGCACCTGCAGCGAGGGCGGCCGGTGGGGCCCCGTAGGGATGGCGGGCGCGATGCGGGGCACGCTCACCGGAGCCGGAGACCGAGGCGTGGGTTCGACCGGCGCCGAGCCCAGGAACTCATCGAAGGTCGCTCCGACCGCCGCGACCTCCTCGGGAGCCACCGTCGGAGCGGGCCGCACCGGGGCGACGAGGGGGATCGACCCGAAGGAGGCGCGCGACGGAGGGGCGCCCGAGAGCGGGCTGCGGAGCGACCGGGGAGGAGCGGTGACGCCCAGCGGCTCGACCATGGGCGCGGGCTCGGCCATGGGGGAAGGCAGCGGCAGAGGGGTCGGCGCTGCGACCGGGGCCGGCGTCAACGGAGGAAGCGCCCGTGAAGCGGGCTCCGAGGGGACCGGAAGGACGCTCACTCTCGGGTCGAGCGGAGGGAGAGAGCCGAGCTCCTCTTCTTCCTTCGGCGACACGTCTGGCTCCTCGGGGGAGGTCTCGACCACCGGGCCGTCGGAGGGAGGACCCGGTGACGGAGCCGCCACCGAGAGCTTCTCCTCGAGGTCCTCCAGCCTCACGGGAGCGGGACCCACCCGCCCGATGCCGCGCACGTCCGTGGGCGAGGCCGGCTTCACGGCAACGGGCGCGACCGGCGCGGCGGGACCGTGAGTCTCCCGCCCCAGCGCCGCGATCGGCGGGGTGAGCGAGGGCTCCATCGCCGCGTGACCGTTGAGCCTCGGGGCCGCAGGAGCCACCTCGCCCAGGGACGACAGCCGCTCGACCAGCACCGACGGCGTGGCCCGCTCCGCACGACGCGGCAGGGTGGAGCCCGCGATCGCCGCCAGCGAACGATCGACCGCGGTGAGGTCAACCCCGCCCGAGGCGTCACGGGGGAGCGAGGCTCTGTTCAGTGTTCGTCCCATGGGGGGTGGCTTGGGGCTCCTCTCCCGGGCGATCGTGCCGGAACTCCCGGGACTACGCCACGATCGTGTGCGCCCGCGCGAACACCTCGTCGAGCTTCGCGCCGTCCGGACCGCCCGCGCTCGCCATGTCCGGCCGACCGCCGCCCCGGCCGCCCACCACCGCCGCGAGCTGCCCGACGATCTTACCGGCCTGGTAAGTTCCGGTGGCCTCCTTGGAGACCGCCACCACGATGAGCGCCTTGCCCTCCGCGGTCGTCGCGCCGACCACCACCACCGCGGGCGCGTGCTTGTCCCGCAGGTGATCGGCCAGCTCTCGCAGCCCCTTCTCGTCGCCCATCGGCGCCCTGGCCAGCACCAGGTGGTTGCCCCCGGCGAGCGCCGTCACCTCCGCCGCGCCGCCGCTCCCGCCGGTCATCAACTGGCGCTTGAGCGACTCGATCTCCCGCTGGAGCTCCCGCTCCCGCTCCAGGGTCTTCTCGACCCGGGCGGTGAGCTCGCCCACCGGGGCCTTCAGCGTGTCCGCCGCGCGCTGCAGCGTGCTCGACAGCCTGCGCGTCAGCTCCAGCGCTCCGAAGCCCGTCACGGCCTCGATGCGCCGCACCCCGGCGCCCACGTTGGCGTCCGAGACGATCTTGAAGAGCCCGATGTCCCCGGTGCGCGACGCGTGGGTGCCGCCGCAGAGCTCGACGCTCTCCCGGCCGATGCGCAGCAGCCGCACCGAGTCGCCGTACTTCTCCTCGAAGATCATCATGGCCCCGCGCGACCTCGCCTCGGCCTGCGTGGTGACCTCGGTCTCCACGGGCAGGTTGGCCAGCACCTCGTCGTTGACGAGGTTCTCGATGCGGGCCACCTCGTCGTCGGTGAGCGCCCGGGTCGAGGCGTAGTCGAAGCGCAGCCCCTCCGGGGAGACCTTGGAGCCCTTCTGCTGGGCGTGCGCGCCGAGCACCTTGCGCAGCGCCCAGTGCAGCAGGTGCGTCGCGCTGTGGTTGCGCCGCGTCGCCTGACGGGCCTCGCGGTCGACCGAGAGGGTGACCTGCTCGCCCACGGAGAGGGAGCCCGCGGTGACCGTTCCGACGTGCACCACCAGGCCATGCAGCGGCTTCTGGGTGTCGGTCACCGTGAAGGACGAGTCCCCGGCGTTGATGACGCCAACGTCCCCCACCTGGCCGCCCGACTCGCCGTAGAAGGGCGTGCGCGAGGTCACCACCTGACCGCGCGCCCCCGTCGGGAGCGAGTCCACCGGGGAGAGCGATCCGTCGTCGCCGAGCGCGAAGAGGGCCACCACCCGGGCCTCGTCGACCTCCTTCGCGTAGCCGTTGAACTCCACCGGACCGACCTTCGCGAGCACGTCGCGGTGCTCCACGCGCACGCGCTCCTCCTTGGAGACAGGGGAGCCCTCGCCCTCGCCCTTGGACACCGCGGAGTGCTTCTCCCTCGCCGTCGCGTAGCCGGCCTCGTCGATGACGAAGCCGCGCTCCCGGCCGATCACCTCGGTGAGGTCGAAGGGGAAGCCGTAGGTCGCGTGCAGGTCGAAGGCGACGTCGCCGGGCAGCACCTTCTTGCCGTCGGGGCCCTCGCGCCAGCCCTCGAACTTCTCCAGCAGCGCCATGCCCGTGGGCACCGTCTCGCGGAAGCGAACGTCCTCCGCGCGCGACTGCGACAGGATGAAATCACGGTGCTGGAACAGCTCCGGGTAGGCCCCGCCCATCTGGTCGATCACCAGCGCCACCACCTTGTCGAAGGTCGGCTCGCGCAGCCCCTGCAGGTACCCGAACCGGATCGCCCGGCGCATCACCGAGCGCAGCGCCGCCCCTCGGTCCTTGTTGGAGGGGGTGATCCCCTCGGCGAGCGCGAAGGCCGTCATGCGCGCGTGGTCGGCGATCACCCGGCACGCCACGTCGAACTCCGAGTCGCTGCCGTTGTAGGCCTGACCGCCGATGGCCGCCGCGCGGTCGACCAGCGGGCGCAGCAGGTCGGTGTCGTAGTTGCTCCTCACGCCCTGGAGCACCGCGGTGATGCGCTCGAGGCCCATGCCCGTGTCCACGCTCTGCGCGGGCAGCGGCACCAGCGGCCCGTCCTTCACCGCGCGGTTGAACTGCATGAAGACGTTGTTCCAGATCTCCATCCAGCCGGCGCCGTCGGACGCGGGCTCCTGGTTGAAGCGGGAGAGGTCGGGCTCCCCGTCGCCCATGAAGTAATGGATCTCCGTGCACGGCCCGCAGGGGCCCGTGTCACCCATGGTCCAGAAGTTGTCAGCGCGGCCGAGGCCGATGATGCGGTCGTCGCCGAAGCCGGTGACCTCGCGCCAGATCTCCCTGGCCTCGTCGTCCGCCGGGAGCCCCGCCTCGCCGCCGAAGACCGTGATGATCAGGTGGTCCTTCGGGAGCTTCCAGACCGTGGTGAGCAGCTCCCAGGCGTAGGCGATGGCGTCGCGCTTGAAGTAGTCGCCGAAGGAGAAGTTGCCCAGCATCTCGAAGAAGGTGTGGTGCCGCGCGGTGTGCCCCACGTTGTCCAGGTCGTTGTGCTTGCCGCTCATGCGCACGCACTTCTGGCTGGTGGTCGCGCGCGTGTACGGGCGCTTGTCCTCCCCGAGGAAGGCGTCCTTGAACTGCACCATCCCGGCGTTGGTGAAGAGCAGCGTGGGGTCGTTGCGCGGGATCACCCCGGCGCTCGCGACCACCGCGTGGCCTTTGCTCTTGAAGAACTCCAGGAAGGTCGAACGGATCTCGTCGGAGGTAGGCTTCGTCATGGCAGCGGCGGTTTGGATACCACCAGAGCCACTGCGCCGCGAGCCGTTCGCGTCAGCGCGGACCGTACGGATCGCCGCCGGAAGCGCCGCGCCCGCGCGCCGGCTGGCTGGGGCCCAGGAAGGTGCTCCCCGCGCTCGCCGCGTCGCTCCGGCGAGGGTGGTCCGCGCCGAAGTCGTAGGTCACCGCCAGGACGAAGCGGGTGTAGTCGTCCACCACGTCGCTCGCGGTGCCGAGCGCGGCCGGCCCCGCATACGAGGTGCGGTACCGGACGAACTCCGCCGTCAGCCGAAACCCGAGGCCCGGGGCGAAGCGGTCGAGGCGCGTCGCGAGGCCGAACCATGCGCCCAGACCGAAGGTGGTCCCGGGGTTGTCTCCGAAGGCCTCCTTGAGGTCGGCCCCGACCCCCACCCACCGCAGCTCGCCGCCGAAGAGCAGCCCGACGTCGAGGTCGCGGCGCGCGTAGAAGGGGATCATCCCCTCGCCCGCCACGCGCAGCCCGATGTAGCTGGTCGGCGCGAGCTGCATCTCCCGGGGGAGCCGCGCCGTGTCGATGCTGAAGGTCTGCAGCACCATCCCCGTGCTGAAGCGCATCATCCCGCCGCCCGCGGGACGCGACGCCAGGGTCAGCCCGAGCATCAGCTCGTAGCCCGAGCTCGCCAGCGGCACCGGCTGCCCGGCGGCGTCCCTGCCCTGGGACGACAGGCCCACCGGGACGCCGATGGAGGCCTCCGCCCCGAAGCCCATGCGCTGCTGGTTGAAGCGGTAGAGCAGCGCGGCGGCGGCCTGCAGCTCGCCGAACATGTTGTTCTCGTAGCCGCGCGTGGTGCGCTCTCCCAGCACCGGGATGCGCCACGAGCGCCCCGCCACCCCGCCGCCCAGCCGTAGCTGCAGGAACCCGAGGCCCGGCACGTCGCTCACCGGCTCGTCGTCGCTCGCGGGCGGAGGTCGGCCCGAGCCGCTGCCTGGCTCCCTCACCGGCGGCGTCACCGCAGGGCCGGACGGAAGGCGTGTGGGACCTGCGGGAGTGACCCGCGGCGGGGCCTGGCGGAGCGACGGGGAGAGGCGGTCCCAGATCTCGGTGCCGAGGGCGCTGATCTCCTCGATGCGATCGAACTCCCACGACTGCGTGACCGCCGTGGTCCCGTCGGCCCCGCGCATCACCTTCAGTTGCAGCCGGTATCCCCGGTTGGGCCGGCGCTCGAGGAAGCCCGTGACCACCGCCTCCAGGCGCAGCTCCCTCGCGACCGCCACCACCGCGGCCTCGTCGGCCCCGCCGCCCACGCCAAGCCGCTCGGCGGTGCTGTTGTAGTCCCCCAGCGCGCAGAGCTCGATCTCCCCGACGTGGTCGCTGAAGACGCTCGCCACCATGCCGCGGGTGATGGCCGAGCGCTCGCCGGTGAAGGGGCCCACCGCCACCCTCGGGGCCCTCGCCTGCTGCGCGTGAAGCTCCGTCGGGGCCGCGAGCGCCGCCACCACACCCAACAACCCGCTCGCCGCCCAGGGCCTCATTGCGGCGCACGCTAGCATCCGCCGCGCTCCCGGCGTAACCACTCAGGCGCCCGACGCCGCACGCGAGGCCTTCTCCGCAAGGCCCGAGACGCCCCGTCGCTTCGCCAGCACCGCCAGCACCGAGCGCCACCGAACACCCCTCGACACCAGCGCCACCAGCGCGTGGAACAGCACGTCCGCAGCCTCGGAGGCCACCCGGTCGTCGGCCTCGCCGTCGATGGCGCGCGCGAGCTCGTCGGCCTCCTCGCGGAGCTTCTCCCCGATGCGCCGAACCCCCGCGTCGAGGAGCTGCCGGGTGTACGAGCGACCCGATGCGGCAGGGTCGCCGCGGCGCGCATCGAGCGTGGCCCAGAGCGCGTCGACCTCGGCCAGCGGGCGAGCGCCCTCCGCCCATCCCCCAGGGGACCACGCGCGGTAGAAGCACGACGGCGCGCCCGTGTGACAGGTGGGCCCGCGAGGATCGACCTGCAGCAGCACGCAGTCGCCGTCGCAGTCGAGCAGCACCTCCTGCACCGAGAGGGTGTGACCGCTGGTCTCGCCCTTCACCCAGAGGGCCGAGCGAGACCGGGACCAGAAGGTCGCCACGCTCGTGCGGACGGTCTGTTCGAGGGCCTCGCGGTTCATGTACGCCAGCATCCGGACCTCGCCGGTGAGGGCGTCCTGGGCGATGGCGGGCACCAGCCCCTGCGCGTCGAAGGTCACCGCGCGGAGCAGTTCGTCAGGATCTCTGGGCTGCATGCGCGCGGTTGTACCCCACGCGTCGCGCTACCGCTGCGTGCCCCGTCGCGCGGCGTCGACCTGCCACGCGGCCTCCTCGGCCCAGGCCGGAGGCGGGGGCTCGGTGAGCGACGAGTACGCCGGGTCGACGCGCACCCCGGTCATCTCGGCTGCTGGGCGAACTCGGACTGCTGGGCAAACGCGGCCGGCTGGGTGTACGCGACCTGCTCGGTGAACGCGGCCTCGCGGGGCACCACCGGGCCGAGCTCCACGACGCGGTTGATCGCCTGCTGCATCTGGATGACGGCGAAGATCCAGAAGAAGGGCACCAGGACGAGCGCGGTGCTGAGCGAGCACGCGACCACGAGCGCCTGGGAGATCATCGGGGTCTCTCCTCGCAGCCGGAGCTGGAAGTTGATCCGGTCGGCGAGGCGCGTCGGAAACGCGAAGAGCCAGTAGAGGTTGAAATACGGGAGCAGGAAGTAGAGCAGGGCCTTCTGGGGGCTCGGGTCGGCGGGCTCGATCTCAGGCAGCTTTCCACCCTGGCCCGCGTAGTAGACGACCGAGAACACCCCGAAGGTCAGGATGTGCAGCAGCACCGCGAGCCACACCGGGAAGTGCTGCAGGCCGTTGACCCCGAGGGCCACGCGCTCGACCTCGCTCAGCGCGAGGTCCTGGTTGCGGTAGACCCCTCGCGAAGCCATCGGGAGGGAGCTCGGGACGCTGGTGGCGATCGCGTGCCGGAGCGCGGCGTTCTCCGCCCGGAGCTTCTCCGCCTCCCGGCGGAGGTCCTCGTTCTGCAGAGCCATCGCCTGCTGGTCATCGCGAAACACGGCGTCACCATAGCGCAACGGGCGGTCATGCTACGGTGGCTCCAACCCCTACGATGAATCCTCGCGCGCTCCTGGGCCTCGGCCGCCATGCCCCGCTCCTACTGCTCCTCTCGCTCTCGCTCGGGGCCTGTGCCACCGGCCAGTCGGGCAGCGAGGGCGAAGGCGAGGGCGACGACGCTGCCGTAGAGACCGACACCCCCACGACCCCTGAGAAGGACACGCCCACCTTCGACCTGGTGAGCCCGCTCGACGACGTCGGCGAGCTCGACACCGGGAGCCCCGAGCTGGACGCCGGGACGCCCGACACCGGGAGCCCCGAGCTCGACGCGGGAGCGCCCGACACCGGAAACCCCGAGCTCGACGCCGGAGCGCCCGACACCGGAAGCCCGATGCCCGACACCGGGACGCCCGACACCGGGACGCCCGACGCGGGTCGCGTGGACGTGGGCGTCGCCGACGCGGGCCCGAGGGACGCGGGCGCTACCGACGCGGGCGCGTGCACGGGCGGTCAGGCCCGGTGCGGCGCGGCCTGCGTCGACCTGCAGACCGACGAGGCGAACTGCGGTCGCTGCGGCACCGCGTGCTCCGCGGGCGGCGTCTGCATGGCCGGGCGCTGCAGCACGGTGGCGTGCATGGTCAGCGCCTCGGACTGCAACATGAACAGCGCCGACGGGTGCGAGCTGATCCACGGCGCCTCGCTCAACACCTGCAGCCTGGGCGACAACATGGGGGCCTTCTGCGGTGACAGGTCGGGAGGCTTCCTCTGCGCGGAGAGCCGGTCGCTGCGGGTGGTGGCGACCCGCACGGGCAACCGGTCGCGGTGGTATCGCGGCAGGCTCAACGAGTGCTCGACGATCTGCCCCTCCTCGCTCAACGGGCGCCTCACGCTGCGCGTGCCCACCGGCGTCGACTACGACCTCTTCGTGTATAGCGCCTGCGGCCGCCTCATCGGCAGCTCGCAGCAGCTCGCGGGCATCACCGACCAGTACACCCTCGAAGGCGGCGGGGACCTCGGGAGCGACAGCTTCGACTTCTACGTCGAGGTGCGCTGGTTCAGCGGCGCCTCGTGCCTGCCCTACACGCTCACCTTCGAGGCGCGTCCGTCCTAGCGCCCGCTGCGTAGCCCTGGACGCTGCGCGTCAGTGAGTTCGCTTGACGCGGCAGGTTGCGCGCCGATACCCTTTTGAACCATCGTCAATGGCAGACCCGAAGGATCACCCAGAGCTGCACCCCGAGTCCGCCTGGCAGGTCCAGACGCAGGTGCTACGGGCGGAGCCGGGGTTGGGTCAGCACACGGGCGGCTCCGACTGCCTGGTGGTGATCTACACCCGCGAGGGGCGAGGTCCGCTGGGCAAGCGCATCCAGCTCGACGGTCCGGCGCAGGAGCTCACCATCGGCCGCGACGTGACCAACTCCCTCGTGCTGGAATTCGAGGGTGTCTCGCGCAAGCACGCGAAGCTCGTGAAGCGCGACGGCGTGTGGTGGGTGCACGACAACAACAGCACCAACGGCACCTACGTCAACGACGCGCTCACCCGCGAGACCCCGCTCCGCAACGGCGACCGGGTGAAGGTCGGCGACGTGATCCTGAAGTACCTCTCCGCGGGCGACCTGGAGTCGGAGTTCATCGAGACCATCTCGCAGATGATGGTGACCGACGGGCTCACCCAGGCGGCCAACAAGCGGCACCTCACGGAGAAGATCACCGACGAGCTCAACCGCTCGCTGCGCCACGGCCGCCCGCTCTCCCTGGTGATGTTCGACGTCGACCACTTCAAGAAGGTCAACGACACCTACGGGCACGTGGCCGGCGACGTGGTGCTCAAGGAGATCGCCTCGCTCGTGCGCAGTCGGGTGCGGCGCAACGAGGTCTTCGGGCGCTACGGCGGCGAGGAGTTCGCGCTGCTGCTCCCGGAGACCACCCTCCAGGGAGCGGTCACCCTCGCGCAGGAGCTGTGCGTCCTCGTGGCCTCGCAGCCCTTCCTCTTCGACCGCATCCGCATCCCCGTGACCATCTCCCTCGGCGTCGCCCAGTGGAACCCCGCGATCCGTACCACGGACGACTTCATCCGAGCGGCCGACGCCAAGCTCTTCCAGGCGAAGCGCAGCGGACGCAACCGCGTCTGCGCCTGAGACGCCCTCCCCCCCTCCCGGCGCCTCGGAGGGCGGTGCACGGCGCGAGGGACTTGGGCTACGTTCGCGCCCATGTCCAACATCTACGCAGACAACTCCCGCAGCATCGGACACACGCCCCTCGTACGGATCAACCGCATCACGCACGGCGCCCACGCGACCGTGCTGG
Source organism: Deltaproteobacteria bacterium (assembly GCA_016704445.1). Lineage (GTDB taxonomy): Bacteria > Myxococcota_A > Polyangia > Polyangiales > SCUS01. The sequence goes on from JADJAE010000028.1 coordinate 46,503, forward strand.
CCAAGATCGAGGGTCGCAACCCCGCGTACTCGGTGAAGTGCCGCATCGGCGCCGCGATGGTCTGGGACGCGGAGGACCGCGGGCTCCTCAAGCCCGGCAAGATCATCGTCGAGGCGACCAGCGGCAACACGGGCATCGCCCTCGCCTTCGCCGCCGCGGCCCGCGGATACAAGTGCGTGCTCACCATGCCCGAGACCATGACCATCGAGCGCCGCAAGGTGCTCACGGCCTTCGGCGCCACGCTCATCCTCACGCCCGGCGCGCAGGGGATGAAGGGCGCCATCGCCAAGGCCGAGGAGCTCGCCGCGACGGAGCCCGACACCTACGTGCTGATGCGGCAGTTCGAGAACCCGGCCAACCCCGCCATCCATGAGCGCACCACCGGCCCGGAGATCTGGGACGACACGGACGGCCTGGTGGACATCCTGGTCAGCGGCGTCGGCACCGGCGGCACCATCACCGGCGTCTCCCGCTACCTCAAGCACACCCGCGGCAAGGCCATCACCTCGGTGGCCGTCGAGCCGCTGCACTCGCCGGTGATCTCGCAGACCCTCGCGGGCGAAGCCCTGGTCCCTGGGCCGCACAAGATCCAGGGCCTCGGCGCGGGCTTCGTGCCCAAGAACCTCGACCTCTCCATCGTCGACCGCGTGGAGCGGGTCACCAACGAGGAGTCCATCACCATGGCCCGCCGCCTGGCCGCCGAGGAGGGCATCCTCTGCGGCATCTCCTGCGGCGCCGCGATGGTGGCCGCGCAGCGCCTCGCCCTCGACCCGGCCAACGCGGGCAAGACCATCGTGGTGGTGCTGCCCGACGCCGGAGAGCGGTACCTCACCGGAGCTCTCTTCGAGGGGATGTTCGAGGGCGTGGAGAAGGCGACCGCCCAATGACCGAGGGATCTGGCGCCCTCGATGGGGTCGTCGACGCGCTGCTCGTCAGCTACCGCGACGAGCCCACGGGGCAGCGCATCGGGCGGCGCTTCCTGCCGTCGAGGGAGGCCATCATCGCGGTGGCGCGCATCTTCTTCGAGGTGTTCTACCCGGGCTACTACGGTCGGCAGGACCTCACCGCGGAGACGATGCGCTACCACGTCGGGGCGCTGCTCTCGTCGCTTCGCGACAAGCTCGCCCACCAGATCGAGCAGTGCCTCTGCTTCAGCGCGGAGTCCGAGGGCCTGCCCGAAGACCTCCCGGGCTGCAGCGACCACGCGCTGCGGCTGGCCGACCGGCTCCTCGCGAAGCTCCCTGAGCTGCGAGCGACGCTGCTCCGCGACGTGCAGGCGGCCATGGACGGCGACCCCGCGGCGGCCAGCCTGGACGAGATCATCCTGTCGTACCCGGGGCTGCTCGCGGTCACCGTGCACCGCGTCGCGCACGAGCTCTGGGCCATGGGCGTCCCGCTGATGCCGAGGATCATGTCCGAGTGGGCGCACGCCCAGAGCGGCGCGGACATCCACCCGGGCGCCACCATCGGACCGCGCTTCTTCATCGACCACGCGACCGGCGTCGTGGTCGGCGAGACCAGCCACCTCGGCAGCGACGTGAAGATCTACCAGGGCGTCACCCTCGGCGCGCTCTCCCACCCGCGGGACGAGAACGGCCGGGTGATCCGCAACACCAAGCGTCACCCCACGGTGGAGGACAACGTCACCCTCTACGCCAACGCCACGGTGCTCGGCGGAAGCACCGTCGTCGGCGCCGACAGCGTGCTCGGCGGCTCGGTCTTCGTCACGAGGAGCGTCCCGCCGGGATCGCGCGTCGCGATGAAGCCCCCGGAGCTTCGGGTGCAGCCCCCCGGCGGCGGCCGGAGCGCGCCGCTGCTCAGCACCTCCCTCCCCGACAACCTCCCCGACTTCGAGATCTGACCCTTGGACCGCCCGACGCCTCCGCTCAGCGGGCGAGGCGCCGGTGGTCGACCATCAGGCAGCGGTCCTGCACCACGTCGATGCCCGCCGCGCGGAGGGCGTCGCAGAAGGCCGGGTGGCGGATGCCGCTCTGTAGCCAGACCACCCTCGGGCGCGCGGCGATCAGGTCGTCGAGGTGGGGCATGAGGTCGGTCGGGCGACGGAAGACGTCCACGATGTCGAAGGGGCCCGGAGCCGACGCCACGTTGCGAAACACCGGACGCCCCAGGATGGTCGTGACCTCGGGGTAGTACACCGGGACGGGCACCACCTCGACGCCCGCCGACGCCAGGTACGAGGGCACATAGAACGCGGCCTGGTCGGACTGCGCCTCGGTCTTGATGCCGAGCACCGCGACGCGGGAGGTCGATCGGAGGAGGTCGCGCAGCTCGGCGTCGGTGGTCAGCTCGCGACCGGCGGGAGGATTGCTCATGAGGAGCAATATGGATCAGACGCGGGGGATGTCCTGGATCTTGAGCAGGCGCTCGAGCCAGAGGCTGGAGAGCTTCTCCTGCATCCCCGACTGCTTCAGGCGGTCGTTGAGGAAGGGGAAGTCCACGCGGTCGAGATCCTGGTCCTGGTTGAAGCAGGTGAAGACCATGCTGACCTTGCCGGTCACCGGGTCGACGTGGCGCTGCAGGCACTGCGCGCAGATCTCCTTCATCATGCACTGCATCGGCGAGTTGATGCTCCCGATCGCGATGTGCCCGGGCTTCAGGTAGGGCTTCAAGATCTCGTGCCGCGCGGCCTTCACGGCGGCCATCATCCGGTCGCTGCCGATCACGATGAGCCGCTCGCACTTCGCCAGATCGATGCCCTGCTGGCCGAGGTCGCCGCGCGCGTAGGCCATCATCGCCTGCACCATGTTGCCCACGTACGAGCGGTCCTGCGGGCGTCGCGCGGGGATCGCCGGGCCCACGTCGGAGGTCCAGATCACCTGGTCGGCGGAGGCCTCGATGTCGTCCACGCGGAAGAGGTCGGAGGGGTGCTTGTAGCCCGCGAAGTAGATCACCTCGCAGCCGTTGGCCCGCAGCGCCTTGCCGATGGAGAAGAGCACCGCGTTGCCGAGGCCTCCGCCGCACAGCAGCACGCGCTCGTTCTTCGGGATCTCCGTCGGCGCCCCGGTCGGGCCCATCACCACCACCGGCTCGCCCACGCGCAGCGCCGCGATGAGCTTCGAGCTCGCGCCCATCTCCAGCGCGATCATCGAGAGCAGGCCCTTCTCCGGGTCGGTCCACGCGCCGGTCATGGCGAGGCCCTCCATGGCGAGGCGGGTCCCCTCGACCACCGGGGCGAAGCGCTCGAAGTTCTGCAGGCGGTAGAACTGCCCCGGCTGGAACTTTCGACGCGCCGCGGCGGCCGCACCACCACCTCGACGATCGTCGGCGTGAGCCGCCTGACCTCGTGCACCACGGCCATGAGCTGGTCGTCGAGCCGCGCCGAAGGCCGTCCACTGCGCGTCGCGCGCGGGCTGCTCGCGCGGGTCGAGCGCCGCGAGCTCGCCCGCGAAGAGCTCCACCACGGGAGAGCCGTCCTTGGCCGAGGCCATGGCCTTCACCACCGAGCCCGCGTAGACCGGGTGGTTGTCGCCGTAGAAGCTCACCACCTGCCCCTCCGGGCCGACGTACGACGTGAAGAAGCCCTTGTCGTCCGGCGTCGCGCGCATCACCCCGTCGGCGTCGCGCGCCACCCGGTGCTGCTGGAAGGCCTTGGTCTTCGCGTTCATCACGAAGGCCCCCGGCAGCTCGCGCTCGTAGGTCACGTTGGGGGAGGTGCCCGCGGCGATGCAGACGGTGCGCGCCGGGAGCTCGACCACGTCGCCGCTCGCGACGAGCTTGCCGTCCCTCATCTCCATGCGGTCGAAGCGCATCGCCTTCACCGCGCCGTACTGGTCCGGCACCGCCTCCTTGGGGGAGAGGTGCTCGATGAAGGTCACGCCCTCCTCGAGAAACTTCTCGATCTCCTCGTGGTTGAGCCGGTACGCCGGGGAGTCGTTGATGCCGCGGCGGTAGGCCAGCGACACGCCGCCCCACGCGTCCAGCAGCGCGTTGAAGCGCGGATCACGGCCCTCCGCATGCGCCTTCGCCCGCTCCTCGCGGATGAGCCTGCCGTGCCCGAGCTGCTCGTGGAGCACCTCCATCTCCTCGGCCGTGTAGGCGCGCGTCGCGGCGTCTTCGCCCAGCTCGCGGCAGAGCGTCTCGTGGCGCTCCAGCACCTTCTCGACCTGCACCACGTAGTAGGCGCGGAGCTCGGTGGCGGTGTCGATGCCCGTGAGCCCGCCGCCGATCACGATGGCGGGGAGGCGCACCGGGAGGTTGGCCAGCGCGCTGCGCTTGTAGGCCCCGGTGAGCTGCAGGGCCATGAGGAAGTCCGAGGCCTGGCGGATGCCGCGGATGAGCCCGTTGGGGATGTCGACCAGCGTCGGCTTGCCCGCGCCCGCGGCGATGGCGACGTGGTGGAAGCCGAGCTGCCACGCGTCGTCGAGGCTGACGGTGCCGCCGAAGCGCACGCCGCCGTAGATCGCGAGGTGCTTGCGCCGCGCGAGGGAGACGTAGACGAGCGTGAGGAAGTTCTTGTCCCAGCGGACGGTGATGCCGTACTCGCTCACGCCGCCGAAGCCGAGGAGCACCCGGTCCTGGAGCTCGACGTACTGGGTGCGGAAGTCCTCCAGCGGCTCGGTGAGCAGCGCCGGGGGGAGCGGCTCGATCTTCAGGCCGTCGATGCCCGCGACGCCGAAGCCCTCGTTCCAGAGGTAGTGCGCGAGGGTGTAGCCCGCCGGGCCGAGGCCCACGACGAGCACGTTCTTGCCGTTGTACGGGAGCGCGTAGGGGCGGCGGGCGCGCAGCGGGTTCCAGCGCGTGAGCAGGTCGTAGATCTCGAAGCCCCACGGCAGCGCGAGCACGTCCGTCAGGATCGAGGTCTCGATCTGCGGGATGTTCACCGGCTCCTGCTTCTGGAAGATGCAGGCCTTCATGCAGTCGTTGCAGATGCGGTGGCCGGTGCCCGGCACCATCGGGTTGTCGACCATGATGACCGCGAGCGCCGCGAGCACACGGCCGCCCTGCTTGAGCAGGTGCGCCTCGGAGATCTTCTCGTCGAGGGGGCAGCCGGTGAGGCCGATGCCCAGGCCGTTGGCCTTGAGCGAGCCGTCCTTGTTGTGCATCCCCTTGGAGCAGCTGTCCTTGCCGCGGTCGTGGCAGTAGAGGCAGTAGTCGACCTCGTTCATCACGTCGCGCAGGTCGGCCCGGCGGTCGGTGAGGGCGAAGCCGTCGCGCTCGCGGCGGTGGTGCGCGCCGATGATCGCCTCCGGGAGCTCGGGCTTCGAGCGCAGCAGCGGGACCAGGTTCTGCGGGTCGAGCGTGCGAGGGAGCCGGAGCGACACCCAGTGGTGGTCGTAGTCGTGGTCGACCATGCGCAGAAGGCACCAGCGGTCGACGAGGTCGAGGATCGAGCCGTAGAGCGCCACCGCGTCGGACTCCTGGGCGACCTCCGCAGGGAGGCCCGCGAGGTCTGCCGAGAGCTGCGGGTGCGCGTGCGCCCCGGCCAGGATCTTACGGGCCCTGGTAAAGTCCTCCTCCGTCGCGACCACCCCGCCGCGCGCCGCCGCCTTGCGGAACAGCTCCTCGGCGTAGAGCAGCGGGAGCACCGTCTGGGCGACCTCGCGCTCGTCGTTCCAGTGGTCGGGGGCGCCGGTGGCGAGGGAGAGCGCGGCGCGGGCGGCCTGGTCGAGCCTCGCGCGGTCTGCCACGCCGAGCGACTCGATCTCCGCGCGCTTGCGGCGGGCGGTGCGCTTCTTCACGAACTCTCGCTTGAACTCGAAGATCACGCCCTCGCGGCCGATGTCTCCCGCGACGTCGCCGAGCTGCGCCTCGACGCCGAAGAGCCTGCCGAGGAAGTCCGACACCACCGGGGCGACCGCCACCAGAAGCTCGGAGATCTCCTCCGGGCTCGACCCATGTCCCCCATCATGGCGGTACGCCACGAAGCGATCCCAGAGCCCGGGGTCGAGGACCGCGCGCGCGTGCGCGTCGAAGGCATCCATCAGCCTCGGGAGCTGCGCGACGTCCCGGAGGTCTTCGTAGCTGAAGCCGCTGATGCCCGCGGTGAAGGCGCGGGGCGGCGGCGGGAGGGTGTCTCGGTCGATCACACGGTCGGAAAGCGTGGCAGTGAAGGCGATGTTCATCGAAGAGGGTCTCCTCCAGGTCGGTCGCGCGGGCGCTCTATCACAGTTCCCCAGCGATCGCTGTGACGGCCTGAAAGCCCGCAAAGAGTGCGGGGGAGAGGGGTCGGACGACGCACCCGGCATTGGGGGACGGAGGCCCTCCGCGGGGTGCCGGTCAACCCATCCCGCGCCCCGGACGCCCTGCTAAGGTCGCGCCGCGATGAACCCGCTCCGACTCCTTCTCGCCTGCGCCTCCGTGGCCGCGGGCTGCCGCACTCCCATCCCCTCGGACACGCCAGCGCCCTTCGACGCCGCGGTCGACGCCCTCGACGCCCCGGCGCTCGCCGAGGCCTCCGCGGACGTCGCGCCCGATCTCCCTTCGGCCGGGCCCACGAGGCTGCGCGTGGCCACCTTCAACGTCCATCGCTTCTTCGACACCACCTGCGACACCGGGCGCTGCGCCGCGGGCGACTACGAGGCGCTCCCCTCCCCCGAGGCCTTCGCGCAGCGCGCCGACGAGATCGCCCGCGCCATCGAGCGCCTCGACGTCGACGTGGTCTTCCTCCAGGAGGTCGAGACCGCCGCGTCGCTGAGAGCGATCTCCGAGCGCCTCGGCGCAGCGTGGCCCACCTCCGCCCTCGGCGAGATCGGCACGCCCGCCTCGGTGGACGTCGCCGTCGTCGCGCGCGATCCGCTGCGCGCGGTGCGCACCCACCGCGAGCGGGTGCTGCACCGGCCGGACGGGAGCAGCACGGTGTTCTCCCGCGAGCTGCTGGAGGTCGAGCTCGACCACGCGGGGCGTCCGGTGATCGTCTTCGCGGCGCACCTGCGCTCGATGGTCGACGACGACCCCGGACGGAGGCTCGCCGAGGCGCAGGCCGCCCGGGAGATCCTCGGCGCGCGCGCGACCGAGCGCCCGGAGGCCCTGCTGCTGCTGGGCGGCGACATGAACGATGTCCCGGGCTCTGCCACGCTCGCGGCGCTGGAGTCCGACGGGGCCCTGGAGAGGGCGACCGCGGGGAGGACCGCGGAGGAGATCGCGACCTACGTGTACCGGGGCGCCGGGCTCGCGCTCGACCACGTCTTCAGGGCGCGCGGAGGGGCAGGCGCGGTGATCCCCGAGGAGGTCTCGGTGCGCTGGGACGCGCAGCCCGCCCGCGGCTACGGCGGCTCGGACCACGCGTCGCTACGCGCGGTCTACCGTTGGGAGTGAGGCTTCGTCAGCGGGGGCAGATGAGGTGGACCGTCTCGCAGGCCTCGAAGCTCGGGAAGCTTCGGCCGCAGTCGGCTCCCACGCAGGTGCAGCCGCCGATGGCCACGCAGCGGTTGCCCTGCCAGTAGATGCCCAGCAGCCGTTCGCAGAAGCCCTCGCCCATCGCCTGCTGCGGGGCGCAGCCAGGCACCGAGGCGTCGGGGCGGATGACCCCAGAGTCACGGATCACGCCTGAGTCGGGGCGGATGACCCCAGAGTCGCGGATCACGCCTGAGTCGGGGAAGATGACCCCCGAGTCGACGCCGCAGCCGGGGACCGCCCGGCAGGACACATTGCCCCCCGGGGCGCACGCGCACTGCGTGCAGCGATCGATCATGCACAGCTCGCCCACGCGGCAGATCACTCCGCGGATGTTGCAGGTCGCAGGCCCCGCGTCGAAGGGCGGCGGCATGACGCCACCGTCGAGGCACGGGGTCATCACGCACAGAAGCCCGCGCGTGCTGCAGCGGCACTCGGCGCAGCGATCGGGAAGCGGGCAGGTGGCCCCGAGCGGGCAGATGCTCCCGTCGGGCATCACGCACGCCGTCGGGGTGGTACCGCCGTCGAAGGGAGGCGGAGGGGTGACGCCGCCGTCGAGGGGAGGCGGAGGCGGAGGCATCTCGCAGGGGCCGCGGTAGCGATAGGGGCGATCGGGGCAGGCCGAGCTCGCGCCGAAGGTGGCGCCGTCGCAGCCGCAGAAGGGGGCGACGTCCGCGGTGCAGTCGCGGCTCTGCGCGGGTTGGCAGGTCCACGGGACGCCGCAGCCCTCGGGGCCGACGCACTGCTCGCCGCGGCCGCACTCCTGCTGCCGGGCGCAGAGGCGCTGCGCGGCGTCGACGATGGGGGTCGGGCGATCGACGGTCACGCCGGTGTCCTGCACGAGGCCCGCGTCCACGCCGGGGCCCGAGTCGTCGGACGGCGGCGGGCCCACGAGGTACGTCGAGCCGCAGCCCGCGAGGAGCCCCGCGAGACCGAGCGAACAGAGCAGTCGTGTCGAGTGAAGCATGGGGACGGTATTACCCCACCGCCGGGGGCTCGTCACCGCGGCTGCGGTTCAGCTCACCGGGACGCAGTGGTAGTCGGTTCCGGGGCAGGCGGTGCAGCGGTCGCCCGAGCAGGTCACGGCCATGTACCCGAAGGCGCAGATGCACTGTCCCCCCGCGGCGCAGGTCGAGTGACGTGGGCAGGTGATGCTGCCAGGACAGCTGATGGCGCCCGTTCCACAGAAGCTGGAGCGCGCGCAATACCAGTTGGGGTATGCGCAGGAGGTGCCGCAGTCTGCGCCCGCGCAGGTGCGGCCGACGTAGCCCGGGCGGCACGCGCAGAGGTTGTCGGCGGTGCAGAGGCTGTTCGAGGGGCAGAGCGCGCCGTTGGAGCAGGTCTCGGTGAAGTTGCCCGCCCCGCAGGACGGCACCACGCAGTGCCCGAGGTCGTCGCAGACCTGCCCCGCGGCGCACCCCGGCCCGCAGGTGCCGCCGCAGTCGTCGCTGCCGCAGCGCCGGTCGGTGCAGTCGGGGACGAAGGCGTTTACGCAGGTGCCGCTCCAGCGGCCGCTCGGGTCGCAGGTCTCCACCCCGTCGCGGCAGTACCCCCTGCCCCGAGACGCGGGCGGACCGGGGTAGCAGCTCCGTCGCTCGCCCGGCGCGCAGCGCACCTCGCCGGTGTCGACCGGCACGTCGAGCACCATCGGGACATCCACCACCACGCCCCGGTCGACCGGCACGTCGGCCACGCCCAGGTCGAGCACCATCGGCCGGTCTTCTCCCGCGTCCATCGCCACGGGCGCATCGAAGCCCGAGTCCGCGCGCCCCGCGTCGAAGCCCGCGTCCATCGCCACCGGGGCATCCACCGCAGGGGGAGTGTCCACAATGGGCTCCGCGTCGACGGGAGCGACCGCGTCCGTCGGGGCCGCCACGTCTCGTCTCGCGTCGGCCGCTGGGGTCGCGTCGCGCCGCACGTCCGGCTCCGGGAGCGTCCACCCGCAGCCCGCGATCAGGGCCATCAACCCGAGCGAGCGCCTCACCAGCGCACCCGCAGCCCGCCAGGACCGATCGCCACCCGCCGCTGCTGCGGCTGCCCGCTGGGAGCAGCCTGGTCGAACACCAGCGCGGTCACCGCCAGCGCGACCCCGAGGCCCGCCACCACCGCGAGCCCGTTGACCACGCCCGCCCGGTCGTCGAGCGCGGTCTGCGTGTCGGCGCGGTCGCCCACGCACGAGACCGGAACCCCGACGCCACCGCAGCGCTGGAGGTAGTCCGACTCCGTCGACGCCCCGTCCACGCCGAGGCCGAGCGCCGTGACGCCCGCGATCAGCGCCACGGCCCCGGCGACGATGCTCGTCACCTGCCAGGGGCGCAGCCCGCGACGGTACGAGGGGCCGCCCTCCACGGCGTAGCAGAAGCCGCTGCGCAGCACCGACCCTGGAGCGCACACCACCGCCGCGCTCGCTGGGGTCGATGCCTCGATGGGCACGTCGCGCTCCAGGCTGACCGCCTCCTGGGTGACGGCTCCGCCGGGGACGTCGAGCGATCGTCGCCAGGTGCGGTAGCCCGCGGCGCGCACCTCGATCTGCAGCGCTCCGGGCGTGACGATCAGCGGCTCGGCCATCGGCAGCGTACCCGCCACGCGATCGCCCACGCGCACCTCGGCGCCCGGCACCCCGCCGCTGAGCTGCAGCCGGCCGACGTGCGACTGCGCCTCCGCGAGCCAGCCCGCGGCCTCGGCCCGGTGCCTCCGCAGCCACGGGTCGTCGCCCATCTCGAGGGCGTCGCGCAGGTGGGCCTCGGCCTCGGTCCATCGGGCGACGCGCAGCTCGCAGGCGCCCATCTCCCCGAGCGCCCGCGCCGTGCGGCCGTGGTCGAGCGCCTGGCGAAACAGCTCCAGCGCCCGCTCGTACTCCCCGCGGCGGCAGCGGTCGGCGGCCCGGCGGGCGAGGAAATCCACGTCGTCGGCGTCCTGCGCCGAGGCGCTGGTGGCGACTCCAAGTAGCCCGAGGGAGACCATCATCGCCGCGCGGCTCACCCGCGCCCTGCCGGACATCGGGCGGACTCTGCGAAATCTTCGGCCCGAGGGCAATGATCCATCGCCGCTGGATGATTGCCCCGCACCCGTCCGCTCTGATAGCGAACCGGTTGCCGTGACCGGAACCCCTCCAAAGCCCACCAGCGACCCGGCGCGGCGGCAGCTCGTCCTGCAGACCGCCGCCCGGCTGCTGCGTCACTACGGCCCGATGAAGACCACCATCGCCGACATCGCTCGGGAGGCGGGCATCGGCGTGGGGAGCGTGTACCTGGAGTTCTGCTCGAAGGACGACATCGTCGAGGCGCTCTCCAGCGACGGCCACGGGCGGGTCATCGCCGCCATGCGCGACGCGCTCTCGGTCGAGGGACCTTGGGCCGACCGGCTGCGCGCCATGCTCGACGCGCGCTTCGCGGCCTTCTTCCAGCTCTCCGACGAGGGCGCCCACGCGGCCGACCTGCTCTGCTGCGAGCGCAGCGCGGTGCAGAGCGTCCACAAGCGCTTCCTCGAGGAGCAGCACGCCCTGGTCACCGGCTTCCTCGCCGAGGCCCACCGCGCAGGGGAGTTCGCCGTCGACGACGCGGACGCCGCCGCCCACGCCCTCCTCACCGCCTACGAGACCCTGACGCCGCCCTTCCTCTATGCGCGCTGCCGCGAGGGCGCAGAGGCGAGGCAGGCGTCCTTACATCACCTGGTACTGCGCGGTCTGCTACGCCGAGGCTGACTTCCGCTTCTTCGGCTTCGGCAGCTTGCCCACGCGAGGGTCTCCCCGGCGCACGAGCTCGCAGGCCCACAGCACCTCCTCCTCGAAGCTCTCCGCCGCGGCGGGGATCACCTGCCACCCGCTCTCTCCCGGCCCGAACACCGTGATCGAGCGGATCGACGGCAGCTCCTTGCGCAGCGAGTCGTGGTGCTCGGCGGTGGTGGCGATCCACACGCCGTCGTCGGCCGTGCCGCGCCATCGCGCAGGACCAGCACGATGCGCGGCCCCACGTAGATCGCGGTGCACCCGAACATCGGCCTCGTGGTGGGGCGGAGCACCTCGAGCTCGTCGAGCACGAACGCGAAGGGCACCTTCTTCGGCGTCCTGCCTGCCTTCACCCCGAGCGCCTCTTCCGCGATCGCCGCGGGATCCCTCTGCTTCACCATGGCGACCGAGGAGGTAACCCCCAGCCGGGCGCCGACGCAACGTGACGCGCAGGCACGGTGTGCTCCCGCCGCCCTCACCCTCGGCGCGAGAGACCCGCTGGAAACGCCGTGACTTCCGCGCAACGCACCCAACGGCACGGAGGCTGCTCACCGGCTCCGACATCCCTCCCACGGATGGAGCCCAGCACCCGCCATGAACCTTCGCACCCTTGCTTCTTCCCTCGCCCTCGTCGTCGCGTCGCAGTCCCTCACGGGCTGCTTCTTCCTCTTCGACCGCCACGACTACGACGACCCGCCGCCCTCGCTCGTTCCGCCCACGGAGGAGATCTCGTCGTTTCGCTTCACCGCGAGCCGCGGCTGCGGGCCCTCCTCGCAGTGCTCTCCCGACAGACCGCTGATGGCGGGCGTCCGGGAGTCCCTGATGGTCACCATGGCCGACGACTTCTCGGGCGCCGCGCCGACGGTGACCACCAGCGATGCGTCGGTGGTCTCGGTCAGCGTGATCCAGACGCTGTCCGCGCAGGGCGGGACCTACCGCGGGGTCTTCGAGGTGCGCGCCGGAGAGCGGGCGGGCAGCGCGGAGATCACCGTCACCCAGAGCAGCGGCCAGTCGGCGACGGTCGTGGTGCGCGTCGACGAGGCCGCCGGGATGGACCTCGTCGAGGACGAGGGCACCGCCCACTACGACCGCTCTCGCGACCACATCACCCTGCGCGTGGGGGAGCGGGTCTCGATGAACGGCCAGCCCGTCAACCGCGCCGGCGAGCGCCTCTACGCCAACGACGGCGTGGTCTGGACGGTGCCCGACACCGGGAGCGTGGCGCTCTCCTGGGGCTTCATGCGGGGCGAGCGGGTCGCCGACGACCACGTCTACGTAGAGGGCCGCGCGCCGGGCACGGAGGTGGTCACCGTGCGCGCGGGCGTGGTCGAGCGAACGATCATCGTCGACGTGCGCTGAGGGGGATTGCGGGCGACGGGCGCATGGCAGCGCTCACGTCATCAGTCCCGAGCCTCACCCGGAGCGAAGCGGAGGGCTGCGACCGCCCACCTGTCGATCGACGCTCCGGACCGCCCTCCGTCATCAGCCCTGATGATCCCGTCATCAGCCCTGATGACGCCCCTTCACCGCTTCGTGAGCGTCTCCAGCTGCTCCTGCGAGAGCCCGTCGATGACGAAGCGCGACGGCGCGCCCGGCTTCGTCGCGAACACCTTCACCACCGCCGCCTCGCATCCGCGCTGGCGCAGCCGCTTCGTGGCCGCGGTCGCCGCCGTCCGCTCGGCCGTGGTGGTGGTGCGCCCCTTCGGTCGCTTGACGGTCGTCGGGCCTAGCTGCGCGCGCACCTGCTTGGTCGCCTCGATGATCGCCTCGGTGGTGGCCTTCGCCAGCGCGAGCTTCGGTCCGCCGGCCCAGAGGGTCACGGTGCGCTGCGCGAGCACCGCCTCGGTGTCATCCGCCTCGGTGGCCATCGCGAGGTCGAGCAGCGCGTTGACCCGATGGACCTTCAGCTTCGTGAACTGCGCCTCGCTCACCTGCGAGACCGCGCGCACGAGGCGATCGGCCGCCTGCGATCGCATCTCGAACTCGCTCTCGCACAGCGCATGGAAGCCATCGGCGAAGCCCGCCGCCTCGCTCATGCCCGGCGCCTTCAACAGCGCGAGCGCCTGCCCGAGCTCGTAGGTGCCGCGGAGGGCCTCCGCGTGGGCCTCACGAGCACGGGCGAGCGCCTTCCTGGCGGCGTCCGTGAGCCGCTTCTTCGCCATCGCCACCATGCGATCGGCGTTCTTCTGGAGCGCAGCGGGAAGCGCTCGCGCTGGGGCAGCGGTCGACTTGCGTGCGGTCTTCGATGTGGCCATCGGCCGACGGTGTCCGGGCGCGGGTGTCACCGTCAAGCGCTGTGCGCGCGGGTTGGAAACCCGCGGCAACGATGGCCTCGCTGCACAACGGAATCGGAAGTCCGCAGCGGACTCCCATGGGAGTCCGCTCGCGGACTTCCGGTGCAAGCTCCAATATTCCGCATCGTTGCCGCGGGTTTCCAACCCGCGGGCCCAGCGGGCCGCTACTCGTAGGTGACGATGGAGGGCGCGTGGAGGGCGAACTGGAAGGGCGCGTGAGAGTGCTCGACCAGCGCGGGCTGGCTGGTCACCACGCGCACGTACGAGTCGGGCGCGGCGTCGGTGATCAGCCTCGCTCGCTGCCCGCGGTTGATCATCACCGTGGTGGTGGGCACCGCGGCGCCCGCGGCGAAGAGCTGCACCTGCGTGCCGTTGGTGAAGGCGATGGCGTCGATGTCCGAGCGGCGGTCGGGGAGACCGGTGGCCGTCGCGAGGTTGGTGCGGAAGGTCCACTCGGTGTCGAAGCTGCGGCCGCGGAGGGAGGGGACGAAGTCCGCGTCGAGGAGCGTGCCGTCGGAGGGAGTGCCAGGGTCGGCTTCGATCCAGGCGATGGCAGGGGTCGAGCTGGTCGCGGTGACGAGGGTGTTCGCGGGGAAGTCGATGGCCGTGGCGGTGACCGCCCCCACGAGGGCCCGCATCGTCACGGTCGTGCCGACGGTGAAGGCCACGGCCGAGGGGCCTTCGAGAGACTGCACCATCATCCGTCGGACGCCCGGCGCCCCGGCGGGCTCGACGTAGCGGAAGGCGTTGCCGCGCAGGCCCGCATCGTCCGCCGGGAGATAGGTGAAGTGGTTGTAGGTCTCGCCCAGCACCTGACCGAAGGCGGTGACGGGCGCTCCCACGGAGGTCACCCGGTAGACCCCCGAGGTGGGCGTCGAGACGGTGTGGAAGCCGTTGGCGGTGGGAGAGGTCCAGGTGTCGAGGGTGATGCCCGCGCCGGTGTCGGGCACGCGCTGCACCACCACCGAGCTAGGAGCCGCCGAACCCGTGAGGATCGCGATCCCCCCGGCGGACCAGGTGTAGAGCTCGTTTCCTCGCAGCGCCCCATCGAGCGCGCCCGCGGGGAGGACCTTGTCGCCCGTCGGACCGTCATGCACCCAGGCCACGAAGGGCGCGTCCCCGTCGAGGCGCAGCACGCCGCTCGCGGAGACGGTGCCCACGTGGACGCCCGAGGCCGTGAAGGTCATGGCCGGGAGCGCGGTCGGGGTGGCCGTTCCGACGTCGAGGGTGAGCCGCAGCGCGTTGGCCGTCGGCGAGTACACGTGCACCGTCCCAGGGCCCGGAACGAACACGAAGGACGCGTGGCGCGGCGTGCGGCAGGCGGCGCTCTCGCACACCTGAGCCGCGGTGCAGGCGTTGCCGCAGTCACCGCAGTTCGCCGGGTCGCGGACGGCGTCGGCGCAGCGGGCGGCGAGCCCGCGGCCGCAGACGGTCTGTCCGATGGGACAGAGGGGCGTGCACTCCTGGTCGCTGCAGGCCCAGGCCGCGGGGCACGCGTTGCCGCAGGCGCCGCAGTGGGCGCGGCTGGTCTGGAGGTTGACGCACGCGCCGCTGCACAGCGCCGTGCCCGTCGGGCACATCGGCACGTCGGGCACATCGGGGACGTCCCGTACGTCGGGCACATCGGGGACATCCACCGCGACGGGCACGTCAGGCGCGTCCACCGCGACGGGCACATCGGGCACCACCGGGACGTCCATCGCGGCGGGCACATCCATCACGACGGGCACGTCCATCGCCACGGGCACATCCATCACCACGGGCACGTCCATCACCACCGGGACGTCCATCGCCGCGGGCACGTCCGTCGCCACGGGCACATCGGTCGTCTCCGGCTTGTCCGTCGCGACGGGCTTGTCGGTCTCCACGACCGCGTCCGCGACGCCCGAGTCGACCTCCACCACCACGGGATCGCTGCTGCACGCGAGCGCGAGCGTCGCGCAGAGGAGGGAGAGGGCAAGTGGCTGCTTCATGGAATCTCCTATGGGAGGCGCTGATGCGATCGCGTACGAGCGGAGGGCCCCTGATCGATGCGTAACACGGCGCGTCCGGCGCACCGCTACGGAACGCGGGCCATCCACGCGTCGTCGAAGATGCGCGAGCGGTAGCGGTCCCACCCGTCGGCGAGCACGGCCACCACCGGGCCGTCGACCCGCCCCTCGCGGGCGATGCGCAGCGCCGCCGCCACCGCGGTGCCCGAGGAGCCTCCCACCAGCAGGCCCTCCTCGGACACCAGCCGCCTCGCCATGGTGAAGCTCTCCCGGTCGTCGACCTCCTCGACCCCGTCGATCACCGACGGGTCCATCACGGCAGGAACCTCGCTCGACCCGATCCCTTCCAGCAGGTACGAGCCCCCTTCGGTCACTGGCCCGTATCCCAGCAGGCCCGCCAACCGGCTCCCCTTCGGGTCGGCCAGCACCACCCTCACCCTCGGATCCATCCGCTTGAGGTATCGCCCCACGCCGGTGATGGTCCCGCCCGTCCCGGCCCCTGCGACGAAGGCCCCGATGCGCCCCTCGCACTGCCGCCAGATCTCCGGCCCGGTGGTCTCCTCGTGCGCCCTCGGGTTGGCCGGGTTGCGAAACTGGTCCGTCAGGAAGTGCCCCGCGCGCTCGGCCGCGATGCGCCTCGCCACCACCTGGAAGTTCCGTGGATCACCGGGCGGCGCGTTCTCGGTGATCACCACCTCCGCCCCGAGCGCCCGCAGCGACGCTCGCTTCTCCTCGGACATCTTCTCGGGCATCACGCACAGCAGCCGGTAGCCCCTCGACGAGGCCATCAGCGCCAGCCCGACGCCCGTGTTGCCCGCGGTGGCCTCGACCAGCGTGTCCCCCGGTCGCAGCGCCCCGCTCCGCTCCGCGGCGTCGATGATCGCCCGGGCGATGCGGTCCTTCACCGAGCCGCCCGGGTTGAGGTGCTCGCACTTCACCAGCACCGGCACGCGACACCCCTCGCTCACGCGCCGCAGCGCCACCAGCGGGGTCTCGCCGATCAGGTCCTCCACGCCTCGTCTGCTCACCGGCGCACGCTACCTCACGGCCCATCACGGGTGCAGAGCTCTGCCCCGCTCCGCAAGACATGAATTTCGCAGACCCTGCGCGCGAACTCCTACGGTTCGTTCATGCACACCGACCTACCTGTTCCGCAGCGACGCACCGACGCCCGTGCCGCGGTCTCGATCCCCGCGGCGGTGTTCGCCGACGGCTTCGACCAGCCCGTCGAGCTCGAGTGCACCAACCTCTCCAGCACGGGGATGTTCCTCCACGGCAACCCCTCGCTCACCCTCGGCGAGGAGGTGCTCCTGGTCTTCATCCCGCCCGGAACCTGGCACCGCATCTTCATCGAAGCCGTCGTGGTGCGCACCCGCGCCGACGTGCTCGGCGAGCGCGGCCTCGGGCTCCGCTTCGCCCGCATGCCCCGCAACGACACCGACGTCCTCCGCAGCGCCCTGCACCGCCGCCGCGAGGAGGCCCGCGTCTGGGACGTCGCCGTGGCCGACCTGGAGTTCGACCTCGACTCCAACTGACACCCCGCTCCCCTGCTATCACTCCCGGCCACACCCCCGTGCGCCGCGCCCGACCCCTCCTCCTCGCCCTCGCCCGCATCCTGCTCGCCGCGTGGATCCTCTCCGCCGTCGCGCTCTTCCTCCTCCAGCGCCGCCTCGTCTTCGCCGCCCCCGCCGAGACCGTCGCCCCCGCCGCGCGAGGCGCCACGCTGCTCTCCGTCCCCTCCGGCTCGGGCTGGCGCGTCGCCGCCCTCCATTGGCCCGCCCCTCCCGGAGCGCGCACGGTGGTGCACTTCCATGGCAACGGAGAGCAGCTCGCGTGGCAGGTCGAGCTCGGCGAAGGCCTCCGCGCGGCGGGCTACGGCGTGGTCGCGGCGGAGTACCCCGGCTACGGACTGATGCGCTCGGTGGAGCCCACCGAGGCCTCCCTCTACGCCTCCGCCGAGGCGCTGCTCCGCCACCTCGAAGGCCCTCTCCACATCCCTCGCGAATCGCTTGTTCTCCAGGGCTTCTCGCTCGGCACCGGGGTCGCGTCGGAGATGGCCCGCCGGGGCCACGGATCGCGCCTCGTGCTCATCGCCCCGTACACCTCGATGGCCGACATGGGCGCCCTCACCGCCCCATGGCTGCCCGCCCGCTGGCTGGTGCGCGACACCTTCGACACCTGGAGCCGCGCACCCTCCATCACCGTCCCCACGCTGCTCCTGCACGGCGCCGACGACGAGATGATCCCGCCTGCGATGAGCGCGGCGCTGGCACGCAGGCTCCCCGACTCGCGCCGGGTGCTGCTGCCCGCGACGCACCACAACGACGTCTTCGCGCGCTCGATGGTCGAGGTGCTGACCGCGCTACGCCGCTTCGCCCCGCCGTAGCGGCTCGCAGGCTGAGCCACCCTGGGCCAGCGCGGGAGGGCGCCCCGCAAGACCGCCCCACCCTCTGCCCGCATCGACCACCACGACGGACGGCGATTCCCGGATGGGCACACGCATTGCGACCGGCTTCCAGCTGGAGGTCGACGCGATGCGCTTCCCCGGACTGCTCCCCCTGATCGCGCTCCTCGCCGCCGCCGCGAGCGCCCACGCCGACCCTCCCCAGCGGGCCCGTCGTCGCGTGGCCCGCGACTACTTCCGCCACACGATCTCGTTGGGCGCCTCGGTGGGCGTGGGCTCTCCGCTCGGCCTCACCGGGGGCTTCGTCGAGCTTCGCCCGTGGCGCGCTCTCGGGGTCTCCGTGGGCGGCGGCCTCGGCGGCAACTTCGGCCCCAGCGTGGCGGCCACCGTGGTGGTCTCGCCCGTCGGGACGCGCCGCTGGGCCCTCGCGCTGGAGACCTCCCTCTCGCACCACGTCGCCTACGCCCAGGGCCGGGCGCTGAGCGACGGTCGCGAGCTCCCTGCGTCGTCCAACTGGGTGGGCCTCGGCGTCGCCAGCGAGTGGCGGCCGAGCCGTTCGCTGCTGCTGCGCGTCGGGGTCGGTCGCTCCTGGCTGCTCGACACCAGCGGGTATGGCGTCATCCGACAGCGCGAGCTCACCGAGGCCGAGCAGGCCATCGGGTTCCTCCCAGGCGTGACGGCCGTGGACGCGGCGCGCGCGGCCATGGCGGGCGAGACGCTGGGCGTCTGGTACGTGCACATCGACATCGCGCCGACCTGGCGCTGGTAGCGGCCTACTCCCGCACCCGAACGGCCGGCCCCAGCGCCCCGGTCACGGCCCTCGCCCTCGCCCTCCGCAGGTCCGCCTCCATCATCCTCAGCGGAACCACCCCTCACCCCCTCCTCCCCGTGCTGCATCCACAGCGCGTTGGCGGTGAGCGTCACCAGCGACAGCCTCCCGTCGTCCATCCGCTCGAACTGCGCCCTCATCAGCGCCGCGTCTCTCGTCGCCGGATCGACCAGCACCCGCTCGATGGCGGGCGACGGGTTCACGAGCCCCCTCCACTGTGCTCCATAGTTGGAGAGCATCGAGCCCATCGACCACGCGATCACCGCGTCGCCGCGCGGCGAGATCACCCGCTCGACCCGTGCCTGGGTGACCACGCCGGAGCCC
Source organism: Deltaproteobacteria bacterium (assembly GCA_016704445.1). Lineage (GTDB taxonomy): Bacteria > Myxococcota_A > Polyangia > Polyangiales > SCUS01. The sequence continues at coordinate 65,425 of JADJAE010000028.1, forward strand.
ACCACCACGTCGGCCCCCGCCTCCACGAGCTGTCTCGCCAGCGCGCGCTGGTCTTCTCCCAGCGGACGAAACGGAGCGCGGTTCCACTGCACGCCCGCAACGACCACATCGGCCTGCGCACGGGCCGCGGTCACCGCCGCGATCGCCCTCGCCCCGTCGATGGACTGCGCCACCGTCGCGTGGGTCGCGTTGCGCCCTGCGCCCATCTGCACCCGCTGGGTGAAGCACAGGAACGCCACCCGCATCCCGTCGCGCGCGGTCACCCACGGGGTCCACGCGGCCGCTTCCGAGTCGCCTGCTCCCACGACGCCGAGGCCCGCGCCACGCAGCGCCGCGGCGGTCTCCGTGAGCCCGTCGCCCATCTGGTCGTAGGCGTGCTGCGTCGCGAGGCAGACGCCGTCGAAGCCCACTCGGGCGAGGTCGCGCGCCACGGTGCGCCCCACGGCGCGCGTCGTCCCCAGCGCCCCGGGCGCCCCAGAGAAGGGCGGCCGGTAGGCGTCGGTGAGCGGAGAGTCGAGCCACGCGAGGCTCACCTCCCTCGGCGCGATGATCGACGCGATCCAGTTGAGCGCCCAGGCGAGCCCCCCCTGGGCGGCGTGGTCGTCGAAGTGCGCGAGCACCCCGCGGTGCAGCATGATGTCGCCCGAGAGGGTCACCACCACCCGCCTCGGCGGCGCAGGGACATCCACGGGCACATCGACCTGGGCATCGACGGCAGCCTCCGCGACGACGTCGACGCGCGGCACATCGAGCGCCACCGCTGCGTCGGGCGAGGGCCTGGCCCGACAGCCCAGGAGGGCCAGAGTGATCACCCACGCGCGCGTTTGATGAAGCATCGCGGCGCGATCAGTGCCCGACGACCCCGGCGATGACAAGCTCAGCGAGCGACGGGAGAGCGACGGGGTGGGGCCCACTCGCTGGACGAGAAGGCATCTACAAGCGTTGTTGACGCCCACTCGTGGGACTGGAAGGCATCTACAAGCGTTGTTGGCGCCCGCTCGTGGGACTGGAAGGCATCCACAAGCGTTGTTGACGCCCGCTCGTGGGACTGGAAGGCATCTACAAGCGTTGTTGACGCCCACTCGTCGGACGAGAAGGCATCTACAAGCGTTGTTGACGCGGGTTCGCGTTGACCGACCACGCGTCAATCTCCGGCCTCACACTGAGCGAGGCGAAGGAGAACGACCCGCTGCGCGATGACACGGTACGATTGACTTGAACTATCCCATCGTGTGATCACTACGCCCTCAATGGGGAGTGGTGTGATGTTGCGACAAGTTGACTCTCGAAAGACGACGCTATCTTTGGCAATCGTCTTCTGGATTGCAATTGCGTTAATGAGCGGGTGCGGGAGAACGGCCCTACGAGATGCCACATCATCGGAGGACGCCGGCACGAGCAATGACGCCGCGGCCTACGCCGATGTCGGCCTTCCTGACGACCCGACCGACGATGAGCTCCTTCGCACATCCTTTTTTCACGAGCCGCTCGCGTTGGTGGGTGGTGCCTCCACTCTGAGCGACAACCGCGCGCTAGCGCGCGCCATTCGCACCGACCTCGCCCGACGCGATCGCTACACGACCGACGCGCTCGACGAGTTCGTCCGTGCTCACCCCGCCACGCCGTGGCGAGCGTCGTTGCTGGTCAACCTCGGCATCCTCTACCGCGAGATCGGGCGCTACCGGCGGGCCCTCGACGTCTGGGAGGAGGCCTACGCCCTGACCCGCGCAGCGCCCGGCGCCGACGCTCGCTCCCTGCGCGACCGCGCCGCGTCCGAGCTCGCGTTGCTCAATGCCCAGCTTGGCCGGAAGTCGCGCCTCGACGATCTCGCGGTCGCTCTCCGCGACCGTCCGCCCCTCGGACCAGCGGCCGAACGCTACGCCCGAGCCCAGATCGGCCGCGCCACCATGGAAGCGCACCCCGAGCGCGCCTTCCGATGCGGCCCTCTCGCCGTCGCGAGCGTCTGGGACGCGCTGCATCCGCGCGAGGCAACGCCAGCGGGTCTCCGCGACGCCACCTCCTCGCCGCAGGGAACCTCCCTGGCGCAACTCGTGGCGCTCTCAGCAGCCGCGCGCGAGCCGATGCGCGCGATGCAACGCGCACCAGGCACGGCCTGGGCGATCCCGTCGGTCGTGCACTGGCGGGTTGACCACTTCGCTGCGCTGGTGGGCGTCGAACGGGAGGCGTCGGGCCGCCGCGTCTATGTGCTGCGTGACCCCACCTTCGGCCGGGAGATGCGGACCACCGAGCGCTGGCTGGAGGACGAGGCGTCAGGCTACGTGCTTGTCCCCGCGCGGACGGCCGTGCCGCCGTCGTGGCGCGATGTCCCCAGCGCCGAAGCGGAGACCGTATGGGGCCGCGGGGAGACCTCCGACACCGACCCAGACGCCTGGAGCGATGACGACCAGGTGGGCACCTGCGGCGACTCGCGGCGCATGGCTCGCTACGGCTTGCACGCGCACCTCGCGGCGCTGCGGGTCGAAGACACGCCCGCCTGGCTCAACCCTTCCTTCGGCCCGGCGGTCGACCTGCGCATCGTCTACAATCAGGCCGACTGGTCGCAGCCGCAGACTCCCAAATATACGAACTTCGGCGGTCGCTGGACCTTTAACTTCGGCAGCGCGTTGACGGGGACGCGTGAGATGATTGCGTACGCATATAACGGCGGGGGGACGCGCCGCTTTCCCCGGGCGGTCACGGCGCTCTTCAGCATTGACGCTCGCAGCGGCGACCGCTTGGAGGACGTTCCTGGGTACCCTGACGACCAGATACTGAGGCATCGAGATGGAAGCTCCGACCGCTTCAGGTTGCTGGAGCCCGGCTTCGTTACCCGTTGGTATCTCGTGGAGCGCCGCGATCCGCAGGGCAACGCCGCCACCCTCAGTACGACTCCAACCGCCGTCTGACCGTGATCAGGGCCGCGAGCGGCGAGACCCTCACCTTCTATTATCGGACGGAGGCGTACGGGGCCGAATACTATCTGGTGGACCATGTCGAGCTCAGCGATGGGCGGACCGCGAACTTTTCGTACACCACCAGGGATCCCAACGGCCGCCTGATCCTCTCGGGGATCGCGGACATGGGCGGCGTAAAGTCGACCTTCAACTACACGGAAACCGCGCGGGGTTACGCCGACGGGGGGACAGTGCCCTTCCCCGATCATGACTTCCTCTCCTCGCTCAAGACGCCATACGGATCGACCGGGTTTCGCACCGGATGGGCGGCCCAATTGAGCGGAGGTCCAGGGATGGGAAGGTATCTGCAGCGATGGCTGGAGGTCGACCTTCCAACGGGCGAGCATGAGCGGGTGGAGTTTCGGCAGGTCGCCGATGCCAACCAACAGGCGGATTGCTACGGACTCGCACCTTGCACCTTCCGTGATGAGAGCGAGGTGGTGCCGCCGGCCGTCAACGGCGCGCTCAACGACAACGCCGATGCCGGCGATGCGGGTCCGGCCTACGCGCCGGACAACGCAGTCTTTCTGAACTTCCGTAACAGCTACCACTGGAATCCGGTCGGCTACGCGCGAGGGCGCACCGAGGGGTCCACCGGCCCGGTCTTCGATCCCCGTCACGCGCACGTCTACCACTGGTCTCACCAGCCCGCTTCGTTCTCTCTGACGGCCCCGCTCCTGGAAAGCGAGGTGCCACCGGGCGAGAGCCGCGTGACTTACGTCCACGATGGGCAGATCAGCCGGCAGATGCTCCCTACGCTCGACGCCGCCCGCCCGTGGTTTCGACGCACGGTCAGTGCGCGTCTGACGGTCGATGGCGATGCCTCCACCGAGCAGTTCACTCGAATCGCCTACAGCGCAGACGGGAACCCCCGCGAGGTACGCGACGTCGCGGGGCGCGTGCGCTGCCTCACCTGGGCCGGCAACGGCATCGACCTCCTCGCCGTCCATGCGCGACCCTGCGGAAGCGGCTCGTCATCGGTGACCGAGACTGATAGCGCGCAGAGGCTCGAACGCATGGAGTACGAGGGCGACCTCCACCTGCCGGTTCGGTTCACCGACGCCGCCGGTCAGGTCACGCGCTACGTCTACAACCTCCGCGGACAGGTGCTCCGTGTGGTGCGGCCGGACGGCAGGGCGGCCGATGTCGTCTATGATCAGGGGTCTTCGTTCGCCGGGGCGGCCGAACCTGGGGTGACGCCAACCGAGGGTCGCCCACTGCAGGTGCGCTTCCCGACGGCAGGAGTGCCGACCGGGACGCCTGTCACCACGACCGTGATGACATGGCATCCGCACGGGACGCTCGCCTCGCTGACCGACACGGAAGGCGTGCTGCGGTCGTTCGCCTGGGACGACATCGAGCGCCTCACCACGGTTACCGCGCTCGGAGGGCGCGTGGAGAGCTACGACTACCGCTTGCGTAACGAAAACGGCGACATCGCGACCCCCCAGACAGGTCTCGAAGCGACGCGCATCACCCTCGCCAACGGTGACACGATCACCCGTTCGTACGACGCACAGCACCGGTTGATCCGCGTGGCGGTCGGCCCCACGGACGTAGTGCGGTATCGCTACAATCGAATGGGCGCCGGACAGTTCGATCTCGTGCAGAAGCTCCGCGGCGACGACAACAACGACCTGGTGACGCGATGGTCCGCAGGAGTTGCGCCGCCTGTGAGCCCTGGCACCCGACAGGGGTTTGTCCTCCCGCTTTTCCAGCAACGGCCCACGTTGCGGGTGAGGGTTGCCAGCAACGAGGTCTCCACCTGGGCGCGCGATGGCATCGGTCGGGTCGTCGCTGCAACCGACGGATGGCACTCCTGGAGCGCATTCTACAACCCGGACGGCACGATCGCGCGCGTCTGCGACGGCTCACCTTGCACTGCGACAAGCACCTCGGCGCGGACCGAGTTCCGCTACGAGCCGCAGGTTGGGGACGCCAGTTTGACGAGTCACATGAGGCGTCTGCGCTTCGTGAGTCGTTTCTCGGGGGGGGCGGTCGCGGAGCACGAGCAGGAGACCCAGTACGTCCCCTTCGGGATGGCGGGTGCGCTACGGACGTTCTCGGTGCGTGAGGCGAGCGTGGGTGACGCGACCACGCAAAACGTGACCTATGGCTACGACGTGCTGGGCCGGGTGCTGACTGCGACCAGCCCGGCGCTTCCCGGGGTCCCCGCCGAGACGATCACCCGGCGCTTCGACGATCTCGACCGCCTCGATCTGATCACCTCATCGGCCTATCCGGGGCAGGACCTCTCGCGTCTTGTCTTCATGGCCGGTCAGACCTCGGCGCGCCCGACAGCGGAAGAGATGCCCGTCCACGGGTGTCGAGCGACCTTCGGATACACCCTGACCGATCACGACATGCTGCCCGACCAGCGCTCGGTGCGGCCCACGGGGTCGTCCACGGAGATCCTAGGGTTCGAGCAATCCTTCGACGCGCGTAGCCGGTTGGCGAGCGAGCGCATCGCGACCGGCACGCGCCACTACGCCTATGACCCCTCGTTCCGCCTGATGTGGGCGGACGACTTTCTCAGCGGCTCGTGGCTCTATCGCGACAACTACTACGACAACCCCGGCAACCAGGGCGTCTACAGCGGCTACCTGAATGGGGTGTCTCTCTTCTCGGACGGGATCCTGTTCAATGGATACGACCGCGCATGGCAGCGGGATCGACTCAACCGCCCCACCGTCTACATCGTTCACGACGTCCGCGGGCGCCTGACCTTCGACGGCGACTACACCTACACCTGGGATCAGAACGACCGTCTGACCCAGGTCGAGCGGGCAACGGACTCAGCAACCTGGCAGTTCCGCTACGACGGGGCGGGCCGGCTGCGCCGCTTCCAGGAGGGCGGACTGTGGCATCGACTCGTGTGGGTGGATGGCCAACTGTACAGCGAGCACACGGGCACCAGCGAGGGCAATGAGACGACGCTTCTGCGGACCTACCACGTAGACGGGATGACCCAGTATGCAGGGTCGACCGGGACGCGTTACCGCATCGAGCGCGACATCCGTGGGAGCGTCCGGGCGCTGGTGCATAATGGGCAGGTGGCGCACGCGTGGCGGTACGACCCGTGGGGCCTTAGGAGCGACGACGGCGGGCCAGTATCGGGGGTGGAGCCGCGGAGGGGGTTCGCGGGTTATGTGGTGCACGCTGAGACCGGGCTGGCGTTCACGCCGTCACGTGTGTACCAGCCTGCGCTTCGGCGCTGGCTGACGCGTGACCCGTTGGGGGAGCGGGTCAGCGTGGACGGGAACAATTTGTACGCGTATGCGGCGAACGATCCCATCAACAACGTCGATCCCAACGGGCAATGGGTCGAGAACATCAACGCGCAGAGTCTGGGAAATCTCTCAAACTACTTCGGCGGTGTCCGGTGACGCGATGTCCTTCGGCTTCGGGGAGCTCTTCGGGAGGTTCTAGGGATCGATGGGGAGGTGAATGAGTGCTCAGGGCTATACGCAACGGGAACTGTAGCGGGCGGGCTTGCAGCAGCGCTGATCACCGGAGGCGCTGGGGGCGGTCCGACGGCCATGGAGCCGACGATTTCTCTCTTCCATGGCAGCATCAGGGATGGAGCGGCGATTACGCGAAACGGCCTTAGCACGGCGCGAGGAACCACGTACGTGACGAGGGACATCGCAGCCGCTCGGGATGCATTGGCCAATCATTACGAGGCCGTCAGGGGACTTGGATCAGTCGTCGAGTCGCGCGTACCGCAGTCGCTCTTCGAGTCGATGCTGGCTCATCTAGAGCGACCGTACCAGGGTTTCCACCCATATAGGCTTAGCTCATCAGAGATCCCGCTGAGAACGGCTGAGCAGATCGAACTCTTCAACCGATTCATTGTGAGGTAGATAGTGATTGAGTTACGCAAGGCGCTTGATCAACTTCTGGCATTTTTGGGTGACTTAGGGGCCGTCGTGCCCTTCCGCACCATTCGGATTATCGAGGTTGGGGAGGGTGTCCCAGTCGACTCCAAGGGGCGATTGGTCGTGACCCGCGCAGATCTATTCACGCCCGAAGAGTATGCGGATCGCTATAAAGAATTGCGCAACATGAACCCTCCCTGGATCAACGTGAGTTGCTATGGGAAGTACGTTGATAGCTTGGTTGTCGCTTTGGAACTTCCGCGACTGCCATGGTCGTCTTCTGGATCCACCATCGTCAGGTATTCCGGACCTTCGAGGGGAGTGCTTGAGGCGGGGTGGGACTTGGATTCCGTGCTGCTCATCGAGTAGCTGGTTCGCGCCGTTCAGGGGGTGCAGGGCGCCTGGAGCGCCCGCCTGCGTCGTCCAGCGGCCACCACAGCCCTCACTTCGCCGCGATCATCGCCTTGAGCTGCGCCAGGAGATGCAGCGACTCCATCGGCGTCATCCGGTCGATCTCCACGGCCTCCAGCGCCGCGATCACCGGGTGCTCCCTCGACACGGGCGGCGGCTTCTCCTCGAAGAGCCCGATCTGCTTCGGCGCCTTCTTCATCGGCCCTTCGCCGCGCTCCAGGTCCTTCAGCATGGCCCGCGCCCGCAGCAGCACCGGCTCCGGCAGCCCCGCGATCTTCGCCACGGCCACCCCGTACGAGCGGCTCGCCCCGCCCTCCGCCAGCTTGTGAAGGAACACGATGTCGTCGCCGGTCTCCCTCGCCGACACGTTGACGTTCGCCACGTGCGAGCGCGTCTCCGCCAGCGCGCACAGCTCGTGATAGTGCGTCGCGAACATCGCCCTCGCCTTCACCGCGTCGTGCAGGTACTCCGCCACCGCCCACGCGATGGCGAGCCCGTCGAAGGTGCTGGTCCCACGACCGATCTCGTCGAAGAGCACCAGCGAGCGCGCCGTCGCCCCCCGCAGGATGGTCGCCGTCTCGCGCATCTCCACCATGAAGGTGCTCGCCCCTCGGGCGACGTCATCGCTGGCGCCTACGCGGGTGAAGATCCGATCGACCTTGCCCACCCGGGCCGAGCGCGCCGGGACGAAGCTCCCCGCCTGGGCCATCAGCACGATGAGCGCCACCTGCCGCATCAGCGTGCTCTTGCCCGCCATGTTGGGGCCGGTGACCAGCAGCAGCCTCGCGCCCGACTGCTCCAGCTTGATGTCATTGGGAACGAACGCCCCCGGCTCCAGCATGGTCTCGACCACCGGGTGCCGCGCGTCGCGCAGGTCGATCACGCCGCTCTCGTCGACGATGGGCCGGGTATAGTCGTGCCGGTGCGCGACCTCCGCCAGCGCCGCGATGGCGTCGAGGTCCGCGAGCTGGTTGGCCAGCTTGGAGAGCCTCCCCACCGCGTCGGCGACCTTGCCGCGGAGCTGCTCGTAGCGCGCTCGCTCCAGCTCCCGGGCGCGCTCCTCGGCCTCCAGGATCTCCGTCTCCAGCGAGGTGAGCTCGTCGGTGATGAAGCGCTCGCCCCCGGCGATGGTCTGCTTGCGGCGATAGTCGCTCGGGACGAGGTGCAGGTTGGCCTTCGTCACTTCAATGAAGTACCCGAACACTCCATTGAACTTGATCTTCAATGAAGTGATCTTGGTGCGCGTGCGCTCGCGCGTCTCCATCGTGAGGATCACCTCGCGCGCGTTGCTCGCCAGCGAGGTGTAGCGATCGAGCTCCGGGTCGAAGCCCGCGCGAAACACCCCGCCGTCTTCGAGCGCCGCCGGGGGGCTGTCCGCGAGCGACCCTTCGAGCATCGCGCAGAGCGGCGCGCAGGGGTCCATCGCGCGCAGTGAGCCCAGCGCCTCGGCGGCCTCCGCGTTGGCGGTGAGCGTGGCGAGAAGGGTCGGCATGCGGCGGAGCCCGTCGCGCAGCGAGCCCAGGTCGCGCGGCGTGGCGACCTTCATCGTCGCCCGCACCGCGAGGCGCTCCAGGTCGGGGATCATCGCCAGCGACTCGCGCACCCCCTGCCGCAGCTCGGGGTGCACCACCAGCGCCTCGACGGCGTCCTGGCGGCGGTGCACCCGCTTGATGTCCTGGAGGGGGAAGGCCAGCCAGGTGCGAAGGCGCCGGGCGCCCATCGCCGTGATGGTCTCGTCGAGGTGCGCCAGCAGCGTCCCCTTCTTGTCACCGCGCACCGAGCGAAACAGCTCCAGGTGCCCCTGCGTGGTCTCGTCGACGTGCAGGTGCTCGCGCGCGTCGAGCCTCGCCGCACGCTGCACCGACACCGCCGTCCCCGGCTGGAAGGCCATCGCGTAGCGCAGCGCCAGCGCGGCCGCCACGCGGGTTCCCACCGGCAGCTCGCCGAAGCCCGCGTGCAGCCCCTCGTCGCCCATGGCGGACGCCAGCACGTCGCTCGCCTCGCGCGGCCCCAGCGGGGCCACCGAGCGGACGAAGAGCCTCGGGAGCATCTGCACCTCGGCGCGCACCGCGGCCTCGTGGTCCTTCGGGCAGACGAGCTCGCGGACGTCGAGGCGGGCGAGCTCGCCCACGACCCCGAAGAGGTCCTGCACCTCGCTGGTGAAGAGCTCGCCCGTGGAGAGGTCGTAGGCCGCGATGGACCACAGCCGCCCGCTCTCCGGCGGCACCACCGCCGCGAGAAACTGGTTGGAGCGCGCGTCGAGCGACTCGGCGTCGAGCACGAGCGCCGGGGTGAGCACCCGCACCACGCCGCGCTTGACGATCCCCTTGGCCTTCGAGGGGTCCTCGAGCTGCTCGCAGACCGCCACGTTGTGCCCCATCTCCAGCAGCCGCGGGATGTACGCGGGCGCGGCGTGGTAGGGGATGCCGCACATCGGGATGGAGTCGGCCTCGTTCTTGTTGCGCGAGGTGAGCGTGAGGTCGAGCGCCTTCGCCGCGGTCAGCGCGTCGTCGAAGAACAGCTCATAGAAATCTCCCATCCGGAAGAAGAGCAGCGCCTCGGGGTAGCGCGCCTTCTCACGGAGGTACTGCTGCATGGCGGGCGCCTGGGCGCCCTTCGATTGGGTTCCGTTCATCGCACTTCACGAGCCATCGGTGGGGGGATTGGCCCGGGTTGATACACTCTTGCGGCCGATCGTGCCGCATCTGCGAGCGGCGCTCCTCGGGCTCGCGGAGCGACGCCCCCCGATCGTCGATTGCTTTACGATCCCTGCCGTGACGCTCCGGCCCGGACAGCGGACAGAGGCCGCGCTCCTCTTCGCGTGGAACTACTGCGCCGTCTCGGCCTTCTTCGTGGGCCGCTCGGTGCGCGACGCGCTCTTCCTCGCGCACGAGTCGCCCTCGCGGCTGCCGCTGATGTACGTCGCCTCGCCGCTGGCGGTGAGCCTGGTCGGGCTCCTCTACGCCCGCGTCGCCGACCGGGTGCGACGCGACCGCCTGGTGCGGGCGACGTCCGTAGCCCTCGCGGCGCTGGCGGTCGGCGCGTGGTGGGCCCTCGGCGAGCGCTGGGTCTACTACGCCCTCTACGTGGGCGTGGAGGTGATGGGCGCCCTGCTGATGATGCAGTTCTGGACCAGCGCCGGAGACCGCTTCTCCCCCCGCGAGGCCCGCCGCGTCTTCGGCCTCATCGCCGCGGGCGGCACCGTCGCCAACATCACCGTCGGCGCGCTGATCTCCCAGCTCGTGACCCGCACCGGCGCCGAGGCGCTGCTGCTCGCCGTCGCGGGCTTCCTCCTCGCCGTCGCGCTCTTCTCCACCTTGCTCGCTCGCCGCCCCGGCGCACGCCGCGCCTCCCCCCGCGCCGCGCACCGCCCCGGCGCCGCGACCGGCGTCGACCCGCCCGGCGCCGGACACCTGCGCCTGCTCGGCCCGATGATCGCGTGCGGCGTGCTCGCCTCGACCCTCCTCGACTTCCAGTTCAAGACCATCGCCGTGCAGACCTTCGCGGGCGACCGGGTCGCGATGCTGCGCTTCTTCGCGCTGCTCTCCAGCGGCATCGGCGCCGTCTCCCTCTTCGTCCAGTTCTTCGTCACCGCGAGGGTGCTCGAGCGCTTCGGGGTCACCGGCGCCCTGCTCTTCCTCCCCGGAACCCTCGGGTTGAGCGCCCTCGGCATCCTCGCCTCTCCGACGCTCCCCGCGGCCGCCGTCAGCGAAGGCGGCAAGGTGTTCCGCTTCACCCTCCACGACGCCGCGATGCAGCTCCTCTACCTCCCGGTGCCGGCCGCCGCGCGGGGTCGTCGCAAGGCCACCATCGACGGGGTGATCAAGCCCGGCACCGAGGCCCTCGCCGGCGCCGGGCTCCTCGCCTACCGCGCCGCATCGAGCGCCCTCGCGCCCCTGGCCGCCGTCACCGCCGCCGCCGCCTGCTTCTGGATCGTCGCGGTGCTCCGTCTGCGCCCCGCCTACGCGCGCTCTCTGGCCGAGACGCTCCGTCGAAGGCGCATCCCGGAGAGCGCCCCTGACGACGTGGTCACCCGCGACATCGAGCGCGCCGCGAGAGAGGCCCTTCGCTCCGGCGACCCCGCGACGCTGCGCCACGCCCTCGACCTCGCTCGCCTCGCGCCCCGCGCCCTCGACGCCGAGCTGCGCGCCCTCGCCGGGCACCCCGACGCCGCGATCCGAGCGGGCGCCCTCACCTGCCTCGCTCCCTGCGGGCTCAGCGACGCCGAGCTCGACCGCGCCCTCGCCGACGACACCAGCGTCAGGGCCGCGGCCGCCCGCGCCGCCAGGCCCTCGCAGCTCGGCCGGGTCTCCGCCCTTCTCGACGCCGCGGAGCCGTTGCTCGTCGCCGCCGCGGCCGAGTCACTGCACAGCCACGGGGACGCCGAGGACCGCGCCAGGGTCGTGGCCAGGGCGAGCGCGCTCCTCGCCGACCCCCGGCGCGAGGCCCGCTCCCTCGGTCTGGAGATCGCCCGACGCGCGGCCGACCTCGCGCTGCTCCCCGCGCTGGTGCTCCGCTTCGCAGACCGTCGCGAGTCGAGGCGCGCCGCGGAGGCCGCCGCGGCCGTGGGGACCCCCCGCGGAGCCCGCGCTCCTCGAGGCGCTCTCCTCTTCCGCGCTGCGATCGGCCGCGATCCGCGCGCTCGGGGCGCTGGGGACGTGCACCGCGCTGGCCGCGGTCGTGGGCGCGCTGAGCCACGACGACGAGGCCGCCCGCGACGCCGCCTGCGAGGCCCTCGAACGCGCCCGCGCCGCGGTCCCGGAGGTCGAGCTCCCCGTGGCTGCGCTGGTCGCGGCCTGCGAGGCGGAGCTCGCGCGGGCCTTCGGGGCGATGGCGGCCGCGGAGGGCCTCGGGCGAGACGAGTCGGCCCTTCGCACCGACGGGACGAGGGCGCCGGTGCCCTACCGGCCCGCCGACCTGGAGGGCCCCGCGGCGCTGATTTCCCGCGCCCTGAGGGAGCGCAGCGAGCGGGCGCGCGACCGGGTCTTCCACCTGCTGGGCGCACTCCACCCTGGGCTCGATGCCGCGACGGTGCGCGCCAACCTCGATGATCCCGACCCGGTGCGCCGCGCCAACGCCGTCGAGCTCCTGGACTCCGGCGACTGGCCCCGCCCCCTCGGTCCGCTCAAGGCCCTGGTGGTGTCGCTGATCGAGGAGTCTCCGAGGGGACCTCGCATCGCGGCCGTCGCCCGGAGGTTGAAGCTGCCGGCGCGCACCCGCGAGGCCTGGGTGGAGGCGCTGCTCGACGACGGGAGCGCATGGATGGTCGCCTGCGCCGCGTACTATGCGGGCGCCGCGGAGGTGCTCTCCGCCCGGCCGAGGCTCCGCGCCCTGGCCCGGGACCCGAGGGCGGTCGTGCGGGAGACCGCCGAGGACGCCCTGGCGCGCATCGACCACCCCGAGCACAGAGGACCCATGATCACCACGGCGGAGAAGGTGCTGTTCCTGAAGGGCATCGAGCTGTTCGCCGCGGTGCCGAGCGAGGACCTCGTGGGGCTCGCGGCCATCACCGCGGAGATCACGGTCGACGAGGAGGAGCAGGTCTTCCGCGAGGGCGACCGCGGCGACGCGCTCTACCTGGTGGTCGAAGGCACGGTGCGGGTCACCCGCGGGGGCCGAACCCTCGCGACGATGGGCGAACGCGAAGTGTTCGGCGAGATGGCCCTCCTCGACCCGGCGCCCCGCAGCGCCACCGCGACGGCGGCCACATCGGTGACCCTGCTCCGCGTCGCCCAGGATGATTTCGCGGACCTGCTCCAAGAGCGTCCCGAGGTCGCGGCCGGGGTGCTACGGGTGCTCACCCGCAGGCTGCGCCGCGCCAACGAGCGCCTCGACGCGGCGGGAGAGCCACCGCCGTGAGTCGAGACCCCGACTGGACCACCGGGGTGACCGTCGACCCCACGCTGCCCCAGACGGGGTCGCGCCCGCTCGGCGACGAACTCCGTGGCGCGACGGTCGAGCGGCTCCTGCCCGTCGACAGGTCGATGTACGCGATGATGGAGGAGTTCGCCCGAGGCGGCCTCGGGCGGATCTTCCGCGCGCTCGACCGGCGCACCGGGCGCATCGTGGCCATCAAGGAGGTGCGCCTGGCCGAGCGCGAGGTGCTGCAGCGCTTTGCCCGGGAGGCGCTGGTCACGGCCAACCTCCAGCACCCGTCGATCGTCCCCGTGTACGAGGTCGGGCGCTGGTCTGAGTCGGAGCCCTTCTACGCCATGAAGCTGGTGCAGGGCCGCACCCTCGCAGACCTGGTGGCCGAGGCGGCGACCGGCGGCGAGAGGCTCGCGCTGCTGCCCCACGTCATCGACGTCGCCGACGCCCTCGCCTACGCGCACAGCGAGCGGGTGATCCACCGCGACCTGAAGCCGGCGAACGTACTCGTGGGCTCCTACGGCGAGACCGTGGTGATCGACTGGGGACTCGCCCGCAACCTTGCGACCGGCGAGGAGGCTGCGTCGCTCCCCTCGGCCCCACGCTTCGATGGCGACGGCGGCGAGACGGTGGCGGGCACCGTGATGGGGACGCCCGCGTACATGCCGCCCGAGCAGGCTCGCGGCGAGGTCGTCGACGAGCGCGCGGACGTCTACGCCATCGGCGCGATGCTCTACCACGTGCTCGCTGGCCTCCGACCCTACGCTGAGGCGAGCGGCGCCGCCGAGGTGTTGGGGCGGGTCATCGAGGGCCCGCCGAAGGCGCTCTCCGAGCTGGCGCCCGAGATACCCGCCGAGCTGGTGGCGATCGTCGATCGGGCCATGGCCCCGCTGCCCTCCGACCGCTACCCGACCGCGCAGGGCCTCGCGGAGGACCTGCGTCGCTTCCAGACGGGGCAGCTCGTGCGGGCCCACCACTACACCCCGTGGCAGCTCGTCTCCCGCTGGGTGCGGCGTCACCGGGCGCTGGTGGTCACGACCCTCGCCGCGGCCTCGGCGCTCGCGGCCTTCGGGGCGTACAGCTTCCGTCGCATCGCCGCCGAGCGAGACGAGGCGGCGAGGCAGCGTTCGGTCGCCGTGAGCGCGAGGGCGCTCTCCGAGCGACGGCTGGGCGACGGACTGGAGGAGCTCGCGCGGCAGGCCCTGCTGGCGGGCGACCCGGCGCGGGCGCTGCCCCTCCTGGCGGGCTCCTGGGGGGGTCGTCCGGAGGGTCCGCCGACGCTGCGCTTTCTCTCGGCGCGGGCCCTCGACGCATACGCGGGGTTGATCGACGTCGCGCCCGCCCAGCGCGGGGGCGTGCTGTGGGCCGCGCTCACCCCGGACGGCGCGCTGCTCCTGAGCGCCGGCTTCAGCCAGCTCCCTCCAGGCCTGGGACATGGCCGCTCGGCGACCGCGGTGGTCCCGCGAGGGCCCCCTCATCGGGCGCCTCTCCCCCGACGGCCGCCTCGTTCTGGGCGTGAACGGCGACGGCGCCGCCTCGGTCTACGCCACCTCCGATGGAACGCCCCTGGCCGCCCTGGCCGGCTCGACCGGCGAGCCCTCGCAGGCCGTGGACTGGTCACCCGACGGCGCCCGCTTCGCGGTCGGCGATCGCGGCGGAACCCTCCGCGTCTGGATCGCCTCCCCTCCATGGACCTCGGAGATCAGGCCCGGCGCCACGCGTCGAAGATCCGCGACGTGCGCTTCTCCCCCGACGGCGCCCGCCTCGCGAGCACCGGGGACGACGGCCGGGTGCTCGTCTGGGACGCGCGCACCATGGCCGCGCCGACCGCGCTCTCGGGCCACCAGGGACACGTGAACAGCCTCGCGTGGGCGGGCTCCGACACCCTGGTGAGCGGCGGCGACGACGGCGCGGTCATCGCGTGGGACGTCGCGTCGGCGCAGCCGCGTCGGACCTTCGCGGGAGGCGCGGCCGTCTACCGTGTGACCGTCGACCCGTCGGGCACCCTGCTGGCCGCCGCGGTCGTCGACCCGGCAGTCCCCGTCTGGAACCTCCGCACCGGGGAGCGCGTCGCCTCCCTCCCGGGGCACCACGGCAGCGCCAACGACGCGGAGTTCATCGGGGCGAGGCTGCTCACCACCGACGAGGCCGGGGTGCTGCGCACCTGGGACGCCGCGCGGGGTGAGCTCGACGGAGTGCTCCCTGGAGACGGCGTGATCTTTGGCGTGAGGGCGCACGACGGAGGGATGGTGCTGGCGGGTGAGTCGGCGTCGATCCGCGTGGCGTCGCTCGCGCCCTCTCGCTCGCTGCGGCGGATGATCGGCCACCGAGCCCGGGTGCGAAGCGCCCTCTTCGATGCCTCGGGCGCCGTGCTCTACACCGCCTCGAACGACGGCACCGCGCGGGCGTGGGACGTCGCAACGGGCGTACAGCGCTTCACCGTGGGCGCCGCCGAACCGCAGCCCGAAGCCCCCCTCGCGCCCGACGCGACCGTCCCCCCGCCGAACCCGCAGGGGGTGCGGTGCGTGGCGCTCTCCCCGGACGGGCGCACCCTGGCGACGTCGTCGGAGGACGGCACCGTCGCGCTCTGGGATGCCTCGACCGGTGCCAGCCAGGGGAGCCTCGACGGACACCAGGGGCGGGTGCGCGAGGTGATCTTCAGCCGCGACGGCGCCTCGGCCCTCACCTTCGGCTTCGACGGCGACCTCCGCCTCTGGGACCTCGGCCCCCGTCGCGAGCGATCGCGCATCTCCACGGGAGCCCCGGTGCTGGCCGCCCGCCTCGACGAATCCTCTCGGCGGGCGATCGTGCTGGGCGAGAACGGCGCGGTGACCGTCTGGGACGCCGTGAGCGGGGCGAAGATCGACGACGGGTCGCTCCCGGAGAGCCGCCTGGTCGACCTCCCCGTGACCCCTCGGGGCGAGGTCGTCGGCGCGCAGCCTGCGGGGGTGTTCCTCGTCGATCCCGCGAGCGCCCGGGTGACCAGGGAGATCCCCGTGTCGATGGTATCCAGCGCCAGCGTGTCGCCCGACGGACGCGCCCTCGCGCTGGGGTCGTCCAGCGGCGACGTGTCGCTCGTCGACCTCGCATCGGGCGCGGTCACCCGCTCGTGGCACGCCCTCGACGGCGTCGTGGTGACGCTCCGCTTCCGCCCTGGCGACGGCTTCCTCGCGGTGCTCGGCACGGACCGGATCGCCCGCGTCTGGGAGCCCGCCTCGGGGCGCCTGCTGGCCGCCGCGCCGCCCTTCCCCGACGTTGCCACCGCCCTCCGCTGGAGCCCCGATGGCCGCCGCCTGGTGGTCTCCGGGATGGCCACCCAGGCGTGGGTCTGGCTCGTCGCGCCCTACGAGGGCGACGCTGCGGGGTTTGCCCGCCGCGCCCGCTGCGTCAGCCCGTTGCGACTCGACGGCACCGGCGTGACCCCGGCGCCGCCCGACCCGGCGGCCTGCCGTAGCTACGGCGTGTTGACCGGGTCCGGCGCTCCGTAGAGCGGCAGCGCCGGCGGGGCGGGGGTGCGCAGCACGGCGTCCTGTCGGAGCCCCGCGACGTCCCCGACGACCACGTCGCGCTCGTCGGCGAACACGCTCTCGCGGCCGTACACGGTGTACACCCGGAGCGTCCGGCCATACTCGGCCATGTATTGATCGGGCTCGCGGCGCAGCACCACCGGGCGCACCGTCTCCAGCGAGCCGCGGATGTCGAGCGCCACCTCGCGCACCCGATCGCCCACCCCGAGGTGCGCCCGTCGGATCCACGCGGTGATCAATCCCCGGCCGGGGCCGAGCACCACCGTGGGGCGGTCGCCTCGCAGCACCTCGTAGCTCCGCGCGCCGTTGTGGAGCCGGGTGACGGTGATGGTCGGGGTGCGCAGCTCGTACCGTCGGATGTCCGCCATGCCGTCGGGCCGGGGCGCGCCCGGGACGGTGAGGCGCCTCCAGGCGCGCAGCGGGAGCCACGCGCGATCGTAGACGACCTCTACATCGGCGATGCCGCGGGGCCACTCCTGGCGCACGGTCACCGCGTAGAGGCAGTCGCGCTGTCGTAGCGAGAAGCGCTCGTTGACGAGCTGCTCGACGGAGAAGGGGCCGGAGCGCAGGTGCCCCTCGGCGATCACCTCACCCGCGGGGAGCGGGGCGGCGCCGCACTGCGGGTACGGGAGCTGGGGGACGGAGCTGACGGGGAGGTGCTTGCGGCGGCAGGCGGGGCTGAGGAGCGCGGCGACGAGCGCGACGAGCCTGAGCCCCCTCGGAGACAATCAGTGGTGCCCGGCAGCGCCCGCCGCGGGAGCGGCGCCAGCCGCGGGGGCCGGCGGGGTGAAGACGGGCATGCCGCCCGGGGCGGCGGCGCCGGTGCGCTCGAGGACACGCGCGCCGTTGTCGATGTCGACCCTGGTGCGCGTCGAGAGGTCGTCGTTGGACAGCCCCAGGAAGATCAGCAGGAACACGAAGGCCCCGATGAAGATGATCGAGTGGATGGCCTTGTCGCCCTTCAGGTGCATGAAGAACGTGGCGACGAGGGAGGCCTTCGCCGTCGCGATGATCATCGCGACGAGGGTGTTGGCGGCGCCGAGGTCGACATAGGAGACCGCCACGGTGATGACCGTGAGGAAGATGAGCGCCGAGAAGATGGCGATCATGAACAGCGGCGAGGAGACGTGCGCGTGCACCTCGCCGTTGTCGTGGTCATCCGCGTGCGCGTGGTCGGACGTGTGCTCGGAGGTCGCGGTGCTCATCATCCCACCAGGTACAGCAAGGGGAAGAGGTAGATCCAGACGAGGTCGACGAGGTGCCAGTACAGCGCGCCGATCTCGACCGGGGTGAAGAACTGCTTGGAGATCTTGCCGTCGAGGTTCTGCTTGAGCACCCAGGACAGCACGCCCATGCCGATGAGGACGTGGACGCCGTGCAGCCCCGTCATCATGAAGTAGAGGGCGAAGAACATGTGCGCGCGCTGCGGCAGCACGTGCCCGTTGTGCGCGAACTGCTGCAGGTGCGCCTGGAAGTAGTGCCCCGGCAGCAGCCCGTCGTGGAACTTGTGCTGGTACTCGAAGAACTTCACCACGAGGAAGATGACCGCGCAGATCAGCGTGATCACCAGCCAGCGGGTGGTGCCCTTGCGGTCACCGACCTGGGACTGCCGCACTGCCAGCGCCGCCGTGAGCGAGCTGAAGAGCAGCACGACGGTGTTGACCGCGCCCATGATCCGGTCGAGGCGCTCGTGCGCCATGCGGAACATCTCGGGCTCCTGGCCCCGGAAGATGCCGTAGGCCACGAAGAGCCCGCCGAACATCAGGATCTCCGTGGCGATGAAGATCCACATCCCCAGCTTGGCGGAGTCGAACTGGTGCGCGGGGGTGTCGAAGTGGTGCGCGAGGAAGGGGTACTGATGCCCGTGCCCGTGCTCGCCCGCGGGGCGGCGTGGGAGGCGTCGGTGGTGGTGGCGCTGCTCATCGCTGGTCTCTCTACGAGTGATCGTTGGCCGGAGGCGTAGGCGCCTCGCTCAGGACTCGGTCTTCTTGAAGTCTTCGGGGAAGCCGTCGAACAGCTCTTCCTCGGTCGCCTCGTGATAGTCGTACGGACCGCGGGTGATCACCGGCGTCTCGGCGAAGTTCGAGAAGATCGGCGGCGACGCGGTGTTCCACTCGAAGCCGGCGGAGCCCCAAGGGTTGGGGGGCGCCTTCGCGCCGTTGCGCAGCGACTGGATCAGCACGCCGGCGAGGATGAAGAAGCCCACCGCGAGGATCCACGACCCGTAGGTCGAGAACGCGTGGTACGGGCGAAACTCCGGGACGTAGTCGTAGTAGCGACGCGGCATGCCGCGCGATCCCATGATGAACTGGGCGATGAACACGGCGTTGAAGCCGGCGAACACGAAGGCCCAGGACACCTTGGCGGCGGTCTCGTTGTAGAGCTTGCCGGTGATCTTCGGCCACCAGTAGAGCAGGCCTCCGACGAAGCCCATCACGGTGCCGCCCATCATCACGTAGTGGAAGTGGGCGACCACGAAGTACGTGTCGTGGAGGTGGATGTCGATGGAGAGCACGCCGAGGAAGAGCCCGGTGAGGCCGCCGATGGTGAAGAGCACCAGGAAGGCCAGGGCGTAGAGCATCGGGGTCGTAAGCCAGATGGAGCCCTTGTAGAGGGTGGCCGTCCAGTTGAAGGTCTTCACTCCCGAGGGGATGGCGACGAGCATGGTCAGACCGGAGAACACCATCGTGGCGAACTCGGACTGGCCGCTGGTGAACATGTGGTGGCCCCACACGAGGAAGCCGAGGAGCGCGAGGCCCAGGGAGCTCATCGCGATGGCGAAGTAGCCGAAGACCGCGCGGCGGGAGAAGGTCGCGAAGAGCTCGCTCACCACGGCCATGCCCGGCACGATCATGATGTAGACGGCGGGGTGCGAGTAGAACCAGAAGAAGTGCTGGAAGAGCACCGGGTCGCCGCCGAGGGAGGCGTCGAAGATGCCGAGGCCGAGGACCTTCTCCATCGCGAGGAGCGCGAGGGTGATGGCGAGCACCGGCGTCGCGAGGACCTGCATGATCGAGGTCGCGTACATGCCCCAGATGAAGAGGGGCAGACGGCGCCAGTGCATGCCGGGGGCGCGGAGCTTGTGGATCGTGACGATGAAGTTGAGCCCCGTGAGGATGCTCGAGAAGCCGAGGATGAACACCCCGAGGGTCATCGACACCACGCTCGATGAGCTGGTGGTGCTGTACGGGGTGTAGAAGGTCCACCCGGTGTCGACGGCGCCGGACACGATGCTGAAGAGGCAGAACACCGCGCCGACGACGTAGATGTAGAAGCTCATGAGGTTGAGCCGCGGGAACGCCACGTCCTTCGCGCCGAGCATGATGGGCAGGATGAAGTTGCCCAACGCCGCCGGGATGCTCGGGATGATGAAGAGGAACACCATGATCGCGCCGTGGAGCGTGAACACCCGGTTGTAGGTGGCCGCGCCCATGATGGTGCGCCCGGGGGTCAGCAGCTCGAGGCGGATGAGCAGCGCGAACATGCCGCCCATGAAGAACGCCAGGATCACCGCGACCAGGTACATCACCCCGATGCGCTTGTGATCGAGGGTGGTCATCCACGACCAGACGCCCCTGCCCGCCTTCAGGTAGTTCTCGTTCGGATCAGGCCCCTCGTGGTGCGAGGGAGCATTTGCTACTTCGGTTGCCATATTCGGTTTCCCTCGAAACTCCCTGCAGGACTTCGTGGCCTTCAGCGCAGCGTTCGGATGTAGGCGATAATCGCGTCGAGCTGCCGGTCGGTCAGCGAGCCCTGGTACGAGGGCATGATCGGACCGAAGCCCTGAACCACTTGCGCGTTGGGTTCCAGGATCGACCGGCGGAGGAAGTTCTCATCGGCCAGCACGCGCGTGCCGTCCGTGAGGGGCACCTGCTGACCAAAGAGGTGCTGCCAGGTCGGGCCGGTCATCGGCGTGCCGTTGACCGAGTGGCAGGTGTTGCAGTTCTGCTGCGTGTAGAGCTGCTCGCCCCACTCGGCGGGCGTGAACTCGCGGCCGTCGGCGTGCGAGGGCGCGCGCAGGATGGACTCGAGGTACCCCGCCCACGCGGCCTGCGGGACGATGTGCACGAGGCCGCCCATGGAGAAGTGACCCGTCTCGCGGGCCGAGCCATCGGCCTGGGTCACGGGCTCGTCCGCCGCGCCGCAGTACTCCGCGCAGTAGAAGCGCGTGTCGCCGGTGTGCGTCGCCTGGAACCAGAGCGTCGAGTACATGCCCGGAACCGCGTCACGCTTCACCCGGAAGGCCGGGACGAACATGGAGTGGATGACGTCCTCGGAGGACATCACGAAGCGCACCGGGCGGTTGATCGGGACGGTGACGTCGTTCTGCGAGTGGCCGCCGTTCGGGTACTCGAAGTCCCACGACCACTTGCGGGCGCGCACGCGGATGTCGAGCGCGTCCGGGGGCGGCGAGGTCAGGCTGATGTAGCCCGAGAAGCCCCAGTGGAAGAGCATCACCAGCAGCACCACCGGGGCGACCGTCCAGGCGAGCTCCATCACCAGGTTGTGCCCGGTGGGCTCGGCCTTCACGCCCGGCTGACGGCGGTACTTCACCACGAAGTAGACGGCCGTGCCGATGATCCCCACGAAGAGGATCACGCTCATCCAGTAGAGGAAATAGAACAGCCAGTCGAAGCCCGGGCCGAAGGTCGACCACTGGGCGGGGAGCTGCTTCATCAAATCGGTGCTGTTCATCGCAGAAGCCTTCTCAGGTCTGTTCGTGCTGTCGGTGGAAAACCATCTCAGGTCGCCGCGCCGGTGGGCGCCGCGGGGGGATGCGGCCCGGGAGAGCGCCGTCGACGCTCACGCAGCCACATCACGGAGAGAAACGAACCAAACACCAGCAGCGTCACCACGCCGCCGAGCCGCATCACCCGCATCGCCCAGAGCACGTAGCCCTGACCCTGCGGGTCGTAGTGATAACAATAGAGGATCAGCCGCTCGACGGTGCTGATGGAGCGCCCCTGTGAGGCCTCGAGCAGCCCGACCCGCACATCCGTCGGCTTGTACTGGATGCCGTAGAGGTAGCGAGCGACCTTGCCGTCCGGGGTCAGTAGCATCGTCACCGCGGGGTGCGCGTACTGATCCTGAGCGCGGTCATAGCGATACTGGAAGCCCACCGCGTCGGCGACCCGCCGGATCTGCGACTCCGAGCCGGTGAGGAAGTGCCAGCCGCGCGCCGCGGAGGGGCGGTTGTACTGGGCGAGCACCCGCCCCCGGCGCTCGTTGGCCACGCGCGGTGGTCTCCCGCGGGTCGATGCTGATCGTGACCGCGTCGAACTCCACGCCCACGCTCCAGGTGGTCTCCTGTAGCGCCCGCACCGCGGCGTTGAGCACCATGTTGCAGAGCGTGGCGCAGCGCGAGTACGCGAGGTTGAGCACCACCGGTCGGCGACCATCGAAGTATTGCTCGAGCCGAACAGGCTGGCCGTTCTCGTCGAGGAAGGTCGTGTCGCCGGGCACCTGCCCGTTGAGGTGCTCGATGACGCCGATGTTCTGCATCTCCCGCGGGAGGACGTTGACCTGCGCGTCCGCGCTTCGCGAGAACATCGCGAGCGCAGAGCACAGGAGCAACGACCATGCGGAGACGCGGGGGCTCATTCGGTTCTCAGTGCGCTCCGGGAGCAACCGCGGGGTGTGCAGGAGCCGCTGCCGCGGGAGCCGGGCACGGGGCTACGGCCGCCGGGGCCACGGCCGCAGGAGCAGCCGCCGGAGCGGGAGCCGCGACCGGAGCGGGACGCGGCACCTCGAGAGGCATGAGGGTCCAGCCCTGCAGCGGCGCGAGGTCGGCCGAGGCGGTCGGGCTGATCGCCCCGGGGCGCTGACCCCTGCCGACGGCGGTCATCGCGGCCGGGAGCCCACTGAGGCGACGGGCCTCGTCGGCGTGCACTCGACCCGCGGTGTACACGTACGAGCCCCCGCGGAGCATCGCGTCGATGTGCGCGCGGCTGCGAGCCTCGTACGAGTCGTTGAAGTACGAGACGAAGAACATTCGCATCGCCACCAGGACGCCGAGGGAGATTGCTCCGACGGTGACGATGACCTTGATCGGTGGTTCGGTCTTGTCGACGGCCATGATCCTTCAGATCCTTGTCAGACGTTCTCGAAGCGCTTGGAGCGCGTGAAGCGCGGGTCGCCCACAGGCACCACCGGGTGCTGCGACATGCGGAAGAAGACCGCGGCCAGGTAGACGCCGCCGACCCCGAGGAGGCACGCAATGTCCATCCAGTGGGGCGCGAGGGCCTCGGAGAGCTGCGGGCCGATGTTCTTCACCGCGGCGTAGTTCGGCATCACCAGCCAGTACATCTCGACGACGTGCATGAACAGCAGGAGGGAGGCCCCGAGCACCAGCACCTTCTGCCCGGCGTAGCGCTTCGTGTTGCGCGAGAGAAGCAGCGCGAAGGGCACGACGAAGTGCAGGAAGAGGATCGCCAGGCTGATGGTCTTCCACGGCCCGTTGCTCCAGCGGAGATGGAAGTACACCGTCTCTTCCGGGATGCTCGCGTACCAGATGAGGAAGAACTGAGAGAACGTGATGTACGCCCAGAAGACGTTGAACCCGAAGAGCAGCTTGCCCAGGTCGTGAAAGTGCTCGGTGGTGATCGCGTTGCCGCTCACCCCGGAGGCCCGCATCGCATAGGCCATGAGCACGAGCATCGAGAAGATCGCCACCATCGCGCCGGAGAAGATCTGCACGCCGAAGATGGTCGAGTACCAGTTCGGGAGCAGCGACATGATCCAGTCGAAGGCCGCGAAGGTCGTGGTCAGCGCGAGGCCGAAGGTGGCGGCCGGAGCCATTCCCTGGGAGCTCGCGGTGAGCTTGAGGTCCTTCGTGGTGTCCTGGAGGGTGCTGTTGCGAAACAGCTTCATCGTCAGGAGCGTCCAGAAGAGGAAGTAGACCACCACGCGGAAGTAGAAGAAGCGGTGGCTAAGATACCAGTCCTTCGACGCCATCACCTGCGCGTGGAGCGAGTGCTCGATCTCCTCGTCGGACATCCGGTGACCCGGCGCGCCGGGGACATGCCCGACCGCGGGGGCCGCGGGCGCGTGCTCGCCGTGCTCAGCGTGCGCGCCGGGGCCCGTGCTCCCCGCCGCGGGCGTGCCGCCGGCGGGTGCGCGCCGTGGGCGCGCCGTGGTCAGGGTTCCACCACGGGAGCAGGTGATCGAGGTTGGCCAGGATCGGGAGGAAGAGCAGCGCGAAGATCGGCAGCGCGCTCATGAAGAACTCGGCCGTGCGCCGGATCGTGACGCTCCACCCGGCGTTCGTGAGGTGCTGCAGCAGCACGAAGAACGTCGCGCCGATCGCGATGGTCAGGAAGACGACGAACGCGAACAGGTACGAGAACGCGAAGCGCTGCCCGTCCGCCGCAAAGCCCGCGCCCGCGCCAGCGAGACCGAGGACGCCGACGCCCGCGGCGATCTTCCACGCGTTGGCCCAGGAGGTTCCCGTGGTCCGAAAGTCAGTCTTGTCGTTGGTGGCGGCGCTCACGGCGTGGCTCCGGTGTTGATCTGGCTGAGCTGGAGCGCGCGCACATACGAGACGATCGCCCAGCGGTCGCTCACGGGAATCTGCGCGGAGTATCCAGGCATGTTGCGCACGCCGTTGGCGATGGTCGCGTAGAGCTGACCATCGGGCACGTGCCGGATGCGCTCGTCGTGCAGGCTGGTCGGCTGCGGGTACTGGTAGCGCGGACCGCCCGGCCCCTGGCGCCGGAGCCACACCGATGCCGCGCCCGTCGCCCACTCCCCCGTGGCACGGGGTGCAGTAGATGCCGTAGCGCTGCTGGCCGCGGCGCACCATGGCGTCGAGCCCGCCAGCGGCCTGAGTGACCCGATCGGGGATCGTCATCACGTAGGCAGGGCTGTCGGTCTCGTGGCCGAGCACGACGCGGTCGTCGTCGAAGCTCTCGTCGCGGCCGACGGTGCCCGCGACGTACCGCGCGTTGGCGCCGCCCGGGAAGCGCGCCACGGTGCCCTCGGGGGGCGTGCGCATGGTCCGCTTGTCGGAGAAGAACGCGCTCTCGGCCTGCGAGTTGTAGCGCTGCTGGTAGTGCATGTTGCGCAGCAGCGCGATCGGGGCCTCGGAGGAGACCTCGCCGCGGCAGCCGACCACGAAGACCGCCAGGACGCGGCGATGGTGAGTGCGCGGTTCACGACTCGTTGTCCTCGATGATCTCGATGTGGTCGGGGTGCGTCGACGCGAGCAGCTCGCGGGTCCGTCGGCTCGTCGAACTTGGGGTCGGCGTACTCGACGCTCACGAAGAACTTGTCGTCGGTGGCCGCCTTGAAGCGGTCGCTCTCGAACACCGGGTGGTGGTGCCGCGGGAGCTTGTTGAGCCCGAACATCCCGAACACCGCGCCGAAGGCCGAGAAGAGCACCGTCAGCTCGAAGCACACCGGCACGTACGCGGGGATCGAGATCGCCGGCTTGCCGCCGACGATGATTGGGTAGGCGATGCCGTTGGCGTAGGTGATGAGGGCGATGCCGGTCATGAGGCCGGTGATGCCCATCACCAGGACGATCCAGCCGAGCCTGGAGTCGCTCATGCCCATCGCCGCGTCCATCCCGTGGATGGGGAAGGGCGTGTGGGTGTCGAACTTGGTGAAGCCCGCGTCGCGGAGCTTCTCGGCGGCCTTCATGCAGGCCCCGGGGGTCTCGTACTCCGCGAGGAGCAGCGCGGGCCTGCCGCCCCTGGACGCTCACGGTGGTGATCTCCGTCGGCATGGCTCAGTGCCCCTCCGCGCTGCCGCGAGCGCGGCTCGCCGGGCGTCGCCCTCGTGGGCGTCGTCGTGGTGCTCGTCGTGGTGCACGCTCGCCTCGGGCAGCACACCCTTGAGCTCGGCGATGGCGATCATCGGGACCCAGCGGATGAAGAGCAGGAAGAGCGTGAAGAAGAGGCCCAGCGAGCCCATGTAGGTCGTGATGTCCATGAGCGTCGGGTGGAAGTAGCCCCACGAGCTCGGGATGAAGTCGCGGTGCAGCGACGTCACGATGATCACGAAGCGCTCGAACCACATGCCGATGTTGATGAAGATCGACAGCACGAAGCTCAGCGGGATGTTCGTGCGCAGGCGCTTCGACCAGAAGAGCTGCGGCGAGATCACGTTGCACGAGATCATGATCCAGTACGCCCAGGCGTACGGGCCGGTCGCGCGGTTGATGAAGACGTAGCGCTCGTACTCGTTGCCCGAGTACCAGGCGATGAAGAACTCCATCGCGTACGCGTAGCCAACGATGGAGCCCGTCGCGAGCATGATCTTGTTCATCAGCTCGATGTGGGTCATCGTGACGAGGTCGGTGAGCTTGAAGACCGAGCGGGCGATGAGCAGGAGCGTCATCACCATCGCGAAGCCCGAGAACACGGCGCCCGCGACGAAGTAGGGCGGGAAGATCGTCGTGTGCCAGCCGGGCTCGACCGAGGTCGCGAAGTCGAAGGACACCACCGAGTGCACCGAGAGCACCAGCGGGGTGGAGAGCGCCGCGAGGATCATGTAGGCGCGCTCGTAGTTCTGCCAGTGACGGTTGGAGCCGCGCCAGCCGAGGGCGAGGAAGCCGTACACCATGCGGCGCAGGCTGTTCTTCGCGCGGTCGCGCAGCGTCGCGAGGTCGGGGATGAGGCCGACGAACCAGAAGAGCGTCGACACCGTGAAGTAGGTGCCGACGGCGAACACGTCCCAGAGCAGCGGGCTCTTGAAGTTGGGCCAGATGCCCATCTGGTTGGGGATCGGGAACATGTAGTACGCGTGCCAGACGCGGCCGACGTGGATGCCCGGGAAGATGAGGGCGCAGATGACCGCGAAGATGGTCATCGCCTCGGCGAAGCGGTTGATCGACGTGCGCCACTTCTGTCGGAAGAGGAACAGCACCGCGGAGATGAGCGTCCCCGCGTGGCCGATGCCGACCCACCAGACGAAGTTGGTGATGTCCCAGGCCCAGGCGACGGGGCTGTTGTTCCCCCAGACGCCGACGCCCCGGTAGAAGAGGTAGCCGATGGAGGCGCCCAGCACGCCGGTGAAGGTCAGCGCCGTGAGGAACGCGATCCACCAGCCGCGGGGGCGGGTTCTCGGTCACCCGGCGACCGGCCTCGGTGATGGCCTGGAAGGGTGGTCCCGGGGTCGACGAGGTGCTTCTCGCCGAGCGCCTGGATCGGGCGTCGTAGCTCATCCCAGCATCTCCGGGTTCGGATTGCGGATCCTGGCCAGGTACGGGTGCGCGGCTGCGTGCCGATCTCGCCGAGGAGCGCGTAGCGCCGCAGGTCGCCTGCGGTCGCGCCACGCGGCGCCGCGGTCGTTGAGGTCACCAAACACGATCGCGTCCGCAGGGCACGCCTGCTGGCACGCGGTCATCAGCTCGCCGTCGCGGATGTGCCGGCCGCGGCCGTTGTCCGCGCGTCGCGCCTCGATCTTCCGGCCCTGGATGCGCTGCACGCAGTACGTGCACTTCTCCATCACGCCGCGGAAGCGCACCGTGACGTTCGGGTTCATCTGCATGCGCACCGTCTCGGGCACGTCGGCGTCCTCGGGCTGGTACACCCCGTCGTTGTGCCAGTTCAGGTAGTTGAAGCGCCGCACCTTGTAGGGGCAGTTGTTGGCGCAGTACCGCGTGCCGATGCAGCGGTTGTAGGCCATGTCGTTGAGGCCCTCGGGGCTGTGCACCGTGGCGTTCACCGGGCACACGTTCTCGCAGGGCGCCTCTTCGCACTGCACGCACGCGAGCGGCTGGAACGCCACCGCCGGGTCGCTCGTCGCCTCGGCGTCGCGGTCGCTGCCGTGGGCCCGCGGGCTCACGAAGTACCGGTCGATGCGGAGCCAGTGCATCTCGCGGCCGCGGGACACCTGCTCCTTGCCCACCACGGGGATGTTGTTCTCCGACTGGCACGCGACCACGCAGGCGTTGCAGCCCGTGCAGGCGTTGAGGTCGATGGACATCCCCCACTTGTAGCCGGGGTACGAGACCTCGCGCCAAAGCGGCAGCGTGCGCGGCGACGGCGAGCGACGAGCGGCGAAGTTCGGCGTCTCGTTGAACTCCGCCAGCGTGGCCTCGACCGCCATCGGACGCCCCTCCATGCGGAAGTGGTCCTGCGTCTGCGAGAGCGGGTACGTCGCCCCGGTCTTCGTGAGCGCCACGCCGTCGGTGAACCAGTCGGCCTGCCCCGGGAGGATCCAGGCGACGAGCTCGACCGAGCGGCTGCCCTTGGTCAGGCGGATCATGTCGCCGTTGCCGATGCTCAGCGCCTCGGCGGTGCGGGCGAGAGGTACGCGGCGTTGTCCCAGGTGATCTTGGTGATGGGGTCGGGGAGCTCCTGGAGCCACGCGTTGTTCGCGTGGCGGCCGTCGAGCACCTTGGCGTCCACGAGGAAGTTCACCTCGAGGTTCGCTCCGCCGAGGGCGAGCCGCCGTGCGCTGCGCCAGGCGCTGCGCGATCGCGCCGCCGCAGATCGACGGGAGCGCCGGCGGCGGCGCCTCGACGGGAACACGCCGCGGTTGAGCGCGCGGCGCCACTGGCGGTCGAAGCCCATTGCCGTGGTCTCGCCGCGCGGAGGGTCTCCCGCACGAGGTCGTGGCCGCGGGGCGACGGCGCATCGGCGAGGAGCGCCAGGATCTCGATCTCCGAGCGGCCCTGGAAGAGCGGCTGGATCAGCGGCTGCTGGATCGAGACGGTGCCGTCGAGCGACTGTCCATCGCCCCAGGCCTCGAGCTCGTGGGCCCGCGGGATGTGCCAGGTCGCGCGCTCTGCCGTCTCGTCGCGGTGCGTGGAGAGGTGGAAGCTGGCTGCACCGAGCGGAGCTTCTCGCCGAATCCGAGGTCCCCCGGGGCGTCGTAGACCGGGTTGCCGCCGAGGATCACCAGGGCCTGCACCTGCCCGCCGCCCATCGCCTCGCGAGGGCCGCGATGTCGGTGCGCGTGGTCGTCTCGTCGCGGTCGGCCAGGGCGACGTAGCGCACCGTCTGACCGGCGTTGCCGAGCGCCTGGTTGATGGCGTGCGCGAGGGCGTGGACGGTGGCGGGCTGCCTGGAGCCGACGACCAGCGCGGAGCCGCCGCGGTGGGCGGCGAGGTCGCTGGCGACCGCCTCGACCCACTTCGCGGGGACGCCCTGCGGGGCCTGGGCGTTGCGCACCGCGCTGGAGATCTCGCCGAGGTCGAGGCTGTGCGCGCGCACGAGCTGACCGGCGAGGGCCTGAGGTAGAGCTCCACCTCGCGCGCCGCGAGGCGCAGGCGGTGATCCGCGTTGGCGCCGGTGATCGTGTACGAGGGCTCGACCACGTAGAGTCGGCTCATCTCCTCGCCGGGGCGGCGTCCCATCGCGAAGCCGCGGGTGTTGCGCACCGCGCCGGTCTCGGTCTGCAGGAAGTCGCTGTCGAGCGAGACGATCACCCGCGCCCGCTCGAGGGCGAGCACCGGGAGGACGACCTGCCCGAAGGCCAGCCTGGCGCCCTCGCGGGCGTTGCTGTTGGCGCCGCGCTCCCAGGTGTGGAACCGCGCGTTGGGGAAGCGCCGGAGCACCGCCTGGCGGAGCCGCACGAAGGTCGGGGAGTTGGTCGGCTGCGCGAGCACCCGGAGGCCGCCGCCGCCGTTGGCCGCCTGCGCCTGGAGGACCGCCTGGAGGGCGGCCTCAGCGTCGGCGTAGCGCTTGTCTTCGCCGCGGGTCGAGGGCTGCCGGGCGCGGTCGGGATCGTAGAGGTCGAGCACCGCGGCCTGCGCGAGGAGGTCGGTCTTGCCGTGGCTCGCGCTGTGGTCGGGGTTGCCCTCGATCTTGGTGGGCCGCCCCTCGTGGCTCTCGACGAGCAGGCCGAGGGACTCGCCGCGACGATCGATGACCGTGGCGTAGTAGCTCGTCACGTTGACGGCCACGTCCTCGGGCATGCGGGCGTACGGCATGATCTTGTCGACCGGCCGGCGGCACCCTTCGAGGGTCGCGAGCGCGACGGCCGCGCCCATCAGGGTCATGAACCCGCGGCGGGAGACCCCGTCGGAGAAGTCGAGGGCCGTGCGGGGGATCTCCTCGGCGAGGTGGTCCCGCGCGGCCGGGTCGGAGCTCTGCTGGAGCGTGAAGTCATCGAGGCTGGTCCAATAGACCGCCGCGTCCGGCGCGGGCCCCTCGAACTCGTACGGCTTGCGGCGGCTCATCGGTGACACCCTGAGCAAGTCTGCGGGGGGTTGAGCGTGCGCGGAGGCTGCGCGGTCCCGCTGAGGCTGGGATCCATGTTGGTGATCTGATCGAGCGGGCGGATGCGCGGCCCCGGGTTGCGGTGGCAGTCGAGGCACCACGCCATGCTGAGCGGCTCGACCTGACGGACGACGTCCATCTGGTCGACGCGGCCGTGGCACTCACGCAGCCCACGCCCGCGGAGAGGTGCACGCTGTGGTCGAAGTACGCATGGTCGGGAAGCCGGTGGACCTTCACCCACTCGATCGCCCGGCCGCTATCCCAGCTCTCGCGCACCGGCGCGAGCCGGGCGGAGGTGGTGCGCACCAGCGCGTGGCAGTTCATGCAGGTCTGCGTCGGCGGAATCATCGCGTGCGCGGCGCGCTCGATGTTCGCGTGGCAATACCGGCAGTCCATGCCCATCTGTCCGGCGTGCAGCAGGTGGCTGTACGGGACAGGCTGGCGCGGCTGGTAGCCGACCTGCGTGTTCAGCGGTGAGAAGTAGTACCAGACCAGCGACGTCACGAGGCCGCCGGCCAGGGCGACCCCGATCGCGACGATCGCAGGCAGACGGTTGAGTGAGCGCGGGAAGATCTGCATCGGAGGTTTGTCTTCGGTCTGCTGGCCGAGCGCGGGGCGCGTCCTCGGTTCTCCCGCCCTGCGACCGGGCGCCGCAGGACCGCGGTGCCGCTAGCACCATATTCGCGGCAACCCTGTCAAGAGGCATGCGCTCGACCCGGTGATGGAGAGGAGCCTTCTGGAAGCATTCCAGAGCAGGTTCTCCGACCAGTTCGATCGCGGGTGGGGACGCTAACAGGTTCGTAGGGGGACCACGCGAGGAATCGACAACGATGTCTCTCCGTCGTCGACGCCGCGCTCGGCGATATGAAGTGCCGCCCCGCTCGCAAGGCAAGTGCCCTCCGATGGGGACTCTGAGCCGCGGCAAATCGTGGGCTTTCTATGGTATCGCTCCCGGCGCTGCCATGAACCTTGCGTTTGTCCTCTCGCCCGCCGACCTCTCCCCGCTCGAAGTCGACCGCATCGTCGAGATGGCGCTCGCCGAAGACCTCGCCGCGGGTGACGTGACCACCCGCACGGTCGTCCCGCCCGATGCCCTCGCCCGCGGGACCTTCTCCGCCCGCGAGCCCATGGTCCTCGCCGGTCTGGCCGTGGCTGCGCGGGTGTTCGCCCGGGTCGACCCCAGGGTGACCTTCACTGCGCGCGTGGCCGACGGGACGCTCCTCCCGAGGGGCGCCGTGGTCGCCGCGATCGAGGGACCTGCGCACGGGGTCCTCACCGGCGAGCGCAGCGCGCTCAACCTCCTCCAGCGGATGTGCGGCGTTGCCACGCTGACCCGGCGCTTCGTCGACGCCCTCCCCCCCGGCAGCCGCGCTCGGATTACCGACACCCGTAAGACCAACCCCGGGCTCCGCGCCCTCGACCGCTACGCCGTGCGCGCGGGCGGCGGACACAACCACCGCAACGACCTCTCCTCCGCGGTGCTCATCAAGGACAACCACGTCGCCGTCTGCGGCGGCGTCCGCCCGGCGATCGAGCGCGCCCGCCGCGCCGCGCCGCACACCATGCGCATCGAGTGCGAGGTGCAGTCCCTCGACGAGCTCGACGAGGCGCTCTCCGCGGGCGTCGACGTGCTGATGCTCGACAACTTCGACGACGCGCAGACCGTCGAGGCGCTCCGGCGAATCCGCTCGCTCGCCCACGCTCCGATCGTGGAGGTCTCCGGGGGCATCACCCTCGAGCGCGCCCCGACCCTCGCGGCGATGGGCGTCGACGTACTCTCGGTGGGTGCGCTCACCCACGGCGCCCGCGCTGTGGACATCGGGCTCGACCTCGAGGTCACTGGCTCCTGGGACGGCACTACCCCCTAAAGGTTCCCGATGGACGACCTCCTCGGCTTCGTGAGCCCGCCAGGGTGTCGGCTGGGTCGGCCGCTGATCCTGAAGGCGCTGACCGGGTCGACCAACGACGACGCCCGCGCGCTCGCCAACGCGGGCGCGGGCCACGGTACCGTCGTGCTCGCCGACGCGCAGACCGCCGGGCGCGGACGCCTCGGCCGGGCGTGGTCCTCTCCCGCGGGAGAGAACCTCTACCTGTCCGTCGTGTGGCGCGCGGGGCTCGACGCGATCGAGCCGCCGCTCCTCGCCCTCGGCGCGGGGCTCGCCGTGTCCGAGGCGCTCGACGGGTTCACGCCCACGCCGACGGCGGTGAAGTGGCCCAACGACGTGCGCCACCGCGGAAGAAAGCTCGCTGGCCTGCTGGCCGAGGCTATCTACCGCGGGACCCAGCCCAGCGCGGTGATTCTCGGCCTCGGCGTCAACGTGCGAGGCGCCGTGATGCCCGAGGCCATCGCGGAGATCGCCACCTCGCTGCGCATCGTGCGGGGCGACGACCCCGGCCGGGCGGCGGTGCTCTCGTCCCTGCTGGAGCACCTCGACGCCACGC
Source organism: Deltaproteobacteria bacterium (assembly GCA_016704445.1). Classification (GTDB taxonomy): domain Bacteria; phylum Myxococcota_A; class Polyangia; order Polyangiales; genus SCUS01. The sequence continues at coordinate 97,674 of JADJAE010000028.1, forward strand.
TCGGGCGGCTCTGCGCGGAGGGTTTCGTAGCCATTCGTCAGCGGCTCATCGAGCGGTGCGAGAACATCGGAGCCCGGGTGTCCATCGGCGAGGTGAGCGGCGTCGCGATCGACATCGACCCCACCGGGGCGCTGCGGGTACGCGATGACCAGGGGGTGGTCCACGCGGTGCGCGCGGGCGAGATCCGCTGATCAGGCGATCGCGGAGAGCGCCGTGACGAGGGCGCGCCCGTCCGCGGGGCGCGCGGCGGGATCGGGAGAGAGACACTGCTGGAGCAGCCGGGCGACCGCGGGGTGCCCTCCGAGGCCCAGCGCGAGGCCCATGGCGCCGAAGGAGTATACGTCCGAGGTGGGCCGGATGGCCTCGCCAGCCCGCGCCTCCGGGGCGGTGAACCCGGGCGTCCCCTCGACGGCGTCGGCGCGCTCCCCGGCGCGTCGGGCGAGCCCGAGGTCGGAGACCACCGCGCGGCCGTCCTCCCGAAGCAGGATGTTGCCGGGCTTCAGGTCGCGGTGCACCCAGCCAGTGTCGTGGACCCTCGCGAGCGCGAGCGCCACGTCCCGGATCCACCCCCGCGCCTGCTCGGTCGCGACGGGGCCGCGGGCGATCACCTGCCGGAGCGATCCGCCCGCACAGTGCTCCATCACCAGCGCGCCCTGCTCGGGCCGGACGTCGAGGAGCCGCACCACCCTCGCCGACCGGATGGCCTCGGCGACCTCCGCCTCTGCCCGCATCCGTGCGCGACGCGCCTCGCGACCCCCGCCCCCGTGGTGGAGCTTCACCGCGACCTCGCGCCCCAGCCGCTCGTCCCTCGCCAGGAACACCGCCCCGGCACCGCCTCGCCCGAGCTCCTTCAAGAGCACGTAGCGCCCGATGCCCGCGCGGGCGTCCGGGGCCAGCAGCGTGGCGCCCGCGTCTCCCGGGCGGGCCCCCTCCCCCAGCCTCCGCAGCCGCTCTCGCGCCCCGGGAAACGACAGGTCGCACGCGACCAGCTCCTCGAGCCATCGCGCCGCCGCGTCCCGGTCACCGCGCTCGATACAAAGGTCCGCGAGCCCGAGGCGAGCCCGCAGCGCGCCGTCTCCCGAGCGCTTCGCGGCCGACTCCAGCACCCGCGCCGCGACGTCCGCCTCCCCTCGCCCCTGGAAGTACTCCGCGAGCAGCAGCCCCGCGTCATCGTCGAGGTCGTCGCGCTCGCTCAGCTCCCGCAGCATCCTCACGAGGCCCGTCGCCGCGACCGGGTCGATCTCGCTACGCAGCGACGCCACCGCTCGGCGCACCGCATCCCCTGGCGGCATCGCCCGCAGGCGCTCGGCCACATCGACCCCATCGACCCTGCGGGGAGGGGCCGCGTGGGCGGGCGAAACCACCGGCGGGGCGGCTTGATCGTCTTCCCCCTCGTCGGGGTCCGTCTGCTTCGATCCGGTGATGCGTCGGAGCCAGTCTCGCAGTCCCATCGGCGCTCCTAGAGAACCTCCATCCAGCCGCGCGCGCCGTCGATGCGGTCGCCGTGCGCCAGCACCATCGCCATCGCGACGCGCTGCCCGTTGAGCTGCACCGGCTCCGACGGCTCCAGCTCCAGCCCGCTCTCCCTCATGCGCAGTACGCCCATCGGGGTGCGCCAGTCGCCCGCGAGCACCGCCACCCGCCGACCCCGGTCGAGCCCCCGCTCGACCAGCAGCGTGAGCGCCCCGTCGGCGAGCCCCACCCGGAGCGCGAGGTCGTCGCCGAGCTCCACGCGCTGCCCGTCGCGCAGCCGCATCGGAGCGCCGATGCGCAGCCCGTCCAGCCGGGTCCCGGCCCGGCTCTCCAGGTCGCGGAGCTCGTAGGCCCCCGCGGCATCGTCCACCCGCGCGATCTCGCAGTGCCGCCGCGACACCCCCGCCCCGCGCAGCACCAGGTCGCCCTCGCGGCCGATCACCAGCGGCAGCTTGCCCATCAGGCTGACCGCCTCGCCGTCGACACGCAGCTCGCACCGGCCACCGCGCAGCAGCGAGGCCTCCCGCTGATCGAGCAGGCGTCGGGCCTCGTGGTCGTCGGCGTTGGAGCCCACCCACGCCCGCAGCGCCGTGAGCGACCCCGGCCGGTCTCCCGAGCGCCAGCGCGTGTCGGCGTCCTCGGTGGCAGCCCGACGACGGAGCCCGTGCCGGTCGACGTCGTCGCGCACCCCGGTCAGCCGCTCGAGCGCCTCGACGTCGCCCGAGAGGGTGAGGGTGCGGACGATGCCTTCGCGGTCTTCGAGCATCACGTAGGCGCGGGCCGCGTCGCCGTGCTCTCCGAGGCCCTCCAGGGCGCGGGCGGCGTCGGCCAGCGCGCGGCGGTCGTCGTCGGTGCGGGGGGGGTCGTCCTCCGCCTCGTCGACAGTGAGCCGGGCCAGTCGGCGCCGGGCCTCGACCTGCTGCGCGTCATTCCGGGAGATGGTAGCGGCCCGGGTGAGCAGTGAGCGCCGGGCCTCCAGCGCCCGGGTGGTCTCCGAGACGGCGAGCAGGACCCGCACCGCCTCCTCCCTCGCGCCAGCGTCTACGTACAGACGCACCGCGTCTTCGAACCGCCCCTCGGCCTCCGCCCGCTCTGCGGCTCCGGTCGACCGGAATGCACGCGACAACCACGACCACATGGATGATCCTCGTCCAGGCGTGATAGATAACACGCCGTGCGCTGTCCCGACCTCGCGACCGCTCTGATGCACCGCGCCCGTCGACAGTGGCCCTACCGGATCAATCGGCGACGAGAAGGAGGCATTTGATGTCGAGCGGCAATCGCCTCGGCGAACTCCTGGTGCGCGAGAAGCGCATCTCCCTGACGCAGCTCAAGGCGGCGCAGGACGAGCAGAAGCGCACGGGGCAGAACCTTACCTACGCCCTGGCGAAGCTCGGGTACATCTCCGAGAAGGAGATCGCGAACTTCCTGGCCCAGGAGTACCGCGTCCCGTCCATCGACCTCAACGCCGTCGAGCTCGACCCCGAGCTCGGCAAGATCGTCACCAAGGAGATCTGCGAGAAGCACCGCATCGTGCCCATCTCGCGGGCGGGCACCTCGCTCATCGTGGCGATGAGCGACCCGACGAACCTCAACGCCATCGACGCGGTCCGCTTCCTCACGACCTACAACGTCGAGCCCGTGGTCGCGAGCGAGAACGCGATCCTCGCGGCCATCGACCGGATGTTCCAGGCGCAGGCCCAGGGCATCAACATGAACGACGTGCTCGACGAGTTCGCCGACGGCGAGATCGAGTTCGGCGAGGAGGAGGAGAGCGAGGCCAACGCGATGGAGCTGGCCAAGGCCAGCGAGGACGCCCCCATCGTCCGCCTCTGCAACGCCATCCTCCTCAACGCCATCAAGGTGCGCGCGAGCGACATCCACATCGAGCCCTACGAGAAGATGATGCGGGTCCGCTACCGCATCGACGGCGTGCTCCGCGAGGAGATGTCCCCGCCGATCAAGATGAAGAACGCGATCTCGTCGCGCATCAAGATCATGTCGAGCCTCGACATCGCCGAGCGGCGCCTCCCGCAGGACGGGCGCATCAAGCTCAAGCTCGGCGGGCGGCAAGGAGATGGACTACCGCGTCTCGGTCCTCCCCACGATCTGGGGCGAGAAGATCGTGATGCGTCTGCTCGACAAGTCGAACCTCCAGCTCGACATGACCAAGCTGGGCTTCGAGAAGCAGGCAGCTCGAGTGGTTCATGAAGGCCATCCACAACCCCTTCGGGATGGTGCTGGTCACGGGCCCCACGGGCTCGGGCAAGACCACGACGCTCTACTCCGCGCTCTCCGAGCTCAACAAGATCTCCGAGAACATCTCCACCGCCGAAGACCCGGTCGAGTACAACCTCCAGGGCATCAACCAGTGCCAGATGCACGATGACATCGGGCTCAACTTCGCCGCGGCGCTGCGCTCCTTCCTCCGGCAAGACCCGGACATCATCATGGTGGGCGAGATCCGCGACTTCGAGACGGCGGAGATCGGCGTCAAGGCCGCGCTCACGGGCCACATGGTGCTCTCGACGCTGCACACCAACGACGCCCCGGGCACGGTCTCGCGCCTCCTCAACATGGGCATCGAGCCCTTCATGGTCACCGCCGCGACGACCCTCGTGCTCGCCCAGCGCCTCGCGCGCCGCGTCTGCAAGGACTGCAAGCAGGAGATCAAGGTGAACCCCGAGGCGCTGCGCGAGATCGGCTTCAAGGAGGAGGAGATCGCGCAGGCCAACGGGCGGCTCTGGAAGGGCCAGGGGTGCCCCAACTGCAACGGCACCGGGTACCGCGGACGCGTGGCGCTCTACGAGGTCATGCCGATGTGGGACGAGCTCAAGGAGCTCGTGCTCCAGGGCGCCTCGGCGGCCGAGCTCAAGACCCAGGCGATCCGCTGCGGCCTGCGCACCCTGCGCATGAGCGGGATCACCAAGTGCCTGGAGGGCGTGACCACCACCGAGGAGATCATCCGCGTGACCCTGTCGGACGTGAACAAGTCCGCCACCTGAGACCCCTCCCATGACCGCCCCCGCCGAGGCATCCCCGCCTTCCATCCTTGAGCTGCTCCGCATCATGGTCGAGCGGAGCGCCAGCGACCTGCACATCACCACGGGCGCCCCGCCGATGCTGCGCATCGACGACCAGCTCATCCCGCTGCGCCGCAACCTCGCGGTGCTCACGCCCGCGGACACGCAGCGGCTCTGCTACCAGATCCTCACCGAGGAGCAGCGGGCGCGCTTCGAGCGCAGCTGCGAGATCGACCTCTCCTTCGGGGTGAAGGGCCTCGCGCGCTTCCGCGCGAACATCTTCCTCCAGCGCGGCGCGGTGGCGGGCACCTTCCGCGCGATCCCCTTCAAGATCCTCGGGCTGGAGGAACTGGGCCTTCCCCCGGTGGTGGGTGACCTCATCACCAAGGCCCGGGGCCTGGTGCTCGTCACCGGCCCGACGGGCAGCGGGAAGACCACCACCCTCGCGGCGATCATCGACAAGATCAACGCCGAGACGCGCCAGCACATCGTCACGATCGAAGACCCGATCGAGTACATGCACCTCAACAAGAACTCGCTGGTCAACCAGCGTGAGGTGGGCACCGACTCGGCGACCTTCAAGGACGCGCTGCGCAACGTGCTGCGGCAGGACCCGGACGTGGTGCTCATCGGCGAGCTGCGCGACCAGGAGACCGTCGAGGCCGCGCTCACGGTTTCGGAGACCGGCCACCTGGTGTTCGGCACGCTGCACACCAACTCGGCGTGGCAGGCGATCCACCGCGTGGTGGACATGTTCCCGGCGCACCAGCAGCAGCAGGCGCGCATCTCGCTGTCGTTCGTGCTCCAGGGCGTGGTGACGCAGCTCCTGCTGCCCCGCGCGGGGGTGCCCGGGCGCATCGCGGCGGTGGAGGTGCTCGTGCCCAACTCGGGCATCCGATCGCTCATCCGCGAGGACAAGATCCACCAGATCTACTCGCTGATGCAGGTGGGCCAGAGCACCTCCGGGATGCAGACGATGAACCAGTCGCTCGCCACGCTGGTCGCCCGCCGACAGATCACGATGGAAGAGGCGCAGGGTCGCTCCAACGACCCGATCGAGCTCCTCCAGCTCGTGGAAACCGCCCGCTCGGCAGTACCTGCCCGTACATCATCCTCCCGAGAACCGTAGGCCTCTGCGAGATCCTTTGACCCCGGCCGCGCGTGCCAATACGATCGCGCGCAATGCCGACGTTCACCTACGAGGCCAAGACCCGGACCGGTGAGGTTCGCACCGGCACCATGGAGGCTGACGACGAGGCCGCGGTCGGGCAACGGCTCCGACAGCAGCAGCTCCAGCCCACCAAGGTCGCGAAGAAGGGCTTCAGCTTCAACTTCGGCGGCGGCGGCAGCGTCACCACCAAGGACCTCGTCATCTTCACGAGGCAGTTCTCGACCATGATCGATGCAGGCCTGCCGCTGGTGCAGTGCCTCGACATCCTCGGGTCGCAGATCGAGAACCCCGCCTTCGCGCGCGTGCTCCGCACGGTGAAGAACGACGTCGAGGGAGGCCTCACGTTCAGCGACTCGCTGGCCAAGCACCCGCGCATCTTCGACCACCTGTTCTGCAACCTGGTCCGCGCCGGTGAGATCGGCGGCATCCTCGACACCATCCTCCAGCGACTCGCGGCGTACATCGAGAAGAACGCCAAGCTGGTGCGCCAGGTGAAGAGCGCGCTCACCTACCCCATCGGCGTCATGTTCATCGCCGTCGCCGTCATCGGCATCATGATGATCTTCGTGATCCCGACCTTCGAGTCGATGTTCAAGGAGTTCGGCGGCGAGCTCCCGGCGCTCACGCAGACGGTCATCAACGCGTCGCACTTCTTCGTCAACAACGTCTTCCTGCTCGTCGGCGGCATCGTCGGCGGCATCTACGGCTTCATCTACTGGAAGCGCACCCCCAGCGGCACCCGCGTCATCGACCGCGCGCTGCTCCAGTTTCCGGTCATCGGCGGCGTGATGCGCAAGATCGCCGTGGCGCGCTTCACCCGCACGCTCGGCACGCTGCTCTCGTCGGGCGTGCCCATCCTCGACGCCATGGAGATCGTGGCCAAGAGCGCGGGCAACTACATCATCGAGCAGGCCGTCATGGCGGCCCGCGCGAAGATCGCCGAGGGCAAGAACATGGCGGAGCCCCTCGCCGAGACGCAGGTGTTCCCGTCGATGGTGGTGCAGATGATCGCCGTGGGCGAGCAGACCGGCGCCCTCGACACCATGCTCAACAAGATCGCCGACTTCTACGAGGAGGAGGTCGACGTCGCCGTCTCCGCGATGACCTCGCTGCTCGAGCCGATCATGATGGTGTTCATCGGCGGCAGCGTCGGCACCATGATCATCGCGATGTACCTCCCGATCTTTACCATGGCCGGTAACATCAAGGCAGGCTGAGGCACCGGCGGTGCCGGCGCGCCCCCCGTCGCTCCTCCCGGAGCAGCTCTCCCTCGTCGGCAACTCCGACGCCCAGCTCCGCGAGCGCTTCCAGCTCCTCACCGCCGCCCGGGTGATGGTCTGCACCGTCATCTTCGGCGGCACCGTCGCGGTCTACCTCGCCGAGGGGCACTCCCTCGACGACGCCACGCCGAAGCTCCTGCTCTCGGTGATCATCGCCATCTACGCCGTCTCGCTCGTCTACGCGCTGCAGATCCGCGTCGCCCCGCGCGGCCGCCTGCAGCGCCTCACCGCGGTGAGCATCGCCCTCGACCTCGCGGCGTGGACGGTGCTCGCCTACGCCACCGGCGGCGCGGGCTCGCCGCTCAGCACCTTCTTCGGCCTGAGCACCCTCACCGCCGCGCTCGTCCTCGGCGGCAACGGCACCCTCTGGACGGCGGTCTCGTCGCTCGCTGCGTACGGCCTGCTCGCGCTCTCCGGCGCCCTCGGCCTCGTGCAGCCGCCCTCCGACCAGCTGCACATCCCCCACAACCCGATCGAGACCACCTACCAGATGGTGGTCACCCTCACGGCCATCGTGTCGATCACCGCCATCGGCGGCGCGCTCGCCGACCGCCTCGTGGTCACCGGCGACGCGCTGCTGCGGGTCGAGGCGTCGCGCGTGAGCCTGATCGCGCTCTACGAGGACGTCCTCCGGTCGATCCCCGCGGCGCTGGTCACGTACACCGCCGAGGGGCTGGTCGACGGCGCCAACCCCTTCGCGGCGCTCTTCCTCGACCTGGAGCCCGTGGAGATGCTCGGCCGCCCGGCGCACGAGGTGCTGCCCTTCATCCCGCGCGTGGCGCTCGACGGAGACGCCGGAAGCTCCAGCGGCGACGCGCGGCTCAAGACCTCGTACCGGGAGATCCCCGTCGCCTACCACGTCGCGCCGCTCTACTCCCACGACGGCTCGCGACGCGGCGGCATCGTGGTGGTGGAGGACCGCTCGCACGAGGAGGGCCTGCGCCACGCGGTCGAGACCTCCGAGCGCTTCGCCCAGCTCGGCCACCTCGCCGCCGGGCTCGCGCACGAGATCCGCAACCCCCTCGGCGCCATCTCCGGGTGCGTCGAGCTGGTGCGCGAGACCGCGACGCTCGACAGCGAGGAGCGCAGCCTGCTCGCCACCGTGAGCCGCGACGTCGCGCGGCTCAACGACCTCGTCACCGACATGCTCCAGTTCGCGAAGCCGCGGATGCCCGACCGCTCGCCCGTCGACCTGAGCGCGCTCACCCGGGACGTGGTCGCCCTCGCCCGCTCGTCCGGCGGCCCCGAGGCGCGGGTGCTCATCAAGCTCCGCGCCGAGCAGCCAGTGGTCGCCACCGTCGACGCCGCCCAGTACAAGCAGGTGCTCTGGAACCTCCTGCGCAACGCCGCGCAGGCCTCGCGCGTGGGCACCGAGGTCGAGATCGTGGTGAGCGCCACCGAGCACGAGGCGGCGCTCCGTGTGCTCGACCGCGGCCCCGGCATCGAGCCCGAGCTGCGGGCGCGGATCTTCGACGCGTTCTACTCGGGCACCGCGCGCGGCACGGGGCTCGGGCTCGCGATCGTGAAGCGCATCGCCGACGCGCACCACGGGCGGGTGGAGATCGCCGAGCGCGAGGGCGGCGGGAGCGTCTTCAGCTGGGTGGTGCCGCGCGACGTGATCACCGCGCAGGTCGCGGGCCCGTCGGAGCCTACCGGCGAGCTGCCGGTGGGGTCGCCGTCGAGCGCCCCTCGTCATGACCCTTGCTGCCGGCGCTCCTTGGCGTCGACCGCGTCCACGAAGAGCCGGGTGTACTCCACCGCGGAGGTCACGGAGAACACCATCGACAGCACGATCAGCCACTGACCGCAGAGGTTGAGGTCGACCGGGTGCGGATAGAAGGGCACCACTGGGTAGCGGAAGTGCAGCACGAGGCAGAGGATGCCCACCATCTGGATGGCGGCCTTCCACTTGCCGCCCTCGCCCGCGGCGATCACCACGCCCTCGTTGGACGCGATGGCCCGCAGCGAGGTGATGGAGAGCTCGCGGCCGAGGAGCACCACCACGATCCACGGGGCGATGCGGCCCATGCGCGTGAGGTAGATCAGCAGGGCCATCACCAGCAGCTTGTCGGCCAGCGGGTCCATGAACTTGCCGAAGACGCTCATGAGGTTGCGTTTACGGGCCAGGTAGCCGTCGAGCAGGTCGGTCACCGCCGTGGCGCCGTAGAGCCAGGCGGCGACGAAGCCGTCCCGGGGAGTGCCGGCGGTGACGTACCACAGCACCACGGGGATCATCGCCACGCGGCTCATCGTGAGGGCGTTCGGGATGTTCCAGATGTCCGCGCGGGCGGAGGAACGCGGGCGTGCGGGGTCCGACACGGCGCGCACACTACACCACCGGCCGCGCCGAAGTGGGGCCGCGCTCATCGGAGCGGCGGCGATGCCTCTGTCTTGCGGCCGCGCTCGGTGGCAGAATCCGCGCGTGACCCGCGCCTCGAAGCTCGCCGACGTCGAGAACACCCGAACTATCCAGCCCGAGCGCCTCGTCGGCCCCACGGTCCGTGGAATCCGCGTGACCGTCGTGAGCGGGCCGGACATGGGCGTCGACGCCGTGCTCGCGATCACCCGCGGCATCGTCGGGCGCAGCCAGGGGTGCGACGTGCGCCTCTCCGACCCGACCATCTCGGCCTTCCACGTCGAGCTCCACGCCGTCGACGACCAGGGCGCCATCCACGTGAAGGACCTCTCGTCGCGCAACGGCACCCGCTACGCCGGCGCGCGCATCGAGTCGGCGCTGCTCCCCTCCGGGGCCACGCTGGAGATCGGGAGCTCCGTCGTGCGCATCCAGCTCGACGCCGCCGTCGAGACGCCGCTGCCGGACATCCACTCCTTCGGCGAGCTGCGCGGCCGCAACGGCGCCATGCGCGAGATGTTCTCGACGCTCCAGCGCCTCGCGCGCACCGAGCTGTCGATCCTCATCGAGGGCCAGACCGGCACCGGCAAGGAGCTCGCCGCGCGCGCCGTCCACGACGCGAGCCTCTACGGCCAGGGGCCCTTCGCGGTGCTCGACTGCACCGCCATCCCCAGCACCCTCGCGGAGAGCGTCCTCTTCGGCCACGAGCGCGGCGCCTTCACGGGCGCGAGCGAGCGGCGCATCGGCATCTTCGAGGCCGCGGAGAACGGCACGGTCTTCCTCGACGAGGTGGGCGAGCTCCCGCTCGAGCTGCAGCCCAAGCTCCTGCGCGTGCTCGAGCGCCGCGAGGTGGTGCGCGTCGGCAGCACCACCCCGAAGCCCGTGCAGGTGCGGGTGATCTCCGCGACCTGGCGCGACCTGCGCCAGATGATCAACCACGGGCCGCTTCCGCGAAGACCTCTACTACCGCCTCGCGCAGGCGCGGGTGACCATCCCCCCGCTGCGCGAGCGGCCCGAGGACGTCCCCCTGCTCGTCTACCACTTCCTCCAGCGCCTGCCCTCCAACACCCAGGGCGCGCGCGCCATCTCCCCCGAGGCGCTCCAGGAGCTGATGCGCCGCGAGTACGCGGGCAACATCCGGGAGCTGAAGAGCGCCGTCGAGCGCGCCGCGATGATGGCCGAGGGGGCCGTGATCACCCCGGCCGACCTGGCCTTCGAGCGCATCCTGTCGGGCGAGCGCACCAAGGCCCAGGGGACGCTGAGCTCACCCTCGGCGACCGCCTCCGTGGGGGCCGCCCCCAACCAGCCGCTGACGCCCTTCAAGGACGCCAAGCGCACCCTCATCGACGAGTTCGAGAAGGACTACCTCCAGCGCCTGCTGCACCGCACGGGGGACAACCTCTCGCGCGCCGCGGCGCTGGCGGGCATCGAGCGCCACTACCTCCGCGACCTCTTCCGCAAGCACGGCCTGCGCTCCGACGACTGACAGGCCGACCGCCGCGCGAGCCGTGCCCCTCCCCTCGACATGAACACCAAACGCCTCCTCGCCGTCGGGCTCGCCGTCGCGCTGCTCTACGGCGCCATCGCGCTGCTCGGCGACGTCCGCGCCCTCCGCCTGACGCTCTCCACCTTCGCCTGGTGGACCTTCGCGGCCGCCCTCGCGCTCTCGCTCGGCAACTACTTCCTCCGCTTCTTCAAGTGGGAGTTCTACCTCCGCCTGCTGGGCATCCGAGACGTTCCGCTGGCCGAGAGCTTCTGCATCTACGTCGCGGGCTTCGCGATGTCCGTGACCCCCGCCAAGGCCGGCGAGGTCTTCAAGAGCGCGCTCCTCCACAGCGCCCGGGGCTACCCCATCGCCCGCACCGCGCCCATCGTCATCGCCGACCGCCTCACCGACCTCATCTCCCTCATCGCCATGGTCGCCCTCGGCGGCCTGCTCTTCCCCGGCGGCTGGATCGTCGCGCTCGCGGCCACCTCGCTGGTCGTCGCGCTGATGCTCTTCGTGCTCGTCCGCCCGCTCGGCGAGTGGGTGATCGCGCTCACCGAGCGCTTCGCCTTCGGCCGGCGCATCGCCCCGAAGGTGCGCGACGCCTACGACGCCCTGCGCATCCTCGCCTCCCCGAAGGCCCTGCTGCTCCCGACCGCGATCTCCGTGGTCGCGTGGGCGCTCGAGGCCCTCGGGCTCTGGGTGATCCTCATCGGCCTGGGCGCCCCGGTGCCGCTCTCTCTCGCCTCCTTCGTCTACGCCACGTCCACCCTCGCGGGCGCCGTCGCGATGCTACCGGGCGGCGTCGGCGGCGCGGAGATCACCATGATCTCGCTGCTCGTCGCCCTCTCCCATGGCGCCATCGCCGCGCCCGCCGCCAAGGCAGGCACGCTGCTCTGCCGCCTCGCCACGCTGTGGTTCGCGGTGGTGCTCGGGGCGCTCGCGCTCGCGTGGTTCCGCAGGCGCTACGACCGGCACCACGACGACACGACCTATCCCCCCTACGCGGGCGGCTCGTCCGCGGGGCCCTCGTCGCCGTCGTCGTCGTCGAGCGCCGGCAGCGCCGTGTCGACCTCGTCGTAGGGGTCGCGCGTCGGCCCGTCTTCGCCGCCGTCGGGCTGGTCACCCGGCGGCTCGTGGATCTCCACCCCGTCGTCGCCCGGGCGCTCCTCGTCGCCCACCCACGCGCCCCGGTCGTCGTCGGGCAGCGCGTCGATGGGATCGTCGGGCGAGCCCTCGTCGTCCTCGCCCGCAGCGACCTCGGCAAAGGTCAGCACCGCGACGGCGCCAGGGTCGAGGCCCGCGAGCTCGTCGTCCCCGACGAGGCTGTCGTCCCACGCGTCCGGGCGGATCTCATCGGGCACCTCGACCACGCCCTCGTCGGTGTCGAGCGGCGCCAGCTCGGGCAGCTCATCGTCGTCGGGAACGGTCTTCACGGCGGGGGTCATGAGCGGGGATCAACCACGCGGCGAGGGCACGGGCAACCCGAGCCGCTCGAGCACCAGCTTCATGTCCGTCCAGACCTCGGCGCGGGCGGTGCTCTTCGGGTCGTCGCGCACCCGGAGCACGTACGACGGGTGCCACGTCGGCATCACCGGCACGCCCTTCCACGAGTGCCACCGGCCGCGCATCGTCGTCATCGTGCTCTTGTCCTCCAGCAGAAAGCCCGCCGCCGTCTTCCCGAGCGCCACGATCACCTCGGGCTTCACGACCTCGAGCTGCCGCAGCAGGAAGGGCGTGCACGCCGACATCTCCTCGTCGTAGGGCACGCGGTTGTTGGGCGGCCGGCACTTCACGATGTTGGCGATGTAGACCTGATCCTCGGTGAGCCGCATCGCGGCGATGATGCGGTCGAGGAGCTGCCCGGCGACCCCGACGAAGGGCAGGCCCGTGCGGTCCTCGTCGGCGCCCGGCCCCTCGCCGATGAAGCAGAGCCGCGCGTCGGGGTTGCCGCGGGCGAACACCGTCTGCGTGCGCGTCGGCGCGAGCTTGCACGCGCGGCAGGCCCGCACCTCCTCCTGGATCACCCGCAGCGCCCCGGCGCGCCCCTCGAAGTTCGCAGGAGCGATCGGCGTGACCACCGCCGCAGGAGGAGGGACCTTTACCGGCTCCGGTAAGACCGGGTCCGCCATCGGAACAGGAACCGTCGGGGGCGCCGAGACCAGCGGCGCTGCGACGACTGCGACCGGCGCGGGTGGGGGAGGCTCGGCCCGGGCCGGAGCGGGAGCCGACACCGACACCGGGACCGGCGCCGCGACGACGGACGCAACGGGCAGCGGCCCCTGCGAGGGCGTGTCCAGCAGCCCGGCGTCTCGCTGCCACGCGAGCTGCGCCCCGAGGTCGCGGAGCAGTTGGAGCATCTCATCTCGGGGCGACTGATCCATCGATCGGGTTCGTAGCATCGCGCGCCGGTGCGGCTCCACTCTTCGGGAGCTCTCCTCCGGTGCTCGCTCTCCCCTTCCTGGCGATGCCGCGCCACTTCGCGCACCCTGCGCCCCGCCCATCGCCCATGTTGCTCCGCCGCCGACAGCTCCTCGCGGGTCTCGCCCTCGGCACCCTCGCCTGCCGCCGTGGTGCCTCGTCCTCGCCGGTCGTCCTCGCCCGCACCCGGGACGTGCGGCTGCGCTCGGTCACGCTGCACACGGTCGAGCTCCCGGGCCCCGGTCGCACCTCGCGCTGGGTGCTCCACGGCGGTCCCGGGCTCGACCACACGTACCTCCGGCCCTGGCTCGACCCGCTCTCGGCCGCCGCGCCGCTGGTCTACGTCGACCTGCGCGGGCACGGGCGCTCGACGTCGCCCCCCGAAGCCGAGGGCTACGCGCTCCCCGATGCCGCGGCCGACCTGGTGGAGCTGGCCCGCGCCCGCGGGGAGCGCTCCGTCGACCTGATCGCGCACGACTTCGGCGCGGCCATCGCGCTCACCCTCGCGGCGCGCCACCCGGAGGTCATCCGCCGCCTGGTGCTGGTCGCTCCGCTCCGCGACGGAGAGCAGGTTCGCGCGGTGGCGAGGCGCTCTCGCGAAGCCCTCGGCGAGGCGGGCTGGGCGGCCATCCAGTCGCTCTCCACCCCTCAAGGAACGCTCCGCGACCCCCGCTCGCTGCCCCGCCTCTTCCGCGGCCTCGGGCGCATGTGGTGGCACCGGCCACCGAGCGACGCGACCATCGAGGCGATGGCGCGGGGGATGCGGTACCGCGCCGAGGCCGACGCCAACTTCCTCGCCGCGGCGCAGCGCTTCGACGCGCGAGCCCTCGCCTCGGAGGTGCGCGCCCCGACGCTGGTGCTCTCCGGCGACGACGACCTCACCTTCCGCCCTGAGGAGAGCCGCGCGCTCGCCGAGCTGCTCCCGCACGGTCGCTACGTCGAGCTCGACGCCGCGGGACACCTGCCGTTCATCGAGCAGCCTGCGGCGTTCGTTCGTGCGGTGAACGAGTTCCTCTCGACGTGAGCGCGACCTCGCGCGGCGTGTTGTGTTGACGCGCCGAAAGCACTCGGGATAGCTTTCGCCGATAGATCGGGAGGAAGCGTTCTCCCGCGGAAAACCAAGGGAGCGCGACGTGCCAGGCCACCCCGTGCGCATGGAATTGATCGGCGAGACAAACGTCGGCATGAAGCGCACCCACAACGAGGACAACTTCTCGATCGTTTCCGAGGAGAACCTCGTGATCGTCGCCGACGGGATGGGTGGTCACGCCTCCGGCGAGGTCGCCTCGAAGATGGCCATCGACGCGATGCGCGAGTTCTTCGAGGCCACCGCGAAGGACCCCGACGCGACCTGGCCCTACAAGATGGACAAGCAGCGGAGCTACGAGGAGAACCGGCTCATCACCGCGGTGAAGCTGGCCAACCTGCGCATCTTCGAGGCCGCCCAGCGCGAGCCGCGCTATCGCGGGATGGGCACCACCCTGGTGGTCTGCCTGGCCGTGCGCGAGGGCATCATCGTCGGGCACGTGGGCGATTCGCGGGTGTACCGCATCCGCAACGGCACCATCGAGCAGCTCACCGAAGACCACTCGCTGCTCAACGACTACCTGAAGATGCGCAAGCTCACGGAGGAGGAGATCGCCAACTTCCCCCACAAGAACGTGATCGTGCGCGCGCTCGGGATGAAGGACTCGGTGAAGGTCGACTCCAAGCTCGACCACCCGAACCCCGGGGACATCTACCTGCTCTGCTCCGACGGCCTCTCCGGGCCGGTGCCCGACCCGGAGCTCCTCCGCCTCGTCGAGGAGAACAAGAACGACCTCAAGGCCGCGGCCTCCCGGCTGATCGCCCGCGCCAACGAGAACGGCGGCCCGGACAACATCACCGCCTGCCTCATCCGCTGGGTGGGCCCGGCGAACTGACCGCCCGGCCTTCCCCCCGCACCCGCGCTCCTCCCCGACCCTCCCCCCCTCGTTTCAGAGCTCTCCTCCGGAGCGGCCGGAAGCGTACGACAGGTTCGCCCCTCCATGGGCCCTTCGCGAGCCCGTCGCCCTGGGAGCCTGACGCGCCACAGTCGCTGGAACTCCAGCGTCCCGCGCCCGACGCGACCCGGAATCGCAGGGAATCACAGGCGAATGCAACGGCCCCGCCTGTGACATTCCCTGTCGATGCGTTCAGTCGTCCGGTAAAGGTTCGTGTGCCGGAGGGCTTGAAACTGCTATAGGTTTCGATCGTGAGGAAGCAGCGACCCATGACGGCAGACGACTACCTTCGTCTGGCGCTCCACACCGGGTCACCCGATGCCGCCGCCGTCTACGCCGAGAAGGGGCTGCGCTACGCCTCCGACCGGGTCGACGCCGAGACCCGGGTGCTGCTCCTTCGCGAGATCTACCGCTCCCACCTCTATGCGCGCCGGGTCCGCTCGGCTCACGCCGTCGCCCGTAAGATGGTCCGCCTGGGGGTGGCCCAGGAGATCGCCCACGTCGACCTGGGACGCGCCTGCCTCGCCCTCGGCTGGTGGATGCGCGCTGCGCAGGCCTATCGCATCGCGGCCCGAAACGCCCCCGCCTCCCGCCGCGCCCTGCACTGGTTCTCCGTCGGCATCGCCCTGCACCACGCCGAGCAGACCGAGGAGGCCCTCAGCGCCCTCGACCGCGCCGTCCGCTGGTCGCTCAACACGAGATCGCTGCACCGGGCCTACGCCGCCCTGGTGCGCCTCGACGCGGGAGAGCTCCCCTCGGACATCGACGACCTGGCCGAGCGCATCGACGACCTCGAGGCCGCGCGCTGCGGCGAGGGCTTCGGGCGCTTCGTGCTGGGGCTGCTCCACGCCGCGGGCGGCGATCGAGGGCGAGCACGTCGGCACCTGGTGATCTTCATCCGCCGCAACCAGCACGACCCGATGCGGGCGGTCACGCTGGCGCATGAGCTCCGCCGCGCCCGGCTCTGCCTGCGCGCCCTGCGAGGCTCCCCGCAGAGCCCCTCGTCGCCTCCGCCCAGCCAGCCCGTCCCCGCCGGATGATCGCAGCCGATCTACCCGCCTGGTTCTTCCGTGTGTTCGCCTTCGCCTGGGGCGCGATCTGGGGGAGCTTCGCGACGGTCGTCGTGCATCGCTGGCCCAGGCACTCGGTGGTTCGCCCGGGGTCCCACTGCCCCAACTGCCAGAAGCCGGTGCGGCCCTACGACAACGTGCCCATCCTCGCGTGGCTCTGGCTCCGAGGGCGTTGCCGCGACTGCAAGGCCCCCATCTCGCCCCGCTACGCGCTCATCGAGGCGATGTACGCGCTCTCGGCCCTCGCCCTGGTCGAGCTGCTGCTGCGCTCGCAGGTCGACCTCGCGCTGCCCGTCTTCCTGGCGCTCTTCTTCGTGCGCTTCGCCTTCGCGTGGGGGCTCCTCACGGCGTCGTTCATCGACCTGAAGAAGCTGCTCATCCCGGACTTCATCACCCTCGGCGGCACCGCGCTGGGCCTCGCCGCCAGCGTCATGCTCCCGGGCATCGGCTGGAGGTCCTCGCTGCTCGGAATCGCCCTGGGCGCGGGCATCCCCTACGCGTTCTACTTCGTCTGGGATCGCTTCCTGAAGCGCGACGGCATGGGCCTCGGGGACGTGAAGCTCCTCGCGATGGTGGGCGCGCTCCTCGGCCCCCACGCGGTGGTGTTCGCGCTCTTCTTCGGGTCGATGCAGGGCATCGCAGCGACCCTGATCTCGCGCGTCACTGGGTGGAAGCTCGCCCCAGACATCGACCCAGAAGACCTGGAAGACGACGGGGTCGAGTCGCTCTCCGAGCGCTTCATGGCGATGATCTCGCGCGCCACCGGGTGGAAGCTCGGCGCCGCCGACGACGCGGCCTCTGAGGAGGATCAGGAAGACGAGGCGCCCAGCGATGGCGCCCCTGAGCCGCTGATGCGGACGATGATCCCCTTCGGGCCCTTCCTGGCGCTCGGGGCGCTCGAGTACATGCTCGGCGGCGACCGGCTGATGCAGGCCTACCTCTCGCTGCTGCGAGGTCAGTAGGCCCGACTCGCCGTCAGCGGGTGATGCGCTCGAGGCCGCGCAGATACGGCCGCAGCACCTCGGGGACCACCACGCTGCCGTCCGCCTGCTGGTACTGCTCGATGATCGCGACGAGCGTGCGACCCACCGCCAGGGCAGAGCCGTTGAGGGTGTGCAGCAGCCGCGGCTTCGCCTTCGCGTCCCCCGCGGGGCGGTACTTCAGCCCCGCGCGGCGAGCCTGGAAGTCGCCGAAGTTCGAGCACGAGGAGATCTCCCGGTAGGCGTTCTGCCCGGGGAGCCAGACCTCGATGTCGTAGGTCTTGCGGGAGTTGACGCTCATGTCGCCGGTGCAGAGCAGCACCACGCGGTAGTGCAGCCCGAGGCGCTGGAGGATCGACTCCGCCGCCCCCGTCAGCCGCTCGTGCGCGGCCTCGCTCTCCTCGGGGCGCTCGAGGTGGACGACCTCGACCTTGTCGAACTGGTGCTGCCGGATCAGGCCGCGCGTGTCGCGCCCCGCGGACCCCGCCTCGCTGCGGAAGCAGGGCGTGAAGGCGACGTACCGCCGGGGGAGCGTCGCGTCGTCGAGGATCTCGCCCGCGTGCAGGTTGGTCACCGGCACCTCCGCGGTCGGGATCAGGTAGAGGTCGTGGGCGCGCTCGCCCTCACCCGCGATCTTGAAGAGGTCAGCCTCGAACTTCGGGAGGTTGCCGGTGCCGCGAAGCGCCTCGGCCTTCACCATGAACGGCGGATACACCTCGGTGTAACCGTGGTCGTGCACGTGGGTGTCGAGCATGAACTGCACGAGCGCGCGCTCCATCGCCGCGCCGGCGCCCCAGAGCACGCTGAAGCGCGGGCCGGAGAGCTTCGTGGCGCGCTCGAAATCGAGGATGCCCAGGGCCTCGCCGAGGTCGTAGTGCTCCTTCGGCGCGAAGGCCATCGAGGGCTTCTCGCCCCAGCGGCGCACCTCGACGTTCTGCTCGGCGGACTCGCCGTCGGGCACCGACGGGTCGGCCATGTTGGGCATGCGAAGGAGCAGATCCTCGAGCTCCGCCTCGGCGGCCTTCTGCGCGCGCTCGAAGCCCGCCGCCTCCTCACCGAGAGCCCTCGACGCCGCCCTTGCGGCGAGCTGCTCGGGAGAGCCCTTGGGGAGCTTCGCGAAGCCCGCGCTCGCTTCGTTGACCGCGCGCTTCTTCGCCTCGCCCGCCTGGATCGCCTCGCGGCGGCTCATCGCCAGCTCGGTGATGCGCTCGAAGCCGGGCGGAACCGCCCCCCGGCGCGAGAGGGAAGCCCGCACCTCGTCGAGGTGCTCCACCACAAATCGTAGGTCCAGCATCGTTGCTCTCTCTCAGTAGCCCGACGAGCCCGCGCCGCCGCTGACGATCGCCACGGAGCTGCTCGCGCCCACGCGCGTCGCGCCCACCGCGATCATCCGGTCGGCGTCGCCAGCCGTGCGCACCCCGCCGCTGGCCTTCACCCCGAGCTCGGGACCCACGACGCCGCGCATCAGGGCGATGTCCTCCGCCGTCGCGCCGCCGCCGCCGAAGCCCGTCGAGGTCTTCACGAAGCTCGCGCCCGCGGCCTTGGAGAGCGCGCAGGCGATGACCTTCTCGTCGCGGCTGAGCATCGAGGTCTCGAGGATGACCTTCACCACCCGCCCCTGCGCCGCGCCGACCACGCGGGCGATGTCGTCGAGCACCAGCGCGTAGTCGCCGGACTTCAGCGCGCCGACGTTGATGACCATGTCGATCTCGTCGGCGCCCGCGCGGATGGCCTCGCTGGTCTCGAAGGCCTTCGCGTTGGGCGACATCGCCCCGAGCGGAAAGCCCACCACCGCGCACACGCACACCGTCGAGCCCGTGAGCTGCTGGCGGCAGAACGGCACGTTGACGCTGTTGACGCACACCGAGAAGAACCGCCAGGTCATGGCCTCGGAGCACAGCTTGCGCAGGTCGTCGCGCGTCGCGTCGGGCTTGAGCAGCGTGTGGTCGATGACCCTCGCCAGGTCGGGCCTCGGCTGCCCCGCGGCGCTCGCCTGCCCCGCCACCGGGGCCACTCCCCCCGCGCCGGAACCCGCGCCCCCGACCCTCGGCGTCACCGTGGGACGCACCGCGTCTTTGGTGGGCGTCGCCATCTCCTGCGTCACCCTCGCCACTACCGCATCCACAAGCCGATCGATGTCCCTGGCCATACCTCGGGCGACCCTACCACGAAGCGCCGTGGGTGACGCAGCGCCGTTCACCGCGGCGTGCGCCCGGGAATCTGGAGTACATTTCAGCTCTTACCCTTCGAGGAGGTCTCCACGCATGCTTCGCCGACTTCATCTTTGCCGCCTCGGGTCTGCCGCCGGCCTCGCGCTGGGGCTGCTCCAGGGTTGCAGCGACGAACCGACGACCGCCGACGCCGGCCTCGACGCTGGCCTCGTGACCGACCTCGGCCGCGCCGACGTCCCCAGCGACCTCGCCGCCGATCGGCCCTCCGACGCCTCGATCGCCCCCACCCCCGATCGCCGTCGCGTCCCCGTCGGCGCCACGTTCTACCTCCCCGCTGGGGTCGACTGGTCGATCGCGCACGCGCCCGCAGGAAACCTCAACGCCGTCTTCCGAGACCCGGGCTCCACCCGCGGGGCCTTCGTCGCGCACCTCGCGGGCGACTACCGCTTCACCAGCGCCGCGGGCGCGAGCGTCTCGCTCACCGTCGTCGAGGCGTCCTCGCTCAGCTTTCACAACCTCGACTACTTCCCCACCCGCGCGATCGCCGCCGCCGCGGACTCGCTCTTCGTCGCGAGCGTGCTGCGCCCCGAGGTCATCGCCGTGAACCCGGCCGACCTGACCCCAGCCTTCGTCGTCCCGGTCGGGGCGTGGCCCGTCGCCGCGGCGGCGGTCGGAGCGCGCGGCACCCTGCTCGTGGCCTGCCGCGGCGAGGACACGCTCACGGTGGTCGACCTCGCGACGCGACGCCCGGTGCGCTCGGTCTGGGTCGGCGACGAGGTGAGCAACGTCGCCGTCACCCCCGACGGCGCCACCGCGATCGCGCTGCTCCCGCATGACCGCAAGGTCGTGCTGATCCGCACCGTCGACTGGTCGGAGCTCGCGCGGG
Organism: Deltaproteobacteria bacterium; assembly: GCA_016704445.1. Lineage (GTDB taxonomy): Bacteria > Myxococcota_A > Polyangia > Polyangiales > SCUS01. Next base: position 117,970 of record JADJAE010000028.1, read on the forward strand.
TCGACGTCGGCAGCGACCCCCACCACATCGCGGTGCGCCCGGACGGCAGCGCCGTCTTCGTGGCGGGCCGCCGCACCGGCCTCGGCGCCAGCGCCGAAGCAGGCGACCCGGCCGGTGCAGACGTCTCGGAGATCAGCCTCGCGACCCGCGCGGTGACCCGCACCATCCACCGCGTAGGAACCACCCTCGGCGGCATCGCCCTCGCCGCCGACGGCCGCAGCCTGTACGTGGCCACGCTGCGCAACGACCCCTCCGCCTCGCTCTCCAGCGAGTTCGCACCGCACTTCCAGCACACGGTGGTCCGCTACGACGTCACCCCGGGCGCTGCGCCTCGCGAGCTCGCGGCGTCGGACATCTCCCGCTCGCGGCCGGTGATCGCTCCGCCCTCTGGCGACGCGGGTGCGCCCGACGGAGGCGGCAACCCTCCCGACGGGCTCGACGCCCGGCGCGCGGTGAGCCTCCACTGGATCGGAGCGCGCGACGGATCGCTGTGGGTAGTGTCCGAGGCGAGCGACCTGGTGCTGCGCCTCGACGCGGACACCCTCGTCGAGCGGGAGCGCTTCGAGGTCCCCGGGAGGCCTCGCGCGGGAGCCTTCGCGGCGGACGGGAGCGTGCTGGTCTTCGGCCACCAGGCCCAGCGAATCACGGCGATACGCACGGTGGGCGGGGAGCGCGCGGCGGTCACCTCGGCGGCCCTCGCGAGGGACCCGCGCCCCGCGGCGGTCGCCCGGGGGCAGGAGTACTTTACTGGTACGGGTATGCGCGCGGAGCTCGGCGGGGCGCAGGTGCTCGCCGGGGACCTGTGGTCCTGCGGCTCGTGCCACGCCGACGGGCTCACCGACCGGCTCGCGTGGCAGGTGGGCCCGGTCGGCTCGTATCGCGCGCTCTCCCCGGCGCTGACCCTCCTCGAAGGGACGTGGCCGCTCGGCTGGCAGGGCAGCACCAGCGACCTCACGAGCGCGGCGTACACCCTCCACGCCAAGATCGGCGTGCTCCACCCAACGCAGGATCAGGTCGACGGGCTCGCCGCCTACCTCGGCTCGATCGCGGCCCCGCCGGCGGCCAACACGCTCACCGACCGGGAAGGTTCGCCCTCCCCCGAGGCGCAGCGCGGCGCGGTGCACTTCGCGGCGCGATGCGCGAGCTGCCACGCCGGTCCGCTGTCCACCAGCCGGGCGCGCGTCGACCGCGACCTCGACGGCAGCCCCTCCGCAGACATCGCCAGCCTCATCGGAACCGCGCGCCACGGCGCCTGGACGCACCTGGGCGCGCAGCAGTCGCTCGCCGGGGCGGTCGACGCCTTCGTCAACTGGACCCGCGCGACCCTCGACGCGACACAGCGCAGCGAGCTCACCCGCTACGTCGCCGAGCTCACCGGGCGCGAGTTCTTCGTGGTCGCCGAGCGGCCCCGCCAGATGGAACTCCTCCCCACCACCGCTCCGATCGCCCTCGTGTTCTCGCAGCCCGTCCTCGATCGCCCGGAGAACCTCGCGCGGGTGCAGCTCACCGACCCGAGCGGGCGACCGCTCGCCTCGCGGATCACCGTGGAGGGCCGACGCCTGCTCGTCACCCCTGCGATGCCGCTGCTCTTCGGCGGCGAGTACCGGGTGCTCCTCGGCGTCGGGCTGGAGTCCGAGCTCGAGACCCGCACCCACCGCGCGCAGGAGCTCGTCTTCCGCACGGTGGCGCAGCCGACGCTGCGTCTCTCCGGCGCATACACCCTCACGTATTCGCCCGCCGACCCTCGCGGCGGGGCGGCCGCCCCTTCGACGCTCGCTCTCACGCTCAGCTCCGACGGCGGCGGCCTCGTGAGCGTCGTGGCCACCTACGCGAGCGATCCCCTCACCTGGCAGGGCGTCGGGTGGGTCTCCGGCCGACGGCTGCACCTCCCGGCGATGCCGCTGCCCGCGGGCGGGGCCTTCTCCGACGCGACTTCCGGCTTCGACGCCGACCTCGGCGACCTCGATGGGGACGGCACCGCCGACATCGTGCTCTTCGGAACCAGCGACGGCGGCCTCCGCGGATGCACGATGGCCGGCAGCGGCTACGAGGCCCGCGACCTCCCCTGGAGCCTCTCCCGCGCCGAGCTCCGACACTAACTCCAGCTCGCGCCCCGGGCCGTGCTACCGCGCGCGGATGCGGCTCCCCTCCCTCCTTGCCCTCGGCCTCGCGCTGCCCCTCGTCCCGATGACCGCCGGCGCGCAGACCTTCTGCTTCGCCCCGACCACCGCCTCCGCGCCGACGACCCACGTCACGGCCGCGCTCACCGACCGCTTTCGCTCCCAGGCCGAGTGCCGCTACGGCGTCCGCACCGTCGGCGGGACTGTGCTCCGCGAGGGGCTCACGCTCCCCGACGGCGAGCGCGACCTGCCGACCTTCCTCCGCGACGTGGGCCTCCCCCGCACGCGCCGTGACCTGGCGGCGGACCTCGAGGTCTTCGCCGTCCCGCCGACCACCGGTCGAGAGGCGCCGCCTGCGCAGACCCTCGCGCTGCGCCCCTGCCTCGCTCACCTCGGCGAGGGCACCACCGCGGTGCGCTTCGAGCGCACGGCCACCGGCGAGCTGCGCCTCACGCCCTCGCGCCTCGCCGCCTGCCCGGTCGAGGGCGTCGACCTGCTGGTGATCGACGACGCCGACGCCCCCACGCTGCTCACCGCGACCGCGGGCGCACGGCTGCTCGGGCTCGGCGAGGCCACCACCGTCGACGTACCCCGCTCGGTCACCGCTGCCGGGATCTACCTGCGCCGCCGCGGAGGCGACCTCGCGCTGCGCGTCGACAGCATGCGCTTCGGCGACCCGCAGACGCCCCTCCAGCGGCTCTTCTCCGATGACGTCACGCGGTGGTTCGACACCGACTGGCGTCGCGGCGAGCTGCGCCTCACCCCGCGCGCGGACGTCTTCGCCCGCGACCCGATGCGCTGGAGCGAGCTCGTCACCGCCGCCGCGGCGAGCGCCCTGCTGGTCACCACCGCGCCCGACCGCGACGGCAGCGCCGCCACGTTCAGCGCCCGCGTCGCCGCCGACGGCAGCGCGCTCACGGTCCCCGACGAGGCGGTGCGCTCGGTGATGCGCAAGCGCTACGGCGCGCCCGGAGGCGCGATGGCCCCGGGCCGCCGCGACTGGGCCGAGGTGCTCGGCTCGCTCCGCCTCTGCCACGCCGGTCGCTACACCGCGGCGCCGACCCGCAACGCCCGCGCGACCCCCGCAGAGCTCGCCGCGCTCCGCTGCGTGACGCTCGCCCAGGTCGCGCCGATTACCGTGACGGGTATTCCCGACGCCTTCACGCTGGAGCGCCACCTCGACGCGTTCACGCGATCAGGCAGCGGGGTCGCGGTGAGCCAGGCCGGCGCGGCCGAGGCCGAGCGGGTCCCGCTGGAGGCCGAGAGCCCGGCGCAGCTCGCCACCGTGGGAGACCGGGTGCTCGCGCCCGACGCGCTCCCGCAGGGATCTCGCATGGTGCTCTGCCCCACCAGCGCCGAGCAGGGTCCTCGCGAGGGGATCGCCCTCGATGCCCGCGGCTCCCACACCTTCGACGACCGCGCGGCCGGTCTCTGGCAGGTGGTGATGCGCCCCGCCGACGCCCCGCAGTGCTCCCCGCAGGACCTCGCCCTGGCCCGCATCGCCGTGCTCCGCCCCCGCGCCGCCTGGCTCCCGGTGGGCCTCATCGACCGGCTCGATGTCCCTCGCCGACCCTGGGCCTCCGTCCCCGGCGCCGGGGACGACACCTTCGCGTTCACCGCGCGCTCCGGGCCTCCCCGAGTGGCGCCTCGCCAGCACGCCCGACGTCACCGCCGCCATCAACGCCTACAGCGCCGTCACCTCCGACGCCTCCGTCCCCGCCGACGACAGCGCCCGCATCACCCGGGTGATCCCCACCCGCCTCCGCGTCGAGCCCGACCTTCACTCGCCCGGCCGCAGCGCGCTGGTGGTGCTGCTCTCCGAGCGCGACGCCTGCCCTCGCTCCCCCGACGACCTCATCGAGAACCTCCGGGCGCTGCCCGCCGAGGGGAGCTTCCACGCCTTCCTCGCGACCGAGCGCGCCCCCGACGCCCCGGGCGGCCGCTTCACCTGCCTCGCCCGGGCGCGGCTCCGCTCAACCCCGCCGCTCATCCACCGCAGCGCCGACGCGGGTCCCTTCTACTTCCGCTGGGGCCTGCCGGGCAGCGTCGAGCTCCGCGCGCAGTACGAGCTCAACTCCCAGTGCAGCCGCGGCGACTGCGTCTCCATCGGCGTCGCCGCGCCGCTCATCTACGCCCGCGTCTCGCCCCGCGCCCGCGCGATCTCGTGGCTCACGCTCGACGTGTCCATCCCGGTCATGGTGCTCGCCTCGCCGGGCGACGGCCGCGCGCTCCACACCGGAACCGGCCTCGACATCACCCTCTCCGGCGGCCCCTTCGCCATCCCGAGGATGGTGAGCTTCGGCGTGCTCATCCAGCCGACCGTGTTCGGCGTCGCGCCGGCCGCCTCGGACAGCGCGGTCAACGTCGCGCTGCACCTCGGCGTCAACCTCGGCTCCTTCTTCGACTACCTCCGGGGGCTCTGAGCGATGCGCCGCCCCGCCGCCTTCGCCGCCCTCCTGCTCCTCGGCTGCGCTCCGCGCGCGTACACCCGCGCGCCCTCGCTCCCGGCGTATCCGCCTCTCTCCGCCGCCCGCTCCGCGGTCGACCCCACCGCCGACCGCGAGCGCGTCGACCAGGGCCAGCGCGAGCTTCACCAGCGCGTGCCCGCCGCCGTGGCGATGCTCCGCGACTCCATCGAGCGCATCGTCTCCCAGCTCGGCGAGCGTTGCGTCCCACGCAACCCTGACGGCGACGGGCTGCACTGGCAGGTCTCCTGCGCAACGGAGACCCTCTTCGGTCTCGGCGCATTCGAGCCGCGCAACGACGCCGTGCTCGACCGCTGGCGCCTCGTGGGCCAGACCCTGTCGCAGCTGCAGCTCAGCGCCAGCACCGACGCCCGCTCGCTGCGCGTGGCCATCTCGGGCTTCGCCGACCACGTGCAGTTCGCGAGCGACCACCCCTGCCCCGAGCTCGCCGCCTTCTGGAACGCCTCGATTCCCCCCGCCACCGACCACCGCAGCCGCAACGCCGTGCTGAGCTTCTGCCGCGCCGCCCGCATGGCCCGCGAGATCGCCTGCGCCTCGCTCCCTGCCGGTCGCTGCACCCCTGCGGCGCTCGCCGCCCGCCCCGCCCTCGCCTTCGCGGTCTTCGGCGGCAGCACCTCGGCGCTCGACCGTGCCCCGGAGCGCTTCACCACTCCCGTCGCGCTCACCGGGTCGGGCAGCGCCCGCTGCGCCTGCCAGCGCTTCGCTCCGGACGTCTACGGCCCGCCGGTCGCGCCGGGCGTCACCTTCGCTGCGTGCCCCGCCGAACCCGAGCGGCTCTTCGAGTGCGAGGACGCCCGCCGCGTCGAGCTCGACGTGTGGCTCGACGTCGACCCGCGGCTGCCCTCCAACACCTGCCGCGCCCAGGCGAGCGACCCCAACGCGCTCGCCCTGCTCTGCTACCAGGACGCCTGGCAGGCGCTCTCCCACCAGAGCGCGCTGCCGCGCCCCCACACGGCGGTGGTCACCGACGCGTGCGCAACGCCCAACCCCCTCGGCTGGCTGGAGGGCAGGGCGCGCAACGCCGATCGGCCCTGCGCGGCGGAGGTCAGCGTCGCGCGCTAGCTCAGGCGGGGATGGAAGCGCGTCTCCCCGCCGCCATCCTTGAGGGCGGTCGTTCGCTCCCGCGATACGTCGTCGAGGAGTTCGACGGGCCTTCCTCCGCAGCGGTGTACTGGCCTGCGGGTTCATGCTCACTCCCCCTGGCGGGTCGCGGTGGTTCCGCTGCCTTCTGTGGAGGAGTGGCCCCCTTGCGTAGCGGCGGCTCGGGCGAGGCCGTCTGATGGCGTGAACGCCAGGCGGCCGCAGATCGAGGCGAAGGGCGACAGTGCCGGGCGAGCGCTCACGCCGAGCTCGCGCGTGGAGTGGGCTCGACTGCTCTGGCGCGTGTGGGGCGTGGATGCGCTGAAGTGACAGTCCAGGGTTGGCGGCCCGGATGAAGATGATCTCGCGGCCCTCACCGAGCGTGCGGGGGTCGTGCGCATCCTCGAACAGCTCAGTTTGCCGACCGACGTACCGCGGATGCGCCGCTCACGCGTACGGTCCTGACTGAGCTGGGACGGAGAGCAAAGGATCGAGAGGCGTCGTCCCTGTAGTTGGCAGGTCGGCGATGGCGGGTGTGTGTGCTGCGGGGGCGCCTGGGGCGTTGGATTCGGTCACTGAGCTCCCCACCCGTGCTCGCCGTGAGCTCCGCGCGACAGCGAGCGACACCGCGAACTTCGTACATTGGGTCTTTCGTCACCTGGAGCTGATCCATGCCAGCGAGGTTGCCGCGTTGCTTTCCCGATGCGCCGACACATGGCCATCCGTCAGGCCAACACTGCTTCGATGATGGAGCCACGAAGGCTCTCATGATTGATTCAGGTGTGGCGTAACCGATAGCCTCAGTGAGCAGCGATG
>JADJAE010000029.1 GCA_016704445.1 Deltaproteobacteria bacterium
GACACCACGGTCACCATCGGCGCCATCGCCACGGTGCTCTCCGCGTTGGGCCTCGCGGTGCTCGGCTTCGTCCTCTGGGGCATCTCCCGCGCCGCAACCTATTAGCCCCTCGGCCTGCTGCCCCTTCGCGACCGGCACGATGGCTGCTCCCTGTACCTGCTGAAAGGTCTAGGGGTGCCCATGGAAACCTTCTTGAGTCCGCGTTGGTCCTTCGTCCTGCTGCGCGCCCTGGCGAGCGTGGCCTTCGGCGTCGTCGCGCTGGCGATGCCGCGCGTCACGCTCTCCCTGCTCGCCTTCCTCTTCGGCGCCTACGCCCTCGCGGACGGCGTCATCACGCTCGTGGCCGCCGCGAGGCGAGGGAGAACCCCGCACCGATGGCTCCTGGTCGTCGACGGGCTCGCCCTCTGCGTCGGCGCGGCCACCCTCTTCTGGCCGGAGCTCACGCTGACCACCCTGGTGCTGCTCGTCGGGGTCCGCTTCCTGATCGCGGGCGCCTTCCAGATCGCGGCCTCGTATGCGCTGAGCCCTGAGCTCGACGCCCCCGGCGCCTACCGTGTCGGGGGCCTCGCTTCCATCGTGGTCGGCGTCACCCCGTACCTCGCGTCAGGCGCGAGCGCGCGGATGCTGTCCATCCTCCTCGGCGCCTACGCCCTGGTGTTCGGCGTCGTCATGGCGACCATCGCCTTCGACCTGCGCCGCACCTGGCGGATTCTCACCCACCCCTAAGGCCACGCGGCGGAGCGCAGACGTGGGCGAGGGGGGGGGGGGGCCGGGCCCCCCCCCCGCCCCCCGCGGCGCGGCCGCCGGGGGCCGGGCCGGCCCCCGGCGGAGCGGGGGCCCGCCCGGGGGGCCCGGCCGGGGCCCCCCCCGGCGGCGCCCCCCCGCCCGGGGGGGGGGGCCGCGGCGGGGGGGCCCCGCCCGCGGGCCGGCGACCCCCGCCGGGGGGCGCCCCCCGGCCCGCGGGGGGGGGCGGCCCCCCCCCCCCCCCCCCGCGGCCCCCCCCCCCCGGGGGCCCCGCGCGCCCCCCCCCCCGGGGGGCCCCCCCCCGCCGCCCCCGCCCCCGGCGGGGCCCGCGGGGGGGGCGGCCCCCCCGGGGGGGGGGCCCCCCCCGGGGGGGGGGGGGGACCCCCCCGGGGGGCGCCCCCGCCGGCCCCCGGGGGGGGCGGGGGGGGGGGGGGGGCGCGGCGGTCTACAGCCCGAGGGTGCTGAAATACTCGGCGTCGGCGCGGTCGTCGCGGTCGACGTCGTTGAGGGTGCGGTCGGCCGCGTCGCGCAGCGTGCAGCCCCTCGCGTCGCCCGCCCGGCAGGCCCGGTCGTAGAGCTCGAAGGCCCGCGCGTGGTTGACCGCGACCCCGCGGCCCCGCTGGTAGAGCGTGCCGAGGCGGCGGCAGCTCACGACGCTGCCCTGGTCGCACCCTCGCTGCATCGCCGCGATCGCCGGGTGCGCCGTCACCTGCGGGGCAGCGGTCTCCACGACCTCGGGCGTCGGCTGCCTCGGTGTTGGTAGCTCGCGAGGGGGCTCCGGTCGGTGCGCGCCCGCGGCGATGATCCGGTGCGCCTCGGCGGTCAGCCCGTCGGACCCCCGGCCCTGCACGCCCTCGTGGCGCACGCCGAGGACCACGGCACCGACGATCCACGCGGCGACCAGGGTCGAGGCGAGCGCCATCAGCCCCTCGCGGACGGGCGCGTGGCTGCCGTGCCGGGCGCGGGTGATGGCGTCGAGCACCTCGGCGCGACGGGCCTCGGAGGGGGCGGTCCCATAGGCGGCCTCCAGGGCGCGGCCGGCCAGCCTGGGGGGCTCGCCGACCCTGGCGGCGGTGATGCGATCGAGCACCGAGGCGCGCTGGCCCGGGCGCTCGTCGCCTGCGTAGAGCGCCTCGAGGAGCTGCGCGGCGACCTCCACCTGGCGATCGCTGTCACGGTCACGACGATTCATGGTCGACCTCATGGTCACGGGGCACCGTGGACGTTCTCCGGATCGCCGCCCTGCCCATCTCGGCGAACGCGACCAGGGAGGGGAGCAGCCGCTGGAGCCGCTTGCGAAGGCCGGGCGCCGTGCAGGCCGTGCCGCACTCGGTCTGGATCAGCTCCGCCAGCTCCTCGAACTCCAGCTTGTCGATGCAGCTATGGAACAACAGCAGCCGGTCTTCGTCGGGCAGCGCGTCGAGGAGCTGCCGGAGGTAGATCATCGCGTCGGGGTCGGAGAGCGTCCGCTGGATCGACTCGACGTGGATCGACTCGTGGTCGCTCGACACCTCGATGTCGTCGAGCGAGCTCGGGCCCCACGGGGCGTCGACCTCGTGCCTCGCCTTCGAGGCGCGGATGCGGTCGATCACGTGGTTGCGGGTGATCCGGTGCATCCACGATTTCAGGCAGGGAAGCTCCCGGCCCTCCTCCAGCTCCAGCGAGCCGATGCTCTGGCTCGCCCGCAAGAACACCTCCTGCTCGATGTCGTGGACGTCGTAGCCCCGCCGCGGGCCGACCATCATCCTGGCGAGCAGCCGCACGCTCCCTCCGCAGGCGTCGTAGATCGACTGCCACGCCGCCCGGTACTCCCGCGGGCTGCGTGGTGCGGAGGCGGCGCGGACGGTGTCTCTCCAGTTCATCGTGTGGGGGTGGTAGGACACCACGCGGCATCCATAGGTTCCCAACGTGGGGGAGGGGGCCCGCGTGACCGCGGAAGCTCAGCGAGCGAGCGCGAGCCTCGTGACGACCTCGATGAGCCGGTCGGGATCGACCGGCTTGGGCAGGTGCTCGGTGAACCCCGCCTCGAGCGCCCTCGCCCGGTGCTCCGACCCGGTGAAGGCCGTGAGGGCCAGGGCGGGGACGGCCCCTCCGGCCTCGGGGCTCAGCAGCCGCACCCGCCGGATGAGGCTGTAGCCGTCCTCGCCGGGCATCCCGATGTCAGACACCAGGAAGTCAGGGCGATCGGCCACGAAGACCTTCAGCGCCTCGTCGACGTTGCCCGCCACGGAGACGTGGGCCCGGGTGTAGCGCAGCACCATCGCGAAGAGGTCGCGCGCGTCGATCTCGTCGTCGACCACCAGGATGTGCAGCCCTTCGAGCGCCTGCATGGACCCGTCGCCGCTCGCCCTCTCCTCCTCGGGCGATGGGTATCTCTCGCCGTCAGGGGGAGGGGGGCTGCTCATCATCGGCGGTATTTTGGTCCGAGCCAGAAGCAGAAACAACAAATCAACGGAGCGCGGTGATTCCCGCCGGTGCTCTCAGTCATGGCCGGTGAGCCTGCGCATCAGCCGCTGCCAGAGGGGAGGCGCTGGCTGCACGGGCCGGAAGGGCGAGCTCGCCCGGGCGCGGCGGTCGAAGTGGAAGACCGTGACCGTGAGCACCCCGCCGGGCACCACGATCACCTCGCGCCGCACCAGAGGGTCCCTCTCGGCGAGGTCGGCATCGGGGTGCATGAGACGGCGGTTCATCGATTCGCCCTGTGACTACATCACCATTGCCGAGCTCGTGTCGCGCGTTGGTCGCTCAAAATCGCTTGATTTCAAGGTCTTTGGTGAGGGCTTGAGGCCGCGGTCGAGGCCTCCGCGTCGCGGGCGTCAGCTCACGAGGCGCCGCACGATGGCCACGAGCTGCTGCGGCTCGAAGGGCTTGCCGACGTGGAGGTTGAAGCCCGCGTCCAGGGCCTGGGCGCGGTGCTCGCGGCCCGTGAAGGCCGTCACCGCGACGGCGGGGATGGCGCCCCCCTGGGAGGGAGAGAGCGCCCTCACCCGGCGCATCAGGCTGAAGCCGTCCTCCTCGGGCATCCCGATGTCCGAGACCAGCACCTGGGGAGGGTCGCGCTGGATCATGGAGTACGCCTCCGACGCCCGGCCCGCGGTGGTCACCACCGCCCCGCAGCTCTCGAGCACCATCGCGAAGAGCTCGCGCGCGTCGACCTCGTCGTCGACCACCAGCACGCGAACGCCCGTGAGGTCGGCGTAGAGCCCGCTCCCCTCGCCCACCTGACGAGGGTCGATCTCGGTGAGGGAGGGCGACGAGCCCCGAGCGATGTCAGTTACCGACGGTTGCATGACGAGGGCGCGTCCAGTCGCTGGGAGGGAGACCTTGGAGAAAGCCACGGGCGATGGACGATGCCCAGCACCCGACATGCCAGTGCGGCCTCATCGAGGGATCAGGCATGGTTGCCTCCCCATAGGGCGGAGTCCGCACGAGACAATTCGGCGCACCTCGCCAGAACGCCACACCCACCTCGTCCTTCGCCCGCGGCTGCGGTTGGAGGCCCGCGCCGGGGGCTGAAAACCTTGGGCGGCTGGTCGGGTTTTCTCGCTTTGGCCCTCCAAAACCCTTGCGATCCGGTGTAGGAAGCGCGCCGTCCAGTGGCCACCTCAACCGTCGATCTCGCTCCTGTTGCACTCTGGGTCCCCGGGTCTGCTGCTCCCGCCTTCGGGGCGCGCGACCTTCACGGCGTCATCGCCGCGGTGCGACAGGTCGCTCACGTCGTCCGCGACGGCGCCGCCGGCCGGGTGGGCGTCGCGCTCGGCGGAGAGATGGTCCCCGCCTCGCGTCCCGTCCCCGGGGCGCTGCCGCTCCTCGCCACGCTCCCGGCGCTCTACCCCGAGTGGCTGGGCGACCGCTCGTTCTGCGAGGTGCACCGGGTGCGCTTCGCCTACGTGGTGGGCGAGATGGCCAACGGCATCGCCACGACGCGCATGGTCATCGCCGCCGCGCGCGCCGGGATGCTCGGCTTCTTCGGCGCCGCGGGCCTGGGCTTCGAGCGCGTGGAGCGGGCCCTCGACGAGCTCTGCTCGACCCTGGGCGACGCGCTCCCCTGGGGGGTCAACCTCATCCACTCCCCCAACGAGCCCGAGCTCGAAGAGCGCGTGGCCGACCTGCTCATCCGCCGAGGGGTGGCCCGGGTCTCGGCCTCGGCCTTCATGGCCCTCACCCCGGCGGTGGTGCGCTACGCCGCGAGCGGGCTCTCGCTCGACGCCTCCGGGCGCATCGCCCGCAGGCACCACGTCTTCGCCAAGATCTCCCGCTCCGAGGTGGCCCGTCGCTTCATGGCCCCGGCGCCCGCGGAGATGCTCCGCGCCCTGGTCGACCGGGGGCTGCTCACCGCCGCCGAGGCCGAGCTCGCCGCGAGGGTCCCGGTGGCCGAAGACATCACCGTCGAGGCCGACTCCGGCGGGCACACCGACAACCAGGCGCTGACGGCGCTGCTGCCGACCATCCTCTCGCTGCGCGACGAGATGAGCGCGAAGCACGGGTACACCCGGCCGATTCGCGTCGGGGCGGCGGGCGGCCTCGGCACCCCCGGGGCCGTCGCGGCGGCCTATGCGATGGGCGCGGCCTACGTGCTCACCGGCTCGGTCAACCAGGCGGCGGTGGAGTCAGGGCTCTCCGAGCCGGGGCGGGCGATGCTGGCGCAGGCCGACCTCGCGGACGTGATCATGGCCCCCGCGGCGGACATGTTCGAGCTCGGGGTGAAGGTCCAGGTGCTCAAGCGCGGGACCATGTTCGGGGTGCGCGCGGCGAAGCTCTACGACGCCTATGTGAAGTACCCGTCGCTCTCGGCCATCCCCGCGGAGGAGCGAGCGAAGCTGGAGGGCGACGTGCTGCACGCGACCTTCGACGAGGTGTGGGCCGACACCAGGACCTTCTGGCAGAAGCGCGACCCCTCGGAGGTGACCCGCTGCGAGGCCGACCCGAGGCGCAAGATGGCCCTGGTCTTCCGCTGGTACCTGGGCAAGGCCAGCAAGTGGGCCATCGACGGCGAGCCCTCGCGCCGCGCCGACTACCAGGTCTGGTGCGGGCCCGCGATGGGGGCCTTCAACGCCTGGACCCGAGGAACCTTCCTGGCCGAGCCCGGCAACCGCACGGTGGTGCAGATCGGGCTCAACCTGCTGGAGGGCGCCGCGGTGGTCACCCGCGCCCAGCAGCTCCGCTCGTACGGCGTCGCGGTTCCGCCGGACGCCTTCGATTTCCGTCCGCGCCCCTTGGGCTGACATGGCCCTCTCCGACTCGACTGCCTTCCCCACCCGTTACGACGAGGTCTTGAGATGACGCAGGTTCCCATTGCCATCGTGGGCGTGAGCGCCCTCTTCCCGGGTTCGACCGACGCGCAGGGCTTCTGGCGCGACATCCTCCTGGGGCGCGACCTCGTCACCGACGTGCCCCCGTCGCACTGGCTCATCGAGGACTACTACGACCCCGATCCCTCGGCGCCGGACAAGACCTACTCCAAGCGCGGGGCCTTCCTCCCCGACGTGGCCTTCGACCCGATGGAGTTCGGCATTCCGCCGTCCATCCTGCCCGCCACGGACACCGCGCAGCTCCTCGCGCTCATCGTCGCGCAGCGCGTGCTCGACGACGCCACCCAGGGCCAGTTCGCCAAGATGGACCGCGAGCGCGCCTCGGTCATCCTCGGCGTCACCTCGGGCCAGGAACTCCTCGGCACCATGGTCAGCCGCCTCCAGCGGCCCATCTGGATCAAGGCCCTCCGCGACTCCGGCATCCCCGAAGAGGAAGCCATCGTCATCTGCGAGCGCATCGCCGGCGGCTTCGTCCCGTGGCAGGAGTCGTCCTTCCCCGGGCTGCTGGGCAACGTGGTGGCCGGGCGCATCGCCAACCGCTTCGACCTGCGCGGCACCAACTGCGTCACCGACGCGGCCTGCGCCAGCACCCTCTCGGCGCTCTCCATGGCCATCAACGAGCTCGCGATCGGCCAGTCCGACCTGGTGATCGCCGGCGGCGTCGACACCATGAACGACATCTTCATGTACATGTGCTTCAGCAAGACGCCCGCGCTCTCGAAGTCGGGCGACTGCCGGCCCTTCTCCGACGCCGCCGACGGCACGCTGCTGGGCGAGGGCATGGCCATGCTGGCGCTCAAGCGCCTCGACGACGCCGAGCGCGCGGGCGACCGGGTCTACGGCGTCATCCGCGGCCTCGGGTCGTCCTCCGACGGCCGCAGCAAGAGCGTGTACGCGCCGCTGCCCGAGGGGCAGGCCCGGGCGCTGCGCCGCACCTACGAGAACGCTGGCTACGGCGCCGACACCGTGGAGCTGGTCGAGGCCCACGGCACCGCCACCAAGGCGGGCGACGCCGCGGAGTTCGCCGGGCTCGAGATCGCCTTCGGAGAGTCCGGCCGCACCGACCGCCAGTGGTGCGCCCTCGGATCGGTGAAGTCGCAGATCGGCCACACCAAGGCCGCGGCCGGCGCGGCGGGCCTCTTCAAGGCCGTGATGGCGCTGCACCACAAGGTGCTGCCGCCCACCATCAAGGTCGACCGGCCCAACCCCGCGCTCAACATCGAGAAGAGCCCCTTCTACCTCAACACCCAGGCGAGGCCGTGGATCCGCGACGCCTCGCACCCGCGCCGCGCCTCGGTGTCCAGCTTCGGCTTCGGCGGAAGCAACTTCCACGTGGCGCTCGAGGAGTACACGGGCCCCGCCCCGCGCGCGTGGCGCGTTCGCACCGAGCCCACCGAGCTGGTGCTGCTCTCCGACGAGACCGCGCAGGGGCTCTCGGCGAAGTGCGATGACGCCGCGAAGCGCGCCGCGGACTCCGGGCTCACCGCCGTGGCGAGGGCCTCGCAGGAGGGCTTCGGCGCGGGCGCGAAGGCGCGGCTCGCGGTGGTGGCGAGCGACGCGGCCGACCTCGCGGCCAAGCTCAAGCAGGTGCAGGCGCACCTCGCGGCGAAGCCCGACGCGGCGCTCTCGACCCCGACCGGCATCCACTACGGGGTGGGGGCGAGGCGGGGGGCGTGGCCTTCGTGTTCCCGGGGCAGGGGAGCCAGTACGTGGGCATGGGCGGAGACGTCGCGATGAGCGTCGACGTCGCCCGCTCGGCCTGGGACGACGCCGCCAACGCCCGCTTCGACGGCTCGACCGTGGGCGACGTGGTGTTCCCCGTGCCGGTGTTCTCGGACGACGAGCGCGCGGCGCAGACGAAGCGCCTCACGGCCACCGAGTGGGCCCAGGCCTCCATCGGCGTGGCGAGCCTCGCGCTGCTGCGGGTGCTGCGCTCTCTCGGGGTGAAGGCCCAGGACGTGGGCGGCCACAGCTTCGGCGAGGTGACCGCGCTCTGCGCCGCGGGGGTGATCGACGAGGCGAGCTTCGTGGCCGTGGCCCGTCGCCGCGGCGAGCTGATGCGCGACGCGTCGGCGACGCCGGGAGCGATGACCGCCGTGGGCCGCCCCATCGACGAGGTGAGGGCCGCGCTGGCGGAGTTCGGCGACTCGGTGGTGGTGGCCAACCACAACCACCCGAAGCAGGTGGTGCTCTCCGGGGCCACCGAGGCCATCGAGAGGGTCGAGGCGCTGCTCTCCACCAAGGGCATGGCGGCGAAGCGATTGCCGGTCTCGACGGCCTTCCACAGCGCCCTGGTGGCGCCGTCGGGGGCGAAGTTCGGGGACTTCCTCGCGGGGGTGCCCTTCGGGGCGCCGGGCGCGGTGGTGTGGTCCAACGCCGAGGCCGCGCCCTACCCCACGGACGCCGCGGGGATGCGCGAACGCCTCGCGGGGCAGATCGCCCGCCCGGTGCGCTTCGTCGAGCAGGTCGAGGCCATGTGGGCCCGCGGCGCCCGCACCTTCATCGAGGTCGGCCCCGGCGCGGTGCTCACCGACCTGGTCGATCGCATCCTCGGTAGCCGCCCCCACGTGAGCGTTCCGCTCGACCGCAAGGGCAAGCACGGCGTGACCAGCCTCCAGGAGGCCCTCGGCCGGCTGGCCGTGGCGGGCGTCCCCATGAACCTCGCGGCCCTCTGGGCGGACTACGCCCCCACGCCTGCGCCCAAGAAGAAGCCCGCGATGACCCTGTCGCTCAACGGCTCCAACTACGGCAAGCCCTACCCCCCGAAGGGAGGCGCCGCGGCGCTGCCGAAGCCCAACCCCCCGAGGGTGAAGGAGGTCGTGGAGGTCGTGAAGGAAGTGGTGAAGGAGGTCGTGGTGGTGAGAGAGGTGCCGTCGGCCGCTCCGTCGGCCGCCGCTCCGGTCGCCGCCGCTCCGGCCGCGAGCGCTGGAGAGAACCTCGCCTGGGTGCAGGCCTACCAGGAGTCGCAGCGCCAGACCTCGGAGGCCCATGCGGCCTACCTGAAGACCATGGCCGACTCGCATGAGTCCTTCCTGCGAACGGTGGAGACCTCGTTCTCTGGATTGAGCTCGATGCTCACCGGTCAGCCGATGTCCATTGGACAACCGATGTCCATTGGACAACTCCCGGCCGCGGCGGCCCCCGTCGCCTACGTCGCGCCCGCCGCTCCGGCGCCCGTCTACGTCGCCCCCGTCGCCGCTCCGGCTCCCGCTCCCGTGGTGGTTGCGGCTCCCGCTCCCGCTCCGGTCGCCGCTCCGGCGGTGGTCGTCGCTCCGGTCGTCAAGGCCGCTCCTGCGGTCGATCTCCAGGCGTTGATGCTCACCATCGTCGCGGAGAAGACCGGCTACCCCTCGGAGATGCTCGCGTTCACGATGGAGCTCGAAGCCGACCTGGCATCGACTCCATCAAGCGGGTCGAGATCCTCTCGGCGATGCGGGAGCGCGCCCCGGGGCTGCCCGAGGTGAACGCCTCGGAGATGGCGGCCCTGCGCACCCTCGGACAGATCGTGGAGTACATGCAGTCGCGCCAGCCCGCGGCTCCGAAGGCTCCTTCCGCCGCGGCTCCCTCGGTCGATCTCCAGGCGCTGATGCTTGCCATCGTCGCGGAGAAGACCGGCTACCCCGTGGAGATGCTGGGCGTCCAGATGGAGCTCGAAGCCGACCTCGGCATCGACTCCATCAAGCGCGTCGAGATCCTCTCGGCGATGCGGGAGCGCGCGCCGGGTCTGCCCGAGGTGAACGCCTCGGAGATGGCCGCCCTGCGCACCCTCGGACAGATCGTGGAGTACATGGAGTCGCGCCAGCCCGCGGCCCCGAAGGTCGCTCCATTAGAGGCGAAGGCGGCGTCGGCCCCGGCGAAGGCCTCCGCGGTCGACCTCGAGGCGCTGATGCTCACCATCGTCGCCGAGAAGACCGGCTACCCCTCCGAGATGCTCGCGCTCACCATGGAGCTCGAAGCCGACCTCGGCATCGACTCCATCAAGCGCGTCGAGATCCTCTCGGCGATGAGGGAGCGCGCGCCGGGGCTGCCCGAGGTGAACGCCTCGGAGATGGCGGCCCTGCGCACCCTCGGACAGATCGTGGACTACATGCGAGGCCGCAACGGTGCGACCTCTCCCTCCGCGAAGCCCGCGGTCACGGCGGCCCCGAAGGCCTCCGGCGTCCAGCGCTTCGTGCTGATCGAGGAGCCCTGCGCCGCGTCGGGATTCGTCGTCCCGGGCCTCACCGCCGCGACGAAGCTGGTGGTGACCGACGACGGCTCCGGCGTCGCCTCGGCCGTCGCCAGCGCGCTTACCGGGCGTGGTATTCGCGCCGCCGTCGTCTCCTCGGAGGCCGTCCCCTCGGACGCCGACGGGGTGATCTTCCTCGGTGGCCTCCGTGACGTGCACAGCGTCGACGAGGCGGTGGCGGTCAACCGCGAGGCCTTCCAGGTCGCTCGCTCGGTCGCTGCCCGCTTCGCCTCCAAGGGCGGGCTCTTCGTGACGGTGCAGGACACCGGCGGCGACTTCGGCCTCTCGGGCCGCGACGCCACCCGCGCCTGGACCGCCGGGGTCTCGGCCCTCGCCCGCACCGCCGCCGTCGAGTGGCCGACCGCGAGCGTGAAGGCCATCGACCTCGACCGGGCGGGCCGCGACGCCGAGGCCCTCGCTTCGGCCATCGTCGCCGAGCTCTTCACGGGAGGATCCACCCGCGAGGTGGGCCTCCACGCCGACGGCTCTCGCAGCTCGCTGCGCAGCGTCGCCCGCGAGGCCGCTCCCGCCGCGATGGCCGTCGACCCGAAGTCGGTGGTGGTGGTGTCGGGCGGAGGTCGCGGGGTGACCGCGGCCTCGATCATCGAGCTCGCGAAGCGCTCCCACGCTCGCATCGTGCTGCTGGGGCGCTCCCGCCTGGAGGACGAGCCCGCCTCGTGCCACGGCGTCTCGGATGACGCCGGGCTGAAGCGCGCGCTGCTCGACGACGCGAAGAAGTCGGGCCGCGCGGTGTCGCCCTCGGAGGTCGGGGTGCAGGTCGGGAAGGTGCTCGCCAACCGGGAGGTGCGCTCCACGCTCGACGCGGTGCGCGCGGCGGGGTCGGAGGTGCGCTACGTGGCGGTCGACGTGCAGGACGCGGCGGCGCTGCGCTCGGCGCTCGACGAGGTGCGAAGCGCGTGGGGACCCATCACGGCGCTGGTGCACGGGGCCGGGGTGCTGGCCGACAAGCTGATCGCGGAGAAGACCCCGGAGCAGTTCGACCGGGTCTTCGACACCAAGGTGGCCGGGCTCCGGGCGCTGCGCTCGGCGACCGCGGGCGATCCGCTGCGCTGGGTGGTGCTCTTCTCCTCGGTGGCGGCGCGCACGGGCAACACGGGCCAGTGCGACTACGCGATGGCCAACGAGGTGC
Organism: Deltaproteobacteria bacterium; assembly: GCA_016704445.1. GTDB lineage: Bacteria > Myxococcota_A > Polyangia > Polyangiales > SCUS01. The sequence goes on from JADJAE010000029.1 coordinate 11,435, forward strand.
TCAACAAGGTCGCCGCGGCCGAGCGGCGCAGGCGCGCCCCGGGCTTCGTGGCGAAGGCCATCGGCTGGGGACCGTGGGAGGGCGGGATGGTCACCCCCGCGCTCAAGGCGCGCTTCGACCAGATGGGCGTGGCGCTGATCCCGCTGGCGGAGGGCGCGAGGCGCTTCGTCGACGAGATCACCGCGGCCCCGGGCGAGGTCGAGACCGTCGTCGGCGGCGCGATGGGCGAAGGGCCGCTGGGCTCCAAGACCACCGCCACCGTGATGTCCGTCGAGGTGGCGGTCGACCAGGGCTCTCACCCCTACCTCACCGACCACCGCGTCGCGGGCAAGCCGGTGCTCCCGGTGGCGCTCGCGATCGAGTGGATGGCGCGCGCGGCGAGGGCCTTCCGCCCGGCCGCGGGGGCGATGCGGCTGCGCGACCTAAGGTGCTGCGCGGCATCAAGCTCGACCACTACGAGAGCGGCGGCCATCGCTTCACGCTCCTCGGGGCGGCGAAGAACGGCGGCGGCGCCGACGAGCTGGTGATCGAGCTGCGAGGCAAGGACAACGGGCTGCACTTCAGCGCCACCGTGGACGTGAGCGAAGGCGCCCGGCGACCGGCCGAGCGCTCCGCCAGCCCGAAGCTCGGAGCGTGGACCCGCGAGGCCGTCTATGACGGTCACCTGCTCTTCCACGGGCCTGCGTTCCAGGTGATCCAGTCGATCGACGGGGTCTCCCGAGAGGGCCTCACCGGCACCCTCACCGGCACCCTGGAGCGAGGATGGACCCCGGAGCCCTGGCGCGTCGACCCGGCCGCCCTCGACGGCGCGCTGCAGTTCGCGCTGCTCTGGTCCCGCGAGGTGCTCGGCGGCGCGTCGCTGCCGATGGCCGTCGGCTCCTTCGAGAGCTACACGGATGCGCTCCCCGAGGGCGCCATCCGCTGCGTGGTGCTCGGCCGCGAGGTGCACGACTCCCGCGCCGTCTGCGACGTGGTGCTCGAAGACCTGTCGGGCCACGCGCTGGCGGCCTTCCGAGGGGTGGAGACCATCCTCCGACCGGGTGAGCCGGTGGTGCGCGAAGAGACCTCGGCGGGCGTTCCCTCGTGAGCTTCGAGCCCATCGCGATCGTCGGGCAGGGCTGCGTCCTGCCGGGTGCGCTCTCTCCGCAGGCGCTGCGGGAGCTCGTCCAGGCGGGTCGCAGCGCCGTGGGGCCCGTGCCCGCAGGCCGCTGGCGCCTCCGTCCTTCGCACGCGATGGGCTCTCCCGAGCACTCGACCGACCGCACCTGGTCGGACGCCGGGGGCTACGTGGAGGGCTTCGACGCCCTCTTCGATCCGACCGGCTTCCTGCTCCCCGAGGCGACGGTGCGCGGCCTCGATGCGGCCTTCCGCTGGGTGCTCCACGCCGCCCGTGAGGCCCTCCGCCCCATCGGCCACGAGCGCCCCTCCGACCGCGCGGGGATCATCCTCGGCAACCTCTCCTTCCCCACCGCGGGGATGTCCCGCTACGCCGAGAGCGTCTGGCTCTCCTCGCAAGATCCCTCCTTCCAGCGCTCCGTGGGCGGCCTCGCCGGGCTCGACCGCCCGGACGCCCGCAACCGCTTCATGTCGGGCCTCCCGGCGCACCTCGCGGCCTCGGCGCTGGGTCTCGGCGCCGGGTCCTACGCGCTCGACGCCGCCTGCGCCTCGTCGCTCTACGCCATCAAGCTCGCCTGCGACCGCCTGCACGACCGCTCCGCCGACGTGATGCTCGCCGGGGCCGTCAACGCCGCGGACAGCCTGTTCATCCACGTGGGCTTCTGCGCGCTCTCGGCCATGAGCCGCACCGGGCAGAGCCGCCCCTTCCACCGCGGCGCCGACGGGCTCGTTCCCGCCGAGGGAGCGGCCATCCTCACCCTCAAGCGCCTCTCCGATGCGCTGGCGGCTGGAGACAAGGTCCTCGGGGTGATCCGTGGAGTCGGGCTCTCCAACGACGGCCGAGGCCGGGGGATGCTGGCGCCCGCGGAGGAGGGCCAGCGCCGGGCGATGCAGCTCGCCTACGCCATGTCGGGGCTCTCTCCCTCGGACGTCTCGCTCCTGGAGTGCCACGCCACCGGAACGCCCGTGGGAGACGCCACCGAGGTGCGCTCCACCGCGGCGCTCTACGAGGGCCTGCGCGACGTGCCCGTCGGCTCGCTCAAGTCCAACCTCGGCCACCTGATCACGGCGGCCGGGGCCGCTGGGGTGATGAAGGTGATCGGGGCGATGGACGCGGGCGTCCGCCCTCCGACGCTCCACGCCGACGCGCCGCTCGACGTGCTCGGCGGGTCTCCCTTCCGGCTGCTGACGAAGAGCGAACCCTGGCCCTCCGACCGCCCTCGCGTGGCGGGGGTGAGCGCCTTCGGCTTCGGAGGAAACAACGCCCACCTGCTGGTGAGCCAGGACGCCGTCGGGCTCCGTACGACTTCGTACGCGGGCGTACCATCTCGCGCAAAGGTCGCGATCGTGGGCGTCGGCGCGATGCTCGGCGATACCACCGGGGCGGCAGAGGCCGCGCGCGCGGTGCTGGGCGTCGACCCGTGGTCCCCGAGGAGGGAGTCGGTGAGCGTCTCCCTGGAGGGGCTGCGCTTCCCCCCGCGCGACCTGGAGCAGACGCTCCCCCAGCAGTTGATGGTGCTGGAGTGCGCCCGTGAGGCGGCGGTGGGCGTGACCCTGCCCCGAGAGCGCACCGGCGTCTTCGTGGGCATGGGGGCCGACCCCGAGGTGGCGCGCTACGGAGCCCGCTGGAGGCTCGCGGAGTGGTCCGAGGCGTGGGGTCGTAGCACCGGGACGACACCCTCCGAGGGGTGGCTCTCGAAGGCTCGCGACGCGGTGCTGCCGAAGCTCGAGGCCGCTGGGGTGGTCGGCACGATGCCCAACATCCCCGCCAACCGGATCAACAGCCAGCTCGACGTGGCGGGCCCGAGCTTCACCGTGTCGGCCGAGGAGGCCTCCGGGGTGGTGGCCCTGGAGATCGCCGCCCGCGCCCTGCGGGAGGGCGAGCTCGACGCGGCCCTGGTGGGCGCGGTCGACCTGTCGGACGAGCCCGTGCACCGCGAGGCGCTCCGCGAACTCGGTCTCGACGTGAACCCTGGCGACGCGGCGGTGGTGCTGCTGCTCAAGCGCCTCGACGACGCCCGGCGCGACGGCGACCGGGTGCTGGCGGTGCTCGACGGCGAGGGGACCCCCTCGGTGCGCGTGGGCGACGGGGCACTCGATGTCTTTTCGAAGGCGAAGGCGCACGCCGCGTCGGGGCTGCTGAACGTGGCCGCGGCGGCGTGGAGCGTCGCTCACGGGGCGATGCCCCAGGCGTCGAGGGTGGCGGCTCCGTGGCTGGGAGAGCGCGTGGCCGAGGCGACGACGCGCTCGCTGGGCAACGGCGAGGCGACGGTGCGGCTGAGCGGGGGAGGGGACCCGACGCCGCTGGGCCTGGAGGCTCCTCCGAGGCTCTACGTCTACGGAGGTGCCGACCGGGCCGCGGTGCTGAAGGCGCTCTCCGAGGGCGTCGAGGGAGGAGCGGGGCCTGCCCGGCTGGTGCTGGTGGCCGCGACGGAAGACGAGCGCCTCGCGAGGGCGCAGCAGGCGAAGCGTCACCTGGAGGGCGGAGCGCCGATGCCCGATGGCGTGGCGTACCGGTCGGCTCCGTTGAAGGGCGACACGGCCGCGGTGTTCACCGGGGCGGCGGCGTCGTACCTGGGCATGGGCCGGGAGCTGGCGCTGGCGATGCCTGGCGCGGTGGCGAAGCTGGGGCAGCGCTTCGGCTCGATGGCTGGCGCGACCCGCTGGAGCTTCGGGGAGACCGCGGAGCCGGAGCACCCGCTCGATCAGCTCTGGGCGAGCGCGTTTCTCTGCCAGCTCCACGCCGAGCTGGTGCGCGACGTGTTCGGGCTGCGGCCCGACGCGACCATCGGGTACTCGTCGGGGGAGAGCAACGCGCTCTTCGCCTCCGGGGCGTGGCGCGACCTCGACGCGATGATCCGCGAGTGCTGGGAGAGCCCGGTCTTCAAGGACGAGATCGTCGGAGAGCAGAAGGCCGCGCGCAGGCTCTGGGCGAAGCGTGGCGTCGCGGACGCCGACCGCGCGGAGTGGCGCACCTGGAGCGTGGCGGCCCCGGTGGCGGCGGTGCGAGAGGCGCTCGAGGGCGAAGTCTCGGTGCACCTCACGATCATCAACGCGCCGGACGACTGCGTGATCGGCGGCGAGGCGGGCGCGTGCGAGCGGGTGATCGAGGGCCTGGGTCGCGCGAGGGCGATGCCGCTCGGCTACGCGATGGCGGCGCACTGCCCGGAGATCGGGGAGATCGTCGAGGCCTGGTACGGCATCCACCGGAGGGAGACCTTCGTGGTGCCGGGGGTGCGGCACTACTCGGCGGGGAGCGCGACGGCGTTCACGGCGGAGCCCGATGTGATCGCGAAGGCGATCACGGCGCAGGCGGTGGACACGCTCGACTTCCCTCGGATGATCGAGCGCGCCTGGGCGGACGGGGTGCGGGTGTTCATCGAGCACGGCCCGCGCGGCCTGTGCAGCGGTTGGATCAAGAAGGTTCTCGGAGAGCGGGAGCACCTCGCGGTGCCGATGGACGTGTCGGGTCGCAGCGGCGTGCGTCAGCTCGCCAACGCGGCGGCGGCGCTGGTGGCGGCGGGCGTGGCGGTGGACGTCGAGGCGCTGCACCGCGCGCTCGGCGTCGACGCGCAGCCCAAGAAGGCTTCAGGAGCGACGATGAAGGTACCTGCGCACGCACCGGCGATCCGGCTGCCCGCGTTCGAGACGGGCGTGCAGGTGATGGCCCCTGCGCCGAGGCTGGTCCCGGTGCTGGGCGAGGAGATGCCCGCGGTGGTGGCTGCGCCTGTGGTGGCGGTGGCTGCGCCAGTGGTGGTGATGGTGCCGGAGCCGAGGCCCGTGGCGGCTGCGCCCGCGGCGATGGTTGGGGCGACGAACGACATCGTCGCGAGGGCGATGGCCGAGCAGGGGCGCATCGCGGCGATCCATCGGGGGTACCTGGAGGCGCAGGCGACGGCGCACTCGCGCTTCCTGTCGCTGCAGCAGAACATGCTCGCGGGGCTCTTGAGGGCGCGCGGTGGCGTGGGCACGGTGGCGGTGGCTTCCTCCCCGGTACGACACTCGGCGGCCACGTCGCCCATCGCAGACCCCGACCGTAAGGAGGGGCAGCGGACTAGTCCTGGTCCCGTTCCGTTCTCCGCTCGTCGGCCCGAGCGTCGCACCCCCTCCCTCACGGTCGGGGTCTGGAGCCGACGCGGGGCAGTCCGCTCGCGGACTTCCGGTGACCTCCGCTACTCCCGTCCCCACTGCCCCCAGCGGCCACCCCGGTCCTCGCTTCAATCGTGCCCAGCTTGAGACCCTCGCCTCGGGCTCCATCTCCTCGGTCTTCGGCCCCGCCTTCGCATCGCAGGACGCCTACGCCCGCCAGGTGCGCATGCCGATGCCGCCGCTGCTGCTGGCCGATCGCGTCACCGGCATCGACGCCGTCCCCAACTCCATGGGCGTCGGAACCCTCTGGACCGAGACCGACGTCACCCCCGAGAGCTGGTACCTCCACGAGGGCCGGATGCCCGCCGGCATCATGATCGAGTCCGGCCAGGCCGACCTCCTGCTCATCTCCTGGCTGGGCATCGACCGGCTCAACCAGGGCGAGCGCGTCTATCGCCTCCTCGGCTGCGAGCTCACCTATCACGGCGAGCTCCCCCAGCCCGGCGAGACGCTCTCCTACGAGATCCACGTCGACGGTCACGCCCAGCAGGGCGATGTCCGCCTCTTCTTCTTCCACTACGACTGCCGGGTGAACGGCGAGCTCCGGCTCTCCGTCCGCCACGGCCAGGCCGGCTTCTTCACCGATGAAGAACTCGCCAACTCGGGTGGCATCCTCTGGGACGCCACCACCGGCGAGCACTCCTCCACCGCGCAGCTCGACGCCCCGCTCGTCCCTTGTACGAAGCGATCGTTCTCCCATGACGACCTCCGCGCCTTCGCGGAGGGCCGCGTGGCCGACTGCTTCGGTCCCGGCTTCGAGAAGGCCCGCACCCACGTCCGCAGCCCTCGCATCTCCGCCGGCCGGATGCTCTTCCTCCACGAGGTCGTCGACCTCGACCCCACGGGCGGACCCTGGCAGCGCGGCTACCTCCGCGCCGAGGCGCCCATCACCGCGGACGACTGGTACTTCGCGGGCCACTTCCACAACGACCCCTGCATGCCCGGAACCCTCATGTTCGAGGGGTGCCTCCAGGCGATGTCGTTCTACCTCGTGGCCATGGGCTTCTCCGTCGACCGCGACGGCTGGCGCTTCGAGCCCGTCACCGGGACGAAGATCCCGATGCGCTGCCGCGGTCAGGCGACGCCCGAGTCGCGGCACCTCACCTACGAGATCTTCATCGAAGAGGTCATCGCCGGCCCGGTACCCACGGTCTATGCCGACCTGCTTTGCACCGTCGATGGTCGCAAGGCCTTCCACGCCCGCCGCGTGGGGCTCCGCCTCGTCCCCTCGTGGCCCCTCGACCACTGGGCCCACCTTCCCGCGCTCTCCGGCTCCGACCCCGCGCACGCCGCCATGGACCTTCGCCGCCTCGGCGGTCTCAGTGGGTATGTCGAGCCCAAGGCCGTCGCCGTGGTCGATGGCTTCGCCTTCGACTACGCCTCGCTCATCGCCTGCGCCTGGGGCCGTCCGTCGGCCGCCTTCGGCCCGATGTACACCCGCTTCGACAGCACCCGCGGCGTCGCTCGCCTTCCCGGTCCGCCCTATCACTTCATGTCGCGCATCACCCGCGCCGACGCGCCGCTCGGCGTGCTCCAGCCCGGCGGGGTGATCGAGGCCGAGTACGACATCCCCCCGGGTGCCTGGTACTTCGACCTCAACGGACATCCCACGATGCCCTATTGCGTGTTGATGGAGGCCGCCCTCCAGCCCTGCGGCTGGCTCGCGAGCTACATCGGAAGCGCGCTCACCACCGACGTCGACCTGCTCTTCCGCAACCTCGACGGCACCGGAACCTTCTACGAAGAGATCTTCCCCACCTCCGGGACCCTTCGCACCAGGGTGAAGGTCACGGACGTCTCCCGCTCGGCGGGGATGATCATCGAGTCCTTCGAAGTCGAGTGCTTCATCGGACAGACCCTCGTCTACAAGATGAATACGGTCTTCGGGTTCTTCCCCGCGGAGGCCTTCGTCAACCAGGTGGGGCTCCCCGTCACCCCGGAGGACCGCGCCCGCATCGAGTCCCCCTCGGAGGTGCTCATCGACCTTCGCGCCCGCCCTGCGAAGTACTTCGAGGGATCTCCCCGCCTCCCCGCCCCGATGCTCTGCATGCTCGACCGCATCACCGCGTGGGAGCCCGATGGCGGCAAGAAGGGCCTCGGCTGGGCCCGCGCCGAGAAGGACGTCCGCTACGACGAGTGGTTCTTCAAGGCCCACTTCTTCCAGGACCCCGTCCAGCCTGGTTCGCTGGGCATCGAGGCCCTGGTGCAGCTGCTCCAGTTCGCCATGATCGAGCGCTCCATGGCCGACGGGGTGGCCAACCCCCGCTTCGAGCCCGTCGCGGTGGGCAAGCCCGCGACGTGGAAGTACCGCGGCCAGGTGGTTCCGAAGAACAAGCGCATCACCACGGAGATTGCCATTCTCGAAGTGGGCAATGACGGCGGAGTGCCCTTCGCCGTGGCCGAAGGGTCGCTCTGGGTCGACGGCAAGCGCATCTACCACACACGCCAGCTGGCGATGCGCATCGTGCCGGGCGCCGAGCCCCCGCTGCCCCCGAAGGGACTCTCTTCCAACAACGAAGAGACCCTCGACCCCTCCACGGACCTCTGGCTGGGCGACCATCGCCCCACCTGGACGCTCCCCGCGCTCCCGATGATGTCCATGGTCGACCGCCTCGCCGGAGCGGTCGCCCGCTCTGGCGCGATGGTCACCGGGCTCAGCGAGGTGCAGGTGCACCGCTGGCTGCCCTTCCCGGGTACGCCCGTTCGGCTGCGCACCGAGGTGAAGGACGGCGGCGAGGTCACCCTCTCGGCCTTCCGAGAGGCCCGCGAGGCGGCACTCTCCCGCTTCGAGCCCGTGGCCTCCGGTCGGGTGCTCACCGATACCCGATATCCGAGCCCGCCCGCCCCGCTAAGCCCCTTGAGCGACGCCGTCCCCGCCGAGGACCCCTATCGCTCCGCGGCCCTCTTCCACGGGCCCGCCTTCCAGATGCTCCGCTCGTGGTCGATCGGCGCCCGAGGCTCATCGGCCCTCGTCGACCTCTCCCTGCGCGGTGTCCCCCGAGGAACCCTCCACCAGGGCCTCCTCGACGCGCTCACCCACGCCATCCCCCACGACGCCCTCTCTCAATGGTCCTCCGATATCTCCGACGACGTGGTCGGATATCCCTATCGGATTCCCTCGCTCACCCTCCACGGAGAGATTCCCTCCTCGGGTGAAGGCCGCGTCGAGGTGCGCTTCGCCGGCTTCGACGGAGAGCCCCGCTTTCCGAAGTACGATATCCAGCTCATCGTGGATGGCACGGTCCTCGTGGCGCTCACCCTCGTCGAGGTGCTGCTCCCCAAGGGGCCCATCGGCCGGGCCTCCCGCCTGGAGCGCCGCGCCTTCCTCCGCGACCGCCGCTTCGTCCCGGGCCTGCGCCTCTCCCGCGTCGAGGGCGCCTCCACCGTCGCCGCTCCCTCCGACGTGAAGCCCAGCGACTGGCTCCCGGGCAACGTCGCCACCATCTACGGCGCTCCCTCGGGCAGCGACCTCATCGCCGAGGTCGCCGTGCGTGACCACGTCGCCTCGCGCGCCATCGTCCACCCGAGCACCGTGCGCCCCGCCGAGGATCTCCGCAGCGCCACCGTCGCCATGCGCCCGCTGCGCCGCCACTTCCTCGACGTCGCTCGCGAGGGCGACGCCGTCCGGGTGACCGACGCCGGGGCCCCCGCGCTCGACCTCGCTCCCGTGGAGTCCTACTGGCGCAAGCGCTTCGCCATCGGACCGTGGCCCGTGGAGGACCTCTACTACGGCCTCGTCGAGCGCTTCATTGGCGACGTGGTGATCGCGGACCCGGAGGCCTTCGCCCGCGTCCGCGGCCGTAGCTGCCTCTACCTCGCCAACCACCAGGTGGCGGTCGAGTCGCTGCTCTTCTCGGTGATCGCCTCCGGCCTCTCCGAGGTCGCCACGGTCACCCTCGCCAAGGCCGAGCACCGCGGAACCTGGGTGGGCGAGCTCATCCGACACAGCTTCTCCTACCCCGGCATCACCGACCCGAAGCTCATCACCTTCTTCGACCGCGATGACCGGGAGTCCCTCGTGCGCATCATCGGCGAGCTCGCCCAGGACATGGCGCAGCGGGGCAAGAGCGTGATGGTCCACGTGGAGGGCACCCGAGGGCTCTCCTGCCGCCAGCCGGTCATCAAGATGAGCTCGGCCTTCATCGACATGGCCTTCGCCGTGGGCGCTCCCATCGTGCCGGTGCGCTTCGTCGGAGGACTACCCCAGGACGAGCTCTCGCAGCGCCTGGAGTTTCCGCTGGGCTACGGCCGCCAGGACATCTGGATCGGCCGCCCCATCGAGCCCGCCGCGCTCGCCTCGCTCCCGCTGAAGGAGCGCAAGCAGGTGGTGATCGACGCCATCAACGGCCTCGGCCCCGCTCCCTCCGACGAGCGCCCCACGGCCCCGGACCCCGCCTTCGCCCGCCGCGTCGAGCCGTGGACCGCCCGCTGCGGGGCCACCACCGAGCACGCCGTGCTCATGGCCACCCTCGACGCCCTCGGGTCCTACCGCTCCGAGGCCACCGCCCGCTTCGTGGCAGGCGCCCGCGAAGGCGCGATCGTCACCGGGGAGGGACCCGCTGGCGAGTGGCTCGCAGGCTTCGCTCGATGGCTCTTCGGGGGGCGGCTCGTTGCGAGGCCGCGTTGGGGGGGCCCCGCCCGGGATGGAGGTTGCGGGCCCTCCCCCCCGCGCCCCCGCCCCCGGCCCCCCCGGGGGGGAGGGGCGGGGGCGAAGGGCCCGGGCCGGGGCCCCCCCCGCCGGGGCCCCCCCCCCGGCCCCTCCCCCCCCCTCCCCCCCCCCACCCCCCCCCCCCCCCCCCCCGCCCGGGGGGGGGGGGGACGGGGCACAAACAAAGAGAAAGGGGGCCAGGAAGGCCCGGGGCCCCGGCCAACACGGAAGGAATGACCCGCTGATGTCCCTGATCCACCGCCCGTTTCGCCGCGTCGGGGTCGTCAACCGTGGAGAGGCCGCCGTGCGCTTCCTCCGAGCCGCCCGCGCGTGGTCCAAGCGCCACCGGGAGCCCATGGAGGTCGTCGCGCTCTATACGCACCCCGACCGCGACGCGATGTTCGTGCGCGAGGCCGACGAGGCCATCCTGCTCGGCGACGCGCTGGTCCCCGGGTCCACCGGCGCGATGCGCAGCGCCTACCTCGACGTGCCTCGGGTGGTGTCGCTCCTCGTCGAGGCCGGCTGCGACGCCGTCTGGCCGGGCTGGGGCTTCGTCTCCGAGCGACCCGACTTCGCCGACGCCTGCGCCGACTCGGGCCTGGTCTTCATCGGCCCGTCGGGCTCGTCGATGCGCCTGCTCGGCGACAAGATCGGCGGCAAGCGCGTGGCCGAGGACAACGGCGTCCCGGTCACCCCCTGGAGCGGCGGCCCGGTGGTCGACGCCGCCGAGGCCACCCGCCACGCCGAGCGCATCGGATACCCCGTGCTGCTCAAGGCCGCCGCGGGCGGCGGTGGCCGGGGGATCCGCATCGTGCGCGCCGCCGACGAGGTCGCCGCGGCCTTCGCCAGCGCCTCCGCCGAGGCCCGCGCGGCCTTCGGTGACCCGACCCTGCTGGTGGAGTCCTTCGCCCCGGAGGCGCGCCACGTCGAGGTGCAGATCATCGCCGACTCGCACGGCCGCGTGCACGCCGTCGGAACCCGCGATTGCAGCATGCAGCGCCGCCACCAGAAGGTGCTGGAGGAGGCCCCCGCGCCGGGCCTCGGAGCCCTGGAGGAGCAGCTCAAGGACGCCGCGATCCGCATCGCCCGCGCCAGCGGGTACGTGAACGCAGGGACGGCGGAGTTCCTGGTGCGGCCCGACCTCTCGGGCTTCTACTTCCTGGAGATGAACACCCGGCTCCAGGTGGAGCACCCGGTCACCGAGTGCGTGACGGGCCTCGACCTCGTCGGGATGCAGATCGACGTCGCCCGAGGCGAAAGACTCCCCGAGTCGCTGCCCCCCGCCCGAGGCCACGCCGTCGAGGCGAGGCTCAACGCAGAGGACCCCGACGAGGGCTTCCGCCCCAGCGCGGGGCGGCTCATCCGCTTCGAGCTCGCCACCGGCCCCGGGGTGCGCGTCGACTCCGGCTTCCTCGCGGGCGACGTGGTCCCCGGCGAGTTCGACTCCATGCTCGCCAAGGTCATCGCGACAGGGCCCACCCGCGAGGACGCCCTCGCCCGCCTGGAAGAAGCCCTCGCCCGCAGCACCGTCGCCATCGAGGGCGGCGCCTCCAACCGCTCGCTGCTGCTGGAGCTCGTCGACCACGACGCCATGCGCGAGGCCCGGGTCACCACCCGCTGGCTCGACCACCACATCGCCGATCGCCCCGGCGCCCTGGCTCGCCCTCACCTCGACGCCGCCCTGGTCGCCGCCGCCGTCGGGGAGCACCAGCGCGCCCGCGCCGACGAGATCGCCGAGGTGATGCTCCACGCCCACCGGGGGATGCCCACGAGCGTCCCCCAGGCGGAGCCTCGCTCCTTCCGCTTCGCCGTCGGCGGGGCCTCGCTCTCCCTGGACGTGCTCGCCACCGGGCCCGAGCGCTACCTCATCACCTGCGCCGGACAGTCGGCGGAGGTCACGTACCAGTCCACCGGACCGGGCACCGCGGTGCTCACCCTCCACGGCCGCCGGCTCGGCGTGGTGCAGGTGGTCACCCCCACGGCGCTCCACGTCGAGGTCGACAGCGTCGCTCACCGCCTCGCGCGCGCCTCCGACGGACGCGTCGTGGCGCCCGTCCCCGCGGCGGTGACGCAGGTGTGCGTGCGCGAGGGCGAGGTCGTCGCCGAGGGCGACCGGCTCATGACCCTGGAGGTCATGAAGATGGAGATCGCCATCGAGGCCCCGGTGGGAGGGCGCATCGGGCGGCTCCTGGTGGGCGCCTCGTCGCTGGTCACCGCGGGGCAGTGCCTCGCCGTCATCGAGGGCCGCGACGCCGAGCGCTGGTCCGCCGTGGAGGGCCTCGCCCCGCTGCGCGCCGACCCCGCCGTCGAGCCCGACACGCACGCGGCCGCGATGCGCCTCGGGGTGATCCTCGGCTACGACCACCCCGCCCGCGAGGTCGTCGCCTCGCTGGCCCTGCTGCGCGACCACAAGGTGCGCGTGGGCCGCGGCGAGCTCGCCCGGCTCCTCGACGCCTACGTCTCCCACGAGCGCCTCTTCGAGACCGCCCCCGGCCCCGACGGCGTGGCGCCGGTCGACCACCTCGCGCGCTACCTCCGCCCCCGGCGGGGCGACGCCCAGGGCTTCCCCGAGGCCTTCGTGGCGCAGGTGCGCGCCGCCCTCCTCTGGCACGACGTGAGGGACGCCGACGCGGCCGCCCGGCACGACGACGCCATGCTCCGCATCCTCCAGGCGCACCGGGCGCTCGGGCTGCGAGACCGGGTGATCCTCGGGGTGCTGACGGCGGTGGTGCGGGCCGACCACGACGACGCGACGGAGTCCGAGCGCAGCACGCTGAGGGAGCGCCTCGAGGCCTTCGCGGCGATGGTGGTGCAGCGCGACCGCGCCCTCTCGGAGGCGGCTTACACGGTGGTGTATCACCTCTGCGACCGCCCCCGGCAGCGCGCCCAGGCCCGCACCCTCTCCCGCGCCGCCGAGGAGGCCTTCTCCCGCCTCGTCTCCCCGACGGCCTCCGCGGCCGTTCGCGCCGCCGTCGAGGAGGAGCTCGACGCGCTGCCTCACGGGGCCCTGCTGGCGCTGATCCCCGTGGCCCCGGCGCTCGCCCGCAGCGCCCCTCGCGCGACGCTGCTCGACCTCCTGGTGCGTCGGCTCCACCCCGACGCCGAGCGCGTGGAGACCTCCGCGGACGCCGCGACGGCGGCCCTCTACGCCACGCCCGGGGCCTCGGTGCTCTCGGTGCTGTCGAGCCCCTCGGAGATGGTCGCGGACGCCGCAAGGGCGCTCGACCTGCTGCCCGACGGCGACCGTTCGCTGGAGATCGACGCCTTCGTGGCCGAGCCCGACCCCTCGTGGCTCTCGGCCTTCGACGAGGGCGGAGCGGCCTCGCTCGGGGGGCTGCCGAAGCGGGTGCGCCGCTTCTCGGTCAACTGGGGCAACGTGGAGCACGGGCGGCTGAGCCGCACCTTCACCCGCGACGCCGACGGTCTCTTCGCGGAGGACCGCTTCCTCCGGGACTTCCACCCGGCGCGCATCGAGGCCTGCGAGATCGAGCGCCTCGGGGCCTTCGAGCTGGAGCGCCTGCCCGCCCCGGGGGAGGTCTTCCTCGCGGTGGCCCGCTCCCGTCAGGACCCTTCGGACCAGCGCCTCGTGTGCATCGTGGAGGTCGAGCGCATCGACCCGGAGCGCGACCCGGAGACGGGCGCGCTGCGGTCGATTCCGGGCTTCGAGCGGGTGTACCTCACGGCGCTTCACGCCATGCGCGACGCCCAGGCCGTGCGCGCCCGCGACCCGAAGCCCTTCTGGAACCGCCTCGTGGTCTTCACCCGCCCGCTGCTCACGCTCACCCGCGACGAGATGATGACCGTGACCCGCCGTCTCGCTCCGGCGACCGCGGGGCTCGGGCTGGAGAAGATGATCCTCCGGGCGCGTCGTCCCGACCCGTCCCATCCGCTCGGCCGCCCGCTTCAGGTCGAGTGGACCAACCCCACCGGCCACGGCGCCACGCTCACCGCGACGGACCCCGACATGGAGCCCGTGAGCGTGCTCACCTCGGACGAGCGACGCATCGTCGAGGCGCGCCGCAAGGGCCTCTTCTACCCCTACGAGCTGCTGCGGGCGCTCTCTCGCGACGACGACGCGGGCCCCTTCCCCCGCGGCAGCTTCACCGAGCTCGACCTCAGCCCCGACGGAGAGAGCCTGGTGCCCGTGTCGCGCCCCTTCGGGCAGAACAGCGCCTACCTTGTGGTGGGCGTGGTGACCAGCCGCTACGAGCCCTTCCCTGACGGGCTCTCGCGGGTGCTGCTGGTGGGCGACCCCACGCGGGGCATGGGCTCGCTCGCGGAGCCCGAGTGCCGGCGCATCATCGCGGCCCTCGACCTCGCCGAGCGCGAGGGCATGGCGGTGGAGTGGGTGGCCGTCTCCAGCGGCGCGCGCATCGCCATGGACAGCGGCACGGAGAACCTCGACTGGACCGCGCGGGTGCTCGCCCGCATCGTGCGCTTCACCCAGGCGCGAGGGACGATCAACGTCATCGTGGACGGCATCAACGTCGGCGCCCAGAGCTACTGGAACGCCGAGGCCACGATGCTCCTCCACTGCCGCGGGGCGCTGATCATGACGCCTCAGGGCTCCATGCTGCTCACGGGCAAGCGCGCCCTGGAGTACGCCGGGAGCGTCGCCGCGGAGGACAACAACGGCATCGGCGGCTTCGAGCGGGTGATGGGGCCCAATGGCGAGGCGCAGTACTTCGCGCCCGACCTCACGGCGGCCTACCAGCTTCTCTTCCGCCACCTCGCGTTCACCCAGATCGCGCCGGGGGAGAGGCGTCCGAGGCGGCTCAGGTCGCTCGATCCGGTGGAGCGCGACGTGACGCTCGCGCCCTACGGAGCGGACGGCGAGGCGGAGGGATACCGCACCGTCGGGGAGATCTTCGACGAGGCGACCAACCCGGGTCGCAAGCGTCCCTTCAGCATCCGCCCGGTGATGCGCGCGGTGCTCGACCAGGACGTCGCCCCATTGGAGCGCTGGGCCTCGTGGCAGGGCGCCGAGAGCGCCGTGGTGTGGGAGGGCTCGCTCGGCGGAGACCCGGTGTGCTGCATCGGCATCGAGTCGCGGCCCATCCCCCGCCGCGGCGACGCCCCCGCCGACGGCCCCGACCACTGGACCAGCGGGACCCTCTTCCCGCTCTCCTCTCGCAAGGTCGCCCGCGCCATCTCCGCCGCCAGCGGCGCTCGCCCGGTGGTGGTGCTCGCCAACCTCTCTGGCTTCGACGGATCGCCCGACTCGCTGCGCCACCTCCAGCTGGAGCACGGCGCGGAGATCGGCCGCGCGGTGGTGAACTTCGAGGGGCCCTTCGTGTTCTGCGTGGTGTCCCGCTACCACGGCGGCGCCTACGTGGTGTTCTCCCGCGCGCTCAACCCCGCGGTGGAGGCGCTTGCGCTGCGAGGCTCCTTCGCGAGCGTCATCGGCGGCGGACCGGCCGCCGCGGTGGTCTTCCCAGGCCTGGTGCGTCGTCGCGCGGACTCCGACCCGGAGGTGGTGGCGGCCCGTCGCGCGCTGGAGGCGGCACCCCCGTCGATGCGCTCGGCCGCGGCGGGCGAGCACGAGCGGGTGTTGAAGCAGGCGCAGGCGAGGGCGCAGGCGGCCATCGCGAAGGAGTTCGACGGGGTGCACACCGTGGAGCGGGCGCTCGCGGTGGGCAGCCTGGACGGGGTGATCGCGGCGGAGACGCTGCGGCCCAGGCTGGTGGCGAGGGTGCGGGGCGCTCAGCCTTCCTGAACGGTCACCCGGATCATCTTCACCGGGGTGCGCGGCCGGTCGTTGCGGTCGGTGGGGGTCGTCTCGATCTTCTTCACGACGTCCATGCCTTCGAGCACCTTGCCGAACACCGGGTGCTTCGACGCGCCGGGCGAGAACCAGTCGAGGAAGGAGTTGTGCACCGTGTTGATGAAGAACTGGCTCGACCCGCTGTTGGGCGCGCCGGTGTTCGCCATCGACAGCGTTCCGGGCTCGTTGGAGAGGCGCGCCGCGAACTCGTCCTTGATGGTGCCGTCGGGGCCGTCGCCGGTGCCCGCGCGCCCGCTGTTCGGGTCCTTGCTGTGGGGACACCCGAACTGGAGCATGAAGTTGTTGATGACGCGGTGGAAGTGGAGCCCGTCGTAGAAGCCGGACTTCGCGAGCTTCACGAAGTTGCCAGCGGTGATGGGCATCTGGTCGACGAAGAGCTCGATCTTGATGTTGCCGAGGGAGGTTTCCAGGAGGGCGGTGGGGTTGCTCATGCGCGAGACCCTACCAAAAGAACGGCCGGGTCAAAGGCCCCGATGCGCGCGGACGGTGGGAGCGTTTGTGACGGGCCGCTACCTCCGGGTCAGTACCCCGTCCCGTTGACCATCGCGAACTCCTGATCGAGCCCGACGCGGGCGTTGTCGCCGCGCCCGACGCCCTGGAAGGCCTGCGCGAGGGTCGGCCGGGTGAGCCGCTGGTGGAGGTACTCGCGGCCGTCCTCCCAGGTGCCCTCGAAGGCCCGCAGCGCTCGCTCTCGCAGCGCCGGAGGGAGCGCCTCGGCGACGGTGGTGGGCGCGCCTCCGACCGCGTCGCTCCAGTAGGGGGTGAGCCCGCTGTACAGCATCGAGGTCACGTCGTCGCCGCGCACGTTGGGGCCGTATTTGAACTCCGACTTGTTGTACTCGCTCCCATCGAGGGCCGCGGGCTGGTCGAAGCGCTCGGTCTCCGGGTCGGCTCGCAGCCGCTCGTAGAGCCCGAGGAGCACCGCGGTGCCGAGCTCCAGCGGGAGGTGACGGACGAGCCCCACCCAGCGCACGGCGCCGTCGTGGTGGGAGCGCTGCCCGCAGGAGATGCGAGCGCAGGCGCGCAGGACGTCCTCGGTGGTCCCGGCCACCAGCGCCTCCACCGACGGGAGGGCCGAGGCGCGCCAGCGCTCGTAGAGGTCGGCCTTGGTGGGCTTCTTCAGCCACTGCGACGACGACCAGATCGGCTCCGGGTGGTGGTCGAACTCGACCAGCGCGAAGTCCGCGCCGAAGAAGCTGTCGGGCTTCGGAGCGGTCCAGCGTCGGAGCACCGTCCCCCGCTTGGAGCCGTTGAAGGACTTGGAGTGGACGCGCTCGGCGCTCGGGGCGGGGGCTGCTTTCCTGGTGGCCATGGGCTTCGTGGCGCGAGACGTTATCATCGGTGGTGAATTGATGGCGCAGCCGGGCACCTCGTCGCTGTCCACGACCACGCCGCTGGAGGGCGCTCCGTCGCTGCTGCCGCTCGCCCGTGGGCTGCTCGACGCGCTGGGCCTCGGGGGCTTCGAGCTCCCTACGGAGGAGGCCTTCGCGCGGCCGCTTCGGCTCTCTCGCGAGCTCGGCGAGGTGCGGATCTCCATCGAGCGGCGCTCCCTCACGGTGGACCCCTACGCGGGAGGCGCGAGCGACGAGCAGACGCTGCGCGTGGAGGGAGCGCCCCCCGGGCGGCTGCGGGTGTCCATCGCCGAGATCGCCTGGGTGGGTCAGGAGCTGGAGGTCGCGGCGAGGGGATCGCCCGAGTGGGTGTCGGCGATCGCCGCCGTGGTCGAGGCCTTCGTCGCGCAGCACGAGCGACGACCCGCGAAGGACCCCGGCTGACGAGGAGCCCGCTCGTGGCGCTCAGCGACGCAGCGCGTGCAGCGCCCAGGTGACCAGCGCGATCGGCGCCACGTAGACCGTCGCCCACCCGAGGCCCCAGCCCAGCGCCCGCGCCAGCGAGCCTTCGCACCCGTGGCGGTCGTTGGCGACGCGCCCGATGGCCCGCATGAAGAGCCAGTACATCAGGAAGAACACCAGCGGCAGCGCGAGCTCGACGAGCACCCACGCCGCGCCGAGCGCCAGACTCAGCACGATCGCGAGCGCCAGCATGGCGAGCAGCCCCTCGCCGTCGGCGCCGCAGCCTCCGAGGCCGTCGGCCCACCCGCTGCAGCCGCTCTTGGCGGGCGCGGGGTCGTCGCCCTTCACGGCGGGAGGACGGTTCCAGGGGGTGAAATAGACGAAGTCGTCGCGGAGGCGAAAGCCGCGGTAGAGCAGGGTGGTCAGCGCGGCCACGACGATGATCCACCAGAGCGAGAGCACCAGCTCGGTCTCGATCCATCGGGGGAGGCGCATCGAGGCGGGGAGCATCACGGCCGATCCGGCGAAGGCGGCCAGCATCACCAGCGCCGTGGCGCGGGCCGACACCCGCGGCGCGGCGGCCATCAGCACCTGACGGGCGCTCGCTCGGTAGATCGACCCGGCGCGCTCGGGGATGGGCTCGGGGATGGGCTCGTCGGGGTCGCGGTGCTCGACGACGACCCGTGCGCCGCGGCCCGAGAGCGCGATGGCGGCGGCGATGCCGAGCGCGGTCACCACCCCGACGACGACCTCGATGGGGGAGCTCTCCCAGACGCCGAAGCGACGCTCTGCGAAGAGCCCCGCTGCCCCGGTGATCAGGAGGAACGACACCGCCAGCGACACGCGGCGCGCCGCCCGGGTGGAGTGCTCGTAGGCGCACCGAGCGCACATCGGCTGCGCGTCGACGCGGAAGCGGTAGCACTCGTCGCAGAGGGTGCGGCTGCACCCGGCGCAGCGCACGACGGAGTCGCGGCGAGGGTGGTTGCGACAGGGCGGCGGAAGCTTCGGCAAGGCGCTCATCGGGTGGGCGATGATGTCACCACCGGCGGGGCAAAGCGCGCCAGGGAGACTGCGATATGCCATGGCAGGTGCAGAAGAGGAGGCGCTGCTCTACGCTCGCGACCGGAGGCAATCACGATGGAACGAAGAATGATCCTGCGAGCGCTGGCGGTGGTGCTGGTGACGGGGGTGGTGACCGGGGCGCGTCCGGCCGAGGCGCAGCACCCGATCGTCGACGTGTCGGGGGAGTGGAACTCGGTGTTCGCGGGCGGCACCTCGACGCTGCGGCTGACGCAGTACGGGGCCACGGTGGTGGGCGTCTACGGGAGCAGCGCCTCGATGCCCGGCGCGATGGCGGGCCGGGTCAACGGCCGACTGATGCTCGGACGGTGGACCGACGCGTCGTCGTCGGGAGGGTTTCGGTTGGAGTTCTCGCCCGACGGGCGGCGCTTCGCCGGCACCTGGGGGCGCACGGTGGACTCGAACACCTCCGGCGGCCCCTGGATCGGCAGCCGCTGACGCCTAGCGCCCCGTCTCGGCCGCGCTCTCCGCAATCGCCCTGAACTCCGCCGCGTCGAGGTGCTGCGGCGTGTAGCTCGCGCCCGCCATCTGGAGCTGCCTCCAGAACGAGCGAAGGTGGTTTCTCGACCCTCGCTCGAGGGTGTCGAGCGTCGCCCGGACGTCGGCGCTCGTCGCGACGCCCCGCATCTCGCGGATGTCCGCGATGTCGAGCTCCTCGATCTCGGCGCCCACCTGGAGCGCCGCCACGGTCGACGCGCTGCCCCTCGCCACGAGCGCATCGTGGAGCGATTGCAGCGTCGGATCGGCGAAGCTCGCCGCGGCTCTGCCCGCGCTGGGGTCGGGTATGCCGTAGCGATCGAGCAGCGTCTTCACGGCCTCGGTGTGCATCTGCTCGCTCGCGGCGATGTTGCTGAAGACCATGCTGCGCCCCTGCAGCGCGACGTACACGTCGTGCGCGAGCTTCTCCTCCTCGCGGAGCCACCGTAGCAACGCGGCCTCGTCGGCGAAGCGCGCGCTCCCGTCGGCGGTCACGGCGTCGTAGGCCGCGGCGTCGTAGGCCGCGGCGTCGTAGCGGTTGCCGCCGTTGCCGCCGTTGCCGTCGTTGCCCGCGTCGCCGCAGGCGGAGAGCGATGCGCCGAGCGCGACGATCATGGGAATGAGGTAGGCCTTCATGACGATGTCTCCTTCGGGGGGATCACCCGGTGGGAGCCAGCGCTCCGGCGCGTGGGTTCGCGCGTCCCTCCGAAGACGGCTCTTTCCCTGCCGTGGGCATTTAAAACATAACACCCAAAACATTTAAACCCCATCCTTAAAAACATCCCCCAAAAAAAAAAAAAAACCAAAAAACAAACCCCATACCCAAAAATTTAAAAAAAAAACAAGCCCCCCCCCAAGACCCCCTAAAAACACCCCCCACTTCAACCCGTGAGCCCCCGCGCGCCGTCAGCGCCGCGAGGGCATCGCCAGCGGGCGCAGGTACCGCAGCGCCGCCGTGGGCTCGGCCGCCACGGCGCTGAGCAGGCCGCCCGCGAAGGCCCCCATCACCCCCGCCGATCCCACGTCACAGCCCGACAGGAACAGGTTGCGGATGGGCGTTCGCGGGCGCAGCCAGGGGTTGCGGTAGCGGTCGGGCGTCGACACGACCCCGTAGATCGCCCCCGCGGCGGGGTTGGCGAAGTGCTCGGTGGTCAGCGGCGTCGAGAGCTCGGCGTGGCGCAGCATCGGCTCGAGCCCCGGGCGATGCTTGAAGAACAGCTTCAGCATCCTGGCCTTGAGGTCGGCCTTGAGGGCCTCGTACTCGGGGCCGCGCTTCATCCACGCGCTGCCTCGCCACTTCGCGAAGGACTCGTAGGGCACGAAGGTGACGATCTCGCCCGTGTGTAGCATCGAGGGGCCGGGGTCGTGCGACGGGTCCTTCAGCGACGGGTATGAGGTGTAGAGCAGCGGCGGCAGGGCGTCGGAGGCGGTGAAGTCCCAGGCCGTGAGCTCCGTGTCCCAGGTCTCCCAGAACCACTGGTTGGCCGCCCCCGCGCCGGCCTTGGTGATGTCTCCCTCGAAGCCCATGTAGAGGCACACGTGCGCGGGCGACGGGGGCATGGAGTTCACCGCGGCGGCCCACTCGCTCGGCCTCGCCTCGGGCGGAACGAGTTGCGACACCGTCACCAGCGCGTTGGCGGCGCTCACCACCCGGTCGGCGCGGATCTCCTCGCCGTCCTTCATGCGCACCCCCACCGCGGCGCCGTCCTCGATGAGGATGTGGTCGACCTCGGCGCGAATGCGCGTCCAGCCGCCGGCGTCGGCGACCGTGCGCAGCATCGTGCGGGCGATGTTTCCCGCGCCTCCCACCGGGTAGTAGGCCCCGTGGAGGAAGTGGTGCACCACCGAGGCGTGGATGGCGAAGGACCCCTGGCTGGGCGGCGATCCGTAGTAGCCCCACTGCCCGGCGAGCACGGTCTTGAGCCGAGGGTTGGTGGTGATCTCGTCGAGCACCGATCGCAGCGTGCGGTCGGTGTAGCGCGAAGAAGCTCGCAGGGTGAGCGGCGAGAGGGCCGTGGCGAGGCCCTCGGGCAGCACCCGCGAGGCGTAGTAGCCCCACATGGCCGAGACCGCGTGGCGCACCTCGGAGAAGTACCGGTCGATGGCCTCCCGCTCGTCGGGGAAGGCCTCGTAGAGGTTCTCCTTGTACTGCCTCCGGTTGTCGGGAAAGGAGATGTCGAAGCCGTCGGGGTAGTGGAAGTGCTCGTACTCCGCCCCCAGCGAGGCCCACTTCAAGCGACCGCCGGTGAGGTCGCCCAGGATGCGCCCGAGCAGCGCCTTCTCGGTGACCTCGCCGATGGCGTGCACCCCGACGTCCCAGTGCCAGCGCTTGCGCTTGAACGAGTGCGTGAACCCGCCAGGGACGTAGTGCCGCTCCAGCACCAGCACCCGCTTGCCCAGCTTCGCCAGGATCGCCGCGGTCGTCATGCCCCCCATCCCCGAGCCGATCACGATGTAGTCCCAGTGTTGGGACGGGGCCGTTCGGCTCCAGGGTCGGTCGTCGTCTCGCTCCATGGCGTGGATCCTCCGACCCGCGTCGTAGCCCGCATCGGCGATCGCAGGCAACGCGCTCGATGGGGCATCGCGCCCTGAGCAGGGCGGAGGATCCATGCCCTTCAGGCCAGATCGAAGAGCAGCACCTCGGCGCCGTCGACGCCTTCGATGCTCACGGCCCCTTCGTCCGAGAGGGCCGCCGCGTCGCCCGCGCCGAGCTCCTGCCCGTTGACCCGCGCCCGGCCGCGGGCGACGTGCACCCACGCGTGCCGCCCCGGCGCCAGCTCGTGCCGCGCGCCCTGACCGCTCGCGAAGAGCCCCGCGTACAGCCGAGCGTCGGTGTAGACCGTCACGCTCCCTCCGCCCCCGTCGGGCGAGGCGACGAGCCGGAGGCGGCCGTCCTTCTCCTCGCGGGAGAAGCTCTTCTGCTCGTAGCCCGGCGCGATGCCAGGCCGCGAGGGGAGCAGCCAGATCTGGAGGAAGTGCACCAGCTCCGTCGACGAGGCGTTGAACTCGCTGTGCGCGACGCCGGTGCCCGCGCTCATGCGCTGCACGTCCCCGGGCCGGATGACGGACCCGGTGCCCATCGAGTCCCGGTGCTGGAGCCCGCCCTCCAGCACATAGGAGATGATCTCCATGTTCTGGTGACGGTGCGTGCCGAAGCCCTTCGAGGGCTGCACCCGGTCTTCGTTGATCACCCGCAGCGAGCGGAAGCCCATGTGCGCCGGGTCGTGATAGTCGGCGAACGAGAAGGTGTGAAAGCTGTTGAGCCAGCCGTGGTCGGCGTGGCCGCGCTCTTCGGCGCGTCGGATGGTCATCATGGGTGCTCTCCTTCTTTGCTTCGGGCGGGCCGCTGCCCGCCGTCCCATGCCCTCCATGATGGCCACGGTCTCCCCATCAGGGAAATCGGCCAGATGGTCATATATGCTCGCGCGGATGCCACGCTCCTCTTCCCCATGGCTTGCCTCGCTCGGGGCGCTCTCTCTCTGTGCCCTGACCGCGTGCAGCGACAGCGGCGCCCCGGTGGACGCGTCCACGCCCGACGTCGTCGACGTGCCCGCGAGCGACGTGCCCGCGAGCGACGTGCCCGCCGCCCTGCTGCGGCGCTGCCCGACCGCCGGTCGCGGCGCTGTCGAGGGGGACCACTGCTTCGTGCTCACTCCCTCGGAGTCGGGGCTCCCCGCGGCGGGCGCGAACGCCGCCGAGGACCAGTACGCGCTGCGCCCCGCGAGCGCCGCGCGCGGCCAGCTGCTGCTCTTCTTCAACGGCAGCGGCGGATCGCCTCGCGGCGGCATCGCTTCCGCAACCACCAGCTTCTACAGCGTCGCCCGGGCGCAGGGTCTCCACGTGCTCGCGGTGAGCTACCGCTCCGATGAGGCGATCGGGGTACTCTGCGCCACCGCGGCCGACCGGGACGCGTGCTTCCTGCAGACGCGCACCGCCGTGCTCACCGGCGAGTACCAGGACGGGGCCGCCGCGAGCCTCCGTGGCATCGAGCGTCACGAGGGTGTGTACGCGCGCCTCCTCGCCGCCCTCGTCGCCCTGGCGCGGCGCGATCCCACCGGGGGCTGGGATGCCTTCTTCGACCCGGCGATGCTCGCGACGCCCCTGCGCGCCGTGCGCTGGGAGCGCGTGATGGCGTCGGGGCACTCGCAGGGGGGCGGGCACGCGGCGCTGCTCGGGAGACGACACGCCCTCGCGAGGGTGATCGCCCTGGCGTCTCCGTGCGACAGCACCCGCGGGGCCGCCGCGCAGTGGCTCGTCAACGACGGCTCCTACGCGACAGACCCCGCCACGCGCTTCTTCGGGCTGGGCGCGCCGGGGGACACGATCTGCCCCGGGTACCCCGCGACCTGGGAGAGCCTCCGCATGGCCCCCGCCGCGCGCATCGCCGACGCCGTGGTGTGCGGCGAGGGAGCGCACGGCGCCCCCATCGCCTGCGTCGAGAACGCGGGGCGCTGGGAGCGGCTGCTGCGGCCGTAGCGCGGCGGCCTGACGGGGGATGAGGGTGCGCCGCGCCGCGAGGGCTCCACTCTGCCCCCCACTTTTCTCTGCGGTGTCGTAGAGGGGGCCTCCATGTTGCTCGACCTCCACCGTCACCTCGAAGGGTCGCACAGCCCTCGCGCCCTCCTCGACGTCGCCCTCGCCTTCGACATCCGCAACCCCCTCTTCTTCGACGTCGCGACCGGCCATGCCGTCGCCCCGGAGGTGCTGGCGCGGCAGCTCACGATGCAGTCGCCTTCGGACGACGCGTCGGTGTTCTATCAGTGCATCGTGAAGGCCCGCGCGGCGTACGTGAGCGTCGAGGCCATCGGCGCGCTGGCGGGCAAGGCCTTTCGCGAGGCGGCGGACGACACCGACGGCTTCGAGATGCGGCTCTCGCTCTTCTCGATGGCGCGCACCCTCATCGAGCACCAGGGGCGGGCGTGGAGAGACGTGGCGCCGGTGGAGTTCGCCGAGCGGTACGCGCGGCCCGTGCTGCAGGCGGTGCTCTCGGCGCGCGACGAGGCCTCCCGGGAGACGGGCAAGCCGATGCTGGTTCGCCTCGGGCTGTCGCGCACCTTCGAGAGCGAAGCTCACTACCGGGCCCTGGCGGCGATGGCGCGAGAGCACGCGGGCGCGCTCGTGGGCCTCGACGTGCTGGGCATCGTGATCGGCGCGGACACCGAACCCCTGTCGCCGGGGCTGCTCGACGTGCTGGCGACGCTGCGCCGCGACCTGCCGGACCTCACCATCCACGCCGGGGAGTTCGCGGACCACGCCTCCGTCGACCGCACGCTCGCGCTCTCGCCGCGAGGCATCGGCCACGGCGTTCACTCGCTGCAGAGCCCCGCCACGCTGGAGCGCCTCGCGAGGGAGGGCGTCACCCTGGAGGTGTGCCCGACGAGCAACCGGCTGCTCATCCCGACGGCGCTTCGGGCGCTCGAGGCCGCGCACGGGGGCGCGACGCCGCTGAAGGCGCTGCAGCGGGCGCAGGTGCGCTGCGTGCTGGGGAGCGACGACCCGACGCCGATGGGCACGTCGTTTCGCCGCGAGGTCGAGGTCGCGAGAGGGCTCGGCGTCGACATGGCGCAGCTCGAGGCCGACACGGGGCGTCGCTGGGCCGAGCTGACGGGGTGAGAGCGCATGAGGGGCCCCGCTGCTCAGCCGAGGACGCTCGCGCTCGCTGCCGCCACGCCGCCTCGCACCGCGGGGTGGTAAGAGAACCGCACCATGCGAAAGCGTCATTTCCTCTTCGGTCTGATCTCGCTCCTCTCGCTCGGCCTCCCCGCGGGGGCCGACCCGGGGCTGTCTCGTCCGACGATCACGGTGCCGCGCGGCCCGCGACCTGGCGCGCTCCGCACCCGTGACCTGCGCGTGGGCACCGGCGCCGTGGCGGTCGCGGGCAGGGAGGTGGAGGTGCAGTACGTCGGCGTCGCGTGGTCGACCGGCCGCGAGTTCGACGCCTCATGGAACCGCGGGAGCCCGTTCCGCTTCAACCTCGGCCGCCGGATGGTCATCGCCGGGTGGGATCAGGGCGTCGCAGGGATGCGCGTGGGCGGCCGCCGCGAGCTGGTGATCCCGCCGTCGCTGGGCTACGGCGAGCGGGGCGCTGGGGGCGCCATCGGCCCCAACGAGACGCTGATCTTCGTCGTCGACCTCATCGCGGTGCACTGAACTCGCGCGGCGCCGTCGTGCGATCCTCCGGGCACCCACCGATGGCCCTCTCGCACCGCCTCGCGCCGCTCGCCCTCCTCCTCACCCTCGTCGGCTGCTCCGACCCTTCGCCCGCGTCCGTCGACGCCTCCGCGTCCGATGCGTCCGACGCGTCCGATGTCTCCGCCCCCGTCGACACACCCGATGCGCGCGCCTCGTCGCCCGTCGACCCCGCGCTCTTCGACTGCCGCGCCCGCGCGATGATCCCCGCCCGCGCCTCCACCGTGCCCTTCGCGTGCGGCACCGACCCCACCTGCCGCACGCCGCAGGTGATGGGCCACCGCGGCGCGGGAGGGTCCTTCGGATTCATCGCCCCGGAGGACACCCTCTCGGCCTACCGGGCGGGCATCGCGCTCGGCATCGAGTACGTCGAGACCGACCCGAGGCCCACCATGGACGGCGTGCTGGTCAACATCCACGACGACACCGTCGACCGCACCACCGACGGGACGGGCGCCGTCGACCAGATGACCTTCGAGCAGGTGCGCGCGCTGCACATCCGCGCCGACGGCCTCGCCGGGGACTTCTCCTGCGAGCGGGTGCCTACGCTGAGGGAGATCCTGGAGACCTGCCGCGGCCGGGTGATCGTGGTCATCGACGCCAACAAGACCGACCGGGTCGACCTGCTGGTGCAGGCCATCCGCGAGGCCGACGCGGTCGACTCGGTGGTGTTCAGCACCAGCAGCATCGACAAGGTGCGCCGCGCCCTCGCGATGGAGCCCCGCATCCGGGCGCACATCCGCCCCGACACCGTCGCGGCCATCGCCCAGCAGCTCGACATGCTCGCCCCGGTGGTCCCTGCCATCGTGGAGCTGCGCCGCGCCGATGTGCGGGCTGGAGCGTCTATCGTCCACGCGCGGGGCTCTCGCGTCGCGACGGACATCTTCGGCGAGGACGCCGTCGCGGCCATCCGCGGCGACACCTCGCTCTACCTCAACGCGTTCAACGAGGGCGCGGACATCGTGCAGTCCGACCGCCCCTCGCAGGTGCTCGACGCGCTGCGCCGCGCTAGCCGGCGCTGAGGTCCCCCTGCTGCGCGCCCCGGAGGCCGCGGGGTACTTCGCCGAGCTCTACCTTCGGTCCGATGCCGCGCAGCGTGACCTTCGCGGCGCTCCGAGGAGGGATACTCTCCCCCCCGCAATGGACGATCACACCGTCGGCGGCATCGCAGGAACCCAGGCGAAGATCACCCCTTCGCTCGCGTGCAACAACGACTGCCGGTTTTGTTATAACCGCGGCCAGAAGGAGCTCACGCGGCCGTTGACCGAGGAGCGCGTGCGAGCGCTGGTCGACGAGGCCGCGGCCACGTCGCCGTCGCAGCTCAACCTCATCGGCGGCGAGGTCACGATCCTGCCGTATTTTCTTCGGGTGTTACGGTACGCGCAGGGGCGCTTCGGGGCGCTCTCGGTGAACACCAACGGCCGGCGCTTCTCCGACGCGGCGTTTGCGCGCGAGGCCGTCGACGCGGGCCTCACGGAGGTCGACATCTCGCTGCACGGCGCCACCGCGGCGGTGCACGACTACGTGTCGCGCGCGCCCGGTGCGTGGGCCGAGACCACCGCGGGCCTGCGCAACCTCACGGCGCTCCGCGGCGAGCTCGGGCAGCCCTCCGTGTCGGTCACCACCATCGTCCTCGACTGGAACGTCCATGAGCTCGCCGCCATCGGCACGGAGCTCGTCGCCCTGGGGGTGCCGTCGTGGCGCATCAAGTGGGCGTACGGCGCGCTCGGCGGGCACGCCGAGGGCGACCCGGCGGAATACATCGTCCGGTATGAAGAGGCCCTCGCGCACGTGCGGGCCGCGCTCGTGGCGCACGGGGCCACCCTCCACGTGATCGTCCATGATGTTCCGGTGTGCCTGCTGGGCGACCTCCTGGCGTACAGCACCGTGCACGACCGTCACACGGTGGCCCGCTACGGCGACGACGGCCTCGAGGAGGAGGGCTCGGTGCTCGGCCGCTGGGGCGAGACCTCGCGGGTGTGCGACGGGTGCGTGGCGCGCGACCAGTGCTGCCACCCGAGCCCGGCGTACGTGCGTCGCTTCGGGGACGCCGAGCTCACCGCCCTGACAGCGGAGTCGCTCGCCGAGGCGACCGCGCGCGCGGCGGCGTTTCGGCGCGAGGTCGAGGGGAAGCCGCGCGCCGCCGGGAGCGGGGCGGGGCGCTCGATGGAGCGGCCCGAGGTGCGCGACGCGTTCGCCCGGATGGACGTCGCGGCCCGCGAAGACCGCTGGGCCGAGGTGCGCGCGCAGGCGCTCCGGGTGCTCGCGCTTGCGCCGGAAGACGCGCAGGCCGCCCGGATGCGCGCCGTCGCCGAGGCCCACCTGCTCGACCGGATGGCCCACGCGGCCGAGGCCCGCGGCGAGCACGGACGCGCGCGGCAGCTCCGTCGGCTCCTGGCGATGCACTACACCGAGCAGGACGAATCGCGGCGCGCGGCGCGGTAGACCGGGTGGGGGCGCGGGGCGTGGGCGGGTCGAGGCGAGACGCGCGGTCGGCATTCGGCCGCGGTCTCGGCAATGGAAATGGCGTGCACGCCGGAGGGCGAATAGCCTGCGCGGATGAAGGCAGTCGCGTCGACGGGTGGGCTCGAAGATCTCAAGGTGCTCACGCTGCCGTTGCCCGAGCCCGGGCCCGGCGAGGTGCGGGTCGACGTGCACGCGAGCGCGCTCAACCCCGCGGACGTGAAGGTGCTTTCGGGGGAGTTGGCGGGAAACTTCCTGCACGGGAAAGCAAAGCCGCTGGTGGTGGGCTGGGACGTCGTGGGGGTGGTCTCCGCGGTGGGAGCCGACGCCGACCTGCCGCGGCGTACGCCTGGTGGGAACTCCGATCGCTGCTCGCGCCCGGCGGCGCTTATGTCACCACGCTGCCCGGCCCGGGACTCCTGCTGGGGAAGGCACTGAGCTGGACGACCGGGACGCGTTGCGAGTTCGTCAGCACGGTGCCCCGTCGGAAGGACCTCGAGCTGCTCGCGCGCTGGGTGAGCGAAGGGATGCGACCGGCGATCGACTCCACCTTCCCGGTCCGGGACCTGCGGGCCGCGCTGGAGCGCATGAAGGGAGGGGGAATGCGGGGGCGCGTGGTCATCGAGGTGCAAGGCGGGTTCTGATATCGGATGAGTGTCACTCGGGTCTGACACTTGCGCCGCGCCTCTCCATCCCCTTCGCGCGGGTCGGGGGGTTCGGTGCGCTGCAGGCGACGGCGAGCGCGACGAGCAGCGCGGAGGGCTTCATCGGTCGGTGATACCCCTTAGGGAGAGCGCCGCGCGACGCTCACCCCCACGGGACAAAGTCTCGGTTCGCGTGAATCAGTGACGGATGACCACGCGACCGGGACCCGGGGTGTTGACCACGGTGTTGCCCCGACGGCCGGTTCGCACGACGGTGGTGTTGCCCCGCCCGGGCGGGTTGACGACGACGGGCCGTGCCGTAGCGGGGGCGACGACGGTGGTCACGCGGGTGCGGTGGCCGGTGCGCACGACGACGCGCTGGGCGGACGCCTCGAGGGGCAACGACAACGTGACGGCGAGAACGAGGAGCAGACGGTGCATCATGGGAGGTCTCCTGTGGAGCCGACAGGAGCCCGTCGAGTCACGACCGTACGCCGACCCCGACGGGACGCCTTGCCGCCCCCGGCCAAGGGTAGGTGACATCCGCGCTAGACATCAACTGCTCGAGTCCGACCTGACGACGTTGGGGGCGCTCGAGGTGGCGGGCGGGCGGCCACCCATCGGGCGCCCACCGGATCACCTGCAGCGCCTGCCCGGCCGGGTCGACCAGCCACGCGTGCGTGACGCCCGCGGGTAGCGTCGGAGCATGGCTAGCAAACGCAGAGTGGTCGTCGAGGAATCACCGATCCGGCAGGGCATCTTCGCCAGCGGTGCCGACGCCTTCGGCCTCGCCTCACTCGTGCAGGGCTTCGGGCGCACCGAGGAAGATGATCGCCTCTTCGCGCTCGGCTGGCCGCACCTCGTGTACCTCGTGCCGGGCGACGCCTCGGCGAAGGAGCTCGCGGACGGGCCGAAGTTCGCGGCGAAGTGCGTCTTCGGTACGGGCGAGGTGAAGGTGGGCGTCGCACCGCGCATGTTGCGGTTCCTCCGGGCCCTGCGCGCGGATTCGACCGACTACTCCGGCATTCAGGAAGGTGGACCACTCACGGACGCAGAGGTCGACGCGCTGGTGGACTTTGCAGCCAGCGAGCAGTTCGGAGCGATGGTGACCTACCTGCTCGAGGCGCTGCGCTCGCCTTCGGAGATCCTGGAGAAGCTGCTGAAGGTGCTCGAGGCCCGCGACGCCGCCGCCTGGTTCAAGCATCCGGTGGATGCGTTCGGAGGAGGCGCCATCCACGGGACGCACTTCCTGCGATTGCGTGTGCCTCAGCCCGAGTCGGCGCGCGCCGGGGAGCGCCTCGCGGCCCTCCTGGCGAAGCTCGACGCGGTCGAGGGAGAGAAGTTCGGCCACGCCTTCAAGATGCTGCAGCGGGTGGTGAGAGGCCGACCCGAGCAGGTCCGCCACCTCTCGGACCTCGAGTTCCTGGGGCCCGGAGACGCGCAGCGCATTCGTGACGAGGTCCTTCCGAAGCTCGCGACGATGAAGCCGGCCGATCGCGAGTGGCCCGACGCGCGGTTGATCTTCCTCGGCGGAGAGCCGGTGCTGCTCGCGCACGTCGAGCACCACCAGCGCTTCCACAAAGAGGCGCAACGAACGCTGATGAGCGACCTCGCGCGCATGGCGCACCCGAAGGCCGTCGCGTTGACGACGGGTTGAGATTGCCGCCAGTGTCGGGGCGTTCGGCGTCCTGTCCTCACGGCCGACGGTTGAACGGAGAACGCACACCCATGGACCCGTCCGAGTTTCAGCTGCGTCAGGTGCTCGAAACCATCGAGCGCGCTCACGCGCCGGTCGTGGCCACCGCGCTCGCGGCGTGCGAGCCACGGATCATCCCTGCGCTCCGCGTGCCCGAGGCCGTGACGCGCGCGGCCCTCGCCGCCGCGGGGCTGCCCGCGAGCGACGCGATCCTTGCCTTCGAGGCGCTGTACGGCGGCCTGGTGTGCGACCTGACGGCCGATGGTCGGGGCCGCATCGAGGAGCCCGTGCTGCGCTTCGGCGCCTACGCGTGCGTCACCTCGCAGCGCGCGCCGGACGCGTACTTCGCCTCGACGGAGTACGCGCCCGTGGTCTTCACGTGGGGCGACATCGCGTACGTGATGGACGCCGCGGGGCGTGCCTACGCGGCCAACCTCGACACGGCGGCGTGGCCGTTTGCACCCGATGGCCGCGCGCTGGTGGCGCGCATCGCACTCTACGATGCGATCGTGCGGCTGCGGACCCTCGGTGCGCCCGCGGACGGCGGCGCGCACTACCTCGAACTGGAGGGGCTGCGGGCCGACGAGCTGGCGCGGACGCTGGGCGTCCCGTCGATCCCCGAGGCGACCGACGAGACCGCGCGGTTCTTCGGCGATGGCGTCGTGTTCATCGTCGACGAGACGGCCGATGGCCCGTCGGCGGCCGAGCAGCCGGTGACCCTGATCGCGAGCAGCGACCCGTCGCGCCTGGCACGCATCTCTCGATAGGACGACGAGCGCTACTCGCAGCGCGTGAGCACCGCGAGCCAGCGCTTGCTCTCCGCCGCGGTCGGCTTCAACTGCGCCCAGGCGGTCACGCGTGACTGCTCGAGCGCCACGCCATCCGCGCTGAAGAAATGGATCAGGTACGCGGTCGTGTCCGTGTCCCACTCGCCGCGCAGGTTCGCGTAGCGCTCGGCCGCTGCGCGCAGCGCGACGGCCTCCTGGCGGGCCTGGCCGCGGACGTCGGTGATCGCCACGACGAGGTCCGTCACGAGCGCGTCGAACGCCGCCTCGATCGCGGCGGGTGTCATGCGCTTCGCTGGTTCCGGCGCCGCCTTCGCGGCCGCGTCCTTCTTCGTCGCGCCCTTCGCCTCCAGGATAGCCGCCAGCGCTTCCGCGTCCTCGCCCTGAAACATCGCGACGGAGTCCGCGACGAACTGCACGGCGGCCTTCGGCGTCTTCTTCACGTTCTTCGCGTAGAGCGGCAGCACTGCGTCACCCCCGAGCCACACCGCGCGCGCGTCGAACTCGACCTGCCCCTTCGCGCTGCGAATCGCATCCACGACGAACTTCGCATCGTCCGAGAACAGCCACACCGCCGGCGGGGTCCACGAATAGTCGCTCGCGGCGAGCGCGTCCTTCCCGCGCAGCACCATGTCCAGCCTCGCGAGCGGCGGCGACTCCGACCGCACGTCCGCGATCGCGGCGAGGCGTGCGCGCGCCGCCTTCGCAGCCTCCGCGTCCGCGCGCAGGAGGAGAAATCCCGCGGCGATCGCGGCCCCTTCTTGCGCGTACGCGGACTCGTAACGACCCTGGTTCTTCTTCGCGGCGGCCGCCAACGCCTCGAACGCCGCCACGAGCGCTGCCAGCGCCGCCTCGTTTCCGGCGAGCTCCTCCAGCGCGTACACGAGCGCCTCGAACTGGAACGGATACCCGTGACCGAACGCGACGAGCGCGTGCTCCAGGATCGCCGCGGGCTCCTTCGGGCCGAGCGGCGCGGAGTTCGCGAGCGCGGCCGCGGCCTTCTTCGACTCGCCCACCTTCGAGATCACGCCCATCCCGCGGGCAAAGCGTAGGGCCATTTCCTTCGGCCAGCGAGCGAAGTACACGGGGTCGACGGCGTCGAGCACCTTCGCCGCGGCGCGCGCGGGATTCGCGTCATCCGCGTGCGACGCCTCGAGCACCATGAGGTGTGGGAAACCTCGCCCGAGGAGCGCGGATGCATCCGGCGACGATGTCGTGGGGCTCATCGCGAGCGAAGGTCGCGCGGTGGTTTGGCCCTCGTCAACCGACGCGCGGTCGCCGCTACGGCCGCAGGTCTTGCATCTCGGGAGCGAAGCCCCCGGCGGGCTGCCAGACCCACCGCCCGTCGCGGTCGATGTAGCCGTACACGTGCTCGCGCTTCCGGTCGGCGTGGGCCCGCGCGAGGCCGCCCTCGAAGTGGCCCGCGTTGTAGAGCACCGGGCGCACGACGTACTCGCCGCGCGGGTCGATGTACCCCCACTTCGTGAACGAGTTCGGGTCGTCGTCCGATCCGGCCACCGCGCGGCCCTCGCGGAAGTTGGCGGCCCTGCCCGGCCGCGCGGAGATCGCGAGCGCGCCCTGCCGGTCGAGGTAGCCGTACGTCGAGTCCGGCAGCGAGACGAGGGCCAGACCTTCCTTGAAGGCGTTGAGCTCGTTTCCGTCGAGGGGGCCGTACGCCTCGGCGATGACCACGCGGCCCTCGCGGTCGATGAAGCGCCCGGTGCCGTTGTCGTCGACGCGCGCGAGGCCCTCGGAGAACGGCTCGGCCCAGTCGAAGCGGGCATCGATGACGAAGCGGTCCGTCGCATCGACGTAGCCGAACCGGCCCGTCGCAGGATCGACCCGCGCGGCGAGGCCCTCGAAGAACGCCAGGTCGCCGCGCTCCCTCGGCGCGATGACCCAGTCGCCGTGACGGTCGATGACGCCGTGCAGGAGGGTCTTCGCGTCCTGCGCGATGGCGAAGCCCTCGTGAAAGGCCTCGCACTGACCAAACCGCGGCGCGATCGCGAACGCGCCGTCGCGCCCGATGTATCCGTAGGCCTTTCCGCGCTTCGCCTTCGCGAGCCCGTCGACGAACCAGTGCGCCTCCGCGATGGTCGGCGCGATGACCTCCGCGCCCGTCGCGTCGATGTAGCCGAAGCCCTTCGGCCCCTTCACCCGCCCGAGCCCGTCGTGGAAGACGTCGACAAACTTGTACTGCGGCGCGACCACCACCGCGCCGTCTCGGTCGATGTACCCGCCGAGGCGCTTCTCGACGATGGGATACAATCGTGCCGTGGTCATGGGCGGCACGGTGCCCGGTGCGCACCGCACGCGTCCAGCTATCGGCCCGCGAGCCACGCCGCGGCCCGCTGCTTCGACCGCGGAATCGCGGCGAGGGCGGTGAAGAGCGCGACCGTCTCGGCGGAGTCGATGGGCGCAAACGAGTCCATCACGAATTCGAGGCAGGTCGGACGGATCTTCGAGACCCACGGGAGGTAGTGCGCCGTCACCGCAGGCCCGCCGAGAAACGCGAGGCGCGCGTCGGGCCACCAGAACATCGCCTTCCGGGGCATCTCCTCCTGCGCCACGATCTGCCGCACGAACGCCGCATCGTCGACGAGGTGCTGCAGCCCCTGCAGGTCGACGCCGTGGAGGATGGGCATCAGGCTGCGCCGCGCGGCCGCACCGCCGTGCAGCACGAGGTCGAGCGCGCGCATGGGCGAGTCGGTCTCTTCGCGATCGCGCGGTCCGGGCTCGCGCGTCGGGCAGAGGCGCACGAACACCGCTTCGAGGCGCGCACGGAGGACCCTCCCCAAGTCGGCCGGAACGCGCAGCAGCACGAAGCCCAGGAGGAAGACGCTGTACGCGGCGAAGCGCGGAAGCGGGTCGCGGGCCTCGAGCGTCGCGGTGATCGCTTCGGCCACCAACTCGGGGCCGAACATCGCCTCGAGCAGGAAGTAGAAATCCGTGGTGCCCGGCGGCTGCGGCGAGACGCGATCGATCATCGCGGCGATGAGCGCGACGGCCTCGTCGCGGGCGATCGGCGCGCCGTCGGCGACCACGGCAGTCGCCGCGTCGGTCCAGTTGTGAGGCCAGACGACGGGCGACGCGAGCGCCCGGATGAGCCGGTGGGCGACCGCGTGCGGCCAGGCCATGCGACCGACGATCGGGGTCACGTCGACGATCGCGCTGCGCACGAGCGCGCACGCCTGCGCGTCGTCGAGGGGCTCGTCGGTGAGGTACCGGCAATAGGGGAAACCCAGCGCGAACTCGAGGTCCGTCGTGGGCGAGAAGGTGAACCCGGGGCGCAGCGTCGGCGCGCCGTACGCGGCAGCACCGGCCTCGAACGCGCGGGTCACACGACGGAGCGCGGGCGCCAGGTCGGCGGAGGTCGATCGGGCGGACAAGTTTGATCCGCGACCGAACCTCACTCGATGATGGCCGCGCCGTTTACGCCGCGACGGGCGTCATCTCGCCGGCGCGGCGGTCGTCCCGGACGACGATCGACGGGCGCAGGCGCCGCGACGGGCGCAGGCGCCGCGACGGGCCGAGGCACCGCGACAGGCACAGGACGAACGAGCGTCGCGGGCGCAGTGCTCGACGCGATCGGTGACGCGTCGATCGGCGCCCGGGGCGCGGTGGGCGCCAGCACCCTGCGAGGCGGGAGCCACGCCGCGAGTCCGATGAGCAGGCCCACGCCGACGACCGCGCCGATGACCCAGGGGACGCGCGATGGGCGGACCCGCGTCGGCGGCGGGGCGGTGACGTCGGGGGACGCCGACGCGGCCGGGGGATGGGGCGAGCTCTCCGGCGGACCCTCGGGCGCCGCGATCTTTCGGAGCGTGTCGCGGACCCTCCCCCCGACCTGCGTCGCCGCGAGGGCTGCGTAGAGCGACTGCATGTCAGGGTAGCGATCGTCGCGGTCGCGCTGGAGAGCGCGGGCCACGGCCGCGCGCAGGTCGGCCGCGACGCCGGGCGCGACGGACTCCAACGGCAGGGGCTCCTGGGTGATGACCCTCGCGAGCACCACCTGCGGGCTCGGGTCGCCCTCGAAGGGAACCCGCCCCGACAGCAGCTCGTACAGGACGACGCCGATGGACCAGACGTCCGACCGGGCGTCGATGTCGAGCGCCCCGCGGGCCTGCTCCGGGGACATGTACGCCGGCGTGCCCATGGCCTGGCCGATGACGGTGCGAAACTCGTTCTCGCGCGGACGCAGCGCCTTCGCGATGCCGAAGTCGATGAGCTTGGGCACCACGCGCCCGGTGCGCGCCTCGGCGAGGAAGATGTTCTCGGGCTTGAGGTCGCGGTGCACCACACCGAGCGCGTGCGCGGCGACGAGGCCGTCGACCACCGGCAGGATCAGCGCGAGCGCCTCCTCGGTGGGCAGCGCCCCGCGGGCGTCGATGAGGGCCCTCAGCTCCTTGCCGACGAGGAACTCCTGCACGATGAAGAGCGACCCCGAGGCGGCGTCGCGCCCGAGGTCGAGCACGCTCACGACGTTGGGGTGGTCGATCTGCGCCGCGCTCTGGGCCTCGCGCAGAAATCGCTGCGTGGCCTCGGCGTCGCGAGCGAACTCCGGACGCATCACCTTGATGGCCACCCGACGCCGGGTCCAGGTGTTCTCGGCCTCGTAGACGGCGCCCATGCCGCCCTCGCCGAGCAGCCTCGAAACCTTGTATTTCTCGCCGAGCAGGCTCTCCGTTTCAGGGCGCAACGCATCGGGGATGTTGGAGAGCGTGGACTGGCCCATGCCGCGGGTCACCGTATCGTCGGCCCCCGTGCGTTGGCAAGCCGCGGCTCCGCGTCGTTCAGGGCCGCCGGCTGACGCTGACCTGCAGGTCGCTGACGATGAAGTTGCCGGGGTTGTTGCCCATGCCGTTGCCCGGTCCCCCGCCGGGGATCGCCGGGTTGCGGATCGCGTCGAGGCGCAGGCCGGTGAGCTGCGACGCCGTGACGTCGAGCGTGATGGTGTACGTCGAGGCCGTCATCCCCGGCGAGGTCAGGAACGCGCCCGCGTCGTAGGCGATCGTGACGGCGTTCGTCGCCGCGGCGGAGACGAAGGTGAGGGGGGTGGTCCAGATGCCCGGGAGGCCCAGGTTGCCGCCCGAGACGAGCCCGTTGGCGAACTGGTCCCGCGCTGCCGTCGTCAGGGCGAAGCGAAAGCTCGCGAGGCGAAACCCTGCGACGTTGTTCACCATCGTGATCACCACGCGGGTGCCGTTCGTCGACGCGGGGGTGGTCGACATGAACTCGAACACCGCGCTCTCCTCCGAGACGGCCCCGATGCCCGGCGGAGCGATGCCCCATCCCTGTCCCCCGGCAGGGTTGGAGTCGATGGCGTGCGTGACCTCGTACATGGGCTGCGAGAAGGACGCCGTGGCACTCTGGAGCGTCACCACCGTCGGCTCGAAGCCCACCGGCATGTCCACCGGAACATCCCGAGGGACGTCAGGGACATCAGGGACGTCGCGCACGTCCGTCACAACGGAGACGTCGGGGACATCACGGACGTCGGGGACATCACGGACGTCGGGGACATCACGGACGTCGCGAGCGTCCATCGCGATCGCAACGTCTGATGCATCGGTGACCTCGGGGCGGTCGGTCGGCGCGGCGGCATACTGGAGCTCAACGCACCCGACGGTGGTGAGCGCGAGGTACGCGACATGGAGCGAGGTGATTCGCATCGTCTTCCGCGACTCCAATGGATCAGAAGGTGACTTCGCACGCGACGGCGAGCCCGTCGCGGCCTACGGCGGCGGCGCACCCGCGAACTCCGACGCGCGCCTGTGCGCCGCGCGACGGCAGCGTGGCGAACAGCACCGCGGAGGCGATCGCCGCGGCGCCGCCGATCACGAAGCCGGTCGTCGCGATGGCGCCGCGGGTCGCGACCGCCGCCTCGGCGTCGAGGCACGCCTGCGCCGACGAGCCCCGGGGGCAGTCGTTGGCGGAGACACCGTCTCCGTTGCGGGCGTTGAACGATGTCGCCTCGTCATTGCGTAGCGCGAGGAATACAGCCCCGAGCGCGACGCCAGCGACGGCGACGCCGCCGGCCGTCCAGGCGAGCGTCCGCTGCACCGCGCCGCGAGGCGGCGGGCCCTCGGGCGGAGGCATCCGGGGCACCACGAACGGACCATCCCGGCGAGGGGGCGGCGGCGCGACCACGCTCGGCTCCGGCGGCAGCGGGCTCGTCGCGCGGGGGACCGCCACGAGGTCGATCTGCTCGCGGGTCGCCTGTCCGATGGCGAGCACGGCCTGACGGGTGACCTCGAGGTAGCCCGGCGCGCCGATCTGTAGCGTCACCGTCCCCGCCGGGAGCCGCAGCGCCTCGGGGAGGGGCGTCGTGCCGCGCGGCGCGCCGTCGACCCGGACCTCTGCCCCGTCGACGTTGCACCGCAGGTCGAGGCGACCGAGGTGGGCGTCGATGTCTGACAGCGATCGCTCGAGCACCGCACGGCGCTCGGACACCCAGGCGTCGTCCGAGACGGCGAGGGCCTCCCGCACGAAGCGGTCTGCGTCGGCCCAGCGACCCAGCGCCTGCGCGGCGAGGCCCATCTGCGCGCGAGCACGGGGGCTCCGGGAGATGCTCCAGGCAGCCTCGAAGGCCTGGTACGCCTCGGTGTCGTGGCCGTCTCGTCGCATGGAGAGGCCGCGACGGAGCAGCGCGTCGACGTCCGCGGTCTGCGCGTCGACGCCCGCCGGGGTCGCGAGGGCCGCGCACGCGATGAGCACCGCGGACGCAACGCGCTGCAGGATGGAGGTCATGTCAACCGCTCACAGTTTCGTACTCGCAGACATCTGCTTGAGGCCTCGCAATGTCCGCCGGATCCATCGCAGTGGCGCTGGGGTCGGGGCGCAGGGTAGCTCCCGCCGGAGGGGATAGGTAGTCCGACGCGGGACGGCTGTGGCACGAGTTCGGTCGGCTTTACGAAAGACCCACTACCCGTAGTACCCGCTCTCGCGAGCGTTGGCAGGAGTTCCCGGGACGCCTGCCTGGCCCTCACTCGTCGGGCGCGTCCGCGCTCTCCTCCGCGGTGCCGTACACCGAGGTCGTCCAGTCGTAGCGGCGGCCCTCGACGGTGCGCAGCGCGACGTGCACGGCCTCCGGCGCGTTGGGTGCCGTCGGCGCGAAGGACACCGCCGTCGCGCCCGCGATCGTCGCCCGCGCGGGGGCGCCCAGCGCGTCGCCGTGGTGGTCGAGCAGCGTCAGCGTCAACTCCGCCCCCGCCCCGGCCGGACCATCCGCGATCGCATAGCGCAGCACGCCGTCGTCGCCGCACTCGACCCACCGCACGGCGAGGCGCGGGCGGTCGTCGTCGATCCTATGCGAGCGGCGCCACGGCCCGGCGCGGCCCGGCGCGCGCAGCGCGTGGTCGTCGTCGAGGCGGTGGTCGATCGGGGAGCTGGCCTCGACGCGGGCGAAGTACGCCGCGTGCGCCGGGTCGACCGCGCGGGCGCCGCACGACGCTCACCCCCACGGGACAAAGTCTCGGCTCGCGTGAATCAGTGACGGATGACCACGCGACCGGGACCCGGGGTGTTGACCACGGTGTTGCCCCGACGGCCGGTTCGCACGACGGTGGTGTTGCCCCGCCCGGGCGGGTTGACGACGACGGCCGTGCCGCCGGCGGGGGCGACGACGGTGGTCACGCGGGTGCGGTGGCCGGTGCGCACGACGACGCGCTGGGCGGACGCCTCGAGGGGCAACGACAACGTGACGGCGAGAACGAGGAGCTGACGACGTTGGGGGCGCTCGAGGTGGGGGGCGGGCGGCTCGACGTCGCTCAGGCCCACATTCCTGCGGCGCTCGAAGCCGATCCGGAGAACATGGATGCCGAGGGCACGGCCGCCTGCATCGCGCTCGCTTCGGGCAGCACCGACGCGGCGATGAAGCACTTCGCGGGGGCCATGGCGAGCGGCCACGATCCGGATCCGGGGCCCGAGGTCGCGCGGCGCGACGACTACCGCGACCAGCTCGGCGCGCCGATGGTCACGCCGATGAGGCAGCCCGCCAGCAGGAGCTCGAGAACCGTCGCCAGTGCCATGTCGGGCGTCGCCAGCGCACTCCCGCCGGGGCGGATCAGATCGCCCGTGCGAAGCCCGGCTTGCGATGAAACACCGTGACCTCCGCGCTGGCCCAGCGCCGGTCGGGCTGCCAGCGGCCCGGCCAGTAGCGGCGCACCTCGGCGGCGTCCAGGAGCGTCACCCGCCGCGGGTCGAAGCCGACGGGGCGGTCGATCTCCACCACCATCCAGGCGCCCTTCAGCACGATGCCCACACAGAGGGTGTCGCCGTGCACCTCGACCTCCGCGGTCGAGTAGGCGTTGTCGCTCGTCCAGCCGGGGATCAGCAGCTCGCCCCAGCACGACACGCCAAACCACCACGCGCCATCGGTGGGCCCGGGGTGGTCGATGACGTCCCGGGTCGCAGCCAGCAATCGCGGCATGTCCGCCGGGTCGTAGGGCGGGTGAACGATCGCCTGCGGGGCCTTCTTTGCGCGGGTCATGGGGCGGTGATGCTACGTCGTCACGGGGGGCGTGCTCCGTCGCCTGAGCTCCTCGACGCGCTCTCGACGCTCGACGCTGACGACCCGGTCGGGCTCGGCCCTCGCGATCACCCACCGCTCGCTCGCGGCGGCCGACCCGGTGGCCCGCGTCGACGCCTCGGCGAGCGGCGGTGTCCTGCCTTGCGCTGGGGGTACATCATGGTCGACGTAGCCAATGGCCGACTGGCATCTCGTCTTTCATCATCCGGTGTCCCTGACGCTCGCGACGTGCGAGCAGGTGCTCAACTCCGTCGTCGACGCGCCGGTAGCCGTGCAGATCGGCGAGCTCGCCGGCAATCCGCGCGACTTCTACGCGCGGCCGATCACGATGACGGGCGAGCGCGGCGACGTCCGCGTCGGGTTCACGACGTCGCAATCGATGTTGGACGCCAGCGACCCCGCGCCGATCATCACGCACGCGAACGTCACGCTCAGCTCGGCGACCGCGACGTTCGCGACAAAGGTTGCGATCTGGCGTGCGCTGCGCACCGCGTTCGCGGCGGTCGGAGCTCGCGATCGCACGCTGCTGTCAGCGGCGCCGATCGTCGACGATGCGGACGCCGCGGGCGAGGCCGCGACGGCGATGGCGCTGCGACGCGAGATCTCGGCCGCGCTCATCGAGCAGGTGGCGGTGTCTGCGAACATCACGATCACCTCCCCGCGGGTCGACATCGCGCCGCTCCTCGCCGCGAATCAGCGCGCCGCGTCGATCTTGTCCGTGGGCCTGTATGACTGCGGACTGCAGAGGTTGCCCGCGAGCTTCTCGCGCTTCCCGAACATCGAGAGCCTCTGGCTGCACGAGGACGCGCTCGATGCCAGCGCCCTGCGCGGCCTCTCGCTGCCGAAGCTCAGGCAGCTGACGGTGCGCAGCATGGCGCTGCGCCGCGTGACGAAGGACGAGCTTGCGGGCTTCCCCGCGCTCGAGGTGCTGCGGCTCAGCGACAGTCCGCTCGAGTCGCTCGATCTCGCGATCATCGACGTCTGCCCGAAGCTCGTCCGCGTCTACGTGGAGAACACGCCGCTCGAGAAGAACGCCGCCGCGATGGCCGAGCTGCGCGCGCGATGGCCGCGCATGCTGTGGCGCTATCAGGACGGGTATGTGAAGCCGCCGCGTCTACGACGATCGGCGACGCAGTGGTCAGGCTCGTCGCCACGTCGCGCGCGCTCCCGGCGCTGACCGAGCTCAACCTCGGCGAATCCGGCCTCACGGACGCGGGCGTGCGGGCGCTGGCGAACCAGGCCGTAGGGCTCGACGTGCTCTCGGAGATCGATCTCGGCGCCGCGCCGGGTGGACGCGAGCCGGGTGGGATCAGCGACGACGCGGCCAGGGAGCTCGCGCTGTCACCGCGGCTCCCCGCGCTCACGCAGGTCGCTCGCTCGATCGAGCACCACGTCTACGCCGAAGGCGCCCGCGAAGGCACGGACGAGATCGAGATTCGCCGCGACGACGGCCGCGTCGTGCGATCGGTGATCGATCACTTCGTGTGGCCGTAAGCCCGAGCGAATCCGTGCCGGCGACGGTGCCCCGTGGGTCCCTCTATCGGCCAGGCGACGCGGCCGGGTTTCTCCCAGCGCCGCAGCCCGTCGCGGTGACATACTTGCTGACGCCGACGGCCTCAGCAGCGCGTCGCGCAGCGGCCCCGGACCCAGTCGCTCCCTCTCTGCCAGGGCACCGCGCAGCGTGCTGCCCGCGCCCATCAATCGAAGTGGCAACGTCTCGGCCGTCACCGCCAGCTCCGAGAGCACCTCACGCCGCCATCGGCAGCGCGTCGCATCGAGCGCGTCCTTCGCAAACTGATCGAACGGCGACGCCACGACCCGAGCACAGAGCGCGGCGCGTGCCAGCAAGACCCATCGTAGAACGCAGTCCGATGCGGGTGGCGGCGGGTGGCGGCGGGGCGGCGGTACGCCTCGACCAACGGCGTGAACCCCACCAGCTCGCCGGTCACTCCCGCCGGAGCGCCACGATGGGGTCGAGCCTCGCGGCCGAGCGCGCCGGGAAGAACCCGAAGATCACCCCGATGCCGCCGGAGACGGCCATCGAGAGCGCCGCGATGTCGGGGCGAAACCCCACGCTGAACTCCGTCAGCCGCCCCACCAGCAGGCTCGCGACGATGCCGACGCCGATGCCCGCCACGCCGCCGATCACCGCCAGCGTCGTCGCCTCGATCAAGAACTGCGCGAGGATGTCCCGCCCGCGCGCCCCGATCGCCAGGCGGATGCCGATCTCCCGGGTGCGCTCGGTCACCGAGACCAGCATGATGTTCATGACCCCGATGCCGCCCACGAGGAGCGAGATCGACGCGACCACCATGAGCAGCGCCGACACGATGGCCGTCTGCTCGTTGAAGGCGCTGGTGAGGTCGGACAGGTTGCTCACGCCGAAGTTGTCCTCGGCGCCAGGACGGATGCGATGCCGCTGGCGCAGCAGCAGGGTGATCGAGTCCTGCGCCCGGCGCAGCACGTCGGGGCCCCGCGCAGTCACCATGATCGAGTTCACCTGGTTGTTGGGCATCCGGGTGATGCCCGCGCGAAACGAGCTGATCGGCATGACGACCGTGTCGTCGTTGTCCTGGCCGAAGCCCGACTGACCCTTGCGGGCCAGCACCGCCACCACGGTGCACGGCATCTGCCCGACGCGGATCTCACTCCCGATCGGGTCGGTGCCGCCGAAGAGGCCCTGGCGCACCGTCTCTCCGATGGCGCAAGCCGGGGCCCGGGAGCGCACCTCCTCGTCGGTCCAGAGCGCGCCGAGCGAGGCGGACCAGCTACGGACGGTGAAGAAGCCCGCGGTGGTCCCGGTGACGCGCGTCGAGACGTTGCGCTCCCCGGCCACCACCTGCGCGCCCGACGCCACCGTCGCCGCCACCGTCGCCACCGTCGGAACCTCCCGTGCGATCGCCTCCGCGTCCTCGTCCGTCAGCGACACCGCCGTGCCCTGCGCCGAGCGCACCCCGCCCGTGCGCATGCCCGCGGGCATCACCACCAGGAGGTTCACCCCCAGCGTGGTCATCTGCGCCTGCATCTTCTCCTGCGCCCCCACGCCCAGGGCGTTGGTGGTCACCACCGCCGCGATGCCGATGAGGATCCCCAGCGCCGTCAGCGACGCCCTCAGCTTGGCGCGCACCAGCGAGCGCAGCGCGAGGCGAAACGCCATCAGCCAGTTGAGGCCTCCTCCCGCGGCGCTCTCCACCGGCGCGCGCGCGGTGATCTCCGCCCCCGAGGCGTCCACCCTCCACGGCTCGGCCCCCGCCGGGGCCTTGGCGCGCCTCGGCTCGGCCACCAGCTCGTCGGACAGGATGAGCCCGTCCTTCACCGTCACGATGCGCGAGGCGCAGTGGGCCACGTCGGACTCGTGCGTGACCATCACGATGGTCAACCCTCGCTCCCGGTTGAGCCACTGGAGCATCGCCAGCACCTCGTCCGTCGTTCGCGAGTCGAGGTTGCCCGTGGGCTCGTCGGCGAGCAGCACCTCGGGCTCGGTCACCAGCGCGCGGGCGATGGCGACCCGCTGCTGCTGTCCGCCGGAGAGCTGCGACGGGGTGTTGGCGAGGCGGTCGCCCAGGCCCACGAGCTCGAGCGAGCGCCTGGCCCGCTCGTGGCGCTCCTCGCTGGAGATGCCGAGGTAGACCAGGGGCATCTCGACGTTCTCCATCGCCGAGGTGCGGGGCAGCAGGTTGAAGCCCTGGAAGATGAACCCGATGAGCTCGCTGCGGACCATCGCCCGCTGGTCGGCGTCGAGCACCGACACGTCGTGACCCGCGAGCAGGTACGAGCCCGCGGTCGGCCGATCGAGGCAGCCGATGATGTTCATGAGCGTGCTCTTGCCCGACCCGGAGGCCCCGATGATGGCCACGAACTGCCCCCTCGGGACATCGAGCGACACGCCCCCCAGCGCCAGCACCGAGACCTCCCCGGAGTCGTACTGCTTCTCGATGCCCTGCAGCGAGAGCACCGGCCCCTCCGCGGCCGCGTCCGCCTCCGTAGCAGCCGCCATCAGAACACCCTCGGAGGCCGCGGCCCCTGGGTGCTGGACCTGCCCGCCGCGCTCGGGGCGCCGGTGGCGTCGGTCTCGTCGACCACCACCAGGGCCCCCTCGCTCAGCTCGGCGGCGGTCACCTCGGTGTAGATCCCGTCGGTGAGCCCCACCCTCACGGGAACCCGCACCGCGCTCGTGCCCCGCAGCACGTACACCCCGCCGCGATCGCCCGCTCCCCCGCGAGACCCTCGACCGCCGCCTCTCCCCGAGGCGACCCCGCCGTCGCCCCCGCGGCCGGCGTCTCCCCAGGCCCTGGCCCTGAGCCCCGGCGCGGCCCCTGTGTCGGTCCCTGCGTCGGCGCCGGCGACCGCGCTCGGGCGGTAGCGCAGCGCGGCGTTGGGGACGCGCAGCACGCCGGGGTGGTGCGAGGTGACGGCGGTGACCGTCGCGGTCATCCCCGGGCGAAGCCGCGACTGCGGGTTGGCGACGTCGATCACGGCCTGGTAGGTGACCACGCCGCTGGTGGTGGTGGGCGTGATGCGAAGCTCTCGCACCGTCCCTCGAAACTCGTCGCGGGGGAAGGCGTCGACCCGCGCGGAGGCCTCCATCCCCTCGGTGAGCTTGCCGATGTTGGCCTCGTCCACGTTGGCGATGACCCTCATCTGCGTGAGGTCGTTGTCGATGATGAAGAGCGTCGGGGTCTGGAGGCTCGCCGCCACGGTCTGCCCGGGGTCGACCGAGCGCGTCGCCACGATGCCGTCGATGGGGGCCAGGATGCGGGTGTACGTGAGGTTGGTGCGCGCCACCTCCAGGGTCGCGGTGGCCTGCTGGATCTCGGCGCTCGCCACCCCGACGGTCGCTCTCGCCGAGTCCCGGGTGGCCTGCGCCGAGTCGACGTCGACCTGGGCGTTGAGCCCCTGGGCACGGAGCGCCGTGGCGCGCACGAGGTTGCGCTCGGCCAGGGTGAGGTCGGCGCGGCGCTGCACCAGCACCGCCCTGGCGGAGGCGAGGGAGGCCCGCGCCTGCGCCTCCTGGGCGCGGTAGGGGGTGGGGTCGAGCTCGGCGAGCAGGTCGCCCTGGCGCACCCGGCTGTTGAAGTCGACAGCGACCCGGGTGACCCGGCCGCTGATCTGGGCGCCGACCTGCACCTCCAGCACCGGGCGCACCGTACCGGTCGCGCGCACCGTCTCGGTGAGGTCGCCTCGGGTGATCGGCGCCGTGAGGTAGCGGGGCACGGCGGTGGCGGCCTTGCGACGCACCGTCACCACCGCGACGCCCGCGGCCACGGCGACGAGGGCGATCACGGCGAGGATCCACCACGGGCGGCGCTTCGCGCGCAGTCGCCCCAGCGAGGCGCTGCGGGCAGGGCTCTGGGGCGCGGCGGGGGGCGGAGCGGGAGTGACCATCGCCCAGAACATAGTCGTCGCTTCGGCGGATGGCCGACGAGAGTCTCGGCCCTGGCGACGAATCGGAGCCCCGCGGACGAGGCTCCGCTATACCCCGTCGACGCCGATGTCCGACGACGCTGCACCGCTGCTGGCG
Organism: Deltaproteobacteria bacterium; assembly: GCA_016704445.1. Lineage (GTDB taxonomy): Bacteria > Myxococcota_A > Polyangia > Polyangiales > SCUS01. The sequence goes on from JADJAE010000029.1 coordinate 56,311, forward strand.
CTGCCCTCCGACGAGGCCCACCTGTGGCTTCTCGACCCGGCGGCCTGGGACATCCCCGCCCTCTCCGACCGGCTGCGCTCATGGCTGAGCCCCGACGAGGCCGCCCGGATGGACCGCTACCTCTTCCTTCGCCACCGCCACGAGTACCTCGCGACGCGCGCCCTCTGCCGGGCCGTGCTCTCCCGCTACGCTCCGGTCGACCCTTCGGCGTGGCGCTTTCGGGCGAACCGCTGGGGCCGCCCGGAGGTGGACTCCCCGGAGATGGCGTGGCTGCGCTTCAACCTCTCCAACGCCGACGGGATGCTGGCCTGCCTGGTCGCTCGGGAGCGCGAGGTGGGCGTGGACGTGGAGGACACCGCGCGCGAGGTCGACGTGCTCTCGACCGCGGCGCACGTCTTCGCCCCCTCGGAGATCGCGGCCCTACGGCGCCAGCGCCACGACGCGCACCGGGCGCGCTTCTTCCACTACTGGACCTTGAAGGAGTCCTACATCAAGGCCCGGGGGATGGGCCTCGCGCTCCCGCTCGACCGCTTCGCCTTCGAGCTCGACGAGGGCGACGGCGAGGCGCGCATCGTCATCGACCCCTCCCTGGGCGACGAGTCCGGGGCGTGGCAGTTCGCCCGGCTGCGACCGACCCCGCGGCACCAGGTGGCGGTCGCGCTGCGCCGTGGGGCGGAGCCCGATCTGTGCGTGGTGGTGAGGGAGGCCTCCGGGCTCCTCGATCAGGCCTTGCGGTAGTAGATCAGCCCGTTGCGACGGAGGGCGCTCACCCTGCCGCTCACCATCAACAGGGTCAGGAAGATGATGGCGTCGGGCTCATCGCCCCCGATCTCCTCAACGATCTGTCGTGAGGAGAACTCCTGGTAGGGATATTCATTCAACAAGGCGAGCACGCGGGCGCTGTACTCAGCCCTCCGCCCCCGCGGAGGGCAGCTTCGTCGAACCGCCATGGATTCCCTCTCTGTTGAGTATGGATTGTGGCTTCAAAGCCCGCGCAGAGCGTAACCACTCCCATCAGGGTGTCACCGGCCGCGGTCGCGCGGGAGCATCGAGACGCTGTACTTCTCCGAGCGGCGCGTCACGAGGCTGCGGGCCACCTCGCGCCGGTCGGCCGCGGCCAGCAGGGCCAGGAGCTGCGCCTCGGTCACCGTGTCTCCCTCTCCCTCTCCCTCTGCTTCGGGCCACGCGGGCGTGTCCGCGAAGGGCGCCGCGCCCGCCACGGCCATCAGCTGCGCCGCCTCCTGGAGGAGCTGCCGGTGCGCCTCGCGGAGCATCGGAACCAGGGGCTCCCCGTCGTTGATGTGTCGATGAAGCGCGGCGCGCACCCTCGGCGACTGCATCGCCAGCGCGTCCATGATCACCGGAACGGATACCCGCCGCGGTTCCTCCTCGTGGTCCATCTACTCCACCTGCGTCCGGCGGGAGCGGCGTCAACTGTCGCAGGTCGCTCAGTGCTGAGGGATGCGAACGGGTCCGCCGCGGGTGCCCAGCGGCTGCTCGTCGTAGTGGACGTAGACCCTCGTGCCGGGGCGCTGCGCGTCGGCGTAGGCGCCGCTCCAGCCCGAGGGGACGTGCGGCTCGGTCCAGTGATAGAACCAGCGGGCGTCCGGGGGGCTCATGTTGACGCAGCCGTGAGAGCGGGCGGCGCCGAAGCCGTTGTGCCAGAAGGCCCCGTGAAGCGCGAAGGAGCCCTCGAAGTACATCACCCAGGGGACGTCATCGATGCTGTACGGGCCGTCGTTGGCGCTGTTGCCATCCATGGTGGTGGCGACGTGCTTCGACAGGATGCGGAAGCCGCCCTGCACGGTCTCGTAGTTCTCGTCGGGGTTGCTGCGGCTGCGCCGACCGGTGCTCACCACGCTCACATAGACGGGCCTCGCGCCCTCGTAGGCCACCACGCTCTGGCGGTCGAGGTTGACGTCGATCCACTTCTCCTCCGGGGTCGAGAGGTCCGCCGGGGGATCGCGCCGGGTCACCACCCGCACCTGCCTCGCCCGCACGAAGCTGCCATCGAGGGCCCGGTGGTACTGCTCCCCGCCGACGGTGACCGCGGGCTCGTCCGCGAGCTCGACGACCGCGAGCCGGGCGACCCGCCCCACGGGCGCCATGGTCCGTCCTCGGGAGCGGTAGGTCGAAGCCCCCGCTCCCATCGCGAAGGCGATCGGAAGGCGCCGCGGCTCGTCGAGCGCCACGCCCTGAAACTGCCCCGTCTCCCCCAGCGGGGTGAGCGCGCTCGAACGCACGTAGCCGCCGGTCTGGGTGTGCCAGTAGCTGGTTCCGTCGGGGCTGCGGTCCTCTCGGTGCAGCGAGACGTACATCCCCGGCAGCACGCGTCGCTGGAGCGGGCTCCCGACGACACCCAGCAGGTCTTCGAGGCGCACCCCGCCCGCGTCCTGGGAGGGAGGGTTGAAGCGCCCCTGCTCGAAGGCGCTCAGGTCGTCTGCTGAGGGCAGCCTGCGAAACACCGGCGAGGGGCGGTTGGCCCGCCCATAGGCGAAGGGCATCGCCGCGCCGAGGTCCGGAGGATCAGGCAGCCGGGAGGCGAGGGGATGATCGGCCAGGGTGGCGCTGAGCACCGCCAGCGAGCCGACGCACACGAAGCCCCCGCCCTCGACCTCGTACCAGCCCGCGCCCGTCACCCCGCGCCTCGCCGGGCATCCCGAGCGCCCGACGGGACCGCGCACCACCGCGACCGTGCCGCCCGCGCGGACGTAGCCGATCCAGCGGGCGTTGGGGCGAGGGGCCTCGACGACGCCGGTGCGCCAGCCGAGGGCGGTGATGGTCGTGGGCGCTCCCGCGTCGGCGGATGCGTCGGTGGATGCGTCGGTGGATGCGTCGGCGCTGGCGTCGGTGGATGCGTCGGGATCGTCGCTCCCTCCATCGAGCGCTGCGTCGCCGGCGTCGTAGGCCTCGGGGGCTCCGGCGTCTTCGGGATCCGGTTCGAGGGCCGACCCTCCAGCGTCTTCGTCGGCGCGAGGCGCGCGGTTGGGGTCCACCGGGAGGGCGATGGCTTCGACGGCGGTGGCCGCGGCGTCGTAGGGCTGGGTCGCCCGCTCCCAGAGCGAGTCGAGGTCGCTGCACCCCAGGGACATCGCGGCCGCGAGCGCGAGAAGCCTTGGCGATCGGGGGGGAGGGGAGGTGCTCATGGCGGCAGCGACGAGGGCCACCGCGCTAGCACGCTGGTTGGACGAAGACCGCATTCCTGCCGACGAGGCCTTTGGAGCCTGGGGGCCCTACGACCCCTCTCGCGAGAGCAGCGCCCGCTTGCGCTCGACGCCCCAGCGGTAGCCCGCCAGGGTCCCGTCGCTGCGGACGGCGCGGTGGCAGGGGACCACCACCGCCAGCGGGTTCGCCGCGCAGGCCCCCGCGACGGCGCGCACCGCGCTGGGGCGGCCGAGGCGTCGGGCGAGGTCCGTATAGCTGGCGGTCGACCCCGCCGGGATCTCCCTCAGCGCCTCCCACACGCTCCGTCGAAAGGCCGTGCCCCCGGCGTCGATCGCGATCGGCTGCGCGACGCGAGGCGACTCGATGAGCGCGATCACCCTCGAGAGGGGATCGTCGGCCGAGGCCTCCACCGCGACCAGCGAGGCCCCCGGGAGGCGGGCCTGAAGGTCATGGGTGAGCTCCGCCCGATCGTCTCCGAGCAGCACGGCGCGGACACCCCGATCGGTCCATGCCACGAGGGCGAGGCCGAGGGAGCAGCGACCCACGGCGACCCTTACCAGGGAGTCCTGCCGGGGGGAGGGATGGGCGACGGAGGGATGGGTGTTCATGGCGGCCTCGGAGGAGACTATCGCGCAGCTACGCCACCCTTCACCTCTGGCAGCGCCCTTGAGCTCAGATGAGCCCGCGACGCATCGCCGCGAGCACCGCCTCGGTCTTGGTGCCGACCTCCAGCTTCGCGTAGGTCGACCGGACGTAGCTGCGCACCGTGTTCTCGGTGATGCCCAGCGCGGTGCCGGCGGTGGCGTAGCTGTGGCCCTGGGCGAAGAGCGAGAGCACCCGGCGCTCGGCCTCGGTGAGCAGGGCCTCGGCGGGCCCGTCTTCCTCCGAGCGCACCCGCGCGATCACCGCCCTCGCCGCCGCGGGCGAGAGGGGCATGCGACCCGCGAGGCAGTCTTCGAGGGCTGATCCGAGCCTCGCGGCGAGCTCCTCCTTCAGCAGGTAGCCCGAGGCCCCCGCGCGTATCGCCGAGAGCACTCGCTCGGGCGCCTCGTCGACCGTGAGCACCAGCGAGACCACCGGGGGGACGGCCTCCGAGAGCGCGGCCAGCAGCGAGATTCCGCAGCCGTCGGGCAGCGCGAGGTCGACCACCGCCGCGGTGAAGCGCCCACGAGCGAGCGCCGAGCGAGCGCCCTCGAGGGTCGCCACGGGGGTCACCACCCACCCGAGAGACGCCGCCTCCTCGGTGATCAGCGCGCGAATCCTCGGATCGTCCTCGACCACCAGCAGCCGGCGAGCCTCCAGCTCATGCGACACCACCGTCATCGTGCGGCGAGTGTACCGCATCGAGGGCGATCGCCGCGAGGGACCCTGTTCTCCCGGGGCGCGGACAGGCGTACACATCGCCCCTCCATGTCTGACGCCCCTGTGTCCGCCTCGCCGTCCAAGGCCGCCGATCCTCCGCTACCCCCCGCCGCCGGCGCCGGGGAGGTTCATCACGGTCACCCGACGGGCAGCCTGCTGGCCCTCACCATCGGAGCGCTCGGCGTCGTCTACGGCGACGTCGGCACCTCGCCGCTCTACACCATCAAGGAGTGCTTCACGCCCGGCCACGGCGTCGAGCCCACGACCGAGAACGTGCTCGGCGTGCTCTCGCTCATCGTCTGGTCGCTCATCCTCGTGGTGGGCGTGAAGTACGTCTCGTTCATCCTGCGCGCCGACAACCAGGGCGAGGGCGGCGTGCTCGCCCTGCTCGCGCTGGTGACCTCGCGGCAGGAGACCGGCGACCGCGACCGCCTCCGCTCCCGCGCCATCCTGGTGGTGCTCGGGCTCTTCGGCTCGGCCCTGCTCTACGGCGACGGGATCATCACCCCCGCCATCTCCGTGCTCTCCGCCGTGGAGGGCCTGGAGGTCGCCACCACCAGCGTGCGGCCCTTCGTGCTGCCCATCACCCTGGTCATCCTGGTGGGGCTCTTCCTGGTGCAGAAGCACGGCACCGCGGGCATCGGGCGCATCTTCGGCCCGGCCACCGGGGTGTGGTTCATCAGCATCGCCGCCGCCGGCCTCCCGTGGATCTTCCGCCGCCCCGAGGTGCTCGGCGCCGTCAACCCGCTGCACGGCCTGCGCTTCTTCTACGAGCACGGCCTCCACGGCTTCCTGCTGCTGGGCTCGGTGGTGCTGTGCATCACCGGCGGCGAGGCCCTCTACGCCGACATGGGCCACTTCGGCCGCAAGCCCATCCGATGGGCCTGGTACACGGTGGTCTTCCCTGCGCTGATCATCAACTACATGGGCCAGGGGGCGGTGCTGCTCGAGCGCGGCGAGGCGGTGCGGGCCAACCCCTTCTTCGGCCTGCTCTCCGGGTGGCTGGTGTACCCGATGGTGGCCGTCGCGACGGTGGCCACGGTGGTCGCCTCGCAGGCCCTCATCTCGGGCGCCTTCTCGCTCACCCAGCAGGCGGTGCAGCTCGGGTACTGCCCCCGCGTCACCATCGTGCACACCTCGGGCAGCGCCGAGGGGCAGATCTACATCCCCGAGGTCAACCGCATCCTGATGGTGGCGTGCCTCGCGCTGGTGCTCGCCTTCCGGAAGTCGTCGAACCTCGCGGCGGCCTACGGCATCGCGCTCACCATCACCATGACCATCACGTCGATCCTGTTCTTCCAGCTCACGCGGCAGTGGAAGTGGGCGATGTGGAAGAGCGTCTCGCTGCTGGTGCTCTTCCTCGCGCTCGACCTGGCCTTCTTCGGCGCCAACGTGGTGAAGGTGGTGAAGGGGGGGTGGTTCCCGCTGGCCATCGCCTCGGCGGTGTTCATCGTGATGACCACCTGGAAGAAGGGCCGCCGCACGCTCGGCAGCCACATCATCGCCAACACCCTCCCCACCGAGCTCTTCCTCAGCGACGTGCAGAACACCCAGCCCCACCGGGTGAAGGGCACCGCGGTGTTCATGACCTCCAACCCCGACGGCGCCCCGCCGGTGCTCCTGCACCACTTCAAGCACAACAAGGTGCTCCACGAGCAGGTCATCCTGCTGTCGGTGCAGACCCGTCACGTCCCCGAGGTTCCCGCCGCGCAGCGCCTCTCGGTGAGGGAGCTCGGCCAGGGCTTCTGGCAGGTCACCGCCACCTACGGCTTCATGGAGACGCCCAACGTCATCGAGTGCCTCACGCTCTGCAACCAGCGAGGACTCCCCGTCGACCCGCAGACCGCCAGCTTCTACCTCGGCCGGGAGACCCTGCTCACCACAGGGCGCTCCTCCATGGCCCAGTGGCGCAAGGTGCTGTTCGCGATCCTGTCTCGCAACGCGCGCCCGGCCAACATGTTCTTCAACATCCCGCCGAACCGCGTCGTCGAGCTCGGCACCCAGATCGAGCTCTGAACCCTCGGACGTAGGGGGTTGGCGGCGCACATCGTTCGTCGGCCCGCGAACCATATGCGCGTGGCGAACGCGGTGCGCGGCGCTCCTGTGGGGCGATTCGTGCCCGGGCGCAAGTCCCGACTGCTGGCACATCGGGTGCTCAAGCCCGACGCGACCTTTTGGAGGACGCGATGACCATGCTCGGAGGGCGGCTGATTCAGGAACACCAGGCGCTCGATACCCTGTTCGAAGAGATCGCCAACCGGGTGCATTGCGGTGACACTGCGGCGCTCGACGAGAGCTGGACGGCCCTCGAGGCGAGGCTCCTGGCGCACTTCGACTACGAGGAGTCGCACCTGCTGCCGCGCTTCGAGTCGATCGACCCGGCCGAGGCGCTGAGGATCAGGGAGGAGCACAAGCTGGTACGCCGGGCGCTGCAGGAGACGGGCGTCGCCATCGAGCTCCATACGGTGCGGGAGCAGAACGTCGAGGAGTTTCTCACGCTGCTGCGGGCGCACGCCGCGAGGGAGGAGAAGCTGCTCTATCCCTGGTCGAGCACCGCCGACGCGGCGATGCGCGCGCCGAGCACGGTCGAGCGATGAGGCGCTGGCTCAGCGACGCGGGCGGTCCTTCGTCGGGGCACCGCCCCCTCGCTCGACGGAAGAAGCGCAGGGAGCGGCCGCCGTTGACACCCATGAACCGATCGGTCCACGTCACACCATGACCCAGAAGCCCACGTCTTCTCAGGCTCCCTCCCGGGCTCGCATCCTGGTGGTGGACGATGAGGCGACGGCGCGGCGGGCCCTCGCGACGCTGCTCACCGACGAGGGCTACGAGGTCGCGATGGCGTCCTCGGGAGAAGAGGCGCTGGAGCAGGTCGCCAAGGCGCCTCCGGACGTCCTGCTCACCGATGTGCGGATGTCGGGTATCGATGGCATCGAGCTGCTCACCCGCGCGAGGGCGATGGAGCCCGGCCTGGCTGTGGTGGTGATGACCGCCTTCGGCACGGTGCGCGACGCCGTGCAGGCGATGCGGGCGGGCGCCGAGCACTACGTCACCAAGCCCATCGACTTCGACGAGCTCGGGATGGTGCTCGCCCGGGTGCTCGAACGGCGCGCCGAGCGCCGGGAGACCAGCCTCCTTCGAGAGCAGGTGCGCGTCGAGCATCGCTTCGAGAACCTCCTGGGCAGCAGCGTGCCGATGCAGTCGCTCTTCAAGAGCATCCGGCAGGTGGCGCCGGCCCGCGCCACGGTGCTGCTGCTGGGGGAGTCGGGCACCGGCAAGGAGCGGGTCGCCCAGGCGCTGCATCACTCGTCGCCCCGCAAGGACGCGCCCTTCGTGAAGCTGCACTGCGCCGCCCTGGCGGAGACGCTGCTGGAGAGCGAGCTCTTCGGCCACGAGCGAGGGGCCTTCACCGGCGCGTCCACGCGGCGGGAGGGGCGCTTCAAGATGGCCCACGGGGGGACGCTCTTCCTCGATGAGATCTCGGAGATCACCCCGGCCATCCAGGTGAAGCTGCTGCGGGTGCTGCAGGAGCGGGAGTTCGAGCGGGTCGGGGGCAACGAGACGCTCAAGGTCGACGTGCGCATCATCGCGGCGACCAACCGCGACCTCGCGGGCATGGTGCGCGACGGCCGCTTCCGGGAGGACCTCTACTACCGGCTCAACGTGGTCAACCTCTCGCTGCCTCCGCTGCGTGCTCGGCGGGCGGACATCCCCCTGCTGGCGGACCACTTCCTGCGGCGCTACTCGGCCGAGGCGGAGCGGGAGATCCTGGGCTTCACCCACGAGGCGCTCGTGGCCCTGCAGGAGCACAACTGGCCGGGCAACGTGCGAGAGCTCGAGAACACCATCGAGCGCGCGGTGGTCCTCTGCACGGGCGAGCGCATCGAGCTCGAAGACCTGACGCTGCCGCCGTCGTTGACGATGAGCTCCGCGCCCGTGGCCGACGCCGCGTTGCGGGGCTCCATCGAGGCCCAGCTCGGGGCGCCGCCGCCGCTGCCCGGCGCCCGGCTCGACGAGATCGAGCGCTACGCCATCCTCTCGACCCTCGAGGCCTGCGAGGGCAGCACGCACCGGGCGGCGGACATCCTGGGCGTCAGCGTACGCATGATCCAGTACCGGACGCGAGAGTACCGCCACGGCATCAAGCGCGAGCACGGCTCGGAGCACCGGATCGACCACGAGGGAGCGTCGCATGATCCCACACGGCGTCTCGATGGACGATGAACAGCATCCCCAGCGGTCGCTGGTCGGCGGCGGGCGAATGGCTCGCGTGAAGGCCCGGCGCACCTGGAGATCGCGGTACGCCGAGCTGCCCGAGGTGCCCTACCGCGCCATCGTCGAGGCCTCGCCCATCCTGACCGCGGCGCTCGACCACGACGGCAAGGTGCGGCTGGTCAACCGGGCCATGGAGCATTCGATCGGGCTGCCGCGCGCCGCCCTGGTGGGCCGCTACTTCGACGAGCTGCTCTCGCCCACCGGACCCGACCTGGAGGTCCACTCTCCCGAGGCTCCCATCGAGCGGGGGCTGGTGACGAGCCGCGGGATCGAGCGCCGGGTGCAGTGGCGGGTGGTCGCCGCCGAGCACCTGAGCTGGGTGTTCGGGGTCGACGTCACCGAGGCCCGGGCGGCCGAGCGGCGGCTTCGCGTGGTCGAGCAGCTCGCGGTCGTGGGCGACCTCACCACCGGGCTCGCGCACGAGATCAGAAACCCCCTCAACTCGGCGCTGCTGGAGCTGAAGGTGCTGGCGCGTCGGCTGGCGAGGGCGGAGTCGGTGGCCGACCAGGTGAGCGTCGAGGCGGTGCGCAGCGAGCTGGGGCGCATCGAGCGGCTGCTCGCGGACTTCCTCTGGTTCGCCCGGCCGGGCTCGTCGACGACCCAGCCGGGCCAGCTCTCCTCCCCGGCGGAGGCGGTCGCCCGGCTGGTCTCCGCGGAGGTCGCGGCGCGCTCCATCAAGCTGACCACGGAGTTCGATCCCTCGGCTGCGCCGGTCGCCTTCGATGAAGACTCCGTGCGGCAGGTGATCTTCAACCTCGTACGCAACGCCATCGAGGCCGTCGGCGACGGAGGTCACATCGTGCTGCGGGTGCGCGCGGGCTTGGGCACCACCGAGCTCGATGTGGTGGACGACGGACCGGGAATCCAAGGCGATCCGGCCCGGGTCTTCGTCCCGTTCCACACGACCAAGCCGCTGGGCACCGGGCTCGGGCTCACCATCGCGCAGCGCATCGCCATCGATCAGGGCGGCGAGGTGCGGGTGCACAGCTCGCCGGGGCGCACGGTGTTCACCTTCATCCTCCCGGCCTTCCACGAAGCCGGGAGCGACCGCGCCGCGCCATGATCGGAGGGCGCGCGCCCTGGCCGAGGCGTCGTGTTGCATCCCAGCGCAACTCCTCTATGGTCCAACGTTGATGAAGGAGCGTCCTGGAGGGGGAGGCACGCGAGTTCTCGTCGTCGATGACAACGAGCAAAACCGCGCGCTCGCGCTGATGACGCTGGAGCAGGAGGGCGGGTACTCGGTGACCCTCGCCGCCAACGGCGCGGAGGGTCTGCGGCTCTTCGAGCGCGACCGGCCTGACTGCGTGCTGCTCGACGTGCGCATGCCCGGAATGGACGGCTTCGAGGTTTGCGCGAGGCTCCGAGCGCTGCCGGGCGGGGCCGATGTCCCGGTGTTGTTCCTGACGGCGCTGCGCGACGTGGAGACCTTCGACCGCGCCGAGGCGGTCGGCGGCAGCGACTTCCTGACCAAGCCCGTGCACCCCGCCGAGCTGGTGCTGCGGGTGCAGCAGGCGCTTCGGGTGCGTCGGCTCGACGCGGAGTTCCAGGCGCAGTGCGAGCTTCTCCGACGGCAGCGCAACGAGCTCTTCCGGCTGCAGCTCCAGAAGGAAGACCTCGCGGCCTTCCTGGTCCATGACCTGAAGAACCCGGTCAACGCCATCGACCTCGAGGCCCAGGTGATCCTGCGAGACCGGCAGCTCTCCGAGCGCTCGCGCGGCGCGGCGGAGCAGATCAGGGCTCGCAGCCGCGACATGCTGAGGCTCATCCTCAACCTGCTGGACACCGCGCGCGGAGAGCAGGGGCAGCTCAGCCCCTCCCGCACCGCCGTCGCGCTGCCCGCGCTGGTGGCCAACATCCTGGAGGGACGCGCGGAGAACGCCCGCGAGCTCGACGTCCGGCTTCACGCGATGATCGACGTCCCGGTGCTGAGCGCCGACGCCGAGCTGCTGCGCCGCGTGCTCGAAAACCTGGTGGACAACGCGCTACGCCACGCGCCGCACGGGTCCTGCGTAAGGGTCGCGGCGCTCTCGCACGGCGACGAGGTCGAGATCCAGGTGTCCGACGAGGGCGCCGGGGTTCCTCCGGACATGAGGGAGGCGATCTTCGTCCGCTATGTGCAGCTCGACGACGGCACGATGCGCGTGGGGCGCGGCCTGGGGCTGACCTTCTGCAAGCTCGCGGTCGAGGCCCACGGGGGACGCATCTGGGCCGACGAGGCCCAGCCCGGCGCGGTCTTCCGGCTGAGCCTGCCGCAGCCACGATAGCGCCACGCGATGGCCCTCTCGTGGCGGTTCATCGAAGCGGCGCCGGACGCCGTGGTCATCAGCGACCGCGAGGGCACCATCGTGGAGGTCAACGCGCAGGTCGAGCGGCTCTACGGGTACTCCCGAGGCGAGCTCCTCGGCAGCAAGGTCGAGCTGCTGGTCCCGGAGCGCTCCCGCGACGTGCACGTTATGCACCGCGGGGCCTTCGTGAGCGAGGCCTCGTTCCGCCCGATGGGGGCGGGGATGCCGCTCTACGGCCGCCGCAAGGACGGCTCGGAGTTTCCCGTCGAGGTGAAGCTCAACCCGGTGGAGACCGACGTGGGATTGCGCGTCGTCGCGGCGGTGAAGGACCTGTCCGAGCGCCGTCGCCTGGAGGCCGCGGCCCGCGCCGCCGACGAGCTGATGCGCCAGGCCGTGGAGATCCAGGAGGACGCCTTCGCGGTCTTCGATCGGCATGGGCTGCTGCTGCTGCACAACGGCGCCTACCGGGCGCTCATGCCCGAGAGCCTGAAGGGGCCGCTGACCGGGCGCTCCATCGCGGAGATCGTCGAGTGCACCACCGCGGCGTCTGCGTTCGAGTCCGAAGAGGCTCGCTCCCTCTTCCGGGCACGATACTTGGAGGCGCTGAGAACAGAGTCGGGGACTGATCCGCTTTTCCACGATGGGAGGGTCTTTCGCGTGACCCGTCGCTGCACGCAGAACAGCGAGCTTGTCGTGACCATCGCCGACCGCACCGAAGACGAGCGGGGCGTGGAGGCGCTGCGTCGCGCGAGCGCGGCCAAGACCGAGTTCCTCTCGGCGATGAGCCACGAGCTGCGTACGCCGCTGCACGCGATCCTCGGCTTCGCGTCGCTGCTCATGCGCGATCGGAGGACGCCGCTGGCCGATCGCCAGCGGGAGATGGTCCAGCACATCCTCAAGGGCTGCGATCACCTGATGCACCTGGTCGATGACGTGCTCGACCTGTCCCAGATCGAGTCCGGCCGGATGATGCTCTCCACCGAGCGGGTCGACCTCCCCGTGGTGCTCTCCGAGGTCGTGACGGCGCTGCGGCCCGACGCCCTGCGCGCAGGCGTCTCGCTCCATCTCGCGCCCTGCGACGACGACCTGCCCACGGTCTTCGCCGACCGCTCCCGCATCGTCCAGGTGCTGAAGCACTTCGGCTCCAACGCGATCAAGTATGGCCGCCCCGGGGGGCGCGCGACCTTCGGCGCGGAGCGGGCCGACGAGGGCCTCGTGCGACTCTTCGTGGAGGACGACGGCGTCGGCATCGCCGAGGAGTGGCACCCGCAGATCTTCCAGCCCTTCCAGCGGGCGGGGCAGGAGATGGGGCCCATCGAGGGCATCGGCATCGGGCTGGCCCTCTCGCAGCGACTCGCGAGCCTGATGGACGGGCGCGTGGGCTTCCGAAGCGCGGCGGGCGAGGGGGCGACCTTCTGGCTGGAGCTGCGGGCCCTCCAGGAGGGGCTGCTGGTGCGCTGAGGTCCGGCGCACGGGGTGCGTTGTGCACCGGGTGCTCAGGGTAAGGGAACCCGGGAAACCAAGGCGATTTCATCTCGGAACGCATCCTGCAGCCAACGCTGATGGAGGTGTATTGAGATGATCCATGAGTCGACCGACGCATTCGACACGATGCGCAATCTGACGACCGCGCTGCTGTCGTCGATCGAGGATTGGAGTGGTCGTTCCGCAGGCCCTGCGGACTTCCGCCACCGGCTGGTGCGGGCTCACGCGCTCGCCCTCCTCGATGAACTTGAACAGCTCGCCGCCAGTCCCAGCTCGACCTCATCCCAATCCGCCTCGCGTTGACCCTGCGGTTGCTGCGCGACCGTGGATTGTTCCCGCGGCCGGGTATAAAGGTCCCTTCCCGGCACTGATTCAGTGGCTGGTCGAGATGGGAAGCGCGATCGATGGGACAAGGCAGTTGCGGGTGCCCCTCTCCACAGAGTCATCAGGTGCGCCGCGTGGTGCTGACGGGCGGCCCCGGCGCGGGCAAGACCGCGGTGCTCGAGGTCGTGCGCAAGCACCTGTGCGAGCACGTCGTGGTGCTGCCCGAGGCCGCGGGAATCGTCTACGGCGGTGGCTTCCCCCGACGCTCCAGCGTCGCCGCGCGCCGCGCCGGCCAGCTCGCCATCTACCATGTGCAAGACCAGCTCGAGAGCATGGCGCTCGCGGAGGGCGCTCCGGCGCTGGTGCTCTGCGATCGGGGGGTGCTCGACGGGCTCGCCTACTGGCCCGGTGAGGCCGATCAGTTCTTCGAGGCCACCGGCACCGAGCGCTCGGAGGTGTTCGGGCGGTACGCCTCGGTCATCCACCTGCGAACGCCCACCGCCACCGCTGGCTACAACCGGCAGAACCCGCTGCGGCTGGAGTCGGCCGACGAGGCCTCGGTGATCGATCAGCGCCTCCTCGATGTCTGGAAGGACCACCCTCGTCGCATGGTCGTCGAGTGCGAGGCTGACTTCCTCGACAAGCTCGAGCGCACCCTCGCCTTCCTGCTGCGCGAGCTGCCGGCCTGCTGCCGGGGTCGCGGCATCCACTGAACGAAGCCCACCGGGGGGCATCCCGTGCCCTCAACCCCCCAGGTGCGACTCTCCGCCTTGCGTCCTACATTTCTCTCGGAGGCAGAACCCGCGATGATGACCAGCGAACAGACCCATCCCTTGAGCGAGGCCCTCCACTGGGCGGTTGGCCAGGCGGTGCAGGCGCCGTCCCTCCACAACGCACAGCCCTGGCGCTTCCGCATCCGAGGACCGGGCGTCGACGTCCGGGCTGATCGCAGCCGCTCGCTCCCGGTGATCGACGCGGACGGGCGAGAGCTCGCCACGAGCTGCGGCGCCGCGCTCTTCCACCTCCGTATCGCGCTCCGCACGAAGGGCCTCGACGTCGATGTGCGCCGCCTGCCCGATCCCCTCGACCCCGACCTCATCGCCAGGGTGATCGTGAAGCCGGGCCAGGCTCCCACCGAGGAGGAGCTGCGGCTCTGCGCGGCCATCGCGACGCGGCGCACCTCGCGGGCTCCCTACCTCGGCATCACGGTCCCCGACGAGGTCATCGAGCGTCTCCGGCGCGACGCGGAGACCGAGGGCGCCTGGTTCGCCCCGCTGACCGAGGAGGCGCAGCGGGTGCAACTCGTCGCCCTGGTCATGGAGGCCGACCACCTGCAGTGGAGCAACAGCGAGCTGCGGGAGGAGTTCGCCCAGTGGATGCGACCCAACGACAGCACGGCCCACGACGGCGTTCCCGGGTACTCGCTGGGTCTCGACAACGTCCAGTCGCACATCGCCGCGATGGCGGTACGGCTGATGGACCGTGGCGCCCAGGAGGCCGTGGCGCATCGCGACCTGGTCGCGGCCTCGCCCCTGCTGGTGATCCTCGGCACCACCGGCGACGGGCCCATCGACTGGGTGCGCGCGGGCGAGGCGCTCGACCGCATCCTGCTGCGAGCCGAGAGCGAAGACCTGCGGGTCGCCTTCCTCAATCAGCCGGTCGAGACCGCGGAGCTTCGGCCGAGCGTCGGCGAGCTCGCGGGTCGGCCCGGCTTCCCGCAGCTCATCCTGCGAATCGGCTATGGCACCGCGGGGCCCGGCACGCCCCGACGCCCGGTCTCCGAGGTGCTCGAGTAGGAGCCGTACCGTCGGCTCCATCACCCGCGTGGAGAGAGCCATGAACCTCAAGATCCTCGTCCCACTGGATTCGACGTCGACCGCGGCGGATGTCCTCGCCGCCGCCATCGCCGAGGCCCGCTGGCGGGGCGCAGGCATCGTGCTCCTGCGCGCCATCGACCTGCCCATGGAGTATCCGGTCGAGGTCTACGCGCTGTCCCCCAACAACGTCGCCGACATCCTCGAAGAGAACGCCCGCACCGAGCTCTCCCGCGTCGCCTCGGGCATCCCCTCGGACATCCCCTCCAGCGTCCTGGTCGAGGCGGGGACGCCGTGGCGGGTCATCTGCAGCGTCGCCAGGGGCGAAGACGTCGCGATGGTGGTGATGGGCGCCCACGACCGGCGCATGCTCGACGGGCTCCTCGGCACCACGGCGAGCCGGGTGGTCAACCACATCGACCGCACCGTGCTGGTCGTTCGCCGCTGAGGGGGAGAGGCACCCCATAGGCGTCAACCGTCGATCGCCCTATCGCTTCTACAGATCTCGGACGGGGTGCAGCCCGCCGCGTCGCTGGGGTTCGGGCGTTGGCCCTCACCCCAGGCAATAACAGGACGGCGCCCCGGGCACTGCCCGGGGCCGTCGAACCGAAACTCCATGGACCATCCGGAAGCTTCGATCGAGGCCGCGAGGGCTGGAACGAATCGGCGTCCCTGTTCGACAGCCCCGGACCCCGTCCGGGGCGCCGCTTGTTGTTGCCCGGGGTGAGGGCCAACGCCCGAACCCCAGCGACGCGGCGGGTTGCCACGCTCCAACGATGTGTAGAAGGCAAAGGGCTTCAACCTGCGGGCACGGCGGGCGATCGATGGTTGACGCCTATGAGAGGCGCCCCCCGCTACGCGCGACCGGGGTGGGGACGGAGCAGCTCGACCAGGGCCTCCAGGGCGTCGGTGGTCGTGAACACCCCGACGATGCGCTCGTGCTCCATCACGAGCGCGGAGCCGTAGCGCTGCCCCGCCATCGTGGCCACCACCTCGTCGAGGGGAGTGTCGGGCGTGACGGTGTACGGCGCCTGGGTCATGGCCTCCTCGGCGATGGTCAGGTCGGGGTCGACGCTGTGAAGCGTCTCGATGAGCGCGAGGTCGCGCTCGCTGAGGAGCCCCACCACGCGGCCGCCGGAGAGCACCGGGAGGTGCCGGATGCGGTGCTCGCGCATCATGTGGTGCGCGGAGGTGAGCGACTGGTCGCGGCCGATGGTGTGAGGCGCGGGCGTCATGTACTTCGAGATCGGTGGGATGTGTCTGCTCATGGGTCCTCAGGGGTACTGCCGGGCAGCAGCGAGCGTGCCAGCGTCGCGCCAGCCCTGGAGCGCGCGTTACATCTCCCGGCGACCGTCCAGGAACTCCCTCACGATCGGGTCGGTGCTGGCGTTGATGACATCGACCGGGCCGATGGCGATCACCTTCCCTTCGTGGAGCAGGGCGATGCGGTCGGCGATGTGCGAGGCCAGCGTGAGGTCGTGCGTGACGACCACGGAGGTGACGTTGAGCTCCTGGCGGAGCTGAGCGATCAGGTCGCCGATGCGGGCGCTGTTGATCGGGTCGAGCCCGGTGGTGGGCTCGTCGTAGAGCACAACCTCCGGTCGCAGCGCGATGGTGCGCGCCACGCCGACGCGCTTGCGCATTCCCCCCGACAGCTCCGAGGGCATGAGCTCGCCGGTTTCGCCGAGGCCCACCGCGCTCAGCGCCCAGGCCACGCGCTCCTTCACGTCCGCGGACTTCATCCCCCGGCTGCCCTGCACGTTCAGCCCGTAGGCCACGTTGTCGGCCACGCTGAGCGAGTCGAAGAGCGCCGCGCCCTGGAACACCATCCCCACGCGCCGTCGCACCGCGGCGAGCTCCTTCGAGCTGGCGAGCTCGACGTGCATCCCGTCCCAGAGGATGGTGCCTCGGTCGACGGACATCAGCCCGATGATGAGCTTGAGCAGCACGCTCTTGCCGCAGCCCGACGAGCCCAGCAGCGCGAGGATCTCGCCTCGCTCGATGTCCAGGTCCAGGCCCCGGAAGACCGCCTTGGAGCCGAAGCTCTTCCAGATGCCTCGCAGGCTCAAGATGGGCCCGGTCGCCGCTGCCGCTGCCCGCTCGGGGATCTCTACCGTCGCTTCGCTGACCATCGCTTCTCCTGCCACGGGGCACCCATTCCTGCGATCCAATGATCAGATGCCCGGCGGGAGATTGAACGCGATTCCTTCGGAGAGCGAAGGGACGTCGACGTACTCGAAATCGCCGCCCGGCAGGTGCCATGTGGCCACCGCCCGGGTAGGGAGCGGCCGATCCCGGCTGGACGACCAGCCCGACACCGGGGTCGACCAGCGGGCGCGGGTCAGCGGGTGCCCTCGGGTGAAGGGGTCGTGGCAGTAGCGGTCTTCGGTGCTGAAGTCGGTGGGCGCACCGCGGCTGTCGAGGGTGACGCGGGCGGTGACCGTGCGGCCCTGATCGGTGAGCGACACGTCGAAGCGGTCGTCGTCCACGCCGACCCATGTGGTGGCCGGGCCCAGCAGCATCGAAGGGGCCAGCAGGATGGCGTCGTTGAGGTAGGTGACGAGCTCGCCGGTGTCGAGCTCCGAGCCCGTGGCGTCGACGAGGGGCAGCACGTCGAAGAGCCGCACGAGCATGCGGCCGTGGCCGCGGACGTAGGTGTCGCGGCCGACCGTGGGCATCAAGCCCCCGACGTTCATCTTGAGGTGGAAGACCCGCGCGACGTCGAGGCTGGTGTTGTATTGCCACACCGAGCACGGCGCCCACACCTGGAGGGGCCGCTGACGGAAGCGCCCTTCGTAGTGGAGCCGGAAGGACCAGTCGCGGGGGCGGCCCATCACTCCCATGAAGATCAGGTAGCGCCGGACGCTCTCCGGCAGCTTCGCGATGTCCTCGCCCCGCACCGGCGCGCCGGGACCCGGGCCCGGCGAGAGCCCGAGGCTCGACACCTCCTCAAGGAAGCGTCGGGCCATCGGAGAGAGGCGGGTGAGTCGGAGGGTGATCCCCGCGGCGCCGTGTCGCTCCGAGTTCGCATCCATGGATCACTCAGGGCTGCACTCCATGTGCCGCCGTGGGCTCTCTCGCCGCGCTTCACGCGCGAATCTTAGTCCCAGTCGGTGGGCTCCGATCGAGGCGTCGCTCGCCTGCGCCGACCCCGAGGCGCCAGCTCGTCGAGGGCGATCGACGCCAGCAGCGCCGCGAGGCGGCGGTTGGGCGTGAGACGTTGCGCGACGTCGAAGGCCAACACCACGACGTCGCCAAACAGGAGCGGCTGCGCGGGACTTCCACGACTCATGACGGCTGTTCCTCCCCCCGGTGCGGTACGAGCGCCCACGGCGCAACGGATGTGCCATGAGCGTTCGCGCGGATTCTGCCGAGTGAGAGCGTGAGTTGAGCCCATGCACGCGATGCACGGTGCGACGCAGCGGGTGCGCTGCGAGGAAGAGGCCATCGCAGGGCGCGCCCTGATACAAACGGCACGTCGGTTGCTGCCAGCGGAAGCGCGACACCCAACGATCCGTTCGATGAAGGGAAGAAGCTCATGATCGCTCCGTTCACCAAGGTGCTCGTCGGCACGGATTTCAGCGAGCCTGCCAGTCGGGCGCTCGAGCGCGCCATCGACGTGGCGAGGAGATACGAGGCGCAGCTCCACGTGGTGCATGTGTGGGAGGTGCCGATGGTGGTGGGCGGCCCGATGGTGGGCACCGCGGTCGACTGGATCACCCCCATCGAGCAGGCCGCCAAGGCGCAGCTCATCGAGGTGATCGACGGGCTGCGCGCGGGCAAGGTCGACGTCACCTCGACCCTGTGCAGCGGCGTGGCGTGGGACCGCATCATCGCCACCGTCGAGCAGGTGGGCGCCGACCTCGTGGTCATCGGGACGCACGGCCGCACCGGCATCCGCCGCGCCCTGATGGGCAGCATCGCCGAGCGCGTGGTGCGCCTCTCGCCGGTGCCGGTGCTCACCATCCACTGAACCTCCGGCGCTACGTCCGCGCCGGAGGTACAGTCCCTCTCCCTCAGCCCTTGCGCGCGCCCTGAGCGCGCTCGATCTCCAGCACCGCGAGGGTGGTCTGGAGCACGCTGTCGGGGTTGAGCGAGAGCGCGTCGATGCCCAGCTCGACCAGGAAGGCCGCGACGTCCGGGTGATCCGATGGGGCCTGGCCGCAGATGGCGGAGTGCTTCCCGTTGCGGCGCGCTCCGGTCACCGCCTGGCGCAGCATCTCCAGCACGCCAGGGTCGCGCTCGTCGAACTCGAAGGCCACCAGCGCAGAGTCGCGGTCGACCCCGAGCGTTAGCTGGGTGAGGTCGTTGGAGCCGATGGAGATGCCGTCGAAGAGCGCGCAGAAGGCGTCGATGCGCACGACGTTGTTGGGGATCTCGCACATCACCAGCACCTTGAGCCCCCGCTCGCCGCGGCGGAGCCCGTGCTTCGCCATCTCCGCCAGCACCCGCTCGCCCTCCGCCACCCGGCGGCAGAAGGGGATCATCAGCTCGACGTTGGTGAGGCCCATGTCCTCGCGCACCCGGCGCATGGCGCGGCACTCCAGGGCGAAGGCCTCGGCGTAGCTCGGGTGCGTGTAGCGCGACGCGCCCCGCAGGCCGATCATCGGGTTCTCCTCGTGGAACTCGAAGTCGCGGCCTCCCAGCAGGCTCGCGTACTCGTTGGACTTGAAGTCCGAGAGCCGCACCACCACGGGCTTCGGGTAGAAGGCCGCGGCGATGGTGCCGACCCCCTGGGCGAGCTGGTCGACGAAGAACTCTCCCCGGTCGGAGTAACCGCGGGTGAGGGCGTCGAGCTCGGCGCGCACGCCCGCGTCGAGCACCCGCTCGGGGTGCAGCAGCGCCATCGGGTGCGCCCGGATGGTGTTGTTGATGATGAACTCGATGCGCGCGAGGCCGACGCCGTCGTTGGGCAGCGCGGCGAGCGACAGCGCCCGGTCGGGGTCGGCGACGTTCATCATGATCTTCGTGCGAGGGCGCTCCATCGTGCCGAGCTCCACCCGCTCGACCCGGTGCGCCAGCGCGCCGCGGTACACCCGCCCGACGTCCCCCTCGGCGCAGCACACCGTGACCACGGCGCCGGCCTCGATCAGCGACGTCGCCCCGGTGGCCCCCACGATGGCGGGGATGCCCAGCTCCCGCGCCACGATGGCCGCGTGGCAGGTGCGCCCTCCCCGCTCGGTGACGATGGCCGACGAGCGCTTCATCACCGGCTCCCAGTCCGGCGTGGTGGTGTCCGCCACCAGCACCTCGCCCGCTACGAAGGAGGCCAGGTGCGTCGGGTCGCGGATGACCCTCGCGGCGCCGGAGCCGATCTTCTGGCCCACGCTGGTGCCGCTGACGAGGACCTCTCCCTTCGCTTCCAGCAGGTGCCGCTCCAGCACCTCGCCCGAGCGCCCGGCCTCGACGGTCTCGGGCCTCGCCTGGACGATGAAGAGCTCGCCGTCGGGGCCGTCCTTGGCCCACTCGATGTCCATGGGCGTCGGCTGCCCCGCCCGCTGGCTGTAGTGGCCCTCGATGGCCACCGCGGTGCGCGCCAGCGAGAGCACCTCCGCGTCGGTGAGGGTGTAGCGCCCTCGCTCCTCCTCGGGCACCGGGACGTTGACCGTCGCGACCCCTCCGGGGGCGTCGGTGTAGATCATCCGCAGCTGCTTCAGCCCGAGCCGCCGCCGCAGGATGGGGCGCGGCGCGGAGGCCAGCGTCGGCTTGAACACATAGAACTCGTCGGGGTCGACGGAGCCCTTCACCAGGTTCTCCCCGAGGCCCCAGGCGGCGTTGATGAGCACCACGTCGCGGAAGCCCGTCTCGGTGTCGAGGGTGAACATCACGCCCGCGCAGGCGGTGTCCGAGCGCACCATGCGCTGCACCCCGATGGAGAGCGCGACCTTCATGTGATCGAAGCCGCGCTCGGTGCGGTAGGAGATCGCCCGGTCGGTGAAGAGGCTCGCGAAGCAGCGGCTGCAGGCCAGGCGCAGGGCGTCGTGGCCGGAGACGTTGAGGAAGCTCTCCTGCTGCCCCGCGAAGGACGCGCCCGGCAGGTCTTCCGCCGTCGCCGAGGAGCGCACCGCCACCGAGCGGGGCGCGCCGTTGTGCTGGAGCTGGTCATAGGCGACGCGGATCTCGTCCCAGAGCGCGGCGGGGAGCGCGGTGTTCTCGATGATCTCTCGGGCCGCTCCGGCGCGACGGGCGAGCAGGTCGGTGTCGCGCAGGTCGAGGCCCTTCATCAGCTCGGTGAGTCGTGCCCGCAGCCCTCCGACGTCGAGCAGGCTCCAGTACGCGTCGCCGGTGATCGCGAAGCCCGGAGGGATCTTCACCCCCAGCGGACGCAGCGAGCGCCACATCTCGCCGAGCGACGCGTTCTTGCCTCCGACGAGCCCGAGGTCATCGAGCGTGATCTCTTCGAACCAACGGATGTATCTCGCCATGATGGGGCGCAGTGTGCATCCGTCGCGCCACCGCGCGCAGCGCCCGGACGGTGGAACGCAAACTGCTGCGGTCGATGTGTCTCATGTCCGCCGAACGGCCCAGCGATGACGAGCTGCCGCCCACGCTGGTCATCGACCATCTGGTGGGGTTGTCCTTCGACGAGACCATCACGCCGAGCACCCACGAGCGGCTCTCGGGCGCGCGGGAGCGGGAGCGGGTGCAGGCGCTGCCGCAGATCGTGGACGACAGCTCCCACGGCGACGCGGACTTCACCCCCTTCGAGGAGATCGCGGTGGGCGGCGTCGGGGTGGTCGAGCTCGCGCACCAGCGCTCGGTGGGGCGCGACGTGGCGATCAAGCGGGTGCGCGACCCGTCCGTCCCCGGGGCCGCCGCGATGCTGCTGGAGGAGGGCCGGGTGATGGGCCTGCTCGAGCACCCGGGGGTGATCCCGGTGCTCGCCATGGGGCGCGACGGCCGCGGGCACCCGGTGCTGGTGATGAAGCGGGTGGAGGGGACCACCTGGAGGGCGCTGCTGCGCGACCCCTCGCAGCCCGCGTGGGGGGACTTCCCGGTCGAGCGGTTGGAGTTCCATCTTCGGGTGCTGGCGCAGGTGGCGGACGTGGCCCACTACGCCCACGGCAAGGGCTGGCTGCACCGGGACATCAAGCCCGAGAACGTCATGGTCGGCCCCCGCGGCGAGGTCTACCTGATCGACTGGGGGCTCGCGGTGCAGGTCCCGACCGAGGCCTCGCCGGAGGGACAGGGCCTCGTGGGGACGCCGGCGTACATGGCGCCGGAGATGCTCCAGGGGGTCGGCCCGTGGCTGTCCGCGCAGACCGACGTCTACCTCCTCGGGGCGGTGCTCCACGAGGTGCTCACCGGGCGCCTGAGGCACGAGGGCGTGAGCCTGCGCGCGGTGCTCGCCTCGGCCTGGCTGTCCGAGCGCTACGAGTACCCCGAGGAGACGCCCGAGGAGCTGGCGACGCTGGCCAACGAGGCCACGAGCGCCCGACCCGAGGTCCGACCGTCCTCGGCGATGGCGTTCAAGCGCCGCGTGGAGGACTTCCTGACCCACCGGGTGGCGCTCGGGATGATCGAGAAGGGAAGGGCCCGCTTCGCCGAGCTCCTCGACATCGCCCACGAGGGCAGCGTCACGGACGAGGTCGAGCTCCTCCAGCGCTTCGACGGATGCGTCTCCCTGCTGCGCCGCAGCCTGGAGCTGTGGCCCGGCAACCAGCGAGCGATCGATGACCTCTCGGAGGTGCTCAGATGGCGCATCCGGCGCTCGATCAACCAGGGTGACGTGCTGGCCGCGCGCTCCAGCCTGGCGGAGCTTCCCAGCGCCAGTCCCGCGTTGGAGCTCGAGCTCTCCCGGGCGGCGGAGCGCATCGAGCAGGAGCGCGCCCTCGGGCTGAGGTCGGGAGGGCCCTCCGAGCCGTGGACCATCGCGCCGATGAGGGCGATCGCCGGGAGGGCGAGCGCGCTGCTGGGCGGAGGATCGATGGTGGCGCTGGGGGCCGCCGTGAGAGCGGGCGTGGTGCCCTTCGCGTGGTCGACGACCGCCGCGGTGCTCGGCGCGGCCCTCGGGGTCGTGGCGGTGGCGCGCCTGCGCGACGGCCTCGTCGACCGGGCGGGCCTGCGAGAGCTGGGCTGGATCACCGCCGGGTCGCTCGCGTTCACCCTCGCCAGTCGCCTCATCGGACTGTCTCCGGGGCAGTCGCTCGCCCTGCTGCCGGTGCTCGTCGCCGTGTGCGTGGGCCTGCTCGCCGCGGGCCTCGGGCGGACCCGCGCCCGGCTGGTGGCGGTGTGCGCCGTCAGCGGCATGCTCGCGCCCGCGGTGCTGCGCTGGGACGCGACCTTCGTGCTCGACCTGATGGGCCTCACGGCGATCGTCGGCTGCCTCGTGGTCGAGCGACCGGGAGAGCGCGCCGCCGCGCCGTCGCCGGCCGTCAACCACTGAGCGGATTGGAAGGGGAGGGATCAGGGAGGCGGCGACCGCGAGGTCAGCCGTTGGCGCGCACGTTGATCTTGCGCGGCTGCGTCTCGGGGCGGCGGGGCACCAGCATGGTCAGCACGCCGTCCTTGAGGTCGGCGGCGACCTTGGTGTTGTCGACGCCGTCGGGCAGCGTGAACGAGCGCGAGAACGACCCGTAGGAGCGCTCGTAGAGGTAGTAGCGGTCGCTCTCGTCGCGCTTCTCGGCCTCGCGATGGCCGGAGATCGTGAGCCGGTTGCCGGTCATGGAGATCTCCAGGTCCTTCTCCTTGATGCCCGGGAGGTCGGCGCGAAACTGGTAGCCCTCCCTGGTCTCCTTCACCTCGAAGTCGGGGTTGAACTGGATCGACTGCCAGTTGCTGATCGTGCCCATCTCCGCGAAGGGGTCGAAGCGCATCAGCTCCCTCATGGTGCGAAACGGATCGAAGTTGCCGGCGGTGTTCGAGACGGCGGGCATGTTCGAAGGCTTGTGAACGATGTTCATGTCGTGACTCCTGTGCCCTGTTGGCGCTGCTTCCATGGCGCGCTCCGGGCACGTCGGCCTGAGCATGGGCGGTGCCAGCGGCCGCATCGCTCAGGCACACGAGAACGTGCGCTTTTCGGTGAGGAAACCTCATGCGCTGCGACGGCGCACGGCGCACCCCTGCTCGTGCATCGCGTGCGTGCTCATCGAAGTTCGGAAGGGGAGCAGGTACATCCCCTGCACACCGACTCGCATGATGTTCGAGCGTGGTCATGGTCGGGGCGCAACCTCTCTGGCGATGGTGGTCCTGCTCGGAGCGTGCGCCCGCGCCCAGGCGCCTTCGCCGTCGGTCCACGAGCGCATCCGCGCGGCGGAGGAGGTCGCCTCCCACGAGCGCTCCGACCACATGGAGGCCGAAGGGCGGCTGCGGGCCGCCGAGGCTCGCAACCTGGCCCTGGTGGAGATCATCCGAGGACTCGGGGGCAACGTGCAGCACCTGGTGGGGGAGCGCCGCGACCTCGAGGCCGAGCGCACGACCCTCCAGGGGAGCCTCGCGGAGACCCGCCAGGCGCTCGAGGAGATGCGGGCGAGGGAGACACTGGCGCGCGACCGGGCTGCGCTCTTCCGCACCATGGTCGATCGCTTCCGGTCGATGATCGACGCGGGGCAGTTGAGAGTGCAGGTGACCCGCAACCGCATGGTGGTCGAGCTGCCGGAGGGCGTGCTCTTCGACAGCGGCCGCGCCGAGCTGCGCACGACGGGGCAGCTGGTGCTCGAGCAGATCGGACGGGTGCTCGCCACCATGGGGCGCGACTTCCAGGTGGCCGGGCACACGGACAACGTCCCCATCCACAGCCAGCGCTTCGCCTCCAACTGGGAGCTGTCCACCGCCCGCGCGACCACCGTGGCCCGTCGACTCATCGAGCTGGGCATGGAGCCCCGTCGGCTCTCCGCCGCGGGCTACGCCGACGCGCAGCCGGTGGCCAGCAACGACACGCCCGAGGGGCGTCGGCAGAACCGACGCATCGAGCTGGTGCTGATGCCTGCCTTCGAAGAGCTGCCCGACCTCTCGGCGCTTCGCGATTCCGCCGCGCCGGCCGTACGCTGACGGGCCATGAGCGCGCTGCGAGGAAGGGTCTCCGGGGAGTCTTCGGTGATGACGGACCTCCGCCCATGGCTCGCGGCGGTCGACCATTTCGACGCGTCGCGGAAGGAGGCCCTCGTGGGCTACGACGACGCGCGCGCCGAGCGCTTCTACGAGCAGCTCGCTCGCGTCGCGGACCACGTCGGAGCGACCGTCCGCGGCGTGGAGCGGCTGCCACCCGGTCGAGGGCTGCTGGTGGCCAACCACGCCTTCGGATGGGACTCGGCCTTCGCGATCGCCCTGGTGCGCCGGGCGACCGGGCGTCGCATCTGGGTGCTGGGCGAGCACCTCTGGTGGGACCTTCCCTATGTCCGCGGGCTCGCCGCGGCGGTGGGGGTCGTCGATGGGACCATGGCCAACGTCGACCGGCTGCTGCAGGCCGACGAGCTGGTGCTGGTGATGCCTGGAGGACTGCGCGAGGCCCTCAAGCCGCGCGAGCTTCGGTACCGCCTGCTCTGGGGGCACCACTACGGCTTCGTCCGCGCGGCGCTGCGCAGCCAGGCCCCGCTGGTGCCCCTCGCCTCCTTCGGGGCCGATGAGTGGTTCGACTGGGTAGGCGATCCCTACGAGCGGGGGAGGCGATGGTTGCGTCCGCTGGGCATCCACCTGCCGCTGCCACGCCCCTGGGCGGGGCTCCCTCGGGTGCATCGCGTGCGGCCGGAGTACGTCTTCGGCGAGCCTGTGATGCCGACCGCGGGGCCGGAGGCCGAGCATGACCCCGCGACGCTCCGGCACCTTCGCAGGGAGATCGAAGGGGCGTTGCACGAGCTGATCGAGG
The DNA here is from genome assembly GCA_016704445.1 of Deltaproteobacteria bacterium. Taxonomy (GTDB): domain Bacteria; phylum Myxococcota_A; class Polyangia; order Polyangiales; genus SCUS01. Next base: position 81,825 of record JADJAE010000029.1, read on the forward strand.
AGGAGCTGGCCCGGCGCGCGGGCTTCGCGCAGGGGTGAGCGGGAGAGGCGGCGGTCAGGCCCGGAGCGTGGACTCGACGTGCAGGTGGTCGAGCACCGAGCGCACCCCGTGGACGGCTCCCGCAGCGCCCACCGCCGCCCGCCGTTCGGACCACGATCCGACGGTGCCCGAGAGGGTCACGATGCCGTCGTCGATGGACATCTCGATGTGCCGGGTCTCGCGCAGCGCGTGGCGACGGAGCGCCTCGGCGATGGCCAGCCGCACGTCGGAGGGGGCCACGAAGTGCGGCTTCACGGTGATGGCGTTGGTGACCCCGGTGACGCCGCTGAGGTAGCGCACCGCCTCCTCGGCGTCCTCGCGCTGGCTCCAGTAGTCGACCTCGCCCCGCAGCGAGACGTGCCCCGCCGAGACCGCCGACTGGATCTTCTCCTGAGGCACGCGGGCGTCCCACTCCAGCCCCCTCCGTACGGCCTCCGCCACCTCAGGGTCGGTGCGCCCGGTGCCGGGGCTCATCTGCACCCGGAGGTCGTTGGCGACGTCCAGCACGCCCGCCACGCGCAGCGTCGCCGCGAGGGCCGCGCTTCGCCTTGCCCAGCTATCCACCTCCCCGGTGAGCGTGACGACGCCGGACTTCACCGTGACGCCGATGTCGGTGACGTTGACCCGCGTGTCGCCCTTGAGCTCTCGCAGGACGTCCTCCTGCAACTGGGTGTCCGTCTTGTGCTTCGTCATGGGTGATCTCCAATTCAGCACCCCATCGAGCAACCCTCACGCCACTCGCGAGACCCACCGAGGCCGCGCGCTGCGTGGCCCACCAGCGACGTTCTGTGCGCCCCTCCGGTGCGCCGCGAACATGGTGCGCGGGTCACACTGTCGCTCCCAGGGTCGACCCCGCCGCCTGGCGATAGAGCACCTCCAGCAGGATGAGGACGTCGATGGCGATGCCCGCGGTGGTGGTGGGCGACCCGAGGACGCAGAGCGCCAGCGAGAGGGACGCGGCGCCACCGATCAGGCGGGTGGCCCATGGGTCCTGGGTCCAGATGGCGAAGGCGCCGACGAGGAAGAGCAGGGCGGCGGCCAGCCAGGCGATGCCGAGCAGCCGGGCCCCGTGGTCGCCGAGGTCGAGGTGCCCCCAGGCGCCGACGGTCGTGTAGGGGAAGTCCCGCAGGCTGACGATGCGCCAGGCGGAGAGGAAGCCGATCAGGTGGACGAGCCCGTGCAGGCCCAGGATGAGCGAGACCGCGGAGCGTTGCATGACCCTCCTATCGTCGGCCGGTGACTGCACCGGAAGTGCCGCATCAGAGGGGTGTCACGAGGGGCGGAAGGCCGACGAGGCGGGCGGCTCGCGCCTGGGGATGCGCACCGTGAGCACCCCCTGGCGATAACGGGCGTGGGCGCGCTCGGAGCAGACCTCGCAGGGCAGCGCGATCGTGCGGCGGAGCACCTCGCCCTGGCGCCACCCGGACGGCCTCACCTTGGTGTCGGAGGGGCGCACATAGCGCTCCGCCTCGATGTGGAGCGTGTGCTCGGTGCAATTCACCACGATCGAGTCGTGCACCACCCAGCCCAGCGCGATCTTGACGATGACCTCCTGGTCGGTCTCCTGGACCTCCATGTTCACCAGCGGGTCAGCGGCGCTCGGGTCACGCTGGAGGGTGGTTGGCATCTCCGCGTCGCCCGGCTTCGGCGGACCCTCCGGCCGCGCCCCGGTGTGTCTTGGATGTCTCATTCCGCGACTCTCTTTCGTAGCGAAGAGACCCCTGTTTCACATTGCGGGCCATCGGAGGCCCCGCCGGTGGGAGGCGCCTGGTCGCGGAGGGTCAGTGCCAGGGTTCGACGCGCAGGTGATCCTGCACCGAGCGCACTCCGGGGGTCGCTCCCGCCGCGGCGATCGCGGCCTGGCGCTCGGCCCAGGAGTGCACCGCGCCGGTGAGGATCACCTTCCCCTCGTGGACCTCGATGTCGAAGCTCTTGGCTTCGCTCTGCGCCTGTCGGGCGAGCGACTCGGTCACCGCCTTGCGCACGTCGGCCGGGTTCACCTTCGGCGGGCTCACGGAGATCACGTTGTTCACCGCCTTCACGCCCGCGAGGTAGCGCACGGCCTCCTCGGCGTCGGTGCGCTGGCTCCAGTAGTTGACCGCGCCCTCCAGGGTGATCACCCCCTTGGAGACCGTCGTCTGGATGTTCTCCTGCGGCACCCGCACGTCCCACTCCAGCGCCTGCCTCGCCGCCTTGGCGATCTCCGCGTCGCCGCGCTCGAGCGACCCGGGCAGCCGCACCTCGACGTCGTTGGCGACATCGAGCACCCCGGACACCCGGTGCGCCGCCTGCTGCGCGGCGAAGCGCTTGGCCCAGCTGTCGACGGTGCCCGAGAGGGTGACCACCCCCGACTGCACGCTCACTCCCACGTCGGTCACGTTCACCCGGGTGTCCCAGCGCAGCTCGTTCTGCACGTCCGCCTGGATCAGCGTGTCCGACTTCCTTGGCATCGCCTTCATGAGACCTGTACCCCCTGTTGTTCATCGAAGAGCCAAGGCGGGCCGCGAAGCATTCACGACATCCCGCCGTCGACTGAACCTCAAACGCCCTCCCAGGAAGCATTCGATATGCCGTGAGCGCCTCGCTGGAGCTGGTGTTCATGGCGCACCCCACCGAGGCGCAGCGGCGCGGCTGCGCAACACGGGCTGAGGTGCATCAGCGTCGAGAGAGCACCACCACGCTCCACGGCCCGAGCGCGATGGGCCTCGTGAAGCCAAGGCCGTCGTAGGGCTGCGCGAGGGCGGTGACCGTGCCCGCGGCGCGCCCCCGGAAGTCCTCGGACCAGCGGGGGTCGTCGCTGTCGATGCGGACGTTCCAGGTGCCGCCCGCGGGGAGGCCGACGTCGTAGCGGGCGTAGGCGCGGTTGCGGAGGTTGGCGATCACCACCACGTCGTCGCCCCCACGGTCCCAGCGGCGCACGGCGATGACCTTGTTGGCCTCGTGGAAATGGATCACCGACACGTTGGCCCCGAGCAGCCCCGGGGTGGCGCCGTCGAGGTTGCGCCTCGCCCGGATGAGCTCGCGGTAGAAGGCCCGCACCCTGGAGAAGCCCGCCTCGCGAGACCAGTCGAGGGGCGCGGGGGCGCTGGCGAAGGTCCCTCGCTCCAGGTGCTCCTGCCCCATGAAGAGCATCGGCACGCCCGGCACCGTGAGGCTCAGCGCCGCGCCCAGCATGGAGCGCTTGCGGGCCGCGAAGCTCCCCGGGTCGGCGCCGTCGATGCGCTGCGGGAGGCGGGCTCCGCCGTTGCCCACGGTGTCGTGGTTCTCAGTGCCGATCACCCGCTGGAAGGGGTCGTTGTTGTAGCGGCCGAGCATCGCGGCGCGCACGGCGGCGAGGCTGCGCGCGTCGTCGCTCGACACCGCCAGCGCGTTGGAGACGTCGTAGACGAAGCCGTCCCACTGCGAGTCGAAGCCGAGGCCCGCGGGTGGGCTCTGGGTGATGCCTCCCCAGCCCTTGAGGTCTTCGGCGATGAGCAGGGCGCCGGGGCGCAGCCGACGGGAGAGGGCGTTGGCGCGCAGCAGCAGGTCGCGCCCTCCAGGCACCTCTCCCATCCCATCGATCGCCCGGATGTTGGAGACCGAGTCCCAGCGAAAGCCGTCGACGCGGTACTCGTCCAGCCAGGTTGCGACGCCGTCGAGGAGGAGGCTCGCCACCTCCGAGCGGGTGAAGTCGGGCCTCGGCCCCCACGGGGTGTTGCGATATCGGCCATCGCTGAAGAAATAGACCCCGGGGCCCCCGTCGGGGCAGTCGCCGTCGAAGCAGCGCATCGGGGCCCTGGCCCAGCCGTCGTAGTGGTTGTAGACGACGTCGAGGAGCACCGCGATGCCGCGCGCGTGGGCCTCGTCGACCAGCCGGCGCAGCTCGTCGGGGGGGCCGTACGCGGCGTTGGCGGCGAGCCAGAGCTTGGGGTTGTAGCCCCACGCGGCGCCGCCGAACTCGTTGACCGGCATGAGCTCGATGACGTTGACGCCGAGGTCGGCGAGGGCGTCGAGGCGAGCGGTGACGTCGGCGAAGGTCCCGTGGCGGGACCCTGGCTGCGGAGCGAAGGAGCCGACGTGGAGCTCGTAGATCACCGCCTCGCGCCGCGCAGGCGGGGTGAAGCGGGCCGTGCGCCAGCGGTAGGTGCCCGGGTCGAGCACCACCGCCCCGCCGTCGGACGTGGCGCGCGCCCTCGGATCGACGCGGCTGAGCGTCTGGTCCCCGCGTCGCAGCACGAAGCGGTAGCCCTGCCCCGCGCGGGCCCCGGCCACCCGCGCCGCGAAGACCCCGCCGTCCTCGGAGAGCAGCTCGTGGTCGCCGAAGTCGCCGCTGACCTGCGCGCTCATCGCGCCTGGCGCCCAGACGCGGAAGGTCACGCCTCCGTCGTCGACGGTGGCGCCGAAGGGCCGAGCGGGGCTCTCCACGTCGAGGGAAGGCACGTCGGCCACGTCGACGGCGATCGCATCGAGGGCGACCGCGTCGGGAGCATCGGCGGCGGGCTCCTCGAGGGGCGCATCGTCGAGGGGGAGGGGGAGGTCGACGGAGGCGTCGAGGAGGCGCGCGTTGTCCGAGCACGCGGAGAGGAGCGCGACGATCAGGGTGGTCAGCAGCGGGCGCACGGCGGTCGCACGGTATCGCAAGGCGAGTGCGACCGCGCGGAGGGCGGTGAGAGGGGTGTCAGGTCACCGGGTAGCGGGAGTACTGCTCGAAGTTTCCATAGAGCTCATCGGGGCCGCCGTGCCTGGGGTGCGTGACCGCGGCCACGAGCAGGTCGCCCCCGACGAAGGCGCCTCGCCAGCTCGCGCCTCGCCCTCCGAAGACCTCCTCGCGGTCGCCGCGGGAGCGTGGCTTGTTGATGCCCACCTTGAAGGCGCGGATCTCGTCGCGGATGCGCGCGGCGAAGCCCAGGTCGTCGGTGGCGATGGAGGCAACGAGGGCGCCGTTGGAGACGTTCATCTCGGCCAGCCATTGGGTCTCGGTGTCGACGAGCACGATGGAGTCGAGCGGACCGAAGGGCTCCCGGTGCCGCAGCTCCCACGACGCGGGCGGCTCGAGCACGCAGGCCGGAGGAACATATCCCGAGGTGTCCTGCCCCGGGAGAAAGCGGCCGTGCTCCAGCAGTCGACGCGCGACCGGTGCGCCGCCGGAGCCCACTGCCGAGGCGAAGAGCTCGCCCATCTCCACGGCCTTCGAGGCGCTGATCACGGGCCCGAAGTCGAGCTCGGGGAAGTCGTCGTCGGGGCGCTCCACGGCGAGCGGGTGCCCGAAGCGCACTCGCCCGACCACGCCCAGGTACATCTCCAGAAACTCCGGCAGCAGCCGCCGCTGGACCACGTAGCGCGGGTACGCGGTGCACCGCTGCTTGCCGTATTCGAAGCCCTTCTTGAGGTGCGCTCCGAGCTCTGCCCAGTTGGAGAAGTCCCAGACGCCCCAGGCGTTGAGCCCCTCTTCTTCGAGCATGTAGCGTCGGCCGGTGTCGGCGAGGTCGAGCGCGACGCGGCGGCCGTTGGCCCGCCCTCCGACGAAGGCGAGCGCGCCGAGCCCCGGGCCCCGCACCAGCGTCGAGCCGATGCGGGCGCCGACGCCCGAGACCAGCGTGACGGGCAGCCCCGCGCGGTGGAGCATCGCGTGCGCGAGCGTGAGGCAGTGGAAGCCTCCCTGGCTCGGCGTCTTGGACACCACGGCGTTGCCCGCGAGGAGCTGCACCAGCTCGGCGTGGACGAGCACGCTCATGGGGTAGTTCCAGCTCGCGATGTTGCTGACGGGGCCCGGGAGCGGCGCTCGTCCCTGGAGCTGTCGCTCGATCTCGCCGAGGTACCAGCGCACCCCGTCGAGGGCGCGGTCGACGTCGGCGCAGGCGAGGCGCCACGGCTTGCCGATCTCCCACACCAGCAGGAGCGCCAGCAGCTCTCGCTGCCCGGCCAGCAGCTCCACCGCCTTCGCGACGCGGGCCCGGCGCTCGTCGAGGCTGACCCGGCCCCACTCCCGGTGGGCGGCCGTCGCGGCGGCGATCGCGCGCTGCGCCTCCGGCTCGTCGATGAGCGGGGGGCCTGCGATCTGCGATCCGTCGATGGAGAGCTGATGCGGCGCGACCTCGCCGCTGGCGACCCACTGCCCGGCCACCAGGTTGCGTGACCGGTCGACGTCGAAGGCCTCGGGCGCCACCGCGCGACAGCGCGCCCAGACGTCGTTCCATGATGTGCCGGCCTTGAGCGTATAGGTCGCCATGTCGTCTCCTTCCGAGAGGGGGCCGACGACCCCCTCAGGCCGCGACCGACGAAGGGCTGCTTTGAGGTCGTCGCCCGACTCGTCAACCCGGGGGCCGCGCAGTGATTCTTGTTGACCAGGAGTGAGCCTGGATCTCTCGTCCTATCGGGCAGGTCTTTGATGACTGCGGAAAGACGAAGGTCCTGGTGAGTCGATGGTTGCCGCGCGCTCTGCTGAAGCTGTCGTCGTGCGTCGCGCTCACCGTCGCGTGCAGCGAGCCAGACGCATCCCGTCCGCGTCCACCTCCGGCGCCTGCGTGCGCCCGGCACGACGCTTCGGTCCCGACCCCGACGCCCAACCCCTTCATGGTGGTGCGCGTCGACCCCGGGGCTCCCGCGCCGCTCCAGCTCGCGGTGCAGGCCTGCGCCGGCCTGCGCAATCGCGCGGTGGGCGGATCGGTGTACGTCGAGTCGGACTCCCACGACGTCGCGTGGCTGACCGAGCTCAGCATCGTCCCGAGCGCCACCGTCGGCCCGGAGGAGTTCCTGAGGCTAAGGGATCCCCTCATATTTCGCTTCAATTCTCGGTGTAGTAGGAGCGGGCATGGCGTCGCCCTTCACTGCCCTCAAGCCCCATCGCTCTCGTCCAGAGGGCTCGACCCCGCCTCGGTCCACCAGTTCGTCGAGGACCTGCTGGGCGAGGACCTCCACGCCAAGCGCGTGCTGTCGCTGGCCAATGGCGTGGTGGGCGTGCTGCACGGAGCCACCCTCGCGATCCACGCGATCGGCCAGGGACTCCGCGACGGCCACGGGGCCACCGCCAGCGCGGTCAAGCAGATCGATCGCATGCTGAGCAACCTGGGGATCGACATCGAGGTCGCTGGCGCCGCGGTGGGTGTCGTTCGTGATCGCCGAACGCGACGAGATCGTCGTGGCGCTCGACTGGACGGACTTCGACGACGACGACCAGACCACGCTCGTCCTCAACGTCATCACGAATCACGGCCGGGCGACGCCACTCCTGTGGAAGACCGTCCCCAAGAAGGGCCTCAAGACCAGGCGCAACGGCTACGAAGACGAGTTGCTCCTCCGGCTCCGGGAGGCGGTGCCCGTCGAGGTGGGCCTGTCGGCCACGCACATCGGGGATCCCGCGCGGCGCGATCGGTTGCTGCTGCTCGTGGCCTTCGCCGAGGCGCTGTTGACGCTGCTGGGCGCGGCCTCCGAGTCGTTGGGCTTCGATCGCATGCTCAAGGTGAACACCACCAAGAAGCGGACGCACTCGCTCTTTCGGCAGGGCTCGTTCTGGTACCAAGCCATCCCGACGATGCGCGAGGATCGCCTGCGAGACCTGATGACCGCATTCGAAAACACCGTCGCTCAACACGCGGTCTTCCGCGGGATCTTCGGTGCAATATGAGGGGATCCCTCAGGGTTCCGCATCCAGATCGTATGCGAGAGCGCGCGCATTGGCAGACGGATGTCGAGGTAAGAGACTGGATTCTCCCCCGCGTTCTCGAACTCACTTACACCGCCTGGGACCTTGAGACCTTCGCCCATGATGTCGGTTACGATGGATCGCCCTTCCGATGGGATCCAGCGCGTCGCGCACTCCTTCGTGCAGAGCTTGATGCAGCCTTCTTCCACCTGTACGCGATCTCCCGCGACGACGCGGACTATATCCTCGACACATTCCCCATCGTTCGGAAGAACGACGAGAAGACCCACGGCGAGTACCGCACGAAGCGCCTGATTCTCGAGATCTACGACTCGCTTGCTGAGGCCACGCGTGCTGGTCGCCCGTACGCCACTCGATTGGATCCGCCGCCGGCGGACCCGCGGGTGGCCCACCCACCGAAGTCCAACCTGCTAGCGCTCCCGGAGATGCCAGCCGTCATCCCAGCCTACAATGCACACGACGACGTGGCTCGTTGGATCTTGGCTGCGCTGGCTGCGAGCGGTGGCGGAATGCGTCGAACGGACCTGGCCTGCGCGCTCTCTCTTCGAAACGATCCCGAACTTCTCGTCCGACACGCTTCCGGTGAAGTCACTGCGGCGGCGCGTGCGTGGGCTGCACGGGTCAGCAGACGTTCGATGCCGACCGGAACGCTCTACACGTTGCTCAAGGAGTTCGAGTCACGGGGCGCAGTCCGCTTTTTCGATCAGGGCGCTTCCGCCATGGTCGGCCTCGGTAGCGGGGCGCCCTCTCGCGAAGACCTCGATTCCTGGTCTCACTTCGAGGCCGTGCTAGCGCTCCGAGTGCTCGCAGGCCTACCGGCGTTCGACATTGCTGACCTTCAGGGTCGTGTCGCCGAGGCGGAGCGTGCGTTCATGTCGAGAGGTGTCGCGTGAATCTCCAACTTCGGTTGCCTGGCATCGATCCACCACGGCAGATCACGGCCTCTGCCGAGCGCCCTGTTCCCGCCTTCTGGATCCGGCGGATTCTCATCCTGCAGAGCTGTCTGCTAACGCTGAACACGTCGTTCGCGACGTCGTGTTGCGTCGAGGACTGAACATCATCTGGACCCCGCCGCATGCCCCGACCGGCGACAATGCGCTGTTCAAGAGCGGCATGACGGGCCACACCGCGGGCAAGAGTACCCTCTGCCGCTTCCTCCGATACGTCCTCGGTGAGCACGGCTTCGCGCCCGAGCGTGCCCGGAAGAGGATCCGGGCGAAGTTTCCAGACGGATGGGTGCTCGGCGAGGTGGTGCTGGGCGAGGTCGTCTGGGCCGTCGCGAGGCCCCTTGGGGTCGGCGCTCATCCATTCTGCGTGAAGGGTGGCCAGATCTCGGAGATCCTGGCGGAGACCGCGGAGCGTCTGGACTACCGGGTCTTCCTCGACGCGCTCGAGCGCACGACGGTGGAGCCGCTCCGGGCGCGAAACTACCCGTCGAACGACGAGCGCGTGGCATGGGAACACCTTCTCCCCTGGCTCTCGCGCGATCAGGAGTGTCGCTTTGCCGATTTTCTGCAGTGGCGCCACAGCACAAGCGAGACGGAGTCGCCTTCCTGAAGGCGGATGCGAGGAACTTCCTCGTGCGCTCGGTTCTCGGGTTGATCAGCGACGACGAGCGTGAAGAACAACTCCTGGTCGCGACTGGTCGCTCGGAAGAAGGAGGCCGGACGTCTCGCACCGCTCCTCGCGCACCAGGCAGCGACCGACCATCAGCGTGTGCAGCGCCTGTTGGAGGCCAGCTTCGACCCGCCGTCGAGCGGCCTCTTCGGGGCTCAGGCCTCCGACGAGCTTCGGCGCCAGAAGGCCGCCGTGGAGGCGCAGTTGACCGCCTTGAACTTGTCCGACCCGAAGTCCAATCTGAGGACGGCGGTGGAGCGGGCGATCGAACTGGAGGCCAGTGCGCGCCACCAACTCCAGGACGCCGAGGGGCGATGGCAGATGGAGAGCGCAGCGCTTCAGCAGATCACCGCACCCGACAAGAGGCTGCCGTCGTTGCTCGCCGGGCTCGGCCCGAGCCGCGGTTACTGCAATGTTCCGATGGACCACGCTCGCAGGAGCGGGTGCCCAATCGCGTCCACGAATCCTCTCGACCTCACCGCGCGTCGAAGCGAGGTCACCGCTGCGGCGGAGGTCGAACAGAGGCAAGGTCTGGTAGACGCGCTCCGGCTCGTGACCGAGGAGAAGCGCCAATTGCTGGTGGATGCGACGAAGGCGATCGCGCTGGCCCGTCGCGCGGAGGTCGAGGCCGCGAACAGTTTCGAGCAACAACGGGAGCCCCTCCTGGAGCGACGAGCGCGGCTCGTGCAGGCGGAGCGATTCGTGCGGGAGGCCGAAGAGGCCTGGACGAACGCGTCATGTCACGCACAGTCCGTCGATGCACTCGAGGCGGAGATCGAGGATTCGTACGTGAAGCAGGACCAGATCCGGCGCGCGTCGGACGCGGCGCTCGGGCGCCTCTCGTCAACCTACGACTACGTGGTCAGGGCGATTCTCGGTGACGAGGTGAGCGCGAGGATCGACGCCTCCGGGCGATCACTCTCCCTCGTCATCGAGCATCACGGTGAGCGCGAGAGCGCTGCGTTCGCAACGCTGAAGCTCCTGGCATTCGACCTCGCTTCGATGACGGAGAGCATCGAGGGGCGCGGGGCGTTCCCCCGATTCCTGCTGCACGATGGCCCCCGTGAGGCCGACCTTGCTCCAGAGATCTATGAGCGCCTGTTCCTCTACGCCCGGCAGCTGGAGGATTGCTTTTCAGGCGATCCATCCTTCCAGTACATCGTCACAACGACGACCCGTCCTCCTGAGTCCCTGCTCGTTGAGCCGTGGTGTCGGTTGAAGCTCTCGGGTGTCCCCGCAGAGGAGCGGCTGCTGAGGTGCGACCTGTGAGTATCGTTCTTGTTCGCACTCCCGCGATCCACGACGTGGGGGTTTTGCGATTGAGGTGGCTCACGCCATGACGAAGAAGCCCACCCCGCGCCCGCGTCCCACGATGGCCGGCGCGCTTCCTCCCGCCAGCGCGCCCGACGGGACCCCGCCGGCGCTCGCACCGACCCCGAGCGGTTACGCCCAATGGCTCGGCGAGCTGAAGGACCGGATCCGCACCGCGCAGTTGCGCGCCTCGCTCGCCGTGAATCGCGAGCTCGTGTGCCTCTACTGGCAGATCGGCCGGGACATCCTGGTCCGGCAGACGCGGGAGGGCTGGGGGGCAAGGGTGATCGACCGCCTCGCCCACGACCTGCAGACGGCGTTCCCCGAGATGAAGGGTTTCTCGCCGCGCAACCTCAGCTACATGCGGTCCTTCGCCGAGGCCTGGCCCGACGCTGAAATCGTGCAGCAGGTTGCTGCACGATTGCCATGGTTTCACCTGTGCACGCTGCTCGACAAGCTGCGCACGCAGGATGAGCGGGCGTGGTACCTCGCGAAGGCGGTGGAGCACGGGTGGTCCCGGAGCGTCCTGACCATGCAGATCGAGACGCGCGCCCTGGAGCGCTCGGGGCGCGCGATGACCAACTTCGAGGCGAGCCTCCCGCCGCTGCAGTCCGACCTCGCGCGGGAGTCGCTGAAGGATCCCTACCGTTTCGACTTCCTCGGGCTGACGGAGGCGGCCCAGGAGCGCGATGTCGAGGATGCGCTGATGGCTCACATCACCCGGTTCCTCCTGGAGCTCGGGGCGGGCTTCGCGTTCGTCGGCAGGCAGGTGCACGTCGAGGTTGGCGACGAGGACTTCTACCTCGACCTGCTCTTCTATCACCTGAAGCTCCGCTGCTACGTGGTCGTCGAGCTCAAGGCCGGCGCCTTCAAGCCCGAGCACGCGGGCAAGCTCAACTTCTACCTCAGCGCCGTGGACTCGCTGATGAAGGCCGAGCACGACAACCCCACGATCGGCATCCTGCTCTGCAAGACTCGCAACCGCGTGATCGCGGAGTACGCGCTGCGGGACGCGAACAAGCCCATCGGTGTGGCGGAGTACGAACTCGTCCAGGCGTTGCCCGAGCGTCTCGAGACGAGCCTTCCCAGCATCGAGCAGATCGAGCACGAGCTGGAGGTTCCTCCCGCGGTGACCGCGGCTCAGGGCGGACGTCGGGGCATCGACGACACGCCTGGCGCGGCGTCGGCTGAGCGGGCAACGAGTCCGGCGGTGACCCGGCGGAAGCGGCGTTGATCACCGGACGGCCTGGAGGCTCGCGATGACCCAGGTTCCGATGGCGGCGTTGCTCGAGCTCGCGGCGACTCACAGCGGATTTGACGTCGATCTCGCCGCCCCGGCGGGCTGGATGGGCTTCGGCAGTACGCACGCCCCGCTGCGGGTGTGGTTGCACGGGGGGGACGCCGGTCTGGTCGTGGCGCTCTCGATGCGCAGCGTCCTCGGCGCCCTCGACACCGAGGCGCTCGGCAGCCCGGTGACGATCGCCCTGCCCGCGGGGGCGGTCGGCGCCCGGGTCGTCGATGATCGGCCGGCACTGCAACGCGCGCTGCGCCGTGCGTGGCAGCTCTCGCGCACGCTACCCAACGAGCTACTGCACGCGTTCGAGCGGAGAACCCGGGCGCTTCCGAGGAGCACCGAGGCCGAGCGCCTCGTGGTGCAGCGCGTGGGGCAGGACCTCTTTCGCGCGGGTCTCCTGGACTACTGGGAGGGCCGCTGCGCCGTGACAGGCCTCGGTGTCCGCGAGCTCCTGCGGGCCAGTCACATCAAGCCGTGGGCGGAGTGCGAGACCGATGCCGAGCGCCTCGACGTGTTCAACGGATTCCTGCTGGAGGCGCGGATCGACGCGGTCTTCGACCAGGGCTTCGTGACGGTGGCCGACGACGGTCGCGTGGTGGTGGCAGCCGAGCTCGGGACCGACGCGCGCGAGCTGCTGGGCCTGAATGACGGGCGCCGCGTGGCGTGGCTCGACGAACAGCACCGCACCTATCTGGCGTGGCATCGTGCGCGGGTGTTTCGCGGGGGGTGACACTGACTGTGGACGGCCATTGGGGTCGGCGCTCTGGGTGGCGACGAGGTGGCCGCCAGTTGAGCCAAGCTCTGGTCGCCATCCTCCCGAGATGGCGACCAGAGATGGCGACCACAGATGGCGATCTGCAACTTCTTGAAATTGCTGGATCCCTGGTTCGGATGGCGAGCCAGACAGCCACCTGACCGAGGCTAGCTGCTCGTGATGGGACCCATGTGCTCGTCGCGGAAGAAGCGCACGGCGTCAGCCTGTCTCGGCGTTCGGGCGGCGCCTGCGTCGATGTCGGGGAGAGCGCATGCGGGGGAGCGTCGGGCGCGCGAGCAGTCAGGGGCTGGTTCGGGAGGGCGGACTCGCAGCGAATTCCGCGTCCTGATGCTCGTTCGATTACAGCGGCGGGCGTGTCGTTGCCGTTGGTGTGGCGCGAGCATTACGTCGTTGCCGCTGTGGGCGCCGTCGAGGTCGAGGCCGCCGTCGCGCTTGTCGATCAGGGCTTCGAGGTCGTTGCATTCGACGAGTCCGAAGGCACCTGGGACGCGCCCTTCGCTTCGCTCGAACGCCTCCTCGGAAGGACTCCATGACCTCCGCGCAGTTCAGCCCCGGCTCCCTCGTCCGCGCGCGCGGACGCGAGTGGATCGTCCTCAACGGTAGCGACGCCGACGTCTTGCGCGTGCGCCCGGTGTCCGGCTCCGAGGAAGACCAGACCCTCCTGCACCTCGGGCTCGAGCCCGAACCCGTCACCGAGGCGACCTTCCCCCCGCCGACGCTGAAGCAGACCGCGAGTCACGGCGCGGCGACCCTCCTCCGCGACGCCCTCCTGCTCTCGCTCCGCCGCGGCGCCGGGCCCTTCCGGGCCGCGGGACAGATCGCCGTCGAGCCCCGGGCCTACCAGCTCGTCCCGCTGCTGATGGCGCTCAAGCTCGACGTGGTGCGTCTGCTCGTCGCCGACGACGTTGGCGTCGGCAAGACCATCGAGGCCGCTCTCATCGCGCGCGAGCTCCTCGATCGCGGCGACATCACCCGCTTCGCCGTCCTGTGTCCGCCGCACCTCGTCGATCAGTGGACCACCGAGCTCGAGGCGCGCTTCCACCTCCGCGCCGTGCCCGTCACCGCCCACGGCGCCGCGCGGCTGGAGCGCGACCTGCCCGTCGGCGACAGCATCTTCCACGCGCACCCGTTCACCGTGGTCAGCCTCGACTACATCAAGAGCGAGGCTACCCGTCGATCAGCGCCATGCCTGAACGGACGTAGCGCCATCCAGGAGCTCCCAGGGGGTTGAACGCACGGTCCGTCCGGAGGCATGAGAGCGGTTCTCTACGCCAACCCTCGCACCACGAGGCGGACCGTGCTCCCAACCAGTGCCCAAGTTGCCTCGACGACGCAAGGGCGTCGTGCCTCGCGTCCCTTCTCTCGCTTCGAGCGCGCCGGACGCCGTCGCCCACGCGGAGGCCCTCCACAACGAGCGGCGCCGCCCGCCTTCGGGGCCTCTCTCGTCGCACCCTGCATGCCTGGCGAGCGCGACGTCTGCGCGACCCCGACCGCCCCGCACTCTCGGCCTTCCTCGCCAGCTCCGAGGGCGTGCGCGCCCTTCATCGCATCGTCGTGGCAGCCCTCTTCGTCTTCGGCGTGATGGGCGGCGCCGGCGCCGCGACGCTCCGCACCTTCTTCGTCCTCGCCGGTCTGGCGCCCTGGATCGCCTGCTCGGAGAGCACCCTGCGACGCGCCTCCACGACCCTGATCGACGCCATCGGGACGTGGGGCGACGCCACCGGCGAGCAGATGGGAAACGCGGTGCGCGGCGGCCCCGAGCGGTTGATCTCCATCGCCCTCGACGAGACCTGGAAGCGCAGCATGATCCTCGTCGTGATGGACACCGCCTCGGGCTTCGTTCTCGCCGAGGTGCATGCCGTCGCGCGCGACGCGGCCACCTGGACGGTCACGATGGCGAAGGTGTTGGCGCGCTGCCAGTGAAGGTCGTGCAGGCCGGGGCCGACGAGGCCAGGGGCATCGCGGCCTGCGCGCGGGGGATGCCGGGGCATCGCGGAGCGATCTGTTCCAGGGACTGCACGAGCTTGGCCCCGTGCTCGGGGCGCTCACAGCAAGCTCGCCGAAGCAGAGGCCGCCGCCAAAGCGACGCGGGGAGGCTCAGCGCGGGCGGTACGAGGGACGCCCCAGGCATCGGCCGCACGGGCGACGCACACCGAGCACCGGCAGCCGCGCGGCGCCTGCGCCATCGCATCGAGACCGCCACCGAATGCATCCGGGCCTGAGCCGGGCGTTCCACCCGAGACCTCGCGACCGGCGAGCGAGTCGAGGCGTCGCGGTGCGGCGCAGCCGGAGAGCAGCCCTGGCGCGAATGCCTGTACGCCGCGCAGGAGAGCGACGTGCGTCCCAAGGTGCTCGAACGGATCCAAAGTGCCGCGGCTGGTGCCGACCTGACGGCCCGCCCACCTGGTGGGAGCGATTCGAGGCGGCCCAGCGGAGGCCCTGGGTTGCCCGCAACGCTGACGGCCGTGGTGCGCGACCTCGTGGATCCCGTGGGCGTACCTCACGCACCGGCGGACGGTGGCGTCGCACGCCGCGGAGCGGTCGGCGCTCGGCGCGGTGTTGACGACGGTGACCACGAAGCTCGCCTGCGCATGTCGGCGTGGTCGTCGCTGTCGTCGAGCAGGCAGGAGTCGCTGCAGCGATGGGCGGTCGCGATCGTCGCGCACTTCGTCCGGACCTCGTCGTGCTTCGAAGGTCGCAATGGCTTCCAGTCGTTGCGGTACCACCACCGCCGCGTCCTGCCGCCCGCGCTGCCCAAGGCGCTCACGGTGATCCACAACTACGTGCTGCGCCGTGACGACGGAACCACCGCCGCCAAGCGCTTCTTCGGCATCCCCCACAGCGACCTCTTCGAGCACCTCCTCCAGGTCATCCCCCACTCCCGCTGCCGCGGAAGCGCACGGGGTGAGCCCTGAACGGCTGACCGGGGATGGCGCGGATAGACGCATGGCCGCCCGCGACGACACAGATTCGCGGCGGGGAGAGTCGCCTTCAACCACCGCACCCCCGCAGTCCAAGAACCGACGACCTGCGTCGTCAGAGGGTTGACTTAGCTCGTTCCGCAATCGCACGGTCCCTCGCGCATAGAGGCTGCGAATGGTGAGTTGGTACTCGGGCCCGGAAGCTCCGCTTGAGTGAGTGAGCACACACGGCTCACGCAGTTCCAGCGCACCACGAGCACCGTCCTCAGCCGTCCCCGCTTGGGTGATCACAGCGCGGCAGGTGGCACCCCACTGCGGAAGATGCGGTAGGTATCGGCCGCGCCGCGATAGCCCGCGACCTCAACGGACACCCCACAGACACCAATCCAAGAGTCGAAAACAGCGCCCCGGGCCCGGAGACGATGGCCCGCACGCCGCCTGCGACGACTGCTCCCTCAAGAGTCGTATACATCGGTTGACAGTCAACGACGTCGATTGCGAGACCATCAGAGGTCAGCGGACTGCACCAGCGTTGAACGCCACCGTCGTCAGAGTCCGCCTCGACAGCAATGAACTCCTCCGCGCAGCCCGAAGCGGCCGGGCCGGGAGTCTCGGATCGCAGAGTCCAACGTCGCGGCATCCGATTAATCCTGGTCCCGTGGAGGCGAAACCTGGGTACAAGACGCGAGCAGCCAGGTGCTCAGCAACGCCACGCCGCTACGAGATAGATGTTGCGCATTATTCACCATGCGGGCAGAGCGTAGCCCCGCTGCGTCGAAGTCGCCAGATTGATCCGATAGTAATCACATCGTCTGCCGGCCACCGGGCGCACGCGGAACTCGTAGTCACCCGCGGCCAGAGCCTCGACATAACCACCGCCCGGCGGTGTTGCCTCCGATCCGCAACTGCGGCGCCGTCTGTCCAGCGCATGATCGCCTGTCCGCCCAAGTTAAGCATGTTGTGAGGACCCGCGCTCGGACCGTAGACGGCCAGCTCGACGGCACAACGCTGCTCAGTGTCGGAGACCGAAACGGACACGCCCTGGGACTCTGCGAGGGTGATCCGATAGGTATGCTCGGTCGACGAGGTTGGAAGGCGTCCCGCGAACCGGTCTCCCAGGACCGATGGGCATACCGAACCCCCGGACTCAGATCGCATGCAGGTGAGGACGACGCGCACCCAAGCCACGCCACCGTGGTGTAGGTTCCGGTAGTGTTTGCAAGCACGACCCAGGTCCAATGGCCAGCCGTCGGAAGACTTGGAATCGACCAATAGGTGCTCGTCGACGTGATGGCGTGACTTGTGTAAAAATTTCCTGCCGGATCGTACAGAAGGACGGTCGCTGAAGACAGACCGCTGACCTGAATGTCCAAGTTCGTCGTGGTGTTGGGAACCTGAATCTGGAAGGCGTCCGCATCACCGACCGTGCCGGCTGAAGCAGACGTGGAATACGTGTGAACCATGGGGAGGGCCTCGGCGACCGTCGCCGCAAGGTCATCGTAACCAGCCTCCAGCCGAATACGTCCTTCCCATCGCTGCGTTCCTGATCCTCCCCACACGTAAACAGCGTACCAGCCTTGGTGGGCAGCGAGGAGTTGTCAGGGTGCCTGTGTATGAACTCCAGTACGTGCCCAGGTTGTCGAGAAGCGCGATCTCGACGTTGGGCGACCCGGCCGGTCCTTGAACCAAGTTTCGAGGCGATAGCTCGATCCCGCGACTCCGCGAACAGAATGACGTCGGCGTCGAGGTTGTCCTCAAGCTTCGGGTAGAGGCCCGACCCGTTGCCCCACCAGAGTTTGGTCCAGATGTTCGATCGTACCGGGATCGCCGTTCCACGCCACCAGTAGTCGGGGTAGTCGTCTCCGCCTCACAAAGCCGGTGCCGGAGTATACGGAACTAACCGCTCGAGTGACCTCGTGGCGCGCCACCGTGTTGTTCCGAAGCCGGCTGTAGTAGCTGTCGGTGCCGAGAACGAAGTCCCGGGTCGCGTTGTTCGACTGCCCGCCCGTGGAATACAGTACGCCCGCGAGTGCATCGCGCCAGCCGGCGGTGAACACAAGTCGCGTTCCCATCGTGTCCATGAAGTGATTGACGTAGGCGTCCGGCTTGCAGAGCAGCGCCGAGCCTGACGGACGGATTGGCCAGTTCTGGCACCGCAGACCCCTCTGACAGTTGGCGTCCGTCGTACACGTGCGCGCGCAAAGGCCGCCGTTTGGGAGACTCCATTGTACCCACCGTCGTCGGCCGCCGCGCACACGAACCCCCCCACATGTCACCTGGCCAGGACAATCGAGCGTGCTGCCGCATCTTGCGACCAAGTTCCAAAGTCGTCCGTCGTGGAATCGTAGGAAGTGTAGGTCCAGGGCCTGCGTAGTTTTCGGTCGGACTGTTGCTGCAAGTAGCGGTACCTCGGCAGAGCGGCCCCCAAAAGTTGCGCAACCGGATCCCTGCTCGCATCCCAGATGTCGGGACGCCAAGACGAAGCCGGAGGCCGGAGATTGACCGGGATCGTAGAGGGGTTGAGGTTCTTGCAACCGGCACCGCTCTGACTGGCGCAGTTCTGCACCGTGTGGCCGAACTCGTGGGCTGCACTGATGATCGCGTCTCCATCAGTATCGCCGCCGTACCTACGTCGTCCGTGGCCCAGCAGGCGCAAACACCGAGGCCAAGAGGTACTCCCGTTCAGGTCTGGAGGTTGAAGTTTCCAGAATCTGACCCGCCGCAAGCGAGGGCTCCAACCGAGTTGAAAAGGAACGCGAACCGCTGCGTAAGGGCGGCGCAGCAAAGTGCTCGGACTGAACGGACGTGGGGTGTCCGGGGATCTCCGGAGCTCCCAGAGGGGCGAGCATGAAGCTCGCGGCGGACGTGACGAAGGTTTTGCAGGAGACGGCTGCGGCGTTGAGTGGCAGCGATCGTCGCCTGTTCATGGCGCGGACCGTGCGCGACCTGTTCGACGGGGTCATGAACCGAGCCGTGCGCGCGCTCGACTGGGACGAGCGGACGTTGCGCAAGGGCAAGAACGAGCTGCGCTCCGGGATCGAGTGCCTCGATGGTCGTTCCGGTGGGGGTCGTCCGACGGCGCAGTCGCGCCTCCCGAACCTGATGCGGGATCTGCGCGACCTCGTCGATGGTCAGAGCCAAACCGATCCCCGGTTTCAAACACAGAGGCTCTACACCCGCATCACTTCCGCGGAGGTCCGTCGGCAACTCATCACTCAGAAGGGGTACACGGACGAGGTTGCCGTGTGAGGAGACGATCCGCGTCAAGCTCAACGAGCTGGGGTACGGCCTGCGCGCCGTGGCCAAGACCAAGCCGAAAAAAAGATCGCCGCGACCGACGCGATCTTCGAGCAGATGAGTCGCGAGCGGGCGAAGGCCGCGAACTCGCCCAACGTGCTGGAGCTGTCGATGGACGCGAAGGCCGTCATCAAGGTGGGAGAGTTCTCCCGGTACGGCGTCAGTCGCGTTCTGGTGTTCACGCTCGATCACGATCACGGGGCCGACGGGAAGGTCACGCCGTACGGCATCCTGCTCACGGCCCACAAGGAGTTGACGGTCTCTCTGGCGACGGGACCGGTCACGGCCGACTTCATCGTCGATCAGCTCGACGCGTGGTGGTGCGCTCACCGGGAGCGCTTTCCGCAGGTCGATACGCTCCTGTTGCTTCAGGACAATGGCCCTGAGAACCAGAGCCGGCGCACGCAGTTTCTGTCTCGGATCGTAGCCTTCGCTCAGGCTCATCGGATCAACGTCCGCCTCGCGTACTACCCGCCGTACCACAGCAAGTACAACCCCGTGGAACGCTGCTGGGGCGTGCCCGAACAGCACTGGAATGGGAGCGTCTCGGATACCGTCGAGACGATCGTGAACTTCGTTCAGACCATGACCTGGAAGGGTGCCGCACCCATCGTGCAACTGGTCACCACGACGTACGCCAAGGGGATCTCGCTCACACGAGCCGCGATGGCGAAGGTCGAGGCGCAGGTGCAACGGCTCGCGGGCCTGGAGGCATGGTTCGTCGATATCCTGTGTGCGCCGAAAGTCGCGCAGGTCGGTGGAGGGCACTGAACGGACCAGCACCCCGGCGAGAAAACTGCGGCGCCCTAACCTCCTGAGACAGGTGGTCACGTACCATCGCCTGCCAGTAGGTAAACCACCCAAAGAGAAGCGCGTGCTGCGGAGGATACTGCCCACTGCTGGGGTTTGCTGCCCAAGACGCGTTCGGATCACCGAAGTTGAACGCGGGAACTCCCGCCGGGTTCCAGGCGACGCGCAAGGGGACAGGCGCGTTCGTGTTGATGTCCTGGCGCTCGACGCGCCCGTAGTGGGCAGGGTTGAGCTACCGACGGGGCCTCCAAGCCGATCTGTACGAGTGACTGGGTAAAGTTGTGGGTACCATCGACGTACGTGTTCCGTACGACGACCCATCTGCGGGATTGACGACGTTCGCGCTGCGAAAACGGATCGTTTGCTGGAGACAGGGGCCGACCTGCTCACGCGCTGGCAGTCCCGGCATCCTCGCCGGTCCGTAACGATCCACCTGTCGGTGAGCCTGAAGGACCTCCCCATCGACGGCTCCAACGGTAACCGACCAGCCGCTCCGATAGCCTACGTGCCAATACGGAGCACACCGATTGCTGCAAGACCAGCGCAGTTGCGCCGAGACGCGGCATCGTTAGGCGTCCGATCGCTGGCTGAGATCGCCAGGGAGCTCAGATGGCGATCCGCGATGGAGGTCGCGCGATCAGCCGCGATCCACTGCTCGCGAGGGGCGTTAGGACGTTCAGCTCTTCCAGTGTTCGTGATCACCTTGAGCTGGGTCAAGACACCCGGTCCGAGCCGGGATGATGCGGTGCTCACGAAGGCTTCGATGAACTCCCCATCGACCGGCAGTCCTTCCCGCAACCTCTCCCCATGAAGGACCGTGACCTCATCGCCAAGCCCTGACGTGCCCGAAAGGACAAGATCCGCGCGAGAATCGAATCCCCAGATCTGCGACACCTCGTCATAGTGCGCGTCCAGGAAGGCATTCCAGACGCCCTGCGCATCCAGTTCGCGGCGGACGAAGAGGAGGTTCTCGACGTCTGATGGTCCCCCGTGGATGTCGTCCCAGGCCACACTGAGCTGGCCACCAGCAGCTGAAGCGAGACGGTCCAGAGCCGAGCGCTGGGTCGGAGTTTCGGCCCCGAGCACATGGGTTCCGCGCATGCCGAGCCTGCCCTCCCGCGCGAAGGACGCTTCCCGTCGTAGCTCCCCGTATTCCTCCAACTCGGCCTGCGAAAGATATCGCAGGCCGTCTCGCACACGAGCGCCGGTTCTCCCGCCGCTCCGCTGAAGCAGTGCTCCAACAGGAGACATGCCGGCGGATGATGGTCTTGTCTGGGTGACGTGCCCCTCTTCTGGCAGAGCATCATCGGCAGGCGCCGACACGCGCGCGTCCAACTGGTCTGCCGCGCCGGCGGAGAGTACGTCCGTCGAGTTCTGCCCTTCGACGGTCCCTGCATCGCTTGAGATGATGGGCTGTACAGCCAAAGACTCTGTGGAGTGGAAACCGCAGCCCACAAAGCTGGTAGCGCAAAGCAGTGCCGCAATCCTGCGGCACGTTTGACGAGTAGACTTCATCAGCGAACCCCTTGCACCGAGTGCTACTAGAGGCTTGGTCGGCCGTCAATCCGGGATGATGCGCACCCGGTTGATCTGGACGGGGGATAGTCCAGGCGGCTGGGATGGGAGACCATCCAGCGTCCGAACCGTCCCTCGTGGCGGCGAAGAGACCTGTTGATTCGATGGTTTACAGAAGAGATAGCGATTTGGTGAAGCGCCCCCGCGGGCGGGTGACCGCCGACGGTGAGGCTCCAGGCGCTTCGCCAAGGCGCGGTTGAACGAAGCCGCGGAGCCTCCGCTCGGCCGTCAGTCCAGAACCCTATGGGGAAATTAGCCGAAGCCCTTGTTTCCCAGCGATTCAGTCAGTAGCGGGAGGGACTCGGCGGGTGTTCAGGGCGGCACATGGGGCGAAGGTCGGACACATCGTAACGCGGTCCGGCCTGCCGCGAAGCGGCTTCGTTCAAGAATCATTACGCGCATGAGTAAGGTCTAGACCCGCTGGCGGTGCCGCAGGCGGAGGCGTGATGGGGCCTCCTTCGCCCGACCGGCAGGAGCTTCTTCCGCGACGGTGACGTTGGCCGCGCCTCGTGACCCGCCGCGAGCACCTCGGCGCTGCGGTGCAGGATCTGTTGGATCCCCCCGCGCGAGACGGTCAATCCCTGGCGCTCGAACAGCTTCTTCGTCTGGCCGAGAGTCAGCCCGAGTTCGCTCTTGGTCTGGACGATCTCGGCCTGGGCGCGCACACCGAGCTTGGGGCTCGGGCCCAGGCCGCCCGGCAGGGGCGCCAGCACGGCCGCCTTGCAGTCGCGGCAGCGCCCTCGGCATCGACGGAAGCGGATGACCTCCTTGCGCGCCGGGATGAGCTCCTCGACGAAGTGCTCGCCGGGCTCCTCCTCGGTGGGCTCGATGATGCCGCCGCACGAGCACCTCGACGGCACGGGCACCGGGACGTCTCGGTCGGCGGACGTCGGGGCGGGACGACTGGTGCCCTCGTACCCCTCGGGCCGACCGGGGCCGCGACCCGTCGCACGCCGCTTGTCGCGAGGTTTCTGCGCGATCTTGCCGCCGGGGCGGACACGATGGCCGCGCTTCCACGCCTCGATCACCTTGCTCAGCTCACCGACGATCCGCTCCAGCTCCGCGATCCGTGCGTCGCGCTGGCGCAGCATCTCCTCCAGCTCGGCGATGCTCTCGGCGTCGGTCACACCGCGAGTAGAGCTCTCGTCCGAGCGGAGAAACAAGGCCCTCGTGCACGATCCGTCGCCGGGCCCGCTGGCGCGCGTCCGACCGCCCAGCTCATTGAGCTAAACAGGTACGAACAAGCCCATCGGTGTGGCGGAGTACGAACTCGTCCAGGCGTTGCCCGAGCGTCTCGAGACGAGCCTTCCCAGCATCGAGCAGATCGAGCACGAGCTGGAGGTTCCTCCCGCGGTGACCGCGGCCCAGGGCGGGCGTCGGGCATCGACGACACGCCTGGCGGCGCGGCGTCGGCTGAGCGGGCAACGAGTCCGGCGGTGACGCGCCGGAAGCGGCGTTGATCACCGGACGGCCTGGAGGCTCGCGATGACCCAGGTTCCGATGGCGGCGTTGCTCGAACTCGCAGCGACCCACAGCGGATTCGACGTCGATCTCGCCGCCCCGGCGGGCTGGATGGGCTTCGGCAGCACGCACGCCCCGCTGCGGGTGTGGTTGCACGCGGGGGACGCCGGCCTGGTCGTGGCGCTCTCGATGCGCAGGGTCCTCGGCGCCCTCGACACCGAGGCGCTCGGCAACTCGGTGACGATCACCCTGCCGGCGGGGGCGGTCGGCGCCCGGGTCGTCGATGATCGGCCGGCACTGCAACGCGCGCTGCGCCGTGCATGGCAGCTCTCGCGCACCCTACCCAACGAGCTACTGCACGCGTTCGAGCGGAGAACCCGGGCGCTTCCAAGGAGCACCGAGGCCGAGCGCCTCGTGGTGCAGCGCGTGGGGCAGGACCTCTTCCGCGCGGGTCTCCTGGACTACTGGGAGGGCCGCTGCGCCGTGACAGGCCTCGGTGTCCGCGAGCTCCTGCGGGCCAGTCACATCAAGCCGTGGGCGGAGTGCGAGACCGACGCCGAGCGCCTCGACGTGTTCAACGGATTCCTGCTGGAGGCGCGGATCGACGCGGTCTTCGACCAGGGCTTCGTGACGGTGGCCGACGACGGTCGCATGCTGGTGGCAGCCGAGCTCGGGGCCGAGGCGCGGGAGCTGCTGGGGCTGGACCAGGAGCGCCGGGTGCTGTGGCTCGACGAACAGCACCGCACCTACCTGGCGTGGCATCGTGCGCGGGTGTTTCGCGGGGGGTGACACTGACTGTGGACGGCCATTGGGGGCGGCGCTCTGGGTGGCGACGAGGTGGCCGCCAGTTGGAAGCTAGCTCTGGTCGCCATCCTCCCGAGATGGCGACCAGAGATGGCGACCACAGATGGCGAGCTGCAACTTCTTGAAATTGCTGGATCCCTGGTTCGGATGGCGAGCCAGACAGCCACCTGACCGAAGCTAGCTGCTTGTGATGTGAGCCATTGTTCTCGTCGCGGAAGAAGCGCACGGCGTCAGCCTGTCTCGGCGTTCGGGCGGCGCCTGCGTCGATCTCGGGGAGAGCGGATGCGGGGGAGCGTCGGGCGACGCGAGGTGTCAGGGGCGGCGCGAGCCCAGGCACCCGCAGGGTAGGGAGGAGCCGCTGCGGCCCGCCGAGGTCCCTGAAGACACCCCAGGCGCCCTCGCCTGGGGCCGCGGAGACCCGACCTGCAACCGGAGTCGCAAGCGAGCGCCCACTTTCACGTCCCCGACGTGAAAGTTGAGTGCGGGCGCCCGCACTCGAAGTGAAAGCCCACGTTTTCCGGCACCCGCACTTGCAGCTTGCCGGTCGTGCCCGACCACTCGACCGCACGCTACGCACGCAAGGACCTCATTGACTATCCGGGCGCCCGCAGTTGGTAGATGTACCCCCCGCGGGCTCCGCCGCGGATCACATGCCCGCCCTGGTGGAGATTGTGCACGATCGTGTGAAGGTCATTGGGGCGGATGCGCTTCCTGCCGGCGTCGCGCGCGGCCTGGATCATCTCGGGTGTCGTAAGCCCGAGGGGGTTCGCGCGGAGGAGCTCGAGGACGAATCCTCGCAGGTCGAACCGGCCCGCCGGGACTGGCGGAAGCACGACGCTCGTCGGTTGGAGTCGCGGCGATGGGCGCTGGGACATCGGCTCCCCGAGGCCGGCCAGCATGCCATCGACGCGCTCGACCTCGATCAACAGCGCCAGTCGGTGTGCGCGCAGCTGGGCTCGCACCTCCGCATCGTCCGAGGCGCTGGGTTCGGGCGCGCTTCCCACAGTAGACTGTGGCGGATTGGACGTCCGCGTGGGCTCCGTGGACCTGCCGGGAGTGGGCGATCTCGGTGAGGGAGGGACGGGAGGCGTTGCGGCGACCAGCTCCGCGACATCGACGCCGAAGCCCATCGCCAGGCGGATGAGGGTCGTCGCCGTGAGGTTCGTGTGCGCCCCTTCGATCCGACGGTAGACGTACGGAGCCATGTCGGCGCAGTGAACCGCGGCTTCCTCCTGGGTCCACCCCCTCATGCCGCGCATCTGGCGGAGGTTGCCGGCGAGCCGCCCCAGGAAGGTGAGGTACTCCGGGGCAGCGTATTGGGGGTCGCGGTGCGTGGACTTGCGTCTCACCCGTGACGCTAGTTCCACAGTAGACTTGCACGACAGTGGCCGCGGGCTATAGTCGCCGTCCCAGCGGGAGTAAGGCGGCGGATGGTGAATAGCGGGCGGTTCGGGAGGCTTCCGGCCCTACAACAGCGTGGCCCTGGCATCGGGACACCGTGGGGTCGTGCGTGGAGGCGTTAGGTCTTTCCGCCCGGGTTGCCCCGGCTGGAACCTGCCTGGGGCGCTACGAGCTCGTCCGTGAACTCGGTGCGGGCGGAATGGGAACCGTCTACGAGGCGCGCCACCTCGACCTCGACAAGAGGGTCGCTCTCAAGGTGCTGCGCACCGACGTCGCAGCGAGCGCGGAGGCGCGGGCTCGATTCCTCCGAGAGGGACGGATCGCCGCGCGACTCCGCCACCCGAACGTCGTGGACGTGACCGACGTCGGTCTCCAGGACGGCACCCCCTACCTGGTGATGGAGTACCTCGAGGGCGAGAGCCTCGCGTCGTTGCTCGCGCGCGAGGGCCCCCTCCCCGTGGAGGCCATCGTCGAACTCGTGGTCCCGGTGCTCGCCGCCGTCGCGGCGGCCCACGACGAAGGGATCGTCCATCGCGACCTGAAGCCGGACAATCTCTTCTTGGCCCGGGTGCGGGACGGCGCGGTGGTGCCGAAGGTTCTCGATTTCGGTATCTCGAAGCTCCTGGACGGCGCCCAGATGGCGCTGACCGGAACCGCCGCGCTCCTCGGGACCCCGAGCTACCTCTCGCCGGAGCAGGCTCAGGGCGCGCGCGACGTGGACGCTCGGAGCGACCAGTTCGCGCTGGGCGTGATCCTCTACGAGTGCGCGACCGGGCACCTTCCGTTCGCGCACGACACGCTGTACGGCCTGCTCCACGCGATCGTCGCCGGCACCTTCATCGATCCCCGGGAGCTGCGAGCCGACTTGCCTGGCGAGTTTGCGGCGCTGGTTCAACGGGCGATGGCGCGGGAACCCTCCGCGCGCTTCGACTCCGTGCGCTCCCTCGCGATGGCGCTCCGGCAATGCGCCGTGCTCCAGACGCCGGACGATGGGTCGCGACGGTTCGTGGCCGAGGCAGAGCCCATCACGATCGCAATGTCGCCGGCCTCCTCCCGGAGCCCGCGCACCACCCTCGGCCAGGCGGCCCTCTCGCTCGACCGTCCAGTCCCGGTGTCCTCGCGGCGGTCGTCGTGGGTGATCGGGCTCTCGGTAGTGACGCTCGTGCTTGTCCTCGCGGCAGTGATCACGCCGGGGCACTGGCGGCAGCCACGCATGTTGCCGATGCGGAGCACTCCACGAGTAGCGGCCTCCGCGCGCATCACCGCGCGCGACACGCGGTCGATCCCGTCAGCGGCTTCGCAGCCCGTGGTGCAGCTCGCCCCAGGGCTGGAGGCCGGCGAGGCAGGGGCCGCAACCCCTGCACGGGCAGTGTCGCACGCCACCTTCGACCCGCCTCCGCGAGGCCCAGCGGTCATGGGTCACGGGGAACGCGGTGTTGCTCGCCGTGCCACACGGCTCCCAGCCATTCCGGTCGCACGACTAACCCCGGCGACGGCGTCCCCGGCCATCCCGGTGCGCCGGCCCGCCGATCTCACGGGTGCCAACGCCGCCCCCATCCTCGAGTAGGTCACCCTCATGCGTCTGTCCGTCGTCCTGGGTCTCCTCCTCTGCGCGTCGCCGGCTGCCGCACAGCTGGCTCGCGACGAAACGTGGATGCGCGCCGGGGTCGAACTCCGTCGGGCCCACCGCGACGAGGAGGCACTCGCACATTTCACCCGCGCCTATGGGCAGACACGCAGCCCGGTGGCGCAGGCGCAGATGGGACTGGCGGAGCAGGCGCTGGGACGGTGGGTCGAGGCCGAAGAGCACGTTCGAAGGTCGCTCGAGGCCGCCACCGATCCCTGGATCCTCCGCAATCGCGAGGCGCTGCGGGGGGCTCTGACCGTCATCGAACAGCACCTGGGGAGGATCTGGATCGACGGCGGCATCGCTGGCGCGGAGGTCCTCGTCGATGACCGCTCGGTGACCACGCTCCCGATGGCGGCCCCGGTCCGCGTTGTCGCCGGAACTCTCACCCTCCAGGTGCGGGCCCCGGGGTACGAGAGTGTCTTTCGACCGGTGACGGTGGCTGCGGGTGGCGAGGCCCGCGAGGTGGTCCGGTTGACGCGCATCGCGCGGCCCGGAGGGCCGATGTCGAGCGAGGACCGTTCCGCCCTCGTCGCGACGAGGGCGCACCCCGAAGTGACCTCGACGCTCGGCGGGACCCAGCGCGTCCTTGGGTGGTCGTCGATGGCAGGAGGCCTCCTGGGGCTGGGAATCGGTGTCGCCGCGAGGGTGGTTCGGGAGGGAGCAGTGGACGAGTACAACAACCAGGCGCTGTGCCCGGGGCGGTCGGCGGCGTTCCAACCGGGCGACTGTCAGTCGCTGGTGGATCGAGTCGAATCCATGGAGCTGCTCTCGACGATCGGGCTCGTGGCAGGTGGCGCGCTCGCGGTGACCTCGGTCGTTCTTCTGGCGACGGCTCCTTCACCGCGCCGAGGCGCCGAGGTCCGCGCACGAATCGGTTGCATCGTCGGCCCGGGAACGCTGGGCCTGCAGTGCGCGGGTCGGTTCTGAAAGGGATACGGGAGCTATCATGAGGCTGTCGCGCGCGACGGGGTTCATCGCCATCATCATGGGCGGGTGCGGGTGCGGGAGCCTGCGCGAAGGTCCGCAAATCTCCTCGGATGCGGGGAGAGATGATGTCGTGGCCATCGACGCGTTCGTGGTGGCAGACGCGCTCACGTCGGAGGATCGCCCGCTCCTCGACGAGCCGACGCCACCGGATGTTCCGGTGCTGGCTGACGCACCTTCCGCGGATGTCCGCCGCTGTTCCGCTGACCAGATCGTCTGTGGCGGATCCTGTGTAGACCCGAACACCAGCGTCGCACACTGCGGCGGGTGCGGCCGCGCCTGCCCCACCGGTCGCGTGTGCGCCACGGGCACCTGCCAGCTCTCGTGCGGCGTCGGTGTGAGGGACTGCGGCGGGACCTGCCGTGACCTCCAGCGAGACGTCGCGAACTGCGGCGCCTGCGGGCAGACATGCGTCAGCCGCAACGCCGTTGCTGCGTGTGTCGCAGGAGCGTGCGCCGTGGGCACCTGCAACCCAGGCTCGGCCGACTGTGATTCCAACGTGAGCAACGGCTGCGAATGCGCGCCCGCCCACGGGGTACCCTCGTGTCCTTCGGGTCGATGCGTCGTGGCCTCGTGCGACGCGGGCTACGGCGACTGCGACCGCGACTCCACCAATGGCTGCGAGGTCGATCTGCGAGCAAGCGCCGGCAGCTGCGGCGCGTGCGGCCGAACCTGCACGCTACCCAACGCGGTCTCCGCATGTGCCTCGGGCAACTGCGCCGTCGCACGGTGCACGCCCGGGTTCGGCGACTGCGACCGCGATCCGGCCAACGGGTGCGAGGCCTCGTTGCCTGGGGACGCGCGCAACTGCGGGGCCTGCGGGCGCGCCTGTTCCGCGGCCCAGTATTGCGCGAGCGGCTCGTGCGCGATGCTCCGCTGCGACCCGAGCGAGGTGCTGATCCCGGGCGGCACCTTCCTGATGGGCTCGCCTGTTGGCGTCGGGTACGACGTCGAGTGGCCACAGCACAGCGTGATCGTGAGCTCGTTCTGCCTCGGTCGCCGCGAGGTGCTCACCACCGAGTACGCGATCTGCCACGGCGCCGGAGGTGCCGGGTGTACCGCGCCCGGCACTGGCGCGGGGTGCAACGGAGGCGTCGTCGGGAGGGAGCGGCATCCGATCAACTGCGTGGACTGGAACCAGGCAAGCGCGCTCTGCCGCTGGGATTCCGGCGGGCGCCTGCCAACCGAAGCCGAGTGGGAGTACGCGGCCCGGGGTCCGACCAACCGTACCTATCCGTGGGGCGAGGCGGCACCCACGAACCAGCTCTGCTGGTCGGGCGTCGCATCACGCAGCTCGACCTGTCCGGTGGAGACGTTCCCGAGCGGAACGTTCGGACTCTTCGACATGGCCGGGAACGTCTACGAGTGGACGGCCGACTGGTTCGGCCCCTACAACGGGGCCGTCGCCGAAAACCCCATCGGCGCGTCCTCCGGCACGGAGCGCGTCTACCGCGGAGGCGGCGCCTTCGACACTGGTGCGATCGCGCAGCGCAGCGCGTTCAGGTCGTTTCGAGGCGCGGTGAATTTCCGGGCCGCGAATCTGGGCTTCCGCTGCGTTCACGCCCCTCAGCGGTAGGACGTTCGGTAGGACGTTCATCGACCGCATTCCTTGATCTCCCCCGAGGGGGCAGCGCAGCCCTTTTCATCGCCGGGAGGAACGCGCGGTTGCGCCGATCGTGCGCCTCCATCGCTTGCGGGCTAGCGTCGCGACATCATGCCTACCAACAAGTCCAAGAGCGGGGACTCGAAGGAAGCGACGGCGCGGTTCCGGGCCGAGCCCATGCATCTCGTGGCTCAAGAGCTCGTGAAGCCAGAGGATCCCGACGGCGAGCCCCGGGTACTCTTTCGGATTCCTCTCGGCGCCAACGAGCGGATCAGCGTGCTGGGTAGGGCTTTCCCAAGCATGGAGGAGTGGACGCTTCGGCGAGCCCGACGTGGATCGGATGGTCGATGGGTCTGGGATCGCTCCGCGGGCTTGCAGCTCGACCCGGACTCCGTCGTGCGACTGCGAAATGGGCTCATTCGAGGGCTTCAGCAGATGGGGTCCGTCGCGCCGAGCGTGAGCCTGGCCTATCTCGCCGAGCGCTACGAACACGGCGCGGAGGCGGGCGATGCCAATGCGCTGGTGTCGCACCTGGTGTTGAGGGCGCTCGCGCTCGCGCTCGGGAACGGCGACGGTGAGGCGTTGGCGGCGATGGGGCGCGAGGCGCTCCGGCACATCCGGGCCCGTCGGCCCGAGTTCGTGCCGGTCGGCGACGGCGAGGGGCTCTCGATCTGAAGGGTGACGAGGCGCGTCGCGTCGGGAGGGACCGCCTGCTTCGTACGGCGTCTCGGTTCTGCGACGAGCTGGGCGAAGACACCGACTTCGCCGAGGCCGCCGACGAGTTGAGCTGGGACATCGAGCGGCTACACCCCGAGGCCGTCCGACAGGCCGAGATTCAGGAGGCGAAGGCGCCGGACTTCCCCAACACCGGGTCGGGTAGGGGTCGGATCGCCGAGAAGCTCGCCGAGAAGCTCCGTTGCCGGTCCAATCCGAAACCAGAGTGGGTCGCCCGTACCGCCCTCCGCATGTTCGGCGTCGATGAGGCGAAGGTGAAGCACTACTTCGATCACCGGTAGAAGCCGGCGGGCGCCGGTGGCACCACCTCGTTCCTCCGCGACTTCCGCTTCTCCGAGAGAAACGGAATCTGCCTGAACACTCGGCGTGTGATGGCACCCCGGCGTCATGGTGTTCTCCCATGACGTGAGCGGAAGTCGGGTCCGCGGCCGACCCGCCGCGAGACTGCCGTACGTCCCTGTACTACTCGCCGGAGGTCGTCGTCGATGACGACCGAGCGCACCTACTACACGACCGCGGAGGCCGCCGAGTTCTGCCGTTTCCGCACGACCGGCGCGATCCGCAAGGCGGTCAAGGAGGGACGTCTACGATCCGTTGGCCCTCGGGGCGGTCACGGCACCCACATCTTCCTCCGCGAGGAGCTCGACCGGTTCATGCGCGGGGAAAGCCGCATGCTACGGAGGTCGCGGGACGTCCGCGTGTGCCTCCATCGGGAGGCAGAGATGAGCGATCCGAAGTGGATCAGGAAGTGGAACAGTTGGATCGCGCCAAAGCCCACGAAGCCCGGGGTGTGGCGCAGGAAGGAGGGCGGCTTCCTCATCCGGGGCCGCGCGTTGGATCCAACAACGGGAAAGCTGCGGGAAGTGAGACAGGCCCTGCCCGGGGCCGACGCGCTCGAGGCGTACCAGACGCTGCAGGTCGAACTGCAGAAGGTCCGGGACGGCCTCAAGATCTCACGACCGGAAACGCCGTCCGTCCAGCAAGTGACGGCAATCACGGCCGTCCCTCCGAAGGCGGAGGTGGTGCTCGCACCATCGACCCTGCCCTTCTGGAGCGACTACGCCGTCTCGCTCCTCGAGCGAAAGGTCAACGAGGGGACGATCCTCTCGGCCAAGACCCGCGTGCAGTGGATCTCGGTGCTGAAGTGCCACCTCATCCCGGCGTTCGGCCACTACCGCGTGGATGAGATGACGCGGCGGATCTACTTCCAGTGGCGCGACGCGATCGCGACGAAGATCAAGGCGGGCGAGTACTCGCCGCACACGGTCAACGACTGGCTGGCGATCTTCGCGGTCGTGACCAACGCGGCGTTCGAGGAGTACGAGATCGACCGCGCGAGCCCGACGCGGACGGTGGTGAAGTTCGACACGCGCGAGCACCCCACCTACACGGAGGAGGAGCCGAACTCCCTCACGGCCGAGGAGACGGTGCGCTTCCTGACGAAGATGCGGGAGCTGTTCCCGCAGCACTATGCGATGGTCGCGCTCGGGTTCGCGACCGGCCTCCGTCCATCGTCGTTGCGCGCGTTCCGGCGCAGCGGGAAGACGGCCGATCTGCACCTCGACGAGGGGCTTCTCTACGTCCGTCGCTCCCACACGGTGAGCGACGAGGTCATGGGCACGACCAAGACCGGCGTGCCGCAGCACATCACGCTCCCGAAGGCGTTGGTGACGGTCCTGCGGTGGCACATCGACATGCTGCCTGAGGGGCCGATGTCGGAGTCCGAGCTGCTCTTTCCGTCGGAGACGGGCAGCTTCCGCGCCCCCTCCGCGCTCGACAAGCCCTTCGCTGCCGTCTCGAAGGCGATCGGCTTGCGGAAGCACGTCACGCCGCGCGCGATGCGCCGCACCTTCCAGGACCTCGCCCGCAAGGCGAAGGTCGAGGACATCGTCACGCGCGCCGTGTCGGGCCACGCCACCGAGACGATGCAGCACCACTACTCGACGGTCTATCAGGACGAGATCCACGACGGACTCACGCGGATCCTCGCCCTGGCGGGCCTCTCCGAGTGTCCCGCCGACGAGCCCGTCGCGGCTGACGAGGCCGACGGCGGTGGGGCTCGGGGGCCCGGTGGTATGCATGGTGGTATGCATCGCCTCCCCAGGGCCCTGAAACGACTCAGGCCCGGAAGGCGACGTTTCGCCAACCGGGCCTGATTACAGCACTTTCCTTTGAGCGGGCGACCGGGATCGAACCGGCGACGTTCAGCTTGGGAATTGTTCCAATGCCGTTACCACCCGTGACCAACGCCTAAAAACAAGGCTCTTGCCGTTACCAGGGCGGAGCCGGATGGACCCAGGCGGAGGACCAAGTGGTGGGAAGGTGGTGGGGTTGTCGGAGAACCGAACATCGGCCGCTGCTCCGGCCTCATCCACTCTCAGTCGCGCCCCCCGCGACTCTTCGACGTGGACAAAGAGGGATGACCTCGGAGACAGGGCGCATCTGTCGTGCTCGCCAAGTTCGTCAACAGTTGGGCTGGTGACGAACTCGGCTGGAGACGACGACGATGCCGAGCAACCTGAAGAAGCGCGTCCATGAACGTATGGCAAAGACCGGCGAGAGCTACGCGACCGCGCTCCGCCACGTCCGCAACGAGGAGACGCGAGACTCTGCGCCGGGCCCCGCCAAACCGCCCACCTTCGCGCCGGTGAAGCCCGGTCAGTACACCGGGACCCCCAAACTGCCGGCTGCGGTGCCGAACCTGTACCTCGCGGACGGGCTTGTGCTCCCGGACGACCCGTCGCGGCCAGTGATCGAGTGGCTGGACATCCAGGGCGACTACGACGCCAACGACCTGCACCGATCGCTCGTGCCTTCGACCGCGTTCGACGATCCCACGCTGCCCGAGGGCGTGAAGCGGGTGCTCTCGTTGGGTGAGTACCTCGACGCACGCGCGAAGCAGACCGGGTGGACGCTTCTCGAGGTGACGCCCGGGCCCGTGCAGACGTTCGAGCTGTTCGGCGTCCAGATGAGCGCGATGCTGCACGTCACGCTCCGGTGGCGGCGCTGAGTCCCTCCCCGTGCCGCCAGCAGGCAGCACGATCGTCGTGAACTCCCTCGCCGTCCCCCTCGACGGTACCTACACCCCAGACCGCTAGCCCTCGAACGCCTGCGCGTCGCTGCGCCGGGCAAGACCTCTTGTGCGCCCCGTGCAACGGCACTCATGGCCGCGAGGGGTGCTACCCTCGCGCCGTGCGCTGCCGATTCTGCCGGGAGGAGATGGCCTACATCCATGGCCACGCTGCGTGCGTTCGCAGTGCCTGCCCGATGTTCGGCGTGAACCAGGCGGAGTGTTGCGACGGCGAGACAGCCGAGAACTGCTCCCTGCCCACGAACGAGATCGCCGCGCTCGCCGCGCCTCGCGAGGAGTGACGCCCGAGCGCAACGCGCCGCACGGGCGGCCGTGCGTGTAGAACACGCTCACAATGCCGCCTGCTCCCCACGCCAAGGCCGTCTACGACGCCGCCCAAACCTACCGACGCAACTGCTTGGAGCGCGACGGAGCGCTCCTCCTACCGGACGCGCCGGTCTGGACGCTCGAGAACCTGACCGAACTCCACAAGCACTTCGTCGACAGCCCCGACACGAGCGAGGCGAAGTTCTTCGACAAGTTCAAGAAGCAGCTCGGTCCCTTGTCCGAAAACGTCGTGCGCCTCGCGGCCGAGGTAATGGCCGTCTACTTCTTCTTCCCCAACACCGGGAGCATTAAGGGTTCGACGAAGCGCTTCCAGGTGCAGGAGGTCCTCAACTGGCGGAGCCTCAAGGCCGATGGGGCGGACCCCGTCATGAGCGCGTTCGAGCACGGCGTCGGTGGGACCGGGCAGGCGTACAACCAGCGCAAACCCGACGAACTCTGGTTCGTCATCAACTTCGCGATCGCCTGGAAGAGGCTGTCCCCGGACGAACAGGCCGCTGCCCTCGGTGACCCCTGGAAGATGCGCGCCGTCGTCGATCAGGTCCCGGCGCGGACCGTCGCCAGATGCCGCACGCGCCTGCACCTTGCTCTTCCCCGAGACCTTCTGAACCGATCGCGAGTGGTCGGCACAAGGGCCTCATCCTCGACGCTTTCGGCGGCATGCTCGACGGCGCGACCCTCTCGCCCGACGCCGCCCTCCACGCGATCCGCGGTGCGCTGGAGAAGCTCCTCGGGCAGCCGAGCCTCAGCTTCTACCAGCGGGAGATCCGCGCCGCCTGGGACCCGGCGGGCATGGACGGCGACGAGGACTCGCCCATCGACGCGCTTCTCTACAAGAAGCAGATCGTCCTCTTCGGGCCGCCTGGGACCGGCAAGACTCACAGCGCGAAGGAGTACGCGAAGGGCCTGATTCAGCGCGAAACGCTGCGACTGAAAAAGGCCCCCTGGTACTTCCGCAACCAGGAGGCCCGCAAGGTGGCCGAGACGACCCGCGTTCACCGGCTCCAACTCCACCCTGGGTACAGTTACGAGGACTTCGTGCGGGGCCTCCATGTCGGTGAGCGGGGGCAGACCGAGTACCGCCTCGGGTACCTGCCGCGCCTCGTCCAGACGATCGAGTCGGAAACGGGCGAGATGGCGGGACTGCCGCACGTTCTCATCCTCGACGAGATCAACCGCGCCGACTTGAGCCGCCTGCTCGGCGAGTGCTTCTCGCTGCTCGAAGACCGCGACGCCACGGTCGAACTGCCGGGCCTCGATGAGGGCGGACGGGCGCTCAAGCTCAAGCTCCCCTCGAACCTCTACGTCATCGGCACGATGAACCTGATCGACCAGTCCATCGAGCAGA
>JADJAE010000030.1 GCA_016704445.1 Deltaproteobacteria bacterium
CCGCCCGCGCAGGCCGCCGTGCCGTTGGGCATGACGCAGTGGTTACCCACGGCGCCGCAGTGGTTCACGTTCGTGGCGAGGTTGACCTCGCAGCCGTTGCTCGCGTCGTGGTCGAGGTCGACGAAGCCCTCGGCGCAGGCGCCGACGGCGCAGGACCCAGCGGCGCACACCGGCGAGGCGTTGGGCAGCGAGCAGGCGTTGCCGCAGGCGCCGCAGTTGGCGACGTCCGAGGCGGGGGTGATCTCGCAGCCGTCCGCCGAGAGGCCGTTGCAGTCGGAGTAGCCGGCGTTGCATGCGCCGACCGCGCAAGCGCTCGCGACGCACGAGGGCGTGGCGTTGGCGACCGCGCAGGCGTGGTTGCAGGCGCCGCAGTGGGCGACGTCGCCCGCGAGGGAGACCTCGCAGGCGTCGCCGACGGCGGTGTTGCAGTTGGCGGTGTCCGACGCGCACGCGATGGTGGAGCAGGAGCCGCCCACGCAGGTGTTGACGTCGCCGAGGCCCGAGACGCAGGCGTTGCCGGGGGCGCCGCAGTTGGCGTCCGTGGTGACGTCGAGCTCGCAGCCGTCGGCGCGGTCGCCGTTGGCGTCGGCCCAGCCGGCTTCACAGGCGATCGTGCAGGCGCCGGTGCCGCAGCTCGGCGTCGAGTGCGCGACCGGGGAGCACGCCACGCCGCAGGCGCCGCAGTTGGCGAGGGTGGTGGTCGGGGTCTCGCAGCCGTCGGCGGCGGTGGCGTTGCAGTCCGCGTGGCCCGCGTCGCACGAGGCGACGCCGCAAGCGCCGCTCGCGCAGAGCGCCGTCGCGTTGGAGAGCGTACAGGCGGTGCCCGCAGCAGCGTCGGGGTTGGAGCACATCCCGTTGATGGGATCGCAGACGCCCGCCGCGTGGCAGACGTCGCTGGCCACGCAGGTCACGCCGACGCACTCGCAGGCGTCGCCCTGGCGGTCGTGGTTGGAGTCGAGCTGGCTGGCGTTGGCCTGGGCGGGGCAGTTGTCGACCCAGTCGAAGACGCCGTCGCCGTCGCCGTCGACCGCGGGCCGGTCGATGCGGAACTTGATGCGCAGCACCTGGCCGTTGCGCAGCGGGGTGAAGTTCACCGTGTCGACGGTGCGGAACTCCTGCTGGGAGCGCACGACGTCCACGTCCGCGAAGCCGATCTCGCGGGTGCCGCCGCCGGCCGCCGGGATCAGGACGCGCACGCGGTAGCGGGCGGCGTCCGAGAGGTGGGCGTTGTTGGTCTTCCAGCGGGCGTAGAAGTAGCCAGTGGGATCGGTGTCGCCGTCGTCGTCGTCGGCGTCGCAGGGCTCATCGGCGATGTGGGTACGGATGCGCTCGCGGCCGGGGCCGCTGGTGGTGGTGAAGGTCGCCAGCGTGCGGATGGTGACGCCCGCGGCAGTCACCTCGTCGATGCGCACCGTGGGTCGAACCGTCGGCACGAAGTCGCCCATCTGGGCGGGCCGCGGGACCATCGGGGGCAGGAAGAGGAAGCCCTGCGTTCCGCCGTTGTGGAGCTGGTCGGAGATCAGCGTCTGCGGCGCGCGGCCGGTGGGCCGGGCGTCGGGTGCGTCGCCGGAGCTACAGCCGACAGCGAACAGCAGCGGCCCGCAGCAGGCGGCCAGCGTCGCTCGTTTGAGCCTTCGAATAGGCATGAATGGTCTCCCTCGTAACTGAGCCGGGATCCCTCCGCGGAGCGCGGACGGGTTCGGCCCGGTCGGACGATGGCAGACATTCCTTCCAAACCCGGTAGCAGAGCGGTGGCGCCGCCGCGTTACTGCGGGTGACGCACCGCGGCCGGGTGAGGACGTCAGCGCCCCGGGCGCCTCAGCGCAGCACCCAGGCGTCGTCGATGGCCGCGCGCCCGTCGAAGCCTCCGAGCAGCAGGCCGAGCGCTCCGCGAGGGCCTGGGAGCCCCTGGGTGAAGCCTCGGGCGGGGGGAGGGTCGCTGCCGTCCGCCGGGGCGACGGCGGCGGTGAGCTCGGTCCACTGAGAGGTGGCGAGGTCGAGGCGCCACAGGTCGCCGAAGGTCTCGGAGACCTGGAGGCCATGGACCCCGAGGCCCATCAGCAGGTGGGTTCCGTCGGCCTCGGCGACCATCCACGGGGTGCGGCGGCCCGGCGGCGACGCGCCCTCGACCGCCACCTGCGACCACTGCTCGCTGGCGGTGTCGAAGCGCCAGAGGTCGTTGAAGAAATTGCTGGCCCCGGTGGCGCTGCGGGCGCCTCCGAAGAGCAGCAGCGCCCGGCCTCCCTCGATCGCTCGCAGCCCGTGGTCGTAGCGGGCGCGGGGCCCCGTCGCCATCACCTCCTGCCACCCCGGGCCGCTGGGATCGAAGCGCCATGTGCGACCGTTGACGCCGCTCCCGCTGGCGCCGCCGACGAGGTACATCGCGCTGCGGGAGGGGCTCCAGGCCATCGCGCAGCCGATGGTTCCGGGGGGAGAGCCGGTGGTGATCGCGCGGGTCCAGACCAGGGTCGCGAGGTCGAGGGTCCAGGTCTCCGGGGCCGACACGTCGGGGGTGCGACCGCCCACCATCAGGATCCGGTTGCCCATCGGCTCGTACGCGAGGCAGCCGCAGTAGCGAGGCGGGGGGCTGCCGGTGACCGTGAGCTGCTCGAAGACGGGGGCGTCGCCGCGGCCGTCGTAGCGCCAGATGTCGCGGGAGATGGTCCCTCGGCCCGCGGCGGTGAGGTCGGTGCCGCCGTAGAGGTACGCGGTGCCGTCGCCCCGATCGGCCACCATGACGCCCCAGCGCCCGGTGGGACCGTCGGTGAGCGAGATCGACGACCAGTGCGGCGTCGCGGCTGCGGGCGCATCGACGACCACGGGAACATCGGCGACCACGGGTGCATCGACGACGGCGGGCGCATCGGCGCCAGCATCGGCGGGGGCGACGACGGGAGAGGCATCCCCGCAGGCCGCGAGGGAGAGCGAAACGACGAGGAGGGACGGAAGGCGGAGCGCATGCATGGGCGGCGACCCCGCAACGGACGGGCCACGGTGGCGCAGGGCCGATCACGCGAGGAAGAGAGCATGGGCTCGGAGCTCGCAGAGCGGGCACCGTCAATGGGCTAACGGGATGAGCGACCCCGAGCGCGACCGGGCCCGAGCGCCGCCATCACCACCAGCAGCGACACCACGAGGAACCAACGCATCTGATCCATCGGCGCGGGACTGCCGGGCACCGCGCACCCGCAGCCCTGCGACACCGGCTGCGGAACCTCCGTCGGCCCCGCGTCCGAGGACGCAGGCGGCACGTCCACCCCGATGACCACGGCATCCCTTCCCGGCGCGGGCGCGTCCACCGCCACCACGGGCACGTCCACCTCCACCGCGGGCACGTCCACCTCCGGCCGCGGGACATCCCTTCCCACCACCGGCACGTCCACCTCCGGCCGCGGGACATCCCTTCCCACCACCGGCACGTCCACGGCCGGACCTGCGTCGGTGCCCGCGTCCATCACCACCGGGCCTCCGCTTCGGCGCAGCTCGATCGCCATCACCGAGTAGGGCGCCAGCGGCAGCGTGAAGGCCGCTCCGCCCACGGCCATGCTGCGAGCGCGGATGCGCACCACGTCGATGGGGCCTCGCACGTTCTCGTTGGTGTCCATCACCCCGCCGCCGCCGACCTCCCACACGCTCGCGGTCGACTCGGGCGCGAAGCCCCGGAGGGTGATCGCGATCGAGGCGACGTTCGAGGCGCCGCCGCGGTTGGTCACGATCATCCGCAGCGAGCGGCCGCTGTCGGCGAGGCTGGCGTAGGCGCGCACATAGGGAACATCCCCGGCGAAGCCGTCCCAGTTGGTGGGCCCCGAGACCCGGTAGCTGGGGACGCCCGCCGCGGTGACGGCGACGAGCCGGTCGCCGAAGTGCTCGCGCCAGAGCTGATGCACCAGGGCCTTCGGGCGGCGGATGGAGGTGTCCTGATCGACGCACCAGTCGCCTGGGATCGCCCCGAAGCGGAAGCCCTGCACCTCGTAGAACATCGCCGCAGCGACGCCGCCGGTGTGCATCTCCCCGAGCGCGGCGCCGTAGAAGAGGGCGTCGGCCATCGACCACATCGCGTAGGCGCGAGGCGTCACGAGCTGGTCCATCTTCATCACCCGCGGGGCGTCGGCGGCGCCGTCCCACTCGCCCAGCACCACCTGGATGGCGCTGGCCCGGGCGCCCGCCTCCGCGCGGATCATCGCTCGCAGCCGCGCGAGGAGCGGCGCGATCCCCTCGGCGCCTGCGACCACCTGCTCGGGTCGCATGTCGGTCCACGCGTGGTGGTTCGG
Source organism: Deltaproteobacteria bacterium (assembly GCA_016704445.1). Classification (GTDB taxonomy): domain Bacteria; phylum Myxococcota_A; class Polyangia; order Polyangiales; genus SCUS01. The sequence goes on from JADJAE010000030.1 coordinate 4,272, forward strand.
GTAGTAGTGGTAGTCGACCGCGTCGATCACCGCGGCGGTGCGGCGGATGGCCTCGCGGTTCCAGGCGTCCTCTCGCGCCGTGCCGATGGAGAGGACGATGCGGGTGCCAGGGACGAGCGCCCTGATCGCCGTGGCGTGCGCGATCACGTCGGAGGCGTAGCGCGAGGCGCTGCGGTAGCCCGCGTCCCAGTCCCCCCACACCTCGTTGCCGATGCCCACCCAGGCCACCCTCAGGCCGCGACGGGTTGCATCCTGCACCCACGCCGCCGCGTTGGCGGGCGTGCTCCGGAGGATGTTCGTCTCCAGGAAGAGGCCCGACCGGCCGCGCGAGGCGACCGTGGCGGCGGCGTTCCAGTCGAAGCCCTGGCGGGTGCACCGCGGGGGGAGGCTCTGGTCCCAGCGGAAGGTGGCGTCTGCGTCGCCGCCCGGGAATCGCAGCAGCGGCAGCTCGGCGGCCAGCGCGGCCACCTCCGGCACGTTGCTGTTGATGAACTCCAGGTCGCCTCCGTACACGTCCCGGCTCACGGCCCCGCGGTCGGCCGCGGTGTCGATCTCCAGCCGCGGCTGCGCCGTCGACAGCGAAGGCAGCGCGAGCGCGGCCAGCCCAACGATGAACCCCCCGAAGGTCTTCATCCTCCATGCTAGCGCAGACCGCCGGGTCACGGCCCGTTCTGGGCGATGCGCCGGGAGCGCCCGCGATGCACGGGCATGGCCTCCAACGGAACATCGAATTACTTCGAGGCGCCGCTTCCGCCCTGCGATGGCACCTCGAATTGATTCGATCTACCGGGCCGCCAGACGGTGCGGCTACCTCCCGACTCGCACTGACTTCTTGGAGGTATCGAATGAAGAAGACTCACACGGCATTGATCTCGGGCATGCTCCTGCTGACGGCCTGCGGCGACAACGCGACGACCCCGACCCCCACCGCGGACGGCGGCGGCGTCCAGGCCGACGGCGGCGCCCGCAACTTCGGCACCGAGACCGCGACCGGCCCCCGCGTCGGCGGGACGCGCACCGGGATGGTCACCGTCGGCGGCAGCACCGGCGTCGGCTACGACATCTCGGGCGATGGGACGCCCGACGAGATCGACGTCGATGGTGATGGGGTGTCCGATGGCGAGGACATCGACGGCGATGGGGTCATCACGGTCTGGAACGACCTCCGCCAGGGGTCAGCGCCCTCGGCCAACCCCGCCAACGAGGCCCCCGAGGTCGACCCCGATCTGTTCGAGACGCTCGACCCGGCGTCGCAGCTCTCGAACAGCTCTTCGACCGGCGCCGTCACCGAGCCCGCCCGGGTGCTCCCGATGAACTCGGGCGACCTGCTCCGCTCCATCAGCCAGGGCAATCAGGGGTCGTGCGCGGCCTTCGCCGTCGCCGCGGCGGCGACTCTCACGCGCCATCGCCGCGAGTCGGCCGCGATGGCCGGCCTCGACGCCAACACCCTCTGGGCCTCGCCCTCCTGGCTGTACACCCGCATGGTTCAGCGGTTTCCGACCACGTGCAATGAGGGCACGAACGTCGGGCAGGGGCTCGACCTCCTGGTGCTGGGTGGCTCGGCCACGCTCGCCGAGCAGCCCTACCGCTCGGCCACCATGCGGACGCTCTGCGAGCCCATCGAGCCGAACGTCGCGCAGAACTCCGACGCCTACCGCATCGGGTCGCGGACCTTCGTCCCCAACGGCCCGCGCTTCCGGGCGCAGGTGCGCGAGGCGCTCGCGGCGGGCCTCCCAGTCGCCTTCGGCGTGGCGCTGCCGTTGGGCTTCGGGGAGTTCCGCTCGACGGTCGCCGGCGTCGACGTGACGCAGACCTTCCGGGGCATGGGGCGCTGCATGGACTCCGTCCACTGCGGCGGCCACGCGATGGTGTTCGTCGGCTACGACGACACCCGCATGGCCTACCGGGTGCTCAACTCCTGGGGTCCTGACTGGGGCGACAACGGCTACCTGTGGTGGGACTACGCCTCCCTCGAAGCCCTCCCCCAGCTCGAGGCCAACGTGATCGTCCCGCTGCCCGACGCGCCCACGCCGCTCGGCGCCCCCGACCCGACGGGCTTCTCGGTCACGCTGCCGACGGGCGCACAGCCCGTGTTCACGACGGTCACCAACGGCAGCGGCGAGACCGACCGGCGCATCATCATCCGCGCCCGCTTCAGCGAGCCCATCAACCTCACGGCGCTCGTTCTCCAGCTCCCCGACTCGGGCGCGATCACCACCGCCGTGTCCACCACGATGATGTACGGCGACCTCTCGGCCTGGGCGTCCGAAGCGATGCCCCCCGCCGGCGCGATGGCCACCCTCACCATCCGCGGAACGCTTCGCAACGGCATGGCGGTCGAGCGCCCGCTCACCTTCATGGTGCCCGCGTTCACCGCCGCGAACTGAGCCGAAGCGCCCTCGACGCCGACCCCGTGACCCGAACACCGTGGACACTGACACCCCGGGCTCGCGGGGTCACTCCGTGATTGACACCTCCCACACCGCGACGCTTCAGTCGCCCACGCCAATGACCACGCCCGACGAGGCCAGCCCCGACGACTTCGCGGCGGTCGCCGACGCGCAGAGCCGGGCGCTCTCCCGCACGGTCTGCCTCGCGGGCGCCGCGCTCACCGTCGCGCTCTGGCCCTTCGACCTCCTCGTGCGCGCGTCCAGCCCCCGGGCGGCGCACATCCTCTTCGCGATGCGCCTCGAGCTGCTCGCCCTCTACGCCGCGTTCTTCGCGGCCTCGTGGGCGCTGGGCCGACGGGTGGGCGGCGTGCTCCTCGCGGTGCCCCCCGCGGTGCTGGCGACCGGGGTCTTCGGCCTCGCCATCGGCCAGCTCGCACGCGACGACAACTACTGGTTCACCTCGCTCTACATGCTCCCGATGCTCTGCATGCCGCTGCTGATGCCGCTCGGGCAGCGCATGTCGTCACGGCCCCTGCGTCGCACCCCGGGGCTTCGCCCTCAGCTTCGACGGCGCGCTCTCCGCCGTGCACGTCGCCCACGCGCTGGGCCTCTTCTTCATGGCCGCCACCTTCGGGGTCTACGCCGGCGACGTGTACTACCGCCATGCGCGCGAGGCCTTCGGGCTCCGCCGCGCGCTCGAAGTCAGGCGCGCCGAGCGTCGCCGGCTCGCGAGCGACCTCCATGACAACCTCGGCCAGGAGCTCACCGCCATGCGCCTGGAGGTCGAGACGCTGAGCGCGGTGGCGCGCGACGAGCCCGCCGCGAGCCGGGTGAAGCGCGTCGCGGGGTCCATCGAGCGCTCGCACCGGAGCGTGCGGCTCATGCTGGAGTCGCTGCGCCCGCGCATCCTCGACGACGACGGGGTCGAGCCGGCGGGCACCCGGGTGTCGGTGGCGCTCCCCACGCGGAGCCCCGGATGATCCGGGTGTTCGTCGCCGACGACCACGCCATCGTGTGCGAGGGGCTGCACGCGTGGTTCGACACCATCCCGGGGCTGTCGTGGGCGGGCTCGGTCGGCGACGGCCTCGCGGTGCTCGACCTCGCCGCGCGGAGCGAGTGGGACGTGCTGGTGCTCGACCTGTCGCTGCCGGGGCGCTCGGGCACCGACCTGCTGCGCGAGGTGCGCGCGCTGCGGCCCACGCTGCGCGTGGTGATCTACTCGATGTACCCCGCGGAGGAGTACGCCGCGTGGGCCCTCGCGGCGGGGGCGTCGGCGTACGTCTCGAAGTCCGAGCCGCTCGCGGCGCTGCGCGACGCCGTGCTCGACGCGCGCACAGCGGAGCCCCGCGAGGCCCCGCGGCGAAGCTCCCCCACGAGCGCCTCTCGGTGCGCGAGCGGGAGGTCTTCCTCGCCCTCGCCCGCGGCCTCACCCCCTCGGAGATCGCGTGGGACCTTGAGATGGCCCCGAGCACGGTGAGCACGCACCTGAAGTCCGTGCGCGAGAAGCTCAACGTCCGCTCGACCTTCGACGTGGCCCAGTACGCCGCGCGCCACGGGATCACCGGTGCCCCGAACTGACCCCTCCGTCGGCGCCAACTTTCCGGGGCACCGCGCTGGATGCGGTCTACCATCGCGGCCGTGACCGGGCGCCTCGACGCAAGACTCCAACGCCTCCTTCTCCTGCTCAACCCCGAGCGCTTGCTCGACGCCGAGGCCCGCGCCGAGCTCGCCCGCCAGGACCGCGCGATCAACCTCGGGCGCGCCCGCACCTGGGGCCCGCTGGTGCTGGCGCTGCAAGTGGGCCTCACCTGGTTCTACGCGCACATCCCTGTCACCACGGCGGTCGAGCGCGCCTGGCAGCACGGCGCCGTGATCCTCCTGGGGGCCAGCGCCAGCGGGTACGCGGTCGCGCTGCTGTGCGCGGCGATCAACCGCGGCCCCGCGCGCGCCGTCACCGACCGCATCGGCCCGATCATCAACCTCATCGCGCTGTCGCACGTCGCGCTGTTGGCGATCAACGCCCAGGCCCTCCACGGCAACCTGGGGCAGTACCCCCCGATACTGCTCGCGACGCCGTTCGTCATCCGCTTCCCGACGCCGTGGTTCTTCGGCGTGGCCGTGGCCAACAGCGCCGTCCTCGCGGCGGGCATCGTGGTGGCGCAGCCCTCGCCCCTGCTTCGCAACCACAACGTGGTGCTGGTGTTCACGTTCACCCTCTTCGCGTTGATCATCGCGCGCATGCAGCGGCAGTCCCTGGTCAACGAGCTCCGGCTGCGGCGAGAGCTCGAGCGCTTCAACGCCGAGCTCGCCGCGCGCGTCGAGGCCCAGACCTCCGAGATCCGCAGCTTCGCGATGCGCCTCGACGAGGTGCTCGAGATCGAGCGGCGACGCCTCGCGCACGAGCTCCACGACGACCTCGGCCAGGAGATCACGGCCCTGCGGCTGGAGGTCGAGGCGATGCGCGCGTACACCACCGATGAGCGGCAGCTCGGGGGGCTCCTGCGCATGGCCGGGGCCATCGAGCGATCGCACGGGAGCGTGCGGGCGATCCTGGAGTCGCTGCGCCCCCGCATCCTCGACGAGGAGGGCCTGGAGCGCGCGATCCACTGGCTGGGCCGCCACCTCCGCGAGCGCACCGCCTGCGCGGTGCAGGTGGAGGTCGACCTCGGCGACGAGCCCGACGCGCAGGTCGGCCTGGTGGCGTTTCGCGTCGCGCAGGAGTCGCTCAACAACGTGGCGCGACACGCCGGCGCCACGAGCGTGTCGGTGTCGCTCAAGCGCCGGGGCGACGCGCTCGTGCTGGAGATCGCCGACGACGGGGCGACGGACGAGCAGGGCCCCATCCGCCCCGGGCGAGGCGTGGCGGGGATGCGCGAGCGCGTGTCGAGCCTCGGGGGCGAGCTGTGGGTCACCGCCGCCCCGACGCGGGGGACGCTGGTGCGCGCGACGATCCCGCTCCGCGCGACGGAGCGCGTCGAGGGCGCGGCGGCGGCGAACTGAGGCGGCGTTCAGCCCGACGGAGCGGGCGGCGGGACGGACTGCGCGTCCCACGCCATGCTGGTGTCCGTGGGCGCAGGTCGCGTCAGAGCGAAGGGCACTCGCTCCCGAGCGCGGGGTCGGGGTTGCAGTAGATGAAGCCTCCGCCGCGGGTGACCGTGACCAGCACGATGGTGTCCGCCCGGGTCGCGGCGTCGAGCGAGGCCCAGGCCCTCGACACCGCCTGCGCGGCGCTCATGTCCACCGCGAACACATGGAGGATCTGCTTCACCCAGCGCTGCGCCGGGAGCACCCGCATCGAGCTGCGGTTGATGCCCACCAGCTTGGTGCGCAGCAGGTCGCGCGCGTTGGCCTCGGTGAGCACCATGGGGATCGGACGGTACGCACGGGTGACGCTCACCCCGACGCGCTCGCCGCCGATGGACACCAGAAGGTCGGTGATGGAGTTGGCGCCCGCGTCATCTGCGGGCTGGTACATCACCTCGGTCTCCGTCGCGACCAGCGCGGCGTCCTCGCAGCGGTAGAGCACCTCGTAGCTGAACACCTCGGACTCGGTGGAGCTTCCGCCCGCGTTGGGCGTGTCGTAGAGCCGACGCCCTCCGGCGGAGAGCAGCAGCCGGTCGTAGCGCTCGCCGGCCATGAACCCGAGCGCGTTCTCCACCAGCGAGGGAGCCGGGCTGCGGAGCATCGAGCGGAGGGTGCCGCACGCGCCGGAGACGGCGCCGAGGCCGGGGAGCGGTCCGTCGCGCGGGGGCGTCGCGGCGTCCGATGGGGCACCGGAGTCATTACCGACATCGATGACCGAAGGGACATCGGTGGCATTGCCGACATCGAAGACCGAAGGGGCGTCCGAGCGGGTCGCGACGTCGGTGAGCGCCGAGGCGTCGACCGCAGGGCCGGAGTCCGCAGGGGCGACGATGGGGGCCTCGGAGCCGCACGCGGCGAGCCCGAAGAGCAGCGAAAAGAGCAGCGGGAGCGAGGGGCGGTGACGCATCGGGCGCGCACGCTAGCAGAAGAGCTCGCGGCGGGTCATCGTGACTTCGCCTCCCGACCGGTGGCGGTCATGGCCAGGCTGTGGCAAGAGGGGGGCCGCGCGCGAGCGGCAGTCGTGCGCCCACAGGAGCGCCGCACGACAATGAGTGAAAAGACCCGACCCACTGTGGTCAAGGCCCTACCCTTCTGGCTGCAGACCTCGCTCATCGGCTTCGTGCTCATCCACGTCGCGAGCCTCGCGCTCCCCTTCGTGGTGGGCGTCGGGCTGAAGAGCCTCGCGCTCTGCTTCGGCCTCTATGTGATGCGCATGTGGGGCATCACCGCGGGCTACCACCGCTACTTCGCGCACCGCTCGTACAAGACCTCGCGGTGGTTCCAGTTCGTGCTGGCCTGGGTGGGCGCGAGCTCGGTGCAGAAGGGTCCGCTCTGGTGGGCGGGCCTCCACCGGATGCACCACCGCTGGAGCGACACGCCCCGGGACATCCACTCGCCCAAGCAGCGCGGCTTCTGGTACTCGCACGTCGGCTGGATCACCGCTCCCGACCACGACGGCACCGACCTCGCGCTCATCCCCGACTTCGCGAAGTACCCCGAGCTGCGCTGGATCGACCGGTTCCACTGGGTCCCCTTCGCGGTGCTGACGGCGCTGTGCTTCGCCATCGACGGCTGGCGCGGCGTCGTGTGGGGCGCCGGCGTGAGCACCGTCCTCGGGTGGCACGGCACCTTCTTCATCAACTCCCTCGCGCACGTCTGGGGCTCGCGCCGCTACGAGACCACCGACACCTCGCGCAACAACCCCGTGCTCGCGCTCATCACCCTCGGCGAGGGCTGGCACAACAACCACCACCACTACATGAACAGCGCCAACCAGGGCTTCTTCTGGTGGGAGGTCGACGTGAGCTACTACACCCTCCGCGCGCTGGCGCTGCTGGGCGTGGTGCGCGACCTGCGCCGCCCTCCGGCCCACGTGCTGCGTGACAAGCTGGTGGGCGCCGCGGAGCTCGCGTCGGCGAAGTTCTCGGGCGCCAGGGCGAGCGCAGAGCTCAAGCTCATCGAGGCGCGCACCGCCGTCGGCCAGGCCGTGGAGAGCGCGGAGCTCAGGCTCACCGAGGCGCGCACCGCCGTCGGCCAGGCCGTGGAGAGCGCGGAGCTCAGGCTCACCGAGGCGCGCACCGCCGTCGGTCAGGCCGCCAGCGAAGCCCGCACCGCGATGGGCAGCGCGGTGGAGAACGTGACCCTCGCCGCGGAGACCCGGCTCACCGAGGCGCGCGACGCGGTCGAGAGCGCCGTCGAGAGCGCGGTCGACGCGACGGCGCCCGCGAAGAACTGATCCCCTGAACCCACCGACGAGTCGGAATCACTCCGGCTCGTTGTCCGTGCTCCTCAAGCCATACCGCTTGCACAGCTCTCTCAGGTGATATCGGGTCAGACCCGCGGCCGCCGCGCTGCGGGTGATGTTGTCCCCGTGTCGCTTGAGCATCGCCGCCAGGTACTGCGGCTCGAAGCCCTCCAGCACCCGCGTCTTGGCGTCCTTGAAGGGCATCGCCAGGAGCGCCTCGCCCACCACCGCCGCGCTCGCCTCGGGGCCTCGCGCAGGCGCCGCCATCATCCTCGAGGCGCTCGCCGGGAGCAGGTCGTCCGCGGTGATCTCCGCGTTGTCGGCCAGCGAGGCCGCCCGCTCGACCACGTTGCGAAGCTCCCTCACGTTGCCCGGGAAGGCGAGGCCCGAGAGGCGGTCGAGGGCGCTGTCCGCGAAGCTCCTCGGCCCGAGGTCGGGGTTGCGCTTGCAGAACTCCCCCAGGAGATGGCCCGCCAGCAGGGGGATGTCCTCGCGGCGGGCGCGCAGCGGAGGCAGCTCGATGGTGAGCACCCCGAGCCGATAGTAGAGGTCCTCCCGGAAGGTGCCGCCCGCGGCCATGGCGCGCAGGTCGCGGTGCGTCGCGGCGATCACCCGCACGTCCACGGGGATCGTCTGCGTCCCTCCCAGGCGCCTCACCTCGCGGCCCTCCAGCACCCGCAAGAGCTTGGGCTGGAGCCCGATGTCCAGCTCTCCCACCTCGTCGAGGAAGACCGTCCCCTTGTGGGCCTGCTCGAAGCACCCCGAGCGGCGCTCGTTGGCGCCCGTGAAGGCCCCCTTCTCATGGCCGAAGAGGATGCTCTCCACCAGGTCTTTGGGGAGCGCCGAGCAGTCCTGCACCACCATCGGGCCCGAGGCGCGCTTCGACACCCGGTGTATCGCCCTCGCCACCAGCTCCTTGCCCGTGCCGGTCTCTCCGGTCACCAGCACGGTCACGTCGAGCGGCGCGATCTTGTCGAGCTCCGCGAAGACCTGCCGCATCGCCACCGAGCGCCCCACCAGCTCCTGCCAGCGGTCGCCCTCCGACAGCGGGATCTCGATCGCCCCCTCCCCCGGGTCGATCTGCAGCAGCGTCGCGCCCACGCGAAAGCGCGCCCCCAGGGGCATCACCACCTCGCGCACCTTGATGTCCCCGAGGAAGGTGCCGTTGGTGCTCCCGAGGTCGCGCAGCACCCAGCCCTCCTCGACGGCCTCGATCTCCGCGTGGGTGCCCGACACCGAGCGGTCGTTGAGCGCGACCTCGCACACCGCGCTGCGCCCGATGGCCACGCGGGCGCGCTCCATCGCCCAGGTCTTCCCCCGGTCGGGGCCGTCCACCACCAGCAGCCGCGCCTTGCGCAGCCTTCGGGAGGTGGCGCGCCCCGCGATGAACAGCGTCTCCAGCGGCGCCGCGTCGCTCACGGCCCACCGTCCACGCGCAGCGCGGCGATGGCCTTGGCGTAGTCGGCCTGACCGAAGACCGCCGAGCCCGCCACGAAGACGTCGGCCCCCGCCTCGCGCAGCTCAGGGGCCGTCGCGGGCGTCACGCCGCCGTCGATCTGAAGGTCGATGTCGTAGCCGCTGTCGTCGATCATCTCTCGGAGGGTGCGCACCTTGGGCAGCACCGAGCGGATGAACGACTGCCCGCCGAAGCCCGGGTTGACGCTCATCACCAGCACCAGGTCGGTGCAGTGCAGCACGTAGCGGAGGGTCTCCTCGGAGGTGGCCGGGTTGAGCACCACACCGGCGCGGCAGCCCAGGGCGCGAATGGACTGGAGCGTGCGTTCGAGGTGCGTCGAGGCCTCGACGTGCACGGAGATCACGTTGGCCCCGGCCTTGGCGAAGTCGGCCACGTAGCGCTCGGGCTCGACGATCATCAGGTGGCAGTCGATCACCCGCTTCGTCACCTTGCGCACCGCCGACGCCACCAGCGGGCCGATGGTGATGTTGGGAACGAAGCGCCCGTCCATCACGTCGACGTGCACCCAGTCGGCGCCCGCGGCGTCGATGGCGCGCACCTCGTCGCCGAGGCGGGAGAAGTCCGCGGAGAGGATCGATGGGGCGATGCGGAGGGCTTTGCGGCTCACGCCCGGAGCGACACCACAGCGACCGGGTGGTGTCAACGCCGGGGAAGGCTCAACGCTCGGTGGTCTTGCGCCAGGTGCTGCGCGGCGGCGGCCGACGCGGCGGGCCCTGGTCTTCGATGGGCATCGCGCGGAGCGTCGGGTCGAGCCGGTCGGGCATCGCGATGCGCTCGCGGAAGGTCGACGCCGCGCGGCCGAGGATCTCTACCCGGGTCTCGCGGTCGAGCACCCGGATCACCCCGATGTCCTCCTTCTGGAGCCCGCCCCAGCGGCAGAGCACGGGGATGAGCCAGCGCGGGTCGGCCCGCTTCTCACGCCCGACGTTGAGCACGAACCACTGGCCCGGCCCCGGCCCCGGTCCCGCATCCGGCGCGCCGCGCTCCTCGGGCCTCGGCCCTCGGGGCGGACCCTGGTACTCGTTGCGGGTCTCGTAGGGCGCCGCGGGTCCGCGCGACTCGCTGCGGGCCTCGTAGGGCGCGGCCGGAGGAGCAGCGCCGGCGCCGCCGCGGTACTCGTTGCGCTCGTAGCGCTGCTGCGGCATCGGCCGCTCGTAGCTGCGCTGCGGCTGCGACATCGCCGCCAGCAGCTTGTGCGCGAAGGACACCGTCATCGGCAGGTCTTCGGGCTCGGGGAACTCGCCGCGGGAGATGGTCACCAGCGCCGCCACGAGCGCCTCCGCGGGCTTCTTCTCCAGCAGGCGTCGGGCGACGGCGATGTCCTCGTCCGAGGGCGTCACGTCCGTGGCCTCGAGCTTGGTCACCAGCCGGTCGTCGTCGAGGCTGCGGATGGTCTCCGCCGTGGGGCAGGGCTCCCAGGAGGCGCTGTTCACGTTGGCCGTGCGGAGCATCCGGGCGAGCAGCTGCCGACGATCGGGCGACACCAGCAGCACGGCGGTGCCCTTGCGGCCCGCGCGGCCCGTGCGCCCGCTGCGGTGCTGGAGGGTCATCGCGTCGCGCGGCGGGTCGGCGTGGATCACCAGCGACACGTCCGGCAGGTCGAGCCCGCGGGCGGCCACGTCCGTCGCCACGAGCACCTTGGCGTGCCCGTCGCGCAGCATCTGTAGCGCCCTCGCCCGCTCGGGCTGGGTGAGCTCGCCGCTCAGGCCCACGCAGCGGAAGCCCCGCTCGCGCAGCGTCGCCTGCATCCGGGAGACCTCCTCGCGGGTCGCGCAGAACACGATCGCCGCCGCCGCGTCGTGCGCCCGCAGCACGTTGACCACCGCGTGCTCGCGCTCGCGGAAGGCCACGATGTTCACCACGTACTTGATGTCCGCGTGGGCCTGCTGCGCCGGGGTCGCGGCGACGCGCGCCGGGTTGGGCAGCCACTTCTTGGCGAGCTCGCCCACCTCGCGAGGGAGCGTCGCGGAGAACCACAGCGCCCGGTGCCCCTTCGGCGCCACCGCCAGCACCCGGTCGAGCTCGTCGCGGAAGCCCATGTCGAGCATCTCGTCGGCCTCGTCGAGCACCAGGGCCTGCATCTCCCCGAGCTTGAGCGAGCCGCGCTCGATGTGGTCGCAGATGCGCCCCGGGGTGCCCACCACCAGGTGCACCCCGTCGGCCAGCGCCCGGAGCTGCTGCGCCATCGGCGCCCCGCCCACGCAGGCCACGCTGCGCATCCCGGTCGAGCCGTAGAGCCACGCCAGCTCCTGCTGCACCTGGAGCGCGAGCTCGCGCGTGGGGGCCAGCACCAGGGCCCTCGGGGTGGTCGCCTTCGGGAGCGTGGGGGCGTCGCCCAGCAGCGTGTGCGCGAGGGCGAGGCCGAAGGCTACGGTCTTTCCGGAGCCGGTCTCGGCGGAGACGAGCAGGTCGCGGCCCAGCATCGCGGCGTCGAGCACCGCGGCCTGGACGGGGGTCGGTGAGACATACCCGCGCGCCTCCAGGGCCTGGAGGAGGGTCGGGTGCGCACCAAGGTCAGCAAAGGACATGGGCGCCGCCGCTATCAGATCTGCGCCCAAACCGCCATCGCCCCCTGAACGAATGCCCATCGGGGGTCACGCCCCGCCGCTCGCGAGGAGCGAGGCGGCGATGAGCGCGCCGTTGTAGATCGAGTGCAGCAGCCACGGGGCCGCGAGCCCGCCGGAGGCCCGCCGGAGCCAGCCGTTGGTGAGCCCCAGCGCGGCGATGGGGATCAGCCCCCAGAGGGCGCCGCGGAGCTGCAGCGCGTGCGGGAGGGTGAATACCACGGCTTGTAAAAAGATGGCCCTCGTGGAGCCGAGGCGCTCGAGCACCCGGGTCACCGCGCCGCGGTAGAACAGCTCCTCGGAGAGCGGCGCCAGCAGCGCGGTGTAGAGCAGCGCGAGGCGCAGCGGCGACGAGGCGACGTCCCGGGCGACCGAGCTCTCGGAGGTGTCGGTGATCCAGACCGAGGTGGCGAGCGCGAGCGCGAGGAGCGAGACCGCGAGGGGCGCCGTCAGCGCGAGCCAGCGCCCCGAGGTGCGCTCGAGGCCGAGCGCCGAGCGCAGGGGGGGACCGTCCTCGGAGAGGCCGCCGAGCAGCCACGCCGCGGCGAGGCCGAAGCAGAGGTGCAGCGTCGAGCCGCCGAGGAGGGTGCCGGCGGGAGTCGCCCCCAGCGCGCGAAACACCTGGCCCGACAGGACCACGGCGCCGACGAAGGCCGCGACCAGCGCCGCGGGGGCCCCCGGGCGATCGATGATCGGGCGGTAGATGAGCGACCCGAGCGTCGGAGCGCGGCGCAGCGCGGGCGTCGACATGGAGGGAGCGAGCACCAGCAGCGCGAGGGCGACGACGAGCGCGAGCCAGGGCCAGGTGAGTCCGGGGCTCAGCTCGGGCCCGACGTAGAGCGCGACCCGGCGCAGCGGAGGCGCGGAGGTGGCGGTGAGCGTGACGCCCACGGTGGCCTCGCAGGGAGCCGCCCAGCGCAGCCCCACGCAGCGACGGGCGTCCGAGGCAGCGGGCGTGAGCGGTCGATCGAAGAGGCGCTCTCCGGAGGGCGTGTGGACGTCGAGGCGCAGGTGTGGGTCACCCGAGGCAACGGGGCACGCGGTGATGCGGAGCACGTCGCCGGGGCGTACGGTGAACACACCGAGATCGTCACGCGTCCCACGCCACGCGCTGGCGCGGACGTCCGTCTGCACCACCGCACGCTCGGCGGCTGCGAGCTGTGTCGCATGCTGCACCACCCCCAGGAGGCTCACCATGCCCAGCGAGAGACCCAGCGCGACCAGCAGGCCGCGCGACGGAACGGGCGCCCTGGCGCTTGCAGGCAACACGGGGGGCATTGTACGAGATTCGCCGAGTCGGGTCGTTGTGCCATTCGCCGCGGCGTCGGTAGTCGGTGATCTTTCTGTGCGTCGTTGGTGCAAAGAACTCTGCTGGGTCGCAGCGCTCGGGGCGTTCTTCGGGTTCGCGCTGCCGCGCGTGATCCTGCCCGCGCACTACGCCCGCGCGCAGCGGATGCCCTGGCGCGCCCCCGCGGTCGTGACGTCGCCCGCCCCTTCGGAGGCGCCGCCCGGCCCCGCGATGGAGATCGAGCTCGACGTGCTGCCCGAGAGCCCGATGGAGCCCACCGCCGCGGCCTCCGGAGACGGCGGCGCAGCGAGCGCCGAGGCCGTCGCCCACCGGGGCCACGCCTCGCGCAGCGGCTCGGGCTCGCGCGCGGTGGCCTCTTGCGCCGCGACCACGACCGCTGGGTCCTCGACCTCACCGGGGTCGAGCACCCTCGCACGATGCTCTCCGGCGCGCGCATCCGCTGGCTCGGCGAGGACAACTCCGGCGACGGCTACGTGATCACCGGGCTCGATCGCAACGGGCTCATGTCGCGCGTGGGCATCCGCCCTGGCGACACGCTGGTGGCCCTCAACGGCTCGCCGCTGCGCAACCCCGACGAGGCCCTCGACGCGTACATCCGGGCGCGCAGCGCCACGCGCTTCGACCTCACGCTCGCCCGCCGGGGAGCCCGGTACACGGTCCCGGTGACGGTGCGCGGAAACCGGGGGCTGTGAGGCCGACGGCGATCGGGCGATGGCTCCTGATGGTCGCCCCGCTGCTCGCCGCGCCTGCGGCCACCGCCCAGGACGCCTCGCGCTCCCTCGACGCGGCGATGCCCGACGACGCAGAGACGCCCGACGACGCGGAGACGCCCGACCCGGACGATCCGGCGAACGCCACGCAGGCGGAGGACGAGGCCGCGGCGAGGGCGCTGGGCCCTGACGACGACGACGCGGGGGCGCCAGAGGGGGAGGCGCTGCCGGAGGTTCCGGCGGTGGCGTCGGAGATCGCGGCGATGTCGGCGCGCACCTGCCTCCGCGCGATGGTGAGGGCGCACATCGACTTCGAGCGCCCACGGCACTTCCCCGCGGGCTTGGGCACCCCGGTGATCGTGCGCGGTCCCATCCGGGGCGTGACCTTCCACGAGTCGCGAGCGACCGCCGTGCGCGAGCTGATGGACTGCCGGCTGGCCGTGGCGCTGGCGCGCTACGCGACCTTCCTCCGCACGCTGCACATCCGCGAGGTGCGGCACCTGTCTCTCTGGCGGGTGGCCGGTCGCGGGGAGCGCCTCGCGGACGGCCTCTATCCCCGGCACCCGGGAGGGATGGCCATCGACGCGGCGACCTTCGTGCGCGACGACGGGACGACGCTCAACGTGCAGCGCGACTACCGCGGCCGGAGGGGGCGGACGCCGTGCGGTCCTCGCGCGAGGGTGGCGTCCGACGCAGCGGCGCGCACGCTACGGACGCTGCACTGCGAGCCCGCGAGGAGGGGCTGGTTTCACGTGGTGCTGGGGCCGAACTTCAACTACGAGCACCGCAACCACCTCCACCTGGAGGTGGTCCGCGGCGTGAGCTGGAACTTCATCCGGTAGCGGCGGCGCGGTGCGCCGAGACGGCGGCGAGCACCTCGTCGGGAGCGAGCACCCGGCCGCCCTCCTTGGCCTTGAGCAGGATCGCCTGCACCAGCCCGGGGTCGGACTCGATGGCGTGTCCCTTGAGCCAGAACACCACGTTGCTGGCGCCCGACATGGGGCCGATCTCGATGGTCTGACCGCGGCCGAACATCCCCGCCGGGACGCCCGAGTAGATGCGGTCGGCGAGCTCGTCGTCGCCCTTGTTCTGGGCCTTGATGATGGCCGCGGCGTGCACGCCGGTGGAGGTGCGGAAGGCGTCCGCGCCCACCAGGGGGTAGTTCACCGGCACGGGCATCCCGACGGCCTTCGAGGTGAGCTCGCAGTACCGGATCAGGTTGGTCATGTCCTGGTGCTCGAGGGCCCCGGCGAGCTTGAGGTTGAGCAGGATGAGCTCCATGGCCGTGTTGCCCACGCGCTCTCCGATGCCCAGCGCGGTGCCGTGCACCCGGTCGATGCCCTCCTCCACGGCCGTCAACGCGTTCACGAGGCCGAGGCCGCGGTCGTTGTGGTTGTGGAAGTCGAGCTTCACATGGTGCGCGCCGTAGGCCTTGAGGAGGTTCTGCGTGAAGCGGATGAGGTTGCGCGTGCCGTCGGGCGTGGCGTGGCCCACCGTGTCG
Source organism: Deltaproteobacteria bacterium (assembly GCA_016704445.1). GTDB lineage: Bacteria > Myxococcota_A > Polyangia > Polyangiales > SCUS01. The sequence goes on from JADJAE010000030.1 coordinate 19,552, forward strand.
CAGAGCACGAGGCGCGAGGCGCCGTGGTCGATGGCGTTCTTGAAGAGCGCGGCGAGCACCTCGGGGCGCGAGCGGATGGTGTCCTCGGTGACGTAGGCCACCGGGAGGTTGTTCTTCACGGCGACGTCGATGGCGTCGGCGCTGTGCTTGAGCAGCGTGTCGACGTCCCAGCTCTCCGCGAAGAGGCGGATGGGTGAGCTCCCGATGAAGGTGTAGACCTCCACCGGGACGCCCGCCTTCTGGGAGATCTCCACCATCGGCAGGATGTCCGCCGCGACGGTGCGGCCCGCGCAGGCCGGGCGGAGCTTCATCCCCGAGGAGACGATCTCCTGGCACATGCGCAGCACGTCGTCGAAGGCCCGCTTCGAGGAGCCCGGCAGCCCGATGTCCGCGGCGTGGATGCCGAGCGACTCCATCAGGTGGATGAGCTCCAGCTTCTCCGCGATGGAGGGGTCCTTCACGGACGGGTTCTGCAACCCGTCGCGGAGGGTCTCGTCGAAGAACTCCACCGGGCCGAAGGGGGGGTGGCGACGGCCGACCTCGTTCCAATCGTAGATGAGCTCATCGTTCATGGAATCACCTGTGAAGCTGAGGATTGAAGCGTCGGCCGCGGCGGCGTCAAAGGATCAGATGCGCTCGATGAGCACCGCGAGGCCCTGACCGCCGCCGATGCAGGCGGAGCCCACGGCGGTGTTCAGGTTGCGGCGGTGCAGGGCGTGGACGAGGTGCGCGGTGATGCGCGCCCCGGAGGCCCCGAGGGGGTGGCCGATGGCGACCGCGCCGCCGTCGACGTTGGACTTGTTGCGGTCGAGCCCGAGCTCCTTCTCGACGGCGAGGTACTGCGCCGCGAAGGCCTCGTTGACCTCCACGAGGTCGATGCGGTCGAGCGTGGTGCCCGCGCGGTGCAGCGCCGCCTGGATGGCCGGAACCGGCCCGATGCCCATGATCGTGGGCTCCACCGCGGCGACGCCCCACTGCACGAGGCGCGCGAGGGGCTTGAGCCCGCGGAGCGCGGGCGAAGTCGGCGCTGGCCAGCACCAGGGCGCCGGCGCCGTCGTTGATGCCCGAGGCGTTGCCCGCGGTGACCACGCCGTCCTTCTTGAAGGCGGGCGAGAGCTTGGCGAGGGTCTCGAGGGTGGTCTGGGCCCGGGGGTGCTCGTCCTTGGAGACGATCACGGTGCCCTTGCGGCCGGCGACCTCGACGGTGGTGAGCTCGGAGTTGAAGGCCCCGGCCTCGGCGGCGGCGGCGTAGCGCTGCTGCGAGAGGAGGGCGAAGCGGTCGCAGTCCTCGCGGGTGAGGCCGTACTTCTGCGCGAGGTTCTCCGCCGTGATGGCCATCGGGGTGTTGCAGAAGGAGTCGGTGAGCGCCGCGGCGAGGGAGTCTTCGAGGGCCGGGGCGCGGCCGAAGGCGAAGCCGTCGCGGGCGCCGCGGATGACGTGTGGGGCCTGGGACATGTTCTCGGTGCCGCCGACGAGCACGCACTCGGCGTCGCCGAGGAGAATCTCCTGGGCGCCGTTGATGATCGCCTGGAAGCCTGAGCCGCAGAGGCGGTTGACGGTGAGGCCGGGGGTGGTGATGGGGAGCCCCGCCTTCAGGCCGACGTGGCGGGCGAGGTAGATGGCGTCGGCGCTGGTCTGCTGGACGTTGCCGAAGATGACGTGCCCGATGTCCTCGGCCGAGACGTTGGCGTCGACGAGGGCGGCCTTGGCGGCGTTGACCGCGAGGTCGGTGGCGGACACGGTCTTGAGGGCGCCGGACAGCGTGCCGAAGGGCGTACGACGGGCCGAGAGGATCACGATCTCGCGCGAGAGCTTCGCCATGGGGTGTCTCCGTGTAGGGGGCGGCGGTGGGGATGTGGGACCGCCGCGCGCGGGAGTTATGGCGGCTCTACCGGGCCCGCACAAGGGCGCGCCGCAGCCTCCGACGTCAGAGGCTGCACCCTCCGACGTCGGAGGGCGCCTCCGTACCGGGCTCTATGGTTGCGCGCTGCGAACGTGCCGACCGTGCAGGCTGGCTGGCCATCGTCGCAGGAAGGCTTCGGCCCGCGCGTCGGCCTCGGACGCGCGACCCAGCGAGCGCAGCGCCTGTATCGTCAGCGCCTCGCGCTCTTCGACCAGCGCGCCGTCGCGGAATCTCCGGGCGTGCTCCCGCGCCGCCGCGAGTGCACCAGACGCGTCGCCGCGCACGAGGGCGCTGCTGCAGCGCTCGATGAGCGCGCGCTCAGCGTCGAGTCCGCGGGCGCCCGCTTCGGTCCTCCCACCGCGCCACGGTGCGGGCGACCTCGCTCCGCCGTCGGCGGACGAGGCCGCCGCGTCTGCGCCCTCCCGGGCGTCGGTCGCCGCGCTCCCGCCGTCGGTCACCTCCCTGGTGGCATATGCGGCCGGCACAGCTCGCTCGACGACCCGCACCACGACCCGCTCCCGCGGGCTCTGGAGCGCCCGCGTCGCCAGGTGCCCCGCGATCGCTCCGACGACGACGCCGACGAGGAGGCCGCGCGGAGGGAGCCACCTCCCTGGGCGATGCGCGTCCGACGGCGCGGGCGCGTCGGGCCCCGCCGCGGCGAGGATACGGACCGCGGCGGCCTCACGGATGCGCGCCACCTCGTCGGAGGGCGGCTCGGCCCGCGTTCGCTCGCTCGCGAGGAGCCCGCGGAGGGCGTCCGGGAGGTCATCGCTCATGGCAGCCTCCGGGGGCGGAGCCGCGCGACGGCGGCGGCGAAGTCGGCGCGCGCGAGGCGCAGGCGGGTGTAGCCCGTGTTCAGCGGAATCCCGAGGGCGGCGGCGACCTCGGGCATGCTGAGCTCCTCGATCTCGGCGGCGACGAACACCACCCGCCGCTCGTCGTCGAGGGTCTCCAGGGCGGCGAGCACGAGCGCTCGGTCCTGCGCGGCGGCGAGCTGCGCGTCAGGGAGCGGACCGTCATGGGCGAGTGCGTCGGTCATCGGGTCGGTGCTCCCGCTTCGGGCCTGCCGCTGCTCTGGCCGCCGACGGTGGTTGGCCGCGAGGCGCGCCGCAAACGCGATCAACCATGGTCGAATGGGACGCTTCGGATCGTACTCTCTCCATCGACCGTGAACCGCCACGAGGGTCTCCTGCGTGAGGTCCGGCAGGTCGGCGTCGGCCACGCCGAGGCGGCGGAGCTGCACATGGAGCCAGCCCACGTGCGCCCCCACGCACCCCCAGAAGTCGTCCTTCGTATCGATGGCCCTTCAGCTCCGTCCCGGTCGTCTTGCGAGAGCTTGTCGGAGATCGGGCCGATCCGTCCCTCCAAAGCGAACGACCGTGCCGCGGGCGATGCTGACGCTGGGGAGAAAGGGGCTCAGCCGAAGACGTCGGCGAGGGCGGTCGCGGTGACAGCCCGGATGATCCAGGCGTCGAGGCGCGCGACGTCGGTCTCGGCGAACACCATGGCGCGGTGGGTCTCGTCGATGGCGATCGAGCGCGCCGCGAGCACCGTGAGCAGCGACGTCGCGCGACCATCGAGTGCCCCGCGGGCCTCGCCGCCGGCGACCTCGCGGGCGAGGACGCTGTTGCGCGACGCGAGCAGCGCGCGGGCGACGGTGTCGTCCGCCGCGACGCGATCGACCAGCGCGCGCACCGGGATGGGCACCCGGAAGCATCGGTCGACGATGTCGCCCTCCACCTGCTGCCAGTCGTGGTGCTCGTGCGACCACTCGTAGACGAGCCCGGTCTTCACGCGCACACAGAACAGGCGACGGACCCCTCGCGCGGCGAATTTCTCAACCTTGTGCGTGACGTGGCTCAGGCGCTCGGTGTCGAGCACCTCGAAGGCGATCTCCTCCAGCTTTCTCCCGCCCGTGACCGGGTCGGGCCCCGTCGGAAAGACCGAGACGTCCGGCGCCGCATCGCTCTCCTCGTCGGCGCGGGTGAGCATGTCGACCGCGCCCTCATAGCCGTCCGCGAGGCAGCCCGCGAAGACCATCGTCACCGCGAAGTGCCGCGTGCCGTGCGGCTCGTTGGAGCCCATGGTCCGGTACACCCGGCCGTCGAGGATCTCGGCGTGAGCCTCCGGGGCGACGAGGCGCTCGTCCACCGCGGGCCGGCGGTCGCCGCGGCCCGGAGCGTAGGCGCGATCGGTCTGCGTGCCTGGGGCGGAGAGAGCCTGTGGGGGCTTCGGGTCCATTGGCTGAGACGATACGCCGTCGCCGCGGGTGGGGCGAGGCGAGGAGGCGGTGGTCGGTCACCCGAAGTGGACGACCGCTCCGAGGGCGATGCTGCCCTGAAGCCACGCTCCCTCCCACACGACCGCCCGGTCGAGTCGCACGGCAGAGAGGGGAATGCCAGCAGAGGGCGAGTTCGCTACACACTCGCGGCTCCTGCGCGACGCACGCCGCACCCACGTCGGCGGACGGAGGGGTATGATGACCGCACGATGGCCAACAAGGTGAACCTCGCGGATCCGAACTTCGAGCCGACTGACGAAGACCTCCAGCGCCTTTCACGCGAGGCGTTTTCGGAGTTGAAGGCGCGGCAGATCGAGATGCGCGCGCGACTCCGGCGCGAGGTGGCGTCTCTCCGGGTAGATGCGCTGGCCTATGGCGCGAAGCTGCGCGCTGAGCGCCCGCTGCGGTGAACCCGATCCTGCTCGTCATCGCGGGCCCCAACGGCTCGGGCAAGACCACGGTCACCGTGCGGCTCCGTGCAGAACGATGGAGCGATGGCGTCGAGTACCTCAACCCTGACGACGTCGCCCGCGACCGCTTCGGCAACTGGAACTCTCCCGAGGCATCCCTGGACGCCGCGCGGTGGACGAGTTCGCGACGCGAGGAGCTGCTCTCGCGCACCGAGGGAATCGCATTCGAGACGGTGTTCTCCGCCAACGACAAGCTGGACTTCGTGTCGCGGGCCAAGGAGCGCGGCTACTTCGTCCGCGTCTTCTTCATTGGGACCGTCGATCCTCGCATCAACGCGTCGAGGGTTGCCGGCCGGGTGATGGAGGGCGGACACACCGTGCCGATCGAGAAGATCGTGAGCCGCTACGGCCGTTCGATGGCGAACCTCTCGGCGGTGATCCCCTTCGCTGACCGCGTGTACATCTACGACAACTCCATCGACGGGGTCGAAGCGCGGCTGTGCGCCCGAACCTCCGATGGCGCTCTGCGGAAGGTCTACGGGGCACTCCCTGACTGGGTCGCAGACACCGTCGACCCCCTTCCACGCCACGCCGAGTTCACGGATATGAGGGGAACCCCGCGAACCGAGCAGTGATGGCGCGCCGGACGATCGGTCTGCTGGCCCCGGGGCGGAGAGAGCCTGTGGGGGCTTCGGGTCCATTGGCTGAGACGATGCGCCGCCGCACGTGGGGCGAGGACGAGGCGATACGTCACCCGAAGTGGACGACCGCTCCGAGGGCGATGCTGCCCTGGAGCCACGCTCCCTCCCACACGACCTCCTGATCGAGCTTCACCACCGCGCGCCGCACGGGGACGAGGGCGTCCAGACGAACCCGCAGCCCGAAGCGTCGCGAGAGGCGGAAGTCGGCCATCGCACGGGCGCCGATGGAGGCGATCCAGGAGGTGTCCTGGCGGGGCTGGTCGACGCCGAGGCCCTCGCCGAGGAGGACGGCGCCGACGCCGAGCGCGCAGGCGTGGACGTGGAGCGAGTCACCGGACAGGGGGGAGTGCCAGCACAGGGCGAGCTCGCCCTGAAGGCGCTGCGTGTGGACGCTGCCACCGGTCGACGATTGGATGGTGGTCACGGGGAGGTCCGCGCGCACCCCGAGGGAGAGCGCGAGGCGGGAGGAGGCGACGCCGAGGTCGAGGGCTGCGCCGAGGTCACCCGCGGGGCTCGATCCGAAACCCACCACGGGACCGAGGAAGGCCCAGAAGCGGGAGCGAGGTAGCGGCGGCGCGGACGCGACCGTGGGAGCGACGGCCTGCGCAGGAGCGGAGACGGGCACGTAGACGGGAGCGGAGGCGGAAGCGACGAAGACGACGGACGCGATGGGGGCGACGGACGCGATGGGGGCGACGGGCGCGGAGGCTCGGGTGGACCGGGAGGCATCGAGCGCGAGGCTGATGGTGAGCGCGGCGGTGGCGACGACGTCGGTGCAGTCGTCGGTGGAACTGGCGACCTCGCGGAGGGCCGGGGGGGAGTCGTCGCCGTGGTCCCAGGAGATGAGCGCGCGGAGGCCGCGACCGACACGGAGCACGGTGATGGACAGGTGACTCTGCGGCTCGGTTGAGGGCGCGGTGAAGGGGTCGCGACCGAGGCGGGCGGCGATGGACTCGCGCAGGGTGGGCGCGTCGGGGCAGCGGGTGACGCCGGGGCCGATGGCGTAGGAGAGCGAGACCGCGGGGTGCGCGGAGGGCTGCGCCGAAGCGACGGTAGGGATGGCGAGGAGCGCGAGGAGGGCGAGGAGGGAGCGCGGCGCGCGGAGCACGCCGGGAGGGTATCACTGGAGGCGCCCGCTCGACGTCAGCTCAGGGGCTTCGAACGCACCGGAAACCGAGGCCTTCATAGCCGACCTCGGGAGGGTCGTAGCCGCGGCTTGCCGAACGGAGGAGCGCCGTGTTGTTCGCCAGGGTGTCGCTGGGGTTGCCCCACCACCCGCCACGCACGGTGAAGTCCGGCGCGGAAGCGCTCGTGCACAGCGGGTTGCTCCGTGTCGTACCGCCCCAACAGGTCGAGTTGCTGTAGTCGACGTAGCGGTCGGCCATCCACTCCCAGAGGTTGCCCGCCATGTCGTAGAGCCCTCCCTGGGCGGGGAAGCGTCCAACCTGCCGCGTGTTCGCCCCGTCTTCTCCGGCGCAGGCATTGAACTGAGCCAGATCGCACGGCGACGCGCTCGGAACCGTATTGCCCCACGGGAAGCTCCGCTGAGCCGACAGCCCAGCGACGGTGCGGCCACGAGCCGCGTACTCCCACTCAGCCTCCGTCGGAAGACGGCCACCATCCCATACGCAGAAGGCTTGAGCGGTCGAATGGTTCACGCAATTTACGGGATGAAGCTCACGACTCCCCGCCGTGGCGGTCCAGTTGCACGTGCCTCCGTAACGCGGGGTGGCCCTCGGCTCGGCGACGGCGAGCGCCCCGGAGAGGCTCCCTCCGGGGTAGACGATCGCTCCAGTCGGTGACGGGTGCCCTACGTTCCAGAACCGTCGGAAGCGCCCCACCGTCACGAGGTAGGCGTCCATCGAGAAGCTGCTCACCGAGATGCTGACCTGGATGGGCGTCGCTCGAATCGCTCCATCCGTGGCACCCATGGCGAAGCTCCCGCCAGCGATCTGGACGAGCCCGCAGCCGCGTTCGCTGGAATCGGGACAACTCACCTGAGCGACGCAGGTGCCCGCCACACACACCGAACCGGACGCGCAAGCATTCCCACAGGAACCACAGTTCGTAGCGCTGCTGGCCGTGACCACACAGACGCCCCCGCAGGCAGTCTGGCCCGACGGGCACGCGCAGCTACCCGACAGACAGACCATCCCGCCCGCGCACGCATTGCCGCACGCGCCGCAGTGGGCGTTGCTGCTGGTCGTGTTGACCTCGCAGCCGTTGCCCGCGCTCCCGTCGCAGTTGGCGAAGCCGGTGTTGCAGGTGAGCCCGCAGGTGCCCGCGCCGCAGCTCGGCGCCGAGTTGGCCGCTGCCCCACAGGCCAATCCGCACGCACCGCAGTTGGTCGTGGTGGCGATGTTCGTCTCGCACCCGTTGAGCGGGTTGCCGTCGCAATCCCTGTAGCCCGTATTGCAGATGAAGCCGCACCGGCTGCCGGCACAGGCCGGAACGGCGTTCATCCGAGGCGGACACACCGTGCCGCATGCGCCGCAGTTCATGGGGTCGGTCGGGAGGCTCGCGCACTGGCCAACACAGAGCACCTGCGGCGCCGGACAGCTGGGCGTGACATCCACTGGCATCGTTGGGACATCGACCGCGGGAGGGACATCGATCGCGGGCGGGACGTCGATGCCTGCATCCATGGGCACATCGGGCGACGGCGCGTCGACGGCGCTCGGCCCGGCATCCACGACGTCCACGCTCATCACGTCGGGGGCGTCGACGCCGCCCCCCGCGTCGGCCTCCGTGCAGGAGCATGCGGCATACGTTCCGCCTGCCTGACAGGTCTGCACGCCGCTTTGCCCACCCGCGCACGCGCAGGAGGTGGTCTGCCCAGGCGTGCACGCCGAGACGACTTGATCCCCACCCCCACAGCCCACCGACAGGACCATCGCCACGACCGTCGCCGCGGCGACCCCACCCCTGACCATCATCGATCTCATCCCACGCTCCCTGGTGCTCCCGAAGGCACCAACCCGGACGAACCCATCCGCCCCCCCTCTTGTCGTGGCGCCAGTGAACCCGTCTCGGAATCGTGAGCCCTTTACCTCCGGAGATACATCCGCAGCATCCAGGGCCCGTCGCTCACCCTGTGATACCCCGCCAGGTCGAGCATCCCGTCCCCGTCGAAGTCCGCGATGGCCCTCGGCAGAAACTCCGGCACGCCCGTCACCGAGCACCCTGCCGCCACGACCTGCGCCCCGTCCCATCGGTAGACGTCCGTCCCGATCGCCCCGTCCGGCGGCAGCCGCCGATGCACCTGCCACTCGCCGCGGCCATCGCCGTTGTTGTCCATCAGCAGCAGGTTCGTCGCGTCGCGCACGCCCGGCAGGATCGGCAGGCTGTCGAACACGTCGCCACCAGCCCCGAAGCGCATCAGCTCGAAGTCGTTCGGGTACCGCACCACCAGGCCCTGCCGCCCCCCCGCCACCGCCACCCGCGTAAGCTGAATCGACATATCGGGCAGGTCTCGCAGCATCGTCACGCAGCGCCCCTGCTCCTCGATGCCCCCGCGGCCGTCCCCTCGCCGCAGCAGCAGGCACCCGCCCTCCACCCGCCGCACCAGCACGTCGAGGTGCCCGTCGAGGTCCGCGTCGAGCAGCGCGATCTCGCGCACGTCGCCCACCTCGGGAATCAGTCGCAGGCTCGGGACAGACCGTCCAGGCTCGCGCCGCATGATCCCGATCGCATCGGCGAAGGGTGGACCGTGCGACTGCACCGTCGCCACGAGGTCGAGGTCGCCGTCCTCGTCGAGGTCTCCCCAGGCGAGCTGACCGTTCATCCGGCCCATCGGCCACACCGACGGCGACGCGAGCGACCCTCCGGGGTTCCCCCAGAACACATGCATCGTCGAATCAAGCTGATCGGCCGTGAGCAGGTCGGCGCGCCCGTCGGCGTCGATGTCGAGCGCGAAGACCTCGATCGTCTCCCGGCCCGCGACGGCCTCGCGGAGTTCCCATCGCGTGCCGAGGCAGCGACCGCCGCACGCCGGCGAGCCACAGCAACGGCCCCCGACGCAGCCGCTCCCCGCGGAAGCACGCGTTCGCGCACGCGCCGCAGTGCCGCGGGTCGCTCTGCACATCGATGCAGAGCCGTGGCTCCGACGCGACGCACGCCACACCCCCGTCGGCGCAACGGACGTTGGACCCCAACTCGCTCTCGACCGAGCACGCCATCCCGAACACGAAGACCCACGTCAGCAGTCGCCTCATCGTCCCCATACCTCCACCTCCGACAACATCAGAGACTCCGCGCTCGGCCGAACCACTCGCACCCACCGGACGCTCGAACCCACCGCAATGCGCAGCGGCGGCACGAGCTGCGGCTCCGCGACGCCGAGCTCCCGCCATGCCTCGCCGTCGTCAGACCCCTGGAGCCGCACCGCGAAGTCCAGGGGCTGCCAGATGTCCACCCGCGCGACGCCCCGCGACGCGCCGAGATCGACCTGCCACCAGCTCCCCGCGACGGCGTTGGTCTGGCTCACCGGGCAGCTGAACGGCGAGCCATCTTCACCACCGTACCGGGCCGCGACCTGGCAGAGCCGACCGTCGACCGCCAGTCCCGGCCGTCGATCGACGCTGCCCGGTACGTACGTCGACGATTGCTGCGCCGGCCGCCCGGTCGCCACGTTGCGCAGAACGCACCGCCCCTCCGCGCAGCCCGCGCCCGCCTCGCAGCTCACCCCGCAGCCACCACAGTGGAAGCGGTCGCGCCCGGTGTCCCTCTCGCACCCGTTCGCCGGATCGCCGTCACACTCCGCCCGGCCCGCGGCGCACCGGCCGGCGCACTCGCCCGCCACGCACGCCGCGAGGGTCCCGACGCCGTCTGCGCAGCGTCGGCCGCACGCTCCGCAGCTCGAAGGGTCGACCACCAGATCGACGCACTCCACGCCCCCATCGGCGCTGGGGCACGGCGTCGTCCCTTCGGCGCAGTGGCGCGCTACGCCGAGGTCGATCGGCGCCTCGCAGCCCGCCGCCAGAAGCGCGCCCCACGCCCCTGCGAGCCATCCCAGCCACGTGCGCCGCCACCCTCCGACGTCGGTGGGTGCAGCCTCCGACGTCGGAGGGCGGACCATCCCCGTTCAGCCCTCGCGCGCGAGCAGCGCCTCCACCTGTTCGCGCGTCAGGGTGACGTGCACGGCGCGCCCGGTCACGCGCACCGCCTCGGGCCGCAGCCCGCCCTGCTTCAGCCACCTGCGCAGGCCCTTGTCGACCGCCGGCGGCGCCGCGCGCGCCCCTGCCGCCGGCCGTGTCGGGCTCCGGCGTCGCGTCCGCCAGCGCGATCAGCGCGTAGGCCCGCTCCTGCCCCGCGGCCATCGCCTCCTCTCGCGGCACCCTCCGCACGATCGCGATGAGCTTCTCGGCCTGCGTGAGCGAGACCAGCTTCGTCGCCGTGAGGTAGTCCGCCAGGCTGGCGTGCCCCTTCACCGCGTAGAGCTTCTTCTCCAGGATCTCCCGCAGCGCCACGCCCACGTCGTAGAAGCTCTCGACCACCGTCGCGAGCCGCCGACGGATCAGTCCCTCCAGCGACGCGAGCTTCTTCCGGTTGGCCGCCAGCGCCGCGGCCTTCGTCGCCACGATCAGCCCGGAGCGCGCTGCCTTGCCCGCCGACCTGGTACCCCGCTTCGCCGTCGCCATGTCGCCACCTCCGAGGCGATGATGGCGCAGGCGCCGCGCGCTCCGCCACCGCTCAGTGCTGCGGAACGCGCTCGGGGCCGCCGCGGGTGCCCAGCGGCTGCTCGTCGTAGTGCACGTAGACCCGCGTGCCGGGGCGCTGCGCGTTGGCGTAGGCGCCGTTCCATCCCGGGGCGACGTGCGGCTCGGTCCAGTTGTAGAACCAGCGAGCGTCCGGGGGGCTCATGTTGACGCAGCCGTGAGAGCGCATCGCACCGAAGCCGTTGTGCCAGAAGGCCCCGTGCAGCGCGAAGGAGCCCTCGAAGTACATCACCCACGGCACGTCCTCGATGCTGTACGGGCCGTCGTTGGCGCTGTTGCCGTCCATGGTGGTGGCGACGTGCTTCGACAGGATGCGAAACGCGCCCTGCACGGTCTCGTAGTTCTCGTCGGGGTTGCTGCGGTTGCGCCGCCCGGTGCTCGCCACGGTCACGTAGACCGGCCTCGCGCCCTCGTAGGCCACCACGCTCTGGTGGTCGAGGTTGACCTCGATCCACTTCTCGTCGGGCGAGGAGAGGTCCACCGGGGGCTCGTGGCGGGTGATCACCCGCACCTGCCGCGAGCGCAGGAAGAAGCCCTCCGCGGTGTGGTAGTACTGCTCGTTGCCGACGGTCACCGGGGGCTCGTCGGCGAGCTGGATGATCGCCAGCCGGGGAACCCTCCCGGTGGGGGACATCGAGCGCCCGTTGGCCTGGTAGGTCGAGGTCACCGTGCTCAGCGCGACCCCGATGGGCAGGTGGTGCTGCCCGTCGAGCGCGATGCCCTGGAAGAACCCGTCGCTGCGCAGCGTGGAGAGCGCGCTCGAGCGGATGTACCCGCCGGACTGCGTGTGCCAGAAGCTGCTTCCGCCCGAGGAGCGGGCCTCGCGGTTGAGCGAGACGTACATCCCCCGGAGGATGCGGCGCAGCAGCGGCGTGCCCGCGACGCCCTCCAGGTCTTCGATGCGCACCTGCGCGTCGGGGCCGCGGCCCGCGTCGGTCGCCGTAGCCGCTACCGCAGTAGGCCACGGGCGCCGAGGCGTCGCCCACGACCGCGCCGCCGTCGGCGTCGCCCGCCGCCACCCGGGGGGCGTAGCGCTCGGGCTCGACCTCGCGCTCCTCGTCCTCGGAGGGGAGCCAGCGGTAGATCGCCGCCGCGCGGGTGTTACGCGCATAGGTAAACGGCATGGCCGCGTCGATGTCCGGGGGCGTCGGGAGCCGTCGGGTGATGGGCCGGTTGCCGAGCACGCTGGTGAGCATCGCAAGCGGGCCTACGCACACGAAGCCGCTGCCCTCGACCTCGTACCAGCCCGCGCCGCGCATGTCCGAGCGCGCAGGGCAGCCGTCGTTACCGACGGGGCCGCGCACGATGGCGATCTGGCCTCCCGCCCGGACGTAGCCGATCCAGCGGGCGTTGGACTGCGGGGCCTCGACGATGCCGGTGCGCCAGCCGAGGGCGGTGATCATGGTGCGCGGCCCGGCGTCGACCGCACCTGCGTCGGCGCCCGCGTCGTCGTCCGCCATGGTCCCGGCGTCGTCGGGGTCGAGCGCGGAGCCTCCGGCGTCATCGTCGGCGTGCGGGGGGATGCTCGGGTCGATGGTCAGGCTCAGCGCGGCGTCGAGAGGAGCGACCGCGTCGGGCGCGGTGACGCGGCTCCAGAGGCTGTCGAGGCGGGTGCAGCCGGAGACGGACGAGAGCGAGGCCGCGGCGAGGGTCGCGACGAGGAGGCAGCGGTGCTTGGCGGTGAGAGCGGGGTGGCGCATGCGACTCCGACGGAGGGGCCCTTGGTGGGAGGTGCGCTATCACAGCGCGGGGGGCCCGTGTCCAATTCCGACGGTTGCGACAACCGCACCAGCCATGTGGCGGCGGCGCGGGAGTGACATTGCTGTTAGGGTTCGCGCGGCCTCCCGGTCGACCCACGCGATGACCCAACGCGGTACGACGCACACACTCCCATGGCAGCAGAGACTCACGTGGCCGCTCGCGGTCTCGCTGGTACTCCACGGCGCCGTGATGGCGGTGCGTCCCCCTGCGGTGCGGTTTCCGTCGCTGCCCGTGGAGATCAACCGCACCGTCGAGTTTGGGCTGGAGACGGCCCGTCCCGCAACCTCGACCTCGCCCCCGGCCCCGACGCCCGCCCCCACGCCGCCCTCGCCCCCGACCGCGCCCTCGCGGCCGCGTCCGGCGGCGGCTCCGCGTCGCTCGGCGCCTCGGGTGAGCGCGCTTCCCGATCCCCCCGAGACGCGGCTGAGGGAGCCCTCGCTCTCTCGTGAGCCCGAGGCCACGCTCCTGGCCGAAGGGCGCGACGCGGGATCGATGGAGGACGTCGCCCTCGCGCTCAACGACGACGCGGGATCGATGGAGGACGTCGCCCTCGCGCTGACCGACACGGCGCCCGCCGCGGACGTCCCGCCCGGGGCGATGCCGACGATGGCCGAGGCCGCGGGGGCGATGGCGGCGGCGATCCCGGCGGGCGCGGTGGTGACGCTTCTCCTGCGCACCGACCGGCTGAGAGAGGGCCCCCACGCCCGTCGGGTGGGCGCGCTGCTCGACGGCATCCGAGACTGGCAGGCGGTGCTGGGCGGCACGGAGATCGACCCCATCCGGGACTTCGACGCGGTGCTTCTGGCGAGCGCCAACCCGGTCGGGACGAGAGCGAACCCGCCCGACCTGATGGCGATCGTGCGCACCCACGCCCGGAGGGACTTCCTCCGCGCCTCGGTCGAGCAGATGGCGGGCGTGCGCGCCAACACCCCGTCGGGTCAGCTCCCCCCCGACGCCGGAACCCTCCGGGAGCACTTCGCGCACCCCGACGCGAGCGCGCTCCCCCGGCCCACCCGCTCCATCTGGACCCGGCGCAACGGCGTGGAGACCACCACCGTCGACCGCTACCTCGGGCCCACCTCCGTGGCGCTTCTGGAGGACGACCTCGCGGTCTTCGCGACCCCGCAGCGGCTCCCCACGCTGCTCGCGGTGCTGGGCGGCCAGACCGCCGTCGCCAGCGCCCTCCCCCGCGCCGACGAGGCCGGCCGCGGACCTCGCCTGGTCGCGCTGCTCACGGCGCGCGGGGTGCGCAACCTGCTCTCCGCGCCGGGGCGCAACAACCCCATCCCGGTGTCCGCGGAGTTCGCGATCCAGGCGACGAGGGACGCGAGCGGCGACGACGACGGCGGGGCGATCCTTCGGTCGACGTGGCGCTACGACTCCCCCGAGCAGGCCACGGCGACGGTGCGTCTGATGGAGGTGTTCGCGCTCGACCTGCGGGAGTCCATCGAGCAGTTCGCGGGCACCCTCGGCGGCCGCGCGGCGAGCGCCACGGGGACGGTGCGCTTCGCGGTGCTCCAGCGGGCGCTCACCCGACTCGCGGCGAGCCGGGAGGGCAGCAACGTTCACCTGGACGCAACGCTCGACCGCGATGAGGTCGCCGAGTTGCTCAACGTGCAACGGTTGGCGGGGCTGTTTCAGTGACGGGGCGGTAGCGCGGCGTTCAGCCGCGGAGCGCCTCGACGACGCGGAGGAAGTTTCCGCCGAGGATCTTCTTCACCCGGGTGTCCGACCATCCGCGGGCGAGCATGGCCTGGGTGAGGCGGGGCAGCTCGAGGCAGGTGCGCATGTCGACCGGGGGGACGATCATCCCGTCCCAGTCGCTGCCGAGCGAGGCGTGGTCCTCGCCGATGGTGTCGATGATGTGCGCGAGGTGGGCGACGATGGAGCTCAGCCGCCCGTCGAAGGTCGGGTCTCCGAGGAAGCTCGACTGGTACATCACCCCGACGGTTCCGCCGAGGGCGGCGATGGCGCGGAGCTGCTCGTCGTCGAGGTTGCGCCAGTGGGGCGTGACGCCGGTGACGCCGGTGTGCGTGACGATCGCGGGCTGCGTCTTGTCGTGCACCGCGAGCGCGTCGAAGAACCCCTTGCGGGAGATGTGCGCGAGGTCGACGAAGATCTTCCTCGCGTTGAGGGCCTTCACGTAGTCCCTCCCCCGCGCGGTGAGCCCGGTGTCGCCGGTGAAGCCTAGCGGGGAGCTCGTCACGCCAAGCTGCGAGGTGGAGAGGTGCACCAGCGTGACGCGCAGCACGACGTCGTCGGGGATGAGGTCGAGCGCGCTCCCGTCGGGCGCGTGGTCGAGCGCGTTGCCCCCTTGGATGCCGATGAAGGCCGCGTGCTTGCCCTCGGCGCGGGCGGCCCGGTACTCGGCGACGTTGCGCACCACGGCGACGTCGTCGGGGGCGCGGGCGAGCTCGGCGCGCAGCCGGGCGAGGTTGCGCACGAAGGTGTGCGCGCGGTCCTCGGAGCTGCGGGCGGGGTTGGTGGTGATGATCCAGGTGGCCCCGGAGACCTGGGCCTCGCGCAGCCGGGGGAGGTCGACCTGCCGCGCGAAGGCGCCGTTGAGGAGGCCCGGCGTGTGGCGCCTCGTGAGGTCGTACCCGAGCATCCTCGTCCACAGGAACGAGTCGATGTGCAGGTCGATCACCTCGGAGTCGAGGTAGAGCTGCACGGCCTCGTTGGAGATGCCGAGCGAGCGCGCCCACGCGGCGGGATCTTTACGATGGTCGGTATATTCGAGGGCCATCGGGAGGGGGGAGTTTCTCAGGCCTGGTTGCCGGGCTCGGGCGCGTCGTCGCCGCCCTCGTCGCCGCCTTCGTCGCCGCCCTCGTCCGAGGAACCCTCGGCGGGAGCGGCGCCCTCGGCGGTGGCTCCGGGCTCACCGGGCTTCGCGCCCTTGCGGCGGCGGCGGCGGCGGCGCTTGCGCTTCGTAGCCTCGCCCGGGGTGGCGTCGGCGGCGGGCGCTCCGTCAGGGCTGGCGAAGGCCGCCTCGGGGGTGGGCTCGACCGCCTCGGTGGGCTGCGCCGCGGGGGCTGCGGGAGCCTGCGCGGGGCGCTCGTGATCGCTGCGGCGGCCGCCCTGGTTGGAGCGGTGGGGCGGACCACCACCCTCGCTGGGGAAGTGGATGCGCGACCAGACATCGGAGGCGGGGAAGTTGCGGGCGAGCGCCTGGAGGGCGCGGCGCGAGCGGAACTTGTTACGCGGGTTCCAGGTGTTGACCCAGTCGGCGAAGCGGCGGAGGGCGTCGCGGTCGCGGTGGAGGTCGAGGGCGTTCCAGCCGAGGAGGTCGCCGAGGCGCTGGACGAAGGTCTCGCGCTGGAAGGCCGCGGGCGTGGTGTGCAGGCTGCCGAAGGACTTCGGGTGCCGCAGCCACGCCGCGAGGAGCTCGTCGACCATGGCGCTGTCGGTGCTGAGCTCGAGGAGGTTGGCCACGAGCACGGTCATGTGGGCGTGGAGTGCGGGCGTGGGGTCGGGCACCTGCGCGATGGCGAGGACGACCGTGCGCACGGTGGCGATCCAGAGGGGCCGCACCTCGGGATCACGGATGAGGGTAAAGACGGCGTTGAGGGTCTCGACCGCGGTCTCCTCGGCCGGGTGCTCGCCGCACCAGGTGAGGGCGTCGAGTGCGATGGCGCGCTCCTGCGCGGGGTCGGGCGGCGACGCCGGAGCAGCGGGCTCTACGGGCTCGGCGGCGGCCTCGGCGGGAGTCTCCGCGGGTTCAGCGTGACCGGCGGGGGCGGCGGTCTCGGCAGGCTCGGTCGGGTCGGTCGGATCGGTAGGGTCGGTGTGCATAAGGTCCTGGTGGGCCCGGAGGGTGCGGAAGCGCGAGGCGCTTGACAAGCTCCGAAGCGCTGTGGCACCTACGACGTCCCCTGGGAGGAAAGCCTCAGAGGACCGCGGGCGTAATTCAGCGGTAGAATGTCAGCTTCCCAAGCTGAACGTCGCCGGTTCGATCCCGGTCGCCCGCTCGAAGGAAAGTGCTGTAATCAGGCCCGGTTGGCGAAACGTCGCCTTCCGGGCCTGAGTCGTTTCAGGGCCCTGGGGAGGCGATGCATACCACCATGCATACCACCGGGCCCTCGGGCCCCGCCGGCGTCGGCCTCGTCGGCGACGACGGGCACTTCGGCGGAGCGCTCGGAGAGGCCCGCCAGGGCGACGATCCGGGCGAGTCCGTCGTGGATCTCCTCCTGGTGGACCGTCGAGTAGTGGTGCTGCATCGTCTCGGTGGCGTGCCCCGACACGGCGCGCGTGACGATGTCCTCGACCTTCGCCTTGCGGGCGAGGTCCTGGAAGGTGCGCCGCATCGCGCGCGGCGTGACGTGCTTCCGCAAGCCGATCGCCTTCGAGACGGCCGCGAAGGGCTTGTCGAGCGCGGAGGGCGCGCGGAAGCTGCCCGTCTCCGACGGGAAGAGCAGCTCCGACTCCGTCATCAGCCCCTCGGGCAGCGTGTCGACGTGCCACCGCAGCACCGCCACCAACGCCTTCGGGAGCGTGATGTGTTGCGGCACGCCGGTCTTGGTCGTGCCCATGACCTCGTCGCTCACCGTGTGGGAGCGACGGACGTAGAGAAGCCCCTCCTCGAGGTGCAGGTCGGCCGTCTTCCCGCTGCGCCGGAATGCGCGCAACGACGACGGACGGAGGCCGGTCGCGAACCCGAGCGCGACCATCGCGTAGTGCTGCGGGAACAGCTCCCGCATCTTCGTCAGGAAGCGCACCGTCTCCTCGGCCGTGAGGGAGTTCGGCTCCTCCTCCGTGTAGGTGGGGTGCTCGCGCGTATCGAACTTCACCACCGTCCGCGTCGGGCTCGCCCGATCGATCTCGTACTCCTCGAACGCCGCGTTGGTCACGACCGCGAAGATCGCCAGCCAGTCGTTGACCGTGTGCGGCGAGTACTCGCCGGCCTTGATCTTCGTGGCGACCGTGTCGCGCCACTGGAAGTAGATCCGGCGCGTCATCTCATCCACGCGAAGGTGGCCGAACGCCGGGATG
The DNA here is from genome assembly GCA_016704445.1 of Deltaproteobacteria bacterium. GTDB lineage: Bacteria > Myxococcota_A > Polyangia > Polyangiales > SCUS01. Next base: position 37,314 of record JADJAE010000030.1, read on the forward strand.
AGATGGCACTTCAGCACCGAGATCCACTGCACCCTGGTCTTGGCCGAGAGGATCGCCCCCTCGTTGACCTTTCGCTCGAGGAGCGAGACGGCGTAGTCGCTCCAGAAGGGCAGGGTCGATGGTGCGAGCACCACCTCCGCCTCCGGTGGGACCGCCGTGATTGCCGTCACCTGCTGGACGGACGGCGTTTCCGGTCGTGAGATCTTGAGGCCGTCCCGGACCTTCTGCAGTTCGACCTGCAGCGTCTGGTACGCCTCGAGCGCGTCGGCCCCGGGCAGGGCCTGTCTCACTTCCCGCAGCTTTCCCGTTGTCGGATCCAACGCGCGGCCCCGGATGAGGAAGCCGCCCTCCTTCCTGCGCCACACCCCGGGCTTCGTGGGCTTTGGCGCGATCCAACTGTTCCACTTCCTGATCCACTTCGGATCGCTCATCTCTGCCTCCCGATGGAGGCACACGCGGACGTCCCGCGACCTCCGTAGCATGCGGCTTTCCCCCGCGCATGAACCGGTCGAGCTCCTCGCGGAGGAAGATGTGGGTGCCGTGACCGCCCCGAGGGCCAACGGATCGTAGACGTCCCTCCTTGACCGCCTTGCGGATCGCGCCGGTCGTGCGGAAGCGGCAGAACTCGGCGGCTTCCGCGGTCGTGTAGTACTCGCGCTCGGTCGTCATCGGCGACGACCTCCGGCGAGCAGTACAGGGACGTACGGCAGTCTCGCGGCGGGTCGGCCGCGGACCCGAGTTCCGCTCACTTCATGGAGGAACACCATGACGCCGGGGTGCCATCGCCCGCCGAGAGTTCAGGCAGATTCCGTTTCTCCCGAAGAAGCGGAAGTCGCGCCGGAACGAGGTGATGCCACCGGCGGTGCCGTCTCCTTCCACCGGTGATCGAAGTAGTGCTTCACCTTCTCCTCATCGACGCCGAACATGCGGAGGGCGGTACGGGCCACCCACTCAGCGTTCGGATTGGACCGGCAACGGAGCTTCTCGGCGAGCTTCTCCGCGATCCGGCCCCTGCCCGACCCGGTGTTGGGGAAGTCAGGCGCCTTGGCCTCCCGAATCTCGGCCTGTCGGACGGCCTCGGGGTGCAGCCGCTCGATGTCCCAGCTCAACTCGTCGGCGGCCTCGGCGAAGTCGGTGTCTTTGCCCAGCTCGTCGCAGAACCGAGACGCCGTACGATGCAGGCGGTTCCTCCCGACGCGACGCGCCTCGTCACCCTTCAGATCGAGAGCCCCCTCGCCGTCGGCGACCGGCACGAACTCGGGCCGACGGGCCCGGATGTGCCGGAGCGCCTCGCGCCCCATCGCCGCCAACGCTTCACCGTCACCGTTCCCAAGTGCGAGCGCGAGCGCCCTCAACACCAGGTGCGACACCAGCGCATTGGCGTCGCCTGACTCCCGCGCCGTGCTCGTAGCGCTCGGCGAGATAGGCCAAGCTCACGCTCGGCGCCACAGACCCCAACTGGTGCAGGCCGTGGTGAGCCATCCCGCAGCCGCACCACGGCATCCGGGTCGAGCTGCAGCCCTCCAGATCGATCCCGCACCCATCTACCATCCGATCGGCGCCGCGCTCGCCGAAGCGTCCACTCCTCCCTGCTTGGGAACCTCTTACCCAGCACGCAAATCCGCTCGTCTGGACCGAGAGGAATCCGAAAGAGGACCCGGGGCTGGCCATCGGGATCCTCCGGCTTCACGATCCGTTGAGCGACGAGATGCGTGGGCTCGGCCCGGAACCGCGGCGTCGTCTGCCCCGTGCGTCCCCGTCCCTGGACTTTTTGGCCGTCATGCCGTAGCGACGCTAGCCGCAAGCGATGGAGGCGCACGATCGGCGCAACCGCGCGTACCTCCCGGCGATGAAAGGGCCGCGCTGCCCCAGGGGGAGGAGGTCGCGGCAGAACCTGGCGGCGCGCCGTGCGGAGGCGCATGCGCCCGAGGCGCAGGTGGAGATCGCGCTGAGTCGCGTGGCAACAGCCCACCTCTTCGCCTGTCGGAACGACGGCTTCGCCGAGGCTGTGCAGCGACCTACTGGGTGGCGACAAGGTGGCTGTCAGATGGAAGCTAGTTCTGGTCGCCATCCTCGAGAGGTGGCGACCAGAGGTGGCGACGAGAGATGGCTACCTGCAACTTATTGATTGCTGGGATCTGGTTCGGATGGCGACCTGGACAGCCACCCGACCGAGGCCCCCGGGAGGGTCGGCGTCCCGGCGGCTGCGTCGGTGTCGGGGGGAGCCCGTGCGGAGGCGGCCTCCGGGAGCACTCCACGCCCGGGGGTGGGTCATGATCCGCACGCCGCCGCGACACCGCGCGAGCGCCGCACGCCCGGTCCTCAACCCTACAGACACGCTCCGAAGTTGCCAGGGTATCCCTGGACCTGTCGGCAGATACGCCCCCCCGCGCAATCCATCAGGCGGGGGTCACAGATCAGCGCACACCGCCGAGATGTTGGTGACCCTGACGGCGCGGCACAGAACAGTCCGCGGACGCACGCGTTCCCCTCGACGCAGGGCTGTCCGAGCAGGCCTTCCCCGGCTGGTGCGCAACGACCGTCACCGAAGGGGGTAGACGGCAGGCAGATCTGGTTGGATCCGCATCCCTGCTGTGTGAGCCAGTCGCAGATGCCGGTCGCCGTGCAGGCACGGAACGACACGCCGCCATCGGTCGTTTCGAGGGAGATCCCGCACGCCGACGACGACGAACCCGGGCCCGTCCGACACGTCGCGTCGTCGCTTCGGTGCAGCACAACCGGAGGCACCGGGAGGAGATGCACTGCAACCCCGATTCGCAGTCCGCCGGTCCCACACATCCGGCGCCCGGAGCGCCAGCACCGTCGTCGATGCAGGAGACGGCGAGGGAGGTCACGCCGCTGATCGCGCAGTGCTGCCCAGGAGGACAGCCGGTTCCCCGCGACCGGATCGCACTCCCCCAGCCCGGAGCCGCAGATCGGCCGTGGTCCGTCCCATGACGTCGCCTCGGAGACGACGTCCTGCGCGGCGTCCGAGGTCGAGGTCTCGCCGTTGTCGGCGTCTCGCGTCGTACCGACATAGCTGCTGCACGCCATCACTCCGGCGACGACAATCCCGAACGTCCCGTTCAGCCGCATTGAACTCCTAAATGGCCTGTACAACCCGCACCAGCGGGCACGAGTTGGGGCCGCAGACCCACGCGCGAGCAGGTGCCTCTACGCCGCGCGACGGTGGCGCAGCGACGAGCAAGACAACCGCTGCGACCGTCGCCGCGCCGCCGACGATGAAGCCGCTGATCATCACCGAGGACAGCGTGCTGCCGGTGTCGATCCGCGACTGGCACACCGCCGACAACGAACCCGTGGGTCCTGCTGGGCACTCACGATTGAACGCCGCGGCGCTCTCCTCGCGAAGGCCCAACGCCAGGCCCCCCACGCCCACGCCTACTACGGCCGTGCCGATGCCGATCCAGCCGAGCGTCCGCAGCGCGCGCCCACTCGCCGACTCTCGCACGGTCGGCGGGACCGCCACCGCGGGGACCCCCGTGACCGTCATCGGCGGCCTGTTGAGCGGCTCTGGAGGGAGTCGTGCGAGGTCCAGCGTCGTCTCGCTGACCTCGCCCGCGACAACCGAGATCTCGTTGCGAACGCTCGCGTGATCGGGGGCGGTCGCTTCCATGCGCACGACGCCGGGCAGCACCGGGTAGGCGACCCCCCACAGCGCCGGGGGAAGAACGGCACCGGCGATGCGAACCTGCAACCCCGTCGGCGCCGGATCTCGAACCCGCAAGATCAGGCGGCCCACGCGGGGTTCGAGACTGTCGGCAACACTGCGACAGGCCCCGACCACGCGGTCTCGGTTGCGGATCGCGGGATCGGCTTCAGCTTCGCGGGTGCATGTCAGCGCCATGCCGTAGGCGTCGAGCAGATGGCCGACCGCGTTGTGCTCCTGAGCCGCGAGCAACCGAAGCGACGGCGTCCATCGCACGGCCCCCGCCCGCAGCGCGAGGTCGAGAGAGCGCGTGTGGTCACCCCTCCTGCCGGGCACGCTCTGCCTGCGCGATCAGCTCCCGTCTCGCGATCTCGGCAGGGTTCTCCTGCGCCTGCGCCTCGCCCACCGCCGCCATGGAGACGAGCGTCACCACGAGAATGGATCGGGTTCTCACGGATGCTCTACTCCGCCGGGATCTCGTCCGCGCCGATGGACGCGGCCGGCGTCCGGGTCACGCCGACGACCGTGGAAGCGGGTCGCCTCACCGACCGAGTTCCCGCGGTGGGTCGGCGCCCGCCGGGCACCGGGGCGCTCCTTCGATCGGCCCGCGCTTGCACCACCGCGGCGTCCTGACCAGCCGCGACCACGGCGCTCGGACCACCCGAGCCGGAACGCCACCGCACGCGAGAGCACCGCCTCCCAGCAGCCGACGTCGATCCCCACCCTCGCCGGCGTGGGGCGTTGGGGCGAGAGCACCGCGGCGTAGAGCTCCGCGGTGTCGGCGGCTCCGTAGGGAGCGACCCCGGTCAACAGCTCGGTGATGATCAGGCCGAGCGCGTGGACGTCGGTCCAGGGACCCGTGCGCGTCGCGGAGATCTGCTCCGGCGCGGCGTACTGCGGCGAGAACGCCTGCAGCTTCGTCTGGGTGGCCGTCGCCCCGGACCCACCGCTCTCCTCCGGCGTCATCACCTTCGCGATCCCGAAGTCGAGCACCCGCAACAGGCTCTCGGTGCGGCGCACGGTGGTGAGCATGAGGTTGCCCGGCTTGAGGTCGCGATGCGCGATGCCTTCGCCGTGCGCGTAGGCCAGCGCCTCCATCACGGGGCGCATCAGCTCCAGGCACTCGAGCGGCGTGCGACCGGCGCCACCGCGGCGTGCGTCGAGGTCCGCCTCGAGGGTGATGCCCTCGATCCACTCCAGGACCATCCACGGCGCCGCCTCGCCCTCTGGCATCGGCGATGCCCCGAAGTCCAGCACCCGGACGATCGCCGGGTGGTCGAGCCGGGCGATCGTCTGGGCCTCCTGTTCGAACTTCTGGAGGAACTGCTTCCGCGTCGCCCCCGCCAGGTCCGCAGGGACCTTGAGCACCTTCACCGCGACAGGCTTCCGCAGCGTCCGGTGGTCGGCCCGGTACACGACGCCGAACCCGCCCTCCGCCACGACCGCCCGGATCTCGTACTTGCCGTCCAGCCGTTCGCCGACGAGTCGGAAGGGATCGCCCCCGGTCGTTGCGCCGGGGGGGATGCGAAGATCGCCGACGGGCGTTTCGCTCATCTCGGCGCTGTTCCCCGGCACGACGGACTCCGACCCACTGTCACCCCGCCTCAACATGGACGTTCGTCATACAGTATTTTTTGACGATCGTCTCTGTCAACGCCGCGGGCGACATGGCTTCCACTGGGCGTGGCTGATCCGAAGGAACGACAAGCCCGCGACGAAGCGCAGGAGACGTTCGGAAAGCACATCCGCACTCTTCGCGAGCAGCGCCAGTGGACCCAGGCGCAGCTCGCCGAGCACGCCAGATCGAACGGGGCCGACGTGACCCGTCGCTCACGTCGCTGCGATCGCTCGCCCGCGCCTTCACCTTGCGCCTCCCGGAGTTCTTCGGCGACAGCGGCGATGGCCCAACGCCCCACGAGACGACCGCGCGGCGCTTGCCGCCGAGCTCGATGGGCTCCCGGCCGAGGTGCGTCCACGGTGATCGAGCTGGTCCGGTGGTCCGCCGACTCCGCCCACCGCCGTAGGCCGTTGCTATCGTCGCGTGTTTTCGGGGTGCGCCTGCGCGCAGGGGCGCCGCCGTTGCCGGCCTCGATCCACGATGCTCATCGTCCGTGCTCACGTGCGGCTTCGCATCGCGGGGTTTCCCCGGCGAGTTCAGGCCCTTCTGGCGCCGCGCGGCCGCGTGGTCGGCCCGCATCTTCAGGTGCGCCAGCCTGCACGAATGCAGCGGTCACCTCCGGGAGTCGGGGGAAGGACCACGCCGCCGGCCCAGACCACGGCTTCGATCGACACAACGAGGTCGTTCGCCAACACCTCGCTGAGCAGGGGCCCGCCAGTCCGGCCTGTCGGCGAGCGGCGCGCCGTGGCGGTGCGCGTCGTCGTGACCGCTCGGGCTACCGATGCCCGTGACCAACCAGTGGAAGTCCACCTTCCCTCCGTCCGCGAGGCGCGACAGCGTCGAGAGCTCGACGCCCAGGGGGTTGCCCTCCAGCCGCCGGAGGATCACCCCGAGCTGGGTCTCGGCCATCCCGGCACGCCGACAGAGTTCCCGCTGCGTCAGCGCGCGGTGACGGAGGATCCAGCGCAGCCGCTCGGCGATTGTGTCCACGCCGCCAGCATCTGCCATCTGGAGCTGCCAGGAAGCGCGCTACCCTCGTGTCAGCGTCCCGCGCCACCCACGGAAGTTCGGCGTCTGATAGTCCCAGGGAATGCCTCGCCGAGCCTGGGCAGGAAGCCTAGGGTGAACCCTAGCCGGAAGCCTACGGGCAGGCCTGTCCCACGGCGACCGAGATCTTCGTGTACTGGTGCGACCCCCCGACCGCGAAGGGCATGACCCGTCAGCTGATCGGCAATTTCCTCCGGGGCAGCTCGATCCACCGGGTCATGCGCGACAGTGGTCCGGGCCGCTACCGCATCGAGTACCGCTGCCCGAAGCGCCTGATCGTGGGGGTCGCGCTTTACGAGGTCGATCGCGCCGGAGAAGTCTACCGCGCGAAGCCCTTGAAGAAGCCCGACAAGGTTCCGCCGCCCATCTATGTACCGCCCGAGGCGCACGATTCGTATCGGTAGCCGCGCCACAGATCTGGCAGAACGCCCGGTCACCCTCCGCGAAACACCCGCGAGCGGTGCCAGGCCAGGTAGGCGCGGTGCTGCTGGTCGAGCCACGCCACGCGGCGCCCCTCATTCAGGCCCAGCAGCTCGCGCGCGTCGGTCCCGAGCTCGGCTGCCGCCACCACGCGACCGTCGTCGGCCACCGTGACGAAGCCCTGGTCGAAGACCGCGTCGATCCGCGCCTCCAGCAGGAATCCGTTGAACACGTCGAGGCGCTCGGCGTCGGTCTCGCACTCCGCCCACGGCTTGATGTGACTGGCTCGCAGGAGCTCGCGGACGCCGAGGCCTGTCACGGCGCAGCGGCCCTCCCAGTAGTCAGGAGACCCTCGCGGAAGAGGTCTGCCCACGCGCTGCACCACGAGGCGCTCGGCCTCCGGTGCTCCTTGGAAGCGCCCGGGTTCTCGCTCGAACGCGTGCAGTAGCTCGTTGGGTAGGGTGAGAGCTGCCATGCTGGCGCAGCGCGCGTTGCAGTGCCGGCCGATCCTCGACGACCCGCGCGCCGACCGCCCCCGCCGGCAGGGTGATCGTCACCGGCTTGCCGAGCGCCTCGGTGTCGAGGGCGCCGAGGACGCTGTGCATCGAGAGCGCCACGACCAGACCGGCCTCCCCCGCGTGCAGCCACACCCGCAGCGGGGCGTGCGTGCTGCGAAGCCCATCCAGCCCGCCGGGGCGCGCGAGATCGATGTCGCAATCGCTGTGGGTCGCCGCGAGTTCGAGCAACGCCGCCATCGGGACCTGGGTCATCGCGAAGCCTCCAGGCCGTCCAGTCATCAACGCCGCTTCCGGCGGGTCACCGCCGGACTCGTTGCCCGCTCAGGCGAGGCCGCGCCGGGCTTGTCGTCGATGCCCCGACGCCCACCCTGAGCCGCGGTTGCCGCCGGCGGAACCTCCAGCTCGTGCTCGATCTGCTCGATGCTGGGAAGGCTCGTCTCGAGACGCTCGGGCAACGCCCGCGACGAGTTCGTACTCCGCCACACCGATAGGCTTGTTCGCGTCCCGCGGCGCGTACTCTGCGATCACGCGGTTGCGGGTCTTACCTGGAGAGCAGGATGCCGATCGTGGGGTTGTCGTGCTCGGCCTTCATCAGCGAGTCCACGGCGCTGAGGTAGAAGTTGAGCTTGCCCGCATGCTCAGGCTTGAAGGGCCACCGGCCTTGAGCTCGATGACGACGTAGCAGCGGAGCTTCAGGTGACAGAAGAGCAGGTCGAGGTAGAAGTCCTCGTCGCCGACCTCGACGTGCACCTGCCTGCCGACGAACGCGAAGCCCGCCCGAGCTTCGAGGAGGAACCGGGTGATGTGGGCCATCAGCGCGTCCTCGACATCCCGCTCTGGGCCTCCTCCGTCAGACCGGGGAAGTCGAAACGGTAGGGATCCCCTCAGCGACTCCCGCGCGAGGTCGGACTGCAGCGGCGGGGAGGGCTCGCCTCGAAGTTGGTCATCGCGCCCCTGAGCGCTCCAGGGCGCGCGCGTCTCGATCTGCATGGTCAGGATGCTCCGGGGACCACCATGCTCTACATGGCTTTCGCGAGGTTAAAGGCTGCTCCTCCTGCGTGCGCAGCTTGTCGAGCAGCGTGCACAGGTGGAACCATGGCAATCGTGCAGCAGCCTGCTGCACGATTTCAGCGTCGGGCCACGCTTCGGCGAAGGACCGCATGTAGCTGAAGGGGTTCCGCGACGAGAACCCCGCTGCGTGTCCGGGAACGCCGTCTGCAGGTCGTGGGCGAGGCGGTCGATCACCTCGCCCCAGCCTCCCGCGTCTGACGGACCAGGATGTCCGGCCCGATCTGGTAGAGGGCACGCAGATCGCGGTTCGCGGCGAGCGGGCCGTGGAAGCTTCGCCGTGCGGATTCCGATCGTCCCTGAGCCTCCGTGGAGCTCGTAACCGCCGGGTCGGTGCGAGCGCTGGCGGGGTCCCGTCGGGCGGGGTCGAGGAGGAAGGCGCGCCGGCCGTCGTGGGACGCGGGCGCGGGGGAGGCTTCTTCGTCATGGCGCAAGCCCGTTCAAGAAAGGGTCTCGTCGCCAATCGTGAGAATTGTCCAAGAACGGTACTCAGTAGGGCACCTCAGGAGCCCGCTCCTCTGCGGGGACGCCCGGAGAGCTTCAACCGACACCACGGCTCAACGAGCAGGGACTCCGGAGGACGGGTTGTCGTTGTGACGGATGTACTGGAAGGACGGATCGCCCGGAAAGCAATCCCTCCAACTGCCGGGCGTAGAGGAACAGGCGTTCGTGGATCTCGGAGCGAGGTCGGCCCTCACGGGGGCCATCGTGCAGCAGGAATCGGGAAGGCCTTGCGCCGCCCGATACTCTCCGTCATCGAAGGTGGTCGAATGCCAGGAGCTTCAGCGTTGCGAACGCAGCGCGCTCTCTCGCGGTCACCGTGATGCTCATGACGAGGGAGAGTGATCGCCCGGAAGCGTCGATCCTCGCGCCGCTCACCTCGTCACCGAGAATTTTGCCTGACCACGCAGGTCGTAGGTGGACGAGAGACTGACCCGAGCGCCGCGTCCGACGCACGCCGGATCTGGTCCTGTTTCCCCGTGTACGAATCCTCGATCTCCGCCTCGAGTGCATCGACGGACTGTGCGTGAGATGACGCGTTCGTCGAGCTCTTCGGCCTCCCGCACGAATCGCTCCGCCTGCACGAGCCGCGCTCGTCGCTCCAGGAGGGGCTCCCGCAGCTTATCGAACCTGCTCGCAGCCTCGAGCTCTACGCGACGGGCCAACGCGGTGGCCTTTGCCGCATCCGCCAGCAATCGGCGCTTCTCGTCGGTCACGACCCGTAGCACATCCACCAGACGCTGCTTCTGTTCGACCTCCGCCGCAGCGGTGCCCTCGCTTCGACGCGCGGTGAGGTCGAGAGGAATCGTGGACGCGATCGGGCACCCGCTCTTGCGAGCGTGGTCCATCGGAACGTTGCAGAAGCCACGGCTTGGACCAAGCCCCGCGAGCAGCGACGGCAACTTCTTGTCCGGCGCGCTAAGTTGCTGAAGCGCCGCGCTCTCCAGCTGCCATCGCCCCTCGGCGTCCTGGAGTTGGTGGCGCGCACTGGCCTCCAGTTCGATCGCCTGCTCCACTGCCGTCCTCAAATCGGCCTTCGGAACGGACATAGGCCCAGGCGGTCAACTGCGCCTAACGCGGCGGCCTTCTGGCGCCAAGAAGCTCGTCGGAGGCCTGGGCCCCGAACAGGCCGCTCGACGGCGGGTCGAAGCTGGCCTCCAACAGGCGCTGTACACGCTGATGGTCGGTCGCTGCCTGATGCGCGAGGAGCGGTGCGAGACGTCCGGCCTCCTTCTTCCGTGCGACCAGTCGTGAGTTGCGGAGCTGCTCTTCGCGCTCGTCGTCGCTGATCAACCCGAGAACCGGAGTCGGACGAGGAAGTTCCTCGCATCCGCCTTCAGGGTTGGCGACTCCGTTTCGCTCGTGCTGTGGCGCCATTGCAGAAAGTCGGCAAAGCGACACTCCTGATCGCGCGAGAGCCAGGGGAGAAGGTGTTCCGCGCCACGCGCTCGTCGTTCGACGGGAGTTGCGTCCGGAGCGGCTCCTCCGTCAGCCGTTCAGAGCGCGTCGAGGAAGACCCGGTAGTCCAGACGCTCCGCGGTCTCCGCCAGGATCTCGAGATCAAGCCTCCCCTTCACGCAGAATGGATGAGCGCCGACCCAAGGGGCCTCGCGACGGCCCAGGACGACCTCGCCCAGCACCACCTCGCCCAGCACCCATCCCATCCGAAATCACGCCCGGATGGCGCTTCCGGGCACGCTCCTAACGCGAAGCCGTGCCCACCGAGAATGTATCGGAGGAAGCGGCAGAGGGTGCTTTCTTGCCCGCGGTGTGGCTCGGCATGCCCGCTCTTGAACAGCGTATTGTGCCGGTCGGGGCGTGCGGTGGGGTCCAGATGATGTTCAGTCCCCGACGTAGGCTTCGACGTCGCGAACGATGTTCAGCGCCAGCGGACAGCTCTCGCAGGATGAGAATCCCGCCGAATCCAGAAGGCGGGCTGAGGGCGCTCAGAAGCGGAGGCCGAGATCTGCCGCCGTGGATCGAGGCCGCAGACGTAGTTGGAGATTCACGCGACACCTGTCGACAGGAAGGTGCGCTCCTCCTCGGCGACACGACCCTGGAGGGCCAGCAATTGTCGAGTGCCGGCAGGACTGGAGAGCACACGAAGCGCTAGCACGGCCACGGAGGGAGACCAGGAATCGAGGTCTTCGCGCGAAGGTGCCCCGCTGCCGAGGCCGACCAAGAGGCCGCGGCCTGATCGAAGAAACGGACTACGCCCGTGA
>JADJAE010000031.1 GCA_016704445.1 Deltaproteobacteria bacterium
AATACCGTGGAGCGCTGCTCGGGAGTCAGGCAGCGGAGATAAGTTTCGTTGCCGAGAGGGAAAAGAGCCCAGATCGTCAAGCTAAGGTCCCAAAATCCGCGCTTAGTGTTAAAGGATGTGGGAAACGCCCTGACAGCCAGGAGGTTGGCTTAGAAGCAGCCATCCTTCAAAGAAAGCGTAATAGCTCACTGGTCAACGAGCCCGCGCCGAAATGTAACGAAGCTCATGGGTAGCGATGCTACGGATTGGTAATAATCGGAGTATTCTGACGGTGTTACGAGGTACTGAGCGCGAGCAATCACGGCCGTCAGAAGAGCTTATGCAGGCATGAGTAGCGATAAACCGGGTCAAAAACCCGGTCGCCGTAAGCTTAAGGTTTCCTGGGGAAGGATAAGCCTCCCATGGGTTAAGTCGGGACCTAAGTCGAAGCCATGAGGCGTAGACGATGGCAAGCTGGTTAATATTCCAGCACCGCGGTGGTACTTTAGCAGAGCAGGGACGGAGAAGGATAGGCCAGTCCATCTGTTGGATCAGGTGGTTCAGCCCGTAGGCGCTCCCACATAGGACCCGACAGGGGACAAACGGGGCGCGATGCCGAGAGGTGATGAGGTGAGCCTTCGGGCTCGCAACCTGGTGATTCCACTTTTCCAAGAAAAGCTGCGCTGTGTGGTGCTACTGTGCCCGTACCGCAAACTGACTCAGGTGGGCGGGAAGAATATTCCAAGGCGCGTGAGAGAACCCTGGTTAAGGAACTCGGCAAACTGACTCCCGTAACTTCGGGAGAAGGAGTGCCTGCTGGCGTCAGTCACCTCGCGTGATGAAGCGTCGGCGGGTCGCAGTGAAACGGGTTGCGACTGTTTAACAAAAACACAGGACTGTGCGAACTCGTAAGAGGACGTATAGGGTCTGACGCCTGCCCGGTGCCGGAAGGTTAAGGGGAGTTGTCAGCGAAAGCGAAGCAACGAACCGAAGCCCCGGTAAACGGCGGCCGTAACTATAACGGTCCTAAGGTAGCGAAATCCTTGTCGGGTAAGTTCCGACCTGCACGAATGGCGTAACGACATCCCCGCTGTCTCGACCAGGGACTCCAGCGAAATTGTCCTGGGGGTGAAGATACCTCTACCCGCAGCAAGACGGAAAGACCCCCATGAACCTTTACTGTAACTTGGCAGTGAGTTTCGGATCGTTTTGCGTAGGATAGGTGGGAGGCGTTGAGGCCGGGCTTCTGGGTTCGGCGGAGCCAACGTTGAAATACCACCCTGAACGATCTGGGATTCTAACCTGGACCCCTCTACGGGGTTGGGGACACTGCCTGGTGGGCAGTTTGACTGGGGCGGTCGCCTCCTAAATTGTAACGGAGGCGCACGAAGGTCACCTCAGGCTGATTGGAAACCAGCCGTAGCGTGCAAAAGGCATAAGGTGGCTTGACTGCGAGACCGACAGGTCGAACAGGTGCGAAAGCAGGTCTTAGTGATCCGGTGGTCCCGTATGGAAGGGCCATCGCTCATCGGATAAAAGGTACTCTGGGGATAACAGGCTGATCACGCCTGGAGAGTTCACATCGGCGGCGTGGTTTGGCACCTCGATGTCGGCCCATCGCATCCTGGGGCTGGAGCAGGTCCCAAAGGGTTCGGCTGTTCGCCGATTAAAGCGGTACGCGAGCTGGGTTCAGAACGTCGTGAGACAGTTCGGTCCCCTATCTGCTGTGGGCGTAGGAGACTTGAGAGGATCTATCCATAGTACGAGAGGACCTGGATGGACGTACCCCTGGTGTGCGGGTTGTTCTGCCAAGAGCATAGCCCGGTAGCCATGTACGGAACGGATAATCGCTGAAAGCATCTAAGCGAGAAGCCGACCTCAAGATGAGGTCTCCCTATCAGACACCATGGAGACTACATGGTTGATAGGCTGGACGTGGAAGCGCCGCAATGCGCGTAGCGGACCGGTACTAATATGTCGACCGACTTGATCGTCTCTCCAAGCGTTCTCACAGACGGACGCTAAGACCCGCGTCGAAATCAGAATTGGGTGTGCATACCCACAACTTCCTCGGTGGCTATGGCGGAGGGGATCTACCCGATCCCATCTCGAACTCGGTCGTCAAGCCCTCCAGCGTCGATGGTACTGCACAGGTGACTGTGTGAGAGTAGAACGCCGCCGGGGTCCTATCACGGCAACAACCCCGTCGATCACAGTGTCTTCAAAAGAGCGCTGCGATCGGCGGGGTTTTGTCATTTCTGGACCGTGCTCCGTTGACTCCATAGGGCAGTCGGCGGAAGCTCGGTCCGCCTTCTGCCCTTCGGGTCGTTAGCTCAGTCGGTAGAGCAGCGGACTTTTAATCCGTTGGTCCAGGGTTCGAGCCCCTGACGACCTACCCCCAGCGCAGCGTCTCGTCGGCGTTCTCCTCGACGATTCGTGTGATCGTGGCGAACAACTCATCGCCGCGCCCCTTGTCGTCGGTCCACTTCCCGGACGCCTCATCGAGGCTGAAGTGCCACGCCCTGCTGTTGGCCGCGAGCCAGATCTGCCGGGTCGGACGCTGCGTATTGATCACGCAGCGAGAGCGATCACGAAACGTGAGCGTCAGGACGTCGCCGGCCGCGACCGCCTCGACGGCGTCCGGATCGACGGGCTCGCACGCGTCCTGGATGCGCTTGAACACGTCATCCACGAGCTTCAAATAGGCTGACTCATTGATCATCGTGCGCCGATGGTAGTGCCCTTCCCCACGCGGCGAAAGCCCGCGCCCGTTCGAGCACCGGAGCCGTGACCTCCGGGTGCGTTCGCACTACAGTCACGCTCCCATGACGACTGAGTTCCGTCGGTTTCGAGGCACCCCGGGCTACCTCACCAGCGACGCGCTGGAGTCTGCGGTCAACTGCGCGCTCGCGCTCGAGAAGCCACTGCTGGTGAAGGGCGAGCCCGGGACGGGAAAGACCCTCCTGGCCGAGGCCATCTCCGCCGCCTTCGAAGCGCCCCTCATCACCTGGCACGTCAAGAGCACCACCCGCGCGCAGGACGGACTCTACGTCTACGACACCGTCGCGCGGCTGTATGACTCCCGCTTCGGCGACGGCGACGTGCGTGACATCCGCCGGTACATCAAGTTCGGCCCCGTAGGCGAGGCCTTCCGCGCCGATCGCCGGGTGGTGCTGCTCATCGATGAGGTCGACAAGGCCGACCTCGAGTTTCCCAACGACCTGCTCCACGAGCTCGATCGGATGCGCTTCCGTGTGGGCGAGACCGGGGACGACGTCGTCGCCCGCCAGCGTCCCATCGTCATCATCACGAGCAACAACGAGAAAGACCTGCCGGACGCGTTTCTCCGGAGATGCGTCTTCCACTTCATCGACTTCCCCGACCAGGAGCTGATGCGGCGCATCGTCGCGGTGCACCACCCGGGCCTCGACGCCGCGCTGCTCGAGCAGTGCCTCTCGGTGTTCTATGAAGTCCGCGGAATGCAGCGCATGCGCAAGCGACCCAGCACGAGCGAGCTCGTCGACTGGATCGCCGTGCTCCAGCGCGCGGGCATCACCTCCGTGCGGCTCGACCGCGAGCTGCCCTTCCTCGGGGCGCTTCTCAAGAAGGAGCAGGACCTCGCCGCCTTCGCCGATCAGCTCGCTGGTGGCCGCAAGTTCCGGTCGTAGGCCATGATCGTCCCCTTCCTCTACGCACTTCGGAGACGGAAGCTGCCGGTCGGTGCGCAGGAGGCCGTCAACCTCGCCAGGGCGCTCTCGCTCGGGCTCCACGAGAGCTCGCTGGAGGGCTTCTACGAGGTCGCCCGGGCGCTGCTCGTCCACTCAGAACAACACCTCGATGACTTCGACATCGCCTTCGCGGAGCACTTCCGCGGCGTGACCTTCGACGCGGTGAAGATCACCGAGGAGATCCGCGGCTGGCTGGAGGAGGTACAGAAGCTCCGAGAGCTCACCGAGGAGGAGAAGGCCTCCATCGAGGCGCTCGACCTCGATGAGCTCCAACGCCTCTTCGAGCAACGCCTGAAGGAGCAGACCTCACGCCACGACGGTGGCAACCGCTGGATCGGCACCGGCGGGACCTCGCCCTTCGGCCGCGGCGGCTATCACCCCACGGGGATGCGCGTCGGACCCGCCGGGGGAGGGGGCGGCGGCGCCGTGAAGAGCGCGGACGCTCGGCGCTACAAGGGATACCGCACCGACGTGGTGCTCGATCTGCGGCAGATCGAGGTGGCCCTCCGTCGACTCCGGGCGTTCACCCGCGAGGGATACCCCGATGAGCTCGACATCGAAGGGACCATCGACGCCACCGCGAAGAACGCCGGCGAACTCGACGTGGTCGTGCGGCCGCAGCGCCGACCAGACACGCGCGTGCTGCTCATCATGGACGTCGGCGGCTCCATGGATCCCTACGCCGACGCCGTCTCCCAGGTGTTCTCCGCCGCGAAGCGCGCCACGCATTGGAAGGAACTCCGCACCTTCTATTTCCACAACTGCGTCTATGGCCGCGTCTATCGAACCGACCACTTCGCCGATCCCATCGGCGTGCACGAGCTGCTTCGCGTGACCTCGCCGAAGTACAAGCTCATCTTCCTCGGTGACGCCCTGATGGCGCCCTATGAGCTGCTCGCCACCAGCGCCGACCAGCCGGGCAACCCGCCCACCTCCGGACTGCATTGGCTCTCGGTGCTCCGCGAGCACTTCCCCCACTCGGTGTGGCTCAACCCCGAGGCCCCGCGAGGCTGGTCGGGCAACACCATCGAGGCCGTACGGTCGGTGTTTCCGATGTTTCATCTCACCGTCGACGGGCTCACCGAGGCCGTGCAGGAGCTCACCCGCCGCCGTTGATCCGCCGTGAGGGCGGTGTGACGGGATATGTCACACGCATCCGAGCGCGCATCGTTCAGGGTGGTAGAGTGCCTCTCCCTCGGAGGTGCTTACGACATGAACGCAACCGCTCTCGTACCGACTCCCGAAGCCACGACCGACACGCCTCGACTCGACTCGACGCTGCGGTCTTCGATTCCTGCCAATGACCCGGCACCCTCCTCGCGCCCCGCGGTACTGCGCCCCATCGCGCGAGCCATCCACGAGCGCCGGGTGTGCGTCATCCGATATGCGTCCGAGCCCGGGGGAGCGCCGAGCACCCGCGCCGTCGAGCCCCTCGCGGTGATCTCGACCCGCGGCGCCCTCGGACTCCTGGCCTGGTGCCGACTCCGCCACGACCTGCGCACCTTCCGCATCGACCGCATCCGGTCGATCTCCCTCGCTGCCGAGTTCTTCGACGATCACCCGGGCCTCGCCCTCGAGCGCTTCATCCAGCACCGTCGGCGCGACCTGCCGTAATCCGCTTGCGAAGGCGCAGCCCTCTCCGCATGAGTGGGCGCGACGATGCGCCGCCTCGCCGCAACCCTCCTCGCCGTCACGTCCTTCGTGCTCGGCGTGCGTTCATCCCACGCCCAGGTCCGCCCTGCGCATTCCCTGTTCCCGATGCCAGGGCCGGTGGGGCCGCAGCTCCCCGCTCCGAGTCCGGCTCCGCACGACGCCGGCTGGCGAAACAGCACCGTGTTGGGCCTCTCCTCGGGGCTCGGCTCTCCCTATGGGCTCCTCGGCGCGTTCGTGGGCTTCTTCCCGCTGCAGCATCTGCAACTGGAAGTCGGCGGAGGGTACTCGACCAGCTTCGGGCCCGCGGTCTCGGCGCTCGGGCGAGTGGGCTTCAATCCCGGCAACAGCTCCTTCCTCGCGCTCGGCGTCGGTCTCTCGACCAACTTCACCGACTACCAATACGCTGAGAACTGCGAGGCTCCCGGCAACGGCCTGCTCGCGTCACGGTGCTCGCCGCCAGGCGTCCCGCGGGTGGCCGAGGGCTCCGCCAACCCCATCTGGTTGAACTTCGAGGCCTCCGAGGACGTGCGCCTCGGCCGCTCGGTCGGCGGACGCATCGCTGCGGGCGTGGGCTTCCTCCTCAACCCGGGCGACTTCCCCGCGGCGCTCGGCTGCGCCTCCGAGGGGCTCGGGCAGACGCCTTGCGAGGTCGGAGCGTCGCGGGCGCGAGACGAGATCACCTGGCTGCTGCATGTCCGCATCGACCTGTACGCGGTGATCGTGCAGGGCACACCCCTGACGCGCTAACGCCTGGCCCGCACGGTCTCGACGAGCGTCGTGACGATCTGGTCGGCGAGCTGGCGGGTCGCGGGCGCTCGCCCCCGCACGCCGTTGGCCACGAAGGAGAACACCAGCGTGCGAGCCGGATCAGGCGCCAGGACGTATCCCGAGAGGGCG
The DNA here is from genome assembly GCA_016704445.1 of Deltaproteobacteria bacterium. GTDB lineage: Bacteria > Myxococcota_A > Polyangia > Polyangiales > SCUS01. Next base: position 6,258 of record JADJAE010000031.1, read on the forward strand.
ATGACGTCGTCGAGGGTTCCGGTCTTCGCGCGCACCATCCGCTCGGCGCCCGCGATGCGAAGTCGGTGGCGCAGGGTTCCGTCGCCTCCGCCGACCGCGAGCTGCGCGACGAACTCATCGCGCACCGCCGGCCGATGCCAGTTGGCGCGAAGCACCTGGGCGAGCTGCCGCGCGCTCACCCGGTTGGCGTCATAGAGGCCGGAGCCGTTGCGGAGCACCAGGCCACGGGTGTTGACGCCCGCCTGGCGGCACCAGTCGAGCACCCGCTCGGTGCCGCGCTGGAAGGTCACCGGTCCGGTCGCGCCCTCCGCCCCGATCGCGAGCAGGGTCATCTCGGCGTAGAAGTTGTTCGACTCCTTGCCGACCTCGTAGAGCAGCGCCGAGAGCGCCCTGGAGCGGTGCGAGGCGAGCGTCGTGAGGTCGCGCGGCGAGGCGCCCACGCGCACGGAGCCAGACACACGGACGCCCAGGTCTTCGAGCACCGAGCGCATCGCCCAGCCCGCCGCGAGGGAAGGGTGGTCCAGCCGGCGCCGGTAGGTCGCGCTGCGGGCGTCGGCCGGGATGGTCCCGGTCACCCGGGCGCGGGCGCGGCCGTCGGGCAGGGCCGTGACCTCGATGGTCACCGCGGGCGTCCCGCCCTGGACGGTAGAGAGCCCGCTGTCGACCTCGACGTATCCGCGCGGCTCCGCGGACACGATCGCCGGGCCGCCGATCGCGCCGGGGCGCACGCGCACCGTGAGCACGTTCTCGTCGAGCGACACCGCCCCCACCGCGGCCCGGAAGGGAGCGCTCTCGTGGGGCTGCTGCTCGAACGCGGGCGGCAGGTGCTCCGCCCCCAGCGCCGAGTCGTCCACCACGAGGTCTCCGTCGACCCGCTGGACCCCAGCCTCCACGAGCTCCCTCGCGAGCGCGTAGAGGTCCCCGGTCGAGAGCGACGGATCGCCGTCTCCTCGCAGCACCAGCGATCCGGTGACCGCGCCGCCGGCGGCCGTGCCGTAGAGGCCGGTGGTGAAACGCCGATCGGCGCCCAGCACGGATAGCGCCGTGGACGCCGTGAGGAGCTTCGTGTCGCTCGCCGGGTTGAGCGCGGCGTCGGGATCGCGCTCGTACAGCACCCGCCCGCTGCCAGCCTCCATCACGATCACCGACACTCGAGCGCCCGTCGGCACCGCCGGGGCGATGAGCGGCGTCAGCGTGGTTGCGAGCGGAGGCGCCGCCGCGGGAGACTGCGCGCCCACATGACCGGTCAACGCGAGCGCGGCGCAGACGAGCGCAACGCCAATTCTTCCACGCATCGAACTACCTCGCGCCGGGTCTATCACGTCCTCCTCGCGCTATCGCTGGCCGCCTGCCGAGGCCCCGCCCGCGCGCCCGACCGGCTCACCATGCTGGTGCTCTCGCGCCCCGAGCACCTCGACCCGCGCCACCCCGAGGACGCCCTCGGCGCCTCGCTCGGCAAGCTGCTCTATCGGGGCCTGATGGAGGGCGATCCGGTGACCTTCCTCCCTCGACCCGCGCTCGCCGTTGGCGCGAACTGGGTCGACGCGACCCGCTACCGGGTGACCCTGCGGAGCGACGCGCGCTTCCACGACGGCACCCCGGTGACCGCCGACGACGTGGTCGCCACCTACGAGAGCGTCCTCGACGCCTCGCAGCACAGCCGGCTGCGCACCACCTACGCTCGGCTGCTGCGGGCCGTGCGCGCGGTCGACCCCCGCACCATCGACTTCGAGCTGCACCGCCCCGACGGCTCGCTGGAGACGCTGCTCCAGCTCGGCATCCTGCCGCAGCGAGACGCGCGCGCCCTCGAGCGGAGACCCGAGGAGATCGCGCGGGAGGCCCTGGTCGGCAGCGGCCCGATGCGGCTCGCGCGCTACGCCCCGGACTCGCTCTCGCTGGACGCCGACGGCGCCGGGGCCGCCTTCCGCGCGCTCGATGTCGTCACCCTGCACGACCCCAACACGCTGGCGCTGCGGCTGCTCCACGGCGAGGGGGACGTGGCCGAGCTCAAGCCGGAGCTCTACCCCCTTTTCGAGGGAAGGGCCGACTTCGAGGTGGCCTCCGCGCGCACCTCTGGCATGACCTACCTCGGTGTCCACTGCGAGCACGGCGCGCTCGTCGACGTGGCGGTGCGACGGGCGCTCGCGATGGCGATCGATCGCGCGTCGCTCCAGCGGGCGATGCTTGGCGCTCGCGCGGTCGCCTCCACCGGCGTACTGCCGCCGTCGCACTGGGCGTACACGAGCGAGGTCGCGCGATACCCTTCGACCCGGCCGCCGCGCGCCGGGCGCTGGTCGCCGCGCGGGGGGAGGGCGCGCCGCCGCTGCGGCTCACGCTGCGGGTCTCCTCGCAGCGCTTCGCGATCACCGTCGCGCAGGCCCTCACGGCGATGCTCCACGACGTCGGCATCGAGGTCGACGTCCGTCCGTCCGAGCTCGCGACGCTGCTCTCCGACCTGCGCGCGGGGCGCTTCGACCTCACGCTGCTCACGGTGCCCGACCTGAGCGACCCCTTCGGCCTCGGGTTCTGGTTCGGCTCCGCGTCGATCCCGACGCCTGCGAACCCCACCGCCGGCGGCAACCGCTGGCGCTTCCGTGACACGGCCCTCGACGAGGCCCTCGACCAGGGCTTGCGGGCGCTCGGCCCCGACGCGCGGCGGCCCCACTACCAGCGCGCGCAACAGGTGCTCGCCGAGCAGCTCCCGGTGATCCCGCTCTGGCACGCGGACGTGGTCTTCGCGCTACGCAGGCCCTACCGAGGACTGCGCCCGCGCGGAGACGGGCAGCTCGATTTCCTGCTCCGCCTCACGCGGTAGCTTTTACCTGGGAAGGTATTGCATCGCGATGAACACCACCGCGCCCAGCGCAGCGCCGCCCAGGAGCACCGCGGCGACGATGAGGCCCACCCGGGAGCCGGGGCCGGCGCTCGGTGCGGCCGGCAGCGCCTGGCTCGACGGCGCGCTCGCCACCGCCGCGCCGCCCTGCTGATCGAGCACGATCATCACCGTGCGCGATCGCTTGTCGGCGAACTCCGCGCCCCGCACCACCGGACCGCCGGGCATCGGCGCCGGGGCAGGGGGGGCCATGCGGGAGGCGATCACTCGCTCGGCGAGCGGGTACTGCCGCAGCGCGGGCGATCCCAGCGGCTGCTGGAGCGCGTCGTGGAGCGCGGCGCCGAAGACGTTCATCGACACGAAGCGGTGATCGGGGCTGCGGCCCATGGCGCAGAGGATGACGGCCTCCATCGCGGGGCTGATGGAGGGGACGATCTTCGACGGCGAGCGCACCGCCTCCTGGAGGATCGCGTCGATGGTCGCCTGCTCGCTCTCGCGCTGGAAGGGCGAGGAGCCCGTGAGGAGTTCGTAGAGCAGCACGCCCATGGAGTAGATGTCCGCGCGCGGGTCGGCTGACCCGGTGCCCGCGGCCTGTTCCGGGGACATGTACGCGGGGGTGCCGACGAGGAGCGAGCCGTTGTTCCAGGTGAGGCCGTCGTTGGGGTCGGAGAGGAGCCCGGCGATGCCGTAGTCCATCAGCACGGGGTACTGCGCGGGCCCGAGGTTGCGCGCGAGGTAGATGTTGTCGGGCTTGAGGTCGCGGTGCACGACGCCCGCTCGGTGCGTCGCCTCGAGGGCCGCGATGATGGGCGTAATCAGCTGAACCGCCTCGAGCTCCTTGAAGCGCCCCTTGCGGTAGAGCAGGTCGACCAGGGTCTCGCCCTCCAGGTACGTGAGCACCATGAAGGGCAGGCCGTCGTCGGCGTAGCCCGTGTCCAGGAGCTGCACGACGTGCGGGTGGGCGCACATGGTCACGGCCTGCGCTTCGCGTAGGAAGCGCTCCATGATGGCGCGGTCACGGATGAAGCGGGCGCGCAGTATCTTGATCGCGACCCGGTGCCCGCTGGGCAGGTGGATCGCGGCAAAGACCTGCCCCATCCCCCCCTCACCGATCAGGCGCTCGACCTGGTAGGCGCCGGAGAGGACCGTACCGATCCTGTTCGGCTCGGGGGTGGCGGACATCGCGGCGCAGTCTCTCAATCCGCCGCTCCTCGGGCAAGCGTTCTCCGCGCGGGGCGTAGACTGCGACCCCGTGAGTGCGGTCGCGCATCGATGGTTCCCGGCGTTCGTCGCGTTTGGCCTCCTCGCGGGCTGCGGTCGCTCCCGGGCACCGGCACCGGCTCGCCCGTCCGACCGCAGGGTGGTCGATGCGGGCCGCGACAGCTTCATCCGTCACGCGAGGCGTCCCCTCGGCGGCTGCCCCGGCGCGTCGTCGACGTCGACGGAGGAGGGGAGCCTGCACGGCGACACCGTGGCGGGCGTCGAGCGCTGGCTGGCGTCCGAGAGCCCGCACCGCCTGCCGTACGGCCTGCACGTGCACCCGGGCGCGGAACTCGCCATCGAGCCGTGCGCCCTGCTGCTGGTCGGAGCGGGGATGGAGGTCGTCGTCCACGGCGGGGCGACCCTCCACGCCTCGACGGTGGCGGAGCGACCGATCCGCTTCTCGCGCCTCGACCCGGCGCACCCGTGGCAGGCCCTGGAGCTGCGGGCGGACGTGCGTGCGGACGCCTCGATGGACGGGGTGATCCTGGAGGGTGGCGGCGCGGCGCCCTCGGAGCGCGGAGTGACCGCCGCGACGCTGCGGCTCGCCATGCGGGCCGGGCTGCGTGCTGCGGGCCTGACCATCGTCGACGGCGAGGCGTGGGGCGTGGCCCTTCTCGGCGACGGCCGCTTCGCGGACCGGGACGCGACCATCTCGCTTCGGGGGCTCCGCGGCGAAGGGGCCGTCACCGTCGAGGACGTCAACCGCGTCGGCGATCTCCCGCGGCTCCTGCTTCGGGACAACGCGAGCAACGACGTGCGGGTGGAGGCGCGGGTGCGGACCCTGAGCGCCGACGCGCGCTGGCGATCGCTGGGCGACGCAGCCCGCTATCGCGTGCGCCCTGCGATGCACCTCGTCGTGGAGGGCGAGCGCTCTCCGACGCTCACGCTCGAGGCCGGCGCGCGGATCTCCTTCGGCGCAGATGCCGAGCTGGACGTGGGCTTCGGCGCCCCCGGGGCGCTGGTGGCGGAGGGCAATGCATTACTCCCGGTCGTATTCGATGGGGCCGAGGAGGAGCGCTGGGTCGGCGTCCAGATGGGGCCTCGCCTCGACGTGGCGCGCTCCCGGCTCGCCTTCGTCCGCATCGAGCACGCCGGGGCCCCATCGGGCGTGGTGCTGCCCACCTGCGGGTGCCCGGGGGCTCACCCCGACGAGGCGATGCTCACGCTCCAGGGGGTCGACGCGCCCGAGCTGCTGCGGTCCGCGAGCTTCGTCGACGGGCCGCCCGCGGGCTTCGCCGTCGTACTTGCTGGAGATTTCCCAGATTTTTTGATGGATCCGGTCGGAGCGAGGGCCGCGTCGGACTTTACGCGGTCGGGTGTTCGATGCCGAGCGAGCTCGCCCATGCGGCGCGGACGATGCGCCCCGGGGAGCTCGTAGCACCGCGGGAATCCGATGAATTCGGCCAATCTACCGCTCGACGGCATAACTCTCGGCGGAGGGTCAAGCGTGATTTGGATACTGCTCGGATGCACAGAAGTCGGGTCGACGGCCTTGCCTCCGACACCTCCTCGGCAATTGATGGATCTTGCTGTCATTTCATACCGTTGGAGGCAGGACGTAGCCTGTCCCTCTCCGGAAACGCCAGGAATCGAGGGGTGGCGGGGCGCCGGGGGGTGGTGCCCGGGTCGCGGAGCACAGCCGGGCCCGCGCGATTCCATGTAGAGCTCCAGTCCAGATCGGGGGCTCTGGCGGAGGCTGAACGAATGTCTCTGTCTTGAAGGGTCCGGCAAACTGTCGCACCAAGGTTTTGCGCCGGGTGATGAACCGTCGGCGGGCGGCGGACGGACGGACCCGTCGCCAGATGTTTAGGGAGGCCCTGAATCTCTCCCCAAGCACGACCGGATGCCTGTTCCCCTTCGCGGGGAGATCCTCAGGCGGCCGGACCGTGCTCGGGAGCGGTGACGGTTGTCGGGAGCGCTTTGTTTCGAGGACGAGGGCGCGGTAGGCGTCGCAGGGAGGCCCTGCGTCCGGGCGTCGCTGGATGGGCAGTGGGTCGGCGGGGCCAGTGGCTCCGCGGGGCCGCTGCGGACTAGTCGGGTTCATTGGGGTGTAGCGGCGGGGCGCCTTCGGGCGTCGCCGCCGGTGGTCGTCGATTCCCGGGCGTCGGACGCCCACGGGGCAGAGTGGAGGAGGAGCGATGTCGATGGAGGAACCGATCCAGGTGGGCCCCGAGGGCGCGGTGACGCTGGAGCTGCTTCGTGAAGCGCTCGGCGAGCTCACGCCTTCCGGCCGGTCCGCCCCCCCGCCGCCGCGGGGAAGATCGCGCACGATCTCCATGAAGCGGATGTCGAAGCGGGAGATGGTCCGGGCGCGGCAGGAGATCGACGGCTACGCGTACAACCGGCCGACGCACCGGGCCGACTGCCTCCACGGCGCGTTCGCGGCGCGGCCCTGTCCTTACGTGGCCTGTAAGTTCCACCTCTTCCTGGAGGTGAACGCGCGCACCGGGAGCATCAAGATGAACTTCGACGACAGGGAGCCGTGGGAGCTCAGCGAGACGTGCGCCCTCGACGTGGCCGACCGGGGCGGCGTCACCCTCGAGGAGGTGGGCGGCTGGCTCAACCTCACTCGCGAGCGGGTCCGCCAGTTGGAGGTCCACGCGCTGGCTCTGCTGCGGGGAGTCTCCGAAGCCGCCGAGCTCATGGACCTCTGCGACTGAGCGATCGCGCATCCGGCCTCTGGCCTCGGGGGTATAGTGCCGCCGCCGCAACGGTGCGGCTCCCCCGACAGGCGTCATGACAACGATTCGTCGCGTTCTGGTCTCCGTCTCCAACAAGCACGGGCTGGCCGACTTCATCCGGGTGCTCGCCTCGAAGGGCGCCGAGATCCTCTCCACCGGCGGTACCGCGAAGGTGCTGCGCGAGGCAGGGATCGCGGTCACCGACGTGAGCACCTACACGGGTTCGCCGGAGATCATGGACGGACGCGTGAAGACGCTGCACCCGCGGGTGCACGGCGGCATCCTGATGCGCGAGCTCGACGAGGACCGCACGGCGCTCGCCTCCATCGGGGGCGCGCCCATCGATCTGGTGGTGGTCAACCTCTACCCCTTCGAGGAGACGCTCCGGCGCTCCGGGGCCTCGCACGAAGACCTCGTGGAGAAGATCGACATCGGCGGCCCGGCGATGGTGCGCGCCGCCGCCAAGAACCACGCGCGCGTCGCGGTGGTGGTGGACCCGACGGACTACCCGAAGGTGCAGGCGGAGATCGCCGCCGATGGGGTCGTCTCGCACGCCACGCGGGTCGCCCTCGCGGCCAAGGCCTTCTCGCACACCGCGGCCTATGACGGCGCGATCGCGGGCTACCTCTCGAGCCTCGCCGACGACGGAGGGCGCGACCGCTTCCCGCGCTCGCTGCACCTCGGCTTCGAGCGTGCCTACTCGCTCCGGTACGGTGAAAACCCCCACCAGCAGGGCGCTTTCTACCGGGAGCGAGGGGCTATCGAGGGCACCCTCGGCCGGGCGGACAGCCTCGGCTCCGGGGGGAAGGAGCTGTCGTTCAACAACCTCGTCGACGTCGACGCGGCGCTCGAGGCGGTGCGCGAGCACGACGTGCCCGCGGCGGTGGTGGTCAAGCACTGCAACCCCTGCGGCGCGGCCGTGGGCGCGACGCTGGAGGCTTCCTTTCGGGCAGCTCGCGAGGCCGACCCGGTGAGCGCCTTCGGGGGCATCGTGGCGCTCAACGACGTGGTCGACGAGGCGACCGCGAAGGCGCTTGCGGAGACCTTCCTCGAGGTCGTGGCGGCGCCCGGGTTCAGCGACGCGGCGCTGGCCATCCTGCGGGCCCGCAAGAACCTCCGGCTGCTCTCGCTCGGCCGATGGCTCCCGGCCGATCACCGGGCGACGGCGATGAAGCACGTTAGCGGCGGCCTGCTGGTGCAGGACCGCGACGCGACCGCCAAGGGCGAGGTGCGCAAGGGCCGCGTCGTGACGAGCCGCGCGCCCACCGAGGAGGAGCTGCGCGCGCTCACCTTCGCGTGGGCGGTGTGCAAGCACGTGAAGAGCAACGCGATCGTGCTGGCGCGCGGCGAGGAGGGCGTCCTCCGCACGGTGGGCGTCGGGGCCGGACAGATGTCGCGGGTGATCTCGGTGGACATCGCGGCCCGCAAGGCCGGCGACCTCGCGGCCGGGAGCGTGCTGGCCTCGGACGCGTTCTTCCCCTTCCCGGACGGACTCGAGCGCGCGGCTGAGGCCGGCGTGCGGGCGGTCGCGCAGCCCGGCGGGAGCGTGCGCGACGAGGAGGTCATCGCCGCCGCCGACGCCCACGACGTCGCCATGGTGTTCACCGGCGCGCGGCACTTTCGTCACTGAGTGACGGGGCCTACGGCGACACGCAGGAGGCGAGCGCGAGGGAGGCCGTCGCGGTGGTGAGGAGCGCGTCACGTCGCGCAGGCTGCAGCCGCGCGGCCAGGAGCAGCAGCGCCGTCGGGGCGAGCAGCGTGAGGAGCCATCCGAGGGCGGGCCCGCTCGTGGCGATGAGGCGCTCGCCGAGGGTGAGCCGCGAGAGCCAGAGCAGGAGGTTGAACGCGACCGTGAAGAGGACGACCCGCAGACCCATGGATGCCCGGCTAGCACAGCCGCTCCGCGCGCCCCAAAGAAGCGGCGTCGCGCTGGCCCGTAGGCGAGGCGTCTGGCAGCCTCGACGAGCGCGATGATCCTGCGAGACCCGGTGCACGGCGTGGTGTCCTTCGAGGGCGAGAACGGGAGGGTGCTCCCGCGCCTCATCGACACCGTCGAGATGCAGCGCCTCCGGCGGGTGCGCGCGCTCGGCATGGCGTCGATGGCGTTCCCCGGGGCGGAGCACTCGCGCTTCGCGCACGCGATCGGCGCGGCGCAGGTGATGGCCCGCTTCCTCGCGCGGGTCGAGCCGCTCGCGGCGGCGATGGGCTCGCCGCTCAGCGCCGTCGACCACGACGACGCCCTCGCCGCTGCGCTGCTCCACGACCTCGGGCACGGGCCGCTCTCGCACCTCTTCGAGGAGGTCTTCCCCGGCATGCACGCCCACGAGCTGTGGACGAGCGCCGCCATCCTCGACCCGGACACGGAGGTCCACCGCGCGCTCGCGGCGGCGGAGCCCGAGATGCCGTCGAGGGTCGAGCGCCTCGTCCACGGGGTGCACCCGATGCCGCTCCTCGCGCGGGCGGTGTCCGGGATGCTCGACGTCGACCGGTGCGACTACCTCCTGCGCGACTCGCACATGACCGGCACGCGCTACGGCCTCTTCGACCTCGACTGGCTCCTCCGGTCGCTGGCGCTCGAGCACGACGACCGCGGCCCGCGCCTCGCCGTGGAGGGCTCCAAGGGCCTCCCCGCGGTGGAGGGATTCTTCCTCGCGCGCCTCTTCATGTACCAGCAGGTCTACTTCCACAAAGCGACGCGCGCGGCGGAGAGCGTGCTGCGCTCGACGTTTCGACGGCTCGCCGACCTCGTCGCCGACGGCCGCGTGCCCGCGGGCACCCCGGAGCCCATCGCGATGCTCGCGCGCGGCGAGCGCATCTCCACCCAGGCCTACCTCTCGCTCGACGACAACGCGCTCTGGCGCGCGGTGGACGCGTGGCGCGATGACCGCGATGACACGCTCGCGGGGCTGGCGGAGCGCTGCGGCCGACGCGACCTCTTCAAGACCGCCTCGCTCGACGACATCGACCCCGAGCTCGACGCCTCGATCCAGCAGGAGCTGGAGGCCATCGTCGAGGCGCACGGCTACGACCCGCGGTACTTCGCCGCGCTCGACGTGGCCGAGGTGATGCCCTTCGAGGCGCCTCGCATCCCCGAGGAGGGGCTGCGCGTCGTGCACGCCCACCGCCCGCCGCAGGCGCTCGAGCACGCCTCGTTCATCATCGCGCGCATCGCCGACACCTCCTTCGTCCGCCGTCGGCTCGTATTTCCTGCGGCGGTGCGCGAGGCCGTCACGGAAATGCTCGAGGCCCAGCGGCCCGGCCGCTGATCGCCTTCCGCGTCGGCGGCGATGCCGTAGACTGCCGCCGAGTCGAGATGTCGCACCCCGCACGAAGCCTCTTGTTTACCCTGCTCTGTATTCCTTCCGCGGCGCTCGCCGACCCTCCGGCGGTGCCGGTGCCTGCGCCGGTGGCGCTGGAGGTGGGGGAGGGCAGCTCTCCGGGGCGCCTCCGCTTCGCCCTGCGCAACGTCACCGGCGCGCCCGTCGAGGTTGTCGCGGACCGTCGCCTGCTCTCCTTCGTCGCGACGCCGCCGGTCGTTCCGGCGGGGGTGCGGCGGCGGCGCACGGGACGCCTCCCGCGATGCGCTCACGACCAGCGACCGGCGATCAACGAGTTCTCGTCGCGCGTGATGCTGGAGCCCGGCCAGCGCTACAGCGAGGAGATCGACGTCGACGACCTCTGCGGGCTGCGCGTCCCGGCGCTCGGGGTCCAGCCCTTGGAGTTCCACTACGGGTTCACGCCCCCGCGCCGCGGCCGCGCGTCGCACGCCCGATCGATCGTCACCGACGAGCGCGCGGAGACCTTCGCGGACATCACGACCATCGCACCGCCCTCGCTGGTCGCCGTCAGTGCTCCGGACGCAGCGACCGAGGGCACCTCCCGGGCGCTCCTCACCCTGACCGCGCGCGGATCGAGCGCCTCCTCCGCGGCGGGGCTGCGCGTGTCCGTCACGCTGCGCAACCCCAGCGTGCAGGCGGTGTGGACGCTGCTGCGGCCGACGCAGTTCTCCTTCGTCGTGACCGATCCGGAGGGGCGCGAGGTGGCCTGCAACGCGCTGCTACGGCAGCCCGCGCCGCTGCGAGATCTCTTCGCGCGATTGCCGGCGCGCGGTCGTCGCAGCTACACCCTGCTGGCGTCGATGCACTGCCCGGCGTCGACGTTCCAGAGCGCCGGGGTCTACCGCGCCCGGGCGAGCTTCGAGAGCCGGGCCGACGGAGAGGCGTTCGGGATGCAGCGGGTGTTTACAGGGATCGCGGAGTCGGCGAGCGTGCCCCTCCGGGTGTCACGGGGGCAGATCGTTCCCCAGCGTCCGCGATACGAGTAGTTCGGGGTTGCTAGCCCGTCGGGGCGGAGGCTGAGATGGCGAAGATCCTGGTCGTCGACGACCAGAAAAATATGCGGATCACCCTCTCGATCATGCTGCGCGCGGGCGGGCACGAGGTCGAGGAGGCTGCGGACGCGGACGAGGCCGCGGAGAAGCAGCGGCAGAGCAGCCACGACCTGGTGCTCACCGACCTGAAGATGGGCGCGCAGGACGGCATCGAGGTGCTGCGGCGCACCAAGGAGATGTTCCCGCTCACGGAGGTCATCGTGATGACCGCGTACGGGACCATCGAGAGCGCCGTCGAGGCGATGCGGCTAGGCGCCTACGACTACATCCAGAAGCCCTTCAACGAGCAGGAGCTGCTCGTGAAGGTGCAGCGGGCGGTCGAGAAGCGTCAGCTCGGGTCGCGGGTGGCCTTCTTCGCCGCGGAGTTTCGCGACAAGTACCACTTCGAGAACATCGTCGGCCGCTCGTCGCCCATCCGCGAGGTGCTCGGTCGCATCATCAAGATCGCGGGCTCCGACGCCACGGTGCTCATCACCGGCGAGAGCGGCACCGGCAAGGAGCTCGTCGCCAAGGCCGTGCACGTCAACTCCAAGCGCTCGGCGCAGCCCTTCATCCCGGTGAACTGCGCGGCGATGACCGAGACGCTGCTCGAGAGCGAGCTCTTCGGCCATGTGAAGGGCGCCTTCACCGGCGCGAGCAGCCACCGCAAGGGGCTCATCGAGGAGGCCACCGGGGGGACCTTCTTCTTCGACGAGATCGCGGAGACCTCGACGGCCTTCCAGGCCAAGCTGCTGCGCGTGCTGCAGGAGGGGGAGATCCGGCGCGTCGGCGACAACAAGGCCATCAAGGTCGACATCCGGGTGATCGCGGCGACCAACCAGGACATGCACCGCGCCATCGCCGAGAAGCGCTTCCGGCAGGACCTCTACTACCGGCTCAACGTCGTGCGCTTCCTGCTGCCGCCGCTGCGTGAGCGGCGCGAGGACATCCCCCTGCTCGCGCAGCACTTCATGGAGAAGGTCTGCCGCAAGATGAACACCCGCGTGCGCATGGGCGACGGGGTGATGGACTTCCTGCTCGCCTACGAGTTTCCGGGGAACATCCGCGAGCTCGAGAACATGATCGAGCAGGGCGTCGCGCTGGCCTCGCAGACCGGCGTCGTGCAGCTCGAAGACATCGCCCCGCAGGACCTGCCGACCGCTCCTCGCGACCTGCCTGGCGAGCGCTCGCTCGCGGCCTCGGTGGACGCGGCGGAGCGCCAGGCGATCGAGGCGGCGCTGCGGGAGTGCGACGGCAACCGCGAGCGCGCGGCCGATCAGCTCGGGCTGTCGCCGACGACGCTCTGGCGGAAGATGAAGCGGTTGGACATCCGCTGGCCGAGCTGAGCCAGCGGATTCGAAGCGGGGTGGCGCGCTACTCGCGCGGGGTGAAGTTGTAGCGCACCTCGGCGAGGGCGCAGCCGCCGCGCGAGGGGGGGAAGGACACGCGCATCAGCGCGGCCTTCACGCAGTTCACCAGCGGCCGGCTGCTCATGCCGGTGGAGACCTGCACCGCGTCGAGGCGACCGCTGGTGTTGATCTTGAGCTGCGCCGTGAGGCCGCCGCGCAGCGTGGGGTTGGCGCGCAGCTCGCGCTCGTAGCAGGCGCGCATCGCGCCGTAGTTGGCCTGCGCGGTGCGCTGCACGCCGCCCGGATCGGAGAGCGTGCCGGAGCACTCGCTCACATACCGGGTCACGTAACGGATGCGCGGGGGGCCGGCGTCCGGCGCGGGCCCGCTGTCGGGCACCTCGGGCGGCAGCTCGATGACCGCTCCGACCGAGGGGTTGGTCACGATGGGCGGGCCGGCGTCGCGGGCTACCGGAATCGAGACGGGCAGCGGCGTCGGCGGGGATCGGGTGAGCGCGTAGATGCCGCCGCCCCCGCCGATCAGGAGCAGCAGTCCGATCGCGGCGTACTTCGCGTTGCCCCCGCCCGAGGTCGGGGGCTTCAAGCTGTCATTCACGTCGAGAATCCTCCATGACGAACCACGCGGTCGAGGTGATAGCACACCATCCCGAGCGCCCTCACCGCGCGGGCGCCTGCCACGGGCGCATCCCGCGGAAGGTCACCAGGGTCACGGAGTCGGGGAAGATCCGAGCCCGGTAGCTGCCCAGGTGGACGACTGCGCGGGCGGCGTTGTAGCCGACGGCGGCGACGCGCACCGGGCCGGGCTCGACATCGAGGAGCGCGTAGGTGCCGAGGAGCGACGTGCCGCGCTGCTCGCGGCTCAGGTCGGGGAGGGGGTTGGTGTCGTTGTCGGAGAAGTACACCGTGGGGCCGTCCCAGACCCGGCGGGGGTTGCTCTCGACGGTGGCGTTGGCGAGCCGCACGTCGTCGCAGTCGTGCACCTCCCCCGCGAGGGCGCCGCGGCCGCGGGTGATGCCCGAGGTGAGCGTCGAGGTGGCGGGAATGGCGGTCCAGTCGGAGTTCGAGATCACGCGCGGGAGGAAGCGCACCGAGCGGCCCATGACGCCGGTGGGCGCGGGCATCGCGTCGATCTCCCGGTTGAGGAGCACGAAGTTGTAGTCGTAGATGCGGTGCGACCAGAGCCCGCCGCCTCGGCGTCGGCGGGGTCGCCCTCGGTGATCACGAGGAGCTCGGTCTCCGTCGGGATGTTCGGCAGCGTGTAGCCGCCGGTGCGGCGGGTGAAGAGCGGGCGGTCGCGCGAGGGGCTGTACACGACCTCCATGCCCGCCGCGGGGCTGGCGATGTCGCTGACGGTGGACCCCAGCATCTCGCCGGGGGTGCCGTCTTCGTTCACGCGGTGCACCGAGATCTTGATGTGCTGCGAGTCGCCGCCGTTGCCGAAGACCCGGACGTGGCCAAACATGGTGACGCGCTCGGAGGTGCCCGCGGTGGGGTAGCTGCCGGGCTGGAAGCACTGGAGGTTGGGCGCTCCGGGCGTGCCAGGGCGGCAGTACTCCCGGCGCTGGGTGTCATCGCAGTTGGTGCGCTCGAGCACGTCGCGGCGGGGCGAGGGGGTCACGCACACGCCGCAGGTGTTGACGGTGGTGCCGCGGCAGCCCGGGTTGGGAGCGCTCCGACAGTACTCGTCGCCCGGCAGCCCGACGGTGCCGCCGGCGTCGCTCGTCGCGCCGTCACCAGGGACGGCGCCGGTGTCGGACCCAGTGCCGGCGTCGGTGGTCGTGGTGGTCGATGAGCCGCCGCAGGCACACGCCAGCAGCAGGAATCCGAGATGAACGAGCGAGCGCCGCATGGAACCTCCGATGCCTCGACACGAAGCGCGCGGACGGTAGCAGACACCTTCAACCCTTGAACAGGTGCTGCATGAGCCGCAGCAGACACCGGTCGATCGCGCAGGAAGGTTGAGGCGCCTCGCCGCGGGGTGATAGCGTCTCGACCCATGCCGCTGATCGAAACGGAAGAGGCCGCGCGTCGCCTGGCGCGCGCCATCGCCAGTGACGTCTCCCTCTACAACGAGGAGAAGATCACCAAGGGGTTCCAGAACGATGACCTCTTCGACGCCCTCAAGGACGAGATCGAGGAGGGGCGGCAGCTCTACAAGTCGCGCGTCTCCGCCGACCTCTACGAGCGGAACTTCTACGGCCGCGCCATCGTCGACATCCTCGTGAAGTCGAAGCGGCACATCAAGTCGAAGGTGTGGTGACCCGCGCTCCCCGCGTCGTCGTCATCCCCCCGGAGGACGCGGGCGAGCGCCTGGACAAGGTCCTCGCGCGGCTGCTCGCGGGGGAGAACGTCTCGCGCTCCGCGATCACCCAGTGCTTCGCCGCGGGGCGTGTCACCAGCGAGTCCCACACCCTCAAGCCCAGCGAGCGCGCGCGCGCCGGACTCGTCGTGACCGTCGACGTACCGCCCCCGCTGCCCTTGGTGGCCGTCGCGGAGGACATTCCCCTCAGCATCGTCTTCGAGGACGAGCACCTGCTGGTGATCGACAAGCCTGCGGGCATGGTCGTTCACCCCTCGCGCGGCCACGCTGGCGGCACCCTCGTCAACGCCGTGCTCCACCACTCCGAGGTCGACGAGGACGGCGATCCCCTCCGGCCCGGCATCGTGCACCGCATCGACCGCGACACCTCCGGGCTGCTCGTCGTCGCCCGCTCGACCGTCGCGCGCGACGGGCTTGTCGCTCGCTTCAAGGCCCACGACATCGAGCGCAGCTACGTGGCCCTGGTGGAGGGTGCTCCTCCGGAGTCGGAGACCCACGACACCTGGCACGCACGGCACCCCTCCGACCGGCTTCGCTTTACCTCCCGGGTAAGCGTCGGCAAGCGCGCGATCACCCACGTGCAGCGCGTCGAGCTCTTCGGCGGCGGCGTCGCCTCCATGGTGCGGTGCCAGCTGGAGACCGGGCGCACGCACCAGATCAGGGTGCATCTGACCGAGGCCGGCAACGCCCTGCTCGGCGACGTGGTGTACGGCCGTCCCGCGAAGGACCCCGCGGTGCGAGCGATCGCCGCGGCGCTTGGCCGACAGGCGCTCCACGCCGAGGTGCTGGGCTTCACGCACCCGGTCACGGGCGAGGCGCTCCGTTTCAGCGCGCCTCCGCCTGCGGACTTCCTGGAAGCCCTCGAGGCGCTGCGATTGCTGCCGCTCCCGGCCGCGCCCGCCCCAGGGAAGCGCGGCCGCTGACCTCCGAGAGGAGGGGAGCGGGGCCTCCCCTCCTACTCTTCGAGCATCTTACGGAGGCGCTTGGCGTCGGCGTACATGTCGACGTTGCAGAGCACCACGAGCATCTCGTCGCAGCGCGAGGCGCGGATGGTCGCCGCGGCGGCCTCGAGCGCCGGATCTTCGTAGCGCGACTTGAAGCCCGCCGGGCCCGGCAGGCGGAAGCACCCGAGCGTCCCTCGGGCGATGGGCGGGTGGCGGAGCGGGTCTCGCGCCACGACCACCGCGAGGTCTTTCACCGTCGCCTCGGCGTCGCGCAGCTCCCAGGTGGCGGGGGCCTCCCAGACCAGCGGCGGAATGCGCTCGCTGGCGAGGCCCTCGAAGAAGGCCCGCACCGCGGCGCGGTGCAGCTTGCTCGCGGTCATGTCGGGCGCGGACGACACGACGATCGCCCTCGCGTCGAGGTCGCGCACCACGGGGATGAAGGCCTCCCACGCGCTGTGCGCCTCCGCCGTAGGCTTGAAGCCGTCGGCGGACATCTCCTTCGGCGCGAGCGCCGTGAAGAGGAATCCATCCGGCGCCTCTCGGCGCCATCGACGCACGAGCGCAGGCCCGGGCACCCCCAGCATCGTGTCGGCCACCTCGACGGCGCGGAACTCTTTCAAGTAGCGCGTCGCGGGCACCGGGAAGCCTGAACATCCCAGGTGAATCATCGCAGGCGCGGAGTATAGGCCCTTTCTCGCTCGCGCGGTGGATCTCTCCGGTATCCTGCCGATCGTGCTTCGTTTGTCCCGGTGCTCCGCGGCGTTCGTGCTCGTGGCGTCAGGTCTGCTCGGCGCGCCCGCCTACGGGCAGGACCCGTTTCCCGGCGCGTTCGATCTGCGCCTCCTCCAGCCCTCTCCCTCGCCGCGCAGCCTCATCGTCACCGACCTGCCCACCGTCGCCGGTCACCTCAGCTTCACCGGCAGCCTCTTCGTGGGCTTCGCCGGGGGGACCCTCTTCGAGGCGCACCCGAGCGGCCTCGCGCCGGTGCGGGTCACCGACGCGTTTCGCGCCGAGGCGCAGCTCTCCCTAGGGTTCTTCGAGTTCTTCGAGCTCGGGCTCGCGATGCCGCTGGTGCAGCAGTCGGCGCCGGACGTCTTCCAGGGCGGACGGGCGCTGCGCTCGGACCTCGCGGTGCGGAGCCTCTCGCCGGGAGACCTTCGGGTCATGGCGAAGGTTCCGCTGCTGCGCGGGGCGACGGGCCTTGCGGTGCGGGTGATGGTCTCGCTGCCGACGGGCGACGACCGACGCTTCGCGGGCTCTCCCTCGTGGACGCTGACCCCGACGGTGATCGCCGCGCACACCGCCGGCCGATGGACCCTCGCGAGCCAGCTCGGAGTGACGCTGAGGGAGCGCAACGCCGTCGCCGACGTCGAGGTGAACGACGACCTGCTGCTCACCGCAGGCGTGGGCTACGCGGTGCACCCGCGGGTCGATCTACTGCTCGACTCCGCGCTGCGGGTGACGCTCGACCCGTCGAGCGGCCGCACCCACCAGGCGCCCTTCGGAGCATGGATCGGCACGGCGTGGCGGCCCGCCGGCTGGGTCTCGCTGTCGGCGACCGCGGGTGCGGGCTTCACCTCGGACGTGGCGAGGGCGCTCCCGGAGGTGATGCTCGGGGCGAGGCTGAGCGCCGCGCGGGCGAACCCCTGCACGCACGGCCCCGAGGACTACGACGGCTTCGAGGACCGGGACTTCTGCGCGGACCCGGACAACGACGGCGACGGCATCCTCGATGGGAGCGACCGCTGCCCCAACGACCCGGAGGACCGGGACGGGGTGCTCGACGACGACGGCTGCGCGGACCCGGACAACGACGGCGACGGCGTGCTCGACGACGCCGACCGCTGCCCCATCGAGCCCGAGGACCAGGACCGCTTCCAGAACGACGACGGGTGCCCGGAGCCGGACAACGACCGCGACGAGATCGTCGACGTGCGCGACGCCTGCCCCGACGAGCCCGAGGATCGCGACGCCTACCAGGACGAGGACGGCTGCCCCGAGCCCGGCCCCGACGCCGTCGTGGTGACCCGCACGGACAGCCGGCTGCTCATCAGCCAGCGCATCTTCTTCGACTTCGACAGCGACACGATCCGTAACGTGTCGTTCCCGATCCTCGACGAGGTCGCCAATACCATGCGGCGTAATGCGGACATCCTGCGCATGCGCGTCGAGGGCTACACCGACGATCGCGGCACCCCGGAGTACAACCTCGACCTCTCGTACCGACGCGCTCGCTCGGTGATGGAGTACCTCGTGACCCGCGGCGTCGAGCGGGGGCGGCTGGAGTTCGCGGGCTACGGCCGGGAGCACAGCGTCGCGGGCAACGACACCCCGGAGGGGCAATCGCTCAACCGCCGGGTAGAGTTCACCATCCTCGGACAGTCCGGCTCGGCGCCCGCCGCGCCAAACGAGCCCTCCCCGGCCGAGCGCCCTCGACGACGCCGCCGCGCGCGGTAGACAACGCGCCATCCCCGTATCCCTCCCACCGTCACACCCCCTTAGAGAACATTGCGATGAGGATCGAGCTCGACCCGAGACACCCGGAGCCCCGGAAGATCGCCCGCGCGGTGCAGTCGCTCCGAAGCGGAGAGTGCATCGCCTACCCCACCGACACCGTGTACGGCCTCGGCTGCGCGATGTCCGAGAAGCGCGCCGTCGACGCGCTCTACGAGATGAAGCGCATGCGCCGGGAGCAGCCGCTGGCGCTGGTGGTGCCCGACCTCTCGGGCATCTCCCGCTTCGCCGTGATGCAGGACTTCCACTACCGCTTCATCAAGCATCTGGTGCCCGGGCCCTACGTGTTCATCATCGAGGCGACGCGGGAGGTGCCGAAGCTGCTGATGATGAAGCGCAAGACCATCGGCATCCGGGTGCCGGATCACCCTGTTCCGCTGGCGCTCGCGAGGGAGCTGGGCGAGCCGATCATCTCCACGACCGCGTCGCACCCGGCGGAGGGCGAGGACCCCATCCAGGATCCGGACGTCATCGACGAGCGCTTCCCGCAGCTCTCCATGGTGCTCGACGCGGGCTTCGGCGACCTGCACTGCAGCACCGTGATCGACCTCACGGCCGCGGAGCCGAGGCTCATCCGCGCCGGCGCGGGCATGGAGCTCCTGGAGAAGAAGTACGGCCTCCGCTCGCCCAACGGCGCGATGGAAGAGTACTGAGATGACGAGGCGGGCGGAGGCCCTCGCGGTGGCCGTCGCGCTGGTGCTGGCCGGGGCAGCGGGGGCGTCCGGGGCATGGTGGCTGCGCGGCCGACGGGCGGCGCCCCCGGCTCCGGCCGCCGCGACGGGGGTGACGGCGGAGGACCGCGACCGTGACGGGCGGCCCGACCGATGGGTCGAGCGCGACGCGCGTGGCGCGATCACCCTCGTGCGAGAGGACCAGAACCGCGACGGGCGCCCCGACCGGATGAGCGTCTACGTGAGCGGCCGCCCCAACCGGGTGGACTACGACGCCGACCTCGACGGCCGCTTCGATCACACCGACGACCTCGGCGCCGACGGCCGGGTGCTCTTCACCCGCGTCGACGCCGACTGGAACACCGTCCCCGAGCGGTGGGTGCAGTTCAACGCGCAGGGCAGGGAGACCGGGGAGTGGGTCGACGCCGACCAGGACACGATCCCCGATCGCTACCGGGCCTTCGACGCGCGGGGGAGGGTGACCGAGGAGGGCGTCGATGCCAACGGCGACGGGCTGTACGAGGTCAACCGGATCTTCAACCAGCGCTGGCCCGCGGACTCTCCGCCGGTGCGCATCGAGCGCGACGACGACCGCGACGGGGTCTACGAGCGGCGCGAGACCTACACCCGCGATGGCAGGCTGAAGGCCGTGCAGGTCGACACCGACGGCGACGGGACGCGCGACCGGATGACCCTCTTCGACGCGGCGGGGCGGGTCCTCAAGGACGGCTCGGACTCGGACGGCGACGGGTACTTCGAGCTCTGGCGATACCCCCAGGCCGACGGCTCGGTGCGCGTCGCCCACGACGACGACGGCGACCAGGACACGGACTACTGGGATCGGCCCGGAGCCCCAGCGGGCTGGTGCGCCCTGCGGTGCGTGACGAGAGAGCCCTGACGGTGGCAACGTGCTCGGAATGAACCCCGAGGAGGTCACGCGCACGCTGGCGATGTTCGACGCCTTTCTGTCCTACGCGCGGGCCGCTTCGGTGCCTGCGACGGCGGTGGCGGCGCATCCGCCGCTCACCGACGTGGAGACCGCCGTGACGGCGGTGCGTGGCTCGAACGCTGCCCCCGGCTCCACGGACGACGCCCCTTCCGACGGCGACGTGACCCGGGTGACCGCGGCGCCGCCGCCGAGCGCGCCCTCGGGCCAGGCGTGGGAGGAGCCCACCAACGAGCGCCCGGAGGTCATGCGGGCCCTCGCGCGGAGCGACGCGGCGCAGCCCGACACGGACGTGAGCATTCCGCTCCCGAGGCCGCCCGCGGCGGACCCGCGCGTCGAGCAGGCGTCGATCATCATCGAGGACGACTCGCTCACGGAGCCGGAGTTTCGCCGCGAGGACGTGCTGCGCGCGATGGCCGAGCACGCCCGCCCGCGGCCCGAGGAGGTCCCCGCTCCGGTCGCGACGCCGTCGCAGCCCGCTCCGCCTCCACCGCCGATGGCGGCGGAGGACTTCGCGGCCGAGATGCTGGTGCTGGTGAAGTACGGCCACGCGGCGCAGGCCGTCGGGGAGGTCGATCGCTGGGTGAAGGCCTACCCGGAGCACACCAACGCCCTCGCGCCGGTGGCGCTCTCGGTCAGCCGCGCGGCATCGCGAGCCGCTCGGCGGGGATGATCTCCACCGGGTACTCGCCGGTGAAGCACGCCTCGCAGAAGCCCTCGCCGCCGGGGTAGCCCACCGCCTCGCGCAGCCCGTCCTGGGAGAGGTAGGCGAGCGAGTCGGCGGTGATGTACCGGCTGATCTCCTCGACCGAGTGGCTGGCGGCGATGAGCTCGCGGCGCGTGGGCGTGTCGATGCCGTAGAAGCAGGGCCAGCGGGTGGGCGGCGAGGAGATGCGCAGGTGCACCTCGCGGGCGCCCGCGTCGCGGATCATCTTCACGATCTTGCGCGCGGTGGTGCCGCGCACGATGGAGTCGTCGACCACCACCACGCGTCGCCCCTGCAGCACCTGGCGCACGGGGTTGAGCTTCAGCCGCACGCCGAAGTGGCGGATGGACTGCGCGGGCTCGATGAAGGTGCGCCCCACGTAGTGCGAGCGGATGAGCCCCATCTCGAAGGGGATGCCCGACGCCCCGGCGTAGCCGATGGCCGCGGGCACGCCGGAGTCGGGCACGGGGATGACCACGTCGGCCTCGACGGGGCTCTGCGCGGCGAGGATGCGGCCCATGTGCTTGCGGGCCATGTAGACGGCGCGGCCGTTCACGGTGCTGTCGGGGCGCGCGAAGTAGACGTGCTCGAAGACGCAGAAGCGAGAGGGCGCCGGGTCGAAGGGGCGCAGCGAGCGCACGCCCTCGGGGCCGATGACCAGCACCTCGCCGGGCTCGATGTCGCGCACGAATTCCGCGGCGATGAGGTCGAAGGCCGTGGGCTCGCTGGCGAGCACGTGGGCGCGGTTCAGGATGCCCAGCGAGAGCGGGCGGAAGCCGTGCGGGTCGCGCGCTGCGATGAGGGTGTCGCCCACGAGGAAGACCACGGAGTAGGCCCCGCGGGTCTGCCGAAGCGCGTGGACGACCCGGTCGACGATGGGGCCGGCCGGGGCGCGCGCGAAGAGGTGGAGGAAGACCTCCGTGTCCGTGGAGGTCTGGAAGATGGCCCCCGCGGCGTCGAGCGCGGCCTTGAGCTGCTCGACGTTGGTGAGGTTGCCGTTGTGGGCGCAGGCGACGCCGAGGCCGCCGTGCTCGACCGCGAAGGGCTGGGCGTTGCGGACGTGCGAGGCCCCGGCGGTGGAGTAGCGCACGTGGCCGATGGCAATGTTGCCCGGCAGCCCGGAGATGACCGTCGGGGTGAAGATGTCCTGCACGAGGCCCATCTGGCGGTGCAGGTGCATCTTGCCGCCGCCGTCGAGCGTGGCGATGCCGGCGGACTCCTGCCCCCGGTGCTGCAGCGCGTGGAGCCCGAGGTAGGTCAGGTTGGCCGCCTCGGGGTGGCCGTAGATCGCGAACACGCCGCACTCGTCGTGGAAGTGGTCGTCGTCGTCCGGGGCGTCGAGGAGCAGGTCGGGGTCGAGGTTCATGGGCTGTGGCGATTGGCGTACCACAGCGACTGCACCAAGGCAGGGAATGGACTCCGCCGGAGGAGAGGCGTTCCGCTATGATGCGCCGCGATGAGATGGCTGGTCCCGCTCGCTGAGGCGCACGAGGCTGCGCGCTTCGGGCGCAAGGCCGCAGAGCTCGCCGTCGTCGGCGCCCTCCACGGCGTGCACGTGCCCGAGGGCTTCGTGATCGATGCGTCCGCCTTCGAGGCCGTGCTGCGCTCCTCGCTCCCGGCATCGCAGTGGCCCGACGGCCTCCTCAGCGGGCCCGCGGTCGACCGCCGCGCGGCCCGACTCGCGGCCATCCGACAGCGCGTGCTCGACGCGCCGCTGCCCGACGGGCTCGAGGCCGCGCTCCTCCAGGCCGCGCAGGGCCTCGGCGATCGGGCGCTCGCGGTGCGCTCCAGCGGGCTGCACGAGGACGCCACCATGGCCAGCGCCGCGGGCCTGCAGGAGAGCTTCCTCGGGGTGCGCGGGTCCGCCGCGCTCGTCGACGCCGTGCGCCGCTGCTGGGCCTCGCTCTACGCCGAGCGCGCGCTCACCTACCTCGCCCGGCAGCGCGGGGCCTCCGCGGTCGGCATGGCGGTCATCGTCCAGGTGATGGTCGACGCGGAGTGCGCGGGGGTGCTGTTCACCGCCGATCCGCTCGACGGGTCGCGGGGCGTCGCGGTCATCGAGGCGACGCGCGGCCTCGGCGTCGCCGTGGTCGACGGGCGCAGCACGCCGGAGGTGCTGCGCGTCCGCCGGAGCGACGGCGTCGTGCTCCAGCGCACGGAGGCCAGGGCCTCGGTGGCGACGGTGCTCTCGGCCGACGGCGGAATCCACGAACAGGTGCTGGCCGACCGCGCCAGGGAGGCGCCCGTGGTCGGCGACGGGCTGCTCCTCGACCTGATGACCCTGGCCGACCGGGTCGAGGCGCAGTCCGGGGAACCCCGGGACATCGAGTGGGCCTGGGAGCGCGGGGCGCTGTGGCTGCTGCAGTCGCGCAGCATCGTGGGCCTCCCGGGGGCGCCCTCCGCCGCGCGCGGTCTCGATGACCGCCGGGGCTGGATCTGGAGCAACGTCAACGTGGGCGAGGCGCTGCCCGGCGTGGCGACGCCGCTCACGTGGTCGATCGCGGTGGCCTTCAGCGAGCGCGGGTTTCGCAAGGCCTTCGCGGGGCTCGGCTGCGAGGTGACGCCCGAGCTCGAGCTCGTCGGCATCTTCCACGGCCGCATCTACCTCAACCTCACCAACTTCGTTCGCGTGGCCCGCCAGGTGCCGCTGCTCTCTCCGCGGATGCTCATCGAGCTCGGCGGCGGCGGCGGCCTCGAGGCGGTCGAGCAGCAGGTGCCCCCCGGGTCGTGGTGGCCCTTCGTGCGCCGGCTGCCTCGCACCGCGGGCATCCTCGCTGCGGAGAACTTCGGCCTGGGAGACCGGCTGCGCCGCTTCGAGGCTGACTTCTCCGTCGCCCGCTCGCGCTTCGCGGCGCTGCCCTCGGAGACGGCCTCGAGGGTCGTGCTCCGGGCGGCCCTGCGAGACGCGCGCGCGCTCCTCGACCACACCGGCGAGCTGATGCTCACCTGCGCCTCGGGCTACCTCGCGAGCATCGTGGCGATGCGGGAGCTCCTGCGGCGGGTGCTGCCTGGCGAGAGCGAGCGGCTGGAGCGCGAGCTGCTCGCGGGCTTCGCCGACCTCGACAGCGCGGCGCCGGGCATCGCGCTCGTGCACATCGCGGAGATCGCCCGGCGGGAGCCCGCGGCGCGCGAGGTGATCATGGGCACCGAGCCGCTGCGGCTCACGGTGGGTGACCTCCCATTGGGGCCGACGCGGCGGGCCTTCGAGTCCTTCCTGAAGGCCTATGGGTTCCGCTGCCCTCGCGAGGCCGAGCTCTCCACGCCCCGCTGGCGCGAGGCGCCAGGCACCCTCTTCGCCGCGATGCGCGCCTACCTCCAGCAGTCCGACGATCGGCCCATCGGGCGCGTCGAGCGTCAGCTCCGGCTGCGCGCCGAGGCCGAGGACAACCTGGAGCGGCGCCTACCCCCGGTCGCCCGCTCCGGCGCCCGCCACCTGCTGGCGCGCACCCAGCGCTTCGCCCGGCTGCGGGAGCGGATGCGCTCCCGGGTGACCGAGGTGCTGGGCTTCGTTCGCTCCATCGCCCTCGCGGCGAGCGCGCGGCTCTCGCAGCCCGGAGGCGTCGCCGACGGCGCGTTCTACCTCACCGTCGACGAGCTCGACGCGTGGCTGGGCGGCGAGCTCTCCGACGCCGAGGCCATCATCGCCATCCGCCGCGCCGAGGTGGCGAGGGACCTCGCGAGGCCCGATCCCCCGGCGTCCTTCGTGGGGTCGCCCCCCTCCGTGGCCTCGTCGCCGGAGCCCGTGGGCGATCGCTTCACCGGCGTCGCCGCGTCGCCGGGCGTGGTCACCGGGCGGGCGAGGGTGCTGCGCGACCCGGCCGACGGGGCGCTGCTCACGCCGGGCGAGGTGCTGGTGACGGCGGTGGCGGACGTCGGGTGGACGCCGCTCTTCCTCGTGGCGGCGGCGGTGGTGACGGAGCTCGGCGGGGCGCTCTCCCACGCGGCGCTCGTGGCCCGGGAGTACGGGGTTCCGACGGTGGTGAACGTGGCGGGCGTGACGAGGGCGCTCAAGACCGGCGACCGGGTGCGCGTCGACGGCGACCGCGGCGTGGTAGAGCGCCTCGAATGCGAGTAGCCACGGCGGCGGTTCTCTTCGATGCGGACGACTGGATCGTGCTCGACAAGCCCGCGGGCCTGCTCACGACGCCGCGGGCGAAGGGCGAAGACTCGCTGGTGGGCGTCGCACAGCGGTTGAGGCCGAAGAGCACCCACTGGCACCCGCTCTCGCGGCTCGACGCGTCGGTGACGGGGGTGGTGCTCTTCGCGCTGAGCGACTGGGCCATCGCGACCGCGGCGGCGGCGAAGGAGGCCGGGGAATACCAGCGCTGGTATGCCGGGCTCGTCGGGGCGACCGTCGAGGGCGACGAGGGCGAGTGGTCGTGGCGCATCGAGGACGACCCGAAGGACCGCACGCGCCGGCGCTGCGGGGAGGGTGCGACCTCGGTCGAGGCGCTCACCCGCTGGGCCAGGCTCGGGGCCGGGGAGCGGGCGACGGCGCTCGGCTTCGTTCCGGTGACCGGGCGCACGCACCAGATCAGGGTGCACGCGGCGAAGGCGGGGGCGTCGCTGCTGGGCGACGTGGCCTACGGAGGCGCGAAGCGGCTCACCTCCCCGACCGGCTCGGTGCTGGCCGTGCCGAGGGTGATGCTCCACGCGAGGGCGGTGAAGGTCCCGGGGCGTCCGTCGGTGGTGACCTCCCCGTGGCCCTCGGACCTCGCCGCGCTCCAGACGGCGCTGGTGCCGACGATGGCCGCGTGGCCGCCGTAGTTCAGGCCGCCGCGGGCTTCGCGTCGATGAACTCGCGAAACCAGAGCTCGAGCATGAGCAGGGTCCAGACGCGGTCGTAGCGGGGGGTGCGCCCGTCGAGGGTCGCCACCAGGGACTCGACCTCGCGCGGGTGAAATAGCCCACGCTCTCGCGCGGTGCGGTCGAGCAGCAGGTCGTGCACCATCGGCTTGAGCGCGTGGCGAAACCAGTGCTCCAGGGGGATGCCGAAGCCCATCTTGGTGCGGTCGATGACCTCCGCGGGGAGCAGTCGCCTGGCGGCGGCGCGGAGCACCACCTTGCTGTCTCTCCCTCGAAGGAGCTGGCGGTCGGGCAGCTGCGCGGCGAACTCCACCACCTCGGTGTCGAGGAAGGGACAGCGCACCTCCAGCGCGTGTGCCATGGCGGCGACATCGACCTTCACGTTGATGTCGTCAATCATGTAGGTATGCCAGTCGAGGTCGGTGATCCGGCCGATGGGCCCTCGCTCTTCGCTGGCGGCGAGGATGCGCTCGAAGCGGCGCTGGCTCTCGTCGGCGCGCACGGCGCTCAGGCGCTCGCCGTAGAGGGCGTCGCGCTCGACGCCCACGAACTGGCCCACCAATACCAGGTAGCGGGCCGCCTCGCCTTCGGACATCCGACGCGCGTATCGACCCAGATATGGATAGAAGGTCCGCCCGAAGGCCCCGAAGGCCGAGAGCGCCGGAGCCTTCAACGCGCCCGGGAGTCGGTCGTAGATGTGCCCGATGCGCGCGGTGGTGTAACGGCGATAACCGCCGAAGTTCTCGTCCCCGGCGTCTCCCGAGAGGGACACGGTGACGTGCTCCCGGGTCATCTTCGAGAGATACCAGGTGGCCACGGCGCTGCTGTCCGCGAAGGGCTCGCCGTGGTGATGGACGATCTGCGGGAGCACCGACACCATGTCGGCGCGGATCTCCAGCTCCTGGTGGTCGGTGCCGAAGCGCCTCGCCACCATGCGGGCGTACTCGACCTCGGAGTAGTCGGCCTCGGCGAAGCCGATGGAGAAGGTCTTCACCGGCCGGTCGCTCGCCTCGGCCATGAGGGCAACGATGGTCGAGCTGTCGATGCCGCCGGAGAGGAAGGCCCCCAGCGGGACGTCGGCCACCATCCGGCGACGCACGGCGCCGCGGAGGAGCGCGAGGAGCTCGTCGGCCAGCGCCTCGGTGGACTCTGTGCGAAAGGGGCCGACGGGCCTGGTCCAGTAGCGTTCGAGGCGAATCGGGCGGCCGGGCTCGAGCACCGCGAGGTGCGCCGCGGGGAGCTTGAAGGTGTCCTTGAAGGCCGAGCGGGGCGATGGGACGTAGGCGAGCGTGAGGTACTCGTCGATCACCGAGAGGTCGGCCTCTGCGGGCTCCTCCGGGAAGCCCGTCGCGAGCGCGTGGACCTCCGAGGCGAAGGCCACCCCGTGGCGAAGACGGCGGTAGAAGAGGGGCTTCTTGCCGGCGCGGTCGCGGGCGAGGACGAGTCTGCGCCGGGGAGCGTCCCAGAGCGCGAGGGCGAACATCCCGTGGAGCCGCGCCACGAAGGCCTCGCCCAGCTCTTCATAGAGGTGCACCACCACCTCGCTGTCGGAGCGGGAGCGGAAGCGGTGCCCCTTGGCGAGGAGCTCGTCCCGAAGCTCCTGGAAGTTGTAGATCTCTCCATTGACCACCGCGGTGACGGTGCCGTCTTCATTGGGCAACGGCTGCCGCCCCTCCGGCGAGAGGTCGATGATCGAGAGGCGGCGGTGACCCAGCACGCAGGGCCCGTCGGCCAGCACCCCGTCGGCGTCCGGGCCGCGGTGCCGGAGCGCGTCGTTCATCCGCCGCACCGCCGCCTCGTCGCCCGGGCGCCCTGGATCATGGGAGAGGAAGCCGCTGATGCCGCACATCGGCGATGCCTCTAGCATCGTCGCGCGAGGCCCGGCAACGATCGCGGCGGGTGCCCCGCAGACGCCCAGAAACACCGTGCGCGCCGGGGTGGCCCGTGTTAGAGCCGCGGGCCCGCAGGGCGTCCTCTCGGCGCGCTCTCCCCCCCCCTCCGCGATGCCACCCCCTCCCGACCCGACCCCTGTCGACAACAGCCTGCGACGGGAGGCCTGTCCGCTCTGTGGCGCCACGGTCTCCGCGGTCGGGGTGATGCAGCTCCCGCCAGCGATCCAGTTCTCCACGCACTGGATCTCCCTGCGCCGTCCGCCCGAGCTCTGGAGGTGCGAGAAATGCGGGTCGGCCTTCACCCAGAACGCGATCCCCGAAGAGGTCGCGCTCGGGCTCTACGGCAAGGGCGACGGCGGCGCCCGCTGGTCGAGCCACGCGCCCTTCGAGGCGACCAAGACCCGCGAGGCCATCGATGCGCTGCGTCGTCTGGTGCGCCACGGCGTACGGCTGCTCGACGTGGGCTGCAACACCGGCGAGCTGCTGGACCATGCCCGCTTCCTCGGGGCCGCGACCACGGGCGTCGAGCCCTCGGACGCGAGCCGCGCCGCCGCGGTCGCCCGGGGCCACCGGGTGGAGCGGAGCCTCTCGGAGGCGACCGGCCCCTTCGATGTCATCACGGCCTTCGACGTGCTCGAGCACGTCTACGATGTTCCGGCGATGCTGGCCGAGGTGGCGGCGAAGCTCAGCCCGGGAGGTCGCTTCGTCGCGCTCACCGGCGACATCACCTGCGCCGAGGCGAAGCGGGCCGGGGCAGGATGGTGGTACGTCCAGTGCCCCGAGCACGTGGTGTTTCCCACCCTCGCCGCGCTGGGGGCAGCCCGGCTACACCGTCGAGCAGGCGGTCACCACCTTCGCCGACGTGGGCCACGAGCCCCGGCTGCTGCGCCGCGCCTGGCTCACGCTCTCCGGCCGCTCCCGCTCCGACGTCCATGACCACATCCTCGTTGTCTTGAAGAAGGAATGACCGTGATGCTCGATCGGTGGATTGACCGCGCGGGGCTGCGCAGGGTGGTCGACGGGGCGCGAGAGCGGCTGGGCATCGACCTGAGACCCCACGAGCGCTGGCTGCGCAACATGCGCTTCCGCACGGTGCTCGACGTGGGGGCCAACACCGGGCAGTTCGTGGGCGAGGCGCGCAAGATCGCGCCGGACGCCTTCATCTACTCCTTCGAGCCGCTGCGGGACTGCTACGAGGCGCTCTGCGCCCAGCAGCGGGCCGACGCGCGCTTCAAGGCCTTCCACGTGGCGCTCGGCGACGAGGCGGGGGAGGTGACGATGCACCGCAACGACTACTCGCAGTCGTCGTCGCTGCTGCCGATGGCGGAGCTTCACAAGACGGCCTTCCCGGAGACCCGCCACAGCTCTCCCGAGAAGGTGAAGGTGCGGCGCCTCGACGACATGGCGGCCGAGCTGCGCATCGAGCGCCCGATGCTGCTCAAGATCGACGTGCAGGGCTTCGAGGCGAAGGTCATCGCGGGCGCCGGAGAGCTGCTGCGCCAGGCCGACGTGATCATCGTGGAGACCGGCGTCGAGGCCCTCTATGAGGGTCAGGCGCTCTTCGATGACGTCTATCGGATGTTGTATGAGCGCGGCTTCCGATATCGCGGCAACCACAACCAGCTCCACTCGCCGCATGATGGGCGGGTGCTCCAGGCCGACGCGTTCTTCACCCCGGCGGGAGCCTGAGAGGGGCGGGGAGAGAGCGCACGCTCGTGAACGTCGTCGTCGTCGGAGACGAGATCGCCTTCCCCCGGGGCTTCGCCGCCAGCAACTACGTCCGACTCTTCGGCAAGGCCCTGGTCGGCGCCGGGGCCGGGGCCCACGTCGTCGCGCTCGACTACTCCGAGCGCACCGCCACGCCGCTCAACACCGAGGCCCGAGGCTCGGTCGACGGGGTGACCTTCGAGTACACCACCGGCGCGACGGCGCTGCCCTCCTTTCCCCTCGCCATTCCCCTCGGCAGGGCTCGCTCCCACGCCCGCTTCTTCTCCGACATGCTGCGCCGGTCGCGCTCGGGACAGCTCGACGCGATCCTCTACTACGGCCGCTCCACCGCGGAGCTGCTGCACTCGCTGGCCGCGGCCCGAGCGGCGCGAGTCCCGCTGGTGGTCATCGTGGTCGAGTGGCGCCTCGCCTATCGCGACCAGACCCCCGCCCAGGTGCTCGACGACCGCCTCTTCGCCCGGGCGCTGGGCCTCGTCGACGGCGCCATCGTGATCTCCCGCTTCCTCGTCGACCGGGTCGCGCCGCTGCTCCCTCCGGGGGCGCCGTGCCTGCGGCTGCCCATCCTGGCCGAGCCCTCGGTGTGGCGGAGCACGACTCCCGCGGTGCGTCCGACCCCCTACGCGGTGCTCTGCACCGACTTCGACTCCTACCCCGATGACGCCGTCTCGGTGCTCCGCGCCGCAGCCGGGCTCTCCGCCCGCTCGCTGGAGGTGCTCTTCGTGGGCAAGGCCTCGGAGGCCACGAAGCAGAGGCTTCGCGACGAGGCCCGCGCCCTCCCAGAGGGCGTCTCTCTCACCCTCCAGTCCGACTATGTCTCCGCGGAGCACCTGCGCGACCTCTACGCCGGCGCCGCCGCGCTGCTCGCGCCGCTCCCCGACAACGACCGCTCCCGCGCCCGCTTTCCCAGCAAGCTCGCGGAGTATCTCCTCTCGGGTCGCCCGGTGGTCTCGACCCGCGTCGGGGAGGTGGCGGAGTTTCTGGTCGATGGGGAGAGCGCCTTCCTCGCGGCCCCGGGCGACCTCGCGGAGTTCTCCCTCGCCCTCGATCGGGCGCTCTCCAGCGAGCGCTCCGCGGCCGTCGGGGCCCGAGGGAGGGAGATCGCCCTCGAGCACTTCGACCACCATCGCCTCGGACCACGCGTGGTGGCCTTCCTGGAGTCGCTCTCGCGAGGGAGGGTCCGCTGAGCGCCCCAGCACGGACGGCGGGGAGTCGGCCAAGAGCGAGGCCCGAGGCGTCGGCGTCAACCTGCTCACGCTCATCGCCCAGGCGTCGCTGCCGGCCTTTCACATCCAGCTCTCCCGGCTGCTGGGGCAGGGCGGCTATGGCCTCTACACATTGGCGACAAGCATCGTCGATATGTTCTCGGTCATTACGATGTTCGGAATGGACCTTGTCGTCACCCGACAGGTCAGCCTCGCCCACTCCAAGGGAGACACCGACGGCGCGGTCGCCGCCACCGCGACGGCGCTCCGGGTGGTGCTCACCTCCGGGCTCCTCGTGGCGCTCGCCATCACCGGCCTGGCCCCGCTCATCGCCCAGTGGCTCCACAAGCCGGGCCTCGTGGTGCCGCTGCGGCTGCTGGTGGTGATGCCCATCGCCTACCACGCCGCGAGCATCTTCATCGTCGCCACGCAGGCGAAGATGGTGATGCGATATGAGTTCTGGGCGAGGGGGGTCTTCCAGCCGATCTTGCTGTTTGCGCTCACCTCGCTGGTGCTCCGCCTCGGCGGCGGCCTCTGGGGCGCCTGCCTCGCGGTCGCGCTCGGAATGTCCCTCACGGCCCTGCTCTCGGGGCACTTCTACTCGCGCGAGCTGCCGCTCCTCCCGACGCTGCGCGCCGCGTGGAAGAGCCCGGTCGACCCCGCGCTGGTGCGCATGGGAATGCCAGTGGTGGTGCTGGGCCTCGTCTGGGGCATCCAGGGGAGCATCGACTCGCTCTTCCTCGCTCGATATCGCGCGGCCGAGGACGTCGCCACCTACAAGGCCTGCGTCATCTATGTGATCAGCCTCGGCCAGGTGCGTAGCGCCTTCTATCCGGTGGTCTGCGCGAAGCTCCCCCCGCTGCTCGCGGCCAACGACCCGGGGCCCGTCAACGCCTTCATCCAGCGGCAGACCCGCTGGGTCGCCGTCATCGCCATGCCGCTCTGCGTGCTCTTCGCGGGCTTCGGCGACGGGCTGCTCGCGGTCTTCGGACCGGGCTTCGTGCGAGGCGCTCCGGCGCTGGCGATCCTCGCGCTGGGCCATCTCTTCGGGGCGCTGGCGCTGCCGGCCTACGTGCTGCTGCTGAGCGGCAAGGCGAGGTACAGCACCCTCGCCGGGGCGTCCTGCCTGGTGTTCCAGCTGGTGGCGCTGCCCATCCTGGTGCCGAGGTTCGGGCTCATCGGGGCGGCGCTCTCCTCGGCGCTGGGGATGGTGCTCTCCCAGGTGGTGCAGCTCGGCTACGCCTGGAAGATTGCCAGGGTCCACGGCTTCTCCGCAGGGCTCGGCAAGGTGGTGGTGGCCGCGCTCTCGGGCTTCGTCGTGGGGAGGGCCCTCTTCGAGCGGGCGCCCTTCTCGCTGCCAGGTAGGTTCTTCGGAGGCGTCGGCGTCGCTGGGGTGGTCTACCTGACCGTGCTGCTGGCGCTCGGCCTGAGCGAGGACGAGAAGACCACCGTGAAGGCCGCCAACGACCGCATCCGGGAGCTGCTCTCCCGGGCGTTCAAGCGTTGAGGGAGGTCACCGGCGCTTGAGGCGAGCGACCGCCGCGAGGCCGTAGCCCACCGCGGTGTCACGGAGGGCCATCGCGGCGCGTCGAAGGTCGCCCGAGGCGAGAAACTGCGCCGCCGCGGCGGACTGCACATCGCCGTACTGCCGAGGGCTGTGGCGTCGCAGCAGCTCGAGGTAGTCCGCGGCCTCCTCGGTGAGCACCACGTAGGAGCGGTACTGCCTGGGGTTCGATCGGAAGTTGGAGAGCTTCCGGGAGGTGATCCGGTCGTCTCCCTCGGTGTGATAGATGCGCAGCCCCTGGTGGAGGTAGTACCAGCGGGCCCCGGCGTGGATGCGCGTCCAGAGCGCCGCCTCGCGCCCCGCGATGCGCTCGTCGAAGCGGTGCGCCCCGAGGATGCGCCGATGAAACATCCCCCAGAACTCCCCGCGCGTCTCGGAGAGCGAGCGGGCGACGTCGATGTACTGGTCGCCGCTCCAACCCTGACCCGAGAAGCGCCCGGTGCGGGAGTCTACGCAGTTGCAAGAGACCGCATCGAGGGTCGGATCGACCTCGGACAGCACCCGCATGAAGGTCGAGAGCGCCCCGGGCGCCAGGGCGTCGTCGCTGTCGAGCGTGGCGATCCACTCGCCAGTGCAGCGGTCGAAGCCGGTGTTCTTGGCGGCGGTGACCCCGCGGTTCACCTCGTGGGTCACCAGCTTGATGCGCGGGTCGGCGTAGCGGGCGACGACCGCCTGCGTGGCGTCCGTCGAGCCGTCGTCGACGACGATGACCTCCCAGTCCTGCCAGTCCTGGGCGAGCACGCTGTCGAGGGCGCGGGGCAGGGTGTGGGCGCGGTTGTAGGCCGCCATCACCAGCGAGATCACGGCGCCACGAGCCCCGGGTCGCCGAGCACCCTCGCGTAGACCTCCACCGTGCGCGCCACCATGCGCCGCACCGCGAAGCGCTCCCTCGCGGCCTCGTAGCCCCGCTGGCCCATGAGAGCGCGCGCCTCCGGGGAGAGCGCCACGAAGCGGCGGATCGCCCGCTCGATGCTCTCCGGGTCGGTGCCCTCGCAGACCAGGCCGGTGACCCCGTCGTCGACGAGCGCGTCGGTGTTGGCCGCAGGCGACACGATGGGGGCGGTGGCGCAGCTCATCGACTCGATCACCGCGTTGGGGAGGCCCTCGTAGTGCGAGGGGAGCAGCACCCCGTCGGCGGCGGCGACCAGCTTCTCGATGGGCTTCACGATGCCGACGAGGCGAAGCGCGTCGCCGAGCGCGGCCTGATCGACCACGCGCCGGACGTACTCGCCATGGAGCGGGGGAGAGCCCCGGCCGGCGAAGATCACCAGCAGCTCCGGGGGGAGCGTGCCCGCGCGCTTCATCGAGGAGAGCGCTCGCACGATGGCGATCTGGTTCTTCTGCTTGGAGAGGCGGCCCGGGACGATCAGGGCGAGGCGTCCCTCGAGCTTCCACTCGGCGCGGATGGCGGCCCGCCCGGCCGCGTCGACGGGGCGGAAGCGGTCGTGGTCGACGCCGTTCTCGATCACGTCGATGTCGGAGAGCGGGATGCCCGCCCTCGTGTGGAGTTCGTCCCGGATGCCCACGGAGTTGCAGATGAGCGCGTCGATCATCCCGTGGGTGGCGCGCTCATAGAAGACATCTCGCTTCGGCATCTGGGTGCAGCGCACCGAGGCGACGGCCTTGCCGATACCCGTGTATCGCGCGGCGAGCCGGGCGAAGAGGTTTTCATAACCCATATAGGAATGGATGATGTCGGGACGAACCTCGCGCACCACCTTCACCAGCCGGGCGAAGGAGGCGGGCGTCGGGCCGAAGGTGGCGTCGATCGAGTAGGGCTCGCCGCCGGGGAGCGTGTATCCCAGGTGATCGCGGCGGTTGCAGAGCGCGAGGCGGGTCTCAAAGCGCTCCTGGTCGAGGCCGCGCATGAGCTCCATCACCTGCCGCTCGGCGCCGCCCTGCTCCAGCGTGGAGATGAAAAAGAGGATCCGCCTTCGGGCCATCGGCGGCGCTATATCACCGCGCCTTCAGGGGCGGCAAGCGCACCAGCGGACGCGCGCCCTTCCACCGCGCGGGCCCGCGCTGCTAGGGTGCCGCCGAGCCGACCCATGACCCATCCCTACCTGATCCGCCGGGAGCGCTGCCCGGCCTGCGGCGTCGCCGAGGCGAAGACCCTCTTTGCCTGTGGGATGACCGAGTCCCCGATTCGAGAGCACCTGGTGGCGCTCTATGAGCCGCAGGGGATGATCGAGCTCCAATACCTGGAAGGCGGGGATTTCCGGCTGCTGGAGTGCGCCTCCTGCGGAGTGCTCTATCACCAGGACGTCCCCGGCGATGTGCTCATGGAGCGGCTCTATGAACACTGGATCGACCCCGAGCGAGCGCTGGCGCAGCATGAGCTTCACGTGACCATGGACACCCGGATGATGTTCATCCGGGAGATCGTGCTGGCGCTGGAGGTGGTGGCGAAGAAGGGCCCCAGGCTGCGGGCCTTCGACTTCGGCATGGGCTGGGGCGACTGGTGCCTGATGGCGCGGGCCTTCGGCTGCGAGGTGTCGGGCACCGAGCGCTCGCCAAGCCGGGTCGCCAACGCGAGGGCCAACGGCATCGAGGTGGTCGCGTGGGAGGACATCCCCTCGCGGCGCTTCGACCTCATCAACTGCGACCAGGTGCTGGAGCACGTGGTCGACCCGCTGGAGACGCTCCGCTACGTGGCCGCGTCGCTCGAACCCGGCGGGCTCCTCAAGGTGAGCGTCCCCGACGGCAAGGACATGCCCCGACGCCTAGCCCGCGGCGACTGGATGGCCCCGAAGGAATCGGCCGACTCGCTGCTCTCGGTCACCCCGCTTCAGCACATCAACTGCTTTCAGCACGACTCGCTGGTGGCGATGGCCGGTCGCGCTGGCCTCCGCGTGGCGGAGATTCCCCTCTCGGCGCAGGTCGCGGCCACCGTCGACCGCTTCACGCCCACGCATCTCCTCAACGGGCTCACCCGCCCCTTCGGGCGCAAGCTCCTCACCCGGGACACCTACCTCTTCCTCGAGCGCGCCCCATAGCCGACGGGCGCTGTTGCCGCGGGGCGCTCCGCGGTGGTAGCCGAGCGGTCCCTTCTATGTGCGGCATCGCCGGGTTCATGGCAGACGACGCGAGCGCCGGGGTGCACCCCGACGACGACGCGGCGGTGAAGCGGATGCTCGACTGCATCGCCCACCGGGGCCCCGACGCCGAAGGCATCTGGCGCGCTCCGGGCGTGGTGCTGGGCCACCGGAGGCTGGCGATCATCGACCTCAGCGCGGACGGCAACCAGCCCATCGCCAACGAGGACGGCGCCGTCACTGCGGTGGTCAACGGGGAGATCTACGACTTCGAGCCCATCCGCGAGGCCCTCGCCGCGAAGGGCCACACGCTCCGCTCCCGCTCCGACAGCGAGGTGGTGCTGCACCTCTGGGAAGACCTCGGCGAGGGCTTCGTGCAGCGCATCCACGGCATGTTCGCCCTCGCGCTCTGGGACGCGCGCCGCCGGGTGCTCGTGCTCGCCCGCGACCGCGCAGGCAAGAAGCCGCTCTTCTACCGTCGCACCCGGCGGGGCCTGGCCTTCGCGTCCGAGCTCCACGCGCTGGTGCGGGCCTTCCCCGGGGAGCGCCCTTCGGTCGATCTGGGCGCCGTCGACGAGTACCTCTCGCTCCAGTACGTGCCCGCGCCGCGCACCGTCTACCAGGGGATCTACAAGCTCCCGGCTGCGATCCTCGCGGTGATCGCTCCTGGGGAGAGCCCCTCGCCGCGTCGCTACTGGAGCCGCCCCTGCGGGGAGACCCTCGGCGCGACGGAGGACGAGCTGGCGAGCGAGCTCCGCGGGCTGCTGGACGGCGCGGTGCGACGCCGGATGGTGGCGGACGTCCCGCTCGGGGCCTTCCTGTCTGGCGGGGTCGACAGCTCGGTGATCGTGGCGCTGATGGCGCGCGCCTCGACGCGCCCGGTGAAGACCTTCTCCATCGGCTTCCCCGACGCCGACGACAGCGAGCTGCGCTACGCCCGCATGGTGGCCGCGCGCTACAGCACCGACCACCACGAGCTGGTGGTCGCCCCGGAGATGACCGCGGTGCTACAGGGCATCGTCGAGCATCACGGCGAGCCCTTCGGAGACAGCAGCGCCGTGGCCACCTGGTACCTGGCGCGCATGACCCGGGAGCACGTCACCGTGTCCCTCTCCGGCGACGCGAGCGACGAGAACTTCGCGGGGTACAAGCGCTACAACCCCGCGCGGTTGTCCTCGGTCTTCGACCGGCTGCCGTCGCCCGCGCGGCCCGCGGTGCAGTGGGTGATGGAGCAGGCGGGGAGGGCGATCCACCCGGACGTGGTGGCCCTGGCGCGCTCGCTCGACGGGGGCGACGCCGGGCGCTACCTGGCGCTGCTCGGGCACTTCACCGCCGCGGACAAGCAGCGGCTCTATGGTCCGGCGATGGCGACGGTCGACCCCGGCACCACGCAGCGGCGCTTCGCTTCCCTGCTGGCGTCGAGCCGCGCGCCCGACCGGCTGCGTCGGCTGCTCGACCTCGACTTCCAGACCTACCTCACCGATGACATCAACGCGAAGGTCGACATCGCGGCGATGTCCCACGCCCTCGAGGTGCGCTGCCCCTTCCTCGACACCGCGGTGGTGGAGTTCGCGGCGCGGCTGCCGTCGAGGGTGCAGTCCCGCTGGCGAGCGAAGCACCTGCTGCGCAAGGCCGTGGTCGACCTGGTCCCGGGGGAGATCCTGCACCGGAGCAAGCGGGGCTTCGGGCTGCCGCTGAAGCGCTGGATGACCCGGGACCTGGGGCCCATGGCGCGCGACCTGCTGCTCGACCGCACCGCCAGGGAGCGCGGCGTGCTCGCCCCGGCGGCGGTGGAGGCGCTCTTCGCGGACCTCGACGCGGGCCGAGGCGGGGCCGACCGGCTCTGGACGCTGCTGGTGCTGGAGACGTGGTTCCGGGCCTTCATGGACGGCGGACCGTGACGGGTGAACGCGCTGCCGCGCCGTGCGATAGTCCGCGGCCATGATGCACATCTTCGAGTGCCACCTTGTGGCCGGCAGCGACCCGTCGACCCTGCTCTCCGAGGAGGCGCTGCGGGAGACGCAGGCGCAGGTGATGACCCCCGACGAGGCGCGCGCCGTGGGCTTCGGGAAGTTCAGCGAGGCGAAGGACGGCGGCGAGGTCCGGCTGGTGGCGGTCGCGATGCGCGACGCCCAGTGGATCCACCGGGTGATGGAGCGCTCTCCCATCGTGACGAGCTACAAGGTCCACGAGGTCGGGTGAGCGACTCGGGGACGACGCTGCGGGTGGTGGTCTCGTCCCGCGCCGAGGCCGGGGTCGCGCTCCGCCCGACGCGCGCCGAGGTGAACCTGGAGGCCATCGCGCACAACCTCGACGTCGTCCGGGCGCTGGTCTCCGAAGACCGCCCGACGCCCCCGAAGGTGTACGCGGTGGTGAAGGCCGACGCGTACGGGCACGGGGTGATCCCGGTGGCGCGGGCCCTCGAGGTGGCCGGGGTCGACGGGCTCTGCGTGGCGCTGGTCGAGGAGGGCATCGAGCTGCGCGACGCGGGCGTGTCGCTGCCCGTCCTGGTGATGTCCGGGCTCTACGGCCACGGCCTCGGGGCGGCGCTCGACGCCCGGCTGACGCCGGTGATCCACGACGCCTCGCAGCTCGAGGCGCTGCGTGACGCCCGATCGCACGCGCCGGTGAGGGTGCACCTCAAGGTCGACACGGGCATGGGGAGGCTGGGCATCACCCCGGCGGCCCTGCCGGGCTTTCTCGACGCCCTCGGGGCCATGCGCCACGTGGTGGTCGAGGGGCTGATGACCCACTTCGCCAACGCCGACTGCGACGACCCGGGCTTCACGACCACGCAGCTCTCCCGCTTCGAGGCGGCGCGCGGGCAGTGCGAGCGCGCGGGCATCCACCCCGAGCTGGTGCACGCGGCGGCGAGCGCGGCGGCGTTTCGCATGCCCGAGACCAGGCTCGACATGGTGCGGGTGGGCATCGGCCTCTACGGGGTCGCCCCCTTCCCCCACGCGGCGCCGGGGCTCCTGCCCGCGATGCGGCTGCGCACCGAGGTCATCGCGCTGCGGGAGCTCCCGCCCAACTCGCCGGTGGGCTACGCGGGCGCCTGGCGCACAGGGCGCGCTTCGGTGATCGCGACGCTGCCCGTGGGCTACGCCGACGGCTTCTTCCGCCGACTCTCCTCCGACGCGGAGGTGCTGATCCAGGGCCGTCGCTGCCGGGTGGTGGGCAACGTCTCGATGGACATGACCTCCGTCGACGTGACCGAGCTCGCGCGCTCCATCGGGGTCTCGGTGGGCGACGAGGCGGTGCTGCTGGGCTCGCAGCGAGGCGCAGGGGGCTTCGACGTCATCCGCGCGGAGGAGATCGCCCGCCGCATCGGAACGATCCCCTACGAGGTGCTCACGGCGATCTCCCGCCGGGTGCCTCGCTCCTACCGCGAGCGGTCCCCGGGCCGATGAGCGACGACGAGGCGTCGAAGCGTCCTGGCGTGCTGGCCACGGTCTTCGCGCCGGCGAAGGGCTTGCTGGAGGAGGTCGGGACGCTGGCCGACCTCGCGTTTCACGCGGTGTTGTGGGGCGCCCGCCCGCCGTACCGGGTGTCGCTGGTGGTCACGCAGATGGAGTTCGTCGGGGTCCAGTCGATCTTCCTGGTGGGCCTGGTGGGGCTCTTCACCGGGATGGTCTTCGCGGTGCAGACGGTCTACGGCTTCCGGCGCTTCGGGGCGGAGAACATGGTGGGCGGCGTGGTGGCCCTCACGCTGTCGCGCGAGATGGCGCCGGTGCTCACGGCCATCATGGTGGCCGCGCGCGCGGGCTCGGGCATGGCCGCCGAGCTCGGCAACATGCGCGCCTCGGAGCAGATCGACGCGCTCGAGACGATGGCCGTGAACCCGATTCAGTACCTCGTCGTGCCGCGCATCATCGCGGGCATCGTGATGGTCCCGGTGCTGGCGCTGGTCTTCTTCCTGATCGGCGTCGGGGGCTCGTGGGCCATCGGGGTGTGGGGCATGTCGCTCGACCCCGGAATCTTCGCCGATCGCATCAAGACGATGCTGGTCCCGGCGGACCTCACGCAGGGGCTCATCAAGGCCCTGGTCTTCGGCTTCACGGTGACGCTGATCGCCTGCCGCCACGGCTACTACGCCTCCGGAGGCGCGGTGGGCGTCGGGCAGGCGACGACCCGCGCGGTGGTCTGGAGCGTGGTCGCGGTCTTCGTGATCGACTACGTGATCACCTCGATGCTCACCACGGTCTGAGCGGGGACGCGATGCTCGAGTCGACGGACGCGCACGTGGTGGTGGAGGGCCTGGTCAAGCGGTACGGCGACCGCACCATCCTGCACGGGCTCGACATGACCATCGGTCGCGCGGAGACCCTGGTGGTCATCGGCGGATCGGGCGCCGGCAAGAGCACGCTGGTGCGCCACCTGATCGCGCTCGAGCGGCCGACGGCCGGGCGCATCGTGATCGACGGGACGGACATCGCCTCGCTCAGCGACGTGCAGCTCGCCAAGGCGCGGCGGCGCTTCGGTATGGTCTTCCAGAAGTACGCGCTCTTCGACTCGATGTCGGTCTTCGACAACGTGGCCTTTCCCCTGCGCGAGCAGACGAAGCTCTCGGAGAAGGACATCCGCGAGAAGGCCATGACCAAGCTGAAGGAGCTCGGCGTCGACCACGCCGCGACCCTCACGCCCGCGCAGATCTCCGGCGGCATGGCCAAGCGCGTGGGCATCGCGCGGGCCCTGGTGATGGAGCCCGAGCTCTTGATCTACGAC
Organism: Deltaproteobacteria bacterium; assembly: GCA_016704445.1. Lineage (GTDB taxonomy): Bacteria > Myxococcota_A > Polyangia > Polyangiales > SCUS01. Next base: position 45,824 of record JADJAE010000031.1, read on the forward strand.
GAGCCCACCAGCGGCCTCGACCCGGTGACCTCGCGCACCGTCGACTCGCTCATCGAGGAGATGCGCGAGCGCTTCGGGGTCACCTCGGTGGTGATCACCCACGACATGGTGAGCGCCTTCGACATCGCCGACCGCATCGCGATGCTCATCAAGGGCCGCGTGGTGGCGCAGGGCTCGCCCGCCGAGGTGCTCGCGGTCGACAACGCCGACGTGCAGGGCTTCATCACCTCGAGCGGGGTGGACGTGAAGCGCTTCGAGCACCGCGGCAACCGCAAGACCGCCGCGGAGCTTGCGGGGCGCGCGCGGGAGCGCAAGGCCGGCCGCGCGGAGTGAGTCGCGCTTGACGGGGGCGGTGCGGCGGGGACAATCCGCGCCGGCGCCGGGCGATGGCCGCTGCGGCGCAGCAAACAGACGCCGAGAGAGCGGCGAAGGAGAGCGGCGATGTCGAAGACCGAGGTGTTCATTTGCAGCGCGGTGCGCACGCCCATCGGGGCGTTTCAGGGCTCGCTGGCGGACGTGGCGGCGACGCGGCTCGGGGCGACGGCGGTGAAGGCCGCGCTCGAGCGCGCGAAGGTGGCGCCCGATCAGGTGGGCGAGGTCTACATGGGCAACGTACTGACCGCGGGCGAGGGGCAGGCGCCGGCGAGGCAGGCGGCCCTCTACGCGGGGCTGCCGACGGACGTGCCGTGCACGACGGTGAGCAAGGTATGCGGGTCAGGGCTGATGGCGGTGATGCTCGGCACCAAGAGCATCCTGCTGGGTGACGCCGAGGTGGTGGTGGTGGGCGGCATGGAGAGCATGTCCAACGTGCCGTACTATCTGCCGACGGCGCGCAAGGGCATGCGCATGGGCAACGCGACGGCCATCGACGGGATGATCCACGACGGCCTGTGGGACCCGTACAAGAACTTCCACATGGGGGTCGCGGGCGAGCTCTGCGCCAAGGAGATGTCCTTCAGCCGCGAGGCGCAGGACGCGTTCGCGAAGGAGAGCTACCGCCGCGCGCTGGCGGCGCAGTCCGAGGGTCTCTTCGCCGACGAGATCGTCGGGGTGACCATCGAGGGCCGCAAGGGCGCGGTCACGGTGCTGGAGGACGACGAGCCCAAGCGCGGGGACGCCGACAAGATGTCATCGCTCAAGCCGGCCTTCGACAAGGCCGGGACCATCACCGCGGCCAACGCGAGCAAGATCAACGACGGCGCCTCGGCGCTGGTGCTGGCCTCCGGCGACGCGGTGAAGCGCCTCGGGCTCACCCCCCTCGCGCGCGTGGTCGGCTACGGCAGCGCGGCGCAGGAGCCCGAGTGGTTCACCACGGCGCCCTCGAAGGCGATCTCGGCGACGCTCAAGCGCACGGGGCTGTCGGTCTCGGACATCGATCTCTTCGAGGTCAACGAGGCCTTCGCGGTGGTGGCCCTCGCCGTCGCGCAGAAGTCGGGCATCGACCTGGCGAAGGTCAACGTCAACGGCGGCGCCGTGGCGCTCGGCCACCCCATCGGGGCGAGCGGCGCGCGCATCCTGACGACGCTGACGCACGCGATGGCGAAGCGCGGCGCGAAGCGGGGCCTGGCGACGCTCTGCATCGGCGGCGGCGAGGCCGTCGCGGTGGTGATCGAGCGGTAGCGGAGGGGAGGGAGCGTCCCGGCGGGGGAGCCTGCGAGGCTTACCCGCCGGGCGTTGGCGCTACTGGATGTCGGAGAAGTCCGGCTGCGCCCCGAAGACGAAGCCGAGGCCGAAGGTGAAGAGCAGCGCGCTGGTGTCGGTGCTGTAGAGCCCGGTGAACTCGGGCTGGATCGAGAACGTATTGTTCAGCCGGATGTTCGCGCCGACCCCGAGTCGGGGAATGAACCCGCTGCCCCGGTAGGTGTCCGGCGAGGAGCCGCCGGACGAAGAACTCCGCGACCCGTCGGACCCGCCCGCGTAGCCGTAGGCCACGCCCGGCGTGGCGATGAGGCTGAAGTTGCGCGAGAGGTTGAAGCCGAGGACGAGCGGGAGGTTGAGGTAGAGGATGCCGCCGCCGACGTCGCCGACCGCCCCGTAGATCGCCTGGACGCCGGGCATGATCGCGAGGTCGAAGGCCCCTCGGACGAAGTTGATCTTCACGTCCGCGCCCGGCATCGTGAGGTTGCCCAGGCGCAGGCCGAGGTCGACGTTGTCCGCGAGGCCGATGCGCATCTGGTAGGTGGGCAGCGTGGGGTAGACGAAGGTCGCCCCGCTACCGGCGGCGCCGATGACCTCTGCGGCCATGGTGTGCTGGATGGTCCCCTGCGGAATCGTGCGGGCGGTGCCGTAGATGCTCGGCGAGGGACAGCCTGTGGTGAGGGCGCCGACGAGCGCGAGGCCGGCGAGCGGACGGGTCCATCGAAGGTTCATTGGGTCTCTTGTACTCCCCGCGGTGCTGGACCGCGTATTTCGAGGCTATATGCCTCCCTACGCCGCCCACAAGGGAATGGTGCACGCCGAGGGGTTGACGATCATGACGGCGGTGGACTACCCGCTTCGCCATGAGTGACATCGCGATTTTCGGTGTGTTGGGCGCTGGGCAGATGGGGTCGGGCATCGCCCAGGTCGCGGCCGGCGCGGGCTGGACGGTGAAGCTCGCGGACGCCTCGCTCGATCGGGCGACGGCGGCGCGGGACAAGATCGCCAGCGGGCTCCGCAAGCTGGTGGAGAAGGGGAAGGTCGGGGCCGACGAGGCGGGCGCGCTCGTGGGGCGCATCGTCCCGGTGGGCTCCATCGAGGAGCTCGGCGACGCCGACCTCGTGGTCGAGGCGGTGACCGAGCACCTCGACACCAAGCTCGCGCTCTTCGAGAAGCTCGACGCCGCGGTGAAGCCCGGCGCGGTGCTGGCCAGCAACACCAGCTCCATCTCGCTCACCCGCATCGCGGCCGCGACGCGGCGTCCGGCCGACGTCGTGGGCCTGCACTTCTTCAACCCCGTCCCGATGATGCGCCTCGTGGAGATCGTCCGCGCCCTCCAGACCAGCGACGAGACCTACCAGCGGGCGCTCACCGCCGTCGCGGGGCTCAACAAGACCGCCGTGACCGCCAAGGACAGCCCCGGCTTCCTCGTGAACCGCATGCTGCTCCCGCTGCTGCTGGAGGCGGTGTTCGTGCTGGAGAACGGCCTCGGGACGCCCCACGACATCGACCACGCGGCGAAGCTCGGGCTCAACCACCCGATGGGCCCGCTCGAACTCTCGGATTTCATCGGGCTCGACACGGTGCTGGCCATCGCCGACGTGTTGCAGCGCGAGTTCGGCGACGACAAGTACCGCGCCCCGGTGCTGCTGCGTAACTACGTCGCCGCGGGGTGGCTCGGCCGCAAGACCGGCCGCGGGTTCTACTCCTACGAGAAGAAGTGAGAGGGAGGCGCTGATGGACTACGAGACGATCCGGGTCGCGGTCGAGGGTCACGTGGCGACGGTGGTCATCCACCGCCCAGAGAAGCTCAACGCGCTCAACGCGAAGGTGATCGAGGAGCTCACGCACGCCTTCGGGGCGCTGTCGGCGCGGCCCGAGGTGCGGGTGGCGGTGCTCACCGGCGCCGGCGACAAGGCCTTCGTGGCGGGCGCGGACATCGCGGAGATGGCCGGGCTCGACAGCGAGGCGGCGGCGCGCTTCGCCCGCAAGGGCCACGCGCTGGGCGAGCTCATGGCGGCGGTGGGCTACCCCATCATCGCGGCGGTCAACGGCTTCGCGCTCGGCGGCGGGACGGAGATCGCGCTCGCGTGCGACCTCATCGTCGCGAGCGAGAAGGCGAAGTTCGGCCAGCCCGAGGTGGGCCTCGGGGTGATCCCGGGCTTCGGCGGGACGCAGCGCCTCGCGCGGCGCGTGGGCGTCGGCAAGGCGAGGGAGCTGGTGCTGGTGGGCTCGGTCATCGGCGCGGCCGAGGCGCTCTCCATCGGCCTCGCCGACCGCGTGGTGCCCGCGGAGTCGCTGGCCGCGGAAGTGAAGGCCGTGGCCGACGCGATCGCGAAGAACGCGCCGCTCGCGGTGGGCCACGCCAAGCGGGTGATGAACGCGGCGGAGAACGTTCCGCTCGGCGTCGCCAAGGATCTCGAGATCCAGGGCTTCGCGCTCTGCTTCGCCACCGCCGACCAGAAGAGCGGGATGCGAACCTTCGTGGAGAACCCCCGCGCGCCGCGCTCTTTCGAAGGGAAGTGAACGCGTGCGTTTTTTTCTTTGACAGTCCGCCCGAGCCGGGAGTACACAGCGTCTCCCTTCGACGGGAAGCGGTCACAAACCGCTGACTGAGTGGGGTGGTAGCGAAGCTGGTTATCGCGCTGGCCTGTCACGCCGGAGATCGCGGGTTCAAGTCCCGTCCACCTCGCCTTGATGATCGAACGATGAACGCCCCGGTGAACCGATGAGGTTCCCGGGGCTTTGTCGTTTCTGGGTTCCATGACGTACGGGGCGTCGAAGGCGACGGGCTCCTTGCCCATCGTCGACGCGCTCGCTGTGGTGGAGGGAATCAGAAGAGGGTGGCGGCGTCGCGGGCGGCGCGCACCAGGTCGTCGAAGGCGGAGCGCTCCTGCTGCACGGCGACGGCGAGCTCCTCGAGCTTGCTCGCCAGGGGCTCGCGCCGCTCGGCGGAGGGGTTTCCCGCGGCGTGGCTCACGTCCTGTTCGAGCAGCCGCGCGCTGGCGGTGAGGCGCATCAGCGACGAGCGCTCCCGCTCCCGCAGGCGATAGACCTCGAGCGGCGGGTTCTGGATCGACTCGATGAAGCTGTTGGGCGCCACGAGGAGCTCGGCCATCGGGCCGCGGTGGCACTCGTTGAAGGGCCTCGGGAGCGTCCCCCCGCGGACGGCGTCGGCGACGCGCCGGATCTCCGCCGAGTCGGTGGAGCCGAAGCAGCGGCGCAGGGCGGTGTCGATGTAGCGCTGGTGGGTCTCGTCGACGCGCTTCGCCCAGAGGCGGCGCGGGTCGCGCGCGTGGCGCCACGCCAGGAAGATCCCGATGGCGCCCACGACGAGGGCGATGTTGATCAGGAGGGGCGCGCGCGACGCGCGGGGCTTCGGTGAGTCGGTGGTGTTGGCCATTGGGGTGTCAGGGTTCCGGAGTGTCGATTCGTAGGTAGTCGATCCATGGTAGCGGCGCTACGGCCGACGGGAGGAGAACCGTTGCGACGGCGCTTTACCTCTCCGGGTACTTCGGCGTAGGCTTCGGCCCGGCATCGCGTGTTCAGGGGTAATAGGGCCCTGGTACGTGGCGATGTCCGCATAGAGTCGATCAGCCCGCGTACGTGGCCCCCGAATGTTCGGGCGAGCGCGCAAGCGAAGGGGCGGTCGACCATCGAACCGAGGATTCCCATGACGTTCACCGAGGCCGCTGAGGCCGTGCTGCGCAAGGTCGGCAAGCCCTTGCATTTCAAGAAGATCACGCAGATTTCGATCGACGAGAACCTGCTGTCGCACGTGGGCAAGACCCCGGAGGTCACGATGAGCACGCGGCTCGCGACGCTGACCCGCCGTGACGACGCCGCGCAGAACATCGTGCGCGTTCGCCCGGGAGTGTTCGGTCTGCGCGAGTGGGGTTCGATCGACGCCGCCGCGGTCGAGGAGACCGAGGCCGTCGAGACCGCCGTGGCCGCCCCGGTGGCCGCCGTCGCTGCTCCCGTCGCCGCCCCCGTCGCCGCTGTCGCCGCTCCGGAGGCCGAGGAGGCCGGGGAGGCCGAGGAGCTCCCCGAGCACGCTGGCGAGGAGCTCACCGCCGAGGAGGCTCCGAAGGCCGTGAAGGCCGTGAAGGCCGCGGCCCCCGCGCCGGTGGTCGACGAGGCCCCGCGTAGCGCGGAGGAGCTCGAGGTCCAGGCGCGCATGGCCGCCGCGGTCGAGGGCCTCTCCGAGGAGGACGACGACGACGAGCCGCTGCTGGGCGGCTCCGCGGAGAAGCAGGACGGCAACAAGCGCCGCCGCCGCCGCCGCCGCCGTGGGCGCGCTGGCGAGCGCGTCGAGGGCGCCGAGGGGGCCGAGGGCGCCGACGGGGCGGTCGTGGCCGCCGAGGCGGAGGCCCCGGTGGAGGGCGCGACCGTCGAGGGCGAGGCGCCTCGGGAGGCGGGCGAGCGGACCGAGCAGCCCCGCGGCGAGCGTGGCGAGGAGCGCGGCCGGGGTCGTCGCGGCGACCGGGGTGACCGCGGTGACCGCGGTGACCCGTGACCGGGGTCCGCGCGAGGCGCGCGGCGAGGGCCGTCGGGACGAGCGCACCGAGGTGCGCGTCGAGGCCCCCGAAGGGCGTGACGAGGAGATCGGCCGCGATACGGCCGACGCGGTGGTGGCGATCCTGGCGAGGCGCGATGACCGCCAGCCGGTGGGGCTGCGCTCGCTGATCGAGGAGGGGCTCCGCTCGGGCAAGCTCGCGGGCGACCCGACGCTGTTGCAGTCCACCGTGTCCGCGGCCATCCGGGTCGACGGCGCGCGTCGGGGGCTGCGCGGCGAGCGGAGCCGGCTGCGGCTGGCCGGCGGCCGCGTGGGCCTGCTCGACTGGACCCTGCCTCCCGACCTGGTTCGCGCCGAGGCCGAGGCCCTGGCGGCGCTCGAGCGGCTGCGCGACGCCTCACGGCGCTACGTCGTCCGGCGCATCAACGAGCCCCGCGGCACTCCTTCGTCGAGGCGGCGGCGCTGCTGCTGGAGCGCATGGGCATCTCGTCGCTGCGCTCGACGCGCCGGCCGGGGCTCTCGCAGGTCGAGGCCCACCTCTGCGGCATCGCCCGTCGCGGCCCCGAGGAGCTCCCCGTCGCGATCGTGCTACGCCGCGGCGGCGAGGTCGGTCGCGAGCGCGTGATCGAGCTCCGCGGCTCGCTCCATCACTACAACAACGCCCGCGCGGGCTGGCTGCTGACCACCGGGCAGGTGCTCTCTGGCGCGCGCGACGAGGCCTCCCAGGAAGGCGCGGCCCCCATCACGCTGGTGGACGGCGTCGGCCTCGGTCGGCTGCTCGACGAGCACAAGGTGCTGGTCAACCACTCGACCGTGACGCTCCCCTACCTGGACATCGACCTCTTCGATCAGCTCCGCGGCGGCTGATCGCCGTCTCCCTCCCTGGGATGGTCGCCTCCTCTCCCGAGGAGGTCGACCGTCCACCCTTCCTCAGAAGCAGCCCCGCATGCAGTCCCGGTAGCCTTCGTCGCTGCGCGCGACGCAGGCGGCGTCTTGCCTCGGGCACTGCGCGGTGGCGGTGCTCCACGCGGCCCGGCAGTCGTGTCCGCAGCTCGCGCCCGGAGGCTCGGCGCCGGTGTTGTCCTGGCGCGTGGGCGGAGGGGCGTTGACCGGGTTGCCGCCGGTCGAGATGCGCCCGTTCCACCGGCTC
>JADJAE010000032.1 GCA_016704445.1 Deltaproteobacteria bacterium
GCGATCGTCACCGGACCTCGGGCGGGCGTGCGCCTCGTCACGGGCGACCCCTTCACGGAGGAGCTGCGAAGCTCGGCCCTCTCGGAGACCGCCCCGACGATGGTGCGCGGCGCGACGGTGCTCCCCACGCGCGTCGGCTGGATCGCCTTCTGGCTCGACGTCACCCACGCCGCCCCGACGCTGCACGACCGCCTCTTCGACGCGCGGGGGCAGGCTCTCGGCGCCCCCGACCGGCTTGGAGAGTTTCTCCGCCTGGACGAGCAGGCCCTGAGCGCCGCGCTGGCCGCGACGACCGCCGGGCCGGACGGCTTCGCTGTCGCGATTCCGACGCCCCATGGCGTCCGGGTCGCAGAGGTGCGGTGTTCGCGGTAGAACTCTCCGTGGCCGACATCATCGACCACCTTGCGAGCGGTGAACATCCCGCGGTAATCGTGCGTCGGCTGCAATCGACTGGTGATTGCCCAACAACTGTCGCCGGAGGCTCCCCAATGAAGAGGGTGCTGGTCGTAGAAGACGATGCCAATGAGCGCTTCACTCTCATGCGAGTGCTGGAGCGCGTCGGCTACGCGGTGACCGCCGTTTCAACCGCAGAGGAGGCGCTCGCGGCGCTCCCGGGAGCGCAGTTTCACGCGGTGGTGAGCGACGTGATGATGCCCGAGACCGACGGGGTCTCTCTCGCTCGCGACATCGCCGAGCGGGCCCCGGGGACGCCCATCATCCTGGTGAGCGCGTTTCACCTCGCGCCGCGCCAGGTCGACCGGATGCGCATCGCGACGCTTCACTTCATGGACAAGCCCCTCGACCTGCCGAAGCTGCTGGCGCTGCTCGAGTCGCCGGGCGACGGGCCCGCCGAGCGCTGCGCTTGTTCGGTGGAAGAGGCGCTGGTGCAGAACGAAGACCACCCCCCACGCTGACCCGTCTCGGGCCAGCGCAAGGGGGGTTTTAGGGTCTCCGGGAGCCGAAGAGGCTCTCTACCCTTCGATGAAGGACTTGAGCTGCTTGGAGCGGGAGGGGTGACGGAGCTTGCGTAGCGCCTTCGCCTCGATCTGGCGGATGCGCTCGCGGGTGACCTCGAAGCCCTGACCCACCTCTTCGAGGGTGTGGTCGGACTTCTCCCCGATGCCGAAGCGCATGCGGAGGACCTTCTCCTCGCGCCACGTCAGGGTCTTCAGCACCTTGCGCATCTGCTCGGCGAGGTTGTTGGAGATGACCGCCTCGGAGGGCGAGATCACGCTCTTGTCCTCGATGAAGTCGCCGAGGTGGGAGTCCTCCTCCTCGCCGATCGGGGTCTCCAGCGAGATGGGCTCCTTCGCGATCTTCAGGACCTTCCGCACCTTGTCGAGCGGGAGTTCCATCTTCTCGGCGATCTCCTCGGGCGTGGGCTCGCGACCGAACTCCTGCACGAGGTACCGCGAGGTGCGGATGAGCTTGTTGATCGTCTCGATCATGTGCACCGGGATGCGGATGGTGCGCGCCTGATCGGCGATCGCGCGGGTGATGGCCTGACGGATCCACCACGTCGCGTAGGTGCTGAACTTGTACCCGCGGCGGTACTCGAACTTGTCCACCGCCTTCATCAACCCGATGTTGCCCTCCTGGATGAGGTCCAGGAACTGCAGCCCGCGGTTGGTGTACTTCTTCGCGATCGACACCACGAGGCGGAGGTTGGCCTCGACGAGCTCGGCCTTCGCGCGCTCGGCGGTGCGCTCACCCTCGCGGATCTCGCGGAAGGTGCGGCGCAGCTCCTCGAGCGTGACGCCCTGCTCCTTGGCCTTCTCCTCGACGGTGCGGACCTTGGTGGTGCTCGACTTCAGCGCGTCGAGCAGGGACTCGAGCTCCGTCGCCACGGTCTTGAGCTGCCGCGCCAGCACGCCGCGGCGGCGGTTGTCGGCGGCCTCGAACTCGCGCAGCCGGCGCTTGAGCTCGCGGGGCTCGACGCCGAAGCGGCGGGCCGCGTCGGTGACGGGCGACTCCGCGCGCTCGAGCTGATCGATCAGCTTCTTCAGCTGCGAGACGATGTTCTCGATCTGCTTCTTGTTGAGGCGCAGGTCGATGAGCGAGAGGCACATCTCCGCGCGGGTCTTCTCGATCTCGTCGACCACCGAGCGGCGCTTGGTGTCCGAGAGCTTCTTCGCCGGGTCGAGCGACTCCTCGAGGGACTCGATGTGGAGCTGCAGCCGCTTGACCTTCTCGGTGAGCCGGTCGACGCGCTTGCGGACGTCGTCCTCGTTGTAGCCCTCCTCGTCGTCGGCGTCGCGCACGACGTCCTTCAGGCGGACCTTGTTGTCCTTCACCTTCTGGCCGAGCTTGATGATCTCCTGCACCGCGATGGGCGACCGGAGGATCGTGTTGAGGACCTTGTTCTCGCCGTCCTCGATGCGCTTGGCGATCTCGACCTCGCCCTCGCGGGTGAGCAGCGAGACCGAGCCCATCTTGCGGAGGTACATCCGCACCGGGTCGTTGCTCTTGGCCGCGTAGGCGTCCTCGGCGACGGCCTCCTCCTCGTCCGGAATCGGGACGACGCGCTTCTCCTGGTCTTCCTCCGCGGCGCGCTTGGCCGGGACCTTCACCTGGTTGCTCGCCTCGACGACCTCGATCTCCTCGTCGCCGAGGATGCCGATCAGCTCGTCGAACTGGTCTGCGGAGATGGCGTCCGTGGTGAACGCCTCGTTGATCTCGTCGAGGGTGATGCTCCCCTTGGACTTGCCGAGCTCGATCAGCTGCTGGACCTCCTTGCGGTCGCGGCCCTTGCCGGGCGCCGTCGCCTCCGCGGCCTTCGCCGCGCCGCCAGAGTTCTTCCCAGATGTCGCCTTGCGAGTGGTCTCTTCCTTCATCGAACGGCTCCTCCGCGCCGCAGTAACCGGCCGCGCTGTCTGTACGATCTGTCCCGCCCCGTCAAATCAACCATCATCAACCCTCACCCTGCCTCAACCGCCGACCCGCCGCTTCAGCGCGAGCTCGCGCTTCATGTTCAGCTCCTCGTTCAGTACCTGCGCCTCACTCTTGTGATCACCGTCCACGCCCGCGGCGAAGCTCCGGTCCTTCAGCTCCGCGGTCACCCGCCCGATCTGCAGGCGCCGCAGCGTGGTGAGCGCGCCCATCAGCATCGCCCTCGCCCTCGCCAGCAGCTCCTGGGGTCTCCGCCTCGGTCGGGCTGAGCTGCTCCGCCAGCCACTGCCGGTCGGCCGGGTTGGGCGCGAGGTCGAGCAGGGTCGGCGCGTCGAGCCGCTGCCCCGCCGCCCACTCCCGCTGTGCCTCGGCCACCAGCGACCAGGTGGGTTTATCGACGAGGGTATTCAGCTCGCCGAGCTCGGGCGCCTCGAGGAGCTGCGGGCACCAGAGCACCGAGGCGACGATGGCGGCCTGGGCCTTGCGGTCCATCACCCGGGCTTCGCCGGCGGAGGGGAAGAGCTCGCCGAGGCCCGCCCGGGCCTTCGGGAGCGTGGACTTCTGCTCGGTGAACTCCATCGGCCGCCCGAGCTGACGGAGGTTCTCCCGCACGATCGCCCTCCACCACCGACTCGTCGAGGTGCAGCGTATGGACGGCCTGGCTGATGTACGCCCGGCGCTCGCCGATGTCCCGCACCGCGGCGATGGCGGGGGCGATGATGCGCAGGGCGGCGATGCGCTGCGGCACCGCGTCGCGCAGGCGGGTGCGCGACGTGCTGATGAGCCACTCGACCAGGCTCGGGGCGCCGTGGAGGATCTGCGTCATCCCCTCCAGGCCGAACTCCGGGTCCGCGCTGCGGAGGTAGCTGTCCGGGTCCATCTTCGCGGGAAGCACGCCCACCCGCGCGGCGAGGCCCACCTCGGCGCAGACCGAGTAGGCCGCGGCGGTCGCCTTGCGCCCCGCCTCGTCGCCGTCGAAGAGCAGCACGACGTTCTCCGCGAAGCGCCGGAGCAGCCTGGCTTGCGCCTCGGTAAAGCTCGTGCCCAGCGGCGCCACGGTCTCGGTGAACCCGTGCTGGTGCATCTGCACCACGTCGAAGTTGCCTTCGACCAGGATCGCCTCGGCCTTCTGGCGCATCGTCGTGCGCGCGCTCCCGAGGCCGTAGAGCAGCTCGGACTTCTTGTAGAGCGGCGTCTCCGGGCTGTTGATGTACTTGCCCGCGTCCTCCGGGACGAGGCCCTCGGGCATGTCCTCGGTCACCGGGAGCACCCGGCCCGAGAAGGCCACCACGCGCCCGGCGCGGTCGACCACCGGGAACATCAGCCGGTGCCGGAAGCGGTCATACCAGCCGCCGTTGCGCCCCGGCATGAGCAGGCCCGCGAGCTCGGCGTCGGCGGGCGACACCTTCTGCGCCTTCAGGTGCTCGGCGAGCCCGTCCCAGCGGGCGGGCGCGTACCCGAGGCGGAAGCGCGCGGTGACCTCCTCGGCGATGCCGCGCTCGGCAAGCACGTCGCGGGCGAGCTCGCTGTACGGCGCGTCGACGAGGCAGCGCTCGTAGTACGCCGCGGCGAGCTCACAGGCCGACGCGAGGCGCTCGCCCAGGTCGCGCTGGCGACGGTCCTCCGCGATGCGCTCCGGGTCGCGGGTCTCCGGGAGCTCGACGCCCGCCTTCTCCGCGAGCGCGCGCAGGGCCTCGACGAAGTTCACCCCCTCGATCTGCTCGTAGAACTTGAGCGCGTCGCCGGAGGCCTTGCAGCCGAAGCAGAAGTAGAAGCCCCGCTCGGCGTTGACGTTGAAGCTCGGCGTGCGCTCCTCGTGGAAGGGGCAGCGCGCGATCCAGTTCATGCCCGCGCGGCGCAGGGGCATGTACTGGCCGACGAGCTCTACCAGGTCGGTCCGTTGGCGGACCTGGTCGACGACGCTGCGATCGATCACTCCGCTGCCGCCTCGTGCTGAAGGGGGAAAATCGCTCGGACTCAGGAATACCCTGCCCGGTGAGCGGACGTTGCGTAGCTCGGCCCCCCACGAGGGTCAAGAAGCTCGCCATGAGAATCATCACCCGAGAATTCTCGGGAGATCCCGGGCATCTGCGCCGGGTTGCGTTCTGCAAGAGAAAGGCCATGGGGTGTCGTGATAGGCCCCCCGATTGCACCCCCATGGCAACGCATCCCCGCCCCATGCTCCTCGTCGCCCTCGGCCTCGCGGCCGCGGCGCTGCCCCTCGTCGTCGCTGCCGACCCGTGGCCTGCCCTCGCGATTCCGCCCGAGAACGCTCGCTCGCTGCGCGCTCCCCCACGGCGTCCCCCGCCGGGTGACGTCGACGCCCGCGCCCGGCTGCTGGTCGACGCCCTCCGCTCCGGCGAGGCGGCAGACCTTCAGCGCGCCGAGGGGTTCTTCCTCCCTCGCGAGCCCTTCCTCGCCATCAAGGACATGTCCGGCGCGTCGGGCTACTTCGCGACCCTGCTGCGCTGGTACCGCCGGGACATCCAGGCCGAGCGCGCCCGCCGCCGCGACTGGTCGGGCGCCCGCTTCGAGGGCTTCGACCTCTCCAGGGCCTGCACCTGGATGGCCGTGGGGCGCGAGGCCAACCGGCTGCCGTACTGGAGCTGCTACCGCTCGACGCTGCGGGTCGGCCTCGGGGGGCGCACCGAGCGGGTCGAGGTGCGCGTGATGATCCACTGGGGCGATCGCTGGTACGCGACGCACCTCGGGGCGGTGCCCGCGCGGCGCTGATCGCCGCGGCAACGTCCCACGCAGGCTCGACAGCCCCGCCCGGGAGGCGCTACGACCTCCGCATGAGCACTCCAGACATCAAGTCGTTCGAAGATTTCTGGCCGTACTACGTGCGGGCGCACAAGAACCCGGTGACCCGCACCGTGCATGCCATCGGAACGAGCGTCGGCGCCGCGGTCGCCATCACCGGGCTGCTGCTGGGGAAGAAGTCCCTGGTCCCGGTCGGTGCGGCCATCGGATACGGCTGCGCCTGGTACTCGCACTTCTTCATCGAAGGGAACAAGCCGGCCACCTTCGGGCACCCGCTGTACTCCTTCGCGGCCGACTGGGTGATGATCTCCAAGATGGTCCGCGGCACCATGGACGCCGAGGTCGAGCGGGTCACCGCGCAGGCCGTCCCGGTGAGCGCCGCGCAGCCCGTTCCGGTCTCCGGCGACGGCGTGCTCCACTGAGCGTCGCCCGCCCCGTGTCGACCCCGGAAACCATCCAGCGCGCCCGCCGCCACCTCCTCGTCGCCTACGGGCTCGTGAACGCGCTGGTGTTCGCGCTCTCGCGGCCGGCGGCCGTGCGGCGAGACCTGCACGGGCTCATCGGGGTGGTGTTCCTGGTGGCGGCGCTGCGCGGGGTGAGCAGGGACGACGACGACACCGAGCGCTACGGCATCCGGCTGGAGGGCCTGATCCCGGGCCACCAGGGCGACCCGCGCTCGCTGCCCAGGGCCGTCATCGAGGCCATCCCCTCGGCCATCCGCGAGCTGGGCGTCGCGGCCCTCGTCGCCGCCGTCGTGCTCCCGGTCTACTCGCTCGCCTGGCCCCTCATCAACCAGCCCATCGGACCGCGCCACCTCCCCTTCGCCCACGACCCGGTCGCCACCCTCCTCGGCGAGGTCGTCGCCGTCGCCCTCACCGAGGAGCTCTTCTTCCGGGGCTACGTCCAGACCCGCATCGCCGACGCCCTCGGGCTCGCGGACTTTACCCGCACCCGTAAGCCTCCCTTCGCCGACGCCGCCCGCGTCCTGGTGCTCACCTCCGCCCTCTTCGCCCTCACGCACGTCATTGCCGAACCCGGCATCGGCCGCGCTGCGGTCTTCTTCCCGAGCCTCCTCTTCGGCGCGCTGCGCATCTGGCGCGGAGGCATCGGCGCCGCGGTGGCCCTGCACGCGATCTTCAACGTCTTCGAGCGCTACCTCGAGGGCCGGTGAGGTCCGCCGCCCTCTTCGACATGGACCACACGCTGGTCGGCGCCAACAGCGCGCTGCTCTACGTGAAGTGGCTCCGAGGTCGTGGCGAGGCCCGACGGAGAGACGCGGCGCGCTTCGGGTGGTGGTTCATGCGCTACATGGCCGGCGCCGTCGACGCGAGCGGCATCGCCCGCGTCGTCGCTCGCCCCCTCGCCGGACGGGACGCGGAGCGCTTCATCCGCGAGGTCGAGGAGTGGTCCGCCGCGGAGGTGGTGCCCTTCATCTCGGCGCGAGCGAGGTCTGTGGTCGCGCAGCGCCAGGCCCGGGGCGACCTGTGCGCGGTGCTCACCAGCTCGACCGCCTACGCCGCGAAGCCGGTGGCCGACTTCCTGGGCATCGAGCACGTCCTCGCGTCGCGCCTCGTGGCCGAAGACGGGCGGCTCACCGGATCGATCGAGGAGCCCTTCTGCTTCGGCGGGGCCAAGGTCACCGTGGCCGAGCGCTGGGCCCGCGAACACGAGGTCGACCTGAAGGTCAGCGCCTTCTACTCCGACTCCGTCACCGACCTGCCGATGCTCGACGCCGTCGGCGAGCCGGTGGTGGTCAACCCCGACCCGCGCCTCCGATGGACCGCGTGGCGACGGGGTTGGCCGGTGGAGCGCTGGTAGCCTTCGCGCGCTTCTCCCCGGCGGGCCGCTCGAGCACCGCGCGCACGCTCGGGTCGAGGCCCTCCAGCTCCCAGGTCATCCGCCGCAGCACCCCGGCGAGCACCTCGATCTGGGCGTCGACGGAGCCCCGCTCGTCGACCAGCACCGTCGGGACGCCCTTCACCACGCAGAAGCCCCCGCGGAGGTGCCTCGGCTCATCGCCTCCTTGCGCACGGTCATTCCCCGCGACTGCGCCAGCGACACCAACGCCTCGACCAGCACCTTGCCTCTCATCTCCCTCCCAGGATGCCACCTCAGCGCCGACTTACTCGGATGGATTCGTTACGCTGCGCTCCACCATGAGCCGCACCCGACTGAGCCACGACGAGATCGATGCCGCCCTTCAGCCCCTCGAAGGGTGGCGGCGCCAGGACGCATCGATCGTGAGGGATTTCATCTTCCCGAGCTATGAAGCCGGCGTCGCCTTCGCGGTGCAGGTGGCCCTCTACGCGCAGCGCGTCGACCACCACCCCGACCTGCTCATCACCTGGCAGAAGGTCACCGTGACCTGGTCGACGCACGACGCGGGAGGCGTCACCCGCCGTGACCTCGACGCCGCCGCGCACGTCTCCGGCTTCGTTCGGCCGCAGAGCTCTCCGGCGCGCTGACCGCTCGCCCGGCCCCGACCTGCCCGTAACTCCTCGCGCTGCGCAGGCCCACCCTACGGTGGGCGCAGAGGAGAGACGTGCCATGTCCGACCGCCACCGGGACGTACTGCGTCCGCCGATCGCCCCACGCCCCGTGCGCACCGACCCCCGCGTCGAGCCCGACGCGCCGTCCGCCCGCGACACGCAGATGGCCTGCCTCGCGCGCATCGCGCTCGTGCGCCGCCGGGTCGTGATCGAGCCCGAAGACCGCCCTCGGATGGCCGTACCCGCGCCGCGCCCCGACTTCGCCCGCCCCCCGTTGCGACCGCAGCCCCCGGCCGACGACCGCGGCATGTGGTGCTTCCGGCCGAGCGACGACCGCGTGGAGGTCGTCGACCTCCCGGACGAGGACTGAACCCCCGAAGCGCGTCGAGCGCGCACGCTTGACAGCGACGCGTCGTCCGCGCTGTGTTCCCGGGGAAATGCGCCTCTTCGACCGCTTTCCCGCGCGCTACCTCGCCCCCAACGGCGTCACCTGCATCGGCCTCGTCCTCGGGCTGCTCTCGATTCGCACCTCCCTCGGCGCGACCACGCTCCCGCAGCTCGAGGAGGCCGCGTGGCTGATCCTCTACGCGGTGCTGCTCGACAAGGCTGACGGCGCCATCGCGAGGAAGCTCAACGCCAGCAGCGAGTTCGGGGTGCAGCTCGACTCCTTCTCCGACTTCGTCACCTTCGGCATCTGCCCCGCGGCGCTCATCACCCAGGCGGTCACCCTCGGCGCCCCGGAGCCGTGGTCCCAGGGCGCGGCCCACATGGCGCTCCTCGGCCTCGGCGCGGCGTACGTGCTCTGCGCGGCCATCCGGCTCGCGAAGTTCAACGTCACCACCGACGTGGTCGGCTCGCGCTTCTTCCTCGGGCTCCCCTCCACCAGCAGCGGCGGCATGCTCGCGTCGGCCTTCCTCGCCCACCGCGCCAACGCCCTCGGCGCCTCGACGCTGGCGGCCTTCGTCGGCGTCATGGCCCTCTTCGCCGCGCTGATGGTGAGCAACCTCCCGCAGCCGAAGCTCCACATCTCCTCGCAGCCCGTCGTCAAGGTGCTGCAGCTGCTCGTGGTGCTGAGCGTCTACGTCTTCATCCCGCTGCACTTCGCGCCGACCTACCTCATCGCGGCCTCCGGGCTCTACACCATCGGAGGCTTCATCTACGGCCTCAAGGTCACCGGGGGACGGCACCCCGGCGAGCTCGAGACGCCCGCCGCGCACTGACCCGCTCAGGGGCAGCGCGTGAGCGAGCGCACCCACCGATCGATCAGCGCCACCCCCGCGGCGTCCACCACCCCGCTGGAGATGGGAGGCATGCGGTGGAGGTCCGTCGCGGCGATGCGCGCGTGGAGGATCGAGCGCGCGGGGTCGCCGGGGACGATGATCCGCGCGTCGCGAATCCCCAGGTCACCCACCGAGGGCGCGACGTTGCAGGTCCCGGTCATGGCCAGCGGGGTCGAGAAGCGCAGGTCGATCGGGCCTCGGCCGATGCCTCCGGGGCGGTGGCACGCCGAGCAGTTGGTGTGCAGCCAGGACCGGGCGCGCCCCTCGTCGGGCCCCGGAGCGTAGGGGTCGGGATAGGCGGGCGGACGCATCGCGGCCAGCGGTCGGTCGAAGAGGCCGAGGTGATCGAGGGTGACGAGCTGGTTGGCCACGCGCCCGGTGGCGGCGTAGCGGAGGGGCGTGTCGAGCTGCGCGGTCTCCAGGACCGAGCGAGCGACCGGCGGCCTCGGAGTGGCACTGCATGCACTGCGAGCGTGAGGGGTAGTACCAGCGGAGGCCGCCGGGGAGGTCGCGCGCCTCGCTGCCGTCGAGGAGGGTGGCGTCGGTCTGCGCGTCGTTCCAGCGGTAGGTGTAGCCGCGCCACGCGCCGTCGAGGTGGCGGACGAAGAGCCGGGTCTCGACGCGCCGACCGCCGACGGCGAAGTGCTTCACCAGCACGGTGCCGCTGGGGAGCTGCCAGTCGCCGTCCGCGCCGATGGTGATGCGCCCTCCCTCGGGCAGCGCCATGAAGCGCTCCTTGTCGGCGCCGTCGCTCCAGAAGGGAGCGCTCGGCGCGTAGGGGATGAGCCCCTCGGCCGGGAGCAGCACGTTGGCCGGGTCGACGCAGCCGGTGGCGCGGAGGGTGCGAGGCACGGGGTCGACCGGCGCGGTGGCGCCAGGGACGAGCCGCAGGATCGCGCCTCCGGTGGGCACCACGTAGAGCTCGCCGTCCTGGTCCTGGCCGAAGGTGTAGAGGTTCTGGCCGGTCTCGACGAGGGTCTCCTTGGTGGCCCGCCCGGCGCTGTCGTAGGCGATCGCCCAGACGCGCCCGGAGCCGTAGTCTCCGAAGACGAACCGTCCGGTGAGCCAGGGCATCGCCCGGCCGCGGTAGACGAAGCCGCCGATGATCGAGACGCCGTCGGTGCGCGGATACTCGAGCACCGGGAGCACCGTGCCAGCGCTCGAGCAGGTCTCCTCGCGGAAGCACCGCGAGCCCTCCAGGGTGCTCCAACCATAGTCGCCCCCGCGGTGGATCACGTCGACCTCCTCCACGGTGGCCTGACCCACGTCGCCTGCCCAGAGCTCGCCGGTGGCGCGGTCGAAGCTCCAGCGCCACGGGTTGCGCAGCCCGATGGCGTAGATCTCCGGGCGGCCGCCGCCGCGCGCGTAGGGGTTGTCCGCGGGGATGGAGTAGAGCCGCGCCCCGTCCGCGCGGTCGACGTCGATGCGGATGAACTTACCCAGGAGTGTATTGGTGTTCTGCCCGTAGCGGTACGGGTCGCCGCCGGACCCTCCGTCGCCGAAGCCCGCGTAGAGGAAGCCGTCGGGGCCGAAGACGATGTTGCCCCCGTTGTGGTTGTTGAAGGGCTGCGGGATCTCCAGCAGCACCTCCTCGGTCGCCCGATCGAGCGTGTCGCCGCCGTCGCGGGAGCGCATGCGGGTGATGCGCGACACGAAGGCGCCCGTCTCGCCAGCGCGCAAGGGCCTCGTGTACGAGAGGTAGACCATCCCGTTGGTGGCGAAGCGCGGGTGGAAGGCCATCCCGAGCAGCCCCGACTCGCCGCCGGTGGTGATCCGGTCGCGCAGGTCGGCCACCAGCAGGGCCGGGCCGAGGGCCGGCGCGGTCTGGATGCGGTAGACGATCCCCGTCGACTGCGTCAGGTACCAGCGCCCGTTGTCCCCCGGGCGCTGAAGCATGGTGGTCGCCAGCGGAACGCCCACGCCAGGGAAGGCCATCACCGCCCTCACGGCGCCAGCCTCCGGCGCGGGGAAGGCGACGCAGGTCCGGTTCACCGGGCGACGATCGAGGCCCCAGGGGACGTCCGCCACGGGGGGTGCGTCCGTGACGTCCGTGACGTCCGTCACATCGCGCGCATCGGTGACGTCGACCACATCCGTGACGTCGCGCGCATCGGTGGCGTCGACCGCATCCGTGGCGTCGCGCGCATCGCGCACATCCATGACGTCGCTCACGTCGCTCGCGTCGCCCGCGTCGGCCGAACCCTTTTCCCGCGCAGCGCATCCCACCTGCGTCAGGAGCGCTGCGCCGAGACCCCACGCCGCCCATCGCATCCAGGTCATCGTCTCCATCGGTGCTCCCTTCGCCTCTCCCGTCACGGACGAATCCAGGCCCCGGGCCCTTGCCCGGACCCTTTCACGATACTAGAAGTTCATTCACCAAATCGAACACACCCTCATCGACCTCGAAGCACATCGGTTGGAATAGCGTTCCCCAGGTCGTGCGTTCGTGGAGATGAAGGGCCGGACAACCCGGCTGAACAAACAACGGAGTCCCCAATGCGCATCACACTCATCGGCGGGGTTGAACGCAACGAACGCGCGCTCTCGAAGATCGCGCAGTCTCTCGGCCACGAGCTCGACTTCCACGGCGGCCACATGAACGGGCGCGGCGTCGAGGTGATGGAGCGGCAGATCGAGCGCTCCGACCTGGTGCTGGTGACGACGGACGTCAACAGCCACACGGCGGTGATGGTGGCGCGCAACGCCTCCAAGCGCTTCGGCCGCGAGCTCGTGATGATGCGCTCGTGCAACCCGACGCGCTTCCGCGAGCTGCTCACCGCGCGCGCGACCGAGGCGAAGGCGGCCTGAGCTCAGCCTCGCTCAAGGGGTCGCCGGCCCGAGGTGGAGCACCTTCAACGCCGCGATGTTCACGCGGAAGAAGGCACCGCCAGCGCCCCCCATGCCCCCGGTGTAGCGGGTGAAGTGTTCGAAGGCGGACATGTTCACGGCGGCGTCGTCGTCGCCGATGACCACGCGGTAATCGCGACCCGCCTCGAGTGACGCCCGGACGAAGGTCGAGTCGCGCCACTGGTCCCACGCGCCGAGCTGGGGCATCACGACGTAGCCGTCGGCGACGGTGCGACCGCCCGCGACCTCGATCACCTGCACGCGCTTCACGCCGCAGGTGATGCCGGTGGTGGTGCCGCCCGCGCCGTTGCCCGCGGTCACCTGGAGCAGGTACGCGCCCGACTGCGCGACCCGAAGCGACGGGACCTCCAGGCGGTGCCCGGGGTCGCCCCAGTTCTCGTAGTGCATCCGGCCGTGGTCGGAGCGAGGCGGCCGCCGGTCGCGACGAAGCGCGAGGCGTCGAACTGCTGCACCCGCGCGGAGCCGGTGCCCCACCAGCACTGCGGCGCGCTGTGCTGCGAGGCGTTGCCCGAAGCGCGGAACACCGCCTCCAGGGCGTAGCAGTGAGAGACCGTCTGCTCGTCCGTGAGCGTCTCGGTCCAGAGCTCGCCGTCGGCGGGACCGAGCGTGGCGACGCGCTGGCCGTCGCGAAGGATCACCACGTCGAGGGCGCCTCGCTCCTCGCCGGAGACGTCCACGCGGAGCTGCACCCGGCCGCTCCCGGACGCCGCGCCCAGCGAGGCGATGCGGGGCGTGCGCGGGCCGAAGACCTGGCGCCAGTCGCTGGCGTCGGTGACCGAGCGCACGGTCGCGCGAGCCTCCGGGGCGTCGCGTAGCTCGACGTCCACGGTGGAGCGCTCGGGCAGGGTCGAGGGGTCGACGAAGCCGTCGCCCACGTCGCGGCCGTTCACCCGCACCGAGGCCACGGCGTAGGCCCCGGCGCGGTCGGTTCCGGGAGGGGGGAGAGCGACGCGGAGGTCGAGGCGGCGGCCGCGGAAGAGGAAGCCCCGCAGCACGATGCGGTCGGCGCGACCGAACCACGCGTGGCGCATCGCGCGGGTGATGTACGGCCGGAGGCGGAAGCCCTGAGCAGAGGTTTCCAGCCCGAAGACCACGTCGTGGACCATCGAGAGGTAGCCCGCCACGCTCCAGAGCTGGCGCTGCGAGTTGACCACCGGGCCGCTGAACATCCCGTCCTCCACGCGCGCCCGGCCGCTGGCGAACTCCAGGTTCTCCATGTTGGACAGGTTGAGCGCGGCGCCTCGCACCATGGCGTCGACGTTCCAGTCGACGCTGGCGTCGTTGCGCACCTGGCGCGCGGCGCGGAGCCAGTAGGCCGTCACGAAGGGCCACGACGCGCGGTTGTGATAGATCGCCGTGAACTGCTGCTGCGGCCAGATCACGGGCAGGCCGCGGCCCGCGTGGGGGTAGCGCGCGACGAGCTCTCGGGCCTGCGCGTCGGTGGCGACGCCGGTGAGCACCGCGAGGGCCGAGCCGAGCGCGTCCCATCGGCGCACGGGTGACGGGTCGAGTTCGGTGGTGGTGTACGCGCTGAACTGCCCGTCGGCGCTGAGCCAGAAGCGGCGCTGGATGGACTGCTTCAGCGCGTCGGCCCAGGAGCGGTAGCGCGCCCCGGCGGTGGCGTCGCCCCGCTCGGCGGAGAGCGTGGCGAGGGTGTCGAGGAGCGCGAAGTGCAGCACGTTGGTGCTGAGCGAGCGCGACATGGCGATGTGCGCCGGGTCCGTGGCGGTCCAGGCGGCGTAGGTCTGCTCGCGCCAGTCGAGGAAGGACTGCTCGCCGCGGTAGAGGCCGTCGCGCGCGTCGAAGACCACGCGGCGGTCGTGCTCGGCGGTGTTGACCATCGCGGGGTACGCGAGTTCGAGGAAGCTCGCGCGGTCTGCGCCGGAGAGGTGCTTGAGGAGCTCGGAGGCGCCGAGGGACCACACCACGCGGTCGCTGGAGACGGGGTAGCTGCCGCCGGTTCCAGTATCCTGGACGATCTGGGGGTTGGAGCCGCCGCGGCGAGCGGAGAGCTTGAAGGCCAGGGAGTTGCGCGTCCGCAGCGGGTCCATCGAGGCCAGCGAGAGGTGGGCGGCGTAGGCGGTGTCGCGGGTCCAGACGTAGTTCCAGAGACGGCCCGTCTCGAAGCAGCCGCCGACCGGGCAATCGATGGGGTTGCCGCTGTTGAACGACCCGTCCCGGATGGCGGCGACGGAGTTCTCTCGCATCTCCTCGACCGCGAGCGCATACAGCGCGTCGAAGAGGTCGTGCCCGCTGCGCAGCGTGGGCCAGCCGTCGCGCTCGCGCACCGTCCGGGGGTTGCCGGGCTCCCCGT
Source organism: Deltaproteobacteria bacterium (assembly GCA_016704445.1). GTDB lineage: Bacteria > Myxococcota_A > Polyangia > Polyangiales > SCUS01. The sequence goes on from JADJAE010000032.1 coordinate 14,604, forward strand.
CGCGCAGGGCGGCCGTGGTGCGGAGCTCGTAGCGGCGCACGCAGGCCGCGGGGTCGTCCATGGTGACGGTGGCGCGGTCGGCGCCGTCGACCAGCTCGCTGGTGCTGCCCGGGCGGCTCACGACGGCGCCCTCGCAGGTGGAGCCCGGACATCGACCGCGGGCACGTCGCCCCGGCGCGGCACATCGGCGGCGAGCGCATCGGCGGCAGGCACATCGGCGGCAGGCACATCGACGGCAGGCCGTCGGTGGCAGGGGCGACGCCGGCGTCGGAGGGCACCGGGGGTCGTCACATCCGGCGAGGGCGAAGGCGAAGATGGAGGATCGGAGCGAGCCGAGAGGAGGCGGGCCCTAGGGGTGCACGCGGCGGATTGTTCATGCCGACCGCACCTTCGGGCAAGCGGGAGAAGCGCGCTCAGAGGTTGGGGATCTGCCAGTCGATGGGGGTGTGGCCGAGCTGCTTGAGCGCGTCGTTGACCTTGGAGAAGGGCTTGGAGCCCATGAAGAGTTTCACCGAGAGCGGCGAAGGGTGAGCGCCCTCGATGACGATGTGACGCGCCTTGTCGACGAGCTTCGCCTTCTTCTTGGCGTAGTTGCCCCAGAGCAGGAACACCGCGGGCTTCTCCCTCGCGGAGACCGCCTTGATCGCGGCGTCGGTGAACTGCTCCCAGCCGTGGTCCTTGTGGGAGTTGGGGGTGTGGGCGCGCACGGTCATCACGGCGTTGAGCATCAGCATCCCCTGCTTCGCCCACGGCACGAGGTATCCGTTGTTCGGGACGGTGCACCCGAGGTCGGACTTGAGTTCCTTGTACATGTTGACCAGCGACGGCGGGGTCGAGACGCCGGGCTTCACCGAGAAGCAGAGCCCGTGAGCCTGGCCGACGTCGTGATACGGGTCCTGCCCGATCAGCACGACCTTGGTGTCGAGGAAGGGCGAGTGCTTGAACGCAGAGAAGACCTCCGCCTCGGGAGGATAGACCTCGCCCGCCGCTCGCTCCTTCGCGACGAAGTCCATGAGGTTCTTGAAATAGTCCTTCTCGAACTCTGCGTTGAGCGCGAGCTGCCAGTCGGGGGGAAGGTCGGGGCGATCACTCATCGGTTGGTTCTCATGGGTTGCTGAAGGGGAGGTCGATCGAACGGCGATCGGGATCAGTCGTGACCCGTCAGAGCGCGGCGGCGATGGCCTTCGCGAGCGCGGCTCCGTCGGCGTGGTCGAAGCGGCCCAGCGGCTGCCAGCTCATCTCCAGGCCCTGCTCGGGCGAGGGCTTCGGGATGATGTGGAAGTGCACGTGGAAGACGGCCTGGTGCGCGGGCGCGCCGTTGTTCTGGAGCACGTTGTAGTCCTCGCAGCCGGTGACCTTCTTCACCGCGCGGCAGAGCCGCGGGAGCACCCGGCCAATGGCCGCGGAGGACTCATCGGACAACGCGTCGAGGGTCGCCGCGGGCTCCTTCGGGATCACCAGGGTGTGCCCCCGGCTCAGCGGCCCGACGTCCAGAAAGGCCAGGACCAGGTTGTCTTCATAGACCTTGTGGCAGGGGATCTCTCCCCGAAGGATCTTGCTGAATACGGTGTCTGCCATGGCTTCGGGGGTGATCTCCTCTGAGCCGCAGACTACACCAGCAAAGGAGCGACGAGACCCTCGCGCAACTGGTCACAAAAGCCCCACTGCGCGCGCGTGGAATCTCATCCAGAGCCCGTTGCCGTGGGGCGCGGAGGGCGGTGTAGAGTCGACTGGCGCCGGGGTCCGGTCCTCTCGAAGGGGCGACGCGGCTGGAGGTCCATCATGCGTTCAAGAGTCCTCGTCTTCGCGTTGGGGCTGTCGCTCCCGGTGGTGGGTTGTTCGAGCGGAGACTCCAACGTCATCCGCACCGACCCCAACAACTTCGGGGACACGGGCCCTGGAGGAAACAACGGCCTCGGCGACGCCTCGCAGCGCGGCGACGTCGACCCCAACGCCGAGGACGGCTGGGGCGACTTCGACGCCGGCAAGGCGCCGGACTTCGACGCCGGGTCGATCCCTGCCTTCGACGGCTTCGACTTCGACGGCCTCGACCTCGACGGCTTCGACCTCGATGGATCGTCGGGCGACGGCGGCCCGACGCCCGAGCACCCGGACGTCTGCAACAACGGCCTCGACGACGACCGCAACGGCCTCGTCGACGACAACTGCTCCTGCGTCGCGGGCCGCACGCAGCGCTGCTTCGTCGGCGACCCCGCGCGCGCTGGCCGCGGCATCTGCGTGTGGGGCACGCAGACCTGCGAGGGCGTGCAGACCGACGGGAGCTGGGGCGCGTGCACCGGGTCCGGATCGGCGGCGACGTCCGAGGCCTGCGACGGGCTCGACAACACCTGCGACGGCAACATCGACGAGACCTGCCCCTGCACCCCGGGCGCGTCGCGGAGCTGCTACTCGGGCCCGGCGATGACCTCCGGGCGGGGCATCTGCCGCGGCGGCAACCAGGTGTGCTCGGACGCCGGGCGCTGGGGCTCCTGCGCGGGCGAGGTCACGCCGGGGGCGGAGACCTGCGACGGGATGGACCGCAACTGCGACGGCAGCACCACCGAGGGCTGCGGCTGCGCGGTCGGCGCGACGCGCGCGTGCAACACCGGCGCGACCGCCTCGATCGGGCTGGGCATCTGCCGCGCGGGCATGCAGGTCTGCGCGACGGTGGCGAGCGGCGGCACCGACTGGGGCGCCTGCACGGGCGAGGTGTTCCCGGCGGCGGAGCGCTGCGACAACGCGATCGACGACGACTGCAACGGCCTCGCCGACTGCCTCGACCAGGCCTGCCGCCACACCGCCGAGTGCCTGCCCCGCTGCACCCGCGGCACCATCGAGAACCTCCTTCCCGACATCGCGGAGATCGTCCTCGTCGCCGACCGCTCGGGAAGCATGGAGGCTCGCTTCAGCGACGGCTCCACCCGCTGGGGCGCCCTTCGTACGGCGGTCAACGTGGTGCTCCCGCGGGTCGAGGACGCCTTCGACATCGGGCTCCAGCTCTTCCCCATCGGCGGCTCGTGCAGCGTGCCCCCGTCGGGCATCACCTTCCCCCCGTCCCGCGGCACCGCGCGGCTCATCACCGACCTGATGCACCGCATCGGTCCCGATGGAAACACGCCCACCCGGGCCGCCATCGACGGCGCGGCCTCGTACTTCCGCTCGAACCCGACCACGCGCCGCCGCTTCGTGCTGCTCGCGACCGACGGCGCCCCCAACTGCGGCTCGCCCGTCAACCAGGTCGTCAACTCGCTCACCTCCCTCCGCGCCACCGGCGTCGACACCTTCGTGCTGGGCGTGCCGGGCCCGCGCGGGGCGCTCAACGAGATGGCCCGCGCCGGCGGCCGAGCCCGCTCCGGCGAGACGGCCTTCTATGACGCCTCCTCCACGCGCCAGCTCATGGACGCCATGAACGCCATCACCGGCGCCACCAACACCTGCGAGTACCCGGTGCCCGCGGGCTTCCCGACGATCACCGACGTCGCGCAGTTCCGCGTGCTGCTGGGCGGCACGGAGATCCCGTCCGACGGAGCCAACGGCTGGAGCTTCACCGACGGCTCCCGCAGCCGCCTGCGCTTCAACGGCAGCTCCTGCGCCACGCTCCGCACCGGCTCCGTCGTCGGCGCCGTCGTCACCTACAACTGCCCGCGCTGACGGGTCCGCGGCCTCCCCTCGTGGTCCCCTCTCCCGAAGCATCGGGAGAGGGAACGGGGGGAGCGCCGACGGAACGTTACCTGTACCTGTAAAGAGAGAGGGGTTCGACGCCCGATCAGGCGCCGAGGCTGAGCGAGACCGCGAAGCCGTTGACCACCGACGCGATGCGGAGCGCATCGTGGACGTGGTCCTCCGTGAGCCCGCCCTCGATGACCGTGTGCTCGTGCGACTTGAGGCAGTCGCCGCAGCCGGTGATGGCGCTCGCCACGATGCAGAAGAGCTCGAAGTCCAGCCGGGTGGTGGCCGGCTTCGCGATGCGGTTCATGCGCAGCCGCGCGGGCTTCTTCTGGTAGCTCTCCTTCCCGATGAGGTGGCGGCCACGGTAGAAGATGTTGTTCATCCCCATGATCGCCGCGGCCGCGCGGGCGTCGTCGATGACGGCCTCGTCCACCCCCGCGGCGCGGGCGCCCTGCAGCACGGCGTCGCGCAGCTCGGGGTTGCGGGCGGTGATGGCCGAGGTGATGGCCGAACCCCAGCGCTGAGCCAGCGAGAGCGTGCCGTCGCCGAGGACGGCGCCGAGGTTGAGCCGGAGGTCACGCGCCGAGTCAGGCAGCCGGTTGCCCAGCGCCTCGAGGGTGGGTGCCTCGCTCACAGGGTCTTGTCGCCCTTCTGCCAGTTGCACGGGCAGAGCTCGCCGGTCTGCAGGCCGTCGAGCACGCGCAGCACCTCCGGGACGCTGCGGCCCACGTCGAGGTCGTTGACCTCCACCCAGCGGATGATCCCCTCCGGGTCGACGATGAAGGTCGCGCGGAGGCAGACCCCTTCGGTCTTGTGAAGGATGCCGAGCGCCTTGGAGAGCTCCTGGCGGTTGTCGGCGAGCATCGGAAACGGCAGGCTGCGCAGGTCGTCGTGGTGGGTGCGCCACGCGTGGTGGACGTAGTGCGAGTCGGTGCTCATCCCGAGCACCTGCGCGTCGCGGTCGCTGAAGTCGCGCTCGCGCTTGCCGAACTCCGCGATCTCCGTCGGGCAGATGAAGGTGAAGTCCATCGGCCAGGCGAAGAGCACCAGCCACTTGCCGGGATAGCTGCGGTCGGAGACGTCCGCGAACTCCTTGCCCTTCTCGAGCGAGACGACGGACTTGAGGTTGAACGAAGGAACGTGGTCGCCAATGGTCAGCATGTCGTGAAACTCCTCTGTCGGGATGTGCGTTGGGGAACGGATCTCCGGTGCCCAACACCGGGTCCGATGGAAGGTCCCCTTATCGAGATTCGGGCCAGCGGTCGCAATGCCTGGAATTGCAGCGAATTCAGCATTTCGCGAGCGAGGCGTCCCACCGACATGCCGGTGACACCGAGATGTCGGTGACTTTTCACTGGCATATCGGTGGCCCGGCCCCACGGTGCGCGCCATGGAACGACGGCTCCCCGACCTCGACCTGACCCACGACCTGCGGGCGCTGGTGACCCTCGCGATCGACGATGACGGCTTCGACGACCTGGTGCGCCGGGGCCTCGACTGGCTCGCCCGGCTGGCGCCCTACGACCTGGCGACGGTGTTCTCGCTCGACGGGGCGCGGCTGGTGGTGAGGGCCGCCCGCGGTCGGCTGGCCGATCATCGGGTGCGCGGGCACGAGGTGTCGCTCGACGCGTTTCCGACCATCCGAGAGGCGCTCGAGACCCGGAGGGCGAGGGCCTACACGGAGGACGATCACGCCAACGGCGACGGCGATCCCTTCGACGGGGTGCTCGACCTGCCGCCGGGGCACGCGTGCATGGTGGTCCCGCTGTGCGCGGGGGAGCGGTGCTTCGGGGTGCTGACGCTCGACCGCGAGCGCTGCGAGGTGTTTCCCGCGCAGGTGGTCGACCTCGTGGAGGTCTACGCGCAGATGCTGGCGCTGGCGCTGGTCAACGCCGAGCAGCGGGCGCTCATCGCGAGGCTGCACCACCAGGAGGCCGACCGCGCTCGCATCCTGGAGGTGGAGCTCAACGGCGAGGAGGAGGGCGTGCTGGAGTCGTCGCGCTCCTCGCTGGTGGCGGCGATCGCGCACCGGGCGCGGCAGGTGGCGCGCACCGACACGCCGGTGCTGGTGCTCGGGGAGACGGGCACCGGGAAGGAGCGGCTGGCGAGGGCGATCCACGCCTGGAGCGGGCGCGCGCAGCGGCCCTTCGTGAAGATGAACTGCGCGGCGATCCCCGCGGGGCTGATGGAGAGCGAGCTCTTCGGGCACGTGCGCGGGAGCTTCACCGGGGCGACGCGCGACCGCTCGGGGAGGTTCCAGACGGCCAACGGGGGGACGCTGCTGCTCGACGAGATCGGCGAGCTGTCGCTCGACCTCCAGGCGAAGCTGCTGCGGGTGCTGCAGGAGGGCACCTTCGAGCCCGTGGGCAGCGACCGCACCGTGAGGGTCGACGTGAGGATCATCGCCGCGACCCACGTCGACCTGGAGAAGGCCGTCGCCGGGGGTCGCTTCCGCGCGGACCTCTACTACCGTCTCAACGTCTTCCCGCTGCGCCTCCCGTCGCTTCGAGAGCGCATGGAGGACCTCGGCGCGCTGAGCGAGGCGCTGCTGGCGGAGCAGTCGACGCGCACCGGCTACCGGGGGCGGGCGCTGACCGAGGCGGCGCTCGCGAAGCTGCGCGGCTACCACTGGCCCGGCAACATCCGCGAGCTGGCGAACGTGCTGGAGCGCGCGACGATCCTCAGCGACGGCGCGGTGCTCGAGGCGGACACCATCGACCTGCCCGACGCCGCGCCCTTCCCGGCCCGCCGCGGCCCCTCGCCGCCCCGTGCGGCCCGTGAGCGACGATCGCTGCAGGAGGTAGAACGTGAGTACATCCGGGAGGTTCTGTCGCACACGCGAGGGAGGGTCTACGGGCCGGGCGGGGCGGCGGCGATCCTGGGGCTGAAGCCGTCGACCCTCCAGAGCAGGATGAAGAAGCTGCACATCGATCGCCTCGACGGCGCCCCGGCGCAGCGATAGCGCGCCACCGCCGCGGGCGGGGCCGATGGTCTCGCGCTGATCTGTGATATGGCGCGGACCGTGTTCACGGTCAGCGAAGAAGTTAGGTTCTGCTACGGCCACAGGCTGATGGACTACGTGGGGCGCTGCGCGCGCATCCACGGCCACAACGCCCGGGTCGAGCTGGTGCTCGGCGCCGAGACGCTCGACCGCCGCGGCTTCGTCATGGACTTCGGCGACCTCGAGGAGGTCGCGAAGCGCTTCATCGACGACACCCTCGACCACCGGCTGCTGCTGCGCCGCGACGACCCGGTGATCCCGTCGCTCACGGCGGCGGGCGAGGTCTTCGTGGCCCTCGACGAGAACCCCACGGCGGAGTTCCTCGCGCGGTTCATCTTCGAGGCGCTCACCGCGAGGGCGATCCCCCTCAAGGCCGTGCGCTTCTGGGAGACCGAGACCAGCGTCGCGACCTACGAGCCGTAAGCCTCTCAGCGCAGGCCGAGCGACTCGGCCAGCGTGTAGACCGACGACATCCCCGAGGCGCGCTCCCTCCGCGCGATGGTGTGCACCATCGCCTGCGCGGCCTCGTTCACCGGCGTCGGGATGCCCAGCGCGCGGCCCCGCTCGACCACCTCGCCGTTGAGGAAGTCCACCGCGGGGGGCCGACCTCGCTCGATGGCCGACAGCATCGACGAGCGCATGCGGCGGTAGCGGGCGCCCACGGCCAGCAGCAGCGTGTGCTTGGCCACCAGGCTCGGCGAGCCGACGATGCGCATCTCCTCGTCGGTGAGGGCGATCCAGTCGAGGTCGAGGGTGCCGCTCACCTTCTCCAGGCGGATGCCCGCGGCGTGGGCGACCCGCACCGTCTCGGTCATGATGGCCAGCACCAGCCGGCGCACCGTGAGCGAGACCATCAGCGCCCCGAGCCGGTCGCCGCCGATGGTGCCGAGCGTGGAGATGGCGGCGTTGATGGCGAGCTTGCTCCAGCGGGCGCCGGCGAAGTTGTCGCTGAGGGTCACCGGACCGACGCACTCCAGCAGCACCGCGAGGCGCTCGAGCCTCGGGTCGGGCGCGCCGTCCATGCGGCCGATGGCGAAGCCCCCGGCGGCGGTGCGCTCGAAGAGCCCGGGCTCGGGCATCGAGGCGCCCCACGCGACCACGGCGCCGAGCACCCGGTCGGGGCCCGCGATCTTCGCGATGCGGTCTTCGCAGAGGCCGTTCTGGAAGCACACCATGGCCCCGTCGGGCTTGAGCCACGGGAGCGCCTCGCGCGCGGCCCTCTCGACCTGCGGGGGCTGCACCGCCAGCACGATGAAGTCGAAGGGGGCGACGTCGGGGGTGAGCTCGGTGAGGCACTGGCCGGGAACCGAGCGCGTCCCCTCGGTGCCCGTCAGCCGGTACCCGTGGCGCCGGATGGCCTCGGCGATCTCGGTGTTGGTGGAGTAGCCGACCACCTCGACGCCGAGCGCCGACCAGGTCTCCGTGAGGCACGCGGCGGTGATGCCGCCGATGCCGCCGCAGCCCACCACCAGCACCCGCTGCGCCCGCTCGATGGGCTCCGCGGTCACCAACGAGGCACGAGGTTCGCTCATGATACTGGGCGGTCTACACCACCGGGGCGTCGGTCGCATTACCGCGCCGCGTTGACGCGGAGCCCCGCGCGCGGGTACTGCCCTCCCCCACCGCGATGAACCCCAAGGACGACCAGACCGCCCCGTGGCTGCGCGACGCGATCACCGTCGACGTGGTCGTGCGCCTCGACGACGAGGTGACCTTCGACGCCCGCAACGTCGCCCGCATCCGCTACCGCGGCATCAACGTGAAGGAGGCCTTCACCGTGCGCGACGCGGTCGGGCGCTTCTATCGCGCCTCGCTGCGCTTCTGCGAGGGGGACATCGCGACGGCGCTCGCCTACGAGGCCATGGAGGCCGACCCCGAGTCGCCGGTGGCGATCACGCTCTTCAACGCCATCCCGCAGCGGCAGCGGATGCTCTGGGTCACGCAGAAGGCCTCCGAGCTCGGGGTGTTCGCGATACAGCCGGTGTTCACGGTGCGCTCGGTGCAGGCCGACGGGCTCGCGCACGAGAAGGCCCACGCCTGGCCGGGCCAGGCCATCAAGGGCGCGCGGCAGTGCCGACGCTCGATCGTCCCGGAGGTGATGCGCCCGCTCTCCCTGGCCGAGGCGCTCACCACGCCGGCGTGGACCGGGGCCTCGCTCCGGGTGGTCATCGACGACCGCGCCGAGCCCGCCGCCACCGGGTCGACCGAGGCGCCGACGTCCATCGCCCTGGTGGTGGGCCCGGAGGGCGGGTTCAACGCCCAGGAGCGGGAGATGCTTCGGGCCGCGGGCGCCGCGATGTGGCGGCTGGGGGGAAGGGTCATGCGCGCGGAGACGGCCTCCATCGCGGGCCTCGCGGTGCTCCAGCATCGATTTGGCGACCTGACCATCGCCGACTGAGGCGTATCGTCGCGGGAGCTCAATGGGCGACGCGCGACGCTCGGCCCCGTCGGTCGAACGAAACCGCGAGGCGGTGCTCGCGGCGCTGCGGCGCGCCCTGCCCCCGCGGGGCCTCGTGCTGGAGGTCGCGAGCGGCACGGGCCAGCACGCGGTGTACTTCGGCGCGGCCTTCCCCAAGCTGGACTGGCAGCCCTCGGAGGTCGACGCTGGGGCCCGGGCGAGCATCGCGGCGTGGGTGTTCTCCAGCGGGCTGCGCAACGTCCACATGCCGCTGGAGCTCGACGTGGCGGAGGCGCCGTGGCCCCTCTGCGAGGCCGACGCGGTGCTCGCCATCGACCTGCTCCACGCGGCGCACTGGGACGCCACCGTCGGGCTGCTGTCAGGCGCTCGGGTGCTGCTCCCCGGCGGCGGTCCGCTGATCATCCACGGCCCGCTTCGGGTGGATGGCGCTCCGGCGCCGAGGCTCGACGCCCTGGACGAGGCGCTCCGGGAGGCCGATCCGTCCTGGGCGGTGCGCTCGCTGGCCGAGCTGACCGCCGCAGCGAAGAAGCGCGGCTTCGACCTCGCCGAGTTCACCGGGGGCGACGAGCTCGACGCCACCGTGGTGTTGCGTCGGCGCGAATGATCGTCACCGGCGGGTCGCGCCCCGGGTGCGACCGCGCTTACGATCGATGGTCGCCTTGTCCAGCCTGCTCGTCTCCCCGAAGACCTTCAGCCTCGCCGTCCTCGACGGTCTCATGGTGCTCGCCGTCCTCGGCGCCTCCGCGGCGCTGACCCGCATCGGCTCGGGCTTCTCGCTACTCACGATCCTGGTGCGGGAGTGGAAGGGCGCGACGCTCATCGCGCTCTCGGTGCACCTGCTCGCGTTCTATGTGTTCGAGCTCTACAACCTCCGGCTCGACTTCCGACGGCTGACCAACCTGCTCCGCTGCGTGGGCGCGGTGGCCACCGCCGCCATCGTCCTGGCGGTCTCCAGCTTCGTGGTCCCCCGCTGGGGATTCGGCCGGATGCTCTTCGGGCTTCACGCGGTGCTGCTCACCGCCGGCACCTGCCTCTCCCGCGTGGCGCTCTCGCGGGTGATCGAGCTGCGCGAGCCGCCCGAGCGCGCCATGGTGGTGGCCGGCGCGCCGGTGCCCGAAGACGTGCTCGAGGAGCTCGCGCGCAACCCCGAGAGCCCCTTCGCCGTCGTGGGGATCATCTCCGTCGGCCGCCCGTCGACGGTCTTCGAGTCGCGGCCCGGGTCCATTCCCCCGCCGGTCTCGCCGCTGGCCGAGTGCGCGATGGCGCTACAGCGCGCGGGCGCCCGGCACCTGCTCGTGGCCAGTGTCGACCACCTCCCCCCGCAGGCCGCGCAGGAGCTGCTTCGCCTGAAGGGCGAAGGCATCCAGGTGCACGAGCTCGCGTCGATCTACCAGGGCCTCTCCGGGCGCGTGCCGCTGCACCTCGTGGACGACCTCTATTTCCTGCGCGTCGCGGCCTTCACCCGGGACGTCAACCCGGTGCTGAGCAACCTGCTTCGGGTCTTCGACGTGATCGTGGCGGTCGGGCTGCTCGCGCTCTCCTGGCCGCTCTGGGCGCTCGCGTACCTCGGCATCAAGCTGACGATGCCCGGCCCCGCGCTCTTCTCGCAGGAGCGCGTCGGCAAGGACGAGGTGCCGTACACGATCTACAAGTTCCGCTCGATGCGCCTCGACGCCGAGAAGGACGGGCCGCGCTGGGCCACGCAGAACGACGACCGCGTCACCCCCTTCGGGCGCTTCCTGCGCCGCACCCGCATCGACGAGCTCCCGCAGCTCTGGAACGTCCTGCGCGGCGACATGTCCCTCGTCGGCCCCCGCCCCGAGCGCCCGGTCTTCGTCTCCCAGCTCACCCGCGAGGTGCCCTACTACGCCCTGCGCTTCCAGATCCGCCCGGGCCTCACCGGGTGGGCGCAGGTCAACTACCGCTACGGCGCCTCGGTCGACGACACCCGGGTGAAGCTCTCCTACGACCTGTTCTACATCCAGGGTCGCTCGCTCTCCCTCTTCGCCGTGACCCTGCTCAAGACCGTCCAGACGGTGCTCTTCAAGCCCGGGTCGTAGCGCCTTCCGAGTGGTAGTCTTGGAATCACCATGTCCACGCGCCCACTGCTCATGCTGTCGGTCGGCCTCGCGGGCAGCCTCGCCCTTGCCGCCTGCTCCGCGCCGGTCTTCCCCCTACGCCCTGGGGACGCAGGCGAAGCCGACGCCGGGACCGTCCTTCCCGGCGAGGACGTTCCCGCCCTCCCCGACGACGACACCCCGGTGACCCCCGGCGACGACGTCCCGGTGCTGCTCACCGACTCGGGGCCGCCCGTCGACCTCGGGCCCCCCGTCCCCGGCACCGTCCCGGCCTTCATCGCGCGCGCCCTGCCCGACTTCGACTCGGCCACTCTCGCCAGGGTGAGGGCCATCCGCGCCGACGGGCTCAGCCGGGGCAACCGCGCCAACGTGTTCGCCAAGATCGGCGACTCCATCACCGAGGCCGGCGGCTTCCTCCAGGACATCGGCGACGGCTACTTCAACCTCGCGCGCTTCGCCTGGTTGCAGCCCACCATCGGGTACTTCAACAGCGTGCGCTTCTCCGACAACCGCAACAGCTTCAGCCGGTACAGCGGGAGCGCCATGGGTGGGTGGATCTCGAGCCAGCCGCTCGACGGCGACCCCAACAGCCCGCTGCGCAACGAGCTCAACGCCACCCGACCCCTCTACGGGATCGTGATGATCGGCACCAACGACCTCGATCGCACCACCCTCGAGACCTACACGGCCAACCTCACCCGCATCGTCACGATCATGGAGGAGTTCGGCACCGTCCCCATCGTGTCGACGATCCCCGACCGCAACGACCAGGCGGCGCCCGCCGCGCGCGTGCCCTCCTTCAACGAGGCCATCCGCGCGCTCGCCCGCTCGCGCAACCTCCCGCTCATCGACTACTGGGTCCCGATGCACGACCTGCCGGCGCGCGGCATCAGCGACGACGGCATCCACCCGTCCATCTGGCGCAACGGCGGCGACCCCCAGGCGACGGACTTCCGCGACGTCGCGCTCCAGTACGGCTACAACCTGCGCAACGTCACGGCGCTGCTCATGTTCGATCGGCTGCGATCGCTCCCGCAGTGACCGCGAGGCTCCTCCTCGTCGCCCTGGTCCTCGCAGGCTGCACGCGCCGCGCACCGCCCCGTCGGGTGCGCCCTGCGACGCGGGTCGTCGAGGCCGTCTCCCCGGCGCCTGCCGCGGTGGTGTGGTCCACCGTGGCGCCCGGCTTCACCTGGACGCAGGTCGACCCGCAGTTCGACGAGGCCCCCGCGCGCCTCATCTGGACCGTCCTGCGCCTCGACCTCTCGCGCTGGACCCTCCGCGCCTGGCGCTCGCCCGACGACCGCATGACCGGCCTCGCCCCCGACCGACCGGTGCTGGCCGCGATCAACGGGGCCTACTTCGAGCCCGACTTCGCCCCGAGCGGCCTGCTGCTCTCCGACGGCGTCACCCTCGGCCGCCTCGCCCCTCGCGGCGGGTCGGGGGTGCTCACGCTGCGGCGCGGCCTCGCGAGCGTCGAGGCCGCCGACGGGTTCCCCGAGGACTTCGCGGGCGAGCTCGCGGTGCAGTGCGGGCCCAGGCTCGTCGAGGAGGGCGGGATCGTCGGCATCCACCGCGACGACGGCCGACGCTTCGCGCGCACCGCGGCCTGCGTCCGTGACCGCGGGCGAACCCTCGACCTCGTGCTCACCTGGAACCTCGACGCGCCCCTCCGCGGCCCCGGGCTCCAGTGGCTGGCGCGCCGCCTCGCGGGCCCGTCCCCGACCGGCGACCCCACCGGGTGCGAGCGCGCCCTCAACCTCGACGGCGGCCCCTCGACCGGCTTCCGCCTCGCGGGCTCTACCGGCCACGAGCCGCTCGGGCCGACGCCGTGGCTGCTGACGGCCAGCGCGCGATGATCGCCACCAGAGCGGGCCTCTGGCATCCTGCGCCGATGCTTCGGATCTTTACCCGCGCCGTAATCCTGCTGGGTCTCCTCGGCGCGCTGGGGTGCTCGCGCGGCGAGATCCCGTCGATCCCCGACGCGGGCGAGGTGGACGACGTCCTCGAGGGCCTCGACCTGGGCCTCGACCCCCGCTGCGGATCATCCCGCGCTCCGTGCTGCGGCGGTCGCGCGTGCAACCGCACGCTCGCCTGCGAGGAGGGCCTCTGCTGCGGCCTCGCGGGCGCCAGCTGCAGCAGCCAGCTCGACTGCTGCGGCCTCTACGGCTGCAACGACGGGCGGTGCTGCGTCGACGTGGGCGGCCTCTGCGAGACCTCCGCGGACTGCTGCGCGGGCGGCCTCTGCCGCGACGGCCTCTGCGAGCGCGGCAACGAGTGCGGCGCCGTCGGCCAGCGCTGCTGCGTGGGCGACCTCTGCGCGAGCGGCGGCGCGTGCTCCAGCGGGATTTGCGTCGCGTGCGGCCAGGCCGACGGGCCGTGCTGCGACGGCCGCTGCGGGGCCGGGCTCCAGTGCAGTGGCGGGAGCTGCCGTGTGCCGGTGGCCTGCGGCGCCGTCGACCAGCCCTGCTGCAACGGGCTCGCCTGCGAGCGCGGCGCCGGAGTGCACCGCGGGCCTCTGTCGGCGACCCGCCCGCTGCGGCGCGGCGGGCGAGGTCTGCTGCCCGGGCAGCGCGTGCGCGAGCCCGCTGGTGTGCAACGCTGGCACCTGCGCGATGCCGGCGCCCACCTGCGGCTCCCTCGGTCGCGCCTGCTGCGCGGGCCAGTCGTGCAGCGCTCCGCTCAACTGCAGCGGCGGCACCTGCGCCGCCTGCAACGCGCCCGGCACCGCTTGCACTGTCGCGTCGCAGTGCTGCGGGGGCTTCGACTGCCGCCCGACGCCGGTGTCCAGCCGCTGCTGCCACCGCCAGGGCGCCACCTGCGCCAGCTCGCTGGAGTGCTGCGGCCAGATGCTCTGCGACGACTCGGGCCGCTGCGCCTGCCAGGCGCTCGGGCTCGCGTGCGTGGACGACAACGACTGCTGCTCCGGCTCGCGCTGCACCGGCGGCGTGTGCCGCACGACGGCGACCTGCCGCCCCGCGGGCGCGACCGGCTGCGCCACCTCGGCGGAGTGCTGCGAGGGGCTGCTGTGCGCGCAGGGCTCCGCGGGCCGCGCCTGCTGCGGCGGGGCGGCCGCGACCTGCACGCCGACGGACGGCGGCGCGGGCACCGGCTGCTGCGGCTCGATGACCTGCACCCGAAGCGGCGCGGCGGGCTACTGCGCCTGCCGGGTGCTCGACGAGAGCTGCGCGTCGAGCACCGACTGCTGCCCGGGCTTTACCTGCTCGGGTAACCGTTGCCGACCCCCGACCACCACCTGCTTCGGGACGGGCAACACCTCCGTGTGCGCCTCCGAGGCGCAGTGCTGCGGCTCGCTGGTGTGCGCGTTTCTCCGCAACACGATGCGGTGCTGCACCGGCGCGCGCGGCGGCTGCCGCACCAGCGCGGAGTGCTGCGGCCAGATGCTCTGCGTCGCGGGGCGCTGCGCCTGCCGCGAGCCCGGGACCGGGTGCAACCAGGACGGCGACTGCTGCACCGGGCGCTGCTCCGCAGGGCGCTGCGTCCCGTAAGGCGGGGGCTCTAGCGAGGAAACTGCCGCAGGGCGATGCCCGCGCCGGCCCCGTCGCCCGCCTCCCAGGCCACGACGAAGCGGTCGCCCATCGGGCCGCCGAAGGCCGCCGCGGGCGCGTGCTGGGCGGGCGTCCCATCGCTCACGGCGAAGTCGGCGGTGGTGCCCCCGAGGCGGGCGAAGGCGTCGCGGTCGTCGGCGCGGCGGAGGCGGCCACGGATGGCGCCGGTGGCCTCGTCCTCCCAGGCGAAGAGCACCGTCGAGGGCGCGCCCGGAGCGATGGCCACCGCGGGGCGAGCCTGGTTTCCCGCGGTGGTGGTGTTGGCCACCGACGCGGCGCCCATCGCGCTGAGCGAGGCGTCGAGCCGCACCCACCGGACGGAGGTGCCCTCCATGTCCGCCGCGTCGCGCGCCGCGTCGCGCCACGCCACCACGAGGCCCCCCTCGGGGAGCGCGGCGGCGGTGGGCTGGTCTTGCGCGTCGGCGGGGTTGGGGTTGACCCGCACCGCAGCGGCCATGGGCATCCCCATCGCGTTGAGGCGGCGCGCGAAGATGTCCCCGCCGGCCGACCAGACGAGCGCGAAGGTGCCGTCGCTCAGCGCCACCGCGCGGGGGTCGGCGGCCGCCCCCGTCGGCGACCGGAGACGGGCCCTGGCGGCGCCGAGCGGGCGCGCGACGGGCGAGAAGGTCGACGCCCGCAGCCCCATCCCGGCCTCGCGCCAGGCCAGCAGCAACCGCTCGGCGCTCGCCGCGACCGTGGGCGACGCGCGCATCGCCCCGCGCCGGGAGCGACCCGGTGCCCGCGGGCGGATCGTCGTTGAACACCTGCGCCGCGACGCTGCGCGGCATCACCTCAAGGGTCTCCCACGCGCCCGCGAAGCCTCGCAGCGAGCCCGCGGTCACGGGGGTCAGCACCGGCGCGGACTGCGTGCTGGCGCCGCCTCCCAGCACCACCTCGTTGCGCAGCGCGCCGAAGATCGTCCGGGGTCCCGTCGGGGGCGAAGTAGCGGGCCTTCACGTCCTCCGCGGGGACGTTTCCGACCTGCCAGGCGACCACCAGTCGGCGGCCCGTGGGCCAGACCACCGCGGGGCGCCGCTGGAAGCCCGCGGTCGTCGGTGTTGGCCCGCAGCACCGGGGTCTGGCAGCGCGACGAGCAGGCGCCGCCGTCCATGTTCGCCGCGCCGAGGTCGCAGGCCTCGTCGAAGTCGAGCACCTCGTCGCCGCATCGACCCACCGGGCGCTGCTCGCGCACCACCACCGTCGCGCTCTGCTGCTGGCCCGCCGCGATGGTCACGTCCGCGCAGCCCGACCCGAGGATCTCGCTGCGCGTGGTCCCGTCCGGCAGCCGCAGGTCTCCCTGGCCGTGCACCAGGACGATGTACGCGCCGGGGTCGTTGATGGAGACGGTCGTCGGCTGCGACGCGGTGAAGCAGGTGTCCACCGGCGAGGCCGTCCCGTAGCGCGCGGACTGCGTCGCCCAGCCCACGCCGCAGCGCACCGCAGGGGTCACGTCGCGCCCTGGGAGACCCGCGAGCACGCGCGCCCCGGCGGCGTCACGCACCTGCCCGGAGGCCGCGTCGCAGCGCAGCGCGCCCCTGGGAAATACCCGGAGGTGTAAAGCCCCGACGAGGTCGGCGAGCATGAGCTGGTCGAGCGAGACCTGCAGCGGCGGCGCCTGATCGGGCTCGGCCCCGCACGCAGACAGCACGGCCATCACCGCCAGGGACCATCGGCTCGCTCGCTTCTCCATCGTCGGCGCCGAGACTACCGCACCGTGAGGCTCTACAGGACGAGCTTGTAGCCCCGGCCGTAGACCGTGAGGATGTGCTGCGGCCGGTCGGGCGTGGGCTCGATCTTCTTGCGCAGCTTCACGATGAAGTTGTCGACCGCCCGGCTGTTGATCGCCTGGACGCCCCACACCCGGTCGAGGATGTCGTCGCGCCCGATGGCCTCGCCCGCGCGCTCGAGCATGAGGCGCAGCAGCTCGACCTCGTAGGAGGTGAGCGCCTCCTCCTTGCCGTCGAGCACCACCACGTGGCCGGCGAGGTTCACCTCCGCGCGGCCGATGCGCACCGAAGCCGGGGCGCTCGTCTCCCGCTCGACCCGGCGCAGCGCGGCGCGCACCCGGGCCGCGAGCTCGCCCAGGGAGAAGGGCTTGGTCACGTAGTCGTCGGCGCCGGCGTCGAGCCCGCGGATCTTGTCGCTGTCCTGGCTGCGCGCCGAGAGGATCAGGATGGGCACCGTGCGCGACCAGCGCCGGAGCTGCGCGCACACCTCGTAGCCGTTGGTGTCCGGGAGCATCAGGTCGAGGAGCATGAGGTCGGGTGACGCGGTGCGCGCGAGCTCGACGCCCTGCCGCCCGGTGGGCGCGTGCACCACGCGGTAGCCCTCGAAGGCGAGCGCGTCGGTGATGCCCAGGGCCATCGCAGGCTCGTCCTCGACCAGCAGGATCAGCTTCTCGGGGTTCATGCGGGCTCAGGTCGGCCGGAGGCTACCCGATGCGCGGCCGGCGCTCCATCGTGGCGCGCGTTGACCCTCCGCCCGGCGACGTGCCATTCCCTCCCCACCATGCGAAACGAGTCGCGCGCCCTCTATCCCGATATCGAGGCCCACCACGTCGGCACCCTGCGGGTGTCGCCGGTGCACGAGATCTACTACGAGGTATCGGGAAACCCGGAGGGCAAGCCGGTGGTGTTCCTGCACGGCGGGCCCGGCGGGGGGAGCGACCCTCGCTACCGTCGCTTCTTCGACCCGACGCGCTACCGCATCGTGCTCTTCGACCAGCGCGGCAGCGGCCGCAGCACGCCCTACGCGTCGCTCGAGGACAACACCACCTGGCACCTCGTGCAGGACATCGAGACCCTCCGCGCTCACCTGGGCATCGCTCGCTGGCAGGTCTTCGGCGGCTCCTGGGGCTCCACCCTAGCCCTCGCCTACGCCGAGACCCACCCCGAGCGCGTCACCGAGCTGATCCTCCGCGGCATCTTCCTGCTGCGCCGCAAGGAGATCCAGTGGTTCTACCAGCACGGCGCGAGCGAGATCTTCCCCGACGCGTGGGAGCGCTTCCTCGAGCCCATCCCCGAGGCCGAGCGCCACGACCTCGTGAGCGCGTACCACAAGCGCCTCACCGGCGATGACCCCGTGGAGCGCTCGCGCTGCGCGGTCGCCTGGAGCGTGTGGGAGGGCAGCACCAGCCGCCTCGTCCCGGACCCGGACATGATCCGCCGCACCGGCGACGAGCACTTCGCCGACGCCTTCGCGCGCATCGAGTGCCACTACTTCGTCAACCGCGGCTTCCTCCGCACGGACGCGCAGCTCCTCGAGGACGTGCCGCGCATCCGGCACATCCCCGGGGTGATCGTGCAGGGCCGCTACGACGTGGTCTGCCCGATGGACTCCGCGTGGGCGCTGCACCGCGCGTGGCCCGAGGCCGAGCTCGTGGTGGTCCCCGACGCTGGCCACGCGGTGATCGAGCCCGGCATCACCCGCGCGCTGCTCGCCGCGACCGATCGCTTCGCCTCGCGTTGACTCCGACCTCCCGCCCTCCCTAAGTTGGCTCCCACAATGGACATCAAGAAGACCCTGCTCGCGCAGGCCATGAAGCTCGCGCAGAACCCGAAGGTGATGGAGATCGCCATGAACCCGAAGGTGATGGAGGTCGCCATGAAGGCGATGGCCGCGAAGGCCGAGGTCACCACCGCGATGCACGGCGCGACGAACTCCGTGGCGCGCGGGCTCAACCTCGCGACGCGCGACGAGGTGAAAGAACTCCGTCGCACCATCCGGAAGCTCGAAGACCAGCTCGCGGCGAGCCGCACGGAGGCGGGCGAGAAGCCGTGAGGGTCAGCGCCGCGGTGGGGCTGCTGTTGGTGGTCGCGGGCTGCCACGCCCGGGCGACGACGACGGTGGACGCCGCGGCGCAGGCGGGCTCCGGGCGCTCGCGATCCTCTGGAGGAAGGGCGCGCTCGGAGGGGCGCGAGGGCTCGACGCGCGAGGGCTCGACGTCGCGGAGCAGCGCAACGCCCTCGCCGAGCGCGGCGCAGCGACGCTACGAGGAGGGCCTCGCAGCCGCGGGCCGTCGCGACTGGACGGCGGCGGCGGCGGCCTTCAGCGACGCATACGACCTCGAGCCCTCGACCGAGCTCGCGTTCAACACGGCCCGGATGTTCGAGCACCTCGCGGACTTCGAGCGCGCGACGCAGTGGTACCAGCGGGTGCTCGCGAGCAACCCCACCTCGGCGGTGCGCGCGCAGGCCACCTCGCGGCTGGCCAACGTGCAGCGCGACGCCCAGCGACGGCGCGACGGCATCGCGCAGGCCGCGCCCGACGACGACGCGCTCTCGGCGGAGGCGTCGGTGTGGTTCAACCGGGGGCTGCAGTTCTTCCGGCGGCGGCGTTGGCGCGAGGCGCTGCAGGCCTTCGAGACCGCCAACCAGTTCGTGCAGAACGCGGGCGGCAACGTAGCCGAGCTGATGTTCAACCTCGGCGTGACGCACGAGCACATGGGGCACCGGGGCGAGGCCGAGGCGGCGTTTCGCTCATACCTGAGCGCGCGACCCGACTCGCCCGACCGGGCGGAGATCGAGCAGCGCATCCAGCGCCTGCGTCAGCAGCGGTAGGCGATCAGGTGGAGGGCGGGAGGGCGGCGTAGGCCGGGAGGGTCCCGGTCATGGAGCGCAGGAAGGCCACGATGCGCTGCACCTGGGCGGCGTCGAGGTCGCGACCGAGCTGCACGGCGGCCATGGTGCGCACGGCTTCCTCGAGCGTGGTGGCGTGCCCGTCGTGGAACCACGGCCCGGTCTCGGCGACGTTTCGCAGCGTCGGGACCTTGAAGAAGTGCCGGTCGGCCTCGCGGTGGGTGACGTTGAAGCGCCCCGCGTCCTCGGGGGTGAGCGGCGTCCCGCGCAGGGCGAAGTAGTTCCGAACGGCGCCCATTCGCTGGAAGGAGGTCCCGCCGAAGGCGATGCCGTTGTGGCAGGTCGTGCAGCCCACGCTCTCGAAGAGCACGGCGCCCTCGCGCTGCTCGTCGTTGAGCGCGCGGTCGTCGCCTCGCAGGAAGCGATCGATGGGCGCCGGGGTGGCGAGCGCCTCTTCGTACACGGCGATGGCGTCGCGGATGTTGGCCTCGGTGAGGCCGTCGCTGGGGTAGCTCTCACGGAAGGCGGCCACGTAGTCGGGCGAGCGGCTGAGCGTGGCCACCACGTTGGGCCACGTGTTGCCCATCTCCATGGGGTTGGCCACGGGCCCGGCGGCCTGCGCCCGGAGGTCGGCCGAGCGCCCGTCCCAGAACTGCACGAAGTGGTAGCGGGAGTTGAGGACCGTCGGCGAGTTGATCCCGCCGACCTGACCGCGCACTCCGAGCGAGGTGCGCCGCCGGTCGGTGCCGCCCTGGTTGATGGCGTGGCAGCTCGCGCAGGAGAGCGTGTTGTCGACGGACAGCGCCGTGTCGTGGAACAGACGACGACCGAGCACCATCTTGCGCTGGTCGAACTCGACCGAGTCCGGGAGCGCCTGGAGCGAGGCCCTCAGCCGCCGGAGCTCTGGCGGGGTCGCGGGGTGCGTGGAGGGCTCGGTGTACTCGCGGGCGGGGGGCCGCTCGCGGGGGTTGTGACAGGCCTCCAGGGAGGCCGCGCCGAGGATGACGGCGCCCAAGGGGCCGAGAAGCTTCATGGATGATCGGGGGGACATGACAGGTGGATGCTCCTACTCAGGGGGCGGGTGCGCGAGGGGCCGGCGCCGCGAGAACGCGGAACGGCGCGCGGGCGCGGGCCTCGCCTGCGTTGGCCACGCGGACGGTCAGAGGGCCGGTCTGGGCCCCGTCGGGAACCTGACACTCGATCGTCGTCGGGGTCACCGCGGAGGCCGGGCAGGTGAGCGCTCCGATGGTCACTCCGACCGTCGCGATGTCGCTGCCGAAGTTGCGTCCGCGGATGGTGATGCGGGCTCCTGGCGCCGCCGCCGCGGGGACGACCGAGGTCACCACCGGGGCGACGGTGATCACGAAGGGCTGCGTCGAGCTCACGGGCTGGCGGCCTTCGGCCTCGACGGTGATGGTTCCGCCGCGAGCGCCACGAGGCACCGTGAAGGCAATCTCGGTGGTGGAGTTGCGCGTGGGGCGGACGACCTGTGTTCCGAGGCGCACGGAGAGCCTCGCCGGGTCGGGCTCGAAGCCGGTGCCCCGGAGCGTCACCGTGGACCCGATGAGACCGGCCGGCGGATCGACTGACTGCAGCAGCACCGGCTGAAGGACGAAGAACTCCATGGGGGCCGTGCCGGTGCCCTGGAGCCTGCCAATGACCTGGAAGCGCCCGGTCTGGGCGTCGCGGGGGACGGTCAGCGCGATGGCGTCGCGGGAGTACGACTCGATGGGGATCTCGGCGCCGTTGAGGCGCACCGAGGCGAGCGACCGGTCGGCCGGGAAGTTGGTTCCGCGCAGGGTGACGCGGGTGCCGGGGATGCCACGCTCGGGCTCGAGAGCCGTGATGCGCGGGCGAAGGGTGACCATGAAGGGCTCGCGCGTGTGGGCGCTGCCGCTGCCGGCTACGGCGACGGTCCACTGCCCCGAGCGGGCGCCCGCGGGGACCTCCACCGCGAGCTCGGTCGGCGTTGCGGACAGCACGCGCGCCGCGAGGGCGCCGAGCTGCACCGTGTTCTCCGTGAGCACCGTCGAGAAGCCGGTGCCCGTCAGGGTCACCCGCTCTCCGATGTCTCCCGCGCGGGGGTCGACGCGCGCCACGGTCACCGGCGCCATCACCCGGAACTCCGTGGGCGACAGCACCGGCCCGACCCCGCCCGCGGTCACCGACACGCGACCGCTCGCGGCCCCATCGGGCACCGTCACCACCACCGCCGTCGGCGCCGCGCTCACCACCGTCGCGTTGGCCGCCCCGAAGGCCACGGTCACCCGCGACGCCTCGGAGCCGAAGTGCGCGCCTCGCAGCGTCACCCGAGCGCCCGGCGCGCCCGAGGTGGGCTCCATCACCCGCACCACCGGCGCGGGGCCCACGAAGAGCCGCTGGGCCATCTCGTAGCGCCCCGCGTTGGGCACCTCGACGGCGATGGTTCCGGTCGTCGCGTCGACGGGGATCTCCAGCTCGAGCTCGGTGGGCGTCGCGCGCACCACCCGCACCGGCCGCCCCCCGAGGGTGACCCGGTCGAGCGCCGGGGTCGGGGAGAAGCCCGCCCCGCGCAGCAGCACGTGCCCTCCCGGCGCGATCGCCGAGGGGACCATCTCCCGCACCGAGAGCCGCGCGCTCAGCGTGAGGTCGCCCGCGCTACGGGTCTCGCCCCCCGCGGTGCGCACGAAGACCGGACCGCTGGAGGCGCCGTCAGGGATGATCACCCGCAGCGCCCCGGAGTCGCCCGCGCGCACGACCATCGGCACGTTGCCCACGCGCACGCTGTTGTCCGAAGGGCGCGCGGCGAAGTTCTCGCCCCGGATGGTGATCTCCATCCCCGGCGCGGCGGCCGCCGGCTCGACGCTACGCACCACCGGCGCGGGCAGCCGCTCGGTGACCCGGAAGGTCTCCGGCGACTCGGTCTCGTCGGTGCCGGTCGCGAGCACGAAGCGCCCGCTGCGCGCGTCGTCGGGCACCGTCACCGTGATGCGCTCGGGCAGCACCTCCGAAGGCGTCACCGGCCGCTCGTTGAAGAGCACCCGCACCGCCCGGGAGAAGCCCCTGCCCTCGATGCGCACCCGCGTCCCAGGCGGCCCAGCGGTCGGCACGATGCGCTCGATCATCGGCCGCGTCTGCGCGAACGCCACCGCCGCCTGCCCGCAGGCCAGCAATACACCCACGGCGCTCACGCGCGCTCCGAACCTCATCGCATCGCCTCCACCGTTCAGCCGACGTCCGCGGCAGGCTCGTCATCGCGAGCCCCCTCGGCGTGGTGCACGTCCGCCAGGTCATCAAAGAACTCGTCCATCGGAACGGTCGACCCGCTCAGCGCCAGCGCCGCCGCGACGAGGTGCTTGGTCGCCTCGTACACGCGCAGCCAGTGCTGCCTCGCCGCCTCGAGCCCGGCGCTGCGCACCTGCCGCAGCCGGACGCGCTGGTCGGCGGCCAGCACCGTGTCGAGGCCGTGCCGCGCCCTGGCGATCTCGTCGCGCCAGTGCCCCTGCTCGCGCACCGACCCGCCCAGCTCGTCCAGCGATCCGAGCACGTGGTCGAGCGCCGCGAGCAGCCGCTGCGGGCCGCGCTGCGACAGCGTCGACGCCGGCTCCACGAAGAACGCCCCGTAGGGGACGCTCCCCGGGCGGTGCGACTCCAGGTGCCGCGCGAAGCGCACGATCACCTCCCGCGCCTCCGCCAGCGGCGCCTCGCGGGCCATCGTCGCCTCGTGGAGCTCCGGGTCGCCCGAGCGCGCCTGGTGGAGCTGCTGGGCGACGCCGTCCGTCGCCGCTCGCAGCGCCCCGACGGCGAGGTGCAGCGCGGGGTCGAACTCGCGCAGCCGCCCGGCGAGGTGGTGCGCCACCTGCTCGATCGCATACTCGCCGTAGATCCGTGTCTCGTCGTAGTCGATGTAGGCGTCGGCCATGGCGCGGAGGATTCTGCCACCCCGTCGCGCTTGTAAAGAACCCGTATGGGCGAACGCCCTTTCCCCCTCGTTCGACCGCCCTGTAAGCCCTCGGCGGCGGCGCGCGTTCTCTCCTTCGATGACGACACGACGACCCGACGCCCGCCGCTGCTCCGCGCTTCCGTCGCGACGGGATTGCGCCTATGTTCGCCGCGAGCTGTTGCCCTATGGTCCTGACCGCGCCCGCCGCCGAGGAGAAGGCCCTCGTCGAGGCCGCCCAGGCCGGCGACGTCGAAGCGATCCGCATGCTCCTCGATCGGGTGTCCCGACCGCTCTACGCGGCGGTGATCCTTCCGCGCATCGGCATCGCCGCGGACGCCGAGGACATCCTCCGCGAGACGCTGCTGCGCGCCATCGACCGGCTCCACACCTTCCACTGGACCGGCGCGGGCTTCTTCCCCTGGCTGCGGCAGATCGCCATCCACCAGGTGATCGACCACGTGCGCCGGGTGCAGCGCCGCACCCGCCTCGAGGAGCGCTTCGAGCGGCAGGCCGCGGACGTGATGCCCCTGCACCACGCCGGGGCCGAGGAGGCGCTCATCGACCAGCAGGAGCGGGCCCTCTCGCTCAAGACCATGAGCGTCGCGATGGACGCCCTCAATGACCGGTACCGCGCGGCGATCACCCTGCGGCTGCTGGAGGAGAGGAGCCGAGAGGAGTGCGCCGAGGCGCTCGGCGTGACGCTCGGTAACTTCGACGTGATCCTGCACCGCGCGTTGGCTGCGCTAAGAAAGGCCTATGGTGTGCGATGAGCGCTCCTGACGAACGCTGGAACCCTGACGACGGCCCCGCCCCCACGGACGAAGAGCGCGCCGATGCGGCCCGGCTGTCCGACGCCCTCGCCCGCCCCGTCGCCCCCGAAGACCCCGCGCTCCGCGAGCTGGTCGCCGTCGCGAAGCGGGTGCACGCCACGGCCCACCCCGCCCGCGACGAGCATCGGGCGGTGGTCGATCGCGTCACCCGCCAGGTGCTCGCCCCCTCACACTCGCTAAGCTCCCCGGCGCGAGGCCTCGTGCGGCGCCTCTGGCCCTTCGCGGTCGCCGCGGCGGCCGTGCTCGTGGTGGGCGTGTCCGTGGGGCGTGCGAAGCCCGACGCGTCGCACCCCGCGCCCAGCATCTCTCGCGACGTCGACGACGTGCTGCGCGCCCCGGTGCGCCCGGGCTCGGCCTCGACGGCAGCAACGCAGGTCTACGACGCGCGGCTCAGCGCGTGGCGAGAGATCTACCTGAGCCGGGGTTCGCGATGAGCCTGCGCTTCCTCCAGGCGGTCGCCCTCGGGGTGGCGCTGCTCTCGGGCTGCGCCAGCCAGCCGACGGGCCGGGGCGAGGCTCCCTCCAACGAGGCGGTGATGGCCGTGCTCGGCACCGTGCGAGCGCTCCACCACGAGGCCGACGTGTTCGAGAGCGCCGGGGACTTCGAGCGCGCTTCGGACGCCGTTCGACGCATCCTCGCGCTGCAGTACCCGCGCAACATGGCCGAGGCGGAAGACCTGCGCGCCGACGCCTACGGACGCCTCGCGGAGCTCGCCCTCCGCCGAGCCGCTCCCGACGAGGCGCTCTCCCTGGCCGACACCGGGCTGCGCGACACCCATCGCGAGAGCGTGCTCCGGGCGCGGCTGATGATGGTCCGGGGGCAGAGCCTCGGGGCGCTGGCCGACCGGGCCCACGCAGCGGCGGACGAGCTCGGCGCCCGCCGACTTCGCGAGCAGGCCGTGGAGGCGCTCGAGGCCTCCATCGCGCTCAACCAGCGGCTGCTCCAGCGGCTCGCAGACGGGGGAGCACCTTGAGGCGCACGGCAAGCGCGGTACTCGCCGCGGGTCTCCTGGGCCTCGGCTGCGCGGCCTCCCCGGCGTACCGCGGAGCGGCGCCGTACAGCCGGACGGTGACCGTCGCGTCTACGCCTTCCGAGCCCTCGACCACGGAGTCCTCCACAGGCTACGCGCAGCCCCCCTCGACCGCGCCTCGCCCTGCGCGGGTCGATCGCCCGGCGGCTACCGTCGACCTCGACCGCGAGCCCGTGCAGCCCGCGCCTCCGGCCGCGCAACCGGGGAGCGTGACCGTCCAGAGCCTCAGCGAGTCGCCTGCCTCCTCCGTTCAGGGCGGAGCCGCCACCGACGATGGCGAGCGCACGGTGCGCGAGGCGCGCATCGGGGCGCAGGTGCAGCGCATCCGAGAGGAGCAGATCCGCCTCGCCTCCAACCCCGGCATCTGCCACGACGTGTGCTTCGCGGCGGGCTCGATCTGCCTCGCCGCGCAGGAGGTCTGCCGCCTCACCGGGGACTCCGACGCCCGCTGCGCGCGAGCCCGCGGCGCCTGCGCGGATGCCGGCCGGCAGCGCGATGGCTCGTGCCCGGTCTGTCCCCCGACGCGGTGAGCAGCCGGGAGGCCGCGTGCTAGCGTGGCCAGTCATGAGTCGCGCGCCTGCCTTCGCCTCGGTCGTCGCGGTTTCGCTGCTTTCGACCTCCTTCGCGTTCGCGCAGCTTCCACCCTCCGAGGTGCTTCCGCCGACGCCCCCTCGCGCTGCGGCGACCGCTCCCACGACGACGACCCCACCGGTCACCGCGGCCTCCGTCCTCGCCCCGGTCGCTGGCTGGAACCTCGCTGCCCCCGCTCCGCAGAGGGCGCTCACCCGCGAGCGCCTTCGTCTGCTCAACCACTCGCTCCTCGCGCTACCTGAGCGCAGCCGCTCGGGTCGCATCACCGAAGGGGTCATCAACCTGGCCCTCGGCGGGGGCTTGTTCGCGCTCGGGTTCCTGTTCTCCTCCGACACCGACGGCGCCTCGCCGCTCAGGACGCTGCTGTGGTTCCAGGGCGGCTACAGCGCGCTCAACGGCGCCGTGGGGCTGGCGTGGACCCCCGCCCGAGAGCGCCTCCCGCCGGTGTACGGCGCGATGCCCATGCGCACCGGGCCGCAGCGCCGGGCGAGGCTCCAGTACGGCGAGGAGGCGCTCGACGAGATGGCCCGAGACAGCCGTCTACGCCGCACCCTCACCGGCGTCGGGAGCGCGGTGCTGGGCCTTGGCACCCTCACGATCCTCTACCGCGACCAGATCTTCGACAACGCCGCGATGCCCGAACCCACGGAGTTCAACTACCTGATCATCGGGCTGTCGCTGGTGGGCGTGGCAGCCAACGTGATCACGGTCTTCTCGCAGACCGAGGAGGAGCGCATCCGGGCGAACTACCGCCAGGAGCTTCAACTGCTGCGCGAGAGCGGCGAGGAGTGACGGGAGACCCGGGGCTCAGGGAGCGGGGGCCGCGGGACGGGCGGGAGCCGCAGGGCGGGCGGGGGCCGCGGGGCGGGGGCGGACACCGGGGCGGGCGGGCGCTGCGGTGGTGGTCGCGCACGCGGGGATGAGCGAGAGCGCGATCCCCTCGTCGGTGGACATGCCCTCACCGTCGAGCGCGGCGTAGGCGTCGATGCGGAGGCAGGAGCGGGGCGTCACCGCGGGCTCGTCGGTAGCCATCGCCTGGGTGTGGGCCTGCGTCGCCTCGGCGGAGGCCGTGAAGGGCCGGGCGGTGGTCACGCTGGTGCAGCCGATGATGGCGCTCCAGCGGGTGCCGAGAGGCTGCGAGGGGATGACGCAGGCGTTGGGGTCGACCGCCTCGGGCGCGGCGTTCTCGTCCTCTTCGGCGCCCATCACCATGGCCTCGGGGGGCGGGCCGTACAGCTCCGCCGGGGTCTCCTTCGCCCCGGGGAAGGCGACGGCCACGATGGCGCGGAGCTGATCCATGGTCCAGCGCACGGCGGTCTCCCTCGCCTGCGGATCGGCCGGGTCGGCAGCGGCCTGGTTCTCGAGCTCCCACCACTGGGTCAGGCCGCGATTGCGCATCACGGTGAAGACCTGGTTGACGTTGCGCTCGGTGCCGACGCGCACCATGTCGAGGTTCAGCGTCGCGCGCCGAGGGAGCGCGCTGCGGCCGGGCACCGGGATGAAGAAGTCCTGGACGAAGTCCTTGCGGCAGTGGGACGCGCGGCACTGCGGCGGGGCGTTCTCGAAGGCGGCGCTGAACTCGGGGTTGCCCTGGACGATCTCGCCGACGCCGCGGCCCCACCCGTTGAGGCCGCCGAAGAGGCGGATCCATCGGTTGAACGAGGCGCGACCCCACATGCGGGTGCGCGAGGCAGCGGCCTGCAGCTCGGCCTCGCGGCGCTCCCGGTCGACCTGCTCGGCGGCGCGGCGGGCGGCCTCGCCCTCCTGGCGGGTGCGCTCATAGACCGCGAGGCGCTGCCGGGCCTCGTCGACGTGCGTCCCTGCAGGGAAGGCGCGGAGGTACTCGTTGAGGCCGTCGAGGGAGGCGCGGTGGTCGGCCCAGTAGTCCTCCTCGGTGGCGTTGATGACGGCCTGCACCTCGGGGCGGAAGCGCCCCTGGGGTTGCGCCTGGAGGTACTCGCTCGCGGCCGCGAGGCGGTCTGACCCTTCGGCGGCGTAGCGGAAATTCCGGTAGGCGGTGTAGTCCGCGCGGGACGCCACCACGCGGCAGCCCGCGACGGTGATCGCCGCGATCGCCACCGCCCTCAACGTGTCTCTGGAACGCATGTCTCTGGACCTCTGTTGCTACGACGATTTCAGGGCGCGCCGGTGCACGTGCCGACATCGCGGCAGAGGGCGGTGCACGAGTTGGGCGGGTTGCGGATGACGTCCGGCAGGCTGTTGCAGGAGGTCTCCTCGATGGCGTGACCGCACGCCGTGATGTCGCCCTGGAACGCTCCGCAGAACTCCCCCTGGTAGGTGGAGCACGAGTGGGGGCAGGCGTTGGTGCCGAAGAGGTCTTGCCGGATGTTGCCGCGCACGCACTGGATGAACGCGGAGTCGGAGTCGTTGACGCAGTCGGGCCCCGCGCCGGAGATCGAGCGGCAGAGCACGCCGCACTCGCGCAGCCGGAAGCAGATGTGCGAGCACATGCCCTGGTCGAAGTAGTCGTACTCCGCCTCGGACTGGGTGCCGGGGATGTCGACGTTGGCGTTCTCGCTGCCGCAGCCGCCGATGTCGCCGGGGGTCGGCGCGGCGATGAACGCCGTCGAGATCGCGAGGACGGCCAGCGCCGTCCAGCGGGGGCGCCGCGGCGCCGGGGAGGAGTTGAGCTGGGCCGTCACGGGAGCACCTCGTAGTCCACCAGGATGCCGAGGCCGCCGCCGATGATCGGGTAGATCGAGCCGCCGTTGCCCAGGTACAGGTCGAAGATGGCCTCGGCGGTGATCGCGAGGCCCGAGCGGATGTAGAACGCGCCGCCCACCGCGGCCTCGAAGCCCACCGAGAGCTCGGGGCAGTACCCCCAGCCCGGCGGGTACACCACGCTGCGGTTGGGGGCGATGCCGCCGCCCACCCACTGCGAGTTGCCCATCGGGACCTCCAGTGCTGCGGGGCGCTGGCAGGCGCCGCGGGTGATCAGCAGCGGGACGTCGATGCGAGCGTGCGCGGCCACGGCGCTGGTGAAGCGGCGGTAGATCTGCACGCCGGGCTGGACAGCGAACTGCGCGCCGTTGCGGTCCATCCCCCTTGAAGGCCGAGCGACGGGCCAAGCAGGAAATTCCCCACGTGCAGGAACGCGTAGGTCCCCTGGACGAGCACCGAGGGCGGCGACAGCACGCCGTAGGAGAACGGGTCGCGCAGACGCGCTCCGATGCCGAACTCCGCACGAAGCAGGATGTGGCGTTCGTTGGGCTGCACCGTCCATCCGCTGGACGGCGCCGGGGGATCGCCGAGCTCTTGCGCAGCGGCGGGAACAGCAGCCAGGACGAGCCCGACCGTGAAGAGGAAAGCGCGCGTTTTCACCGTGCGCGCATGGTAGACACGGCCCCGCGCCCATCGTCAACGGAGCAGTGAGTGCCCGCGAGCAAGACTCCCACCCAGTGGTCCTTCGGCCTCCTCGTGCTCGCGTGCGCTGCCGCGTCGGGATGCCCCTCCTCGCCCCCCGCGACCGTCGACGCCGCGGCGGTCGTCCGACCCGCGACACCTGATGCCGGCGCTCGCGCGCGTTCGCGTCGCAGGCGTCGACGACGCCCCGCTGCCGCACAGGCGCCGGGCGCCCACGTCGCGCAGAACGATCCGGCGGAGGCGCTCGAGGACGAAGGTCCGGCACCGCCGAGGCCGCGCGTGACCGAGACCGGTCCGGTGCTGCCCGAAGACCTCGGGCCGCCGCCCTCGCAGGAGCTCGACATGACCC
The DNA here is from genome assembly GCA_016704445.1 of Deltaproteobacteria bacterium. Taxonomy (GTDB): domain Bacteria; phylum Myxococcota_A; class Polyangia; order Polyangiales; genus SCUS01. Next base: position 44,020 of record JADJAE010000032.1, read on the forward strand.
AAGGGGGAGCGGGCGGTCCGATGGGCCTCGAGCCCTCGCAGATCCGCCGGGCGATGGACCCGCTGCTGCCTCGGATGTCGGCCTGCGCCGAGGCCACGACGGACGAGTCCGGTCGCGGTCCTCGCGGCCGGGTGGGCGTTCGTCTGCGTGTGCACGGCGACGGTCGGCCCGTCGCGGCGCGCGTGAGCGGCGGGGGCGGCACCGCGGAGTTCGTGATGTGCGTCCGCCGGGTGGTGGCGTCCGCGCGCTTCGACCACTTCGCCGGCCCCGACGTCTTCGCGACGTGGGGCTTCGACGTGGACTGAACCGCGCTCAGCGGATGGAGCGGTAGTAGATGTCGCCGTTGACGCCGGCGCGGCGGTCGACCCACACGACGTGCGCGACGGGGTTGGCCCCGTTGGTGGTGGCGAGCACCGAGGGCGTGGCGCTGTCGACGCCGGGCTGCGCCGAGTCGAGGCGGACGTCCGTCGGCTGGAAGAGGCCGCCGCCGTCGAGGGAGTAGTTGGCGTAGATGTCGAGCGACCCGTTGCGGTCGTCGGCCCACACCGCGTAGACGGCCAGGCCCGCGTTGGCGGCCACGACGTTGATGGCGCGCGACTGGCCCGGGAGGCCCGCCATCACCTGCACATCGCGCGTCGGGAAGACGCCGCCGGTGGTGCGCGACGCGTACACGTTGGGCAGGCCCCAGCGGAACTCCTGCCAGACCACCGAGAACTCCCCGCCCGGGAGGGACATCGCGGTGGGGCGAATGGAGTCGTGCGGGTACGGATCGGCGTCGACGCGCGCGTCGGTGGTGCGCCAGGTCGCCCCGAAGTCCGTCGAGCGGTTGGTGTGGATGTCGTAGGCGTCGTTGAGGCGCACGTCCTGCCAGGCCACGAGCACGTTGCCCGCGGCGTCGGCGGCGATCGACGGCTCCTCGCTGGCGTGCGTCCCGGCGGCGTCGGTGTCGAGCCGAACCTCGGGGCCGGGCCAGGTCTGGCCCCCGTCGGCGCTCGCGCGGAAGTAGATGTCCGTCCCCTCACCCGAGCGGTTGTCGCGCCAGACCAGGTACGCGCGGTTGCCCACCGCGACGAGGTCGGGCGTCGAGGCGACGCTGGTGAAGCCGCCGCCGGTGTCGATCTGCAGCGGCGTCGACCAGGTGGTGCCGTTGGTCGAGGTCGAGGCGAAGATGTGCCGTCCGCGGTTGGAGAAGAGCACCTCCCACGCCGCGAGGTAGCCGCGAGTGGTGGGCACCAGCTCGATGTTGAAGGAGTCGTTGTTCTGCCCGGGGTTGACGCGGAAGTCCGCGCCGCCCCAGGTGCCGCCAGAGGAGCTCGACACGTTGCCGAAGAGCTGGCGGTAGCCCGTGGGGCTGCTCCCGGAGGGGGGACGGAAATCGCCCCAGAGGGAGACGAGCCCGGCGCCGCCGTTGGGCCACGCGAGGCGGGGCTGCACGCTGGCGAAGGAGCCCGCGACGTTGGTGTCGAGGCGCACGTCGCGCAGCCACGATCCGCCGCCGTCGGTGGAGCGCGCGAAGTACACGTCGCTCTCGCCGCTGCGGCGGTCGATGAACACCACGCCGATGTTGTTGCCGGCGCCCGCGAGGTAGGGCTGGATGGAGTTCAGCGCGCTCGAGTCGAGGCGCACGTCCGTGGGCGGCGCGAGGCCCTGGCACCCCTCGTCCACCCGCGCGTCGCAGTTGTTGTCGAGGCCGTCGCAGTAGGCCTCGGCGTCGAGGTCGCGGTAGGTCGCCGGGTAGGTGCAGCCCCATCCCGCCGTGCCGTTGCACACCGGGCGCGCGGCCGCGCAGACCCCTCGGCCCTCGGTGCCGCGGCGGTTGCAGCGCAGCGACGCCGGCGCCGCGAGGCCCTCGTCGATGAGCCCGTCGCAGTCGTTGTCCTGGCCGTCGCAGACCTCCGTCGCCGCGCCCGTCCCGCCGCTGCAGACGATGGCGCCGCGCACGCACGCGAAGCGCCCGAAGGTGCACGCCCCCACGTTGTTGCCGCACACCGCGAGGGGGCCGGTGCCAGGGATCACGCCCCCGGCGGGCGCGTCGTCCACGACCCCGTTGCAGTCGTCGTCGAGGTTGTTGCAGATCTCCGAGCCCGGCGCCGAGCCGCCCACGCAGCGCAGCGCCCCGCGCTCGCACACGTAGGTGCCCGGTCGGCACACGCCCATGCTCGGGCCGCAGGCCGTGCCCACCATCGCGGGCATGTCGTCGGTGAGGCCGTTGCAGTCGTTGTCGCGCCCGTCGCAGACCTCCGGACCCCGCGTCCCGGTGGCGTCACCGCAGGAGAGCTCGCACCCGTCCGTCGGATCGCCGTTGCGGTCGACGAAGCCGCGCGCGCAGCTCGCCACCCGGCACGTCCCCGCCATGCACGCCGCGGTCGCGTTGACCGCCGGGCACACCCGGCCGCACGCGCCGCAGTTGGCCACGTCGGTCATCAGGGTGAACCCGTTGTCCGTGGTGCCGTCGCAGTCGTTGTCGCGGCCGTCGCAGACCTCCGGGCCCGACGCGGTGCACTCGTACTCGCAGCCGTTCGCGGGGTTGCGGTCGCGGTCGACGGCCCCGGGGCGACAGGCGCCCATGCGGCACACGCTGGCGACGCAGGCCGCCTCGGCGCGGTCGAAGACGCACGCGTTGCCGCAGCGGCCGCAGTTGATGGCGCTGTTGGTGAGGTCGAAGCCCTCGTCGGTCATGCCGTCGCAGTCGTTGTCGATGCCGTCGCAGACCTCCGCGCCGGTGGTCGAGCACTCGTACTCGCACCCGTTGCCCGGCATCCGGTCGAGGTCGACGAAGCCCACGTCGCACTGGCGGTATCCGCACACGCTCATCGCGCACGCCGGAATCGCATGGGCCGGAGCGCACGCGTTGCCGCAGGCGCCGCAGTTGCGAGGATCGGCGGTGAGGTCGAAGCCCTCGTCGGTCATGCCGTCGCAGTCGTTGTCACGACGGTCGCAGACCTCCATCCCCGATGGGAGGCACACGCCCGTGTCCACTGGCACGATGCCGTTGTCGCGGATGGGCGCGACGTCCCGCACGTTGACGAGCCCGCCGTCGCCGGTGGCGCAGTTGAGGCAGTAGGGCTCGGGCGCGCAGCCGAGCACCGGAAGCAGGAGCGCGAGCGAGGCCAGCAGCTGGCGGTTCATCGCGCACCTCCCACGTCGGCGGAGCGACGTCGTCTCCGTCGGCCGAGCGCACCCAGCGCCACCGTCGCCGCGAGGAGCCATCCCCCTCGGAGCGAGCGCTGCCCCGGCGACGAGACGGAGCAGCCTCCCCCGGAGCCCACCACGCGGTCGCGAATCAGGGGAGTGAGCGTGGGGTCGACGCACTGGCCGCTGCGGCACACCACGTTGGAGCCGCCGCCGCAGGTGACGCCCGCGCAGGGGTCGTCGACCAGCACGCCGTTGCGGCAGACGCGGCCCGGCTGCGCCCCGATGTTCCGGCAGGGATCGGGCTGGCAGACGCCCCTCCCCCCGACGACCGCGCAGATGGTTCCGACGTCGCAGCTGACGCCCTGGCAGGGGTCTGCGACGCAGGCTCCGTCGAGGCACGACTGCGTGGGCGGGCACTGCGTGGTCGCGCAGCTACGAACGCACTGCGCCGCACCGGTCGCGCTGGGACGGCAGAACTGTCCCGCAGGGCAGGTCCGGGCGGCGCAGCCGTTGTTGACGCAGGCGCCCGCGCGGCAGAGCTGGGTGCCGGTGCAGCCCAGGCCGTAGCAGTTGTTCTCCACGCAGCGGGCGCGGCCGTCGCGGACGTTGCACACCTGGCCCGTCGGGCAGGTGAGGGCGGCGCACTGGTCGACGCAGCGGTTGGCCTGGCAGATCTGCGTGGGCGAGCAGATCTCCGTCCCGCACAGCGGCGGCACGCAGAAGTTCTCGCTGTTGCACGCCAGGCCCACCGAGCACGGGAACTCCCCGGGCAGGCACGGCGTACGGCACTGGCACGCGACGCAGCGCCCGCCGCCCGGGCAGAGCCCCCCGGCGCCCGGCGCGTCCTCGTCGATCATCCCGTCGCAGTCGTCGTCCATGCAGTTGCAGCGCTCCGGCGTGCCCAGCACCCCGCCCTCGCAGGCCAGCCGTCCAGCGCGGCACCGCAGCGTCCCGGCCCGGCACAGCGGCGCCCCGTCCGCGCCGGTCATGCAGCTCGCCCCCCCGCCCGGGTTGCCCTCGTCGACGAGGCCGTTGCAGTTGTTGTCGAGGCCGTCGCAGGTCTCGTCCCGGCGCATGCTCTCGTCGGCGGTGCAGACGAAGCGCCCGCCGCGGCACTCGAAGGTGCCCGCCCGGCAGACGCCCTGCGCCAGGCCGCAGGTGCCCGCCGAGGGGATGCCGTTGTCCACGGTTCCGTCGCAGTCGTTGTCCCGGCCGTCGCACACCTCGGGCCTCGGCTGCGGCGCGTTGCAGACGAAGCGCCCACCCACGCACACCGCCATCCCCGGCCCGCAGCGCAGCTCGCTCGCGGCGCAGGGCCTCGCGGGGACGCCTTCGTCCACCATGCCGTCGCAGTCGTTGTCCACGCCATCGCAGATCTCCACCGCGGGCGCCGGCGCCGAGCAGCTCCCCCACATGCCGGCGGCGCACACCTCGCGGCCCGATCCGCAGCTCGTGCTGCACGGGCGCGAGAGGCCGTCGTCGATGCGGCCGTTGCAGTCGTTGTCGCGGTTGTCGCAGACCTCCGGGAGCGGCGCGGTGCTCACGCAGTCGCCCCACGCACCCGCGCTGCAGTACTGGGTGCCCGGGCCGCACTCGCCATTGCACGCGCGGGACACGCCCTCGTCGACGGTGCCGTTGCAGTTGTTGTCGACGTTGTCGCAGACCTCGGCGGTCGCCGGGCCCGGGGTGCACGTCGCGCGCATGCCGTTGACGCAGTTGTTCACCGTGCGCTGGCAGGCGCCCAGACCGCAGGTCGAGGTGCCGAGGCCGTCGTCGATCATGCCGTTGCAGTTGTTGTCCCGGCCGTCGCAGGTCTCGGGCACGGGGTTGCACGTGGGCACCATCCCGATGGTGCGCACCAGCGCGTCTTCGAAGTCGTTGTCGCCCCCGCGAAACAGGTCTTCCCAGCCGAAGTAGTACCCGTCGCGGAAGGTGCGCGACGAGTAGATGAGGAAGTGCACGTAGTCGCCGTCGTCGTTGATGCTGTTGTCGGTGGAGTACACCCGACGATCGGTGGCCGACTCCGCGGGGCAGTTGGTGTCCCCGGCGTCGCTGAGCGCCTCCGGGGTCATGATGTAGAAGGCGATCGGGCCGCCGCGCCACGCGCCGCGGGTGCGCTGGCAGTCGAAGTCGATCTCGACGATGTTGGGGTTCACCCAGTGGGTGCAGGCGGTGTCCGTCGGGATGATCCTGCGCGGCCCGGCGGGGCACGGGCAGTCACAGGGGGCCACGAGGTCGCGGCAGGAGAAGATCTGTCGACGCGAGGCGGCCACGAAGGGGCTGTCGCCGACGTTGTACCAGCCGAAGCGGTTCTGGTAGCCGGCGCCCTCCCCGACCATCGTGAACTGCGCGATGCGGCGGCCGTCGGCGCGCACCGAGGGGACGAAGGTCTGCGGGGTGATCGCGGCGTTGGCGACGGCGTTGAGCACTCCGGGGCCCTCCCCCGGCGCGGGGTTGCCGGCCGTAGGCACCAGGTCGGCCCGCTTGTCGAGGCAGGTCTGCAGCGCGTCGGACTGCGGAACGATCACCCCGTCGACCTGATTGATGATCGCCTGCGCGGGCGAGGAACAGAGTGCGAACACCCCGAACAGCGCCACGAAGAAACTCGCTCGGAACCGCATTCGCTCTGCTCCCACGCCCTCGGGGCACGCGCTGCCGGTGAGGGGCCCTTTGGACTCCGCGGGACTGTTTCATGGTCCCCAGTTCGTCTCAAGGCAGTCGTGGTTCCCGATGCCGTCGGCCGCAAGCGCCTCCCTCGCGCTGGATCAGCCGGCGTCAGCCGCGCTCCGAGCGCCCCCCGCTCGCCGAGGCCCACCCGCGAGGATGCAGAAGGATCCCTCGGGCCTCCTCGCCGAGGGCTTCCCACCGGCGACGAAGCTGCGAGAGCGACGCGGGATCATCCCCCGGGCGGAGCGAGCCCAGGCAGCGCTCGAAGGCGGCCACCCGATCGGCGGGCGAGCCGAGGCGCTGCGAGAGCAGGGCGCGGGCGTGCACTTTGAGCGCCGAGGCGCCGGCCGGGTCGAGGGCACCGCCGACCGCCGAGGTCGCCACGATGGGGCAGCGCCCATCGAGGGGGCTCAGCCGGGCGCGCAGCACGCGGGTCGCGGTCTCGATGGCGAGGGCCCGGTCGGGGTCGTCGGCGGCGGAGTCGCGGTCGAAGGGAGGGAGCTCGTCGATGCGGTGCAGCACTGCCAGGAGCGCTGGGGCGCTGCGACGTCGGAGGGTCCATCCCCGGGAGAGCGCGAGGAGGTCGTCCACGTCGTCGTCGATGCCTGCGTCGACCTCGGTGACGGAGAACACCGCGATCATCAGGTCGGAGGGGTCGGACGCGAGCGCGTCGCGGAGCTGGGCGCGCAGCTCGGGGCGGCCCGCGGCGCGGAGCCCGGGGGTGTCGTAGGCGATGAGCGATCCGCCCCAGGAGACCTGAGCGCACGAGACGGCGAGGTCATCGCCCGTCGAGGCGAAGTCGGCCAGCGCCAGCGCCAGGGAGGACTTGCCCACCGCGCGACGCCCGACGAAGGCCATCGAGGGGACCCACCCCTGGGCGGGCACCTGCCCCAGCCTGAAGCGCGCGAGGGCGGTCGAGGGAGAGCGCTCGATCGACAGCTCGATGGTCGGCACCGGAGGCGCGAGGGCTCCCAGAGAGGCGGCTATCTCCCTCGCCGCGGCGAAGGGATCGCGCGCGCCGTCACTCCTCATCGGGCCTGGTGATGTCGGAAGGCGGCCCCTCCTCCGCCGCCTGCGAGAACGCCGCCCGCGCCTCCTGGACGCTCACGCCGTCGATGAAGTAGCGCACCGCGGCGACGCCCAGCGCCCAGGTTCCGGTCGCCGCCACGGCGCCGGAGATGGTCGCGCCCACGCCAGGAACCAGCTTGAGCGCGGCGCGCACCGCCTCGCGCAGCCCGACGCCCGCGCCCACCGACGCGCCCAGCACCGCGAGCCACTCGCTGACCGCGCGCGGTCCGAGCGAGCGGCCCGACGCGTAGACGATCCCCGTGAGCATCGACGACTGCAGCGGGATCAACACCGCGAGGTCGGCGATGGGCAGCGGGGTCGCGCCCACCACGAAGGACACGCTCGTCGCCGTGCCCACGAGGCGCATCGCGACCTTGCGGCGCACCGAGCGCGCCCGCTCGAAGGCCCGCGCGGCCTCGATCTGCGCCGACACGGGAAGGCCCTTGTGGATCTCCATCGCCAGCGCGTCGAGGTTCCACCGCCAGTCGGTGGCGACGGACCCCTCCGCGAAGCGCTGCCAGGTGCACACCGGCACGACCGGCAGCTCCGCCCCGGTCACCCGCTGCACATGCCCGCGCAGCACCTCCTTCGCCTGCTCGATGGACGCGCGCTTCTCGGCGTCGCCCTCGTAGGGCGGCGCGCGGCGCTCCGTGGGCGGCAGCTCGTCGACCTTGGTCATCACCACCACCACCGGCACCGGCCGGTCGGGGCCGCTGATCGATGCGCGCAGCGCCACCAGCTCGGCGAGGTCTTCATCGACGCCCGCGTCCACCTGGCTCGCCTTGAAGAGCCAGAGCAGCACGTCAGGGCGCTCGGATCGCAGCGCCTTCGCGACCGCCTCCCGCCGCTCGGGCCGGGCGCCCGCCCGAAGGCCCGGGGTGTCGAGCCAGCGCACCTGACGGCCCTGCACCGCGAGGTCGATCCAGGCGGGAGCGGCGGTGGTGTCCTCGACCGCGCCCACGGCCAGCAGCTCACGGCCGAGGAGCGCGTTGGCCAGCGACGACTTGCCGCTGCCCCGCCGTCCCAGCACCGCGACCCTCGGGGCGCGGCGGCCCACGAGCAGGGCGCGCAGGTCGCGCAGCTCGTTGATCACCTTCTGGGCGCCGGGGATGCGCTTCAGAAGCTCCTCGAGGTCGTCGAGGGTCTGGGCCGCATCGCGGGTGTCGGGGGGAGGGCTCTGGTCGGTCGGCATGAGGGGTGTTGGACGTGGATCGTACGACGGCCCCGCGAGACAGCCAGCGCCCGCGTCACGGCCGCCCGGAGGGAGGGGTTTCCGGGTCTATTCAATCGCCCCGCGCCCGGCCTCGGGCTCCGTCATGGAGGCTATTGCGGAAGATCAGGCCTTCGGCGAAGGATACGCCCGCCATGTCCAAACCCATCTCCCGCTGGTCCATCGCCCTGCTCACCGCCCTCTCCATCGGCAGCGCTGCCGAGGCCCAGAGGCTGATCTCCGTCGCCACCCTCGCGCCGAGCGGCTCGACGTGGATGCGCGGGCTCGACGCGGCCAACCGCGAGCTTCGCCGCCGCACCAACGGCGCGCTCGCGCTGCGGTTCTACCCGGGCGGGGTGCAGGGCGACGAGTCCGAGGTGGTGCGCAAGATGCGGCAGGGAAGGCTCGACGGGGCGGTGCTCACCGGCACCGGCCTCGGGCAGATCCACCGGCCGGTGCTGGCCTTCATGCTCCCGGGAGTGTTCCCCGACCGCGCCACGATGGATCGCTCGCGCGTCGCGCTCAGCTCCGAGATCGAGCGGCAGTTCAACACCAACGGCTTCGTGATCGCGGCGTGGGGAGAGGGCGGCAGCCCCCGGCTCTTCTCGCAGCGCGCCATCCGCACTCCCTCCGACCTCCGGCAGGTCCACCCCTGGATCTGGCGCGACGACGTCATCCTCCCCGAGCTCTACGGCGAGGCCGGCGCGCAGGGCGTTCCGCTCTCCCTCCCGGAGGTGCTCTCGGCCCTTCAGACCAATCGCATCGACACCTTCATCGCGCCCCCGCTCGCGGCGCTCGCGCTGCAGTGGTCGACCCGGGCGTCCTTCGTCTCCGAGGGGGCCAACAGCTTCGGCATCGGCGGCATCGTCCTGTCGCGCCGCGCCTGGGACTCCCTCACCCCCGAGCTGCAGACCACCACCCGCGAGGTGATCCAGCAGTTCAACACCCTCATCGGCCGCAACGTCAGCCGCGACGACGAGAGCGCCCTGCGCGCGATGACCTCTCGCGGCATCCAGCAGGTGACCTACACCGCAGCCGAGCGAGCCCAGTGGACGACGCTCTTCGCGCGCACCCGCGCCCGCCTCGTGGGCACCGTCTCCGACGCCGCCTGGATGGAGCGCGTCCGCACCGCTCGCTGACCCCGCCGCCTCCCCCGCACACCGCCACCAGACATCAGACCGTCGCGAGGGTCTCCGGGAGCGTGACGATCACCCGGGTGAAGACGCCGAGCCTGGTCCGCAGGCCGACGTTGCCGCCGAGGCGAGCGACGGCCGTGCGCACCACGTCGAGACCCACTCCCCGCCCGGAGGTCCCGGTCACCTCCGCCCTGGTCGAGAACCCCGGGCGAAAGAGCATTTCCAGGAGCTCCTGTTCGCCCATCGCCTCGGCGGCCGCCCGGTCGAGCAGTCCACGAGCGACCGCTGCGCTCCTCACCGCCATCACGTCGACCCCGGCGCCGTCGTCCTCGACCTCCAGCGCCACGAGGCTGTCCGTGCGCCACGCTCGGACGGTTATGCTCCCCTCGCGGCTCTTCCCACGGGCGACCCGCTCGTCGGGGAGCTCGATGCCGTGGTCGACGGCGTTGCGCAGCACGTGGGCCAGCGGCGCGCTGAGCGCGTCCATCGGTAGACCGTCGAGCGAGCTCGCCTCGCAGTTCACCACCAGCCGCACGTCCTTCGACAGCGCCCGAGAGAGCACCCGCACCTCCTGCACCATGCGCTCGAAGGCCGGCATCCGCCCGGCCTCCCCCGAGCGCCGCTCTCCCGCCGCCGCGAGGTGTCGCCCCAGCGCCGCGGCCGAGTCGAGGAGGAGGGCGTGCGTATCGGCGTCGAGGTCCACCCGACCGGAGCGCAGCGCGTCGAGGAGGTCTTCGAGCGCATGGGCGAGGCCCGTCACGGCGTCGAGGCCGCAGAACCCGGCGAGGCCCTTGAGGGTGTGCACCGCGCGGAAGAGCTCGCTCAGCTGCTCGGCGTCCTCGGGGCGCCGCAGGTCTGCACCCACGAGAGCCGCGAGATGTCGCGCCGCGGCGGCGAGGAGGCCCTGCGCCTCGGCGAGGAGTTCGAGCCGGACGCTCGGTTCCAGCGCAGAGGCCTCGTCCATCGGCCGAGCGCGCTCAGGTGGTGGAGCGGGGGATCGCAGGCCGCGTACCGACCGCGCCGCCCTCCGCCGCGGACAGCTCTCCGAGCCGGCGCAGGTAGCGGAAGGTGTAGAGCCCCGAGCCGTGCCCGTCGCCCCAGGTGAACTGCAGGGCGTACGAGCCCACCTCCTCGATGCCGTTGATCTCGGAGTTCTGCCCGGGGATGAAATTGATCTCGCCGGTGTGGCCCTGGCAGCCCGCGCAGGGGCAGTACCCGCGCACGAAGTCGTTGGGGAGCACGCTGGTGTGCCCGTCGGCCCAGTCGATCTCCAGCACCGCGGCGCCTCGCGGGGCGCGCACCATCGTCGGGGTCGTGGTCTTCGGGTCTGCGGTGGTCATGGCGGAGAGGGCTGATAGCCCCCGCGCGGCGCGACCGCAAGCGTTGCTTACGGGGCTGGTAAAACCGGCGCGCGGTGGCCGAGGCCCACGAGGAAGATCTCGACGCTCTCCTTCCGGGAGGCCTCGGGCTTCATCACCTTCACGGACTCGAAGCGCTCCCGGAGGCGCTTGCGCACGTCCTCGAAGTCGCTCCCCTGGAAGATCTTCGCGACGAAGTTTCCTCCGGGCTTGAGGGCGTGCGCGGCGATGGCCATGGCCCGGTCGACGAGCTCGGCGGAGAGCGCGGCGTCCGCGTCACGAACGCCGGTGGTGTGCGGCGCCATGTCCGAGACCAGCAGGTCGAAGGGACCGAGCGCGGCGAAGGACTCCAGCGGCGCCTGCAGCACGTCGAGCTCGACCGTCTGCACGAAGGCAGGGACCGTGACCCCGAGGGGGGTGAGGTCGACCGCGACGATGCGGCCCTTGGGGCCGACGCGAGAGCACATCCACTGGGTCCAGCTTCCGGGCGCGGCGCCCAGGTCGAGGACGTGGAGGCCCGGTCGCAGCAGCTTGCAGCGGCGGTCGATCTCTTCGAGCTTGTAGACGGAGCGGGCGGCGAAGCCCTCTTTGTGGGCCCTGGCGGTGTACGGATCTGGTTTACCGCCAGGCTTCATGGGACGGACGGATCAGGCGTGGCGGCCGTTCTTGATCGCGCCGCGCACCGTGACGATGCCCTCGGCAGCGCCCGGAACCGCGCCCTCGATGAGCACGAGGTTCTGGTCGGCGATGACGCGGACGACCTTGAGGTTCTGCATGGTCGAGCGGGTGTTGCCGTGCTGACCGGGCATCTTCTTGCCCGGGAGGGTGCGACCCGGGGTCATGTTGGTACCGATCGAGCCGCCGTGGCGGAAGTACTCGTGGGTGCCGTGCGAGGAGACGAAGCCCGCGAAGTGGTGGCGACGGATCACGCCCGAGAACCCCCGGCCGATGGTGGTGCCGGAGACGTCGACGAACTGACCCTCCTTGAAGATGTCGGACGCCGTGAGGACGTCGCCCTCGTTGTACTTGGCGGCCTCTTCGGCGCTCAGGCGGATCTCCTTGAGCGTGCGGGGATAGACCTGGATGTCGTGGCCCTGCTTGTTCTTGATGGTGCGGGCGGGCGCCTTGCTCTTGTCAAAGTAGCCCTGGAGGGGCTTCGAGGTCAGCTTGGCGCGGCGCTCTCCGAAGGAGAGCTGAAGCGCGGTGTAGCCGTCCTTCTCCTCGGTGCGCTTGCGCACGACCACGCACGGACCAGCCTCGACGACGGTCACGCGGGCGACGTTGCCGCTCGCATCGAAGACCTGCGTAAACCCGAGCTTCTTACCAATCAAACCAGGAAGAGTGTTCATGAGTTACCCTGTTAACCTTCGGAGGGCGCGGACTATACGGAGATCGATCTTGCCGTCAAGACGCTCCCGCGACCGCAGGCAGCGGCACCACGGCGCGGCGAGTGACCACTGCGTCGCGCACGCTCGCGGTCACCGTCGCGCCGTCCCACACGATCGCCCGCGACACCGTCGCGGAAGGTGCGATCAGGGCGCCCGAGCCGATCACCACCGGCGAGGAGAGACCCGACCGGTCGACCCCTGGAGGCGCGAAGACCCCATCGGCGGAGGGCGTGACCCCGGCCCATCGCAGCGCCCCGGTGGCCAGCGCGAAGTTCACCGCCGCGTAGCTCTCGAGGGTGCCCAGATCGAACCACGGTCCGTCATCGAGCACCCCGGCGACGACCCTCCGCGCGCGAGCAGCCGCCGCAGCGTGTGCCGCACCACGCAGCCCCCCGGCGGGCAGGTCGTCGGCGATGGAGCTCGACACCACGTAGACCCCGGTGAACACACAGCGCCGGGTGGGCACCGCCGCCGGCGGCCCCTCGTCGAGGATGCGACGCACCCTCCCCCCGGCGTCGAGCTCGATGGCGCCGAGGGCGCTCGCGCGCGGATCATCGCGCAGCACCATGGTCACCCGCGCCCCCAGCGAGCGGTGCGCCGCCATCGCCTGCGCGAGGTCGGGCCGCGCGAGCACGTCGCCGTTGAACACCACGAACTCCTCGCCCAGGTGCGCGAGCGCGTTTCGGATGGCGCCGCCCGTGCCGAGGAGCGTCGCCTCCCGCAGCACCGTGAGCGACGCGCCGCGGGCCGAGCAGAGCGGCGAGAGCGCGGGCTCGATCTGCTCGGCGAGGTGATGGGCGTTTGCCACGACGCGCCGCACCCCGGCCGCAGCGAGGTGGTCGATCGCGAAGGCCGCGAGCGGGCGGTCGAGCACGGGCACCAGGGGCTTCGGGCGCTCCTCGGTGAGGGGTCGCAGGCGGGTGCCGAGGCCGGCGCAGAGCAGCAACGCGTCCATGTTCTGGCAATGGGCTTTACCCGACCCCGAGGGGATGCGGCGACATTCCTGCGTCCGGCAGTGGTTGCGCGCGCGACGGGTCGGCCACTATGTACCGCGGGCAGTGGGCAGCTCCGACCTCTCTCCAGGCCTCGTGATCGACGATCGCTGGGAGCTCCTCTCCGCCCTCGCGACCGGATCGAGCGGGGAGGTGTTCGCGTCGAGGGAGCGTCAGACCGGCCGCGAGGTGGCCATCAAGGTGATGCGCTCCGACCTCATGGGCGACCCGGTGGCGGTGAAGCGCTTCGAGCGCGAGGCGCAGGCTACGGGCTCCATCCTCCATCCCAAGGTGGTGCGGGTGATCGGCTACGGTCACCACCAGGGCCGCCCCTACCTCGCCATGGAACTCCTCCACGGCGAGACCCTCGAGGCCCGCCTCGGGCGCGGCCCCGTCGCCCGAGAGCGCTCCCTCGCCGTCATCGCCCAGATCGCCGCCGCGCTCGACGCCGCGCACGCCGCCGGGGTGATCCACCGGGATCTCAAGCCGGACAACGTCTTCCTGCTGGAGGGCGACGCGGTCGACGTGAGGGTGCTCGACTTCGGCTACGCCAAGCTCGCCGACAACCTCGTCGGCGACGGGAGCCTCACCGCCGCCAACGCCCTGCTCGGCACGCCCCTCTATATGGCCCCAGAGCAGGTGCAGGCCTCGCGCGAGGTCGACGCCCGGGCCGACCTCTGGTCCCTCGGGGTCATCGCCTACGAGCTCGTGGTCGGCAGGGCGCCCTTCCCCTCCACCAACGTGGCCGACCTGTTCGTCGAGATCCTCGCGAGCCCCATTCCCCCACCCAGCTCCATCGACCCATCGCTCCCCCGGCGCCTCGACGCCTGGGCGGCCCGGGCCCTCGCCCGCGCGAGAGAAGATCGCTTCCCGAGCGCGGCCGCCCTCTCCGAGGCGCTGGCCGCCGCGGCGCGGCCGGAGCGCAGGCGTTATGCGCTGCTGGTGGCGCTCATCGCCCTGGCGCTGATCGCCCTCGCGCTTGCGGTCGCCCGATCGCGATGATACCGGCGCGCTCATGCGCATCGTGGTCGTAGGTTCGGGTTACGTGGGCCTGGTCGCCGGGACGGGCTTCGCGGAGTTTGGCAACACCGTCGCGTGCATCGACAGCGATCGCGGGAAGATCGACGCGCTCCTCGAGGGGCGCATCCCGATCTACGAGCCGGGCCTCGAGGAGCTGGTCCGCCGCAACGTCGCCGAGGAGCGCCTCTCCTTCGGCACCGACCTCACTGCCGCCATCGAGGATGCGGAGATGGTCTTCATCGCGGTGGGCACGCCCCCGAAGGAGGACGGCAGCGCCGACCTGAAGCACGTGCTGGCGGTCGCCGAGTCCCTGGCGGACGCGCTCCGTCGAGACACCGTGGTGGTGCTGAAGAGCACCGTCCCGGTGGGCACCAACGACCAGGTGCACGCGCTCTTCGTCGAGCGCGCGAAGGTGAAGGTCTCGGTCGTGTCGAACCCTGAGTTCCTGAAGGAGGGCGACGCGATCAACGACTTCCTGAAGCCCGACCGGGTGCTTCTCGGGGTGCGCGACGAGGCGGGCCGCGCGGCCATGCGCCGACTCTACGCCCCGCTGCAGCTCAACCACGACCGGCTGCTCTTCGTCGACCCGCGCTCCGCGGAGATGGCCAAGTACGTCGCCAACGCGATGCTCGCCACGCGCATCTCGTTCATGAACGACATCGCCAGGCTGTGCGAGGCCGTCGGGGCCGACGTGGGCGCCGTGCGCAAGGGCGTCGGCAGCGACCAGCGCATCGGGTCGAAGTTCCTCTTCCCGGGCGCGGGCTACGGCGGGAGCTGCTTCCCCAAGGACGTCTCGGCGCTCCTCCACCTCGCCGAGCGCCACGACATCGACCTCTCCGTCGTGCGTGCGACCGAGGCCATCAACGCCCGCCAGAAGGCCGTCCTCTTCGAGAAGCTCTCCCGCCAGGTCGGGTCCCTCAAGGACCTCCGCATCGCCGTCTGGGGCCTCGCGTTCAAGCCGCGCACCGATGACGTCCGCGAGGCGCCCGCGCTGCAGCTCATCGAGCAGCTCATCGAGGCCGGCGCCGAGGTGCGCGTGCACGACCCGGCCGCGCGCGCCACCGCCCGGGCCGCCCTCGGCGAGCTCGCGCACCGCGTGATCTTCGTCGAGCACCCCTACGACGCGACCGTCGGCGCCGACGCGCTGGTGCTGGTCACCGAGTGGCAGGAGTACCGCTCGCCGGACTTCCAGCGCCTCTCCGCGCAGATGCGCCGCAAGCTCCTCATCGACGGCCGAAACGTGTGGTCGGCGCTGGAGCCCGAGGCCCTCGGCTTTACCTACGAGGGTATTGGCCTGGGACGGCGCTAGGCCGGGCCGTGTGGTAGGTTCCCCGACGTTCGATCGGCTGAAGGAGGTACAGGGCCATGGCGACTGCGCGCGAAGAGAAGAACAAGGAAGCAGTGAAGAAGGGCATCGTCGCCGCTGCGACCGCGGCGGGCTCCGTGGCGGTCATCGTCGCGGGCGCGCCGGTGGCCGGAGCCGTCGGCCTCGGTGTCAGCGCAGTGCTCGGCTATCGCTGGGTGAAGTACCGCATCGACAACTCCATCCGCTTCTGACCTTTCCCCTCTCCTCCGAACACCTGCGCGGGGCGTCAGACTCGCCTTGACCCTCGCGAAGCGTGCGTGTAACCGTCGCGCGCCCTATGAGTGCCCCCGCGCGTTCCGGCTCCGGTTTGTCCCTTGCGAAAGAACGTTCCCGCAGCCGCTGGATGGCGGTGCTGGTCGCGCTCATGCTCGCGGTCGCGGCCCCGAAGCTCTACGCGCAGGTGCGCCTCGCGGTGGTCGACATGCAGCGCGCCATCCTCGAGACCGAGGAGGGCCGCCGCGCCAAGAACCAGCTGAAGAAGCTCTTCGAGTCGCGCCAGGAGCAGCTCAACGGCCGCCAGGAGCAGCTCAAGCGGCTCAAGGCCGACCTCGAGAAGCAGGAGCGGGTGCTCTCTCGCGACGCGCTGCAGAAGCGCATGAGCGAGTACCAGGAGCAGCTCGTCAGCCTGCAGAAGAACTACATGGAGTACCAGCAGGAGCTGGCCCAGCGTGAGGCCGAGCTCACCAAGCAGATCCTGGTGAACCTCCAGGGTGTGGTGCGGCAGATCGGCACCGCCGAGGGATACACCGCGATCTTCGACCAGAGCGGCATCGTCTGGGCGCCCACGCACATCGACCTCACCGACCGGGTGATCGCGGAGTTCAACCGCGCTCACCCGCCGTCGAGCGAAGCGGCCCCGGCCGCCGGTGACGGAGGCGCCCGCCCGGCGCGGCCCGCCGCGGGTCGACCGGCCGCGGCCGGCACCAACCCGCACCCGCGCGGACAGCAGTGAGCGATCGCACGTAGCGACGATGGTTTCCCTTTCACCCAATGGAGCACGTTTGATGAACCGATGGATCGTGGCTGCGCTGTGCAGCTCGTTGGTGGTCGGCTGTGGCGCCTCGAACGACGCGCCGATCGTGGCGGCGGACAGCGGCACGGGCGGCGGCGCCGACACCGGCTCGCCGGTCGACACGGGCGCCTCGACCGATCGCGGGAGCGCGACCACCGACCGTGGATCGTCGACGGATCGCGGGAGCGCGACCACCGACCGTGGAGCCCCGACCTCGAACTTCGGCACCTGCGGCGAGACCGTGGCGCGCCAGGTCTGCATGTGCGGACAGATGGACAACGTCTGTCAGAGCCAGGCCCTCTCCTCCGACATGAACTGCGCCCAGTGCCTCGTGGCAAACCAGGCCGCCTGCTGCCCGACCGAGGCGATGGCGCTGCAGACGTGCATCCAGGGCGCTCAGATGACCTGCTCCGACCAGGCGTGCCTCCAACGCACCTGCATGACCCAGGTCGCCGCGATGCAGACCTGCCAGATGAGCCGCCTCCAGACCGAGGCGATGGCCGGCATGGGCGCCTGCCTCCAGGGCTACATCGGCTGCATCGGCGTGCTCTCGCAGGGCTTCGGCTCCTGCCCCTGATCGCTCCCCTCCCCTTCCATCACCACCCCCCTCGTCCCGCGACCGGGCGCCTCGGAGCGCCGGTCAGCGGTGACGTGCGGACAGGTCGACGTAGGCCATCCAGCCCTCGTGGATCATCGCCCGGTCGCCGTCGTTGAGCCGACGAACCTTCTTCGCAGGGCTCCCCAGGTAGAGCCACCCTGACTCCAGCCGGGAGCGCGGCGTCACCAGCGAGCCCGCGCCGAGGACCACATCCGTCTCGATCACCGCCAGGTCGAGCACGATCGATCCCATGCCCACGAGCACCCGGTCGCCGATCGTGCAGCCGTGGAGGATCACCCGGTGACCGACAGTCACCTCGTCGCCGATCGTCGTCGACGAGAGCCCGGTCGTGCCGTGCACCATCGAGATGTCCTGGACGTTGCTGCGCGCCCCGATGCGGATCGGCGCCACGTCGCCGCGCAGCACCGCGCCGTACCAGATCGAGCTCCCCGGGCCGACGACCACATCGCCGAGGAGCGCCGCGTTGGCGGCCACGAAGGCCCCCTCGCCGAGGGAGGGCGTGACGCCCTCGAAGGCACGGATGATGGCGCTCACGCCTGCACCACCGGCAGCGCGATGCGACGGTGCGTCTGGACCACCCTGGGCGGCGCCGGGCGCTTCACCGACTCCAGCCTTCCCTCCAGGGAGTGCTTGTTGGCGCGGGCGATCTCCGCGACCACCACCGCCCCGGCGTCGAGGCCCGGGGCGCCCGGCAGGTGGACGATCTCGTTGCGGCGCGTGCGACCGACGCGGGTGCTCGCCCCAGGGCGGCTCGGCCCCTCGATGAGCACCTCGACGCGCGATCCCACCATGGACGCGAGGTTGGCGCGGGTGAGCGCCTCGGACACCTCGAAGAGCGCGAGCAGCCGGGTCTGCTTCTCCTCGTCGCTCACGTCGTCCTCGAGGCGCAGCGCGGGAGTGTGCGGCCGGGGCGAATACTTGAACCCGTAAAGCGCCGAGAAGCCCACCTCGCGCACCAGCGAGAGCGTGAGCTCGAAGTCCGCGGCGGTCTCGCCAGGGAAACCGACGATGATGTCGGTGGACATCGTCAGCGAGGGCCGCGCCGAGCGCAGCGCGTCGACCCGGGCGACGTACTCCGCGCGGGTGTACCGGCGGATCATGCGCTTCAGCATGCGGTCGGAGCCGGATTGCACGGGCATGTGGACGTGGTCGGCCAGCACCGGGAGCTCGGCGTGGGCGCGCACCAGCGAGGCCGTGAGGTGACGCGGGTGCGGCGAGGTGTAGCGGAGCCGGTCGAGCCCGGGGGCCTCCTCGGCGATGCGGCGCAGCAGCGCAGGAAACTGCGACTCGTCGGGGTCGCGGTCGGCCTCCACGGGGGCCGACGGGTCCATGAAGCTGTTGACCGTCTGGCCGAGGAGCACCACCTCGCGGGCGCCGCCGTCGACCAGCGCCCGCACCTCGCGCACCACGTCGTCCGCCGGGCGGTAGCGCTCGGGGCCGCGGGTGTACGGCACGATGCAGAACGAGCAGCGCTCGTCGCAGCCCTTCATCACGGTGACGTACGCGCTCGCGCCGACTCCCCCCTCGCGCACCTGGTTGGTGAGGAAGCGCGGGTCGTCCACGTCGAAGACCGTGCGCACCGACGGGGTCGCGCCCATCTCGGCGTCGCGGACGAGCGCGGGCAGCTCGGCCAGGTTGTCGGGACCGATCACCACGTCGATGAAGGGCATGTCCTTCACGAGGCGCTCGCCCTCCTGCTGCGCGACGCACCCGGCCACCACCAGCACCACGTCGGACTTCTTCAGCCGGCCCGCCTCGCTGCGGAGCTTCTGCTCGGCCTTCTCGCGCACCGAGCAGGTGTTGAGGATCACCACGTCCGCCCCCTCCACCTCGGGGACGATCTCGTAGCCAGCGGCGAGCATCAGCTCCTCGATCCGCTGGGAGTCGTGGACGTTCATCTGGCAGCCGAAGGTCACCAGGGCGAGGCGCTTGGTCATGGGTCGATGGGTTCCGGCGTGGAGGGCTAAAACGAGTGAAGGGCGGGAGGTTGTTCTGCCGGGTGCACAGGGTCAAGGGCGGCCGCCGGGCCCTTGCGCCGGGCCTCTGCCCCCTACCATGCTGCGCGCGACGATGGATCCGCTTCCCTCCCGCTACGCCGCGTTCGCGCTGATGCTCGCGGCCCCGCTCTCCGCGCAGGCGCAGCCGTGGCTTGCCCCGCCGAGGCCCGCCGCGAGGCTCGGCAACGGTCCGCTGCTGCTCGACGAGCACCCCGCCCCGGGGCGGGTGCCGCTCCGGCTGCGCTCTCCCTCCCGGCCGCAGCACGTGGTCATCGAGGCCCGCTCCGCGGTCGTCTCCGCCGAGCAGCCCGGCCCCATCCTCCGCGCGGCGGGGGCCTGCAACACGCCCTGCCTGCTCTGGGTGCCGCGGGGCACGCTGCGGCTGCGCAGCACCGCGCCGGGGCTGCGCTCGACCGACCTCGACATCGACGTCGACGCCGCGACCTCCATCGATGTGCGCGCCCCGTCGAGCGCGCTCTTCAACGTCGGCACCGGGCTCACCGCGCTCGGGGCCACGGTGATGATCGCCACCGCCTCGGTGGCCCTCGCCCAGCAGATCAACGGCGTCGCCGCGGACGATCAGCTGCGCCCGACCGCGGCCATCGGCCTCTCGCTGCTCGGCGCGCTGATCATGGGCGCCGGCATTCCCCTGCTGGTCGCGCACCGCACGGGCTACCGGCAGGCGGCCCTGCCCCAGCGGTAGCGCGTCAGGGCGAGGGCTCGGCGAGAAGGCGCTCGATGGTCTGGGTGAGCGCCCCGGGCGCCTCGGTGCCCACGGTCACCTCGCGGACGTTGCCCCCGCGGTCGAGCACCACCATCGTCGGCAGGCTCTGCACGGCGTAGCTGCGCATCGCCGTCGCATTGGAGGCCAGGGTGTACCGGATGTTCAGGCGCATCCCGACGGTGCGAGCGACGTCGACGGACTCGTCCGTGAGCCCGACGACCGTGAGCCCCTGCGCGCGGTAGCGCTCGGCCATCTGGCTGAGCACCGGCATCATCATGCGACACGGGCCGCACCAGCTCGCCCAGAAGTCCAGGATGACCACACGCCCGCGGAGCTGCGAGAGGTCGACCGGGTCGGTGCCCATGGCCACCGCGCTACGACCGAGGCCGGGAGGCGCCTGCCCTACCCGCAGCGACCCCGGCGCCGCTTCCTCTGGAGGGGCCTCCAGCCGAGCGCGCACCGGCACCCGGCGGGCACCCCGACGCAGGACGAGGGCGTAGTCCGAGCCCGCCCCCGCAGCCCGCACCGAGGTCGTGAAGCCCTCGACCGACCCCGGAGCGACGCCCTGGGAGAGCACGATGATATCGCCCGCGACGAGGCCCGCGCGCTCGGCCGGGCTCCCGGGGACCACCCGCTCGACGCGCAGCCCGCCCGCCCCAGGCAGCGCCCGCAGGCCCGCTCCCAGGAAGCCCGGCCTCGCGGTGCCTGGCCTCGGATCGGCGGTCGCCGGCGCCGGGCCCGTCGCCAGCAGGAGCCCGCACCACGCCGCCAACCACACCTGCCTGGATCGCAACATCCCGGCCACCGTGCGGCGTTCGCACCGGGGTCGTCAAGCGCGAGCGCGGTATGCTCGCCCGGTCATGCGGCGCCGTCGACGAAGCGGGATCCTCGTGCTGGCGTCGGTCGCGCTGCTGGGGCTCGACTGGCCGGGTCAGGGGGCGGCGCGCGCCGCGGAGTACGCCCACGCCGGCCCGCTGCGACGCGTCGAGCTGCTCCACCTGCTCGCGCCCTCGCACGAACCCGAGGCCCGAGCGGCGCTGGCGGCGGGGCTCTCGGACCCCGACCCCGGCGTGAGAGAGAGCGCCCGCAGGCTGGCCGCGCGCTACCCCTCCGACGACCTGGTCCCTGCGCTCCTCCGAGTGCTCGAAGACCCGAGCGTCGCCGCCCGCTCCGACGCCCTCGACGCGCTCGCGGGCACCCGCACCGCCGACTCACGCCGCGCGATCGAGCGCGCGCTCTCCGACCGCAACACCGCCGTCCGCACCCACGCGGTGCAGGCGCTCTCCGGCGCAGGCGCCGACGCGGTGGTGCCCCTCCTCGATCGGGTGCACGACCCGGAGGGGGACGTGCGGGCCGCCGCGGCCGACGCCCTGGGGCGCATCGGCGACGCGCGCGCGGCGCTCGCCCTGGTGGGCATCTCGCAAGATCCCATCCCCGAGGTGCGGCTCGCCGCCACGAGAGCCCTCGGATCGCTCCCTGGCGAGGTCGCCGCGCGCGCCCTCGTCGGCCTGGTGCACGATGCGATGCCCGAGGTCCGCCTCGCGGCGCTCCGCGGCCTCCAGGAGCACCCCGATTCGGCGACGGTCCCCACCCTCGCCGCCCTGGCTCGCCCAGCCCTCGCGATCTCGCTCGCGGGCCGCGACGACGTGGCTCGCGCCGCCATCTCCGCCCTCGGGGGCATCGACTCCCCGGAGGCCCGCCGCGCCCTCCTCGACCTGGCCCTCGACCCGCGGGCGCCGCGCTCCCTCGACGCGATCCGCGCGCTCCTCCCACACGCCGACCGGCTGCGCCCCGACGTGGGAGCGATCCTCCCGAGGGTGACCCGCGACAACGTCGAGGCGCTCTCCGAGCTGCTCGGCCGCATCGGCGGCGACGAGGTGGCCGAGGCCCTCCTCGAGCTGCTGAGCCGCGAGCCCCCATCGGCCTCACCCGGGCCCGTCCCCCGCGCGACGGCGGCGATGCACCGGGCCCTCGGCCGCTCCGGGTCCGACCGGGCGCTGCGGGCGCTGCTGGAGCGACTCACCGCCTCACGGGCGTCCTGGTCGCACCGCTCGGCCGGGTGCTCCCGGGGCGCGGTCGACCCGTCGCTCCTCGAGGCCATCTCGCTCTGGGCAGGAGCGCGCCAGGGCCTCGACCCGCTGTCGATCGACCCCCTCGCCGAGGCGCTCGGGGCTCTGGACCTGTCCTGCCACCCGCAGCTCGCGACGATGCTCCGGCTGCTCGGCCTGACAGGCAACGACCGCGCTGCGCCGACGCTGATCGCTGCGCTGCGCCACCCCAACGCGGCGATCCGCGTGGCGGCCGCGCAGGGCCTCGGTAGGGCTCTCTCGCCGGCGGGTCTCGCTCCGCTACTCGGGGCGATGTCCGACGGCGACGCGAGCGTGCGCGCCGCGGCCGCGACGTCCCTGCGCGCGATGCCCGCCGACGCGCTCCTCCCGGCGCTGGTCGCCCGCTGGCGTGACCCCGCTCCGATCGATCGCGGCGCGCTGCTCCTCGTCCTCGGTCATGCCCTGGCGGCCGACGCGGTCACGCCCGCCGCTCGCGCGACGCACCTCCCGATGCTGCTCGACGCGGCCTCTCGCGGCCCCTGGCGCACCCGCGCCGCCGCGGTGCGCGCCCTCGGCTCCGTCGCGTCGTCCGGTGTGCCCTCGGCGCTACAGGCCCTCGCCACCTACGCCGCCGTCACCGCCGATCGCCGCGTCGCGCTCGTGGCCGTCGAGGCCCTCGGCAACCTCTCCAGCGCGCCCACCCCCGCGCTGAGAGCCGCGCTCGATGCGCAGCTCGATGCCTCGCGCGACCCCGCCTCCAGGGCCGCGGCCGCGTGGGCCCTCCGCTCGGCGGCCCCTGCTTCCGTGGACGCGCTGCGGGCCCTGGTCGACGGCCCTCCGTCCCCCGCGGCGCACAACGCGCTCGCGGCCCTCAGCCGCGTCGACCCGACGGCGCTCGACCCCGCAGCGCGCGACGCCCTCCGCGCGAGCGCACTGCGGCTCATCGAGCCCCGGCCCTCGGAGCCTATCCCCGTCAACGCGTGCGCGCTGCTTGCCCGCCTCGGTGCGCCATGCGCCGGGCGCGACCCCGCCACCTACGGTGAAGCGGCGACGACCGACCTCCGGGTGCTCGACCCTGAGCGCGCGCCGATCTCCCGCCCGGTGCTGCTTCAGCTCGGAGACGGCGCCACGGTGTGGATCTCACCCGACGTGGACGGGTACATCCGCGTGCGAGACACCGCGGCGGGGACGCTACAGGTCCTCGACCACGACGCGCCGTGAAGGGCGATCAGAAGAGCTCGAGGTACATCGCCCAGGAGAGGGCCGCGAAGGTGGCGTAGCCGACGCCGGTGTGGACCGTGCGAAACGCCCGGCCGACGTCGGGGTCGCTCACCCGAGAGCCGAGGATGCCGAGGATCGGCATGAGGATCATCCCGGCGCCGTGGACCCAGGCCAGGGTCTTGTGCAGCCGGAGGGTGCTCGACGCGCGATCGTCGCCGACGGAGGCGTTGTCCGGGTCGGGCGCCGCGATCGCGAGGATGCCCGCCGTCGCGTAGAGCCCCGTCGTCACGAACGACGAGGCCAGGTGGAGCGCGCCGATCGTGCCCGAGCCGCAGCCGAAGGCGCTCGGGTCGGAGGCGCAGGCGCCGTCGCCGAACCAGGTGGGGCTGTTGATCGCGAGGATGGTCCCGAGCGCCTCGGTGACCAGCAGCGAGCTCCACGCCGCGATGCCGAAGGCGCGGTGCGTCCGCAGCAGCGAGGAGCGCCGACGCATCACGTAGCGGGCCTGCCGGTCGGACTCGCGGCAGGTCTCGCAGTCGATGTCGCAGGTCTCGCAGGTGGAGGCCGCAGGGGTCGCAGACGCCTCGGTGGACGCGGCGGTCGGCGCGACGGAGGGCGTCGCGGGGGTCGCGTCGGTGGCGCGGGTCGCCGACTGAGCGAGCCAGCGGTTGCGGCGCAGCATGCCTCCGTCGAGGCCGTAGCGCGTGACGCGGAGGCTCACGTCCAACGACCACGCGGAGGGCGCCGCAGCTTCACCCTGGAGGGTGAGCGTGGCAGGGAGAGGCTGCACGGTGCGGAGCTGCCCCGCACCCGACATCGCGACCAGGAACAACGCGGCTGAACCGATCATGGGGAATGTCCTCGCTCCTTCGTGCTTCGGGAGGAGGCCACACCCGGAGGGTGCCGCTCAAGGGAATTGCCGGGCGATCAGCGACGGAGCGCGCGCACTCCGGCCTTGTGGACCTTGCCCGGGAGCTCGCGGCCCACGACGGCGGAGGCGACCCTTCCTGCCTCGACGAGCTTGTCCAGGTCGATGCCGGTCTTGATGCCCATGCCGTGGAGCGTGAAGACGAGGTCTTCGGTGGCGAGGTTGCCCGCGGCGCCGGGCGCGTAGGGGCAGCCGCCGAGCCCGCCCACGGAGGCATCGAAGGTGCGCACCCCGAGCTCGAGGCCAACGATGACGTTGGCGAGCGCGGTGCCTCGCGTGTCGTGGAAGTGCAGCGCCAGCCTCTGTGCCGGAAACTCCCTCAGGAACATCTCCACGATGCGCTTGGTCTGCAGCGGCGTCCCGATGCCGATGGTGTCGCCGAGGGAGACCTCGTAGCAGCCCATGTCGAGCAGCGCGCGGGCGATCTCGACGCCCCGCTCCGGGTCGACCGCGCCCTCGTAGGGGCAGCCCCAGAGCGTCGACAGGTAGCCCCGCACCCGGCGCCCCGCGGCGAGCGCCGAGGGGACCATCTCGCGAAACACCTCCAGCGTCTGGGCGACGGTCTTGTTCACGTTCTTGCGGTTGTGGGTCTCGCTCACCGAGAGGAAGACCGCCACCTCGCCGAGCTCCGTCGCGAGCGCCCGGTCGAGCCCCTGCTGGTTGGGGCAGAGCGCCGAGAAGCTCACGCCCGCGGGGTGCCCGAGCAGGCGGCACAGCTCCACCGCGTCGGCGAGCTGCGGCACCCACTTCGGCGACACGAAGCTGGTCACCTCCAGGCGCTTGAGCCCCGCGGCGACGAGCGCCTCGATGAGCCGCACCTTCGCGGGCGTCGGCACCGTGACGGCCTCGTTCTGCAGCCCGTCGCGCGGCGACACCTCGTAGACGGACACGGCATCGGGCAGCGACTCGAAGAGCGTGGATGGCATACGACCCGGTCATCGTACCCCTTTCCCGCGGCGGCGGCGCGCTGGCTTGACGCGCCGGATGGCGGGTGCGTACACCGTGCGTCGCCCGCCGCGAGGAATCGGCCCCGCGCTGGCGCCCGAACGACAGGTCATGAAGGTCACCGCAGGACAGCTCCTCAAGGATCGCAACCGCCTCCCCCCGAACGCGGTCGCCGCGCTGGTCGATGGGCGCACCGTCGACCTGCACACGCCCGTGGAGGCGACCGAGACCACCGAGGTGAAGCCCATCCTCGCGGACGACCCGCGCGCCCTGCCGATCATCCGGCACTCGACGGCGCACGTGATGGCCGACGCGGTGCAGCGGCTCTTCCCGGGCACGAAGGTCACCATCGGCCCGAGCATCGACAGCGGCTTCTATTACGACTTCGACCGCCCCGACGGCCGCTTCACCGACGACGACCTCGCGCGCATCGAGGCCGTCATGAAGGAGATCGCCGTCGGCGACACGCCCTTCGTGCGCGGGGTGATGACCCGCGAGGAGGCGCGCGAGAAGCTCACGAAGATGGGCGAGACCTACAAGGTCGAGATCCTCGACGGCATCCCCGCGGGCGAGGACATCTCGTTCTATCAGCACGGCAGCTGGATCGACCTCTGCGAGGGCCCGCACGTCCCGAGCACGCGCTTCCTGCAGGCCGTAAAGCTCACCTCCGTGGCGGGCGCGTACTGGCGCGGCGACGAGCGGCGGCCGATGCTCCAGCGCATCTACGGCACGGCCTTCCCGACGCAGAAGGCCCTCGACGCGCACATGCGCCAGCTCGAGGAGGCCAAGGCCCGCGACCACCGCAAGCTGGGCAAAGACCTCAAGCTGTTCATGTTCCACGAGTGGGCGCCGGCCTCGCCCTTCTTCCTGCCGCGCGGGGCGCACCTCTACAACGCGCTCATCGCGTACATGCGCGACCAGTACGCGCGCCGCGGATACCGCGAGGTGATCACCCCGCAGATCTTCGACAAGGCCCTGTGGGAGACCTCCGGGCACTGGGAGAACTACCGCGACAACATGTTCCTGGCGCTGGGCACCGACGCGCTCGAGCCCACCCGCGAGGGCCACGGCGTCCCCATGAGCCAGGTGTTCACCCTCGACGAGAAGGTCACCGCCGCGCTCGCGTCGGTGAGCTCCGGGTACATCTGCGGCTGCAAGGCCATGAACTGCCCGTCGCACTGCCTGATGTTCGCGGCCGATCGCAAGTCGTACCGCGACCTGCCGCTGCGCATGGCGGACTTCGGCCGGCTGCACCGCTACGAGCGCTCCGGGGTCACGCACGGCCTCTCGCGCGTCCGCACCTTCTCCCAGGACGACGCCCACATCTTCTGCACCGAAGAGCAGATGCCCGCGGAGATCGGCGCGTTCTTCGACCTGCTCGACGAGGTCTACCGCGACCTCGGCATGACCGACGTGAAGATCATGCTCGCGACCCGCCCCGACAGCGGCTACCTCGGCACCATCGAGTCCTGGGAGCGCGCGGAGAAGATCCTCGGCGACGCGGTGATCGCCAAGGGCCGCACCTTCGAGGTCGCCAAGGGCGAAGGGGCGTTCTACGGGCCGAAGCTGGAGTTCCACATCACCGACGCCATCGGCCGCTCGTGGCAGCTCGGCACGCTCCAGGTCGACCCCAACCTCCCGGAGCGCTTCGACCTCTCGTACATCGGCGCCGACAACACCGCCCACCGCCCGGTGATGCTGCACCGCGCGGTGCTCGGCTCGCTCGAGCGCTTCCTCTCGCTCTACATCGAGCACACGGCGGGCTGGTTCCCGGCCTGGCTCTCCCCCGAGCAGATCGTGCTGGTCACCGTCTCCGACAAGCACCTGGAGTTCGCCGAGTCGCTCGCCGCTCGCATGCGCCTCGCGGGCCTGCGCGTCGAGGTCGACCCGAGCAACGAGAAGCTCACCGCGAAGATCCGCAACGCCTCGCTGCTGCGCCCGCCGTACATCGGGGTCATCGGCGACAAGGAGGTCGAGTCCGACGGAGCGACGCTCCGCAAGGGCCGCACCGACCTCGGCTTCATGCCCGCCGCCGACCTCATCGCGAAGCTCCGCGCCGAGTCCGTCGCCCCCTCCCGCGCCCCCGCCTGACCCATCACCGACCGCGCGACGCGCCACCGCGCCTGCGGCCTCTCATCGGGGTCGCAGGCGATGGACGGCCGTCGCGCGCTCGTGGCGCCCGCAGGCTCAGGCGTCGTCGGGCAGGTAGGCGATCGCGTGCACGAGGGCCACCAGGCGCTCTCGCTGCTCGGGCGAGAGGTTGGTGAAGCGCACGCCGAAGCCGGGGTTGAGGTTCTCCCCGTGGGGTCGGTAGGGGTTGATCCAGGCGACGACGCCCTCGATGTCCATCGGCTCCTCGCCGGGCACCGAGAACTGCAGCCGCACCGGGCGGTCGAGGTCCGGCGGCGTCTGGCTGTGGATGAAGATCCCCATCTCGGAGATGTTGGTGATGTACGAGTAGAGGAAGTTGTCGCCGTCGTTGCAGTCGACCTCCCAGTTGGCCACGTCGACGCGCACGAACGAGCGCCGCTCCATGCCGTCTGGGGGGATCGACATGCGCGACGGTCGCTCGCCTGGAAGTCCGCCGTCCCCGTCCTTCTTTTCGCCGCTCATGCTCGCCTCACCGTACGTTCACCCGGGCGACGACAACGCGGTTGTCGCGGTCGTGGTCGCCGCCCTCCAGCCGCATGCGATCACCACCATCGAAGAAGCCCAGGAAGACCGTGTAGACCCCGGGACGGTACGTCAACGGCACGCTCACCGTGATCTGGTCGTTGATGTAGTCGCCGCGCTGCCAGTGGCGCGTGGGGTACCGGCCGCCGACGCCCTCGTGGTCGCCGTTGATGCGCGGCCCCTGCCCGTCGGTGTGCACGAAGAGCTGCCAGTTGCGCGTCGCGTCGGCGATCACATGGAAGTGGAACGTGATCTTGAACGACCCGCCGAGCGGCACATAGCTCAGGCCGTTGGAGTCGAGGTCATAGCCGATGTACTCGTAGGTGTTCTCGAACACCGAGGGCTCGCGCGCCGGGTGGCGCATGCGCGGGCGCACCGACTGGACCCACGGCTCGAGCGGGTTGCGGTTGGGCCGCCCCTCGAGGTCGCTGACCGCGACGAAGAGGTTGCTGTTGCTCGCGTCGGCGATGGGGATGTTCAGGTGCCGCTCGCGGCGGTACGCGCGGTTGAGCGCCGGGAAGACGTCGTTGCCCAGCACGAGGAAGCTGCGGCGCGAGCCCGTGAGCCAGCGCACCGCCTCGTCTTCACTGCGGAGCGTCTCGGGCACCACCTGCGTGTAGTACCGGGTCGCCGGATCGTCACTGGGGCCGCCGAAGCGGGCGATGGGCTCGTCGCCGTGGCGCAGCGCGCGGATCACCGCCCACACGCCGCGGGGGGACATGTGCTCCGAGAGCGAGACCATGAAGCCCTGGGTGTAGATGAGCGAGACCACGAGCGCCGCGACCGGAACCCAGGTGACCCGCGACCCGAGCACGCGGTTGATCGGGTTCTCCGCGCGGCCGAGCCAGGCGAAGAGGTTCCAGACGGCGATGAAGGCGAAGACGCCCGCGACGACGCCGATCGGGGCCGCGGCCACCGCCGTCATGGCCTCGCGGCCCGGCGTGGTGAGCGTCGGCACCGAGCGGACGCTCAAGCCGACGATCACGCAGACCAGCGCCAGCACGGCGAAGAGAGCGCGAAGGTTGGCGAGCAGGAAGGTCCCCATCGCGGGGCGGCCCCGCTCGGCGGTCTCGGACGCCATGCTCTCGCGGGACTCCCGCTCGACGTCGAGCATCCACGCGTAGGGCCGACCCCACGCGAAGGGCTCGACCCGGCCGGTACCCTGGAAGAGCACCAGCGCCGAGAGCGCGAGGAAGATCCCCGTCTCGATGATGTGGAAGCCCTCCGCAGGCAGCGGGGGCATCTCGCCGTGAGCGGCCCGCGCGGCGCGCACGTTGGCGGTCCACTCGCTGAACTTCATCGCGAAGCCCGTCGGGAAGGCGGGGCCCCCGTCGGGCAGCCCGAGCGCCGCGTAGGCGGCCTTCGGAAACTGCAGGAAGTCCCGAAGCATCAGCACGGTCAGCAGCGAGGCTGCGACCGCCACGGTGCGCCACGGCGCGCGCTCGCGCTCGGCGTCGCGGAGCAGCACCGCGAGCCCGAGGGCGATGGGCGCCACCTGCACGAAGGCGCTGATGCCGAAGAGCTGCATGTGGAAGGTCTGCAGCGCGAATCCGAGAGCGATGGCCAGGAAGGCTGTCAGCCGCATCCCCGCCTCGCGCCACGCGTCGGACTCCCTCGCCTCGTCCTCGGGGAGCGTCGGATCGCTCTCCCCCGCCGGAACCTGCGACGGCGGGCTTACCAGGCGGAGTAATCCGAAGGGCACCAGCCCCGTCCACGGGAAGGTGCCGTGCGCGATCTGCTCGAAGAAGACCTCGAAGGTCTGCCACTGCGTCGGGATCGACGACTGCGGCGAGGCCCCGACCCAGGTCGAGTAGCCGCTGAGCTCGCGCGACGCGACGCGCACGCACACGATGGCGAGCACGGCGGCCACGGCGAAAGACACTGTGCTGGTGAGGCGAGTGAGCCGGGACTCCGCCCCGAAGCGCAGGAGCCCCGCGAGCCCCACCGCGCCGAGGATCGGCACCACCCCGAGCATCACCCCCGCCGCGCGAACGCCGAGGAGCAGGCCCAACGCCGCGAGCGCCGCGCCGCCGAGCTGCCAGCGCTGCGTGCGCCCCCAGAGCAGGAGCACGAAGCCCGCGAGGGCCAGGGTCGACGCGCTCTGCGCCACGCCGCCGCCGAACATCTGCCGGGCGTTCATGAACACCAGCGGGATGGTGGCGTAGGTGATCCCGACGTAGGCCGCGAGGCGACGGTCGCCCGCCCCGCGCGCCGCGGCCATCAGCGCGCACGCCGAGGCGAACGCGAGTAGCGCGGTGGGGAGGCGCCCCCAGAGCTCGGACACGCCGCCGAGGCGGAAGCCCAGCGCCACCGCCCCGACCTGGCCCGGCGGGCGATCGAAGGCGACGGGCCGACCGGCCATGAGCTCACGCGCGAGGTCCGCGACGTGGATCTCCGCCGGTTGCCAGATGCCGAAGCGCTGCAGGCCGAAAAGCAGGACGAGCACCGCTGCGGTGATCGACACGAGGTAGGCGACCCAGCGGTCGCTGGCGGTGTTCTTCATGAGTCCTCGAAGGGTCGAAATCGCGCGCACACTAGATCACCCCGGACGGCGAACACAACCGCCGCGGCGGACGCGGGGGGGGGGGGGGGGCGGGGTCCGCTGTTCGTCCATCGACGGCCTGGCTCAGCACTCGATGATGTTCACCGCGAGGCCGCCGCGCGCGGTCTCCTTGTACTTGGTGCTCATGTCGGCGCCGGTCTGGCGCATCGTCGCGATGACCTTGTCGAGCGACACCTTGTGCTTGCCGTCGCCCGCCAAGGCGATGCGCGCGGCGTTGATGGCCTTCACGCTGCCCATCGCGTTGCGCTCGATGCACGGCACCTGCACCAGCCCGCCGATGGGGTCGCAGGTGAGCCCGAGGTTGTGCTCCATCCCGATCTCCGCGGCGTTCTCGACCTGCTCGGGCGTGCCGCCCATCACCTCGGCGAGGGCGCCCGCGGCCATCGAGCAGGCGACCCCGACCTCCCCCTGGCAGCCCACCTCGGCGCCGGAGATCGACGCGTTTCGCTTGTACAGAATCCCGATCGCCCCAGCCGTCAGCAGGAACCTCACCACCCCATCGTCGTCCGCGTTGGGGATGAAGCGGCGGTAGTAGTGCAGCACCGCCGGGATGATCCCCGCCGCGCCGTTGGTGGGCGCCGTGACCACCCTGCCCCCGGCCGCGTTCTCCTCGTTGACCGCGAGGGCGAAGAGGTTGACCCAGTCCATGACCACCAGCGGGTCGGCGCCGCCGGTCTCGCACCGCAGCTTGCGATAGAAGGTCGCCGCGCGGCGTCGCACCTTCAATCCCCCTGGGAGGATGCCCTCGCGCTCGCACCCGCGCTGCACGCAGCCCACCATCACCGACCAGATCTCCAGCAGCCCGCGACGCACCTCCTGGGCCGAGCGCCAGGCGCACTCGTTCTGGAGCATCACGGTGCTGATGGAGAGCCCGCTCGCGCGGCAGACCTCGAGCAGCTCCTGGCCGGTGGAGAAGGGGTGGGGCATCGGCGCGCGCTCGAGGCCGATGGCCTCCGCGACGCCCTCATGGTTGACCACGAAGCCCCCACCCACCGAGTAGAACACCCTCGACGCGATGGCCGCGCCGTCGGCGTCGAGTGCGGTGAAGCGCATGCCATTGGAGTGCAGCGGCAGCGTCTCGCGCCGGTGGAACACCAGGTCCCGATCGGAGCGAAACGTCACGTCGTGCTTACCAGCCAGGGTAATCTTTCCCGCCGCGCGCACGGCCTCGACCTGCTTCGGGACGTCGTCCGGATCGACCGACTCGGGCTTCGCTCCCATGAGCCCGAGGATCACCGCCGCGTCGCTCCCGTGGCCCTTCCCCGTGTGGCCGAGCGAGCCGAAGAGCTCGACCTTCACGCCCGCGACCGACCCGATGACCTCCGAGGCGACGAGGCCCTCGACGAAGCGCAGCGCCGCGCGCATGGGCCCGACCGTGTGGGAGCTCGACGGCCCGATGCCGATGCTGAACAGATCGAACACGCTGATGGTCACCGCGGGAGCATACCGCCCCGCCGGGGGAGCGCGCCCTCTGCGGCGCCAGAGCGCACCTCGACCCTGCCGCCCGGGCGGCTGTATGGTGCGCCCATGGCTGGTGACCTCGTTCGATTCGGCGTCGCGATGGACGCCGACCTGCTGCAGCGCTTCGACGAACACGTCGGGGCGAAGGGCTACGGCAACCGCTCCGAGGCGCTGCGCGACCTGATCCGCGCCGACCTGGTCAACGCGCACCTGAAGCGCGACGGCCTCGCCGTGGGAACCCTGACGATCGTCTACGACCACCACGTCCGCGAGCTCTCCGAGAAGCTCACCGACATGCAGCACGACCTGGGCGAGCACGTCGTCTCCACCCTCCACGTGCACCTCGACCACGACCACTGCCTGGAGGTGATCGTGCTGCGCGGCCCATCCGGGCTCATCCAGTCGGCCGCCGACCGGCTGCTCGCGACCAAGGGCGTCGAGCACGAACGCCTCGTGGCCACGGCGCTCCCCGAGCACACGCACCAGCACGAGGACGACCAGCACCAGGGCACCCGCTGAGGCGGATCACCCTCGCGAGAGCGCGGCGTCCATCGCCCGGGCGCATCCCCGCGGCGTCGCCCCGGGCGCCCGTCCCAGCACCACGAAGCCCCCGCCGTCGTGGTCCACGCGCCCCAGGTCGCTCGTCTGGATGGCGACGGCGCTCCCGAGGTTCATGAGGTCGACGACGCGCACCAGCCCCACCTCGCCGCGAGGGACCTCCCTCAGCGTCACGGCGTCGACCATCGAGACCCGCATCCACGGCGGAACCCGGTAGCTCCCCCTCCCCTCGCGCCGCGCCTCGTATCCCTGCGAGCTGAGCTCGGTCATCCCGTACTCGCCCACGACGTCCGCCTCCCCGAGGCCGAACGCCCGCCGGATCATCTCTCGCAGCGCCGAGGGATCGACCTCGCGCGATCCTCCCTTGAATCCCCCGGTGGGCATCGCGACGCTGCCTGTGGGCAGGACCCAGGAAGACTCGCCGATCGCGTCGAGCAGGTGCACGAAGCCGAAGCTCGTCCCCAGCAGCGCAACCGGAACGCCCTCTCGACAGGCCTCCGCGATCGCCGCGACCACCCTGCGAGCATCCAGCGCGGCGCCACGAACCATCCATGGATCATCCGCACCGTGATGCCATCGCTCCGCGAAGCGCCCCAGCATGAAGGAGAGCGACGACGCGGGCGCCAGCTCCTCCGGCTCCGCGAGGTACACGCAGCGATAGGTCGTCTCTGGCAGCAGCCATCGGGCCGCCGTCGCGCAGGACGCGCTCGCGTAGAGCGAGAGGTCCGCGAACGCGTGCCGCCCGTGCACCTCCTGGGTGGTCCCGCTCGTCTCGAAGACGCGCACCGTGGCGCTCTCCGGAAAGCAGGCCACGCGGGCGGCCTTGAATACATCGGTCGGTAAAGCCGGAATCTCCGAGAGGACCGCCGGAGCGCCGCCTCCGAGCGCTCCCAGCGCGACCCGGTCGATCACCGCGCAGCGCGCCCGCTGCCACGCGAAGACGGCGCACCCCAGTGCCTCGACCTCGTCCGCATCGATCGCCTCGAACGGAGCCTCGGCCATCGCATGCAGCCTCGACCGGAGCGCGAGGCCCTCGTCGTCGAGCCAGTCGCTCACGGCGCGGCGTGCTCCGACAGCACCTCGGCCAGCGCCCTGGCGAAGTCGTCGATCTGCTCATCCGTCATGCAGGCCGGCGGGGTGAGGGTCAGCACATCTCCGGCGACTCCGCCGGTCAGGAGCACGTATCCCCGCTCCAGCATCCGCCGGCACACGGCGAGCGCCCGCCGCAGCCCGCCCTCGATGGTCACCCCGACGAGCATCCCCGCGAAGGTGAGCCGCCGCACGCCGAGGTCAGGCCGCTGAAGGGTCGCGCGCAGCGACCGCTCGATCGACGCGGCGCACCGACGGATCATCGCAGCCGTCTCCTGCCTCTGGAGCACCTCCAGGGAGGCGAGCGCGGCCGCGCAGGCGAGCGGATTGCCGAGAAAGGTCGACGTGTGGATGGCCTCGCCGACGGAGGTGCCCCACGCCTTCGCGACGCCTTCGCGCAGGATCGCAGCGCTTACCGGCAGCCCTCCACCGAGCGCCTTGCCGATCACGACGATGTCGGGCTGGCAGCCCATCGCCCCGGACTGGAACCACGTCCCCGTCCGACCGAGCCCTGTGTAGATCTCGTCCGCGATGAGCAGCGCGCCGTGCTCCCTGGCCAGCGCCGAGAGCCCCGCGAGAGCGCCCTCCGCCGCAGGCTCGACCCCTCCCCTCCCCAGCGTCGGCTCGATGAGCACCGCGCCGGTGCGCCCCTCGGCGAGCACCGCCCTCGCCGCTTCGAGCGAGCGCTCGACGCCCTCGGCGGACGGATACGGAGCGAAGCGCACCGCCGGGTTGAGCTGCTCCGCGAAGGGCGCGCGGAAGGACAGCTTGTAGCCGCACGCCGCGAGTGCCCCGTAGCTGAGCCCGTGGTAGCTGCCCTCGAAGGCCAGCACGCCGGGCCGCCCGGTCGCGAGCATCGCGGTCTTCAACGCCGCCTCGACCGCGTCGGCGCCCGAGAGCCCAAGGATCACCCGGGCCGCCCAGGGGACCAGCGCCCCGAGGCGAGACTCGAGGAGGATCTTCTGCGCCGACGGATACACGTCTCCGAGGGCGTGGAGCATGGTGCCCGCCTGGGCCTGCACCGCGGCGACGACCTCGGGGTGACCGTGCCCGAGGAGCGCGACGCCGAAGCCGCCGGTGAGGTCGACGTAGCGATTGCCATCGACGTCGAGGACATTGGCGCCACGAGCCTGCGCCCAGACGATGGGGTCGTGGGAGGCGCCGGTGAGCTCCTCGCGACGGCGACGCCGCGCGGTGAGCCCGGGACACTCCACGGAGGCGAGGAGGTCGACGAGCGCGCGCGTAGCATCGCCGCCGGGTCCGTTCTCACGGACCAGCGGCGGGAGGTCACCAGGGAGGGGGATGGGTTCAGACATCGGGGGGGGAACCTCCGCGGACACGCGGAGGCTCTACGGAGCGATCAGACCGCGGCGGGGGGCTCTTCGGCGGAGCGAGACTTCGGGGCCTCGGCGCGAACGGCCTCGGTCACGGGGCTCACGGAGACGGCAGTCTTGGCGCCAACGCGCGGGTCGCGAACGACCAGCTCGATGAGGCACATCTCGGCGTTGTCGCCGCGACGGAAGCCCGTCTTCAGGATGCGGGTGTAGCCGCCCTTCCGACCGATGAAGCGCGGGGCGATCTCACGGAACAGGTGCTCCGTGACATCGATGCGCTCGGCCTGCCCCTCGACGATGCGGACCTGCGCGTGAGGCAGGTACGAACCGATCGAACGCTTGAGCGCGAGCCGCGCCGCAGCAACGGCGGGGTCGCTGATGGTCGCCGCGTTGGCGTCCGCACCGAGGCGGGCGACGCGGGTGATCAGGCGCTCGGCGATGCGCCGCAGCTCCTTGGCCTTCGGGACGGTGGTCTCGATCCGCTCGTGGGTGAACAGGTTGGCCGCGAGGTTCCTGAACATCGCATCGCGGCTCGAGCCGTCGCGGTCAAACTTTCGACCAGAATTCTGGTGACGCATGGCAGTGGTTCCTGGGGTTCAATCTCTAACAGGTGATCTCAGCCGTGCTCGGCCTTCCAGCGCTCGAGCAGTCCCGGCCAGTTTTCGATATGCGTGCCCAACTGGAGGTTGAGCTCGTTGAGCTTGTCCTTGATTTCCTTGAGGGACTTGCGACCAAAGTTCTTGGTCTTGAGCAGGTCCGCCTCGGTCTTCTGCACGAGCTCGCCGATGTACGAGATGTTCGCGTTCTGGAGGCAGTTTGCGCTGCGCACCGAGAGTTCGAACTCCTCCACCGACTTGAAGAGCGCGTCGTTGATGGGCTCCTCGCGCATCGCCGACGGAGTCGAGACGATCTCGTCCTGCTCCTGGAAGTTGATGAAGATCTGGAGCTGCTCCTTGAGGATCTTCGCCGCGTACGCGACGGCGTCCCGCGGGCGCACCGCGCCGTTGGTCCACACCTCGAGGGTGAGCTTGTCGTAGTCGGTCATCTGCCCGACGCGCGCGTTGGTGACAGTGTAGTTCACCTTGCGCACCGGCGAGAAGAGCGAGTCGATCGGCACCCAGCCAATGGCCAGGTTCGGATCCTTGTTGCGCTCCGCCGGGACGTACCCGCGGCCCATGCCGACGATGATCTCCATCGAGAGCTTGCCGCCCTTGGAGACCGTCGCGACGTGCTGGTTCGGGTTGAGCACCTTGATGCCCGCCATCGCCTCGGTCTTGATGTCCCCCGCGAGCACCGCGCCAGGACCTTCCTTCACCAGGCTCAGGGTGTAGCGCTTCGCCTCCGCGGCGTGGAAGACCACCTCCTTGAGGTTGAGCACGATGTCGGTGACGTCTTCCTTGACGTCGTCGATGGTCGTGAACTCATGGAGCGCGCCGTCGAGGCGCACCGCGGTGATCGCGGCGCCCTGGAGCGAGGACAGCAGCACGCGCCGCAGCGAGTTGCCGATGGTGATGCCGAAGCCGCGCTCCAACGGCTCGCACACGAACTTGCCGTAGGACTCCGAATGGCTCTCCCGATCCTCCTCAAGGAGCGCCTTGGGTCGGATGAGGTCTCGCCAGTTGCGGGCCTGCGTGGACGACTGCGTCATGGAAACCCTTTCCCTTCGTACACCACACAGCGCGAGGCCCCACCGAACATCGTCGGTGGAGCCTTTCGCGCGGACTCTTCAAATCAGCGACTGTAGAACTCGACGATCAGCTGTTCCTTGATCTCGAGCCCGACCTCTTCGCGGAGCGGGAGCGTCTTCACCGTGCCCGTGAACGACTCCTTCTCCAGCTCGAGCCAGGTCGTCGGCGAGCGCCGCTCGGCGCCCGTGACGGACTCCTTGACCCGGGCGATCTCCCGCGACTTCTCGCGGATGGAGATCTTGTCGCCAGCCTTCACGAGGAAGCTGGGGATGTTCACCCGCTTGCCGTTCACCGTGACGTGGCAGTGCAGCACGAGCTGCCGAGCCTCGTTGCGGGTCGCCGCGAAGCCGAGGCGGTAGACGACGTTGTCCAGCCGGCGCTCGAGGAGCGCGAGCAGGTTCTCGCCGGTGACGCCCTTGGTGCGATCAGCCTCCGCGAAGTACTTGCGGAACTGACGCTCCAGCACCCCGTAGATGCGACGGACCTTCTGCTTCTCACGAAGCCGGAGACCGTACTCGCTGAACTTCACGCGCTGCTCACCGTGCTGGCCCGGCGGCCGCGGGCGGCGCTTGAACGAGCACTTCTCGGTGTAGCAGCGATCACCCTTGAGATACAGCTCCATCCCCTCGCGGCGGCAGAGCTTGCAGACCGGACCGATGTAACGCGCCATGACGACTAACCGCTCTCTTCTTCCTCAAAAAACCGATGAAATCAGACCCGGCGCCGCTTCGGCGGCCGGCACCCGTTGTGCGGAATCGGGGTGACGTCACGGATGAGCGTCACGCGGAAGCCCGCCGTGGAGAGCGCACGCAGCGCGCTCTCGCGACCCGCACCCGGGCCCTTGATGAACACCGCGACTTCGCGCATCCCGTGCTCCGCCGCCTTGCGGACGGCGTCCTCCGCCGCGACCTGCGCAGCGAAGGGGGTGCTCTTGCGAGAACCCTTGAAGCCTCGAGAACCCGCGGAGGACCACGCTACGGCGTTCCCGTAGATGTCCGCGATGGTGACGATCGTGTTGTTGAACGTTGCCTGGATGTGGCAGACGCCCTTCGGCACGTTCTTCCGAACCCTCTTCTTGCCCTTGAGCCCCGCCTTGCCGGTGGCAGCTCCGCTCGCTTGCGCCTTCGCCATCGAAGTCCTCTTGCCTTGTCTGTCGACCTACGAGACCGTTACTTCTTCGCCGGCGCCGCGCGGGAGACCGCGAGACCCTTCCGCGGGCCCTTGCGGGTGCGGGCGTTCGTGTGCGTACGCTGGCCGTTGACCGGCAGGCTCTTGCGGTGACGGAGGCCGCGGTAGCAACCGAGGTCCATCAGGCGCTTGATGTTCATCTGGACTTCGCGGCGGAGGTCACCCTCGACCTTGTAGTCGCCCTCGAGCACCTCGCGAACGCGGCGGAGTTCCGTGTCCGTGAGGTCCTGGGTCTTCTTGTCCGTCGGCACGTCTGCCTTCTGGCAGACCTCCAGGGCCTTGGCGGGCCCGATGCCGTACAGGTAACGGAGCGCGATCGAGATGTGCTTGCGACCCGGGAGGTCGACGCCTGCAATGCGTGCCATGTCTCAGCCCTGCCGCTGCTTGTGTCGGGGGTTCTCACAAATGATCCGCACCACCCCACGGCGGCGGATCACCTTGCACTTGTCACAGATCTTCTTCACGGACGGTCGGACCTTCATCGCTCCATCTCACTTGTGTCGGTACGTGATACGGCCTTTGGAAAGATCGTAGGGGCTGACCTCGACGCTCACGCGGTCGCCCGGAAGGATGCGGATGTAGAACTGCCGCATCCGGCCGGAGATCGTCGCGAGCACGTCCAGCCCATTGTCACACTTCACGCGAAACATCGCGTTGGGGAGCGCCTCAAGAACGGCGCCCTCGAATTCGAGCTTGTCCGCCTTGGCTTCGCGGGGCTCCGTGGAATGCATCCTCTTACGTGCCATGCGGCTCTATCGCGCTCCGATCGCCCGGAAGATTGCTTGGGTGACGTCATCTACGGCACCCACGCCGTCGACGCGCCGGAGCAACCCCTTGTTGCCATACCAGGCAACCAGCGGCGCCGTGAGCGCGGAATAATTCACCAGTCGCGGGCGGACCACATCCTCGCGATCATCGTCGCGAAGGAGCAACCGCTCGCCACCCTCACCCCGGTCAGGTGAGGGGGGCGGATCATACTTGAGGTGATAGATACGTCCAGTGGTTTCGCCCACCCGCCGTCCAGTAATCCGCTCGAGGATCAACGCGTCGGGTACTTCGAGCAGCACCACGTGGGCGATCGAGCGACCCAGACGACCGAGGATTTTGTCGAGGTTTTCCGCTTGCGGGACCGTGCGCGGGAAGCCATCGAGGACGAAACCGCCGAGCGCATCAGCCTGCTGAACCCGCTCCTCGACCAGGCCGATCACGACCTCGTCAGGGACCAGAGCTCCAGCGGACATGAATTCGTCGGCCTTGCGGCCGAGCTCGGTGCCGGCCTTGCGGGCGGCGCGGAGCATGTCGCCCGTGGCGATCTGCGGGACGCCGAGCTTGGCGCAGAGGCGCTGCGCCTGGGTGCCCTTGCCGGCGCCCGGGGGACCGATGAAGATCACGTCCATGGCTTAGACCGCCCTCCGACCCTGGATGCGGGGACCACCGGGGCCAGCGAAGCCCTCGAGGTGCCGCGAGATCAGGTACGACTCGATCTGGTTGACCGTGTCCAGCGCGACGCCGACCACGATCATGATCGAGGTGCCGCCGAAGGGAAACTGGACCCGGAGGTACTGCCGCATGAAGTCCGGCAGCACGCAGATGATCGCCACGTACAGCGCGCCGCCGAAGGTGATGCGCATGAGCACCTTCTCGATGTAGTCCGCGGTGTCCTTGCCCGGACGGATCATCGGGATGAACGCGCCCTGCTTCTTCAGGTTGTCGGCCAGGTCCACCGGAGGGAACGTGACCGACGTGTAGAAGTAGCAGAAGAAGACCGTGAGGACGATGAACAGGGAGTTGTAGACCCAGTCCCCGCGCTCCATCGTGTCACGCGCCGTCTCCATCCCAGGGATGCGGAGGTTGGCGAGCGTGGCGGGCAACATCAGCACCGTGGAGGCGAAGATCGGCGGGATCACGCCCGACGAGTTCACCCGGAGCGGGAGGTGCGTCCGCTGACCGCCGTACATCTTCCGACCGATGATGCGCCGCGAGTACTCGATCGGGATGCGCCGCTGGCCGCGCTCGAAGAAGACGATGGTCGCCACGGATCCGAGGATGAGCACCACCGCGAGCAGAAGCGACACGGGCGTGATCTGTCCGGTGCTGGTGAACTGCCAGGTCTGAGCGATCGCCTGCGGGAACTCCGCGACGATGCCTGCGAAGATGATCAGCGAGATGCCGTTGCCGATGCCGCGCTCGGTGATCTGCTCTCCCAGCCACATGATGAACGCGGTGCCCGTCGCGAGACTGAGCATGGTCATCAGGCGGAAGTCCCAGCCCTTGTCGCGGACGACGTCGACCAGGTCGGCGGTCTGCCGACCCTCCAGGTAGAGCGCGATGCTGAAGCCCTGCACCAGCGCGAGGACGATGGTCGCGTAGCGGGTGTACTGGTTGATCTTGCGCTGCCCCATCTCGCCTTCCTTGCGCAGCTCTTCGAGCGGCTTGAAGATCGAGCTCAGCAACTGGAAGATGATCGAGGCGGAAACGTAGGGGGCCACGCCCAGCGCGAAGATGCTCACCTGCTCGAGCGCGCCGCCCGAGAAGAGGTTGAGCATCCCCAACAGCGAGCCGCTGTTGTCCTGCCCCATGAACTCCTGCATGGCCTGGCGATCGGCGCCAGGGACCGTCACATAGACGCCCACGCGATAGACCGCGAGCATGCCGAGGCTGAACAGGAGCCGCCGTCGAAGCTCCGGGATCTTCGCGATGTTGCTGAGGGCGCCGAGTGCCATTCGGATAATCCTTGCGAGGGTTTCGGGGACGCGGCGGCGAGGCATCAGCCCACCAGAGGCTGACGACCTCACCGCCCAACGCCGACGATCGGCGCGCGTCTATAACCCGAGATCAGCCCTTCGCGCTTCCCTCTGAGGGAGGAGCGGTGGTCGAAAGCAGCTCGACGGTGCCACCCGCCGCCTCGATCTTGGCCCGAGCTCCCGCCGAGATGCCGTGCACCTTGAGCGTGAGCTTGATGGTCAGGTCGCCGTCGCCCAGGATCTTCACCCGGTCGGCGCGCTTCTCGACCAGGCCTGCGGTGGCGAGCGCCGCAAGGTCGACGATCGAACCCGCGTCGAACACCTTCTCCAGAGCGCCTACGTTCACCGCGGAGATCTCCGTGGCGAAGAGGGTGTTACGGAACCCGCGCTTCGGCAAACGCCGCTGCATCGGGGTCTGACCGCCCTGGAAGCCCATCTTGCTGAAGTTGCCGGGGTGCCGGGCCTTCTGACCCTTCTGGCCCTTGCCAGCGGTCTTTCCGAGCCCCGAACCAACACCACGACCCCGACGGGTCCGCTTACGCACCGCCCCAGCCGGGGGGTGCAGGTTGCTCAAAACGTTAGCCATCGATCTCCTCCACCGTGACAAGGTGGATCACCTTCTTGATCGCACCGCGGAAGGCCGGGGTGTTTGCCACCACGACCGCAGTGTTCGGTCCGCGGAGTCCGAGACCACTGAGGGTCTGCCCGAACTGGTAACGCTCGCCGATCGTGGACTTCGTCTGCGTCACTCGCAGCTTCGCCTTAGCCATCGCCGTACCTACGCCGTCTTCTCGGAGATATCTTCCACGGTCTTGCCGCGGCGCGCCGCGGTCGCGCTGATGTCGCGCAACTGCTTGAGCGCCGCGATCGTCGCCTTCACCGCGTTGTGCGGGTTGCGGCTGCCGAGGCTCTTCGAGAGGATGTCGCGGATGCCCGCGCTCTCGACCACCGCGCGCACCGCGCCGCCGGCGATGACGCCCGTACCCGCCGAGGCGGGACGGAGCAGCACCTCACCGGCGCCGAAGTGACCGACGACGTCATGGGGGATCGTCGCCCCGACCCGCGGCACCGAGAACAGGTTCTTGCGAGCCTGCTCGTTGCCCTTGCGAATCGCCTCGGGAACCTCGTTGGCCTTGCCCAGGCCGACGCCCACCCGACCGTTGCCGTCACCGACCACGATCAGCGCCGAGAAGGAGAAGCGACGACCGCCCTTCACCACCTTGGCGACGCGGTTGATGTTGACCACCCGCTCCTTGAGCTCCGCGCCCTCGTCGTTATCTGACATCGACATCGATGCGTCTCCCTCTTCAGCCTTAGAAGCTCAGGCCCGCCTTGCGGGCGCCGTCGGCGAGCGCGCCGACACGGTTGTTGTCCTGGTAGACGTAGCCATTGCGGTCGAAGACCACCTTGGCGATGCCCTTCTCCAGGCACAGCTTGGCAACGGCCTCGCCGACCTTGCGGGCCGCGTCGAGCTTCCGGTCGTCCTTCACCGTGTCGCGCACCGTCGGGGACAGCGTCCCCACGGCCACGAGGGTGGTGCCGAGCACATCGTCGATCACCTGGGCGTAGATGTTCTTCGAGGAGCGGAACACCGTCAGCCGCGGACGTTCCGCCGTGCCGGTGACCCTGCCTCGAATGCGCGTCTTGCGCCGGAGCCTCTGTTCGTCCTTCGCCTTCATCGTGTCCTCGACCTGTACGGCGCCGCCCCTGGCGACGCCGGCTTAAGTCACTTGCCGCCCTTGCCGCCCTTGCCAGCCTTGCCCGCCTTCTGGCGGATCTTGACCAGCACCGGGCTCGCCGTCGGCGACCCGTCAACCATCAACCGAACGCCCTTGCCCTTGTAGGGCTCCGGCGGACGGAACGACTGCAACTGCGCTACTGCCTTGCCGAGGAGGTCGCGGTCGACCGTCTCGAGCAGGAGCACCGTGTTCTTGCTGTCACCCGGGATCTGCACCGAGAGCCCCTTCGGGACCTCGTACACAACCGGGTGGGAGAGACCGAGGGAGAGGGTGAGGGTCGAGCCCTTGAGCTCGGCCTTGTAGCCGGTGCCCTCGAGGCGAATGCCCTTCTTGTACCCCTTCGAGACGCCGGTCACCGCGTTGTTCAGGTGCGAGCGGAACGTCCCGCTCATCCGCGAACCAACCTCGGGAGACACGTCGGCCTTCGCCTCAACGGTCGCCTGGCCATCCTTCGTCACGATCTGGACGTCGGAGGTCATCGCGCGGCGCAGGGTGCCCTTCGGGCCCTTGACCTCGAAGTAGTCCGCGCCGCTCGTCACGCTCACGCCCTGCGGGAGGGCTACTGGTCGCTTGCCAATCCTCGACATGGCTTCACCACACTTCGCAGAGGAGTTCGCCACCCACGCCGAGGCTCCGCGCCTGGCGATCGCTCAGCACCCCACGAGAGGTGCTGAGAACCGAGATGCCGAGGCCGCTGCGCACCTTGGTGATCTTGTCGACCCCCACGTACACCCGGCGGCCGGGGCGAGAGACGCGGCGGATGCCCTCGATCGCCGGCTGGCGATCGCGGCCATACTTGAGCACCATCACGATGGTCTCGCGTCCCTCTTCGCCGACATCACCGCCCACCGAGGAGACGTACCCCTCGGAGACAAGGATCTCGGCCACCGCGCGCTTCAGCTTGGAAGCGGGCATCACCACACGTTCATGTCGCGCCATGACGGCGTTACGAACGCGGGTCAGCATGTCTGAAATCGGATCCGTCAACATCGTCGACCTCTCACCAGCTCGCCTTGGTCACGCCGGGCAGCTCGCCCTTGAGTGCCAGGTTGCGGAGGCACACGCGGCAGAGCTCGAACTTCCGGTAGTAGGCTCGCGCACGCCCACAGACCTTGCACCGGTTGCGGTGGCGTACCGCGAACTTCGGGGCTTCTTGCAGTTTCGCAAACGAACAGGCACGTGCCACGGTTTATCTCCCGTCTTCCTTCAGTGAAACTCAGTGACGAAACGGCATCCCGAGGTGTTGAAGGAGCGCTCGGCCCTCTTCATCGTTCACCGCGGTGGTGGTGATGCAGATGTTGAGTCCCTTCACCTTCTCCACCGTGTCGTAGTTGATCTCCGGGAAGATGATCTGCTCCTTCACCCCGAGGGTGTAGTTGCCCTTGCCGTCGAAGGCCTTGGGGCTCACGCCCTTGAAGTCACGGACGCGCGGCAGCGCGAAGGTGACCAGGCGATCGAGGAACTCCCACATCCGCTCGCGGCGCAGCGTGACCAT
The DNA here is from genome assembly GCA_016704445.1 of Deltaproteobacteria bacterium. Taxonomy (GTDB): domain Bacteria; phylum Myxococcota_A; class Polyangia; order Polyangiales; genus SCUS01. The sequence continues at coordinate 87,386 of JADJAE010000032.1, forward strand.
CGTCCCGATGGGCACACCGGTGCGGAGCTTGAAGGTCGCGATGCTCTTCCGGGCGCGGGTCACCACCGGCTTCTGGCCCGTGATAGCGGTGATCTGCTCGACGCCCATGTCGATGATCTTCGCGTTGCCCACGGCCTCACCGAGGCCCATGTTCAGCGTGATCTTCACCAGCCGCGGCACCTGCATCGGGTTGGAGTACCCGAACTGCTTGAGCAGCGTCGGGATCACCTCAGCCCGGTACTTGTCCCGGAGACGCGGGGGGATCTTCTGCTCCGGCCCACGGGGCTCGGCGCTCGCCGCAGGGGCAGCCGCCGGCTTCTTCTTCGGCGTTCCGGCCTTCGCCTTCGCGGGCGAGACCGGCTTGGCCCCACCCTTCGGCGCCTCGGCGCCCTTCTTCTTCTTATCGTCCGCCATCGCTCTATTCCTCTTCGGCTTCGCGTTTCCGTCAGCGCCCGGTGGCGCCCGTCAACGGGTCTCGCGCCCGGTCAACCAGAGACGGTCTCAGACCGTCTCGGCCTTGATTTCCTTGCCACTCTTCACGGCGACCCGGGTCTTCGACCCGTCCGCGGCGATCTTGGTGCGGACTCGCGTCCCCTTGCCCGTCTCCGGGTCGACCGGCATCACCTTCGAGAGGTGGATCGGGCGCTCGGCCTCGATGATCCCACCCTCGCGGTTACGCTGCGTGGGGCGCGTGTGGCGCTTCACCTTGTTGACACCCTCGACCAGCACGCGCTGGGCCTCGGGGTACACGGTCAGCACCTTGCCAGTGCTGCCCTTCTCATCACCGGAGATCACGACGACGGTGTCTCCCTTGCGAATTCTCGCGAGGCTCATATCAGATGACCTCCGGCGCCAGCGAGATGATCTTGCTGAACTTCTTGGCGCGCAGCTCGCGGGCCACTGGTCCAAAGATGCGGGTCCCGACGGGCTCGCCCTCCTTGTCGATGAGCACGGCGCTGTTCGTGTCGAACTTCACGTACGAGCCATCGGGCCGCGAGTACTCGCGGACGGTGCGAACGACCACCGCACGCGCGGTCTGGCCCTTCTTCACCTTCATGTTGGGGAGCGCTTCCTTCACGCTCACCACGATCACGTCGCCGAGCGCGGCGTACTTGCGCCGCGACCCGCCGAGAACCTTCACACACTGGACGCGACGCGCACCGGAGTTGTCCGCGACGTCCAGGATTGTCCGCATCTGGATCATTGGTCTCTACCGCCTCTTCCGAACGCTCAGGTCTCTTCGGGCCGGGTGACCAGACGGATCACCGTCCAGCGCTTCTCGCGAGAGATCGCCCGGTGCTCCCGGATCTCCACCACGTCGCCAGCCTTGAACTGCTGGGTCTCGTCGTGGGCCTTGTACTTCTTTCGCCGGCGGACGTACTTCCCGTACACCGAGTGACGCACCGAGCGCACCACCTCGACCACCACCGTCTTCTGCATCTTCGCGCTCGTGACCTTGCCGATCAGCGTGCGCTTGCGGCCGTGGACCAGGGTCTCAGCGGCAGTTGCTTCCGTCGTCATCTTATCAACCCTTCGCCTTCGCGCGCCCGGTGCGCACGGTCAGCGCGCGAGCGAGGTCGTGCCGGAGCTTGGCGATCCGGCTCGTGTCATCGAGCAGGTTCGCGTGGTTGCGAAATCGCGTATCCAGAAGGTTCTTGGTCGTCTCGTCGATGTAGGAGTTGAGCTCCACATCCGACTTCGCGACCAGGTCCTTCGCGGTAGTTCCCTTGGCCATCGATCGTCTCCCTCAGCCAATCGCGCGGGTGATCACCCGCGCCTCGAGCGGCAGCTTGTGCGCAGCGAGACGGAAGGCCTCGCGAGCAACGTCCTCCGGAATGCCGCCGAGCTCGTAGACCACGCGCCCGCGCTGCACCACCGCGACCCACTCCTCGACAGCACCCTTGCCGTGACCCATGCGGGTCTCCAGGGGCTTCTTCGTGACAGGCTTGTCCGGGAACACCCGGATCCAGAGCTTGCCAGCGCGCTTCACGTGGCGGGTGATCGCCATACGGGCGGCTTCGATCTGCCGCGCGCTGATGTGACCGGACTCCACGATCTGCAAACCGAAGTCACCGAAGGACACGTCGGACCCGCTCTGCGCGGTGCCCTTCAGGTTGCCCTTCATCTGCTTGCGGAACTTGACCTTCTTCGGCGAAAGCATCTTCTCTTCTCCGGCGATCGCTCAGCGGGTTCCCGGGCGGCGCTTCTTCTGCGGAAGCACCTCTCCCTTGAACAACCAGACCTTGACCCCGATGGAGCCGTACGTGGTGTGCGCCTCCGCGGTGCCGAACTCGATGTCCGCGCGGAGCGTGTGCAGCGGCACGCGACCCTCGCGGTAGCTCTCCACACGCGCCATCTCCGAGCCGCCCAGGCGGCCCGCGCAGCGGATGCGGATCCCCCGGGCGCCCAGCTTCATGGCGGCGCCGACGGCCTTCTTCATCGCGCGGCGGAAGGACACCCGGCGCTCGAGCTGCGTCGCCACCGTCTCGGAGACGAGCTGCGCGTTGGTGTCCGCCTTGCGGATCTCCTGCACGTCGATGACGACGTCATCCGCGCTGGCGTTGGTGTAGTGGAGGAGGCCCGGGAACGGCGCAGCGCCCTTGCGCTCCGCCGGCTTGCCCTTCTTGAGCTCCTCAACGCCCTTGCCGCCCTTGCCGATGACGATGCCCGGACGCGCGGTGTAGATGATGACCTTCACCTTGGCCGCGGCGCGCTCGATCTCGACCGCCGAGATGCCGGCGTTCTGGAGCTGCTCCTTCACCACGCGCTTGAGCGTGATGTCCTCGTGGAGCCAGGCAGCGTAGTTGCGCTCCTCGAACCACTTGGAGTTCCAGGTCTTGATGACCCCGAGTCGGAACCCGTACGGATGAACCTTCTGTCCCATTGCTCGCCTATTCCTGCGTCGCGGTGGTCGTCCCGGCGGCGTCGCCGGCGGCGGTCTTCTTGGTCTTCTTCGGCGCCGGGGGCGGCCGATCGGTCAGCGTGATCGCGATGTGGCTGACGCCCTTCGTGATCTGCGTCGCGCGACCCATCGCCCGAGGCCGCCAGCGGCGGAGGTGCGAGTTGGGGCCCTTGTCGACCGACCCGATGGACACGTACAGCCCGTCGACGTCCACCGAGGGGTTGAGCACACGCGCATTCGCCAGAGCCGACTCGATCACCTTTCGGACGACCGGGGCCGCAGCCTTGCGGGTGTACAGCAACATGTTGATCGCCTCGGCCACCTTCTGGCCGCGGACAAGGTTCACGACCGTCCGCGCCTTTCGGGGCGCGATACGCGCAAACCGCGCAATCGCCTTGCTCTCCATCGTCGTTGCTTCCGTTTCACCAGCGCGGTGGCTCTCGCCGAACCTGCTGGGCTCCCATCGACGCGTCCACCCGGGAATTGGGTGCAGCCGCCGACATAGAAGGTTTCGCCCGTCGGGAACCTGAGTTCCTCCGGGGAGGGCGCGGCATGTACCACCCGTTTTCCAGGGCCGTCAAGAGCCTCTTGCAATCTGCTCCAACGTAATTTCGGAGCTCTCCTAGAATCACCGCAGTACTTGAGTGATTCCGCGGGCGCTGATAGATCTTCGGGCTCTTCCCCAGCCCAGCAGCCGGAGTGGCGGAATTGGCAGACGCAGCGGATTCAAAATCCGCCGAGGTAACCCCTCGTACCGGTTCGACCCCGGTCCCCGGCACCAGCAGCGTTTTCCTCACGAATCCTCGACGAATCGCGGGTGATTCGATCCAGCGCAGGCTCCCCCGCCCCGCTCCGTTAGGATGCGCCGCGTGATGAAGCCCCCTCCCCGACGGCTCCTCGCAGCGGCCCTCGCAGCGCTGGGCTGCGCGCACGCAACCGCCCCCAGGCCCCATGAACGACGGAGCACGATGCGACACGCCGCCCGAGCGAGCACGCCGCCGACCGCCCACGCGGACGCGCTGCTCGAACAGTACACGCAGACCTGGCGCTTTCGCCTCGGCGCTCCGGAGTCAGTGCGCGTCGCGCCCGACGGCCGCGAGGTGCTGTTTCTTCGCTCCGGGGCGAGAGACTTCGTGCGCGACCTCTTCGCGTTCGACGTCGCGACGGGCGTCGAGCGCCGTCTGCTCACCGCCGGCGAGCTTCTCGGGGGCGCGGAGGAGTCGCTGACCGTGGAGGAGCGCGCGCGACGGCAGCGCATGCGCATGGCCGCGCGTGGCATCGCGTCGTTTCAGCTCTCCCCGGACGGAGCGCGCATCCTGTTTCCCCTCTCGGGGCGGCTGTACGTGTACGAGCGGGCGATGCAGCGGGCCCGGGCGCTGACCGAGGAGGGCGGCGCGCCGATCGATCCACGGTGGTCGCCCGATGGGGCGCGTATCGCGTGCGTGCGCGGCGGCGAGCTGCATGTGATCGAGGCCGCGAGCGGCGCGCAGCAGAGGGTCACCAGCGGGGCGGGCGGCGGCATCTCGCACGCGACCGCGGAGTTCGTCGCCCAGGAGGAGATGGACCGCATGGAGGGCTACTGGTGGTCCCCGGACTCCCGCACCCTCGCCTACCAGGAGACCGACGAGCGCGAGGTCGAGCGCTTCCAGATCGCCGACCCGATGCACCCCGAGCGCGCGCCGGACGCGTTCGCGTATCCCCGCGTCGGGCGGCAGAACGCGCTCGTAACGCTGGGTCTCGTCTCTGCGCATGGCGGCGCGACGACGTGGGTGCAGTGGGACCGCGAGGCCTTCCCCTACCTCGCCAGGGTCGTGTGGAACGAGGCGTCGCCGCTGACGATCCTGGTGCAGAACCGGGCGCAGACGGAGGAGCGGTTGCTGGCGGTCGCGCCCGACGGGACGACCCGCACGCTGCTCGCGGAGACCGACGCTGCGTGGTTGAACATCGACTCGTCGGTTCCGCGGTGGCTGCCGGGGGGCGCGGGGTTTCTCTGGTCGACGGAGCGCGCCGGGCGATGGCAGCTCGAGCTGCGGAGGCCCGACGGGACGCTCGATCGGGTGGTGGTGCCCCCGGAGGTCGGCTACCGGCGGCTGCTCCACGTCGACGGGCCGGGGCGCACGATCCGCTACCTGGCGAGCGACGAGCCCACCGAGCAGCACCTCTGGCGCAGCTCGCTCGATGAGCCCGCGACGCGTTCGAGGGAGACCCCGCAGCCGGGCGAGCACGACGCGGAGATCGGCGCGGACGGCGTGCGGGTGATCCATCGCAACGCCCTTGCGGAGGCGTCGACCTGGAGGGTCGTTCGCGGCGATCGGGTGGTCGGCGACCTCACGTCCAACGTCGAGGAGCCCGCCCTCGCCCCGCGGGTCGAGCTCGTGCGCGCCGGCGCTGATGAGCTCCGCGCGGCGATCGTGCGGCCGTCGAACCATCACCCCGGGCGGCGCTATCCGGTGATCCTGATGGTGTACGGCGGGCCGCACGCGCAGACCGTCGGGCAGGCGCGAGCGCGCTTCAACCTGTCGCAGTTCTTCGCGGAGCAGGGCTTCGTCGTCGTGTCGATCGACGGACGCGGCACCCCAAACCGTGGGCGCGAGTGGGAGCGGGCCCTCCACCGCTCCTTCGGCGACGTCCCCCTCGATGACCAGGTGCGCGGGCTCCAGAGCCTCGGGGCGCGCTACCCCGAGCTCGATCTCCAGCGCGTCGGCATCTACGGCTGGTCGTTCGGCGGATACCTCTCGGCCCTCGCCATGCTGCGCCGGTCGGACGTGTTTCGCGCGGGCATCGCGGGTGCGCCGGTGGCCGACTGGCGCGACTACGACACCCACTACACCGAGCGCTACATGGGCGTTCCGACCGGCGACGATGACCCGGCGTATCGCCAGGGCTCGCTGCTCACCTGGGCCGATGGGCTGCGCCGACCGCTGCTCGTGGTGCATGGCACCGCGGACGACAACGTGTACTTCCTCCACGGGGTGCGGCTCTCCGACGCGCTCTTCCGCGCGGGGCGCGCGCATGAGTTCCTGCCGCTGGCGGGATCGACGCACAGCGTGGCGGACCCGGCGGTCGCTACGCTTCTCTACCGTCGGATGGCAGGCTTCTTCCGGCGCCACCTCCACCCGTAGCGCTCAGCGCCGCAGCTCGATGATCGCGAGGTCGTAGAGCGCGGGGTTCACGTAGCGATCGCGGACGAAGCGAGCGCGGACGCGTCCGCCGAGGGGGCCCGCCCCGTGGACCTCGCTGGTGACGAAGAGCGTATCCGTGGGCGCGAGCCGAAGGCGCGGGAGGTCGCGCGCGTCCTCGATGTCCACGACCCGTGCGGTGGGCGTCAGGCCGCGGAGCCATGGGCCGAGCTGCGCCGTCGCGATCACCGCGTGCGGGCCGTGGGTGTGGAGCGAGATCCATCGGGCGATCGACGCGGTGGGCGGAGGCTCGTCACGCTGGATCAGCGAGAGCCGCAGCGACTCGTGGCCGAGGGACGCGAGGCCAACGAGGAGGACCGGCAGGGCCGCGCGAGGCCGCCAGCGTAGCAGCGCGGCGGCGCCCGAGGCGAAGCACCACGCCAGCGCCGGGACGATCGGGAGGAGGTGCCGGGGCGACCAGAGGATGTTCTGCCCGAGGAACACCCAGGCCGCGTAGACGGCCACGCCCGCGGCCACCAGGCGAGACGAGGAGGCGGCTGGCGCGCGGACCAGGTGCCAGACGCCGAGGAGCGAGGTCGCGGAGACGATCGCTCCAGCGACGACGAGGTGGGTGGGGCGATCGCTCCATGGGCCGCCGAGGCCGTGGGTCCAGAGCGTCCAGAGGAAGGCGCGGACGCGGGCGCCGAGGTCGGGGTGCGTGATCACGCTGCCCCCGAAGCGCTGAAAGTGCCCTGTTCCGTGATGAAAGACGAGGGAGACGAAGCGCGCCGGGCCCGTCGCGGCGACGACCGGGAGGTAGCCGAGGGCCGTGATCAGCCCGAGCCAGCCGAGCGCGCTGGCGCGGTGGCGGCGATCGAGAGCGAGGGCAGCGGCGAGCGCGGGAGCGCAGAGCGCGAAGGTCGATGCGCGCACGAGCAGCACCAGCGCCGAGAGGGCGGCGGTGCGGCGGGCGTCGACAGGGCGGCGGGTCGCGGAGAGCAGCGCGCACCACGCGAGCGCGGCGCCGAGCATGTCCGAGAGCGGGCGGGCGGAGAGCGTCGAGGAGAGCGGCGAGAGGACCAGCAGCGCCACGCCGAGCGCGGTGGCCAGGGGGCCGACGCGAGGAATACACCAGCGGGTAAAGAGCGCGGAGAGTGCGGAGAGCGAGAGCGCCGAGACGATCGAGAGGCTGAGGGCGGGCGACGGGACGACGAGGTGGAGCGCGGCGCCGAGCGCGATGAAGAGGGGATATCCGGGAGGGTGGGGATGGCCCTGCGCGAGGTCGTAGCGGAGCAGCGCGCGGACGAAGCGGGCTCCGTCGGGGTCCTGCGCGACGGAGACGCAGAAGGGCAGGCGCGACGCGAAGACGAGGACGCCCAGCGCCCAGGGAAGGAGGGGCGCGAGGCGGGCGCTCAGCCGGTCAGTGGGAGCCGGCGTCGGCGCCGTTGCCACTGCCGGACCCGCTCATGTACGGCGTCGAGAGGGGTGAGCTCAGGTTGGGCAGCAGGCCCACCACACAGTCACAGCTCCCGTAGTCGACCCCGCCGTCGGGCAACGCGCGGCAGGTGCGGTAGCCGAACATCGCCCCGCCGTCGGGGGCTCCCTCGCAGCGACACTGGGTCTGGTCGCCCGGCAGACAACGAGGGCTCGTGTCTCCGCCGCACCCGGCGAGAAGCAACAGAACCGGAAGGGCGATCCAGAGGAGGCGAAGGGATCTGCACACGGCCCGGGGACGCTATCCTGATGAGAGCGAGAGTCAAGATTGATTAGCAGCCCCCGATGGGGTTTGCCTGGGCGGCCTCGGGGGGAGAAGTATCCGCGGCGAAGTATGGTTGCCCTTCCAAGCGACGCTGCGTTGAGCGCCCTGAGAGCCGCGTTTCCCGACGATCTGGTGAGCTTCGACCGCGAGCTCCTCGGGACCTATGGCCGCGACTGGACCCGGGTGTACGAGCCCGCCCCCTGCGCCGTGGCGCTGCCCCGAAGCACCGAGGAGGTCGTGGCGCTCGTGCGCTTCTGCGCGGCGAACGACATCGCGGTGGTTCCTTCTGGCGGGCGCACGGGCCTCGCGGGCGGGGCCGTGGCCGCGAAGGGCGAGCTGGTGCTGTCGCTCGAGCGGATGCGGCGAATCGACCCGGTGGACGTGGTGGCCCAGACGGTGCGCGTCCAGGCGGGCGCCGTCACCGAGGCGGTGCACGAGCACTGCGCGCCGTTCGGGCTCACCTGGCCGGTGGACTTCGCCTCGAAGGGCTCCTCCCACGTGGGCGGAAACATCGCGACGAACGCCGGCGGCGTGAAGGTGATCCGCTACGGGCTCACGCGAAACTGGGTGCTCGGGCTCGAGGTGGTGACCGCCCAGGGCGACGTGCTCTCGCTCAACGGCGCGCTGGAGAAGAACAACACCGGCGTCGACCTGCGGCAGCTATTCATCGGCAGCGAAGGCACGCTCGGGATCATCACCGGGGCCACGCTTCGGCTCTCTCGCCTGCCCGGTCCGCTCGACGTGATGCTCTACGCGGTGCCCGACCTTCCCGCGGTGCTCCGGCTCTTCGAGGCCGCACGGAAGGGGCCGTTCACGCTGTCGGCCTTCGAGTTCTTCACCGATCGGGCGGCCGCTCGGGTGCGGCGCCACCGCGGGCTCACGCCGCCCTTCGAGGTCGAGGGCGGCTCCTATGTCCTCATCGAGGTCGAGGCCTCGGACCGCGAGGCGTTGGAGCAGTGGGCCGGGGCGCTCTTCGAGCAGCATCTCGTCAGCGACGGCGTGCTCGCGCAGAGCCGGGCGCAGGGGGCGCTGCTCTGGCAGCTCCGGGAGTCGATCTCCGAGAGCCTCTCCGCCACCGGGGTGCTCCACAAGAACGACGTGGCGCTGCCCATCGCCGCGCTCGCGCCCTTCTGCGCGGCGCTCGATGCGCTCTTCGCGGAGCGCTATCCGGGGTGGGAGGTCGTGCTCTTCGGTCACATCGGCGACGGCAACCTTCACATCAACGTGATGAAGCCCGACGACCTCGATCGCGCGGACTTCTTCGCCCGCACCGGCGACGCCGACCACGCCCTCTTCACGCTGGTGCGCGCCCACGGCGGGAGCATCTCCGCCGAGCACGGCATCGGGCTGCTGAAGAAGCCCTACCTGGCGTACTCGCGCTCGCCCGAGGAGCTCGCCCTGCTCCGCGCCATCAAGCGGGCCTTCGACCCGAAGGGGATCCTCAACCCAGGGAAGATCCTCGACGCCTGAGGGCTGCGCGAGCGCGGAGCCGCGTTTGCGACGCCCGCAGGCGGGAGGTAGCGTTCGCCCATGCGAGAGATCGCGCTGGGACAGTGGACCTACTTCGCCTGGCACCTGCCCACCGTGCTGCTCTGCGTGGCGACGGGCGTCCTGGCGATGGTCATGGCCCGCTCGCTCTGGCGTGACGAGCTCGGCCTCGCCGAGAAACGCCTCCGCTTCTCGGTGCTCGGCTGGAGCGCCGTGCTCTCGTCGCTGCTCTCGCTCGCGGTCTGGCCCTACCTCTCGGCCTTCGCCTCGGTGGAGGTGCGGCGCGACGGGACCTGGGCGCTGAGCAATTACCTGGGCGTTCCGGTCGCGGTGGTGCCGGCGAGCGAGTCGCGGCGCGTCGAGGGGGAAGACATGGGCGGCCTCAACCTGGGCTCCGGGCGCATCCGGGTGCTCCGCGCCGACGGTTCGACGCTGGAGTCGGTGCGCATCTCTGGACGGCGCTTCGACCGCGCCAGAGACGAGCTCCGCTACCCCTCCTCGGCGCTGCGCCCGGCGCGAGGGAGCGTCCTCACTGGCGCCCACACCTACGGCCCCAACGGCCCGGTGATGGACGCCGAGCTCGCCTCACGCTGACGACGCGAGCGCGTCGAAGGCCTCGATCAACGCAGACGGCGCCTGCACCAGCTCGACCAGCACGCCTTCGGCGCCGCGCGGGGCCTCGGCGTTGCCCTTCGGGTGCACGAAGCACACGTCGAAGCCGGAGGCACCGCGACGAATACCTCCCGGGGTAAAGCGAACCCCCTGCGCCGTGAGCCACGCGACCGCCGCGGGCAGGTCGTCGATCCAGAGCCCGACGTGGTTGAGCGCAGGCTCGTGGACGCGAGGGCTGCGCGACGGGTCGACCGGCTGCATCAGGTCGACCTCCACCCGGGCGAGGCCGCGGCCCACGCTGGTGATGTCCTCGTCCACGTTCTCCCGCTCGCTGCGGTAGGTGCCCTCTGGGGTGAAGCCCAGCAGGTCGACCCAGAACGCCCGCAGCGCCCCCTTGTCCGCGCCGCCGACGGCGATCTGTTGCACCCCAAGCACCCGGAATGGCCGGTCGTTCATCGTCTCCTCCATCGGTGTCGCTCTAAGGGCGGGCGGCAGGCGGCGGCCGGAGCCGCAGGTCGTGTAGCAGGTCGGCCGCAGACTCGAGGCGGGCCGGGGCCTCGTTGGCCTCGCGCGTGGCGTGCCAGCTACGCCCCTGGTCGTCGCTCCAGCGCACCACCGTGGCGTCGCCGGACATGAACAGCAGCAGCCGCGGACCCTGCGAGAACATCCACGCCGCGCGCGCCGCGAGGCCGCCGTGGCGTACGTCGTCGGAGAGCACCACGAGCTCGTCGCGCGCGGCGGAGTCCTGCGACGCGAGGGGGCGGCGCAGCACCCGCGGGGCCTCGTGGTCGCCGACCGCGAGCGCCATCACCAGCGCGTCGCCCGAGCGGGCCAGCGCGCGCAGCCCCGGCACCCGCACCGGCGGGGCGCAGCCGCCCGTGAGCCCGCACGACTGGAAGCTCCCCTCCCCCACGACGGTCACCCCAACGCCATCGCACGCGAGGCGCTGCGGTCGCCCGGAGGCCTCGGTGAGCCCGAGCTCGCGCGGCCCCTGCGCGTCGATGGCGAGGACCCGGGTCGGCCCCGCGTCGGACACCGCGACGTAGGCGATGGGGCCCGCGTGGCAGGTCGAGAGGAGCGCGGCGGGCGAGCGGAGCGGCGTCGGAGCGCGCCACGCGGTCTGCACGCCCAGCGCGCGGAAATCGAGGGCGAGCCCTCCCGCGGTGGAGGTGCTGGTGATCCACCAGACGAGCGAGGGGCTGCCCGCGGCGGCCAGCGCGGACTCACGCTCCAGCGCGACCTCGGGGCCGAGCGGCGCCACCGCCCCGGGCGCGGCGCGCGCGACCTGCTCGAACTGGGCGCGGCCGCCGCGGGTGGTGATCGCGTACACGACGTCGTTGCGCGCTCGAAGCGGAAGGCTCTGGAGTGGCACGCCGCGGAGCCCGAAGAGCGGCGTCCAGGGGTCGTCGGCGGAGGCGACTGCGTAGGATCCGGCGCCCTGATCGACCAGCACCAGGGCCTCGGCGCGGTCGCTCGGGACCAGCGCCAGCACGCCCCCGGAGGGCCCCGGAGCGGCAGAGCGGCGGCAGCGGATGGTGCCGCCCCCGTCGCGGCTGCGGCAGAAGATGCGCTCGCGGCTGTGGTCGACCCACATCATCGAGAGCACGCCGTCGCCCCCGCTCTCGCCCGCCAGCGTGGCGTTCTCGGAGAGCGACACGGGGAGTTCTTCGCCGGCCTCGACCGAGCGAGGCCGGGGCGCCTCGGCCATCGACGCGGAGCGGAGCGAGACGCCCGCGGCGGAGAGGCGACGGCCGACGTCGGATCGCAGCGAGAGCCACTGCGGCCTCCAGGCGCCGAGATCGGCGGAGGTGCCGTCGCGGCGCAGCGCAGCCACCGCGGCGTCGTCGGCCCGGAGCGCCGTCCGAAGTCGAGCGACGGCCGCAGCTTCGTCGCCTCTCCCGGCGGGGCCCAACAGGTCGAGGCAGCGCGAGGGCCACGCGCGCGCGGCGTCCGGGCCGAGCGCCACGCGGCGCAGGTGGCGGGGCAGCTCGGTCGCGCTCGCAGGGGGCGTCTCGGTGCCGAAGAGGCAGCCTTCGACGCGGGCCATCGGGTCGACCCACGCCAGCGCCAGACGTCGGCCCTCCTGCTGCCGCGACACCTGCCGCTGCCAGCCGAAGAGGGCCGCCGCACCGCCCGCGAGGAGCGTCACCGCGACGCCCGCCACCAGCGCCGTTCGCCCCCCCTCGCGTCGTCTGTGTCTCACGTCTCCCTCGGGCCTCTCCGGTGTAGCGTCGGACCTTACACCATGACCTCCGAGCCCCTCCAAGCCTCTTCCGCCGACGACTTCTCCTGGGAGCCTCGGCCTCGCTACCGCGCGCTGCTCCTCGCGCTCCGCGAGGTGATCGCGGAGGCGCCCTCGCTGCGCGCGCTGCTGCTCAACTCGGGCGACCTGCTCCACGCGCTGCTCGATGCAGAGCACATCACGGTCTTCGTAACGGACGAGCGCAGCGAGTCGCTCTACTCCATCGCCCGGAGCGGCGGAGAGTCGCGCTCGGTGCGGGTTGCGTTCGACGCGCACCATCGCGGGCTTCGTCGCGACCACGCAGCGCTCGGTGATGCTCCGCGACGCCCAGGACACGGAGCAGCTCCGCGCGCTGCACCCGCTGCTGCACCTCGACCGCGCCCCGGAGCCGGGCGTGCGCAGCGTGCTGGCGACGCCGATTCTCGGGAGCCGGCGCGCGGTGGGCCTGCTGGAGTTCGTAAACTCACTCGACGGGGAGGCCTTTCGCGCGGATGACCTGCGCCTCGCAGAGGCCACCGCGCGGATGCTCGCTCCCCGGCTGGAGGCGCTCTGCGTAGAGGCCCCGTCGATGAAGGCGCCGGGCTCGCGCTTTCCTCCGCTCCGCTCCTCCGCGGCGGCGGAAGACTCCCTCGAGCGCCTGCTGGCTGAGGTCGCGAGCGCTCGCTCGCCGGAGAACGACCGCGACGACGAGCAGCGGGACTCCGACGACCGGGACTCGGACTCGCTGGCGGCGAGGCTCGTTCGGCGGATCGTGCTGGACGCCCAGCAGCGCGGCGCCTCGGACGTGCACTTCGAGCCCGGCGGCACCCGCGGCGGGCTGCGTGTGCGCCTCCGCGTCGACGGCGACTGCATCGACCACGCGACGGTGCCTGCGACCTTCCGGTCGAGCCTGGTGCAGCGGATGAAGGTGCTCGCGGACCTCGATCTCGCCGAGCGCCGGAGGCCGCAGGACGGGCGCTTTCGCATCCAGGCCGGGGACTCCGCCGTCGACGTCCGGATGGCCACGCTGCCGACCGTGGGCGACAACGAGGACGTCACGCTGCGCCTGCTCTCGGCGTGGCGGCCGCGGCCGCTCGACGGGATGGACTTCTCGGAGGTCAACCTCGCGCGCTTCCAGTCGATCATCGCGGCGCCCTACGGCATCGTGCTCGTGGTGGGTCCGACCGGGTCGGGGAAGACCACGACGCTGCACGCCGCGGCTGGCGCCCTGAATACCGCGGACCGTAAGGTGCTCACCGTCGAGGACCCGGTGGAGATCGTCCAGCCGGGCCTGCGGCAGGTGCAGGCCAACGCCCGCATCGGGCTCGGCTTCCCGGAGGTGCTGCGGGCCTTCCTGCGCTCGGACCCGGACGTCATTCTGGTGGGAGAGATGCGCGACCGGGTGACCGCCAGCGTGGCCGTGGAGGCCTCCCTCACCGGGCACCTCGTGCTCTCGACGCTGCAGGCCAACAGCGCGGCGGAGACCGTTCCGCGGCTGCTCGGGATGGACATCGATCCCTACGCCTTCGCTGACGCCCTGCGCGGCGTGCTCGCGCAGCGCCTCGTGAAGCGTCTCTGCACCCACTGCCGCGCGCCCTACGCCCCGACGCCCGCGGAGTGGGAGCAGCTCTCCGACGCCTACGGCCACGACGCCTTCGCGGTGCGGGCCGAGCGAACCTCCACCGAGTTCATGCTCCACCGCGCGGTGGGGTGTGCCCGGTGCAACGGCACCGGCTACCGCGGGCGCGTGGCGCTGCACGAGATCCTGCCGGGGAGCGGCGCGATCGCGGGGCTGATTCGCCAGCGCGCGACCATCGTCGAGCTGCGCGCGGCGGCGGACCGCGAGGGCATGACCACGGTGCTCCAGGACGGCATCGAGAAGGCGCTCCAGGGCATCACCGACCTCGGCCAGGTGCGCTCAAGCTGCCTGTGAGCGCTGGGCTCGCACGGCCGCCGCGCTGAAGGTCGCCGCGAGGGAGACGGCCAGCAGCGCGAAGAGCCACTCCTCCTCGCGCCACGGGACGCAGAGCCACAGCGACACCGCCCACCAGAGCGCCGCCAGAAGGGTCGCTGCCCGCAGCCGGGTGCGAGGTCGGAGCGGGGCGCGGCGCGCGCGGATCGCCGCCGCGAGGCCGTAGCCCAGCGAGGAGAGCAGCGTCAGCAGCAGTGCGCCCCGCATGCCCTGGTTGAAGGCGCGACGGGCCGGGGTCTCCCAGGTGGTGGGCGCGCTGGTCGAGGCGAGCGTGGCGCGGAGCAGGGCGCGGGCGTCCCTCGCGCGGTGCCCCGGAGCGAGGAGCACCAGCAGCACCGCGTCGTCTTCGAGCGGGATCGCGGTGGCGAAGCGGGTCACGTTCACGCCGCCGGGCAGCGTCGCGACGCCGACGAGGGTCTCCACGGGGAAGCCCAGCACGCGGTCGTGCTCGACGTGGTCAGTGAAGCGGAAGGCGTCTGCGCGGCGGAACTCCGCGCGCTCTCCAGGCAGCAGCGATCGCTGCGGGAGGACGGCGTCGAGGTGCAGCACCTGGAGCACCATCGGGGGCTCGTCGGGCAGGTCGCCCGCGCGGCGGAAGACGTCGAGCAGGTCGCCGCGGACGCCGTCGGGCTCTACGCGCTCGAAGCGGTCAGGGAGGGTGAAGGTGAAGCGCGGCCGCTCGTGGCGGACGACCACCGGGTCGGCCGAGGCGCTCACGGCGGCGAGGAGCGCAGCGAGGGTGAGCGCGGGGAGGCGCAAGGGTCTTGGCTGCCTTAGCGGGCGGGATAGCGGGTGAGGTCGAGGGTGAAGCCGTCGGCGGCGGCGGTGCCCTCCGGGGGATGCAGGTCGGCCAGCCGGTCGGCCTCGACGACGGCCTCGTAGCGGACGCGGTCGCCGGGGCCGAGGACGCGCAGGCGCACCCGCGGGGCGCTCTGCTCGACGACGAAGGACTGCACGCGCCGAGCGTCGGCGACGCCGCCCAGGAAGGTGGGCGTACCGGAGTTGACGTTGCCTCGGATGACGGCCTCGAGGGTCAGGCGGTCGACGGGGCACGGCTCGCGGTCGTCGTCGGGGTTGGTGGTGCGGCAGCTCGGGAGCACCGCCCAGATGCGGCGGCCCTGGCCGAGCGCGCCGATGCCGAAGGCCGTGCTGCCGGGGGGCGCGATGACGAGGTACACGCGCATCCGCCGGAGCATCCCGTCGACCGCGGACACCGGCACCGGGATCACCTCCCCGAGGTCGAGGGTGGGTCGCGCCTGTGGCGTGGCCTCGGTGGTCGCGACCGTGGGCGGGGCCACCGCGACGCTGCCGGGGCGCGCGGCCGCAGGAGTCGGGCGTCGAGGCCGGTGCGTGCGCCGCTGCGCCCACGCGGGGGAAGAGGAGCCGAGGGAGAGCGCCGCGGCGAGGGCGAGCGCGATCGAGGTGCGGATGGGCATAGGGTTGAGACCTCCACGGTCCGCGATGGACGGTCGATGGTAGCGCACGGAGCGGGCGCGCGTTGCGTTCACGGCGCGGCGGGTGCTACGCCGCAGGGGATGAGCGGCGAAGAGCAGGTCCGGCTGACGAAGCTGGCGCACGGCGCGGGGTGAGCGAGCAAGGTCCGCGCTGCGGATCTCGCGCACGTGCTGCGCGGCCTCGCCCTCCCCGTCGACCCGAACGTTCTCATCGGCCTGAACCCGGCCGATGACGCCGCGGTGGTGCGCCTGCTGCCCGAGCTCGCGCTGGTGTTCACCACGGACTTCTTCACGCCGCTCGTGGACGACCCGCGCACCTTCGGCCGCATCGCCGCAGCCAACGCCCTCTCGGACGTCTACGCGATGGGGGGTCGGCCGCTGGTCGCCCTCAACATCATGGCCTTCCCCACCAAGCTCCTCGGCCTGGAGGTGATGGCGGAGGTGCTCGCGGGCGGAGCCGACATCGCTCGCGAGGCGGGCATCTCCATCGCGGGCGGGCACTCGGTCGAGGACCAGGAGCCCAAGTACGGCCTCGCGGTGATCGGGACGGTCCACCCCGACCGCGTGTGGCGCAAGGGCGGGGCGAAGGCGGGGGACGCGCTGGTGCTCACCAAGGCCCTCGGCACAGGCGTGCTCGCGACGGCGCTCAAGCGGGGGAAGATTACCGAGGACGGTATGGCCATGCAGGCGGCGATCGCCTCCATGGTCACCCTCAACGCCGCAGCCGCGAAGACGATCATCGACCTCGGGGTGGAGGTTCACGCCGCGACGGACGTCACTGGCTACGGGCTCGTCGGGCACCTCGGCGAGATGATGCGAGCGAGCGAAGGGGTCTCCGCGAGGCTCTCGGCGGCGGCGCTCCCGGTGCTTGCGGGCGCGCTGGAGCTCGCCGCGGACGGCGTGCTCGCGGGCGGCACCAAGGCCAACCGCAGCTTCGCGGGGGAGTGGTTCCGCGTGGACGCAGGGGTCGACGAGGCGCTCGCGTGGATCGCCTGCGATGCCCAGACCTCCGGCGGTCTCCTGGTGGCCTGTCCCCCGGCCGACGCCGCGGCGCTGGTCGAGGCGCTGCGGGCGACCGGCTCCCCGGCTGCGGTGATCGGCGAGGTGGTCGATCAGCCGGGGGCGGCGATCACGCTCGGTCGCTGAGCGAGCGGCGGCGCCACGCGAACGCCGCGCTCGCGACGAGGCACGCCAGCGCGAGGCCGCTCACCATGGCGCCGCGCGCCAGCGAGCGGGGCCGGAACACGAAGGCCACCCGGTGGGTCCCAGCAGGGATCGCGACGGCCTTCTGGTTGATGTTGGCGCGCACGATGGACGCCTCGCGGCCGTCGACGGTCGCGGTCCAGCCGGGGTACCAGCTCTCGGCGAGCACCAGCCAGCCCGCGCTCGGGGCATCGATGGTGGCGATGAACTCGGAGTTGGACGGACGAGCCACGCGGGCCTCGACCAGCGTAGGGCCCCCGGGCTCCGGCGCGGGCGGGAGCGACGCGCTCGGAGCGGCGTGGAGGAGCACCTCGCGCCGTGGCGAGAAGGCCTCGGAGAAGATCCACTCCGCCGCCGCGCGGTCGGTCGGAGCCGCCACGGCGCGGCCCACGAAGTACGCGAGCGGCAGCGGGTCACGCACGCGGTAGAGGCGCGCCCACGATCCGCTCGGCATGGGCTCGAGGCGCTGCGACTGCACCGGCGACGGGGCGAGCACGTGGGTCACGTGGTTCATCGCGAGGAAGCGGACGAAGCCCCCCTGGGGGACGAGCTGGTCTCGCTCAGCGCGGTAGTTGCCGCGCGCGATGCCGTCGTGGGTCGGGCTCATCGCCCCCCAGGTGATCTCCATCTCGCGGGTGATGAGCCCGGCGTACCCGTCCGGCGAGGGCAGCGACCAGAACAGGTTGGCGTTGGGCTGGATCAGCTCCCGCGCGACGCGGTAGGGCGCGAGGTCGCTCCATCCATGCGCCAGCCTGAAGGCCCTCTGGTGCACCGCGGAGGACTCCATCGAGTACAGGCGCCCGACGGGCTCGCTGGCGAGCGAGCGCAGCGCCGCGGGCGGGGCGAGCCAGGCGCCCGCGTCGGAGAGCGGGTTCTGCCGGGGCTGGGTCAGCCCGAGGTCGAGCGCCGTGAGGGCCACCACGGCGGCGGCCAGGTGCAGCGCGGTGATGCGCGAGGTGCCCGCAGAGGCTCTGGCGGACCACCAGCGTTCTGCGCGCGTGAGGCCAAGCCCGGCGAGCGCCGCGAGCGCGCCGCACGCGACGAAGAGGAAGCGCTGCGGGATGCGGAAGCTCTTGATGCCGGGGAGCACGGCGAAGGCGACGCGGTACACCGGCGTCGCGGGGCCGAGCGCGAAGAGCAGCCCGAGGAGCGCCAGCGCGCCGAGCACCCAGACCGCGCGGCGGCGGTCGGACCACAGCGCGACGAGCGCGAAGGGCACCGTGCAGAGGCCCAGGTAGCCGTGCGACTCCCAGAAGATGTCGCGGCCGCGGTAGGTGCCGTCGCTCACGTCACCGAAGGGGTAAGGGACCGCCAGCGCGAGGAGGTTGGGAGGCCAGTAGCGCCAGTGCGTCGCGAACTCCCAGGAGAGCCCGCCGTGGCGCGAGGAGAGGCCGCCGAGCTCGGCCATCGGGAGGAGCTGCACCGCGCCCAGGGCGATGCCGATCATACAGGCCAGGGTAAAGCGCCCCAGCGCGAGGAGGCGCCCGCGGGCGTCGAGGAGGCGTCGAGCGCGCGCACGACGGCCCAGAGCCCGTAGGCCAGCAGGCACGCGTAGAGCGATTGCGGAAACGCGGCCAGCACCTGCAGCCCGACGACGGCTGCGAAGAGCACCAGCGCCCGGTCTCGACGAGGACCCTCGGAGCGCGGGCCGAGCGCCTCCTCGACAAGCGAGAGCCCCAGCGGAAACCACGCGACGGTGCCGAGCACGCCGAGGTGGCGCCATTGAGAGACGAGCACCCCGCCGTGCGCCCAGACCAGCGCCGAGAGCATCGCGCCGGGCACCGAGGCGCCGAGCACCCTCGCGAGGCGCGCCGCGCCGAAGCCGGCGACCGCGAGCATCAGCAGGAGGAAGGCGTCGTAGGCCGCCGCGGGCGGGAGCGCCGCGAAGAGCAGGTCGTTGATGGGGTCGAGCGCGCCGCCGCTCGCGAAGATAGGAAAGCCCGTGTAGACGCCGGGCTCCCACAGCGGGAAGGTGGCCCGAGCGAAGGGCGCGACCCATCGCGGCGCGGGCGGGGAGCTCGCCGCCGAGGAGGTCGGCGACGAAGATGTCGTCGGCGAGGTTGACCACGCGGAACGTGAGCAGCCGTGCGTAGGGGAGGACGAGCAGGAGCCCGAGGAGGATCCACGACGCCCAGCGGCGGGACCCGGCCGGGGGAGACACCGAGGCGGGGGTCACCGGGGCGCTGGGGCCGTCGTCGTCCCGGCGGCGTTGGCGGCGCCAGCCGCGTTGACGCGCAGTCGCTCGGCGATGCGCTCCCGCACCGGCGTGTACTCCCGGTCGAGGGACTCTCGCTGACGGATGGCCTCGATGCGGGCGCGTGGCAGGGCGGCGGAGGTCACGCTGGCGTGGGCGTCGGCGAACTCGGCGACGGCTCCCCAGGCGCCGATGGCCTCGCGCCAGAGCCCCTGGGCCTCGTCGGTGTCGGCGATGCCGATGAGGGCGCGGGCGCGGTCGGCGTCGGCGCTGGCCTCGATGGCCAGGCGAAGGGCCTCGCGGTAGTTGCCCATCGCGGTCGCGGCGTCGTTGCGAGCGCGCGACACGGCGGCCATGCGGAGCCACGGAACGGGCGAGCGAGGGTCGCGCTGCACGGCGTCGCGGAAGGCGGTCATGGCGGCATCGAAATCGCGGCGGGCGAAGGCCTCAGCGCCGCGGCGCAGGCTCTGGTCGAAGGGGCTGGGGCCTCGCGTCGGAGCGGCCGCGGGGGCGGTCGCCGGAGCGGGGGCGTTCTGAGCGAGGGCGGCCGCGGGCGACAGCCACGCGAGGCCGAGGATCAGGGTGATGGGTCGCAGCACGGCGCGAGGATACACCGGTCAGCGCGCGCGATACTCGTAGTAGTAGCGGAGCACCTGGCGGACGTAGTGCTGGGTCTCCTCGTAGGGGGGCACCGCGCCGTAGCGGATGACCGCGCCGCTGCCGGCGTTGTAGGCCGCGAGGGTGAGCACGAGGTCGCCGTTGAAGGTGTTGGCGAGCACGCGGAGGTAGCGCGTCCCGCCGAGCACGTTCTGCCGCGGGTCGAAGGGGTCGGTGACGGTCATGCTCTGCGCGGTGGAAGGGAGCATCTGCATGAGGCCGAGGGCGCCCGAGGACGACACGCTCCAGGCGTTGAAGTCGCTCTCCTGCTTGATCACCGCGCGGATGAGGGCCTCGGGGATCTGGTAGAGCTGCGCGGCCTCGCGGATGTAGGGGTCGTAGCGGTTGTAGCGGGTGGCGTCGCCGCGGGCGGCGTCGTACTGGGCGCGCACCTCCGGCCCGACGGTGGGGAGGTTGGGCGCGGTGATGACCTGCGACGGGGCGTCCGGGGCTGGGCGGTGGTCGGGGGTGGAGATGATCACCCTCGCGTTGGCGCGGCGGTTGGCCGGGACGTTGGTGAAGTGCAGCGAGCCGTCGGCGCCGCGGGACATCCAGATCTGTCCGAGGGCGGACGGCGCCGCGGCGAGCATCGCGGCGAGCAGGGACGTGACAACGGACGGGCGCAAGGTCATGGCAGGATAGCGAACGACGGGGTGGGTCGGCCAGTTCCCGGGAGGGAGGGGGCAGGGCCCCGCGGGACCGGATGGTGCGCGGCGACGTTGGGGGATAAGGTCGCCGGACATCATCGATGCGAGAGACAACGGACTTCCTGGTTCTCGGGAGCGGCATCGCGGGCCTTACGCTGGCCCTGCGCGCGGCGGAAGACGGCGACGTGACGATCGTCACCAAGCGGGCCCGCGCCGACGCCAACACCACCTGGGCGCAGGGCGGCATCTCCGCGGTGCTCGACCCGACGGACAGCTTCGAGGCCCACACCGCCGACACCCTCACGGCGGGCGCGGGGCTCTGCAAGCGCGACATCGTCGAGCTGTGCGTGCGCGAGGGGCCCGACCGCATCGCCGACCTGGTGGCGCTCGGCACCCGTTCACCGCGCGGTCGACGCCGAGGCAACCCCTGGGCCCGAGCTCCGGGCGCGAGGGCGGCCACAACGCTCGCCGCGTGGTGCACGCCGGGGACATCACCGGCCGCGAGGTCGAGCGCGCCCTGCTCGAGGCCGCCGAGGCGCACCCGCGCATCCGCTTCCTGGAGCAGCACATGGCGGTCGACCTGATCACCCTGTCGAAGTTCGGCGGGCCTGATGTCTGCGTCGGCGCCTACGTGCTCGACACCCAGCGGGCGGTGGTGATCACCATGCTCGCGCGCCAGACGGTGCTCGCCACCGGGGGCGCGGGGAAGGTCTACCTCTACACCTCGAACCCCGACGTCGCGACCGGCGACGGCATCGCGATGGCCTACCGCGCGGGGGCCGAGATCGCGAACATGGAGTTCTACCAGTTTCACCCGACGGTGCTCTACCACCCGCAGGCCAAGAGCTTTCTCATCTCCGAGGCGCTGCGCGGTGAGGGCGGCGTGCTGCGCCTCGACGACGGCACGGCCTTCATGAAGAAGCACCACCCGATGGCCGACCTCGCCCCTCGGGACGTGGTGGCGCGCGCCATCGACTTCGAGATGAAGCGCACCGGCGAGGACTGCGTGTGGCTCGACATGACCCACCACACGGCGGACTTCCTGCGGCAGCGCTTCCCGAACATCTACGCCGAGTGCATCCGCTGGGGCATCGACATGACCGAGCGGCCGATCCCGGTGGTGCCGGCGGCGCACTTCTGCTGCGGCGGGGTCGACACCGACGCCTCGGGCGAACGTCCCTCCCGGGCCTCTTGGCGGTCGGAGAGACCGCCTGCACGGGGCTCCACGGCGCCAACCGCCTGGCGAGCAACTCGCTGCTCGAGGGCCTGGTGTTCGGCGCGCGGCGGAGCACTGCACGCGGAGGCGGGCACAGGGCCGTGGCCGGAGGTTCCGGACTGGGACATCGGCAAGGCGGCGCCGAGCGACGAGGCGGTTGTCATCACGCAGAACTGGGACGAGGTCCGTCGCCTCATGTGGAACTACGTCGGCATCGTGCGCACCAACCGCCGCCTCGAGCGCGCCCAGCGGCGCATCGCGCTCCTCCAGGAGGAGATCCGCGAGTACTACTGGAAGCACCTCGTCACGCAGGACATGCTCGAGCTGCGCAACATCGCGACGGTGGCCGAGCTCATCGTGGCGAGCGCCCTCTGCCGCAAGGAGTCCCGCGGGCTGCACTACACCCTCGACCATCAGGAGACCGAACCGACGCTGGCCCGGGACTCGGTGGTGAAGCGCGGCGTCGGGGCCCACCTCCGTTGACAGC
>JADJAE010000033.1 GCA_016704445.1 Deltaproteobacteria bacterium
CGTGTGCAGCGCCTGCTGGAGGCCAGTTTCCTGACCCGCCAAATGGAGCGGCTTCTTCGGGGCCCAGGCCTCTGACGAGCTTCTGGCGCCAGAAGGCCGCCGTAAGGCGCAGTTGACCGCCTTGAACTTGTCCGACCTGAAGTCCTACCCGAGGACGGCGGGTGGAGTGGGCGACGGAATCGGAGGCCACGGCAGCGCCACCAACTCCAGGACGCCGGGAGGCGATGGCGGATGGAGAGCGCATGGCTTCAGCAGATCACCGCACCTGACAAGAGGTTGCCAGTCGTTGTTTTCGTTGCTCGGCCCCGAGCCGCGTATATTGCAATGTTCCGATGGGACCACGCCTGCAGAAGGTGCCCAATCGCGTCTGATGAATCCTTCCCGACCTCACCGCGCGTCGAAGCGAGGTCACCGCTGCGGCGGAGGTCGTGAACAGAGGCAAGGTCTGGTAGACGCGCTCCGGCTCGTGACCGGCGAGAAGCGCCACTGCTGGTGGATGCGACGAAGGCGATCGCGCTGGCCCGTCGCGCGGAGTGTCGAGGCCGCGAACAGTTTTCCGAGCAACAACGGGAGCTCCCTCCGGAGCGACGAGCGCGGCTCGTGCAGGCGGGAGCGATTCGTGCGGGAGGCCGGAGAGGCCTGGACGAACGCGCGTCGCGTCACGCACAGTCCGCCGATGCACCTGAGGCGGAGATCGAGGATTCTTGCACGTGAAGCAGGACCCAGATCCGTTTTGCGTCGGACGCGGCAGTCGGGCGCTCTCGTCAACCTACGACTACGCGGTCAGGGCGACTTTCGGTGACGAGGTGAGCGCGAGGATCGACGCCTCCGGGCGCTTACTCCCCTCGTCATCGAGCATCACGGTGAGCGCGAGAGCGTTGCGTTCGCAACGCCTGCTTCCTGGCATCTGACCTCGCTTCGATGACGGAGAGCATCGAGGGGCGCGGGGCGTTCCTCGATTCCGGCTGCACGATGGCCCCGTGAGGCCGACCTTGCTCCTTAGATCTATGATTGCCCGTTCCTCTACGCCCGGCAGCTGGAGGATTGCTTTTCAGGCGATCCATCCTTCCAGTACATCGCCTGCCAACGACGACCTGTCCTCCTGAGTCCCCGCGCGTTGAGCCGTGGTGTCGGTTGAAGCTCGGGTGTCTTCGCAGAGGAGCGGCTGCCGGAGGTGCGACCTGGTGAGTATCAGTTCGCCCACTCCTGCGATCCACGACGGGGGTTTTTATGATTGAGGTGGCTCACGCCATGACGAAGAAGCCTACCCCGCGCCCGCGTCCCACGATGGCGCACAAGGCCTCAGCGCGCCTGACGGGACCCCGCCATGCTCTCGCGCCGACCCCGAGCGGTTACGCCCAATGGCTCGGCGAATTCAGGTGATTTGATCCGCACCTAGCAGTTGCGCTACCTTCGCTCGCCGTGAATCGCGAGCTCGTGCGCCTCTACTCGCAGATCGGCTGGGAGCATCCTCGTCCGGCACAGGAGTGAGGGCTCAGGCAGCGGTGATCGACCGCCTCGCCCACGACCCTCAGACGGCGTTCCCCGAGATGAAGGGTTTCTCGCCGCGCAACCTCAGTTACATGCGGTCCTTCGCCGAGGCTCCGCCTGACGTTGAAATCGTGCAGCAGGTTGCTGCACGATTGCCATGGTTTCACCTGTGCACGCTGGTCGACTTGCCGCGCACGCAGGATGAGCGGGCGTGGTACCGCGAAGGCGGTGGAGCACGCGGTGGTCCCGGAGCGTTCTGACCATGCAGACTGAGACGCGTTACCCTGGAGCGCCTGGGGCGCGCGATGACCAACTTCTGAGGGCGAGTCTCCTGGGTTGCTGCAGTCCGGATCTCGCGCGGGAGTCGCTGAAGGATCCCTACCGTTTCGACTTCCTCGGTTCGACGGAGGCGTCCAGGAGCGGGAAGAGACGAGGCGCTGATGGCTCACATCACCCGGTTCCTCCCTGAGCTTCGCGTTCGTCGGCAGGCAGCTGCACGTCGAGGTTGGCGACGAGGACTTCTACCTCGACCTGCTCTTCTATCACCCGAAGCTTCGCCACGCGGTCGTCGAGCTCAAGGCTTACGTCTTCGGGCTTCGAGCACGCGGGCAAGCTCAACTTCTACCTCAGCGCCGTGGACCTGGCTGATGAAGGCCGAGCACGACAACCCTATCGATCGGCATCCTGCTCTGCAGACTCCGCAACTGCGTGATCGCGGGGCACGCGCTGCGGGACGCGAACAAGCCCATCGGTGTGGCGGAGTACGAACTCGTGCAGGCGTTGCCCGAGCGTCTCGAGACAAGCCTTCCCAGCATCGAGCAGATCGAGCACGAGCTGGAGGTTCCGCCGGCGGCAACCGCGGCTCAGGGTGGGCGTCGGGGCATCGACGACAAGCCCGGCGCGGCCTCGCCTGAGCGGGCGAAGAGTCCCGCGGTGACCCGCCGGAAGCGGCGCTGATCACCGGACGGCCTGGAGGCGCGCGATGATCCAGGTTCCGATGGCGGCGCTGCTCGAGCTCGCGGCGACCCACAACGGTTCGATGTCGACCTTGCGGCCCCGGCGGCTGGATGCGGGGCTTCGGGAGCTTATGCACGCCCGCTGCGGGGTGGCTGCGGACGGGGACACGGAGGCTCTGGTGGCGCTCTCGATGCGCAGCGTCCTCGGCGCGTTGGACACCGAGGCGCTCGGATCGCGGTGACGATCTCCCTGCTCACTCCGGGGGCGGTCGGCGCCCGGGTCGTCGAGGATCGGCCGGCGTTGCAACGCGTGCTGCGCCGGGCGTGGCAGCTCGCGCACGCTACCCAACGAGCTACTGCACGCGTTCGAGCGGAGAACCGGGCGCTCCCGAGGAGCACCGAGGCCGAGCGTGGTGGTGCAGCGCGTGGGGCAGGACCTCTTTCGCGCGGGTCTCCTGGACACTGGGAGGGCCGCTGCGCCGTGACAGGCCTCGGGGTGCCCGCGAGCTCCTGCGGGCCAGCCACATCAAGCCGTGGGCGGAGTGCGAGACCGACGCCGAGCGCCTCGACGTGTTCAACGGATTTCTGCTGGAGGCGCGGATCGACGCGGTCTTCGACCAGGGCTTCGTGACGGTGGCCGACGACGGGCGCGTGGTGGTGGCAGCCGAGCTCGGGACCGACGCGCGAGCTGCTGGGGCTGAATGACGGGGCCGCGTGGCGCGGCTCGACGAACAGCACCGCACCTATCTGGCGTGGCATCGTGCGCGGTGTTTCGCGGGGGTGACACTGACTGTGGACGGCCATTGGGGCCGGCGCTCTGGGTGGCGACGAGGTGGCTGCCAGTTGGAAGTTAGCTCTGGTCGCCATCCTCCCGAGATGGCGACCAGAGATGGCGACCACAGATGGCGATCTGCAACTTGGAAATTGCTGGATCCCCTGGATCCGGATGGCGAGCCAGACAGCCACCTGACCGAGGCTAGCTGCTCGTGATGGGACCCATGTGCTCGTCGCGGAAGAAGCGCACGGCGTCAGCTGTCTCGGCGTTCGGGCGGCGCCTGCGTCGATGTCGGGGAGAGCGCACGCGGGGAGCGTCGGGCGCGCGAGCAGTCAGGGGCTGGTTCGGGAGGGCGGACTGCAGCGAATCTCCACGTCCTGATGCTCGTTCGATTACAGCGGCGGGCGTGTCGTTGCCGTTGGTGTGGCGCGAGCATTACGTCGTTGCCGCTGTGGGCGCCGTCGAGGTCGAGGCCGCCGTCGCGCTTGTCGATCAGGGCTTCGAGGTCGCTGCATTCGACGAGTCCGAAGGCACCTGGGACGCGCCCTTCGCTTCGCTCGAACGCCTCCTCGGAAGGACTCCATGACCTCCGCGCAGTTCAGCCCCGGCTCCCTCGTCCGCGCGCGCGGACGCGAGTGGATCGTCCTCAACGGTAGCGACGCCGACATCTTGCGCGTGCGCCCGGTGTCCGGCTCCGAGGAAGACCAGACCTTCCTGCACCTCGGGCTCGAGCCCGAACCCGTCACCGAGGCGACCTTCCCCGCCGACGCTGAAGCAGACCGCGAGTTCACGGCGCGGCGACCCTCCTCCGCGACGCCCCTCCTGCTCCTCGCCTGCCGCGGCGCCGGGCCCTTCCGGGCCGCGGGACAGATCGCCGTCGAGCCCCGGGCCTACCAGCTCGTCCCGCTGCTGATGGCGCTCAAGCTCGACGTGGTGCGTCTGCTCGTCGCCGACGACGTTGGCGTCGGCAAGACCATCGGAGGCCGCCTCATCGCGCGCGAGCTCCTCGATCGCGGCGACATCACCCGCTTCGCCGTCCTGTGTCCGCCGCACCTCGTCGATCAGTGGACCACCGAGCTCGAGGCGCGCTTCCACCTCCGCGCCGTGCCCGTCACCGCCCACGGCGCGCGCGCGGCTGGAGCGCGACCTGCCCGTCGGCGACAGCATCTTCCACGCGCACCCGTTCACCGTGATCAGCCTCGACTACATCAAGAGCGAGGCTACCCGTCGATCAGCGCCATGCCTGAACGGACGTAGCGCCATCCAGGAGCTCCCAGGGGGTTGAACGCACGGTCCGTCCGGAGGCATGAGAGCGGTTCTCTACGCCAACCCTCGCACCACGAGGCGGACCGTGCTCCCAACCAGTGCCTGTTGCCTCGACGACGCAAGGGCGTCGTGCCCGCGTCCCTTCTCTCGCTTCGAGCGCGCCGACGCGGTCGCCCACGCGGAGGCATCCACGACGAGCGGCGCCTCCCGGCTGCGGGGCCTCCCTCGTCGCACCCTGCATGCCTGGCGAGCGCGACGTCTGCGCGACCCCGACCGCCCCGCACTCTCGGCCTTCCTTGCCAGCCCCGAGGGTGTGCGCGCCCTTCATCGCATCGTCGTGGCAGCCCTCTTCGTCTTTGGCGTGATGGGCGGCGCGAAGGCCGCGACGCTCCGCACCTTCTTCGTCCTCGCCGGTCTGGCGCCCTGGATCGCCTGCTCGGAGAGCACCCTGCGACGCGCCTCCACGACCCTGATCGACGCCATCGGGACGTGGGGCGACGCCACCGGCGAGCAGATGGGAAACGCGGTGCGCGGCGGCCCCGAGCGGTTGATCTCCATCGCCCTCGACGAGACCTGGAAGCGCAGCATGATCCTCGTCGCGATGGACACCGCCTCGGGCTTCGTTCTCGCCGAGGTGCATGCCGCCGCGCGCGACGCGGCCACCTGGACGGCCACGATGGCGAAGGTGTTGGCGCGCTGCCAGTGAAGGTCGTGCAGGCCGTGGCCGACGAGGCCAAGGGCATCGCGGCCTGCGTCGCGGGGATGCTCGGGGTGCATCGCGGGAGCGATCTGTTCCATGGACTGCACGAGCTCGGCCCCGTGCTCGGGGCGCTGCACAGCAAGCTCGCCGAAGCAGAGGTCGCCGCCAAAGCGACGCGGGAGGCTCAGCGCGCGGCACGAGGGACGCCCCAGGCATCGGCCGCACGGGCGACGCACACCGAGCACCGGCAGTCCGTGCGGCGCCTGCGCCATCGCATCGAGACCGCCACCGAATGCATCCGGGGCCTGAGCCGGGCGTTCCACCCGGTAGACCTCGCGACCGGCGAGCGAGTCGAGGCGCTCGCGGTGCGGCGGAAGCTGGAGCAGCTCCTGGCGCGAATGCTGTACGCCGCGCAGGAGAGCGACGTGCGTCCCAAGGTGCTCGAACGGATCTCCAAAGTGCTGCGGTTGGTGCCGACCTGGACGGCCTCGCTCACCTGGTGGGAGCGATTCGAGGCGGCCCAGCGGGAGGCCCTTGGGTTGCCCGCAACGCTGACGGCCGTGGTGCGCGACCTCGTGATCCCGTGGGCGTACCTCACGCACCGGCGGACGGTGGCGTCGCACGCCGCGGAGCGGTCGGCGCTCGGCGCGGTGTTGACGACGGTGACCACGAAGCTCGCCGCGTAGTCGGCGTGGTCGTCGCTGTCGTCGAGCAGGCAGGAGTCGCTGCAGCGATGGGCGCTCGCGACCGTCGCGCACTTCGTGAGGACGTCGTCGTGCGTCGAGGGGCGCAACGGCTTCCTGTCGCTGCGCTACCACCACCGCCGCGCCCTGCCGCCTGCGCTGCTCAAGGCGCTCACGGTGATCCACAACTACGTGCTGCGCCGTGACGACGGAACCACCGCCGCCAAGCGGCTCTTCGGCATCCCCCACGGCGACCTCTTCGAGCACTTCCTCCAGGTCATCCCCCCACTCTCGCTGCCGCGAAAGCGCACGGGGTGAGCCCGCGCGTCATGCCCTGAACGGCTGACCGGGGATGGCGCGGATAGACGCATGGCCGCCCGCGACGACACAGATTTGCGGCGGGAGAGAGTCGCCTTCAACCTACCGCACCCCGCAGTCCAAGAACCGACGACCTGCGTCGTCCGAGGGTTGACTTAGCTCGTTCCGCAATCGCACGGTCCCTCGCGCATAGAGGCTGCGAATGGTGAGTTGGTACTCGGGCCCGGAAGCTCCGCTTGAGTGAGTGAGTACACACGGCTCACGCAGTTCCAGCGCACCACGAGCACCCGTCCCCGCCGTCCCCGCTTGGGTGATCACAGCGCGGCAGGTGGCACCCCCACTGCGGAAGATGCAGTAGGTATCGGCCGCGCCGCATGATAGCCCGCGACCCTCAACGGACACCCCCACAGACACCAATCCAAGAGTCGAAAACAGCGCACCGGTACCGGCGACGTTAGCCCGCACGCCGCCTGCGACGACTGCTCCCTCAAGAGTCGTATACATCGGCTGACAGTCAACGACGTCAATCGCGAGGCCATCAGAGGTCAGCGGACTGCACCAGCGTTGAACGCCACCGTCGTCAGAGTCCGCCTCGACAGCAATGAACTCCTCCGCGCAGCCCGAAGCGGCCGGGCCGGAGTCTCGGATCGCAGAGTCCAACGTCGCGGCATCCGACGAATCCTGGTCCCGTGGAGGCGAAACCTGGGTACAAGACGCGAGCAGCCAGGTGCTCAGCAACGCCACGCCGCTACAGAGATAGATGTTGCGCATTATTCACCATGCGGGCAGAGCGTAGCCCCGCTGCGTCGAAGTCGCCAGATTGATCCGATAGTAATCACACGTCGTGCCGGCCACCGGGCGCACGCGGAACTCGTAGTCACCCGCGGCCAGAGCCTCGACATAACCACCCGCTCCGGCGGTGTTGCCTCCCTGATCCGCAACTGCGGCGCCGTCTGTCCAGCGCATGATCGCCTGTCCGCCCAAGTTCAGCATGTTGTTAGGACCCGAGCTCGGACCGTAGACGGACAGCTCGACGGCACAAGGCTGCTGAGTGTCGGAGACCGAAACGGACACGCCCTGGGACTCTGCGAGGGTGATCCGATAGGTATGCTCGGTCGACGAGGTTGGAAGGCGTCCCGCGAACCGGTCTCCCCAGGACTGACGGGCATACCGAACCCCCGGACTCAGATCGCAGGCCGGTGAGGACGACGCGCACCCAAGCCACGCCACCGTGGTGTAGGTTCCGGTAGTGTTTGCAAGCACGACCCAGGTCCAATGGCCAGCCGTCGGAAGACTTGGAATCGACCAATAGGTGCTCGTCGACGTGCTGAAGCAGACGTGGAATACGTGTGAACCATGGGGAGGGCCTCGGCGACCGTCGCCGCAAGGTCATCGTAACCAGCCTCCAGCCGAATACGTCCTTCCCATCGCTGCGTTCCTGATCCTCCCCACACGTAAACAGCGTACCAGCCTGTGGTGGGCAGCGAGGGAGTTGTCAGGGTGCCTGTGTATGAACTCCAGTACGTGCCCAGGTTGTCGAGAAGCGCGATCTCGACGTTGGGCGACCCGGCCGTGTCCTTGAACCAAGTTTCGAGGCGATAGCTCGATCCCGCGACTCCGCGAAACAGAATGACGTCGGCGTCGAGGTTGTCCTCAAGCTTCGGGTAGAGGCCCGACCCGTTGCCCCACCAGAGTTTGGTCCAGATGTTCGATCGTACCGGGATCGCCGTTCCACGCCACCAGTAGTCGGGGTAGTCGTCTCCGCTCACAAAGCCGGTGCCGGAGTATACGGAACTAACCGCTCGAGTGACCTCGTGGCGCGCCACCGTGTTGTTCAGAAGCCGGCTGTAGTAGCTGTCGGTGCCGAGAACGAAGTCCCGGGTCGCGTTGTTCGACTGCCCGCCCGTGGAATACAGGACGCCCGCGAGTGCATCGCGCCAGGCTTACGGTGAACACAAGTCGCGTTCCCATCGTGTCCATGAAGTGATTGACGTAGGCGTCCGGCTTGCAGAGCAGCGCCGAGCCTGACGGACGGATTGGCCAGTTCTGGCACCGCAGACCCCTCTGACAGTTGGCGTCCGTCGTACACGTGCGCGCGCAAAGGCCGCCGTTTGGGGAGACTCCATTGTACCCACCGTCGGCCGCCGCGCACACGAACCCCGCCCCACATGTCACCTGGCCAGGACAATCGAGCGTGCTGCCCGCATCTTGCGACCAAGTTCCAAAGTCGTCCGTCGTGGAATCGTAGGAAGTGTAGGTCCAGGAGCCTGCGTAGTTTTCGGTCGGACTGTTGCTGCTTAAGTAGCGGTACCTCGGCAGAGCGGCCCCCAAAAGTTGCGCAACCGGATCCCTGCTCGCATCCCAGATGTCGGGACGCCAAGACGAAGCCGGAGGCCGGAGATTGACCGGGATCGTAGGGGTTGAGGTTCTTGCAACCGGCACCGCTCTGACTGGCGCAGTTCTGCACCGTGTGGCCGAACTCGTGGGCTGCACTGATGATCGCGTCTCCATCAGTATCGTACGCCGTACCTACGTCGTCCGTGGCTCCAGCAGCGCAGAACACCGAGGCCCAAGAGGTACTCCCGTTCAGGTCTGGAGGGTTGAAGTTTCCAGAATCTGACCCGCCGCAAGCGAGGGCTCCAACCGAGTTGAAAAGGAACGCGAACCGCTGCGTAACCTCCTGAGACAGGTGGTCACGTACCATCGCCTGCCAGTAGGTAAACCACCCAAAGAGAAGCGCCGTGCTGCGAGGATACTGCCCACTGCTGGGGTTTGCTGCCCAAGACGCGTTCGGATCACCGAAGTTGAACGCGGGAACTCCCGCCGGGTTCCAGGCGACGCGCAAGGGGACAGGCGCGTTCGTGTTGATGTCCTGGCGCTCGACGCGCCCGTAGTGGGCAGGGTTGGAGCTACCGACGGGGCCCTCCAAGCCGATCTGTACGAGTGACTGGGTAAAGTTGTGGGTACCATCGACGTACGTGTTCCCGTACGACGACCCATCTGCGGGATTGACGACGTTCGCGCTGCGAAAACGGATCGTTTGCTGGGAGACAGGGGCCGACCTGCTCACGCCCGGCGGCAGTCCCGGCATCCTCGCCGGTCCGTAACGATCCACCTGTCGGTGAGCCTGAAGGACCTCCCCATCGACGGCTCCAACGGTAACCGACCAGCCGCTCCGATAGCCTACGTGCCAATACGGAGCACACCGATTGCTGCAAGACCAGCGCAGTTGCGCCGAGACGCGCGCATCGTTGGGCGTCCGATCGCTGGCTGAGATCGCCAGGGAGCTCAGATGGCGATCCGCGATGGAGGTCGCGCGATCAGCCGCGATCCACTGCTCGCGAGGGGCGTTAGGACGTTCAGCTCTTCCAGTGTTCGTGATCACCTTGATCCGGGTCAAGACACCCGGTCCGAGCCGGGATGATGCGGTGCTCACGAAGGCTTCGATGAACTCCCCATCGACCGGCAGTCCTTTCCCGCAACCTCTCCCGCGAAGGACCGTCACCTCATCGCCAAGCCCTGACGTGCCCGAAAGGACAAGATCCGCGCGAGAATCGAATCCCAGATCTGCGACACCTCGTCATAGTGCGCGTCCAGGAAGGCATTCCAGACGCCCTGCGCATCCAGTTCGCGGCGGACGAAGAGGAGGTTCTCGACGTCTGATGGTCCCCCCGTGGATGTCGTCCCAGGCCACACTGAGCTGGCCACCAGCAGCTGAAGGGGAGACGGTCCAGAGCCGAGCGCTGGGTCGGAGTTTCGGCCCCGAGCACATGGGTTCCGCGCATGCCGAGCCTGCCCTCCCGCGCGAAGGACGCTTCCCGTCGTAGCTCCCCGTATTCCTCCAACTCGGCCTGCGAAAGATATCGCAGGCCGTCTCGCACACGAGCGCCGGTTCTCCCGCCGCTCCGCTGAAGCAGTGCTCCAACAGGAGCATCCGCTGGCGGATGATGGTCTTGTCTGGGTGACGTGCCCCTCTTCTGGCAGAGCATCATCGGCAAGCGCCGACACGCGCGCGTCAACTGGTCTGCCGCGCCGGCTGGAGAAGTACGTCCGTCGAGTTCCCGCCCTTCGACGGTCCCCTCATCGCTTGAGATGATGGGCTGTACAGCCAAAGACTCTGTGGAGTGGAAACCGCAGCCCACAAAGCTGGTAGCGCAAAGCAGTGCCGCAATCCTGCGGCACGTTTGACGAGTAGACTTCATCAGCGAACCCCTTGCACCGAGTGCTACTAGAGGCTTGGTCGGCCGTCAATCCGGGATGATGCGCACCCGGTTGATCTGGACGGGGATAGTCCAGGCGGCTGGGATGGAGACCATCCAGCGTCCGGAACCGTCCTCGTGGCGGCGAAGAGACCTGTTGATTCGATGGTTTACAGAAGAGATAACGATTTGGTGAAGCGC
>JADJAE010000034.1:0-65000 GCA_016704445.1 Deltaproteobacteria bacterium
GTGCTCTTCCACGACTCGCCCCCGGCGGGCCCGGCGCCGCCGAGGTGCTCGACCGCGGCCTCGGCCTCGTGAAGAACGTGGTGCCGCTCCCGCACCCCGAGACGCGCCTGCGCCTCGACGCGCGACCGCGTGTCGCTCATGGCCCAGCGGTTCTCTCCCGGCGCGTGCATCACGCTGCCCGCGCGCTCGCACGTGGCCCTCCGCGAGGGGCGCTTCGAGTCGCCCCACGACGTGAGCGTGCTGCGCGCCGACGGCGCCGTCGAAGCCCTCGCGACCGACACGGTGTACGCCCCATGACGAAGCGACTCGCGATCGATCACCTGCTCGCCCACAACCCCACGCGCGAGCGCGTCGAGGCCTTCCTCGCGGGCAAGCGCTTCCCCCTCGTCGAGGGCGCCAGCGCCACCTTCGTGTGGCGCGGCGAGGCCGAGTCGGTGGTGCTCCGCCACTGGATCTACGCGCTCGAGTCTTCGAACGAGCTCACGCGCGTGCCGGGCACCGACCTCTGGTACATCACCCTCGAGGTCCCGCCGCGCTCGCGCGTCGAGTACAAGCTCGAGATCCGCAACAACGGCGTCGGCCGCTGGATCGAAGATCCCCTCAACCCCAACCGCGCGCGCGACCCCTTCGGCGCCAACTCCGTGCTCCAGGGCGACGGCTACGCGGTGCCCGAGTGGACGCGCCCCGACTCCACCGCGCGCCCCTGCCACGCTCTCGAGCCCTTCGGTTCGAGAGCGAGGCGCTCCGGCGGCGCGCGCCGCGGGCAGATCACCTCCCGGCGCGCTTTCGCCGCTCGCACCTGTACCCGCTCCTCGTCGTGCACGACGGCAGCGATTACATCAAGTACGCGGGCATGAAGACGGTGCTCGACAACCTCATTCACCGCCTCGAAATCCCCGACCTCATCGCGGTGTTCACCGACTCGCCCGACCGCTTGCAGGAGTACGCCAACAACGAGGCCCACGCGCGCTACCTCACCGAGGAGCTGGTGCCCGACCTCGAGCGCGCGCTTCCCCTCCTGGCGCGGCCGCAGTCGCGGTGCCTCATGGGCGCGAGCTTCGGCGCGGCGTTTCGCCTCTCCACCGCGTGGCGCTACCCCGGCTTCTGGGGGCGATTGCTGCCGCAGTCGGGATCGTTCGCGTTCACCGACATCGGCGGCGGAACCGCCGCGGGCCGCTCTTCGACAAGGTCGTCGAGTTCGTGAACGAGTACCGCGAGAAGCCCACGGCCCTCAGCGAGCGCGTGTTCGTGAGCTGCGGCGTGTACGAGTCGCTCATCTACGAGAACCGCTCGCTCGTCCCGCTGCTCGACGACACCGGCATGCAGGTGCGCTTCGTCGAGGCGCGCGACGGGCACAACTGGGAGAACTGGCGCGACCGGCTGCGCGAGGGCCCTCTCGTGGCTCTACCCCGGCCCGCTCTTGATGGTCTACGAGTGAGAAACCGGCGACCGTGAGGGCGCCGAGCGAGAGGGAAACACAGTGGCTGACATCACACGCGAGATCGGTCTGTCGCTCGGCGCAGACCTGTGCTGGCCCCTCTGTTACGAGGATCACGCGAAGCGCCTCGACCTGGCGCATCCCGGTCGAGGGCGACACGGTGCGCTTTCACGTCGAGCGGGTCACCATCGAGCCCTTCGACCTGCGCCAGCCGTGCAAGTACGACGTGGTCATCGACCGGCTCACCCACTGGCTCCACACGAGCCGCGAGTGGATCAAGAAGTCGATTCGTCATGAACGACCTCTACGTGTTCAACAACCCGTGGAGCGTCCAGGCCAACGAGAAGCACACCAGCTACTGCGCGATGATGGCGCTGGGGATGCCCATCCCCGAGACGTGGATGATCCCGCCCAAGAGCTATGAGCCCTCGCCCGACGTGCGGCCCACGCTCCAGCGGTACGCGAAGCTCTTCGACGTGGGCAAGGTCGGCGCGAAGGTGGGCTACCCGGCTTTCCTCAAGCCCTACGACGGCGGCGGCTGGCGCGCCGTCACGCGCGTCACCAACGAGAAGACCGCGTGGAAGGCCTACGAAGAGAGCGGCAAGGCCGTGATGCACATGCAGGCGGGCGTCAAAGACTACGACCGCTTCATGCGCTGCATCGGGTTCGGTCCGCAGGCGCACGTGCGTGCTCTACAACCCCGACGCGCCCTGCACGACCGCTACACGATGGAGCAGGACTTCATCGCGCAGGCCGAGGGATCACCTGCGCAAGATCACCCTGACGATCAACGCCTTCTTCGGGTGGGAGTTCAACTCGTGCGAGTCGCTGCGCGCCAACGGCGTGTGGTACCCCATCGACTTCGCCAACCCGTGCCCCGACTCGCAGGTGACGTCGCTGCACTACCACTTCCCGTGGCTGGTGAAGTCCCTGAACTGGTCGATCTTCTGCGCGGCGACGAAGCGCAAGATGCGCAAGACCTCGACTGGGAGCCCTTCTACGCCATCGCCGCGGAGGCGACCTGCTACGCCGAGAAGTCCGGCGCCACGCCGCGGCAGACGCCGCGAGCGCTTCGACACCGGGCGCGCTTTCGAGGAAGAGTTCTGCGCGACGCACCTCGCGCACTTCCGGACGAGGTGGCCAAGGAGTTCTTCGCCACGCCCCGAGGCCCGCGAGCCGGGCGCCCGCGCGGGTCGCCGCGCTCCTTCCCGCCCACGAGGTCGAGCTTGGGGCCTTCACCGAGCGTCCTGGGCGGCGGATCCAGAAGTGGCGCGAAGACGACAAGGCGCGCGGGCGCGCGAGGGCGAAGTCGAAGCAAGTCCCGCCTGCGCGGGGGCTCCCGTGTCTGGAGTCCCGCTGGCGCTCCACCGCATCGGAAGGGAGAGCACCCTGGCGCGCTGGGGCACCTTCGGGCAGCCGGTGCTCCTGCTCCCACCGCGGGGCGACGCCGAGGAGATCGAGCGCTGGCAGATGATCGACGGTGCTGCGGCCGCTCATCGACGGGGCGCATCAAGGTCTACGCGTGCGACAGCGTGGCGGGGCGGGCCCTGGTGCGCCAGAAGCACCAGATGTGGCTGCAGAACCAGTTCCATCAGTACGTGCGGCACGAGGTGGTGCCGGCCGTGCGCATGGACTGCAAGGCCCCCGACATCGAGCTCTGGACGGCGGGCGCCCGTCGGCGCCTTCACGCCGCGGCGCGCGTGTGCAGGTTCCCCGACGTGTTCGCGCGGGCCATCGGGCTCAGCGGGACCTTCGACCTCCGGCGCTTCTTCGACTGTCCGATGAGCGCCTTCAACGATGACTTCCGGCGGCGTCGCCGCGCACTTCCTTCCCGCCGCTCGGGCCGGCACCTCGAGCTCTTCCGCACGCTTTCCTGCCTCTGCGGGGAGGGCCGCGCGGAGGACATCGGCGAGAGCTGGGCCCTGGCCAAAGCCCTTGGGGCGCAGGGCGTCCCGAACCGGGTGATCTCCTGGGGGCCCGAGTGGCCGCACGACTGGGACACCTGGCGTCACATGCTCCCGCAGTACCTCGACGAGTGGACCCGTGACAGAGAAGTAGGCAAAGATCCCCATGGCCGAGACCACGCGCGCACACAAAGAGGTCGACAGCGCGCTGGACGGGCAGGCGCACCGTGAGTTCATGCGCGCGCTGCTCAACGACGTGAGGGCGCTGGAGCGCATGCTCGCCGAGGGCACCTTCGAGTCGGGGCAGCGCCGCATCGGCGCCGAGCAGGAGATGTTCCTCATCGACCGAGCGTGGTCCCCCGCGCGCGGCGCGGTGGCGATGCTCGAGAAGCTCGAAGACCCGCACTACACCACCGAGCTCGGGCAGTTTCAGCTCGAGGTCAACGGCGACCCGCAGCCCTTCGCGGGCGACGGCCTGGCGACATGCAGGCGCAGCTCGACGGCTCCTGTACGCGGCCGGCGCGGCGCGGCCAACGACCTCGGCATGGACGCTGGTGCTCGCGGGCATCCTCCCCACCCTGCGCAAGGCCGACCTGGGCCTCGACGAGATGGTGCCCAGCCGCGCTACCTCGCGATGAACAGGCGGTGACCGAGCCCGCGGCGGCGCTTCGAGCTTCTCCATCACGCGGCCTCGACGAGCTCATCATCGAGCACGACTCGGTGATGGTCGAGGCGCGCAACGCCAGCTTCCAGGTGCACCTCCAGCTGCGACCCGAGCGACTTCGCGCAGGAGCTACAACATCGCGCAGATGCTGCTCGGGCCGGTGCTGGCGGCGGGCACGAACTCGCCGGTGCTGTTCGGCCGGCGGCTCTGGGCCGAGACCCGCATCGCGCTCTTCGAGCAGGCCGTCGACACGCGCACGCCGGGGCTGCACCTCCGCGAGTCCGACGGCCGGGTGTCCTTCGGCCGCGACTGGGTGAAGGAGGCGGCGTGGCCGAGCTCTTCAAAGAGGACGTCTCCCGCTTTCCGCGCGCTGGTGGGCACCGACCTCGACGAAGACCCCATGGCCTGCGCTCGACCTGCGGGCGTGCCGTACATGAAGGCGCTGCGCCTGCACAACGGCACGATCTACCGCTGGAACCGCGCGTGCTTCGGGGTGACCGAGGGCCGCGCGCACCTGCGCATCGAGAACCGCATCATGCCCTCGGGGCCCAGCGTGCTCGACCAGGTCGCCAACAGCGCCTTCTGGTCGGGCTGATGAGCGGAGCTCAACGCCACCGTCGAGGACGTGGCGACCCGGCCAGGACTTCGAACGCGCGGGCCGAACTCTACACCGCCGCCCGCGAGGGCCTCGGCGCGAGCTTCACCTGGCTCGACGGCGAGGAGGTGCCCGCGCGCAACCTCGTGCTCGACCGGCTGCTGCCGCTCGCGAAGGCGGGCCTGACCGCGCGGGCGTCGACCCGGCGGACAGCGAGCGCCACGCGCATCTCCCGAGCTGGGCGCATCCGCACGATGCACACCGGGCTCGATGGACCCTCGACTCCCCGCGTTTCTTACATGAAGGACCGAGGGACCCAGGGCGCCCTGCTCACGGCGCTGACCGCGGCGATGATCGCGCGGCAGAAGACCGACGCGGTGGTGGCCGACTGGGAGCCTGCGCGGCTCGACGAATGACAGCGCGCACCGGGTACCACAAGGTGTCGCAGCACATGCCGACCGACATCTTCACGGTGCGCCCCTACGATCTGGTCGAGTTGGTGGCCGACCTGATGAGCTGGGGAGCGCATCCGGCATGTGCCTGCGGAGGACGACAACCGGGCTGCATTGCGGGCCTCGTGACGCAGCGGGTGGTGCTGCGCCACCTGGCCGACCTGGCGAAGCAGTCGCGCGAGGCCGGGGGCGAGCGTCCTGCGGCGTGGACATCATGCGCCGCGACCTGATCCCCGTGACGCCCGACACGCGCACCTCTCGACGCGACGGCGCTGATGCAGAAGCACCGCATCGGGTGCCCTGCCGGTGGTGCAGGACCGGCACATCGTGGCGGTAAGCCACGGAGGAGGACTTCGTGGGCCTTCGTCTCGAAGGTGCCTGGTGGGCGACGAGCCGGGCGGAGCTGCCATCCGGGGATGACGGCTCCCCGGGCGCGCGTGCCAGAGACCGCCGCCATGCTTGTCCTCCTCCACGCTCATTCTTGATCGCCGGGAGATCGGCTACTGTCGGTGAGCCGCCCCGGCCCCACGCCGGTCGCGGTCGCGGGCGTCCACGGCAACGAGCCCGCGGGCATCGAGGCGGCACGGCGGGTGTTCGCCCGGCTGGAGCGCGGCGGCGTGGCGGTGCGCGGCGAGCTGGTGGTCTTGCGGGCAACGTCGGGTCGCTGAAGCGCGCGTGCGCCAGCGAGTCCAAGGACCCCAACCGGCAGTGGAGCGAAGGCCGCGTGGAGGCGCTACAGGTCCTCGCCGGGCGCCGGGGCGCTCGACGCGGAGGACCAGGAGCAGCTCGAAGCCGCTGGGCGCCATCGAGGCGGCGATGGGCGGGCGCGGGGCGCGGTGCACCTGGTCGACCTCCACACCTCGAGCGCGGCGTGGGGTGCCCTTCGTGCCTTCGGCGACACGCTGGCGCAGCGGCGCTTCGTGGAGCCTTCCCATCCCGGTGATCATCGGGCTGGAGGAGCAGATCGACGGCGCCCTCTCGGAGTACTGGACCCGCCGGGGATGCATCACCTTCACCGTCGAGGGCGGACAGCACGACGACCCGGCCTCGGTCGACAGCCTGGAGTCGGTGCTGTGGCTCGCGCTCCACCAGGCGGGCCTCCTCGACGGCAACGCTCCGTCGGAGGTGCGCGAGGGGAGGCGCAGGCTCGACGCGCGGCGGGGCGACCTGCCGAGGGTGCTCGAGGTGGTCTCCCGGCGAGCGATCACCGCGGAGGACAGCTTCCAGATGGAGCCGGGCTTCCGCAACATCGCGCGGGCGACGTGGGGGCAGCTCCTGGCGCGCGACCGCCGCGGGGAGATCGTGGCGCCGCACGACGGAGTGGTGATCCTGCCGCTCTACCAGGGGCTCGGGAGCGACGGGTTCTTCTGGGGTCGCGAGGTGAGCGAG
The DNA here is from genome assembly GCA_016704445.1 of Deltaproteobacteria bacterium. Taxonomy (GTDB): domain Bacteria; phylum Myxococcota_A; class Polyangia; order Polyangiales; genus SCUS01. The sequence goes on from JADJAE010000034.1 coordinate 6,443, forward strand.
GCGAGGCTGCAGGCGTCAAGGGTGCTGCGCTCGCTCGGGGCCCACCATCTGCTGGCGCTGCTGCCCGGGTGGAGCGAGACCCCGCCCGGGCGACGCGCTTCGTGGTCGACCGCCAGACGACGAGGCTGGTGCCGCTGGAGGTGTTCCACCTGTTCGGGTACCGGCGGGTGAGGGGAGCGCAGCGGCGCGCTCACCGTGGAGCGACAGCTCGACTGACGCGCGCGGCTCCGGGAGACGGCTGGTTTCGCTGCGCGGAGGGTGGCACCCTCCGGTCTCATGGGCGACGCGGCGGAGCAGACCTGGATCGACTACGCGACCTACCTGGCGCTCGAGGCGCAGGCCGATCGAAGCACGAGTGGCTCGACGGCGTCGTCTACGCCATGGCTACGGCACGCTGGAGCACGGCCAGCTCTCGGCGGCGGTCATCGGCGAGCTGCGCGGCCCGGCCTCGGGCTGTGGCTGCCGCGTGTTCAGCCCGACGCGAAGGTGCGCGTGTCGGCCACCGGGCTGGCGACGTACCCCGACGCTTTCGGTGGTGTGCGGCCCGATCGAGCGCGACGCCGACGACCGCAACGCGATGGCGAACCCCGCGGTGCTGGTGGAGGTGCTCTCCGACGGTACCGAGGCGTACGACCGCGGGGAGAAGTTCGAGCACTACCGTTAACTCCCGTCGCTGCGCGACTATGTTCTCGTCTCGCAGCGGCGGCCGCTGGTCGAGGTGTACTCGCGCGACGCGCACGACCGCTGGGTGCTCACGGCGGTCGGCGCTTACGAGCGCTTCACGCTCTCGGCGCTGCCGGGCGACGTCGAGGTCGACCGGGTGTACGCGGGCGTCGAACTGGTCGCCGCGCCGCCGCGGTCCGTGCGGGGCTAAACCGCCGCTACGCCGCCGCGAAGGAAGGGATCGGAAGCCATGATCGAAATCGAGTTCCTGGGTGGCGCGCAGACCGTGACCGGCCCGAAGCACCGGGTGCGCACCTCGCGCGCGACGGTGCTGCTCGAGTGCGGCCTCTTCCAGGGTCGACGCCGCGACGCCTGGGCGCAGAACCACGAGCTGCCCATCGACCACGAGTCCTCGACGCGGTGGTGCTCTCGCACGCGCACATCGACCACTCCGGGGCGCTGCCGCTGCTCTACAAGCAGGGCTACCGCGGCTCCATCTTCGCCACGCCCGCCACGCGCGACCTCTGCGTCCCGATGCTGATGGACGCGGCGATGATCCAGGAGGCCGACGCTCGGCACATCGAGCGGCTCATCGAGCGCGATCACGCCGACATCGAGCCCGCGCAGGTGCTCTACTCTCGCGACGACGCCGTGGGGCGGTCGAGCTGATGATCACGGTCCCCTACCGGCGTCGGCAGGTGGTGGCGCCGGGCGTCACCTGCACCTTCCTCGACGCGGGCCACGTGCTCGGCAGCGCCATCGTGGTGCTCGACATCGACGACGACGGAGCGCACACCCGCATCGCCTTCACCGGCGACCTCGGACGCCACCACCTGCCGATCCTGCGCGACCCGGAGGTGCCCGACGGGGGCGCACTGCCTGATCATGGAGAGCACCTACGGCGACCGGTTGCACGCCCCATCGAGCAGGCGGGCGACGCGCTGGCGGAGGTCATCGAGCGCACGTGCAAGCGCGGCGGCAAGGTGATCATCCCTTCGTTCGCGCTCGAGCGCGCAGGAGATCGTCTACGAGCTGAAGCAGCTCACGGCGCGGGGCAGGCTCCCAACATCCCGGTCTACGTCGACTCACCGCTCACGGTGAGCTCACGGAGGTCTTCAGCAGCACCCCGACTGCTACGACCGGGAGGCCTTCGACCTGCTGAACAGCGGCGACTCGCCCTTCGACTTCGAGGGCCTGCACTACGTCTCCGACGTCGAGGAGTCCAAGGCGATCGACGCGAAGCCAGGCCGGCGATCATCATCTCGGCGAGCGGGATGTGCGAGGGCGGCCGGGTGCTGCACCACCTGCGCGCGGCCATCGGGCGACCGGAGAACACGGTGGTGATCGTGGGGTTCCAGGCGGAGCACACGCTGGGGCGGAGGCTGGTGGAGAAGCGCGACGAGGTGCGCATCTTCGGGCTGCCGTACCGGCGCGAGGCCGAGGTGGCGGTGCTCAACGGCTTCAGCGCCCACGCCGACCAGGCCGGCCTGCTCGACTACGCGGAGAGCGTGCGGAGGCGAGGCAAGCTGCGGCGGGTGATCCTGGTGCACGGCGAGCCCGGGGCGCAGGCGGTGCTGATGAAGGAGCTCGACGAGCGCGGCTTCCCTACGGTGGACGCGCCCTCGGCCGGGCAGCGCATCCGGCTGTAGCGAGGGGTCCATAGGCAATCGATACCGGTGCGGTCCCGGCTACGGCCGACGCGGTTCATCGCCTACGATGCCAGCATGAGCGCGGCCGAGAAGCGGAAGACCACCTACGCCGAGTACCTCGCACTGGAGCTCAGCTCGGGCGTCCGCCACGAGTTCGTCGACGGCTTCGCCTATGCGATGGCTGGCGGCGAGCCTGAACACGCCCGCCTCGCCCTCTATCGGGGCCGAGCCGCGCCCGCTCCTCCGGGGCGGCTCCTGCCGGGATCTTTTCCTCTGACCTGAAGGTGCGCGTCCCGGCCTCTGGCAACGCCTAATACGCCGACGTCGCGGTCGTCTGCGGACCCTCGCGCGCGACGCCACCGACCCCTGGCCGTGACCAACCCGACGATGCTCGTCGAGGTGCCGTCGCCCTCGACCGAGCTCTTCGATCGCGGCGAGAAGTTCGCCGACTACCGCCTCTTCGCGTCGCTCCAGCACTACGTGATGGTCACCGTGGGCGCCGCCGCATCGAGCACTACCGCCGCAACGCCGACGGCATTCCGGACGCTCACCGTCGCGGCCGCTTACGAGACCCTGGTCCTGCCGGAGTTCGGCGGACGCCCGCGGTCGATGACGTCTACGAGGGCGACGAAGCCGTCGACTGACCACGGCCCGCCACGCCACGGGCGCGCGGAGATGCTCACCCAGGCTAGGCGGCGCTCCAGAAGGAGCCGCGACGAGCGGGCTTCCCGACGGTGGGCGCGCTCGGCCGGGCAGCGCATCCACGCTGTAGCGCCGGGGGCTTGACGTATGGCCCTCCGGGGGCCAGCGAAACCGCTAGCAGGAGTACCGCAGGGAGCAGGCGGACCTCCGAGCGGCTCGAGACTCAACCGCCCGTTGGTTCGTCGCGCACGGCGACCGGAGGAGCGGCGTGGTCGACCGCCGACCTCAGCGGACCGATGACCCGGGCGCGCTTGAGTGAGAGGGCCATCTCGTAGAGCTGCGCGAGCTCTTCCAGGCGACGTGAGACGGCCGCGGGGGACATGTCGACGGTGCGCGATGCCATCGGGTCACTCCTCAGGTAGCGCGGTCAGCGCGGACAGGTTCTCGATGTCGACGAGGTCCTGCGGGCGACCAGCGACGCGCTTCATCCTGATCAGTCCTGCGACCGACACGACTGGAACGCTTCGACCTTCCCACTCGACCAGCACCCGCGTGCTCCACACGTCCTCAAAGCTGGGCGACGCGACGATCAGATCGAGCGTGAGGAGGTCGGATCCCTCCGCCTTGGAGACACGCAGGATGCGGCGTTCGAGGGGGCCGCTCGCGTCGAACACCATCGGGTCGGCCGGGAGGTCGAAACCCGCCAGCGCGACGGCGACGACCGCTCGCGACTCGTCCTCCGCACGAATCAGCAGATCGATGTCGCGGGTGAACCGGGGCGCGCCATGGATCGTGACCGCGATGCCGCCACAAATGGCGAAGTCGACCCCGGCTCGCTGGAGGACGTCGACCACACGCTCGGTCTCGGTCTTGAGGTTCAGGCTCACAAGACGAGAACCTAGCATCGGTGTCGGTGGTAGGGCGGTTCTGACCGAGGAGCGGTCCTTGGTCTTCGACCACGCGCTCGACGTACAACGTGACTTCGCCTCGGGCTGCGTGCTCTGCAACGTGCCCACGTGACGCAGCGCCCCGTCGGCGTCGACGACGAAGAACTCCCGCCACGAACCAGAGTCATCGGGCGACCCGCTGAAGCGCGCCCCTCCACCACGAGCACCCGACGCCCTCCGAACCAGGAGGGGATTGCCCCAGTGGACATCCGATCGAGAGCTCACTGGCAGCGCCTGTGCTTCCGAGAGCGTCCAACGCGAGCCGGTCCACACCAGGGTCATGAGGCTGCCGGGGTCATCGGGGCGCGACAGCGTCAGCAGCATCACGCCGCGCTCCCCACCCTCCGCCTGAAGGGCCTGCGAGTCCTGCACCTCGCCGGGCAGCGCATCCACGCTGTAGCGCCGGGGGACCGACGTACGGCCCTCCCCGGCGACCACTGGCCCCGTCCGAAACGCGCCCTCCAACGCGACCCTCCGTTCGTCGGCTGAAGCGGCGCTACCGGGCGGGCCTGCCGGCGGCAGAGCGGCCGATGGTAATGATGCGGTCGGCTACGATCGCGGGGAGCATGCACAGCAGAAGCGCCGTGTCGCGGTGCGCTGGCGCGTAGGGGGTCAGCCGCGCGCCAGTGGGGGTGCCGTCCCTCGAGTAGGCGCCGACGGCGTCGATGGTGATGATCATGCTTCCCCTGGAGGTGACGAGCTCGAGCCCCTGCGGGGTGAAGCGGAAGTGAAACCCTGTCGCGGAGGTGCTCCAGGGGAGCGCGACGGTGCCGTCAGGGGCGAGCTGGAGGATGACCTCGCCGCGCTCGGTGACCACCCGATCGTGCTCGATGCGGCCGACATGGTCGTCGCCGACGACCGCGCGACCATCAGCCTGGAGGGCCGTCGGGGCGAGACAGGGGGAGCGAATCGGCGTCGAAGGGACGAGGGTCATGGGCGCGACGACGAAGGCGTGAGCGCCTGCCGTCGGTGGGCTCGTCGGCGCCGTGGTGGCCGCGGTGGTGGCGCAGCCCGCGACGGCCAGAAGGCAGAGCAGCACGGACGAACGAGACGTGATGAGCATGGCTGGGACCTCCACCAGGCGCCACGACACCGCGACGCGCGCCTGGTCGCGCGGACTCCGTGCGTGGTGAGAGAAGAACCGCCAGGGCGCAAGGGTCGCAAGGGAGGAGGAGGAGGAGGAGGAGGAGGAGGAGATCGTCGGGCCCTGAAGGGGCGACGCGGCGAAGAACGCGAGCGTCCCACGGCCCATGCCTTCGAGCCCTTGCGACCTTGCGCCCTGGCGGTTCTTCTCCCCCGACGCACGCGCAGCAGGGCCCTCCCCCAACGAGCGCGGAGCGTCACGTGGCCGGTGAGCGCATCGCCTCCAGCGCCGCCTGCCCGCGCGCCGCTCGCTGGGAGGGATCGCCCTGGCGCCGGGAGAAGACGTCCCGCCGCGGACTGGAACCCGATCGCGCCGCCCGGGCATCCCACAGCCCGGATGATCTACGACTGCGCCATCGTCGGAGCAGGCTTCGGCGGTCTCGGCGCGGCCCTCACGCTCGCCGAGCAGGGCGCCCGCGTCGTCCTCTGCGAGTCCCTCAAATACCCCGGCGGCTGCGCCTCCACCTTCACCCGCGGGGGCTGGCGCTTCGAGAGCGGCGCCACCCTCTTCTCGGGCTTCGACAACGGCCAACTCTTCGCCCGCTGGATCGACCGCCACCGCCTCCCCGTCGAGACCCGCGTGCCGGACCCCATCGTCGAGCTCCGCACGCCGCAGTTCACCCTGCCCGTGTCCGCGCGGCGCGATGAGCTCGTCGCGCGCCTCGGGGCCTTCCCCGGTGCGCCCCGCGACCGCCTCGCGGCCTTCTTCGCCCGCCAGGAGTCCCTCGCCGGTGCGCTCTGGTCGCTCTTCGACGACCCGGCGCTGCTCCCGCCCCTCGGCGCGCGCGCGCTGCTCACCCACCTCGCCCGCTCGCCGCGCTACCTCCCGCTCGTTCCGTGGATCGGGCGCTCGCTCGCGGACTTCGTCGCCGCCCACGGCCTCGCGGACTTCGAGCCCCTGCGCGTCTATCTCGACGCCGTCTCGCAGATCACCGTGCAGGCCTCCGCCGCCGAGGCCGAGGCGCCCTTCGCCCTCGCCACGATGGACTACTATTTCCGCGGAACCCGCCACGTCCACGGCGGCATCGGCGTGCTCGCCGAGGCCCTGCTCGACGCCGTCCGCGCGCTCGGCGCCGAGGTGCGCCTGAGCGAGTCCGTCCACGGGCTCACCCCCACCACCGAGGGCTGGCGCGTGCGCACCCGCCACGGCGAGGTCACCGCGCGGCAGGTGATCGCCAACGTCATCCCGCAGGCCCTGCGGGGCCTGCTCGGCGACGAGGCCCCGGAGCTCGCCAGGCTCACCGCGCGCGTCGAAGGCGGCTGGGGCGCGGCCATGCTCTACCTCGGGCTCTCGCCAGGCGCGGCGCTGCGCTCCGAGGCGCACCACCTCGAGCTCGTCGACGACCCGGCGAGGCCCTTCACCGAAGGCAACCACGTGTTCTGCTCGATCAGCGGCGCGGACGAGGCGCGAGGGCCCGGCGGCGCACGCACGGTCACCGCGTCGACGCACGTGCCCATGGCGGCGTTCACCGCGCTCGGCCCCGCGGCGCAGGGCGAGTACGTCGCCCGGGTGCAGGCCGCCATGGGCGACACCATCGCCCGCCGCGCCCCGGAGCTCGCCGACGCCACGGTGCACCGGCTCACGGCCTCGCCGCGCACCTTCGCGCGCTTCGTCGGGCGGCCCGGCGGCTACGTCGGCGGAGCGCCGCGGGTGCGAGGAATCGCCAGCTACCTGGGGATGGTCCCGGCCCCGTGCGCCCGGGCTCTGGATGGTCGGGGACTCGGTGTTTCCCGGCCAGAGCACCCTCGCGACGGCCCTCGGCGGCGCCAGGGTCGCGGCCCTGGTCGCGGGCCGATCGCCACCGCGCGCGTGACCCGGTGGCCGTACGGGGTGCATCCAACGGGAAGATGTCTACCGAGCCCGCCTCGAAGCCCGCTGTGGTGATCGCCGGAGCCACCGGCTTCGTCGGCCGCGCCCTCGCCCACGCCCTCGCGCCCGACCACCGCGTCATCGGCCTGTCCCGCGGCGAGCGCGCTCCCGACGCCGACGTCGCCGAGTGGCGGGCGTGCGACCTCTTCTCGCTCCTCGACGCCGAGCGAGCGCTCGAGGGCGCCGACCTCGCCGTGTACCTGGTGCACAGCATGATGCCCTCGGCGCACCTCACGCAGGGCAGCTTCCGCGACTTCGACCTGGTGTGCGCCGACAACTTCGCGCGCGCCGCGAAGCGCGCTGGCGCCCGGCAGATCGTGTACCTGGGCGGCCTCACGCCCGCGGGCGAGCGCCTCTCGGCGCACCTCGCCAGCCGCCTCGAGGTCGAGCGCGCGCTCGGCGGCTACGGCATACCCGTCACCACGCTGCGCGCGGGCCTCGTCATCGGCGCGGGGGGATCGTCCTTCGAGATGCTGCGGCTGCTCGTCGAGCGCCTCCCGGCGATGCTCACGCCCGCCTGGACGGCCACGCGCATGCAGCCCATCGCCCTCGACGACGTGGTCGCGCTGCTGCGCTTCGTGCTCGGCCGCCCGGAGTGCTTCGGCCAGGGCTACGACGTCGGCTCGCCGGACGTGCTCAACTACCGCGAGCTGCTCGCGCTCACCGGCTCGCTGCTCGGGCTGGAGCGGCCGATGTACCCCGTGCCCTTCCTCTCGGTGGGCCTCTCCCGCTGGTGGGTGCGCCTCGTGACCGGCGCGCCGCTCGACCTCGTGGGTCCGCTCGTCGAGAGCCTCGAGCACGAGATGGTCGCCGGCGACCTACGCCTCCAGACCCTTGCGCAGCGACCCGGGCTCACGGCCCGCGCGGCCCTCGAGCGCGCCCTCGCCGACGAGCGGGCGCGCCCCGCGGGCAAGAGGCCCATCGCCTTCCGCCCCGCCTCCGCGAAGGCCGATCGGCGCGTGCGCTCGGTGCAGCGCATGACGCTCCCGCCGGGGCGCGACGCCGCGTGGGCGGCCGACGAGTACGTCCGCTGGCTCCCGACGTACTTCGGCGGACTGCTGCGGGTGGACGTCGACGCCGACCGCACCTGCCGCTTCCGCACGCCCGTCGGGACGCTCCTCCAGCTCACCCCCGCGCCGGCGCGCTCGACCCCCGACCGGCAGCTCTTCTACGTGACCGGCGGACTGCTCGCGCGCCCGACGAAGCGCGCCCGCTTCGAGCTGCGCCAGGTGCTCGACGGCTCGGTGCTGCTCGCGGCCATCCACGACTTCGAGCCGCGCCTCCCGTGGCCCGTGTACACGCTCACCCAGGCGCCCTTCCACAAGCAGGTGATGACCGCCTTCGGGCGACACCTCGCGCGCTCCGCGGGCGCCGCCCCGTGAGGGGGCTCGACGTCTGGCCCTCCCGGGGACCGCTGGACCCGTTCAAGACGCGCCCGTCGACGCGACCCTCCGTTCGTCGGCTGAAGCGTCGGCGGCAGAGCGGCCGATGGTAATGATGCGGTCGGCCACGATCGCGGGGAGCATGCACTGCGAAGCGCCGTGTCGCGTGCGCTGGCGCGTAGGAGGTCAGCTGGTGAGCCTGGTCACGCGGACCCGTGCGAAAAGTGCGGTGAGAGAAGAACTGCAAGGGCGGCCTGCCGCAAGGGTGGAGGTGGTGGAGGTGGTGGAGGTGGTGGTGGATGTTGAGCTGGAGGTGGTGGTGGAGGAGATCGTCGGGTCCTGGAGGGGCGACGCGGCGAAGAACGCGAGCGGCCCACTGCCCATGCCTTCGAGCCCTTGCGACCATTGCGCCCTTGCGGTTCTTCTCCCCCGACGCACGCGCAGCAGCTCCGTGGGGCGTGGTGTCGCGCACGATGATGGCCGCGCTGGTCGGGTACGGCGGCGCGGCGGGCGCGTCGCGTCACTCCACCCAGAGCATCGAGAGGTCGAGCGCCACCGCCGCGAAGGGCTCGGCCCGCACCACGTCGGCGCCGTCGTGATCGCCCACCAGGAGCCACCCTTCGGGCGTCCGTCGGAACACCTCCAGCGGCCGCGCCGGGTCGAGCAGCCACGCGTGGCCGACGCCCGCGGAGGTAGATCGGGGAGCTTGCGGCCGAAGCGGAGGTCGACGGAGCGAGCACCGCACACCCAGTCGGGCGCCCTGGAGGAAGCCCGGCGGAACCCGCTCCCGCCGCCAGCCCGCGAGGTCGGGGATGAGGACGTCGGGCTTCGCGCCGAGCTCCAGCTCGGGCTCGATCAGGAGGACCCAGCCGCCGGGCTCGTCGCCGCGCGGGTTGCCGAAGGGTCGGAACTCCCCCGCGAGCCGCGTCGCGGCGTGGGCGTGCCGCGGTCGGGGCCGGGGCATGAGCGACAGCTCGCCGTCCACGATCTCCGCCACCACCGTCTCGGGCGCGTCGAGGTAGCCCTGCACCACCGCCGGGTCGAGCTTGGGAAAGCGTGGATGTAGCGAACGCGCCGCGTCTCCCGACATGCCGCGATCGTACCACCGCCCCGCCGCGCCCCCCCGTCGTGGTTCGCGCGTTGACCGCTACGGCGCGACGGCGATGAGCCGCCCGAAGATCTGCCGCCGCGTGACCCACGCCGTTGATGCCGCCGCGGTTGTTGCCGATCTGCAAGCGCTCGCCCTGCATCGCCTTCACGAGACTGCCCGTCGCGGGGCTCCGCGCCCGCCTTCACCGCCTCGCCGACTCCGCCCCCGCCACGGTGCGCTCCTACCCCGGAACCCAATGGGACTGGGACATCGGCCCGCCCGACTGCCTCCCGTGAGCTTCGCCGTGTGGAGCGCGACGCGCTCGGATTCGCACGAGGCGGTGAATGCCCGAGGCGCGCCGCGCACCGACGCGCGCCATGAGGCGCGAGCGAGCGGGGTGGGCGGGGGTCTTCGGGGCCACGCTGGTGACGGCGGCCGTGGGCTGTGCCGGCGACGGCAGCGGGTTGGACCAGAGCACGGAAGCCATCGCGCTGGCTCCGACGGCGCTGGTCGAGCCGGGCATCGCCGAGAGCGTGCAGATCGGGGTGCGCCCGGGGGTCTCGTTCTCGGGCGGCCCCGGCGGCTGGCTCGCCGTCTGGGCGTCGCCGCTCTGGGACAACTCCCCCGCCGTGATGGCGGCGCGCATCGGGGCGACGAGCGTCCCCCTCGACCGGCCCGCCTTCACGCTCACCCCCACCCCGGACACCGGCGGCTCCATCGGCCTTGGCGCCGCGCTCGGCGACCGGTGGCTCACCTGGAACGGCAGCGACGGCCGCCTCGCGACCGTACCCGCGGCCGGCACCCCAGTCGTCACCCGCCTCTCGGCGCAGCCCTGCCAGAACCTCGTCTGCGACGCCGCGGGCTGCCTCTGTACCTCGCAGGGCTCGTCCGAGAGGCTCATCGCCCAGCGCCTCGACGCCTCCGGCGCGCCGTCCGGGGCCGCGATCTTCCTCGGCCCCTCGGCCTTCGGGACGCCCGCGATCGCGGCGACGGCGACGCAGTGGTTGACGGTCTTCGAGTCGACCCACCCCGACACGGGCGCCATCGACCTCCGGATCAACCGGATGCTGCGCGACGGCACCCTACGGGACGGCCAGGGCGTCCCCTTCACGACCATCGCGGCCGGGCGCGTGCAGCCCGCGGTCGCGACCGACGGGACGGCCTTCCTGGTGGTCTTCGTCGCGACCGCCGGGAGCGGCTCGCGCCTGCCCGGCATCTACGCGCAGCGGGTGGAGGCGAGCACGAACGTCGTCGCAGGGCCTCCCGTGCTGCTGGTCTCGGGCACCGACGTGGCAAGCCCCAGCGTGGCGTGGGACGGGGCTCGCTACTGGGTCGCGTGGCAGCGGCTGCCGGGGGCACCAGGCCAGTACGCGCGCCTCGGCGCGGACGGCGCCCTCGTCGACGCGACGCCTCGGGTCCTCGGCTCGACGTCGAGTAGGGTGTTCCGACCGAAGGTGGCCGTCAGCGCCGGGCGCGTCGCGATGCTCTGGCAGGAGGGCGACCTGGGGGCGGCGTGGTTCCAGCGCTTCCGCGCCGACGGAACCGCCGAGTCGGCCGCGACGCCGATCTCCTACCAGGCACCCCGGTGGGCGCAGCCGGCCCTGGCCTCCAACGGGAGCCGCTTCGCCCTCAGCTGCTACACGCCCGACGGGCCGTCCCGCGCACCCGCGCCTGGCTGATCGGCGCCGACGGCGCGCTGAACAGCGCTTCGGGCGTGGGCTACAACGACCTCCCTCCGACCTCGCTGTTCTGGGACGGAGCGCGCTTCCGCGGCTTCAGCACCGCCAGCGGCGGTCTTGGCGCCCGTACCGTGCCGTCCACGCAGGTGACCTTGAGCGCCGCGGGCGACGCCCTCACCACCGCCGCCCTCCCCGCGCTCTCCGACCGTGGCTTCTACGGCCCGCGCCCCTCGCAAACGGCCCTCGTCGGGGGCGTCGCCTTCGTCGACACCTCCTCGTCGGGCGTCTTCGGGCTCAGCCGGCTCGACGCCGCGAGCGCGCGCCTCGACCCCCTGCCCATCGCCTTCGGGGGCAGCAACGAGTACGGCCGCGCCTTCGGCACCGACGGCACCGTCCTGCTCGGCGTCTGGGACGCCTCGGAGACGTCGCTGCGCGGGGCGAGGATCAGCCGCGACGGAGACATCCTCGACGCGGCGAGCTGGAACCTCTCCCACACGCCGCCCGGCGGCGCCCCGGAGCCCTTCACCCCCATCGCCATCGCCCACGGCGCAGGCGTCTGGTCGGTGCTCGGGTCGAGCGGCTTCGTCGGAGGATCGTTCAGGCTGCGAGTGCGACAGGTGAACGCCTCCGGCACCGTCCTCCGCTCGATCGCGCTCCCGGCCACGGCGCTCCCCATCTACGCAAGCATGTACCGCAGGTACGGCAGCGCGATCCTCTGGAACGGCCAGGAGTTCGTGGTCGCCGCCCTGACGGCCCCGGCCGGCGCTTCGGGCTTCACGGGTGAGCTGCGCGTCTGGTCGGTGCGCGCCGACGGCACGGTCTCGCCGCCGGAGGGGCTGCTGCTCGACCCGGCGTTCTCGTTCCAGGGCGCGGGCAGCTACGACATCCTGGCCCTGGCGGCGCTCAGCAACGGCACCACCGGCGTCGCGTGGGTACAGACGGACTTCCAGCGCGCCACACGCCGGTGCGTCGTACGCATGCTGCAACCGGGCATGGGCGTCGACGCGGGCGCCCCGATGGACGCGGGGAGCGACGCCGCCATCGACCGCCCCGACGTCACCGGCGTCGACGTGCGCACCGACCTGGGCGCCGACCTGGGCACCGACCTGGGCACCGACCTGGGCACCGACGTGCCCGTGATCGCCGTCGACGTGCCGCCCGTGATCGACGCTGGTAGCGCGCCCGACGTGGCCGTGATCCCCGACGTCGTCGCGATGGACGTCAGCGCCGACGACGCAGGGACCCCGACGGACGTGACCGTCACTGCCGATGTTCCGACCGCGACGGACGTCCCCGGTCCCAGCGATCGCCCCACGGCGGCGGACGTCCCCGGTCCCAGCGATCGCCCCACGGCGGCGGACGTCCCTGCGGCGGACGTCCCTGCGGTCGCCCCGCCCCCGCCCGAGGATGACGGCGGCTGCGACGTCGGCGGCGTCGCAGGCGCCCGCTCGCGCTCGCCGCTCTTCGCGTCGGCCTCCCTCCTCGCGCTGGCCCTCACGGCCCGCCGCCGACCCCGCCGCGCCGCCCTCCCCCGCTGAAGCCTCCTCAGCCCGTCGCGACCGACAGCGGGAACACCATCCCCACCGCGACGGCCGGATGGAAGCCCGCGAACGACGGGATGCCGTGGAACCGGAGATCCACCGACGGGTCGTGGACCTGGGTCTTCGGTCGGGTCGTGGTGTCGCTGTCGGCGTAGGCGCGAGAGAGCGAGAAGGCGCCCCGGAGCTGGAACCCGCGCCCAAGCCACGCCCGCGACGCGACCCCACGATGGCCCGAGCATCCCCGTGAGGGTCGCGAAGGTCGCAGAGGCCATCGGTGGCGCGTCAACCGACGCCCGCGCTGGCCCCCTCTTCAGCGCGCGACGCAGGCACCCAAGACCACGCCGATCGGACCGAAAGCCACGCCCTCCCACGGAGTCGACGAGCGGCGCTACGAACACCCGTTGGATGGCGCCCACCGCCACCCGTGAGGAGACCCGACATGCCGTATGACGTCATCATCGTGGGAGGGGGCCCCGCCGGCCTCTCCGCTGCGCTCGCGCTCGGTCGGGCGCGCAAGCGCGTGCTGCTCTGCGACGCGGGGCCGCGACGAAACGCCGCCGCGGAGCACGTCCATAACTTCGTCACCCGTGACGGCACTACCCCGGACGAGTTTCGCCGCATCGGCCGGCAGCAGCTCGCGGCCTATCCCAACGTCGAAGTGAGGGACGCTCAGGTCGACGGCGTCGAGGGCTCCAGCGGGGCGTTCCGCGTCGCGGTCGGCGCGGACACCGTCGAGGCGCGCCGGGTGCTCCTCTGCACCGGGATGATCGACGAGCTACCCCCCATCGAGGGCTTCCGCGACCTCTGGGGGCACGCGGTCTTCCAGTGCCCCTACTGCCACGGCTGGGAGGCGCAGGATCGCCCCTGGGGATACCTCGCTCGCGCGGCGGACTCGGCGCACCTCGTGCCCTTCGCCCTCCTGCTCCGCGGGTGGACGCGCGACCTGGTCGTCTTCACCGGCGGCGCCTTCGAGCTGCCGGACGAGGCGGCCCTGCGCCTCCGGTCCGCGGGGGTGCGCCTCGAGACGGCCGCCGTGGCTCGACTCGTGGCGGAGGGGCAGCGGCTCGAGGCGGTCGAGCTCGCGGGTGGCGCTCGGGTGCGCTGCGAGGTGCTCTTCGCCCATCCGCCCCAGCGGCAGGTCGGGCTGGTGGGCGCGCTCGGCCTCGCGCTGGAGGGCGACGGCTCGGTGCGGGTCGACCCGATGACGCGCCAGACCTCCGTCGCGGGCGTCTACGCCTCGGGCGACCTGACGACGCGAATGCAGGGCGCGATCCTCGCGGCGGCGGCGGGCACCCACGCCGCGGCGGCGATCAACGCCGAGCTCACGATGGAGCTCGCCACGAGCGGAGCGCTGTGATCACCGGCGGTCTGCAGGAGCGGCCGACGACGGATCACGAGGACCGGGTGCGCGCCGCCCTCCACGCGGCCGGCGTAGCGCCGTGCTCGCGACGAAACATCCTGATGAAGTGGGTCGGGTCGGCGTAGCCCACGCGCTCCGAGACGACGTCGACCCTCTCGTCGGAGTGGAGCAGGAGGCGTCGCGCCTCGGCCATCCGTCCGCTCACGATCCACTGGACCGCGCTCCGCCCGGTGGCGCGCGTGAGCGCGGTGGTGACGTACGCGGGGCTCCGTCCCACCGCGGCGGCGACGGCGCCGAGCGTGAGCCGCTGGAGGCAGTTGCGCTCGATGAAGCGGAGGGCGTCGACGGCCACGCCGCCCCCCATGGCGCGAGGGAGGTCGCCCGCGCTCGCGGCCCGGTCGGCCTCGGCCAGGATCAGCGTGAGCAGGCTCCTCTGCACGGCGTCGAGGACGTCGCTCGGACCGCGCGGCTCGCGGCCGAGGCGCTCGAGCTCGCGGAAGAGCGCGGCGAGGTACTCGTGGCGCTCCGCGGGGACGTGGACGACCGCCGAGGCCCCGTCGCGCACCCTCTCGAAGGGCTCGAGGCGGCGGCGCCGGGGGGGGCACGCAAACACAGGCCCCAACCCGCATCGCCTCCAGCGTGCGGTGGGCTTCGCCGGCGGGGATGAGCAGGAGGTCACCCTCCCGGAGCTTCCATTCGCCCCGCAGCTCTACGCGCGACCCGCCGCCCGTGTGAAAGGCGAGCGCCGCGTAGCTGTGCGTGATGGGCGTGCGGCAGGGGGCCGAGCCGTCGTGGCGCATCTGCCTGGCGGTCACCACGGTCGTGTCGTCGTCCCACCGGCGGTCACGGGCGATGGGGCGAAGCAGGGCCACGTCACGGAACTACCATGAAGCGCGCCCGGGTAGACGCGGCGGCGGCGAGAGAGAGCGTCCGCTGATCGCCCGTCCGGCGCAACGCCTGGGCCCTATCTTCCATCCCATGCGCATGAACACCCTCCGCACGCCCGGCTCGCTGGCCCTCCTGCTCTCGTGCTCGCTGGCCGCCGCGACCGCCGCGGCGCAGGACCCGCCGGCCGCCCCCCAGGAGCCCGCGCTCGGGTTCCGCGCGCAGGCCGAGCTCGGCTTCCTCGCGGTCGGCCGGCACTTCATCCAGCTCGGTCGCGACGGCAGCCGCGTCGACTACCGCGACGACGCCGCGCAGACCAACCTCTACACCTTCGCGCGCGCCTCCATCGAGGTCGACGTGCGCCGCCGGCACCTCTTCACCTTCCTCTATCAGCCGCTGCAGATCGACTCGACCACGACGCTCTCGCGCGACCTGCGCATCGACGGCGCCACCTTCGCGGCCGGGACGCCGATGAGGGCGCGGTACGGGTTCCCGTTCTTCCGCGCGGGGTGGGCCTACGACGTGCTGCCCGCGGCCGACCGCGAGCTGGCCTTCGGCGTGGGGCTCCAACTCCGCAACGCCAGCATCGAGTTCGAGTCCGTCGACGGGCGCACCTTCCGGCAGCGCAACGACGTCGGCCCGGTGCCGCTGCTGCGGGCCCGGGGACGCTTCCCTCTCGCCGCGCGGGGCTTCTTCGCCTTCGAGCTCGACGGCCTCTACGCGCCCATCTCCGTGCTCAACGGCAGCGACAACGAGGTCACCGGCGCCATCCTCGACGCGAGCGTGCGCGTGGGCTGGCGGGTGCGTCCGCACGTCGACCTCTTCGTGAACCTCCGGTACATCGGCGGCGGCGCCGTGGGCCAGGGGGACCCGACGAGCTCGAGCGACGGCTACCAGAGCAACTGGCTGCACTTCATGACGGTGTCGCTCGGAGCCACCCTCGACTCGCGGCCGTAGGCCCACGCGACGCCCATCACCGACCCGTTGCCAGCGGAGGTTCAGCGGAGCGGCGACAGGCGCGCCGCGAGCTCGGCGGCGAACTGCTCGCGCGCGGCGGACCAGTCGAGCCCGGGGCTCCCCTCGGGGGCGCCGCGGCGCTGCCAGAGGTGATAGGCGCGGGTGCGGAGATCGGCCTCCGTGGGCTCGTAGCGGGAGAGCGGGAGGTGGTGCTCGCAGGCGCCCGTCGCGCGATCGTAGGGGGGCGTACCCAGGGCGTCGTAGCGGCCGTAGGCGACGGCGCGGAAGCGGTAGCAGTCGTCGCGGAGGGGGCATTGTCCGCCGGGGCAGCGGGTGACGTCGTCGGACATGGCGTGGCTTGCGTACCATGGCCGTCCGGAGAGCACGCCGGGTCGACGCCGATGGGCGGCGGTGGCGCCCACCCCGGCTTCAAGCGGGCAGTGCTCGCAGCCGTAGCGCGGGGGCGCTATCGCAGCTCGCACCGCACCACGTGGCCGCGCACCGTGACCATGAACACCGGCTCGACGGACTCCGCGAAGACCGCCGTGACGCCGTCGGTCCACACCTGGGCAGTCGAACCGGGGTAGGTGAGCGGGAGCAGCGAGGTCGACACGAAGGACCATGTGCGGTCGGGGCCGAGCACCCCGAAGCGCGAGTCGCCCGGCGCGGCGACGAGGCCGAAGGGGCTCCAGGCGGCCAGGACGGTCCACGGGATCCGGCTTGTGGAGACGGACTCCCGCCGGTCGTCCTCGATCGAGCGGACCTCCGCGCCCGAATCGCCGCGGATGATGACGTCGTAGCTGCTCGTCGCCGTCACGCCCACCGCGAGGCGCGTCGCTCTGGCCTCGTCGGGCGGGAGCGGAGCAGCGGTCCAGACGCCGTCGCGCAAAGCGTGGACGACCGTGGTGTCGCCGGCGCAGTGCAGCACCACGCGCCGCGCGGTCACGATGAGGTCGAAGCCCGCCGCGCACGGGCGATCGGTGACCTCGCGCCAGCGGCCTGCCTCGCGGTGCAGGAGCGTGCTGCCGCTGCGCACCCAGACGTCGCCCCCGGCGCGCCCGCCGACCTGTGCGTGGACGGCCTCGAAGTACTCCGCGCCGACCAGCTCGTGCGACCAGGCACGGCCGTCCCAGCGGTGGATCCCGCGCTCGGGGGACGCGCCGCCGACGAGCGCGTAGAGCTCGCCCTCGGGGGAGAGCCAGAGCCGTCGGACGGCGGCGGGCGCGCCGTCGATCGGCCGCCAGCGGTCGTCGGCGCCGAGCCGGTTCACCGCCGTCGGCGACACGGCGTAGAGCTCGGCGCCCGAGCGACCCACGACGTTGACGCCGGGCGGATCAACCCGGGGGAGCGCCTCCCACGCCGTCGCGCGGGGCCGCAGCCGCCACGACGCTCCGAAGTAGACGTCCCCCTCGGTGCTCACCGTGATGCGCTCCCCGGTCGGCGACGGCGGCGGCGCCGGGAGGAGGTCCCAGGCGTCCGCGCGGCGGGCGTAGTAGCGGGGGCCGACGTTGCAGTTGCTCACGACCAGCGCGCGGTCGGCCAGGGGCGCGAGCCGCAGCGACGAGTTCGCGGTGCAAGCCTCCTTCGAGGGCAGCGGCACCACGGTCGCGGAACGGTCGTCGATCTGCCACAGCCGCGACGCGACGGAGCCGGGCAGACCCTCGACGACCAGCAGGCTTCCGCCGAGCAGCGTCGCGTCAGCAAGGCGCGAGGCGACGGGGCCGAGCGCCGTGGCGCAGCCGGCGGCGTTGCAGCGCTCGATCGAACGGGTGCGGACGATCCAGAAGCCGTCGACAGTGCCGAGCAGGCGCGGAACGTCGCGGTCGTCGGAGGCGGGCGACGCGCGGCGCTCGCCGGGGGCGTCGACCACCCAGACCTCGCGGTCGCGCACCTCGACGCGGCGGCCGTCCTCCGAGCGCAGCGGCGGCGAGACCTCGGACGCGATCTGCCGCCAGGTGTCGCCCTCCAGGGCCAGCGTGAGGCGCGGTCCGTAGGTGTAGATCTCGGCGAGCAGCCGACCGTCGCGGAAGCTCACGGTCAGGGTGGAGTCCTCGGAGACCGGGATGGTCGGGGCTGCGATGCGGGTCCACTCGCCGTCGCGGAAGTGGGCGATGTAGCGCTCGGTGCGCGACTGGTACGCGAGCCAGAGCTGGCCCCCGTCGGCCACGCCGTTGATGAGGTTGAGGTCGCCCGGCCACGCCGCCCAGCGCGTGCAGCGACCGTCGCGCTGCGGGTAGGACTGACGCAACGCCGGGCCGACGAACAGGGGGACGTCGGGCGCGTCGGGCGCGTCGGGCGCGTCGGGTGCGTCGGGTGCGTCGGGTGCGTCGACCGTCGCATCGACGACGGCGTCGACGGATGCGGTGGCGCCGAGGTCGGTCGAAGGTGCGCGTGCGTCCGCGACGGCGTCGTTCGAGGTCAGCGTCGCGGCGCAGCCGAGAACGAGGTTCGAGGCGGAGAGAAGGAGGATTACTGTGACCGGGGCGCGAGGCATCGACACCCGTGGTTCCGTACTACGGGGAGCAACCTTCGGCGAGCCCGACTGGCTGGTCGCCAGCGCAGCACAGCCAACGCGAGGTGGTCCATCAACGCCACGTCGAGCACTGATCGCTCCCCTCACGACGCCGGGCCGTGTGTGTGGCCGTCGAGACCGGGCCGTCCCCGCTCCGCAATGCGTCCCCTGCGGTGAATGGACCCGTCACGGCAGGCAACCGCGGTGCATGCCTACGCAGAGACGATCCCGGCGGTCCTTCGGCCTCGCCCCCGCGCTTGGGCTTCACGCGGGCTGTGGCGACTCGACCGCCCCCGCGATCGGACGTGCCGCCGCGGCCCTCACCGTCGGCGCCGAGCTCACCCTCCTGCCCAACCTTCCCAGCAGCAGCGCGCCGGTCACTGCCCTCGGCCATGGGGCGACCGCGGCGCTCGGCGACCGGGGCGTGTCGACGGGCGGCGTGGCGCGCGCGCAGGTGCGCCTCTTCAACTGGGAAGCAAGCGCGGGAGATGGGGGCGTGGTCGACGGCGGAACCGGCGACGTCGTGGTGGTGCCGCCGACGGACGTGGGCGCAGCGGACGCGGGCGGGAGCGACGCCGGGGTGGTGACGCCCGTCGACGTGGTCGTGCGCGACGCGACGGCGAGCGACGTGGTCTCCGCGGATGTGCCTGCGGCGGATGTGCCTGCGGCGGATGACGGGTCCGTCCCTCCGATCGAGGACGACGGCGGGTGTTCGGTCGCGGGCGCTCCCCGAGGCGCACCGGCGCGAGGCGCACCGGCGTTGCTGCTCGCACTGGCCGCGCTCTCGGTCGGTCGACGTCGTCGCGCCCTGAAGAATTCGGGCGCCCCCACCGGATACCATGGCAGAGCCACGGAGCTGACCCGCCGCCCCCTCTACCTCACGCTCACGCTCACGCTCACGCTGATGGTCGTGGGATGCGGGGACCCGCTGAACCCTGCCCCCGGGCCCGCGTGCGTCGACGGGATGAGCGTGGCCTGCGCCTGCGTCGACGGGCGCACGGGCGCCCAGGTATGCCTGCCCGAGGGTCGATTCGGCCCCTGCCTGTGCGTGCAACCCGACGCCGCGACCGACTCCCCGATCGCCGATGTCACCGCCGGAGACCAGGGCGCCGACGCCCCTCTACCGGACGTGGGCTCCAGCGACGTCCCCACGCTCGACGTCCCCACGCTCGACGTCCCCACGCTCGACGTCCCCACGCTCGACGTCCCCACGCTCGACGTCCCCACGCTCGACGTCCCCACGCTCGACGTCCCCGTGTCCACCGTCGCCGCGCCGCGTCCGCTCTCGCCGCCGACCGGATCCCACGTCCCCTCGCGGCGCCCGACGCTCCGCTGGGCGCTCCCCGCGGGCGTCGCGACCGCGCGCGTCACCCTCTGCCGTGACCGCGCGCTGACCGCGTCCTGCGTCTCCTTCGACGCCACCGGAACCAGCGGCGCCCCGAGCGCCGACCTGGCGTCTGGCATCTGGTTCTGGGCCCTGCGCGGCGTGGTCGGCGGCGCGGCGGGTGCCGCCGGGTCGGTCTGGCGTCTCCGCATCGCCACGGGCGCGGTCGCCGGGGCGCGGCCCTGGGGGAGCGACCCCGACTTCAACGGCGACGGCTACGCCGACGTCGTCGCAGCCGTCCCCGGCGTGGCCGCGTCGGTCTTCCTCGGCGGACCGACGGGCCCGTCCCCGACGCCCGTCACGCTGAGCGCGCCGCTCGAGTCGACCCATTTCGGCCGGGCCCTCGACCACGCCGGGGATGTCAACGGCGACGGCTACGGCGACCTCGTCGTGGGCGCGCCCGGCTCCAACAGCGTCTACCTGTATCGGGGCACCGCCACGGGGGTGGCCCCGACGCCGAGCGCCATCACCGGGCCGGTCGGCAGCGGCCTCGGATCGTCGGTCGCGGGAGCGGGCGACGTCAACGGCGACGGCTTCGACGACGTGGTCGCCGTGAACCCCTCGGGCAACGCGGTGTGGTTCGTCCCGGGCGGCGCGGCGGGCCTCGGGATGCCGGTGCGCGTGACGGTCCCGCTGACCTCGACGACGTCGGTCGCCGCGGGCGCGGGCGACGTCGACGGCGACGGCTACGCCGACGTCCTGCTCGGCGGAACGACCGGGGGCGGACAGCTCCTCCGCGGCGGCGCGACGGGCCTCGACGCTGCGCGCGCGGTGGCGGTCGCCAACACCTCCGTCCCCGCCGGCGACCTCAACGGCGACGGCCGCGCCGACCTCGCGTTCCTCACCCGCGCCGGGGTCCGCGTCGTGCTGGGCGCTGCGACCCTCGACGCCGCCGGGACCGCGGCGCCGGGCGCTCTCTCGCCCTCCGCGTCGATGCCCCCGAGGGGCGGGGACTTCAACGGCGACGGCTTCGACGACGTGCTCGCCGGCACCCGCGGCGACACGCTCAACCGCAGCGCCATCGTCCTGCCGGGCTCCGCCTCCGGTCCTGGCGCGGCGGTCACGCTCGCGGCGGGCTTCGGCTCGGCGACGGTTCACGGCGCGGTCGGCGCGGGCGACGTCGACGGCGACGGCTACGACGACCTGCTCTCGTACCAGGCCCGCACGACGGACCTCTACCTCACCCGCGGCTCCGCGTCGGGCCTCTCGTTCGGGCGCCTCTCGTACGTCGACCTGGGCGTCGAGCCGGGCTACCCCAACGTGTCGCGCGCGGCGGTCGGCGACGTCGACCGCGACGGCCACGCCGACTACGCCTCGGGGCCGTCGATCTACCGCGGCTCGTCGTCGGGCATCGTCCGCGCGACCCCGTGGACCCTCCCCGGCGCGTTCGTCTCCGCCGTCGTCGCCGCCGGGGACGTCAACCGCGACGGCTTCCCCGACGTCGCGGCGCTCACCTCCAGCGGCGGCTTCCTCGACCCCGCGCGGTTCTCGGTCTTCCTCGGCTCCTCGACGGGCCCCGGCGCGACGGCCTACTCCCTGGGCAGCGCGCTTGTCAGCAGCCTCGACACCTTCGACGGCCTCGCCGGGGCCGGCGACTTCAACGGCGACGGCGCCGCCGACGTGCTGCTCTCGCTCGGCGGGACGTCCCTGTACGCCGGCCGCATGCCGCTGACCTCCCCCCTCGCGGGGGTCTCCCTCGTCGGCACGGGCGCCTACGCCGCGGCGGGCGCGGGGGACGTCAACGGCGACGGCCGGGCCGACGTCGCGGTCGCCGTGGGCTCCAGCGTGCGCGTGATCGCCGGCGCGACCACGGGCGCCGGGACGCTGCTCGCCACGATCCCGGGCGGGCTCCCGGCCGCCGTCGGCGACGTCAACAACGACCGCTTCGCCGACCTCGCCGTCCCCGGGCCGTCCGGAGTCGGGATCCACCTCGGGTCGGCCTCGGGCCCGGCGACGACGCCCTCCCTCACGCTCCCTCGAGGAAACCCGATCGCCGCGGGCGACGTGAACCGCGACGGGCGCCCCGACCTCATCCTCGGCGCCCTCGACGAGGTCCGCAGCGGTCTCTTCCTGGGCACGGCCGGGGGCTTCGCGACGACGCCCTCGCTGGTGTTTCCGGAGCCCCTCTACCTGGTCAGGACGCCCGGCGCGGCGGGCTTCGGCGACGTCGACGGCGACGGCTTCGGCGACGTCATCATCGTCGCCGGGTTCGGCGTCGCGGTGCAGCGCTTCGACGCGCCGGGCGCGCGCCCGCGGTGCTCACGGTCGTGCGCCGCGACCGCCGGGGCCGTCTACCGCTGAGCGCTCCGCGAGCTTGCGCGCCCCGCGGTGGCGCGCCCCGCGGTGCTCACGACGTCGAGCGCAGGTGCGAGGCGGGCACCCACCCCTCCGCCCCGGCGTCGAGCCGGATGCGGATCATCGCCGACTGCTTGTTCACCTCGAGCACCGTCGCCATCTGGTACGGCCCTCCCTGCACCGACGCGTAGACCCGCTGCTGGACCATGGGCCACCGCACCTCCTGCGGCGCGACGGGCTGCGACCACGACTGCGGCCCGGTGGGAGCCGAGGGACCGCCCCACGAGCCCGGCATCGGGGCCACCTGCGTCGCCATGTGATACGGCGGGGCGGGCTGCGTCGCGACGTGCGGCGCAGGCGCGGCTTTTGGCGCGCCCCCGAGGATCGGCTCCAGCGCGTCCCACGTCAGCGAGGCGTTGGCGAAGCGCTGGTCCTGCTCGCGCACCACGCACCGGGCGAACCACCCGTCGAAGCCCGCGGGCAGCAGGGCCGCGACGCCCATCTCCCGCGCCCTCAGCGACGCCGGGTCGAGGGGCTGCACCACCACCTCCAGCACCAGACCGCCGACGCTGACCGTCCCGTCGGGCGCGTTGGCGCCGCGCCAGTACGAGACCCCGCTGAGCATCCGGTAGACCAGCAGCCCGAGGGCCCAGACGTCGGTGGCGGGGGTGATCGCGGCGCCGCGCTGGGTCTGCTCGGGCGCCATCCAGAGGGGCGATCCCATCGGGGTGGTGACCCTCGCCTCGCGCACCTCGTCGGAGATGAGCTTGGCGATGCCGAAGTCCATGACCTTGACCGTGAAGGCCACCCCGCGGCGTCGGGGCTTCTCGAGGAAGACGTTCTCGGGCTTGAGGTCGGAGTGCACGACGCCGATGGCGTGGCCCCGGCCGAGGGCGTCGCAGAGCTGATCGACGATGTCCGCCACCCCGGCGGGGGGAATGGTCTTGTGGCTCTCGATCACGTGGTCGAGGTCGACGCCGTCGAGAAGCTCCATCACCAGGAAGGGCAGGCCCGTGCCCTCGTCGACCCCCGCGTCGACCACGTCGACCACGTTGTCGCTCTCGATGCGCGCGCCGATGCGGGCCTCGCGCTCGAAACGGTCGCGGCTCGCCTGGTCGCGCACCAGGTGAGGCAGCATCACCTTGAGCGCGCGGCGCTTGCCGGTGGTGACGTGCTCCACCACGTACACGGCGCCCATGCCGCCCTGGGAGAGGAGCCGCTCGACCTTGTACTCCCGATCGATGATCTGCCCGGGCTCGAGCGACAGCGTCTCCATCGGGACGATCGTCGCAAGCCGCGGTCGACGCGGTCAACGCCGACCTCCATGATACCGCCGCTACTCCCGCCTCCGCGTCGAGCGCCTCGAGCGAAGGAGCGCCCGTCAGTTGCCGCCGAGCATCGACTGCGCGGCGGACTGCAGCGCGCTCGGACCGGCGCCGCCCTGCGTGGCCATCTCCGAGAGCCGGGTGAGCTCCGTGGGCGAGAAGGTCGGGTGATCGGGCGCCGCGGTGCGGTTGGCGCTGGTGATCGCGTTGGTGATCGACTGGAGCTGCTGGGGGTTGAGCCCCTGCGACACGAGCTGCCCGAGCTGCCTGAACTGCTCGGCGCTGGGCGCGGTGCTGGGGCGGGGATCGGCGGCGGTCGGCGTCGACGTGGTGTTCCCCTGGGTGGGGAGGGTGGGCATGACGACGCCGGGCAGCGCCACGGTCGGCAGCCCGAGGTTCGGCGAGGCTGCACCCGCCGGGGCCGCCGGGGAGGGAGCGCGAGGAGCGGACGGCGCGCGGGGAGCGGTCGGAGCCGCAGCTACGGGCGCGACGGCCACGGGAGCGACAGCCACGGGAGCGACGGCCACGGGGACATCCGGCGTGGCCACCGCCACGGGGGCTACGACGGGCGTGGGCGTGGGCGCGCACTGGCAGGCCCCGAAGGTGCCGTCGTCCTGGCAGGTCTGGGCGCCCGTGGCGCCGGTGGTACAGGTGCACGGGTTGCTCGCGCCCGTGACGCAGGTCGAGGCGCGGTTGCGTTCGCAGCCGAGGCCCAGGAGGAGAACAACCGCGAGCGCGAGGGATGCCTTCATGCCGGCGAGGCTACCGCAGGAGTCTGGCGAAGTAGACTTCTCCATCCGCGGGGCGATGAGACGATAGGCTCCAGTGCTCCAGGGGCGGGCGCGCTAGAGTGCCCGCCGTCCCCGATACCCCCCCTGATATGCCCCGCGCGGAAGCCACCACAGCCCGACCGTCTCCGCCCGGCCTCCTCGCGGCGATCGCCTCGGAGGACGAGCTCGCGGCCCTCGCGGCCCACATGGGCTCGCTGGGCTGGGAGCGCTGGGCCTGGTGCGTAGGCTTCGTCTTCGACGCCTTCGCCCTGTGGGTCATCTGGCCCGGGGGCTCGTGGCCCGTGGTGCTCCTCAGCCGCGCTCGGCGTCCCGCTGCAGCCCCTGGTCTCGTGGCTCGCCCGCACCAGGCGTCTCCCGGTCCAGACGGGGGGCTACCTCACGCTGCTCTACACCGTCGTCACCGTCGCCCTCATGGCCATCCCGGCCGGCGGGATGGGCGGCCTCACCAGCCCCTACGTCTTCGCGCTGGTGTCCTTCGCGATGGCCGCGCCGCTGGTCGCGGACCTCCGCCGCTCTCGCCTCTTCGCCCTCTTCGCCTCGTGGTTCGTCACCTGGACCGCGCTCCTCGCCGCCGCCTCTCTCACCCACCCCGCCATCGCGCGGCAGTGGTCCGACGACCCGGCGCTCACCCTCTACCTGGGCCAGTGGCTCTTCCTCGCGCTCACCTACGTCGCCGGCATGGAGGCCACGCGGGAGATCGCCGCGCTCCGTCGCGAGCTGCGCGAGGCCCGCCGGCTCGCGGGCTACCGGCTGCAGGCGCGCCTCGGCGCTGGGGGCATGAACGAGGTGTGGCTCGCCTGGGACGACGCCCACGAGCGCGACGTGGCGCTGAAGATACTGCACGACCGTCCCTCCGAGGCGGTCGCCCGGCGCTTCGAGCGCGAGGCCGAGGCGCTGCGGGCGCTCTCCTCGCCGCATACGGTTCGGGTGCTGGACTTCGGCGCCAGCGACGACGGCGTGCGCTTCCTGGCCATGGAGCGCCTGGTGGGCATCGACCTCGAGCGCCTGGTGCGCGAAGGCGGACCGATGCCCCCGGCGAGGGCGGTGCACCTCGCCCGGCAGGCGTGCAGCTCCCTGGGCGAGGCCCACCGCGCGGGCATCGTTCACCGCGACGTGAAGCCCTCCAACCTCTTCCTGAGCATGGGCGAGCGGGGCGACCACCTCACGGTGATCGACTTCGGCATCGCCCGCCGGGTGGACGCCCCCGAACCCCGCCTCACCGCGATCGGCGACGCCATCGGCACGCCCCACTTCATCGCCCCGG
Organism: Deltaproteobacteria bacterium; assembly: GCA_016704445.1. Classification (GTDB taxonomy): domain Bacteria; phylum Myxococcota_A; class Polyangia; order Polyangiales; genus SCUS01. The sequence continues at coordinate 31,822 of JADJAE010000034.1, forward strand.
AGTCCCTGCTCGGCGACGACTCCGACGCGCGCGGCGACCTCTACGGCCTCGGCGCCACGCTCTACTTCCTTCTCACCGGGACCCGCCCCTTCGAGGGCCTCACGGGCCTCGCGCTCGTCGGGGCCGTGAGCGGCTCCACGCCCGACCCGCCCTCGTCTCGCGCCCCGGCGGTCTCTCCTGCCCTCGACGCCGTGGTGCTCCGCTGCCTCGCCGCCGCGCCCGCCGACCGCTTCCCGGACATGGCCGCCCTCGACGCCGCCCTCGCCGCCCTCGACCTCGCCTGGACCCACGACGACGCGGCCACCTGCCACGCCCGCAGCGATCGCCCCTCGCCGAGGCCGGGCCTGCACGACGACCTCACCCGCCCCGAGCGCCGGCCCTCCGCGAGACCCGGGCTGCGCGTGGCCTCCGACCGCCCACCCCCGCGCGACCCCTAAGGCCATGACCGCCCTCTCCGACAAGGCCCGGCGCATCGAGGCGATCCTCGACGAGCTCCACCCCGCGCCGCCGATACCGCTCGACCACGTCGACCCGTTCACGCTGCTGGTGGCGGTCGCGCTCTCGGCGCAGACCACGGACAAGAAGGTCAACCAGGTGACCCCCGCGCTCTTCGCCAGGGCGCCCACCCCGCAGGCGATGAGGGAGCTTTCCGTCGAGGAGATCCACGCGTTCATCCGCCAGGTGAACTTCGCCGGAACCAAGGCGAAGGCGCTGCGTCGCACGGCGGAGATCCTCTGCGACGAGCACGGGGGCGTGGTGCCGGCGAGCTTCGAGGCGCTGGTGGCGCTGCCGGGGGTCGGCAACAAGACCGCCAGCGTGGTGATGGGTCAGGCCTTCGGGGAGGAGACCTTCCCGGTGGACACGCACATCCTCCGGCTCGCGCACCGCTGGGGGCTCTCGAAGGGGCGCACCCCCGACGAGGTCTCCGCCGACCTCAAGCGCGTCTTCGCCCACTCCTCCTGGAACAAGCTCCACCTCCAGATCATCTACTTCGGCCGCTCGCACTGCCCTGCGCTGCGGCACGACCTCACGAAGTGTCCGATCTGCTCCTGGGCGGCCTCGAAGGCGCGCATCGCCGCGGAGTCTCGCGGGCTCACGAAGCCCGGCGCAGCAGCGAAGAAGAAGCGGGCGTCGCGACGAGGGATCAGCCCGTAGCGCGGGCGAGCCAGCTTTCGAGGACGTGGGCGTCGAGGTCGAGGGCGTCGTCGAGGGCGCGATCACCGAGCTGGGCGAGGCGCTCGCGGAGGGCCTCGCGTTCGACGGTCGAGAGTTCGCGACGGAGGCGACGTTCGACGATGCGGGCGAGCGCGAAGAGCGTGCCCTCGGTGCGGCCCTGCGAAAGGCCCTGCGAAAGGCCCTGCGAAAGACCCTCGGCGCGGCAGCGGCGCTCGAGTTCCTCGACAAACGGGAGCTGTCTCATGAGCTCATCCTCTTCCTGTTCGTTCAGCGTTCCGCGGTCGCGAGCGATGTGCAGTTCTACCACCCGGCGCACCAGCGCGTCGCGCACCTCCCCGGCCGGTGTCTGTTGCAGGTCGAGCAGCGCGCGCCGCAGCGTCGCTCCGGCGCCCATCAGCCGCAGCGCGAGCGTGTCCTCGTCCTCTACCAGCTCCGAGAGCACCACGATCCACAACGGCAGCGACTCGCCCAGGTCGTAGAACCCTCTCGGCCACCCCTCAGAGGCCAGCGCGCGGAGCGATCGCAGCGCCCCGTCGGGTCGCCCCGCGCAGAGCAGCCAGGCTCGCTCCGCTGCGGGCCGGTGGGCGAGCGCCCGGGCGTGCCGGTGGTTGAGCAGCTTGCGCAGGCACGCGGTGACCTCCGCGGCGCCGGGCGCCTCGTGGAAGGGCTCGAAGAGGCAGCAGCGGTCGCTCATGCGCCCCAGCAGGCCCAGCGCCCGGCGGGCCGCGTCGTGCGACGGGTCGGGCTCGAACAGCACGTCGGCGCGCTGGGACTTGAGCGCTGGCACCTCGAACTCGGTCTCCACACGGCCGTGCGCGGAGAGCAGCAGGTCGAGGACGTCCTTGGCGAACTGATCGAAGAGCGACGACACGGCGACCCGTGACAGAGCGCGAGACGTGCCATGGCGAATCGTCGAAGATCACCGCAGAAGAACGGGTGGCGGCGGGTGGCGGCGGGTGGCGGCGGGTGGCGATGTCGAGCGCTCGTCATCCCGATGTCGAGCGCTCGACACTACCCGGGCCGCTTACCCCTTCGTGACGGCCATCGGGTAGGCGCAGTACAGCGTCGAGAACGCCCCCGCGGGCCGGTGGTTGCCGCTGTTCTTCACACCCCCGAAGGGGAGCCTGCTCGACGCGCCCACGGTGGGAGCGTTCCAGCTCAGGCCGCCCACGTGGAGCGCCCTGGCGGCGTGCTCGAAGCTCGCCTCGCTCTGCGTCCACACCCCCGCGGTGAGCCCGTAGTCGGTGTCGTTGGCGACCGCGATGGCCTCCTCCACGTCATCGACCACGTACACCGCGAGGTCGGGACCGAAGGCCTCCTCTCGCTGATACGCGCTGCGCTTCTCCCGGCGCTCCACCCGCCGGACCCGCGGCGTCGCGTAGCACCCCCGGTGCGCCCTGCCCTCCCAGCTCACCGCCGCCTCCGCCGGGGCGATCACCGCGACGGCGCCCTCCTCCTCGGCGAGCCGCTGCAGCGCCTCGAACCTCTCCAGCGCCCTCGGCGACGCCAGCGGCCCGCAGAACGCCGCCGGATCGAGCGGGTGCCCCACGACCAGCGCCGCCGCGCGGCGAGCGACCTCCTCGATGAAGCGATCGGCGATGCCTCGGGTGACGACGAGCCGCGACGCGCAGGTGCAGCGCTGCCCGCTGGTGCTGAAGGCGCTCAGCACCACGTCCTCGACGGCCTTCTCGAAGGGCGCGTCGTCGAGCACCACGGCGGCGTTCTTCCCCCCGAGCTCAAGCGCGAGGATGCGCCCGGGCGTGCTCACGTTGACCCGCCGCAGCTTCTCTCCGACGCCGTACGACCCGGTGAAGAGCACCCCGTCGACGCCCTGATGCCCTCCCAGCGCGGCGCCCACGATGCCGTCCCCCTGCACCAGGTTGAACACCCCGCTCGGGAAGCCCACGGACTCGACCACCCCCTCGCATAGACGGCCGCGCATCCGGGCGTGATCTCGCTCGGCTTGAACACCACCGTGTTGCCCATGAGCAGCGCCGGGACGATGTGCCCGTGCGGCAGGTGCAGCGGGAAGTTGAAGGGCCCCAGCACCGCCAGCACGCCGTGCGGCCGCCAGCGCCAGGAGAAGCGCGCGTCGAGGGTGGCGTCGCGCACGAGCGAGAGGCCCTCGGTGAGGGTGATGTCGACCTTGGCGATCATGGCCTTCACCTCCGCGCGGGCCTCGCGGATGACCTTCCCCATCTCCCGGGAGATGGCCAGGGCGAGGGCGTTCTCGTGCTGCGCGATGGCGTCGCGGAGCCGGGTGAGGAAGCCGATGCGCGCGTCGAGGCCGAGGGCGTCCCACGAGGGCTGCGCGGCGCGGGCGGAGGCGACGGCGTCGTCGACGTGGGAGAGCTCGAAGGCGTAGGGCGGCAGCGCGTCGTCGAGGTCGGCGGGCGCGGCACGGGTGAGCACCCCGTCGGGCGCCTCGACCGGTACCCAGGCGCCGCGAATGAAGGAGCCGGTGTCGTCGGGGATCATGCGACCCCGGATGGTACTCCCACCCTCCGGCGTCACCAGACGTTCGGAGCCTTACGTCGGCTCGGCGGGAGCGGCGGCTGCCACGAGGTGCTCCCGCACGTGGGCGAGGCAGAAGTTGGTGGGCTTGCCGCAGCGCTCGCAGGTGCACACGCGAAACTCCACAGTGCGGTCTTCGTCGGTGACGCCGCAGGTCGCGCACACGCGCTGCCTCGTCACCGTGGGTTCCTGCGCCTCGCGGTGCGCCTCGACCACCTGGGTGGCCTTGCGCTGCCGGGTGCGCAGCGCCTGCCAGAGCCCCGGCCCGAAGAAGAGCAGGTAGTTGCTGAGGGCCACCAGGGGGAAGACCTTGCTCGCCCCTGGCAGCGTCGCGGAGCGCCACGCGAGCAGCGCGACCTCCACGTACGCGAGCCACTTCAGCCGCATGGGGATCACCAGCAGCATCACCTGCCGCTCGGGGTCGAGGGTGGCGACGGCGAGCAGCAGCGACAGCAGCAGGTACTCGTTGGTCGCCGGGACCCCGAGGCCCAGCGAGAGGGCCGCGGTGCCGACGATGCCCACGAACCAGTACGCGAGGTAGCGCACGCCGCCCCACTCGCGCTCGAGGAAGGTGCCCATCATGTGGGTCCACCAGAGGGCGAGCGCGAGGAAGATGGGCGTGGAGGTGGGAGGCAGCGCGACGAAGGTCAGCAGCCGCCAGACCTGGCCCTGGGCGACCTTCGCGGCGTCGAGGGAGATGTAATCGAGGAAGCCGGGGCGGAGCTGATCGAGGAGCCAGCTCAGCCCCTGGAGGCCGATGAGGGCGAGGGTGAGATTCGGGGGAACGTAGCGCCCGAAGCGGCGATCGAGGCGATCGAGCCAGGAGGACATCAACTGTCCCCTAGCACAGACCCGCTCTCAGTCTTCGTCGTCGTCGCGCCAGCTCTTCTCCTCGCGGTAACGCCGACCGCTCGCGCCCGCCGTCGCGCCCGCGGCGCCCGGACGGCCGCGGCCGTCGCCTTCACCCTCCTTGCGCTTGCGCTGGTTGGCGAGGCCCACGCGGCCGCCGGGAGGCGACGGAGGACCGAAGTTGCTGCCCGGCGCGCCGCCGAAGGTGCGCGGGGGCGGACGATCGCCGCCCGTGCCGGTGAAGCCGCCAGGGCCGCCGGCGCCCATCGGGGCCCCGGGGGTGCCCTTCGGGTGCGCCAGGTTGATGATCAGCCGACGGCTGCGGAGCTCGGCGTTCTTGAGCTGGTCGATGGCGGCGTTTGCGGCCTCGGCGGTCGCGAGCGTCACGAAGCCGAAGCCGCGCTTGCGGCCGTCCTGGTCGAGGGGCAGGTGCACTCGCGCCACGGGGCCGGCCCCGAGCTCGTTGAGCAGCACCTCGATCTCCTCCTGCGTCGCGTCGTACGGGAGGTTGCCCACGTAGAGCGTGCGGTCAGGCGCCGGACCACCGGCCATCTCGCGCCGCGGACGATCTTCCCGAGGAGCCCCGTAGCCACCGCCCATCGGGGCGCCCATGCCGCCGCCCATCGGGGCGCCCATGCCGCCGCCCATCGGGCGCTCGCCGCGCGCCGGGGGCTCGGCCTGGAAGGGACGCACGGAGATGGTGCGGCCATCGACGATGCGACCGTCGAGCACCGAGCGGGCACGATCGGCCTCCTCTTCGCTACCCAGCCGGACGAAGGCGAACCCACGCGGGCGCCCCGACATCCGATCGCGGGGCAGCGTGAGCTCCGCAGACTGTGCTCCCGACTCGAGGAAGAGGCCGCGCAGATCCTCCTCCGTCACGCTGTCAGGCAAACCGGCCACAAACAGCTTACGCGCGTCTTCGTTCGACATCCGATGGTTCTCCAGAAACGCCTTTTATGAGGTCTTGTATTCGTCCGCGAGCGGAACGTTGATCGGTCTATGAGTTAGGGGGGTTGGCGTCGCAAAGACGAGGACCGCAGGTGCGACGGCTGCGAAGGATACGCGCCATACCCCCGCCGTCAACAGCCCCTCCGCCCTCTAGCGCTTGCGCTTGCTCGCCGCCGGTCGCTCGGTCTTCCGGGTCGCCGACGCGGCCGCCACCTGGTCGCGCACCGCCCGCACCTCGTCGCGCAGCGCCTCGACCTGATCGCGCAGCCGCCGCAGCTCCTCGGAGCCCTCGCGCGACTGCAGCGACCGCAGCGCCTCTCGCGCCGCGCGCCGCACCCGGCCGTCGTCGGTCATGCGCAGCACCCGCGACACCGGCTCGACCGAGGCCGCATCCCGCAGCCTCGTCAGCGCCCTCAGCACCTCCGGAACCAGGTGCGGATCGCGCTCCTCCAGCAGCTGCTCCAGGGCCTCTCGCACCTCGCGCCGGTCGTCGCCGAGCTCCGCCAGCGCCCCCACCGCCGCCCGCCTCGTCGAGGCCCCCACGCTCGGCGTCGTGAGCGCCAGCAGCAGCGGGATCGCCCTCGCGTCGCGCAGCGCCCCGAGGCCCTCCACCGCCCCGATGCGCACCACGTCGCGCCAGCTCTCCCTCGCCAGCGCCCCCACCAGCGCGTCGTAGGCCGTCGCCCGACGGGTGCGCCCCGCCGCCTTCGCCAGCTCCGACTCCACCAGCCAGCTCGCGTCGCCGGCCTTCAGCTTGCCCACCAGCAGCGCCGCCGCGGCGTCGGTGCGAAACTCCCCGAGCGCCCTCGCCACCGCGCGGCGAACCTTCGGGTGCGCGTGGTCGACCGAGCGGGAGAGCGCCTCCCAGGCCCTCGCCCCCCGCAGCTCGCCCAGCGCCCGGGCGGCCTCCGCCGACACGCCCCAGAACGCGTCGTCTCGCAGCGCCCGCTCCAGCGCCGCGACGCTGAGCTCGTCGTCGTGCCTCGCCAGCGAGGCCGCCGCGCGCCACCGCACCAGCGCCCTCGGGTCGCCCGCGAGCGCCTCGCGCAGCATCGCCGCCGGTACGCTGGAGGTGACCTTCGCCAGCAGCGCCCCCTCCGGGTCGACGCTCACCCAGCGCGGCGCCGCCTCGCAGGGCAGCGCGAAGGTGCGCGAGCGGTCGTCGAGGGCGAGCGAGTGCCGCTGCTCCTCGCCGGAGGCGTGCATCACGGAGACGGTCACCGGCAGCGCGAAGCAAGGGGTCACCGCGTCGACGGTCTGGGTCTGCCGCAGCGTGACGTGGAGCATCGGCTCCTCGGCGTCGAAGCGCGCGTCGAGCTCCAGCTCCGGGTGCCCGGCCTGGAGGATCCACTGTTTGAAGAAGCCTCCGAGCGAGCGGCCCGAGGCGTCCTCCATGGCGCGCTGTAGGTCGCGCGTCTCCACCGAGCGCCCCCGGTGGCGCGTCAGGTACTCCTTCACGCCCGCCCAGAACACCGCGTCGCCGAGCTCGCTCCGCAGCATGTGGAGCACCCAGCCCCCCTTCTCGTAGAGGTGCCGGTCGAAGAGGTCGATGGGGGCGCCCCAGGTGGCGCACACCACCGGGCGGCGGTAGCGCGCGTCGTCCTCGCCGAAGTACGCGTCGGCGTGCTGCTTGAGGTTGTAGAGGTACGCGTCGCGGCCGTCTTTGCGCTCGACGTCGAGGTGCTCGAAGAAGGTCGCGAAGCCCTCGTTGAGCCATGCTTGCGACCAGTCGTGGCAGGTCACCAGGTCGCCGAACCACTGGTGCGCCAGCTCGTGCGCGACGAGGTCGTCGGCGGTCGCGTCGAGGGCGGCGCGCTCGTCGAGCAGGCAGCGCTCGGTGAGCGTGCTGACGGAGGTGTTCTCCATGCCGCCGAAGGTGAAGTCGTGCACCGCCACCTGGTCGTACTTCGACCACGGGTACGGCACCCCGGTGAGGGCGCTGAAGTGCTCGATCATGTCGGCGGTGCGGCCGAGCGAGCGCCACCCCTCGGCCTCGCGACCGGGGTCGACGTAGAAGCGCACCGGCAGCGACGGGTCGCGCGTGGCGTCGAGCTCGGAGAAGGTCCCGGCCACGAGGGTGACGAGGTAGCTCGGGTGCGCGGTGGTCTGCTGCCAGTGCCAGAGCTCGGCGTCGGCGGACCTGCGGGAGCGCTCGATGAGCGTGCCGTTGGAGAGCACGGTCCAGCCCGATGGGGCGGTGACCAGCAGCTCCGTGGTCATGCGCATGTCGGGCGAGTCGTGGCAGGGAAACCAGTACCGGGCGTCCTCGTCCTGGCACTGCGACCACACCTGCTCCGGGCGCGTCGGGGCGTCGGCGTCGGGCGCGAGGAAGTAGAGGCCCCTCCGAGGTCGAGCGCGGTAGCGCACCCGCACGACCCCCGAGGAGAGGGCGCCGAGGGTCACCTGCAGCGCCTCGCCGTCGTAGGCGAAGGGCAGCGGCACGTCGCCCGCCGCGAGGGTGACGGACTCCACCTCGAAGGCGACGGCGTCCAGGAGCAGCACGCGGGCGTCGGGGTCGCGGCGGGAGAAGGTGAGCTCGGCGACGGCGGAGACCGAGCGAGCCGACACCTGGAGGGCGATGTCGAGGCGGAGGTGGGTGAGGTCGAAGGGGCGCGCTCGGCGGAAGCGCTCGGGGTCGCCGGGCAGCGCGAAGGGCCTCGGCCCGCCGCCGGGATCAGCAGGAACACGGCCGCCACAACGATGTCCCCAACCGCACCCGCGATGGCCGTTCATGCGAGCCGAGGGACGTACCGCGCGCGGGGCGATCGGGTCAACGCGCATCGGGAGGTCATTGCTTGACACCCCTCCGGGCGTCGGGGCACTGTCATTTCACAACCTCTAGAACATTGGTTGCCCCCCTCTCCAAGGATCGAGTCCAAATCCCTTCCATGGCCTCCGAAGCACGGGCGCAGAGCAGCTATCGAGTCACCGAACGCCTCGAGTCCGGCGGCATGGCGGAGGTGTTCCGGGGCGAGGCCACCAGCGTCGCGGGCTTCAAGAAGCAGGTCGCCATCAAGCGCGTCCTGCCGCACCTGGCGTCGAACGAGAAGTTCATCCGGATGTTCCTCGACGAGGCCCGGCTGAGCGCGAGGCTCTCGCACGCCAACATCGTGCAGGTGTTCGACATCGGCCGCGTCGAGAACACCTACTTCATCGTGATGGAGTTCATCGACGGGGTGAACCTCAAGCACCTCATCGAGAACCTCCGCAACAAGCGCCAGACCTTCCCGATGGCCCTCGCCTGCCACATCGCCATCAAGGTCTGCGAGGGTCTCCAGTACGCGCACCACCTGCACGACTCGGACAATCAAGACCTGCACATCGTCCACCGGGACATCTCGCCCCCCAACGTGCTGATCTCCCGGCAGGGCGAGGTGAAGATCGTGGACTTCGGCCTCGCCAAGGCCGCGCACTCCGTCGAGAAGACCGAGCCCGGGGTGGTGAAGGGCAAGTTCAGCTACCTGGCCCCGGAGACGGCCATGGGCCAGGAGGCCGACGCCCAGGCCGACATCTTCGCCGTCGGCATCATGCTCTGGGAGATGCTCGCCGGGCGGAAGCTCTTCCAGGGCGAGACCGACTACCAGACCGTGAAGATGGTGCAGCAGGCCGTGGTGCCGTCGCTGCGGTCCATCAACCCCGCGGTGCCCGAGGAGCTGGAGAACATCCTCGCGGTGGCCCTCGCGAAGGACAAGCGCGTCCGCTACGCCGACGCCGCCGCCTTCAGCGACGAGCTTCTCAACTTCATCTTCGGCAACAAGATGCGCGTCGGCGCGCAGGACCTGGCGCGCGTCGTCAACGAGGCCGTCGCCGAGCGCAAGGGCGCCGCCACGCTCACCCGCAAGGACGGCTCGGTCATCGACCAGCTCATCCAGGAAGAGCTGCTGCGCTTCACCTCCCTCGACGACCCGCACAGCCCGTCGCCGGCCGCGAAGACCGGCACCGCGGGCTCCAACCCCAACGCCGAGGGCGCTCGGCCGCTCGACGCAGGGGACTTCGAGAACGTCGGCGAGTGGGCCAGCGACCTCCTCGACGACGGCCGCCCGAGCCGCGCCGGCATCGCCTGGGAGTCACCCCTCGACGGCGTCTCGGCCTCGGTCTCCACGCCGCCCGGCAACCTCGCCGACGAGCTCGAGGGCGACGCGCCGGACTCGCCCGTCTCCGACCGCCCCCCGACGCCGAAGCCCCCGCTCACGCAGCCCACCTCGCTGGTGAGAAGCCAGTCGTACGCCCCCCTCGGGCAGCCTCCCCCGACGACGACGGAGGGGAAGAGGTTCCCGGCGGCGCTGCTGGCGGTCGTGGCCGCGCTGCTGCTGGTCGGGGTGGGCGTCGGCCTCTACGTCAAGGGCGTCTTCCCGCACTAAGTCTCCGTCGCAACGCTGGAGGGGATCTCATGGGCTTCCGACGATTGCTCGACCGGCTGCGACCGCTTGCGCAGCGCCTGAAGGCGCGCGCCCCGACCAGCGACGCGGCCGAGGGGGTGAGCGGGTTCTCCGACGGCTTCGACGCGCGACCGTGGCTCTCCCGCCTCGACCCGGCCTCCGCGCAGCTCTTCTGCGCGGTGTTCGAGGCTGGCTTCCTCATCGCCCAGGCGGACGGCCGCTTCGACCGCGCCGAGCGCTCGCACATGCGCCAGGCGCTGCTGGCCCTCTCCGACGAGGGCATCCTCGCCGACGACGTCGACGCCATGCTGAGCGGATTCACCGCGTCGCTGTCGAGGGACGGCGCCGCCGCGCGCTGCGAGGCCGTCGGCTCGGCTGCTGCGGGCGCACGACGTCGGCGAGGCGGGCGTGTACCTGGCCGCGGGCATCGCGTGCGCGTCCGACGGACTGAGCCAGGTCGAGCTGAAGACCCTGGACACCCTCGCTCGCCACGCGGGCCTCGGCTTCGAGCGGCTGTCGGCGCTGGTCGAGGCGATCCGGGCCGACCTCGCGACGCCCGACTGAGGCTCTCGTCAGGGAGGCGAATCCGGGCCGAGCGAGCTCCAGCGGCCGTCGCGGTAGGAGAGGCGCAGCTCGTGGGTGCGAGCGAGCTCCTCCAGGAGCGACCGCGCCGCGGGCTCGTCGAGCGCCCCGGGCCATAGCTCGAACGCGATCAGGTGCTCCTCGCCGGTGCCGCGCGTGACGAAGTAGTCGAACATCACCCCGAGCGCGTCGGGCCGCAGCGCCTCGTCGCCCGCCACCGCGCCGCGCAGCCACAGGCAGTGGAACTGTCGGCAGCTCGCCGGACGCTCGGGGTGGATGCGGCAGCCCTCGGGGCCGACGTGCTCGCAGGATCGCCGCGAGGCCTTGCGCAGCTCCGTCACCGCCATCACGGAGCAGCACACGGTGCAGTCGCCGCACTCCCTGGGGGTCATCGCACCAGGGGAGCGCAGCCTCTCGAGGCGTACGAGGGTCACGCGGCGGGCGAAGGGACGGTCAGCGCTGGAGGTTCTGCGAGCCGAGGATGTTCGGGCAGATCTGGCCCGTTCGCGGGTGCAGCTGGCCGGGGTGCCGGCGGCAGTAGTCGTCGTGCCGACGCGACGGGCGGCGCGCGGTCTGCTCGGGCTCGTCGGCGGGATCGGCAGCGGCAGGCTCCGCCGGAGCGGCAACCACCGGGGCCGTCGGGGCCACACCCGGGGGGGCCGCCATCGCCGCGCCCGCGTCGGCCTCCGCCGCGCCAGGAGGAGGCCGCGGCGGTGTTGACCCCTGCGTCGCCGAGGGCGTTCTGCGCGTTCTGCAGCGCCTGCCCGGCCTGCGCCGAGGCGTCGGCCGCGGCCGCCATCGCCGCGTTGGCCGCCGCCATCGCCGCGTTGGCCGCCGCGCCCGCGTCGCCCCAGGCCGCGGCGTCGTACGCGACGACGGTGGGGTTGGGCAGCGCGATGCCGCCGCCGTCGAGCGTCACCACGGTGGTGCCCGTCGGCGCGGCGCCCCGAGTCGTTGTTGCGATCGGTGAACTTCTTGATGAGCTGACAGCCCATCAGGTTGCTGGCGATGACGATGGCGACGAGATAGCGGCTGGGGGCGTTCATCGCGCGAACGCTACCAGCGTCCGCGCGAGCGCATCAAGGGACCGGCACGGGGCGATTCGCCCGGCGCCTACTGGCAGTTGTTGTTGACGCAGCTGAGCCCGGAGCAGCAGTCGTTGCCGCCGATGCGGCAGCCGTTGCCGCTCGCCTGGCACTGGCACCCATGCCCGACGACCCGCATCGCCCGGGCGGTTGCAGAGCATCGCGCCGCAGCAGTCGCCGTCGCGGTAGCAGGGCTCGCCGCCGCGGCGGCAGACGCACACCCCGCCGGTGCAGAGCACGCTGCCGCAGCACTCCGCCCCGGTGGTGCAGGGCACCGGCGGCTCGCTCGTCGTCAGCGCCGGACCGCGGCAGCAGGTGCTCTGCCCGCCCGGCTGGATGTTGCAGGCGTAGCCGCCGCAGCAGGTGCCGGCGTCGCTGTTGTCGCAGCGCTCGCCGGGCGCGAAGCAGCCCGTGGTGACGCAGCGGCCCGAGCGGCAGGAGAGGCCGTCGCAGCAGCCCTCGCTGGAGGTGCACGCCTCGAACTCGCGGCTGCACGCGCAGGTGCCGGTGGTGCCCCCGTCGGGCATGTTGCAGCGCGCCCCGCCGCAGCAGTCGAGGCTACCCATGCAGACCTCGTTGCGGCGCCGGCACGCGCAGGTGCCCGTGCTCTGCCCCGAGGCGATGTTGCAGAGCATCATCCCGCAGCAGTCGAGCGAGTTGGCGCACGACCCCATCGCAGGATGGCAGCAGAGCGTCCCCGCAGGCTCCGCCCCGCAGGAGAAGTCACCGCAGCAGGCCGTCGAACCCTGGACGCAGGCGCGCCCCCCGGCGATGCACATCCCGCCGTCGCCCGTCGCGCCGTCGACCCGGGCGTCGCCCGCCGCGCCGTCGATGCGCGGGATGTCGATGTTGATGCCGCCGCCGTCCGAGCCGGTTCCGCCGTCCATGGGCGCGCGGCGGCAGACGTTGCTCTGGCAGCTCAGGCCCGAGCAGCACTCGTTGTTCTCCCGACACCCGCGGCCCTCCACGCGGCAGGCGCACCGGCCGCTCTCGCAGAGCATGTGACCGCAGCAGTCGATGTCCCGGGTGCACCCCTCGTTCTGCTGCACGCAGCAGAAGGTCGAGGTGATCTCCGAGCGGCACTGCGAGGGCGAGCAGCACGCCGTCCCGCTGCCGGGGGTGCAGACCGAGCCCGGCGTGGCGCACATCGAGCACACGCCGCTGTTGCAGGTCATCCCCGTGCAGCAGTCGCCGTTGGCCGCGCAGCTCTGGCCCCGGGCGCGGCACTGACACATGCCGCCCACGCAGGTCGCGCTGCCGCAGCAGTCGGCGCTCGCGGTGCAGCGCTGGCCCGCGGGCGAGCAGGCGCAGGTGCCGCCGGTGCACGAGAGCCCATTGCAGCAGTCGCCCGAGCCCGTGCACGCCGAGCCCGCGGCGCTGCAGCAGCGGCCCGAGGTGCCGGAGCCGTTGCAGCTCAGCTCCCCGCAGCAGCGCGGCCCGCCGGTCATGCACGACGTGCCCGCCATCCGACACGCCTCGCTCATCGGCCGGCACTGGCCGCTCTGGCAGGTGTTGCCCGAGGTGCAGTCCGAGTCGCGGCTGCAGCCGCCGCCCGCGGCGTTGCGCTGGCAGGTGCCCGAGCGGCACGAGAGCTCGCCGCAGCAGTCGGTGTCGCTGCTGCACCGGCCCGACTCGGCGCGGCAGCAGCGGTCGGAGCCGTGCGAGTCGGAGCAGGTGGTGCCGGTCGCGCACGCGGGCATCGAGCCCGGGGTGCAGGCCGAGCCCGGAGGCAGCGGCATCGTCCCGTCGGTGCAGGCCGAGCCGGAGCAGGCGAGCCCGGAGCAGCAGTCGCCGGCGGACGAGCAGGCCGAGCCCGCCGAGCCGCAGCTGCGGCAGGTGCCGCCCACGCAGGAGAGCGACGGGTTGGTGCAGCGGTCCATGGCGCAGCAGCGCTGGCCGTCGCCGCCGCAGACCGGCGTGGTGCTCGCCGCGCAGCGCCGCGTCATGGTGTTGCAGGTGAAGCCCGGGTCGCACGCCGCGGTGCCGCAGCACGCCTGGCCGTCGCCGCCGCAGGCCATCATCCCCATGCCGGGCTGGCAGGTGCCCGAGGTGCAGGTGAGGCCGCTGTTGCAGGCCGTCCCGCCGCAGCACGCCTCGCTGTCACCGCCGCACGCCCCCGGCGCGCCGCCGCCGTCGACGCCCGGACCGACCCCGGCGTCGCTGCCCGGTGGGCGCCGCCTCGCAGGTGCCGCCCGGGCAGACCGCGCCGAGGTTGCACGCCGCCGAGCCGCAGCACGCCTGACCGATGGCGCCGCAGGCCCGGGGTGCCGCCGCCGCCGGGCGTCATGCCGCCACCGCCGCCGGGCATCGAGGCCGAGCAGCTCCCGCCGATGCACGAGAGCCCGCTGTTGCAGGCCGTGCCGCCGCAGCACGTCTCGCCGCTGGCGCCGCACGCCCCGCCGCCGCCGCCCGTGGGCATCGCGCAGCGCGCGCTGGTGCAGATGAGCCCGCTGTTGCACGCCGTCCCGCCGCAGCACGCCTCGCCGCTGTTGCCGCAGGGGGTCATCCCCGGCGCGGTGCCGCAGGTGCCTGCGTTGCACGCCAGGCCCGGGTTGCAGGCCGTTCCGCAGCACATCTGGCCGTCGCCGCCGCACGCCGCGGGGGCCGGGTTGCACACCCCGCCGCCGTCGCAGGTGAGCCCGGCGTTGCACGAGCTGCCGCTGCAGCAGGGCTGGAGCCGGTCGCCGCAGGCCGCGGGCATCTGGCAGGTGTCCGCGATGCACGCGAGGGTGCCGGTGCAGGTGGAGCCCGGGCAGCACGCCTGGCCGGCGCCGCCGCAGGCCGCGCACATCCCGGCGTTGCAGGCGAAGCCCGCCTGGCAGACGTCGCTGGCGCAGCAGGGCTGGGCCATCGCGCCGCACGCCGCGGCCGCCGGCATGCATGTGCCGCCGCTGCAGGTGGTGCCCTCGCAGCAGTCGGCGCTGGTGTCGCAGCGGTCGCCCATGGCGTGGCAGCAGCGGCCCATGGCGCACTGCATCCCGTCGCAGCACTCGCCCGCCGCCGTGCACGCCGCGGCGGGCAGCGAACAGCACGCCCCCTCGCGGCAGTCGAGCCCGCGCTCGCACGCGGTGCCGCCGCAGCAGCGCTGGCTGGCCTGGCCGCAGCGCCCCGGCTCCGGGGGTGAGTCGGGGTTCGGGCCGTCGAGGTCCTTGACGAAGTCGTCGACGAAGGTCGAGTCGTCCGGGGTCATCGCGTCCATCTCGGCGACCTGGCCGCCTGCACAGGCGGACACACTCATCGCCAGCGCCAGGAGCGCAGCGGAACGAAGCAGAAGGGTACGCATGGCGAGGGGCTCTCCGAGCGGGAGGTTGCCTCAGTCGTGCGGGCCAGGTCCAGTGCGACGCGGGCAGCGCAGTGACGCGCGACGCCGTCGCGGGGGGCGAATCGTGGCAGGATCGACGCGAGAACCCTATGGCACGACGAGCGATGGCCCGGCGCGGAGCGCGGGCGGCGATGTGGGGCGGAGCGCTGGCGATCGGGCTGGCGGTCGCAGGCGAGGCGCAGGCCAACGGGCGCTTCCCCGCGGCGAACTACTTCGTGGCTGGACCGGGCGCGCGCAACGACGTGCTGGCGCTGCGCACCACCTTCGGGCTGGTGCTCTCCCGCGACGGCGGCCACCAGTGGGGCTGGGTCTGCGAGGAGTCCTACGAGGCCGTCGGCGCCAACGACCCGTCGCTCTCCATCGGCCAGGACGGCGCGCTGGTGATCGCGACCTTCGCCGGCCTCTCGGTGAGCGACGGGGCGTACTGTCGATGGTCCCGGCCGACGGGCGCTCCGATGCGGGGATACGCCGACGTCACCAACACCTTCGACGGGCGCACGATGGTCGCGCTGGGCGGGCCCACCGGGGACGACGCGCTGGTGCTGTCCTCCGACGGCGGCAGGAGCTGGACCACTGGCGCGCGGCTCATGGGATACTTCTCCGAGACCGCGGACGTGGCGCCCAACGATCCGATGCGGGTCTACGTGACGGCCTACGCGTCAGGCGGAATCCCGGTGCTGCTGCGCAGCGACGACGGCGGGCGCACGGTGCGCGAGATCACGCGCAACTTCTCCGACGCCCAGGGGATCTACCTCGCGGGGGTCGATGCGAGGCGGCCGGACGTTCTGTACGTGCGCGCCACCCGGGGCCTCGGGACGATGCTCCTCAAGAGCGAGGACGGCGGGATGACCCTGCGCAGCATCGGGGAGACCCGCGCGGAGATGGTGGGCTTCGCGCTCTCCGACGACGGCGACACCGTGTGGATCGCGAGCACCAGCCGCGCGGAGGGCATCCTGCGCTCGGTGCGCGGCGGCCCCTGGACCCGCGTCGGCGGCGACGTCGGGGTGCAGTGCCTCCGCTACCACGCCGGGCTGCTCTTCGTGTGCGCCGACGAGGTGACCGACGGCTATGCGCTCGGCTGCTCCCGCGACGGCGGCGAGCACATCGACCCGCTGCTCTCGCTGCGTCGCCTCGCAGGCCCCTCCGCAGCCTGCGGCGGCGACACGCCCGTGGGGTCGTCCTGCGGTCCGATCTGGCCGACGGTCTCCGCGCCGCTCCGGAGCATCGACGCGAGCGCTCCACGCGACCCGGTGTTCCATGACGCGGGCGCCGTCGACGCGGTCGAGGACGCGGCGGAGGTGTCCCTCGACGCGGGGATGACGGTCGTCGACGCGGGCGGCGGGGTCGATGTCCCCGCGACGCCGAGCGACCTCGGGCGGGCCGACGCCCCCGAGGTGGGTCAAGGCCTCGATGTGCCCTCGATCGACGCCCCCTCGCTGGACGCTGGGCGCGATGCTTCCGTCGTCGATGCCGGTCCGGCCCCCGCCCCTCCTCGCGACGGCTGCGACTGCCGCGTCGCGACGGGCGCGTCGCCCGGTGCAGGCGCCGGGGCCCTGCTGACCGCGCTGGGCCTGATCGTCGCGTCCCCCCGGAGGCGTCGCCGGTTGCCGCCGCCGCCGCGCCGTTGATAGACCTCTAACCCCCCCAATGCGCGCCTGGTCCGTCCGTAGCCTGAGCCTCGTCGCCCTCCTCGTCGGGCTCCCCTCGTGCGTCGACAGCGGCTCGTCGGGCTACGACGCTGGCGTGGTGCACCCCCGAGCGTCCGCAGCTCGACCGCGTCCCGGGCGAGACCTACTTCTGCGATCTGCCCGCACCGGACGTGACCCGCGCGGGCCTCCCCTTCGGCTTCTGCGTGCGGCGCTTCGCGGGCATCGCCGCGCCCCGGGTGCTCGCCTTCGCGCCCAACGGCGACCTCTTCGTCGCCTCGCCGGGCATCCGCACCCCGGGCCTCGCCCCGCCCGGAACCGGCCAGATCGTGGTGCTCAGCGACGACGACCACGACGGCGTCGCGGAGGTCAGCGAGTTCGCCGGGGGTCTGTCCGACGTCCACGGGCTGCTCTTCACCGACGGCTGGCTCTACTTCACCCGCACTGCCGGGGTGTTTCGCACGCCCTACGCGAGCGGCCAACGGCGCATCGGCTCCGCGGCGCCCGAGCAGGTCGCCTCCCTCGCCGGCCTCTCGCCCGCCGCGCGATGGACGCACACCCTCGCCCGCGCCGCCGACGGGACCATCTACGTCTCGCAGGGCCAGTACCAGAGCTACACCTGCCCGGCCACGCCCCGCGAGGGGGCGGTGTTCCGGCTGCAGCCCGGGAGCATGGCGCCGGTGGTGGTCGCCTCGGGGCTGCGCAACCCGCTCTACCTCCGCTGTGATCCTTCGGGCGCGGAGTGCTACGCCGCCGAGCTCTCCGACGACTCCGTGGGACCGTCCACCGGCACCCGCGGCCGGGAGAAGCTGGTGCGCCTCGGGGGGTAGGCGGCGACTACGGCTACCCCTGCTGCGCCGGGCAGAACGACCTCGCCCCTCCCGGTCGCGGACGCAGCGCGAGCTGCGCGGCAGTGGCGGCGGAGCTCACCGCGTGGCCCCTGCACGACACGCCCTTCGGCATCGACTTCGAGCGCGGCCGCTGGCCCGAGCCGTGGCGCCGCGGCTTCTTCGTCGGGCTGCACGGCGCCTTCCAGACCTGGGAGAACACCAAGATCATCTGGAGCCCGCTCGACGCCAGCGGCCGGCCGACGGGCCAGTGGCGCGACTTCGTCACCGGCTGGGGGCGCGGCGCCCAGGGCATCGTCGGGCGCATCACCGACGTGACCTTCGCGAGCGACGGCAGGCTCTTCTTCACCGACGACCAGGGAGGCGGAGTCTACTGGGTCGCGCCCGAGGGAATGGCCGCGCCGACGCGCTGAGGCCGTCGCGCGGCGGGGAGATCCCGGGCGGGGCAATCTGGCAGGTTCCGGGTGCAACCCCGACGCTTCACCCTATACTCCGCGGCGATGCGCCCTAGCTGGAACCGTCCCTGGAAGGCAGCCCTGCTGCTCGTCGCCTGCGCCCTCGCCTCGGTCATCACGGTCACCCGCCACGGTGGCCTGCTCGGCCTCGGCGGCTCCCGCGCCCTGCTCGCCCAGCCCCGGCGTGAGCGCGCCCGCGACCCCAACTTCGACCTCGCGCGCATGAGCGTGCTCCGGGCGATGCTGCTGGAGATCAACAACAACTACGTCGACCCGGGGCGCGTGCACCCGCGAGAGATGCTGCTGAAGGGCCTCGACGCCATCCAGCGCAGCGTCGCCCAGGTGCTGGTGCGCCACGAGGACAACGCCCCCACGCTCACCGTGCGGGTCGACACCCACGAGCAGACCTTCGACCTCGCGGGCGTCAACGCGCCGTGGGACCTCGAGGCCCGCTGGCGCGAGATCTTCACCTTCCTCCAGACCCACCTGCGCGGCACCGACGTCAACCTCCAGGACGTGGAGTACATCGCCGCCAACGGGATGCTCCGCACCCTCGACCCCCACTCGGTGGTGCTCACCCCCGAGCAGTTCCACGAGATGCAGATCCAGACCGGCGGCCACTTCGGCGGGCTCGGCATCGTGATCTCCATCCGCGACGGGCTGCTCACGGTGATGAACCCGATGCCCGAGACCCCGCCGCGCGCGCGGGCCTGCACCGCTACGACCGCATCGTGAAGATCAACGAGGAGAGCACCACCAACATGTCGTCTCCGAGGCGGTCCAACCGCCTCCGCGGCACGGAGCGCACCCCGGTCAGCATCTGGGTGACCCGCGCGGGCGCAGGCGGATGGACCCAGCCCCGTCGCTTCGACCTCGTGCGCGCGCAGATCACCGTGCGCTCCGTCGACCACCGGCTGATGGCCAACGGCGTCGGGTACGCCCGCATCAAGAGCTTCAGCGAGACCACCGGCGAGGAGCTCACCCGCGCCCTGCGGCAGATGCGCGAGCAGGGCATGCGCTCGCTCGTCCTCGATATGCGCGGCAACCCCGGCGGTCTGCTGGAGCAGGCCGTGGCCGTGGCCGACCTCTTCCTCCAGGACGGCGCCATCGTCGTGACCGCGGGCAACCGGCGCGAAGAGCGCGAGGAGCGCGGCGCCGAGGGCCCCGGAACGGAGCCCGACTACCCCCTCGCCGTGCTCATCGACGGCGGCTCGGCCAGCGCCAGCGAGATCGTCGCCGGCGCCCTCAAGAACCACAACCGCGCGCTGATCGTGGGCGGCACGTCCTTCGGCAAGGGCAGCGTGCAGACCATCCGCAACCTGCCCGACGGCGGCGCGCTCAAGATCACCATCGCGCAGTACCTCACCCCGGGCGACGTCTCGATCCAGGGCGTCGGCATCACGCCCGACATCGAGCTCATGCCGATGACCGTCGACCCGCTCGACATGGACCTCGACGCGGACAAGCTCTTCCCGCGCGAGGCCGACCTCTCGGCGCACCTCACCAACAACCGCGCCCACAACGGCGACCACCCCGCGGAGACCGTCCGCTACTACTTCCCCGCGGAGGAGCGCGAGCAGCTCCGGCTGCGCGGCGCCGACGACGTCGCCGACGACGGCTTCCGCGAGGACTTCTCCATCCGCTTCGTGCGCGACCTGCTCACCGCCGCGCCGCGCTCCGGCCGCCGCGAGCTCATCGCCGACGCGCGCCCGATGCTCGACCGCACCCGCGCCGAGCAGGTGGCCAGCGTCGCTCGCGCGCTGCAGCCCCTGCGCGTCGACTGGGAGGAGGGCGCCGACGCCGGCGGGACGCCCAACGTCGAGGTCACCATGCGCACCTCGCGGCCGGAGAACACCGCCGCGCCGGGGGAGGCCTTCGACCTCACGGTGACGGTCACCAACCGCGGCACGACCCCGCTCTTCCGGCTGCGCGCCAACACCAAGAGCGACAACCCGATGTTCGAGAACCGGGAGTTCGTCTTCGGCCGGGTGAACCCCGGCGAGACCCGCACCTGGACCTCGCCGCTCGGGCTCTGCGAGTTCGAGGGCTTCCGCCCGGGCAGCAGCTCGCTCCCGGCGCCCGGCACCCGCAAGGTGTGCCTCGTGCCGCGCGCGGCCCTCTCCCGCACCGACGGCATCCGGCTGGAGTGGTCGGAGTCGCACGGGCACATCCCCCCCGCGGAGGCCGTCGCGCCGCTGCGGGCCTCCATCCGTGGCCTCGAGCGCCCGGTCTTCGCCTACGGCTGGCAGTTCGCCGAGCAGCGCGGCAGCGGCAACGGCGACGGGCGCATCCAGCGCGGCGAGCGGATGACGATGTTCCTGACGCTGAAGAACGTCGGGCGCGGCCGCACCTTCGTGGCGCGCGCCAACCTCAAGAACCTGTCGGGCACCGGCGTGCTGCTGCACGACGCGCGCTTCAACATCAACGACATGATGCCCGGCGAGGAGCGCCGCGTGGCGTTCACCTTCGACGTGGCCCAGAGCTTCCGCCAGGACGAGCTCAAGCTGGAGCTCGTCGTCGAGGACGAACCTCCGCGAGGTCACCTCGCAGAAGCTCCGGTGCCCATCGCCCAGGCGGGAGCGCCCGTCACCGCCGCCACCGGCGCCTTCGTGGCCGCCGCCGCCCTCGAGCTGCGAGAGTCACCTGCCAGCGACGCGAGGGTGATCCTCCGCGCCCCGGCGGGCTCTGGCTTCCCGATCACGGCGCAGTCGGGCGAGTGGGTGCGGGTCGACGCGCTCGACGGCCGACCGGGCTGGGCGCTCCGGGCGCAGGGCGGCGGCACCCGCTCGACGGCCCCGCGCTCGCTCACCTTCGTGCTTCACAACTCGCCGCCGCTCATCGAGACCGACGGTCCGGTGGCGCTCTCGGCGCGCGGCACGTCCATCAACCTCCAGGGCACGGCCACGGACGAGAACCGCGTCCTCGACCTCTACATCTTCGTCGGGCCCCACAAGGTCTTCTACCTGTCCAACCGCGACGCGGCCGATCCCCACCGGATGACCTTCAACGCGCCGCTCCCGCTGCGGCCGGGCGCCAACATCGTCTCGGTGGTGGCGCGCGAGGGCGACGACGTGGCCGCGCGGCGCACCTTCATCATCCGCCGCGACGGCCCCAACGGCGAGCTGCTGGTCACCCCGCGGCACGGCGACGAGGACGACGAGGACTGAGCATCCCGTGAGCGCCCCGGCGCTGTGTGACGAGTGCGGCGCGCCGAGGGCCTCGGGGGGGGCCCGGTGCGCCCGCTGCGGGGCGGCCTTTACCGACGCGGTAAAAGCCCCCCAAGGGGCCGAGGACACGGCGCGGGCGGCGCGGGCCTGGCGTCTGGCGACGTGGGCGACGCTGGTCTTCGTGGCGGCGGGGCAGGTCACCCAGTGGCTCACCATCGCGCACGACGGGCTCACGGCGTGGCGTCTCTCGCGGGCGCTGGGGCTGCTGGCGCTGGGGCTGCTGGTGGCGTGGCAGCTCGGCCGGCGCAGCGAGCTGGCGCTGGTGCTGTGGGGCTGGGTGATGAACGCCAGCGTGGTGGTGATGGCGCTCACCTTCGCGGCGACGGCGCGGTGGGCGCCGCTGCGGGGCTTCGACCTGTGGCTGACGCTCTGGGCCTGGGCGACCGTGGCGGCCTACGCGGCGGTGTTATGGCGGCTGCGGCGGGTGGTGCTCTCGGGGTCGGTAGGGTAAAGGGCCAACGGCGATGTTCGGTATCGGGCTTCCGGAGCTGTTCCTGATCGGCCTCGTGGCGCTGGTGGTGGTGGGTCCAAAGAACCTCCCCCAGACGCTGCGCGCCATTGGCCGCGCGGTGCGGGAGTTTCAGCGGGCCTCGCGCGAGCTGCGCCAGGAGGCCGGCTTCGACGAGGTGGTCGACGAGGTCACGCGCCCGCTGCGCGAGGGCCTGTCGGGCATCGAGGAGGGCGTGCGCTCCACCGTCGATGACGCCAAGCGCTCCATGTCCCTGGAGGCCGAGGCAGAGTCCGAGGCCGTCGACCTCGCGATGGAGTACCCCGAAGGGGGACCTGATGACTTCGGCGCGCTGCCCGAAGGCGCGGCGGTGTACCCCGAGACGGAGGGAGCGCCGTGAGCGACACCGAAGGCCCCATGAGCTTCCGCGACCACCTGGAGGAGCTGCGCGGGCGCATCCTGCGCGCCACCCTCGCGGTCATCGCCGGCATGGTGGTGGGGTGGAACTTCCGCGAGCAGCTCTTCGCCTGGCTGCTGCGCCCGCTGGAGGTCGCGTGGTTCTGCAACGGGCGCGTGAACACCCCGCAGGCGTGCACCATCCCGCAGATCTTCCACTGGATGCTGCACTACCCGGTGTTCCGCGCGATGCGCGACGTCGCCCAGCGGGCGCAGTCGGCGCTCCCGGCCGGCGGCGGCTACCCCCTCAACCCGCAGGTGCACTTCCCCGACCCCACGTCGGCCTTCGTGGTCTACCTGAAGATCGCGGCCATCGGCGGCTTCGTGCTCGCGCTGCCGGTGGTGTTCTACCAGCTCTGGATGTTCATCGCGCCGGGGCTCTACGCCAAGGAGAAGCGCGTCGTCCTGCCGCTGGTGTTCTTCTCCACGCTGTTCTTCGTGGCCGGCTCGCTCTTCGGCTACCACTTCGTATTCCCGGTCGGGTACGCGTGGATGCTCGGGTTCGGCGGGAAGGTCAGCAACACCGCCGTCACCGTCATCCCGACGCTGATGATGGACGAGTACCTCGGCTTCACGTCGCAGATGCTCCTGGCCTTCGGCGTGGTGTTCGAGCTCCCGCTCTTCATCTTCTTCCTGTCCCTGGTCGGGCTCGTGACCTGGCGTCAGCTCCTCTCGTTCTCGCGCTACTTCGTCGTGATCGCGTTCATCCTCGCGGCGGTGCTCACGCCCAGCACGGACGTGTACTCGCAGGTGATGCTCGGCCTGCCGCTCATCGCGCTCTACTTCGTCGCCGTGGGGCTCGCGTACCTCTTCGGCCCGAAGGAGTCGAAGCCCTGGCGCACCGCGGTGAGCGACACGCTGCAGAAGCGCGACGACGCGCTGGCCGGGGAGAAGACCCCGCCCCCGCTCGACGTCGACGCCATCCGCGAGGCGAAGATCCGCGACCACGAGGCGAAGGTGGCGGCGAAGATCGCGGCGAAGATCGCGGCGGCGAAGGCCAACGAGCCCGAGGAGCCCGAGGAGCCCAAGGGGCCCAAGCAGCTGTAGCGCGGGGGCTTTACTGCCCGCGGCCGAGCACGATGAGGAAGGTCTGGTCGGCCTCGAAGGGAAGCCCCGGTAGCTGGGGTTGTCCCGGCGCATCTCGGCGTAGAACGAGCGGTAGCCGCGCGCCACGGTGGGCGCGAGGTGGGCGTCGGTGAGCGCCCGCTCGACGGTCTCCACGTAGGCCGGCGACTGCTCCTCCGCGGCGAAGAGGAAGATGCCCGGCCGCGCCCGCACCTCCGAGTGACCGAGGGGGTGGGTTTGCCAGCCGGCGCGCTCGAAGATCCCGAGCAGCCGCTGGCCCATGGCCTCGGCCGCGGGATCGGCGGCGGCCACGGTGATCCACACGGGTGATCCCCGGGGGATGCTCCCGAGGCGGGTGGCGATCGCCGCCGCGCCGCTGTCGGTGAGGGTGACCGGGCGGGGCGCACCGGCGTCCGGAGCGGCGGCAGGCGCGGCGGCAGGCGCGGCCGCGCCAGGCGTCGGCGAGGGCAGGGCCGCGACGACCGGAGCGGCGGAGCGGGAGCGCGACCAGGGCCAGCGGGCGCGGGAGTGTCCGCGCGCGCCGAAGGCGGCGATGAGCAGCACGGCGAGCACCGCGGGCACCACGACGTCGGTCGAGCGCGCCCACGCGTAGAGGGAGCTGAAGTGACGCTTGATCCTGGGCCAGCGGCGCCTCGGAGCGCGCGCGGCGGAGGAGGTCACCGGGGCGTCGCGATCGAGGATGGGCTCCAGCGCGTCGACGGCCTGGCGGATGCTCTGGAAGCGGTCGTCGATGGAGCGGGCCACGCAGCGGGCGAACCACCCGTCGAAGCCCTCCGGGAGCGACGCCTCGACGCCGAGCTCGGAGGCGCGTCGGGAGGCGCGAGGCAGGTCGGCGACGGAGACCTCCTTGAGCACCCCGACGGGGGTGGCCTGGTCGGGCTGCACCGCGCTCTTCCAGTAGACCTTCCCCGTCAGCAGCCGAAACGCCAGCAGCCCGAAGGACCACACATCCGCCGCGGCGCTGACGGCGGCGCCGGGCTCGGTCTGCTCCGGGGCGCTCCAGAAGAGCGATGCGACGTCGGTGCCCTCGGCGTTGGCGTCGGCGGAGCGCAGCCACGCGGAGGTCCAGAAGTCGAGCAGGGTGGCGGTGAAGTCGCTGCCCGCGTAGCGGCTGGAGGCGACGATGATGCTTGAGGGGTCGAGGGTGCCGTGCACCTGCCCCGCCTCGTGGATGGCCGCGAGCCCGTGCGCCACCTGCCAGAGTATCTCGAGCGCCTCGGCGGGAGGGAGCGGCGACGCCGCGTGCGCAGAGAGCGTCTCGCCTTCGAGGTGGTCGAGCGCGAACCACGGGGCGCCGGTGGTGCGATCGACGCCCGCGGCCACCACGTCGACCACGTGGTCGCTCTTGATGCGGGCCCTCAGCGCCTTCAGCTCTTCGAATCGGGCCTTCCCGGGGGCCGACGAGATCAGCCGCGGGTCGAGCACCCGCAGCGCGCACGCCCGCCCGATGCCGGTCTGCTCGGCGAGGTAGAGCGCGCGCCGGGGCGAGGCGCTCTGGAGCGAGCGGACGATGCGGATGCTGCCCGCGAAGGTGCTTTGTTCAGAGAGCGCCCGCCATGGTTCAGCCATGCGTCGAGGCTATAGCAGCGGCGGACAGGGGGTGGAAGCGACGCGACTCGCGGAGGGCGTTACTGCCGGGGCGGCTCGGCGCCGTGGGGAAACCAGATCCCGTCGAAGTCTTCCGGGCGAAACGGCAGGTCGAGCCTCGGGGCGCGGGGGTGCTCCGCGCCGTAGAGCCGGGGGAGCTCGCGAAAGCGGGTGGGGTAGTAGTTCTGCTGGAAGAGCACGGCGACGGCGCGCTCGTCGGGGTCGCTGAGGGCGCGGAGCCCGGCGCGAAGCTCCGGGGCCCAGGCAGCCTCGATGGCGCGCTCGATGGCGGGGTGGTCCCAGTCGGAGGCGGGCAGCGCGTCGTCGCCGTCGCGCGAGGGGACGGGCCAGTTGCCCGCGCGCCAGAGGGAGGTCTCGCCGGGCGCGGCGAAGGGGTCGACGTACTCGCCGTCGAGCCAGACGTTGAAGTGCACGTGGGGCGCGCCGAAGGGGAAGGTGCTGAGCCCGTCGAGGCCGCTGTAGGCCGAGAGGGCGATGGGCTGTCCCCGAGCGACGCGATCGCCGACGGCCACCATCGATCGCCCGAGGTGGTTGCTGGAGGTGACCAGGCCCGCGCCGTGATCGATGAAGACCTTGAGCCCGCCGCGGTTGAACTCGCTCGATACGCGCCGCACGACGCCCGGCGCCGCGGCCACGACCACCGTCCCCAGCGGGACCGCGAAGTCGGTGCCGTTGTGGCTGTCGTAGGTGAGCTGCGTGCCGAGGAAGTCTCGCGCGTTGGTGACCCGCACGCTCCAGCCCTCCTCGGGCCGCGGGCGCTCGGCCCGGTTGACGAGGTTGTAGATGGGCACGAGCCGCCCGTGCGCCGCGCGCCCCGCCCACAGCGGCAGCGCCATGCGCGGTCGAAACATACTCAGGGAGGTATGATCGAAGCGCGTCCGGGGTGTGTGTCCGTCGCCTCGAAGGGCGAGCAGCGCCTCCCTCAGCCGGGTGCCGACCGGGGAGAGACCGAAGACCTCGGCGACGCGGAGCGGGTCGTGTGGGGCGTTCATCGTGGGTGGCGCGAACGCTACCACCGGGGACGTCGAGCGAGGCTTGCGCGTGCGCTCAGCCGTAGCGCACCGCGAGCACCGTGTACTCCAGCGTCGCCCCGTCGGGCCGCTTCACCGTCACCACGTCGTCGACGCCCTTCTTCAGCAGCGCCCTGCCCAATGGCGACTTCCAGCTGATGTGCTTCTTCTCCAGGTCGACCTCGTCCTCGCCCACGATGTGCCACGTCGCCACCGCGGCCTCCTCGTCCTCGAGCTCCACCGTCGCCCCGAAGAACACCCGATCGCCCTTCTGCGTCTTCGGGTCGACCACATGCACGTTGGCCAACCTCCGCGCGAGGAAGTTGAGCCTCCGGTCGATCTCCCTCAGCCGCTTCTTGCCGTAGATGTACTCCGCGTTCTCGCTGCGATCGCCCTGCGCCGCCGCGTCCTGCACCTCCACCACCACGCGCGGCCGCTCGACGCGCGCGAGCCAGGTCGACTCGTCCACGAAGCGCTGGTAGCCCGCCGGGGTCATGTAGTTGGGCGTGTCGCTCATCGCGTCGAGTTGTACCCTACGCGCCCCTGCGATGACCTCCCTCGACGACGCCCGCGACCGGCTCATCTTCGCCCTCGACGTGGAGGACGAGGCCCGCGCCCGCGCCCTCGCCGCCGCCCTCCGCCCCTCCGTCGGAACCTTCAAGATCGGCCTCGAGCTCCTCATGCGCGGCGGCATGGAGCTCGCCCGCCGCCTCACCGACGGCTCCGCCCTCTTCATCGACGCCAAGCTCCACGACGTGCCCGCCACGGTCTCGCGCGCGGTCGCGCAGATCGTCGACGCCGGCGTCCCGGTGCGCTTCATCACCGTGCACGACCCCGTCGACGCCGCGGTGCGCGCCGCCCGAGGGCGCGCGGGCATCCTCCGCATCACCGTGCTCACCTCCACCTCGCCCGCCAGCTACGGCGGCGAAGACGCCCTCACCCGCGCGGTCGTCGCGCGCGCCGTCGAGGCCCAATCCCAGGGCGCCGTCGGCGTCGTGTGCTCCCCCCGCGAGCTCGCGGCCGTGCGCGCCGCGGCTCCGTTGCTACAGTGCGTGACCCCCGGCGTCCGCCCCACCTGGGCGAGCGTCTCGGGCGATGACCAGCAACGCACCGCGACCGTCACCGAAGCCATCCGCGCGGGCGCCTCGCACCTCGTGGTGGGGCGTCCCATCCGCGACGCGGCCGACCCCTCCGAGGCGGCGCGGCGCGTGGTCGAGGAGATCCTCGGCGCGCTCGATCCGTCCTGAAGACTCCCCCTCGGAATAACCGGGGCACCCTGAACGGTTGTGCCCCTCGAATGGAGGTCACCGGATGACCCACTCTCCCTCTCAACGCATTCGTCGTGCGGGCGTACTCGCGAGCGTGATCGGCGCGCTCGCCCTCGGCGCCTCCACCGTCTACTCGCAGCAGGTTCCCGCTCCCGCCACCACGCCACCACCCTCGCTCGGCGCGATGGAGCAGCTCTCCAACGGCTTCGTCTCGGTCGCCTCGCAGACGCTCCCCTCGGTGGTGAGCATCCGCGTCGACGTCGAGAGCCAGCAGCCCGAGGCGCCCCAGGGGCTCCCCTTCCCCTTCCCCTTCGGCGGCGGCCGCGGCGGTCGCGGTGGGGCGCCCGAGGTACAGCACGGCACCGGCTCCGGGGTCATCGTCCGCGCCGACGGGGTGATCGTCACCAACAACCACGTCGTCGAAGACGCGCGGCGCATCATGGTGCACCTCCGCGACGGCCGGGTCTTACCCGCCCGTGTATTGGGCACCGACCCGGCGACTGACCTCGCGGCCATCAAGATCGAGGCGACGGGCCTCCCCGTGGCGCGCTGGGCCGACAGCGACCGGGCTCGCGTGGGCGAGTGGGTGCTGGCCATCGGCGCGCCCTTCGGCCTGGATGCCACGGTCACCCACGGGGTGCTGAGCGCCAAGGGCCGCGCGGGCCTCGGGCAGACCTCCATCGAGGACTACCTGCAGACCGACGCCAGCATCAACCCGGGCAACTCGGGCGGTCCGCTCATCAACCTCCGCGGCGAGGTGCTGGGCATCAACACCATGATCCTCGGGCGCGGTACGGGCGTCGGCTTCGCGGTGCCTTCGCGCCTCGCGAGGCTGGTGACCGAGCAGCTCGCCGAGCGCGGCTCCGTCACCCGCGGCTGGATCGGCCTGGGCCTTCAAGACCTCACCGCCGACCTGGCGAGCAACTTCAACCTTCCCCCCGCCAGCGGAGCGATCGTCTCGGAGATCGACGCCCGCGGCCCCAGCGCCCGCGCCGGCCTCGCGCTGGGCGACGTGATCACCGCGGTCGACGGCCGGCCGGTCACCTCCTCCAACGACGTGGTGCAGACCGTGACGGGCCGCCGCCCCAACGACGCGCTCACCCTCGCGGTGCTGCGCAACGGCCAGGCCCGCTCGGTGCGCGTGGTCGCGGGCACCCGCCCCGACGCCAACAACCAGCGCGCCTCCAGAGAGCGGGGCACCGCCGCGCCTCGCATCGAGGGCTCGCGCAACCTGGGGCTGGAGGTCGCTCCCATCCCGGTGCAGCGGGCGCGTCAGCTCGGCGTCGACCGCGGGGTGATGGTCACCGTGGTCGAGGCGGGCGGCGCCGGAGAGCGCGCGGGGCTGCGCCCTGGTGACGTGATCCTCCAGGCCGACCAGCAGCCGGTGGGCAGCTCCGGCGACCTGCTGACGGCCACGCAAGACGGCCACTCCGCGCTGCTGGTGCGTCGCCGCAACGGCCAGACCTTCGTCCCGCTCACCCTCGACTGAACCGCTACGCCGGCTCCAGCCCCAGCGATCGCAGCGCCTCGACGGCCAGCGGGAGGTTGTCCCGGTCGTTGGGGTGAAACGACGGCCGCATGTACTCGCGGATGCCTCGCGCGAAGATGTCGAGCGGGGAGTTCTTCTTCTCCTCCTCGGTGGGCTCGCGGTGGGGCTCCGGCGGCAGCTTCGCGTCCTGCCTCGCCAGCGTGATCACCGCCGCGAGCCAGAACCCTCCCAGCAGCGTCGACGCCAGCGCGAGGCCCGCCATGCGCAGCGGATACCCCGGCGCGACCTTCGCGAGCACGTCGAAGGCCACGGCCTTGTGCTCGATCTCCTCCGCGGCGTGCCACATCAGCAGCCGCCCGACCTCGGAGTCCATGGCCGCGAGGTAGCCGCGAGAGAGGGCGTCTTCCGCCATGATGGCGGTGAAGTGCTCCGTCGCCGCGGTGACCGCGAGCCGCAGCGCCGCCGGGGAGACGCGCTCGATGCCGTCGAAGGCGATGCGCTCGAAGACCTTCAAGAAGGCCTCGACCTCGTAGCCCTGGGCCTCCATCACCTTGCTGTAGTCCTCGTGCGCCCTGGCGTGCCGGTGCTCCTGCCCCGCGAAGCCCTTCACCTGCGCCCGCAGCGTCGGATCATCGAGCTGCGGGAGGTAGTGCATCACGCTGCGCACGAAGAAGCGCTCTCCCTTGGGGAAGAGCAGGTTGACCCCGTTGGCGAGCAGCGACGCGTGCTTCAAGCCGCCGAACCAGTACCGCGGCATCGCGGCGTCGAAGGTCACCCCCGGCGAGCGCGGCTTGATCGGCCGGGCCCCTTGCGTCTCGTGCGTGCTCACGTCCATGGCGTCGTCTCCCTCGGGCAACTGACTTCCGTTCAATAGCCCATCGATAGATGACCGTTGTGGCGCGGTCAACACGGCGGTAGTGATTTCCCGATGGCCAGGGCTGCGGCGGGGGAGAAGAAGACGACGCGCACCCGGCAGTCGCTCGACACGCGCCGCGCGCAGCTCATCGCGCAGGGGATGGCCTTCTTCGGGACGCGCCCATACGACACGGTGTCGATCGATGACATCGCCGAGGCGGCGGGCATCTCGAAGGGCCTGCTCTACCACTACTTTCCGACGAAGCGGGACTACTACGCCGCGGTGCTGGAGGCCGCTGCGGCCGACCTCCGGGCGCAGACGCTGGTCGACCCGACGCTCGCCCCGGACGTGCGGATGCGCGCGGGCCTGGAGGCCTACCTGGACTTCGTGAAGGCGCGCGGCCCGGCCTACGTGGCGCTGATGCGCGGTGGCATCGGCTCCGACCCGGTGATCGCGGGTATCCTCGACCGGGTGCGGGGGCACTTCGTCGACATGATCGTGAAGGACCTTCCGCCGCACGCTCGCCCTCGAGCGCTCCGGGTGCTGCTCCGCGGCTGGGTAGGCTTCGTCGAGGTCACCTCCCTGGCCTGGCTCGAGTCCCCTCCCGGAACCATCACCAAGGCCCACCTCATCGACACGGCGTCGTCGATGCTGGTGCTGCTGCTGGGCGAGCTCACCCCCGCGGGCGCATCCGCCGCCGGGTAGAGCCCCTCCCCGGTTCCTTCAGCGTCCGGGCTCGTCCGAGGGTTCTGCGGGCGCTGGCGCTGGGGCGTTGGGGTCATCGGGCAACGCGGGGTGCACCTGCACGCCGAGCCGCTGGGCCATCTCGAGGGCCTGCTCGTCGGTGGTGAGCGGGTCGACGGTGACCGTCTGCGGTCCAGGGACGGGGCTGTTGCGCGGGCGAAACGCGATGCCCTCATGGTCCGCCGCGGCGGCCTCGGCGGGGGTGATGAGCCGGTTGGCGGCCATCGATCGGGCGATGTGCCGTAGCTGCTGGAGGGTGCCCGACCCGATGGCGCCGCGCTCGAACATCCCATAGCGGGGAATCGGCGCCGGGAGGAGCGTCGCGAGGTAGATGCCCTGGAGGACGGTGAGGTCGTTCGGCTCGCGCCCGAAGAAGAAGCGCGCGGCGGGCCCGATGCCATAGATCCCGGGGCCGAACTCGACGACGTTGAGGTAGAGCTCGAGGATCGAGCGCTTGTCGAGGGAGCGCTCCAGCCACCAGGTGAGGGCGACCTCCTGGAGCTTTCGCACGAGGGTCTTCTCCCTCGCGAGGAAGACGTTCTTCACCAGCTGCATGGTGATGGTGCTGGCCCCGAAGGCGAAGCGCCCGGCGTTGACGTTGCGGATGAGCGCCCCGCGAACCTCGTCGGGAGAGAACCCGTGGTGTCGATAGAACCCGCCGTCTTCACGCTGGATGACGGCGCCTACGACGAAGGGAGAGATCGCCTCGAAGGCCGTCCACGCGGGCGTACCGGGTCCGGTGAGGAAGGTGCGGACGACGTTGTTGGGCTCCTGCACCCGCTGGATGAAGGGGTTGCCGAGGCGTCGCAGCCCGACCTCGACGGAGGACTGCGAGACGTCGCAGCCGTCCTGCACGTTGACGTCGAGGACGGTGTCGCCGAGCCGACGGGTGTCGAGGGCGATGTGGAGGTCGCCCGCGAGGGTTCCGCTGAAGAGGAAGCCCGCGAGCGGACCCACCGCGGCGGGAGGCAGCACCCGCCGAGGCAGGTCGCAGTCGAAGACCGGAACCCTCAGCACGGCGTCGACGGCGGAGTGATCGCGCCCCCGCTCGGCGCTCCCGGAGAGGAAGAAGCGCAGCCCGTTGAGCTCCGCGGAGATGCCCGGCGAGGTGACCCGACGGCGCTCCAGGTCGAGCGTGGCGCGGCCGGAGAGCGAGGCGCTGAGGGCGTCGAGGGGTTCGCGCGCGAGCCCTGGATGCCGCAGCCCGAAGTGATCGACGGTGACGTTGCCGGAGACCTCGAGCACGGTGGCCTCGGTGCGCCCCTCCGGCGGCTCCACCCGCAGGTGAAAGCGGGCCGTGCCTCGCTCGGGCGCGTGCCACGGAATGAAAGGCAGCCACGGGGCGAGGCGCTGCAGCGGGAGCGTCCCGGCCTCGACCTCCACCTGCCAGCGGGCGTTCTCGTCCCGGGCGTAGCTGGCGGTGATGGCGCCGCCCTGGTCGGCGCCCACCTCGACGCGCAGCTCATCGATCACCCTGCCATGCGCCTGCAGGGTCAGGCTCGCGGGGTCGAGCCTCACCAGGTCTTCTCCCCCGCGCTGCAGCCGGATCGATCCCTCCCTGGCCTGCACTGATAGGGCCCTCGCCGGGCCTGGCCCAGCGGCACCCGGCCCGGTCGCGGGTGTGTCGACGGCCTCGACATGCTCTCGTCGCCACGCCGCCTCGACCTCGTCGAGGAAGGGGGGCAGGGCGTCCTTCGCGCGCACGTCTGCGAGGGCCTCGAAGCCCGTGCAGTTGAGGCTCTGCTCGGCAGCCCTCCGCAGCGCCACGCAGGTGCCCGAGCGCATCACCACGTGCGGGGCCTCCGCGCGAAGCTCCGACCAGCGCACGGTCATGTCGCGGGTGTCGGTGACGTCCACCACCGCCTCGCGGAGTTGCAGCCTGGCGCGGGAGTGCTCTCCCTCGCGCAGCTCGAGGTCGGCCTGGATACGGTCCAGGTGGACGCTCCCCAGGACGAAGCGCCGACGACCGCCCTCCGCCGACGGGGCCGCGACCGGACGACGGATGATCTCCTCGATGGGCCCCTGCGCTCGTAGCTCGATGCCCTCGGCCTGCACGTCGAGTCGCTGGGTGCGGCCGAGCACCAGCGCCGGCCATCGAAAGCGCACCCCCACGCGGGAGACGGAGAGGTGGCGACGGGCGCCCGGCAGGTCGACCACCACGCGGCGCAGGAGGGCGCCGTCCATCGCGAGGTCGACGGAGCCCACCTGGCAGCGAGCGCCCAGGCGGCGGGCGCAGGCGCTGACGATCCCCTGGCGGACGCGGCTCCGCACGAAGGACGGCCCGAGGGCGCCGGCGGCGACCAGCGGGACGAGGATCAGTACCGCGATGATCTTTGCGCGCAGGCCCACGAGTTGAGCGGTCGATAGCAAGAAGGCCGGAGGGCGCGCCAGTTTTCCGGCGCCAGAAATGACAAAACCCCGCCGATCGCAGTGCTCTTTTGAAGACACTGTGATCGACGGGGTTGTTGCCGTGATAGGACCCCGGCGGCGTTCTACTCTCCCACACAGTCACCTGTGCAGTACCATCGACGCTGGAGGGCTTGACGACCGAGTTCGAGATGGGATCGGGTAGACTCCTCCGCCATAGCCACCGAGGAAGTTGTGGGTATGCACACCCAATTCTGATTTCGACGCGGGATTCGCGTCCGTCTGTGAGAACGCTTGGAGAGACGATCAAGTCGGTCGACATATTAGTACTGGTCCGCTACGCGCATTGCGGCGCTTCCACGTCCAGCCTATCAACCACGTGGTCTACGTGGAGTCTGATAGGGAGACCTCATCTTGAGGTCGGCTTCTCGCTTAGATGCTTTCAGCGATTATCCGTTCCGTACATGGCTACCGGGCTATGCTCTTGGCAGAACAACCCGCACACCAGGGGTACGTCCATCCAGGTCCTCTCGTACTATGGATAGATCCTCTCAAGTCTCCTACGCCCACAGCAGATAGGGACCGAACTGTCTCACGACGTTCTGAACCCAGCTCGCGTACCGCTTTAATCGGCGAACAGCCGAACCCTTGGGACCTGCTCCAGCCCCAGGATGCGATGGGCCGACATCGAGGTGCCAAACCACGCCGCCGATGTGAACTCTCAGGCGTGATCAGCCTGTTATCCCCAGAGTACCTTTTATCCGATGAGCGATGGCCCTTCCATACGGGACCACCGGATCACTAAGACCTGCT
>JADJAE010000034.1:70000-123649 GCA_016704445.1 Deltaproteobacteria bacterium
GCCCCCCGAAGCGACCGGCAGACGCAGGCCTTCCAGCTCGCGGGCGAACTTCTCCGCCATCAGCCGGTTGAGGTTGAAGAGGCCGTAGCAGGTCGACAGCGGCGGGATGCGCGCGTCGACGCCGTTGGAGAAGCTCTCCACCGCGCGCTTGAGCAGGTCGGTGGTCATGTCGAGGCGCTGCTGCACCACCGCGGCGCGGCTCGCCGAGGAGAAGCCCCAGAACGCGCACGCGTCGGAGAACGACAGCGGCTGCCCCCGGAGGAACTTCCTCAGCGCGTCGGCCTTCCCGATCTGCTGGAGCGCGTTGACGTCCATCGCCGTGAGCGTCGCGGTGCTCGTCATCGGGCGGCCCTCCGCCACGGGCGCGGGCTTCACCTCGCGCACCGCCTTCGCCGCGCGCACCGGAGCGGGGCGGCTCTCCTTCGCGGGAGCCTTCACCGCGGGTTCGCTCGCCACGCGCAGCGGCGCAGGGCGCTCGACCTTCTCCTCGACAGCCTTCTCCTCGACGGCCTCGGGCTCAGGCTCGATCGCGACGTTGTCCTGGATCGACGCCAGCGTGCGAGCCACCGTGCGGCCCTTGCGGGACAGGCGGTAGGTGCGCTGGTCGGTGTGCTCGAGCCAGCCGAGCCCGCAGAGGCCGTCAGCCCCGGAGAGCTTCGCCAGCACGCGGTTGGAGTCGGGGTAGAGCCGCTCGAAGCCGCGCAGCGAGAACGACTCCGGGAACATCTTCCACGACCGAACGATCAGGTCTTCTACGGAGAAGTTCTCGGTGTCGCTGCCCATCGCAACGGCGGCCATCAGGATCTTCTGGCGTACGGTCAGTTCTGCGCTCATCGGTGTGGTCCCTCGTTCCTCGGGGCCCATTTAGGCCGGTGGAAAAGCACCACGCCAAGAAGCGTGCACACATCGTGTTTCGGTCAACTCCCGCGGCGGCTGCAATATCTCGCGGTGAGCAGTCCAGTTCCCGTCACGCGGGAGACCGCGTGCTCGCCGCCACCCGCGAGGTGCCGCAGCACCCGCGCGACCTGCAGCACGTCCGCTTCGCCCAGCGCCCCCGCCACGCCCGCCGCGTCGATCGCCGCGCCCTCGTCGCCCGGCAGCGCGGCCTCGATGCGCGCCTGCAGCGCGAGCAACTGCGTCGCCGCGCGCTTGCCCGCCTCCACGCCTGGCTGGTGGTACGCGTTGATGTCCACCAGCGTCGCGTAGAGCCCGACCGCCCGCTCGTAGAGCGCGATGAGCATCCCCACGCCGCGCGCGTCGGCCTCGCCGATCGTCACCGTCAGCGAGGGCCGTCCCTTCTCCGAGAGCGCGCGGCGCGTCCCCTCCAGATACCCGAAGAGGTAATCCGCGGAGGTCACCCCGGGCTCGACCTCGAAGGCGTCGCCCGCCCGAGAGCGGAGCACCTCGATGAAGGTCGCGAAGAAGTCGTCGCGACCGTCGCGCAGCTGCTGCACGAAGGCGTGCTGGTCGGTGCTGCCCTTGTTGCCGTACACCGCGATGCCCTGGTTCACCGTGGCGCCGGAGAGGTCGGTCTCCTTGCCGAGGGACTCCATCACCAGCTGCTGCAGGTAGCGAGAGAACAGCTCCAGCCGGTCTTTGTACGGCAGCACCACCATCGCCCGGTCGCCGTGCCCGTCGCCCGTCAGGAACCACGCCACCGCCAGCGCCGCCGCCGGGTTGCGCTGCCATCCGTCGCGACGCGTGGCGGCGTCCATCGCCCGCGCGCCCTCCAGCATCGCGTCGATGTCCAGGCCCTGGAGCGCCGCAGGGAGCAGGCCCACCGCGGACAGCTCGGAGGTGCGCCCGCCGACCCAGTCCCACATCGGGAACACCGCGCGCCAGCCCTCCGAGCGAGCCAGCCGGTCGAGCTCGCTCCCCTCGCCCGTCACCGCCACCGCGTGCGCCGCGAAGGACAGCCCGTCGTCGCGGTAGGCGCGAGCCACCTCCAGCATCCCGTTGCGGGTCTCCTTGGTCGCGCCCGACTTGGAGATCACCACGGTCAGCGTCGCGCCGAGGCCAGGGCCCGCGCGCAGCCGCGCCACCACACGGTCGATGCCGTCGGGGTCGGTGTTGTCGATGAACGCCGCGCGCATCGCGTCGCCCGCACCGCCGAGCGCGTGAGAGACGTACTGCGGCCCCAGCGTCGACCCCCCGATGCCGATCACCAGCACCTGCTCGAAGCGCGCGCCGAAGCCGCTCACCTCGCCGGAGTGCACCTTCACCGCGAAGTCCCTGATCTGCTGAAGCGCCCCGGTGATCGCCGCGGTCATCTCCGGCTCCGGCGCCAGCTCCGGGGCGCGCAGCCAGTAGTGCCCCACCCGCCGGCCCTCGTCGGGGTTCGCGATCGCGCCCGACTCCAGCGCCGCCATCGCCTCCACCGCGCGGGTCACCCGCGGCGCCATCACCGCCATCGCATCCGGGTCGAGCCCCATCGCCGTCAGGTCGACCGTCAACCCCAGCGACTCGTCCTCGATGATCCAGAACCCGTCGGTCATTCGCTCTTCAGACATCTACGGCTCTCCTCCGTTGGCGGCGCGGACGCTACCACGTAGCATCGCGCCACTCTTTCCCGGCCCCCGAACCCGCAGGCCAACGCTTCGACCCGCCACCCCGAAGAGCGACCACCCGATGTCCCCGCGCCTGACGCCGCTCGCGATCCTCCTCGGCCTCGGATGCGCCTCCGGTGACTCCGTGGTCGGCGGCCCCTCCCTCGACGCCGCGGGCACCACCGACGCCGTCAGCGAGCTCGACCGCAGCGACGCCGTCGACGCCCCTCCGCCAGGGTGCCGCACCGACGGGGAGTGCAACGACGGCGTCTCGTGCACCGTCGACACCTGCCGCTCAGGGCGCTGCGAGCACTCGCCTTCGAGCGGGCTCTGCCCCGCCGGCGCCGCGTGCGACCTCACCCGCGGCTGCCGCGCCGTGCGCCCCTGCTCCGACAGCGGGGAGTGCCGCGACGACGACCCGTGCACCGTCGCCGAGCGCTGCGACGCCACGCTGCGGGTGTGCGTCTTCGACGAGCTCCCCGTGGAGACCCCGTGCGGCGCGCAGGGCTCCGGGCGGAGCTGCCGCGGCGGCGCCTGCCAGTGCCCCGCGGACCGGGCCTCGCAGTGCGCCGACCGCTGCGTCGACAGCCGCAGCGACTCCGAGCACTGCGGCCGATGCGGCAACGCCTGCGCCGCCGGTGCATGGTGCCGCGACGGCGCGTGCGCCTGCCCGGATTCGCAGGTGCATTGCCCGACCATCGGGTGCGTCGACACGAGGGTGGACAACGCCCACTGCGGCGCCTGCGGAGTGACCTGCGCCGCAGGGTCGCAGTGCATCGAAGGGCGCTGCCTCACCCCATGCCCCGCGGGCACCCACCGCTGCGCGACCGCCTGCCTCCAGGACAACAGCCCCGCCTCGTGCGGAACCCGCTGCCAGCCCTGCGTCGCCCCCGCCGGAGCCACCGCGCGCTGCACCCTCATGGGCGCCACCGCCACCTGCGACTTCACCTGCCCCGCGGGCACCCACCGCTGCGCCGATCGCTGCGCTCCCAACGACGCCGTGGCCTCGTGCGGAGACCGCTGCCAGCCCTGCCCGACGCCCGCCAATGGGGCCGTCGCGTGCGCCGCCGGGCGATGCGTGATCACCTGCGCCACGGGCTTCCACCTGTGCGGAGAGCGCTGCCTCGCCAACGACGCCGTCGCCTCCTGCGGAGACCGCTGCGAGCCCTGCGCCACCCCGGCCAACGGCGCGCCCACCTGCACCGCGGGGCGCTGCGAGATCACCTGCACCGCGGGCTACATGCGCTGCGGCGACGCCTGCTCGGACGGCACCTCGCCGCTCGGGTGCGGTCCTTCGTGCACGCGATGCCGGGTGCCGGCCAACGGGCGGGCGACCTGCGTGGCGGCCACCTGCGGGCTCGTGTGCGACGCCAACACCCACCGCTGCGGCGATGACTGCGCCCGCGACGACTCGCCCGCCTCGTGCGGCGCACGGTGCGAGCCCTGCCCCGTCCCGGCGCATGGCAGCGCCACCTGCGCGGCCGGGTCCTGCGGGTTCGCCTGCGACGCGGGCTATGTGCGCAGCGGGATGGCCTGCCGCGAGCTCCCGCGGCTGGAGTGGCCGCCGTCCCATGTGCACGTCACGAGCAGGCGGCCGATGCTGCGCTGGGTGGTCCCGGCGGACGTCGACCCGGACGCGGGCGACTCGGTGGTCGAGGTGTGCCGCGACCGGGAGTGCCGCACCGTCATCACCACGCTGCGACCGAGGGGAGGCCGAGGCGCGCCGACCGTCGACCTGCCCCGGGGCAACGTGTTCTGGCGGCTGCGCGCGGGGGAAGTGTCGAGCGTGGTGTGGGAGTTCGCCAGCGGAGGAGCCGACACCCCGGAGGGCGTCACACCGCCGGGCGGAAGCATGTGGGGGGCGGTTCCGGACTTCAACGGCGACGGCTACGACGACGCCGCGGTGGGCCTCCCCTTCCGCACCTCGCCAGGGCCGGGCGTGACGGTGCTCCTCGGGAGCGCGGTGGGGCTGCAGGCCGGGGGCGCGCTGACGCTGGCTCCGCCGATGCCCGCGGCGCTCTATGGCTTCTCCGTCGCGGCGATCGGGGACGTGAACGGCGACGGCTTCGGCGACCTCGCGGTGGGCGCACCCTCGGCGCAGCGGGAGCTCGGCCAGGTCTTCGTGTACCACGGCGGCGTCGGTGGACTGCGCACCACGCCGGACTCGGTCATCACAGGCCTCGGCGAGGGGGGATCGCTCTTCGGCTCGGTGGTCTCCGGCGCGGGGGACATCAACACCGACGGCTACGCCGACCTCGTCATCGGAGCGCCGCAGGGGAGCATCACGGGCAGGGTCTTTCTCTACCTCGGCTCGCCGGGGGGCATCGCCGCGTCGCCGACCACGGTGCTCATCCCCTCGGACGCGACGATGGTGCGCTTCGGCTCTGCCATCGCCGACGCGGGGGACATCGACGGCGACGGGGACAGCGACCTGCTCGTCGGAGCCAACGCCACGGGAGGCTTCACCGGCGCGGCCTACCTCTTCGCGGGCGCTCCCTTCGGCGTGTCGTCCTCGGCGACGCTGCGCATCGAGAGCCCGGAGGGGGGACAGTTCGGCGGGGCGGTCGCGGGCCTCGGAGACACCAACGCCGACGGGCTGCCGGACTTCGCCGTCGGGGCCGCGAACGTCGAGAGCGCGCGAGGGCGGGTGTACGTGTTTCATGGAGACCGGGCGCTGGGGGTGTCCACGGCGTCGAGGGTGCTGAGCGGGCCGGGCGGCGCCGATGCGGAGTTCGGCGGGGCCATCGCGGCGGCGGGAGACGTGGACGGCGACGGCGACGACGACGTGCTCGTCGGGGCGCCGAGGCGCGGCGGGTACACGGGCGCGGCGTACCTGTTTCTCGGGGCGCGCGCGGGGCTGCCCGAGGCGCCGGCGCAGACCTTCGAGGGCGCGGCCACGGGGTCGTACTTCGGTGGCTCGCTCGCAGGCGCGAGGGACCTCGACCGCGACGGCTTCTCGGACGTGCTCATCGGCGCCGAGCGCTTCATGGGCTTCCAGGGGCGGGTGATGGTCTACCGCGGCAGCGCCATGGGGCTCGTCGCCCCGGTGGCGGTCGACGGGCCCGCCGCGGGGGCGCGCTTCGGGTTCTCCGTGGCGATGATCCGTCGGCGGCCTCGCGGGGGGTGAAGGCCGCCCGAGGGCGCCCGTTGCCTCTGGCCATCCCACGGCACCGTCTTAGGCTCCCGGGACATGGCCCTCGATCAGCTTGGTCTCATCGGCAACTGTCAGTGCTCGGCGCTGGTCAACTCGCACGGCTCGGTGGTGTGGTCGTGCCTCCCCCGCTTCGACTCCGAGCCGATCTTCTCGACGCTCCTCGATGCGGAGGGCGGTGGGCACTTCACCGTCGCGCCGGAAGACGGCACCATCGGGGTGCAGCGCTACCTCGAGAACACCAACATCCTCGAGACCCGCTTCACCTCGGCGACGGGGTCGTTTCGGGTGCTCGACTTCTGCCCCCGCTTCACGCTCTTCGAGCGCAGCTTCCGCCCCTCGAAGATCGTGCGCATCGTCGAGCCGCTGTCGGGCACCCCGAGGGTGGTGATCCACTGCGACCCGAGGCACGGCTGGTCGAAGGGGGTGCCGAGGCAGGAGCAGGGCTCCAACCACGTCTCCTACCTGGGCTTCGGCAGCGAGGTGCGGCTCACCACGGACGTGCCCCTCGCGTACATCAACGCCCGGGCCTTCGCGCTCACCGAGCGGCGGCACCTGGTGCTCGCCTGGGGAGAGCCCATCCAGGAGGCCCTCGCCCCGATCTGCGAGCGCTTCCTCCGGGAGACCACCCACTACTGGCACCAGTGGGTGAAGCACTGCGACGTGCCGCCGATGTACCAGGAGAAGGTGATCCGCTCGGCGCTCGCGCTGAAGCTCCACTGCTTCGAGGACACCGGGGCCATCGTCGCCGCGCTCACCACGTCGATTCCCGAGTCGCCCGGCAGCGGCCGCAACTGGGACTACCGCTACTGCTGGCTGCGCGACTCCTACTACGCCCTCGGCGCCTTCGGGCTGCTCGGGCACTTCGAGGAGCGGGAGAAGTTCCTGCAGTTTCTTCTCAACGTGGCGAGCGCCTCGCCGGGCCTCGACCTCGCGCCGCTCTACCGCATCGACGGCGGCGTCGACCTGGAGGAGGCCGTGCTCACCGAGTGGCCCGGGTACAAGTCCAACGGCCCCGTGCGCGTGGGCAACGCCGCCGCCCTGCACCTCCAGCACGACGTCTTCGGCGAGATGGTGCTCGCGCTCGCGCCCATCTTCCTCGACAAGCGCTTCAGCGACCAGGCGACGCCCGCCACCCTCGACCTCGTCGAGCGCCTCGCCCGCAAGGCCGCCGCGGTCGCAGGCCAGCCCGACGCGGGCATCTGGGAGTACCGCTCGGAGTGGCGGCCGCAGACCTTCTCCTCCCTCATGTGCTGGGCCGCGGTCGACCGCATGGCGATGATCGCGAAGATCCACAAGCCCGAGGCGGAGGCGGAGTTTCGGGCGCACGCGACGCGCATCCGGGACGAGATCCTGGCGAGGGCGGTCGACCCGGCGCGGGGCACCCTGGTCGAGAGCTACGGCGGCACGGAGGTCGACGCGGCGCTGCTGCAGGCCATCACCCTGCGGCTGGTCACCGCGGACGACCCGCGCTCGCACGTCACCATCGACACCGTGCGCCAGCAGCTCGAGCACGGCGGCTGGCTGCGCCGCTACCGCTCCGACGAGTTCGGCCAGGCCGACGTGGCCTTCGTGATCTGCACCTTCTGGCTCATCGAGGCGCTCGCCAAGGTCGGGCGCCAGGACGAGGCGCGCGCCATGATGGCCCAGCTCGACAAGGTGCAGAGCCCGCTCGGGCTGCTGGCCGAAGACCTCGACCCCTCCACCGGCGCCATGTGGGGCAACTTCCCGCAGGCGTACTCTCACGTCGGGGTGATCCACGCGGCCTTCGCGGCCTCGCCGCTCTGGTGGGAGGTGCTCTGATCGGGAGCCGCGCTACCAGGCCACGCCGGCTCGACGGGCGAACACCTCGTCGAGCAGGGCCTCGAGCCTCGCCGCCTCCGCCGCGCTGAAGGCCGAGGGGAGGTGCGAGTCCAGGTCGAGCACGGCGCGCACCCGGCCGTCGCCGTCGCGTACCGGGACCACCAGCTCCGATCGGGTCGCCCCGTCGCAGGCGATGTGCCCGGGGAAGGCCTCCACGTCGGGCACGAGCTGCGTCTGGCCGGTGCGCGCCGCGGCGCCGCATACGCCGCGAGCGAAGTCGATGCGGAGGCACCCCATGGGGCCCTGGTAGGGGCCGACGGCCAGCGTCGACTCGCCCACGCGACGGTAGAAGCCGCACCAGCTCGCCTGGACGAA
The DNA here is from genome assembly GCA_016704445.1 of Deltaproteobacteria bacterium. Classification (GTDB taxonomy): domain Bacteria; phylum Myxococcota_A; class Polyangia; order Polyangiales; genus SCUS01. The sequence continues at coordinate 77,876 of JADJAE010000034.1, forward strand.
CACCTCCCAGAGGAGGCACGCCAGCGTCGACTGAAGCGCCACCGCGTCGCCCTCGCCGTCGAGCGCCGAGAGCACCTGCGGCAGCGCGGCGTCGAAGCGGGCCAGCCGATCGGCCTCGGGCAGCGACGCCCCACGATCGACGCGCGGCAGGTCGAGGCCCTCGCTCATGGGCGCTTCGTACAACACCCGCCGGGCTGAACTCCAGTTGCCGCGAGGGACCATGACGACCGTCGGCGGTCTTTTGGCCCTGAGCGAAGACGCGTGAGACACAGGTGCCACGGGCGCGCACGCACGGGGTGCGCTGGGCGCCTTCATCCCCCTGTAAACCCTTTCCACAAGGACTCCCATCGCAATGCTTGAACGAAGAAGATCGAGCGCCCTGCCAGCCTGGCTGGCGCTGCTCGCCTGGGCCGCGGTCGCGGGCTGTACCGACGGATCATCCGTCGTCGGCGGTCCCAGCGACGCCGCCGTGGACATCGGCACCGACCTCGGGCCGCGCTGCGCGAGCAACGAGTCCACCTGCGGCGGACGCTGCGTGGACCTCCAGGCCAGCCGGGAGAACTGCGGCACCTGCGGCAACGCGTGCCCGGGCTCGCAGGTCTGCGTCGCCGGAAGCTGCCAGATCGGCTGCCCCCCGAGCCAGCAGGCCTGCGGCGGCGCGTGCGTCACGCTCTCCACCGACCGCACCAACTGCGGCGCCTGCGGCAACGCGTGCGGCGTCGGCCAGGTCTGCGCCATGGGCGTCTGCGGCCTGGAGTGCGGCCCGATGCTCGCCCTCTGCGGCGGCGCCTCCGACGCCGGAACCTCCGACGCCGGGACCTCCGCGCGCTACTGCGCGGACACCCGCACCGACCGGCTGAACTGCGGCGCCTGCGGAACCGTCTGCCCCGCCGGGCAGGTGTGCAACGGCGGCGCCTGCGAGGTGTCGTGCCTCGCCGGGCAGACCACCTGCTCGGGCGTCTGCCGTGACCTCCAGACCGACCGCAACCACTGCGGCGCCTGCGGCACCGTGTGCCCCGGCGGCGAGGTCTGCAACGCGGGCGTCTGCGTGGTCTCGTGCCTCGCCGGGCAGACCACCTGCTCGGGCGTGTGCCGCGACCTGCAGACCGACCGCGCCCACTGCGGCGCCTGCGGGACCGCCTGCCCCGCGGGCCAGGTCTGCGCGGGCGGCACCTGCGAGGTCTCCTGCCTCTCGGGCCTCACCACCTGCTCGGGCGCGTGCCGCGACCTGCAGACCGACCGCGCCCACTGCGGGGCCTGCGGAAACGCCTGCCCCGCGGGCCAGGTCTGCGCGGGCGGCGCCTGCGCCGTGTCGTGCCTGGCCGGGCTCAACGACTGCTCGGGCACCTGCCGCGACCTGCAGACCGACCGCGCCAACTGCGGCGCCTGCGGGACGGCCTGCGCCGCCGGGCAGGTGTGCAACGCGGGCGTCTGCGAGGTCTCCTGCCTCGCCGGTCAGACGGCCTGCTCGGGCGCGTGCCGCGACCTGCAGACCGACCGCGCCCACTGCGGCGCCTGCGGGGCGGCCTGCCCCTCGGGCCAGGTCTGCGCCGCGGGCTCCTGCCAGGTGTCGTGCGGCACCGAGCTCAACGCCTGCTCGGGCGTGTGCCGCGACCTGCAGACCGACCGCAACCACTGCGGCGCCTGCGGCAACGTGTGCTCCGGCGGGACGGCCTGCGTGGAGGGCGCCTGCGTGGTGACGTGCAGCACCGGGCAGACCAACTGCTCGGGCGTGTGCCGCGACCTCAACAACGACCGCATCAACTGCGGCGCGTGCGGCAACGTCTGCGCCGCGGGGCGCATCTGCAACGCGGGGGTCTGCGAGATCTCCTGCGGCGAGGGCCTCAACGCCTGCGGCGGCACCTGCCGCGACCTGCAGACCGACCGAGGCAACTGCGGCACCTGCGGCAACACCTGCGCCGCGGGGCAGATCTGCAACGCCGGGGCGTGCGAGCTCTCCTGCGCCGCGGGGCTGACGAGCTGCGGCGCCACCTGCCGCGACACGCAGACCGACCGCGCCCACTGCGGCGGCTGCGGCAACGCCTGCGCGGCGGGGACGGTCTGCGTGGGCGGCGCCTGCGTGGTGTCGTGCAGCGCCGGGCTCACCGCCTGCTCGGGGGTGTGCCGCGACACGGACACGGACCGCTCCAACTGCGGCGGCTGCGGCCCGCGTCTGCGCCGCGGGCCAGGTCTGCACCGCGGGGGCCTGCGTGGTCTCCTGCGGACCGGGTCAGACGGCCTGCTCGGGCGTCTGCCGCGAAACGGCCACGGACCGGGCCAACTGCGGCGCCTGCGCCCGGGCGTGCACCGCGGGCCAGGTGTGCACCGCGGGCGTCTGCGCGGCGGGCTGCTCCCCGACGCAGACCGTGTGCAGCGGGCAGTGCACCACCGTCGCGATCGACCCGGCCAACTGCGGGTCGTGCGGGCGGGTGTGCTCCCAGCCGGCCAACTCCTTCGGGGCCTGCGCGGGGGGCGTGTGCTCCTTCGTGTGCGCCTCGGGCTTCGCGGACTGCAACCGCTCCTCCACGGACGGCTGCGAGGTGAACACCCAGACCACCGTGACGAGCTGCGGCGGCTGCGGGACGATCTGCGCTCCGGCCAACGCCGTGGCCGCCTGCGTGGCGGGCGCGTGCCGCGTCGGGAGCTGCAACGCGGGCTTCGCCGACTGCAACGGCAACCCGACCGACGGCTGCGAGGTCAACCTCGCGACCAGCTCCAGCCACTGCGGCGCCTGCGGCAACGCGTGCGCCTCCGGGAGCTGCATGGCCGGCGTGTGCGGGCAGCGCTGCAACAGCGGGGTGCGCCGGGTGCTCTCCATCGGCGGGTCGGCCACGACCATCATGGCCAACCTCCCGGCGGGAGCGACGGTCACCGTGGTGACCGACGCGCAGTGGCGGGCGATGACGCCGACGCAGTTCCGGTCGTACCACCTCATCATCATGGGTGAGGGCGCGTCGGCGGCGAACTACCAGAGCACCGTCGACACGCGCGCCACCTGGGCGCCCACGATCAACGGGCGCATCGCCCTCACCGGGCTCCACATGATGGGCCACACCCAGGGTCGGACGATCCTCCGCGCGACCTGGGCGTGGCTGCTCTCCGGCCCGGGCACCGCCCTCTACGTGGACGGCCTGTTCGGCGGCACCTTCCGCGGCTACAGCCAGCTCGTGCCCATCGGCGCCTTCTCCGGCGTGGGCGGCCTCAGCCTCGACGCGGTGACCGTGACCATCCCCTCGCACCCGGTGATGGTGGGCTCCAGCAGCTCCTCTCTCCAACTGGGGGCAGTCGGTGCACTCGCAGATCACCGCGGCCCGGCGGGCTACGACACCCTCGCCACCGCCGGTGGGCGGAGCGTGATGACCGTCCGCTCCACCGCCTGCGTCCCCTGACTCCTCCCGCCTGAGCCTCCCCCTCCGCTCCCCTCGGATCGCTCTTGCGGTCGCCCTCGACGATGACGGGGTCGTCCTGCTCCGGCAGGCGCTCGGTCTCGTCCAGGTCGATGAAGTGCCCCGACCGGGCGGCCTTCGTCTCCAGGTAGAAGCGGTTGTGCTCGTTGGGCGCCATCACGTGCGGCAGCCGCCCGCTCACCGTGATGCCGTGCTGCTCCAGCTGCCTGATCTTGTCGGGGTTGTTGGTCATCAGCTGGATCGACCGCACCCCGAGGCTCTGGAGCATGTGCGCGGCGATGGCGTAGTCGCGCTCGTCGTCGCGGAAGCCCAGCGCCCGGTTGGCGTCGACCGTGTCCAGCCCCTGCTCCTGGAGGGCGTAGGCCCTCACCTTGTTCACCAGCCCGATGCCTCGGCCCTCCTGGCGGAGGTAGAGCAGCACGCCCCGCTCCATCGAGGCCAGCGCCCGCAGCGCGGTCTCCAGCTGGTCGCGGCAGTCGCAGCGCAGGGAGCCCAGCGCGTCGCCGGTGAGGCACTCGGAGTGCAGCCGCGTGGGAACATCCGACGCGCCGATCACGTCGCCGTGCACCAGGGCGATGTGCTCCTTGTTGTCGCGGTTGTTCCAGAAGGCGACGATCTGGAAGTCGCCGAAGCGGGTGGGCAGCCGCGCCACCGCGTCGACCTTCACGCAGACGTGGTGCACCCCGAAGCCGCCGCAGTTGTGGTTGTGGTCGCGCTCGACGAGCTGCTGCAGCCCCGTCGACTGCGCCTGGGTCTGCCCTTCGGAAGGCTTCTTCATCTATGACGTTCCTCTGTATCCGCTGCCCGACGAGCGCAGGTAGGCCAGCGCCCCGGCGTGCGCGGGGTCGATGCGCAGCACCTCCTCGGTCGCCCTCAGCGCCGCCGCCTCGTCGCGCAGCACCGCGCGGTGGATGCTCACCACGTGCTCGATGGTGCGCACCTTCTCCGCCGCGCCCGTGACCAGCGCCGCGCGACGCCAGCACGCCGCCACCGCCTCGGCCCAGCGCCCCGCCTGCTCGTGCGCCGTGATCTCCCGCTCCACCGAGGCCAGCTCCGTCGCGCCCTCCGCCGTGGCCGCTGCCCGCCGCGCCCGGCCGCCGAAGACCGGCGCGCCCGAGCGCCCCTCTGGCACATGGATCTGCGGCGTCTGCTTGATCCCCAGCCTCGTCATCAGGGCCCTGGTGCGCGCGTGCAGCTCCTCCCAGGTGAGGTCGTCCCTGGTGCGGCGCAGCACGTCGAGCATCGCGTGGCTGAAGGCCCCCTCGTAGATGCCCCCGAAGCTCGCGTCGGCGGAGGTCTCGTCGTCCGAGCACGCCCCCAGCGACACCGCGGGGAAGCCGTCGTGGAGCAGCGCCCCCATCGCCCCGTGCTCGGCCCCGAGGGGAGGCTTCTTCTTCTTCCGGGTCGACGCCTTCGCGGGCCTCTTGCGCGCGGCCTTGGTGCCCCGCGTCACGTCGTAGCGCTCGGGCAGCGGGACGTAGCGCGGGCCCAGCAGCTCGACGCCCTCCGCGAGCCCTCGCGGCGCCGAGCGGGTGCGATAGGCCGCCGAGGCGGTGTCCTGCATGGTTCCGGCGTGGCAGGTGTCCCAGATCGCGGCGAGGCGCACCCCGGCGGGGGCCCTCGCCAGCGCGCGGGCCAGCTCATCGTCGGAGAGCACCCCGCGCTCCCAGTCGTGGTCGTGGGCGACCAGCACCTCGTCGTAGCCGTCCTCGTCGTCGCCGTCCTGGTCGGGGACGTGCGAGCCGTGCGTCGACGCGAAGAGCACCAGCTCGTCGCCCGGCCGGGAGCCCTCCAGCAGCGCGCCGATGGAAGAGAGCAGCGCCGCCCTGGTGGCCTGCTCGTTGGCCAGCACCAGCACGTTGCGAGGATCGAAGCCGAAATCCCGCATCAGCATCAGCGAGAGGGTGCGGGCGTCGTTGACCGCCCCCTTGAGCGGCGGCAGCTCGCGGTCGGTGAAGCGGTTGATCCCCACGCAGAGAGCGCGCTTCGTCATTGGGGCCCCGCGGCCCGAGCACGCCGGGGGGCCCCGGCGCGGGGGCCGGGGGGGGGGGGGGGCCCGGGCGGGGGGGGGGGGCGGGGGGGGGGGGGGGGGGGGGGGGCGCGGCAGCGGGAAGGGGGCCATCACAGCTCCACCCGCAGGCCCCCGGCCTCGGACGACGGGTACCTCGCGGTGTAATCCAGCGCCCTCGCCAGGGCAGGGTCGGCCCATGCCTCGGTGCGGTCGCAGCGGTAGTTGAAGCAGATGGTGGCGCCCGGTCCGCCGTGGGCGATGACCCGGGAGATGCACTCGTCGTCGGGGTGGTCGAACACGCTGCCGTCGGTGCTGAAGAGGTAGCGCCCGCACTCGATGCGGTAGAGCAGCGGCCACGTGGTGTTGCCCCGGCTGCCGTGGTGCGAGACCTTCATGGCGTCGAGGCGCAGCGGGGCGTGGCCGCGCTCGGCGAAGAGGCGCTCGAAGGACTCCATCAGCACGCCGGGGTACGCGTCGCCGGTGAGCAGGCAGCGCTTGCCGTCGTGCTCGGCGAGGAGCGCGATGCTGCTGCCGTTGGCCTCGGCGCCGTCCTGCGCGAAGGGGACGTCGAGCAGCTTCTCCAGGTCGGGGCGGACGCCGGGGCGGGGGCGTCTGCGGGCCTCGGGGGCGCGGCGTCGCGGGCGCGGACGACGCCGGGCGCGATGCCAGCGTCGCGGCACTCCTTCTCCCAGGCGCCGCGGAGGCGCTCGAGGCCAGCGCGGTGGGGGGAGAGCAGCGTGAGGGTCATCGCGCCGTCGAGGGTGACCCGGGGGAGCGCGCCCTCCGCCGGGACCATCACGGCGTCGCCGCGGAAGGCGAGGTTCCAGGGGAGGCGGCGGGCGCGGAGGAGCTCGGAGAGGCGCTCTCCCTGGGCGGCGCCGCGGGTGCCTTCTGGCGTCGGGAGGTGGCGGAAGCCGTTGAACCAGATGTCCCCGAAGGTGACGCCGAGGGAGGTGTCTTCGAGCAGCTCGATGACCCCGCCGATGTGGTCGGCGTCGATGTGCGAGACGACCAGCAGCTCGAAGCGGCGCTGCGCCGGAGGGAGCGCCGCGATGCGCGGACGGAGGGCGCGGAAGGTGGCGGGCGTGCCGCCGTCGATCAGGATGCGACGCGGGGCGGAGGCGGGGCCGTAGTCGATCCAGAGGCAGTCACCGTGATCGGCGGGGAGCATGTCGATCGCGAACATCTGGGCGCGCCCACCAGGGGGGGCCAGCCGCGCGCACGGAACCACCCGGAAGCGCGTCCCGGTGGTGACCGAGGTGCAGTCCGGGGCGCGGGGCGTTCCGTCGATGCGACCGCCGGGGCACACCACGAAGGCCAGGGTGCCGTCGGGGTGCTCGAGGCCCACGGCGGCGCGGGTGGGGGCGTTCGACGGCTGGCCGGTGATGGTCTCGTAGATGAAGTCCATCGAGGCGTCGGCCTCGTTGTAGATCACCTCGAAGGAGGCGGTGCCGGCGACGGGCATCGACGTCTCGCCGGTGTAGAAGCGGGCGTTCTTCCACTGGATGATCCAGCGGCGGATGGGGGCGCTGCCCACCACGACGGAGCACACCCCGTCGGGCCCGGTGACCAGGTCGGCCCAGTAGGGAGCGATCAACCCGTTGGGCGGGCGCGAGTCGGGGATCGTCCCTCCGATGGCCATCGTCGGGTCGATCGCCATCTGGCTGATGAAGCCGTTGGAGTAGACCTGCAGCCCCAGGTCCTGCGGCACCGGGATGCCGAAGAAGCGCATGGCGAAGGGAGAGATCAGCGTGGTCGACTCGTCGTCCGCGTTCACCAGCACGCGCCGTGCGCCGGGCAGCGTGCACGCCTCGACCAGCGTCGCGTCGGTGACCGTGCGCCGGTAGCGGGCGAAGCCGCCCGCGTCGACAGGGAGGGTTCCCACGTCGACAGGGGGCGTTCCCACGTCGACAGGGGGCGTCCCAACGTCTACAGGGGGCGTCCCAACGTCTACAGGGGGCGTCCCAACGTCTACAGGGGGCGTCCCAACATCTACAGGGGGCGTCCCGATGTCGACAGGGGGCGTCCCAGTGTCGGCAGGAGGCGTCCCAGTGTCGACAGGGGGCAGCGTGGCGTCGGCGGGGGCGCCGGTGTCCGCCGCGCCGCCGTCGCTGTCGATGGGGCCGGTGTTGCCGCTACCCCGGGCGTCGCATGCGCCGAGCGCGGCGAGCAGGGAGATCGATCCGAGGACGCGGACCGAACGGAAGGAGGACTTCATGCGATGGGTCTTCACAGGTCTTCCAGCGCTATCCCGGCGCGGCGACGCGCGTCAACGACGGGCGTCAGCTCTGGAGTTCGGAGTACGACCGCGAGGTTGGCGGCGGGGAGTTCTTCGGTACGACCGCGAGGCGTCGTTACCCGGAGCCAGACCCTGAGCGTTAGCGAGGGGAGCGCCCCTCGACCGCCGTCAGCGCGTACCTCCGACGCTGCCCTTCTCGCGAGAAGCAGCGGAGATTCCGGACGCGTATTGAGGCGTGGGCGGGATCTACCCCTCGCTAACGCTCAGGGTCTGGCTCCGGGTAACGACGCCTCGCGGTCGTACCGAAGAACTCCCCGCCGCCAACCTCGCGGTCGTACCGAAGAACTCCCCGCAGTGGGCCTCGCGGTCGTACCGAAGAACTCCCCGCAGTGGGCCTCGCGGTCGTACCGAAGAACTCCCCGCAGTGGGCCTCGCGCTCGTACCGGGGACTCCCCGACGACAGCCTCGCGCTCGTACTCCGAACGTCAGGTCAGCTCACTCCGCCCGCACCGTCGTGCGCAGCCCCTCGGCGGCCGCGTCGGGCGCCACGATGACGTCGTACGCGATGGGCTCCAGCACCCACGCCGAGGTCGCGGCGTCCCAGTACGCGAGGTCGTCGACGCGCACGGTCAGCGTCACCCGGGCGCTCGCCCCTGGCGCCAGCTCCACCTGCGCGAAGGAGCGCAGGTCGCGCGGGGAACGCTCCACCCTCGACCCGCGCGCCGTCACATAGAGCTGCGGGGTCTCGATGGCCCGCACCGCGCCCCGGTTGGTCACCGTCACCGAGGCCGTGAAGCTCTGGCCCGCGCGCACCGTCGTCGCCGAGAGCGCGAGCTCGCTGTACGCGAAGGTCGTGTAGCTGAGCCCGCTGCCGAAGGCGTGCGCCGCAGGGACGCCCTCCCTCGCGAGGTGCCGGTAGCCGTGAAAATACCCGTAGGTCACCGCGTCGGAGCGGTTGTCGAAGCCCGGCAGGTCGGCCTCCCGCTCGGGGATCGAGAAGGGCAGCCTCCCCGATGGCGCCGCGTCGCCGAAGAGCACCTCGGCCAGCGCGCTGCCTCCCTGTGCGCCCGGGTAGAACGCCATCACCACCGCCTCGACCTCGTCGCGCCACCCCCTCGTCAGGATCGCCGCGCCACCCTCCAGCACCACCACCACCCGCTCGTTGAGCGCCGCCGCCGCGCGGATCAACCCCACCTCCCCGCTCGGCAGCTCGAGGCCCTCGCGGTCGCCGGCCCCCACCTCCGCCTCGCCCTCGTCGCCCGCCTGGAGGCCCGTCACGACCACCACGGCGTCGGCCTCCCGCACCGCCCGCTGCCCCGCCTCGTCGAGCGCGTCGCCCGAGAGGTGCGTCACCGTGATCCCCGCCCCGGCGCGCGCCCTCAGGCCCTCCAGGGCGGTCACCACCTGCGCCGAGCGCACGTTGCTGCTGCCGTGGTCGCCGAGGTTCTCGACGTCGGCGTTGCGCCCCAGCACCACGAGGCGTCGCAGCGTGGCCGCGTCGAGGGGCAGCGCGGGCGCCCCACGCGAGGCCTCGTTGCGCAGGAGCACCATGCCGCGGCGGGCGACCTCGCGGGCGAGCGAGAGGTGCTCCGGGGTGAGCCGGCGCGTGGGGTCGTCGGCGACCCGGGCGCGGGCGTCGAGGCCGTAGCAGAGCTGGGCGCGAAGGATGCGACGGAGCGAGACGTCGATCTCCCGCTCGCTGATCTCTCCCTGCTCGATGCGGGAGGTCAGCCGCTCGAAGTGCAGCCCGATGGGCATCTCGATGTCGAGGCCCGCGCGCACCGACTCGACGTCGCCGTGGGTGCCGAGGATCCAGTCGGACTCGACGAAGCCCGCGAAGCCCCACTCGCCCCGGAGCACGTCGCGCAGCAGGTGGGCGCTCTGGTCGCTCCAGTCGCCGTTGACCTTGTTGTAGGCGCTCATCACCGAGGCCACGCGGGCGTCGACCACGGCGCGGCGGAAGTGGGGGAGGTAGACCTCTCGCAGCGTGCGCTCGTCCACGCGCACGTCGACGCGGTGGCGGCTGTCCTCGATGCTGTTGGCGGCGAAGTGCTTGGCGCTGGCGAGCACCCCTCGCGACTGCACGCCCTCGATGAAGGCGACGGCCATGGAGCCCAGGTGGTGGGTGTCCTCGGAGTAGGTCTCCTGGGCGCGGCCCCAGCGGGGGTGGCGGAGGATGTTCATGGTGGGCGCGAGCAGCACGTCGACGCCGACGGAGCGCACCTCCTCGGCGATGGCTTCTCCCACGCGGCGCTCGAGCGACGGGTCCCAGGTGGCGCCTCGCATCATGGCCACGGGGAAGGCCGTGGCCTCGCCCTGGGTGAAGGCGCTGAGGCCGCGCGGTCCGTCGAGCATGTGGAGCCCTGGGATGCGGTGGGCCTCGTTGCCCGGAACCTCCCAGGTGTGCTCGACGAGCCCGAGGGTGTGGCCGTGCATGAGGTCGACCTTCTCCGCGGGGGTGAGCGCCGAGAGCAGGGCGGTGATGCGGGCCTCGATGGCGTCGGCGTCGGCCGCGCCGCAGTAGGCGCGGGTCGCCGCGGTGGGCGAGAAGGCCTCGGCGACGTAGGAGCGGGAGCTGTCCATGGGGTTCACCTGGGGCCCGTCGTCACAAGCGGCGAGGGCCGCAGAGAACGCGAGGGCAGCGACGCGAAGACGGGAGGAGCGAGAGGGCACGGCGACCGGAGCGTACACGCAGGGCCACTACCCAAAGGCCGAGCCTCGCAGTAACGGATTGCCCATGATCCGCCGCGCCGCCCTCCCCCTGCTCGTCGCCGTTGCCGCTGCCTGCTCGTCGGACCCGGCGCCTGTCGGTCCCACCTCCGACGCGGAGGCCCCCGCCGACGTCGTCGTCGCCATGGACCTCGGCAGCCCGGTCGATGTCCCCAGGGTCGATGTGCCCATCGTCGATGCGTCGGTCGATGTCCCGAGGGCCGATGTGCCCGTCGTCGATGTGCCCGTCGTCGATGTGCCCATCGTCGTCGATGCGCCCGTCGTCGATGTGCCCGTGGTCGATGCGCCCGTCGTCGATGTGCCCACGGATCGTGGCGCTCCGGTCGATGTCGGGGTCGATGCCGGGGCGCGCGATGCGGGCTTCGACGTGGTGGATGTTCCGGTGGTGGTCGATGTCGCAACGGACGTGGGCCGTGACGCGGGCGCTCCCGACACCGGTCCGGTTGACGCCGGAACCCCCGACGCGGGCTGCGTCTCTCCCCGTCGCCTCTGCGGCGAGGTGTGCACCGACACCGCGAGCGACAGCGCCCACTGCGGCGCCTGCGGAGTGCGCTGCGCCGGGGTGTGCAGCCGCGGAGCCTGCACCCAGGTGGCCCAGGTGGCGGCGGGAACGGACTTCACCTGCGCCCGGCTGGTCGACGGCGCGGCGCGCTGCTGGGGCAACAACGAGAACGGGCAGCTCGGCGACGGAACCGGCGGGACGCGCACCGGGCGCTGGCGGCCGACGCCGGTGATGGGCCTCGCCAACGCCGTGCAGATCGTGGCGGGCAACACGCACGCATGCGCCCGCCTGGCCGACGGGACGGCGCAGTGCTGGGGGCGCAACAGCAGCGGGCAGCTCGGCGGCGGGACGGCCGGGGGCCTCGGGCTGACGCCTCGCGCTGTCGTCGGCCTCGGCGGCGTCGCGGAACTCTCCCTGGGGGAGAACTTCACCTGCGCCCGGCTCAACGACGGGACGGTGCGCTGCTGGGGCACCAACCTCAGCGGGCAGATGGGCCTCGGGACGCAGACCGGGTCGGTGATTACTCCGACGATGGTTCCGGGCTTGAGCGGGGTGGTGTCGATCTCGTCGGGGGTCGCTCACACCTGCGCGGTGCTCTCCGATGGGACGGCGCGCTGCTGGGGGATGAACTTCCAGGGCCAGAGCGGTGCTGGCGCCGGGGTCGATCGGGCGCTGTCTCCGGTGATGGTCCAGGGGCTGAGCGGCGCCGTGGGGATCTCCCTCGGCAGCTTCCACTCCTGCGCGTGGCGCTCCGACGGGACCGCTCGCTGCTGGGGGGACAACAGCGGCTACGACCTGGGCGACGGAAGCTCCACCCGCCGCGACGCGGCCGTCGCCGTGCTGGGCCTCGACCGGGTGGCGAGCCTCAGCTCGGGCGCCTCGTTCACGTGCGCCCGGCGCACCGACGGGGCCGTGCTCTGCTGGGGCACCAACGCCCTCGGGCAGATGGGGGACGGAACCCTCGGCGGCGCACAGATGACCCCGACGGTGGTTCCAGGGCTCGGGGCGGTGACGGAGGTCACGGCGCGAGGCAACCACGCCTGCGCCCGACGGATGGACGCGAGCGTCCGCTGCTGGGGGAGCGACGCGTCGGGAGAGCTGGGCGACGACGCGGGCCTCTCGGGCCACCGCACCCCGGAGGCGGCCCTCGGGCTACGGGCCGACGTGGTGCAGGTCGCGGCGGGGGGAGAGCACACCTGCGCCCGCTTCTCGGACGGGTCGGCGCAGTGCTGGGGCAGCGGCAACACCGGCGAGCTCGGTGATGGCGTCACGGCGAGGTCGCGGCACGTGCCCGTCGCGGTGAGCGGGCTCACGGGCGCCGCGGCGCTCGCGGCGGGGAGCTTCGGCACCTGCGCAAGGATGACCGACGGGACGGTGCGCTGCTGGGGATATAACAGCGACGGGCAGATCGGAGATGGCACCGAGGGGGGCACCCGCGCGACGCCGACGGTGGCGCTCGGGCTGAGCGGGGTGACCGACATCGGGCTGGGGCAGACCTTCGCGTGCGCCCTCTCGGGAGGGAGCGTGCGGTGCTGGGGGAGCAACAACAACGGGAGGCTGGGGATCAACTCGGCGGGGATGTACGGGATCCCTCGGGCGAGCACCCCGGTGATGGGGCTGAGCGGCGCGGCGGGGGTGGGCCTGGGGTTGTTCCACGCGTGCGCGTGGACGAGCGCTGGCGCGGCGCGGTGCTGGGGCGCCAACGACGACGGGCAGCTCGGCGACGGCACCACCACGGCGCGCTGGGTGTCCACCGCTGTTCCGGGGACGGGCAGCGTGACCGCCCTCGTCGGTGGATACAGCCACACCTGCGCGCTGCGCTCCGACGGGACCGTGGCCTGCTGGGGCCGCAACTCCGCCGGGCAGGTGGGGGACGGCACCACGACGAGCCCACGCCCCACCGCGATCGCGGTGGCCGGGCTGACGGGCGTGGCGCAGCTGGCGGCCGGGGAGTTTCACACCTGCGCCCGGAGGACGGACGGCACGGTGCGTTGCTGGGGCAACAACGACTACGGGCAGTGCGGCGACGACTCCCAGGGGGGATCGCGGCCCTCGCCGGTGACGGTGCGCGGGCTCGCGGGCGTGGCGGAGATCGCCGCGGGCACCAACCACACCTGCGCTCGGATGATGGACGGGACGCTGCGCTGCTGGGGCAGCGACCGGACGGGTCAGCTGGCGCTGGGAGCGCTCCGAACGCCGCGCTGGTGAACGGGAGGAGCGGTCAGAAGCAGATGCTGCCCGAGCAGCGAAGGCCGAGGTTGCAGGTGTTGCCCGCGCAGCAGGGCTGGAGGCGGCTGCCGCAGCGCACGCTGGTGCCGCAGCGGTTGGTGGACGAGCAGGAGAGGCCGACGTTGCAGGTGCTGCTGGCGCAGCAGACCTCGCCCGAGCCGCCGCACGACGAGCAGGTGCCGCTGGCGCAGGCGAGGCCGACGTTGCAGGCGCTGCCGGTGCAGCAGCGCTGGCCGCTGGTGCCGCAGGCGACGCACGACCCGCCGCTGCAGGTGAGCGTCGCGCTGTTGCAGGTGCTTCCGCCGCAGCAGGCCTGACCCGAGTCTCCGCAGGTGGACACCTGGCAGGTGTTGCTTCGGCAGGCGAGGCCCGAGGAGCAGGTCGATCCGCCGCAGCAGGCCTGGCCAGGGCCGCCGCAGGCCTGGCAGGCGTTGGTGAGCAGGGAGCACTGGAAGCCCGTGCCGCAGATGCGCCCGGGGCAGCAGGTCTGGCCGGGGCCGCCGCAGGCCGTGCAGGTGGAGCCGTTGCAGGTGGAGCCCGCCGCGCAGGTGGTTCCGCAGCAGGGCTGGCCGGGAGCGCCGCAGGCCTGGCAGAAGCTGTCACGGCCGCAGAGCAGCGAAGCGCCGCAGGCGGGGGTCGTGCGCTGGCAGCAGCGCTGGCCCGCGCCGCCGCAGGCCTGGCAGGTGTTCACTCCCCCGAAGATGCCCGTGCACTCGGCGCCGGCCTCGCAGGTGCGAAGCCCGCAGCAGGGCTGGCCGGGAGCGCCGCAGGTGGTCCCGGTGTCGCGGCGGCCGGTGTCGACCGGGACGTCCATCGCAGCGCCAGTGTCGACGCGGGGAAGGTCCATCGGCGAGACCACGTCGAGGCGGGGAGCGTCCACCGGGATCACCGGGACATCGATGGACGAAGGGACATCCATCGGGGCGCCGGTGTCGGGCGTCGCGGGGACGTCGGGCGTGACCCCGAGGTCGACGGGAGCGCCCACATCGACGGGGACATCGCTCTCCACGGGGACGTCCGTCGGGCTGACCGGGACATCGACCGCAGGCACGTCCGTCGGGCTGACCGGAACATCCGTCGCCGGGGCATCCTCCTCCCCGGAGCCGGTGTCCTCGACGGACCCGACGTCGTCCTCGAAGAAGCCCGCGTCGGGGTCCACCACAGGAGCGTCACCGTCGCTACAGCCCGCCGACAGCACGGCCGCGAGAGCGACCCACTTCACCCAACGATTGCTGACCATGGCGCACCATACACGCACTGGGCTCAGGTGGTCGCTCGCTCCCCTACGGGTGAGGCCGCGTTGGGAAGGCCTCGGTGGACGCTCCCCTACGGGTGAGACCGCGTTGGGAAGGCCTCGGTGGACGCTCCCCTACGGGTGAGACCGCGTTGGGAAGGCCTCGGTGGACGCTCCCCTACGGGTGAGGCCGCGTTGGGAGGGCCTCGGTGGACGCTCCCCTCGCAAACGCCGAACTCCAGATCAGCGTCGCGAGGGAGCGAGCCCGGCGAGGCGCTGCTCGATGACGGCCCTGTCGGGCGATCCCCCGACCTGACGCCACACCTCGTTGCCCTGGCCGTCGACCAGCACGTAGGTCGGCGTCGCCCTCAACCCGTAGCGTCGCACCACCATCTGCGCGGCGGGCGACTCGATGTCCACCCGCACCACCGCCATCCGTCCATGAAGCGCTCGTTCGAGACCGTCGACCGACGGCCGGGCCACCAGGCAGGGGCCTCACCAGTTGCTGTAGACGTCGATGAGCGCGGGGGTGCCATTGCCGATGGCCGCGGCGAAGACCGCGGGAGCGTCGTGGGTTCCGTGGCCGGGGCGAAGCACCAGCACCGCGAGCGCGACCGCGGCGGCCTGCGCGACGAGGGTGTAGCGACGCCAGCCCGCGAAGCGGTGGCCGTCGGGCCGACCGTCGACCCACCACGCCGCGAAGAAGGCCGCGACCGCCACGGAGACCAGGGCGTAGGTGAGGGCTGGGTGCATGGAGAGGGAGTAGCGCAGGCCAGGGATACACGCCATGTAGCAGCGATGTCCGCCCGAGAGACCGTCGACCGCTACCGCGCGCTGGCCCAGCGCGACCCGGACGCCTGGCTGCCAGAGCTGGCGAGGAGCCTCAACGACGAGGCCATCGCGCTGCTCGGCGCGGGCCGCAAGACCGAGGCCCTGGCCGCCTCACGCGAGGCCGTCGACGCTCACCGGGCGCTGTCGCAGCGCAGCCCGGAGGCCTTCCTCCCGGGCCTCGCCATGAGCGTCCACAACATGGGCAACGCGCTCCGTGAGCTTGGCCGCAGGGGGGAGGCGAGGAGCGCCGCCCGCGAGGCCGCGGGGCTCTATGGGACGCTGGTTCGGGAGAGGCCCGAGGCCTTCGGGCTGCACCTCGCCAGCAGCCTCACCGCGCTCAACGCGACGCTCGATGAGGGGCTTGGGCGAGCCGAGGCCCTCGGGCTTGTCGAGGAGGGCATCGGGCTGATCTGGCCGTGCTTCGAGCGAGCGCCGCAGGAGTCGAGCGCCGCCATGACCATGCTGTTCGAGCTGGCGCTGGACCTCTCCGATGCGCTGCGGCGAGCGCCCTCGGCGGCGCTGCTGGCGCGGGGGAAGGCCTTCAGGCGGTTGATGGGGAGGTGAGGTCGACGCTCACTTGAGCGGCAGGCCGAAGCCGAGGTGGAAGGGGATGCCCGCGAGGTCGGCCCGAGCGCTCACCGACAGCACCACGCTGCGCTGCTCGCCCTGGGTCACCACCTGGGCCTCCAGCCGCGCCGCCTCCTGCGCCGTCGGGAAGAGGAACACCGCCGCCGCCTGCTCGAAGAGCAGCTTCACCTCGGGCTCCTCGGCGCCCGGAGGGAGCTGCGCCAGCACCCAGCGGGCGAAGCGCACCACGCGCCCGGTGAGCACCTGCGCCGAGAGCGGCACCAGGTCGTCGCCCCTCCGCGCCGTCGGCATCGACGACAGGATGATCGCGTCGCTGTTGCGGCCGCTGCCGAGGCCGATGATCCCGAGCTCGGCCAGCCGGCTCTGGGCCCTGATCGAGTAGAAGGTCTCCGTCGGCACCAGGTTGCCCGCGTCGCGACCGCTGGGCAGCTCGTACGAGCCGGCGGCCTTGAGCGCCCCCTGCGGCCCGACGATGCGCGCGAAGGCGCCGCTCTTGTGGTAGCTCGCCGACAGCATCGCCCCGAGCGCCGCCACCGGCGAGCCGAACACCACCCGCCGCGCAGCGCCCGTCCCCTCGGTGCGCAGCACCGGGCGGTTGCTCACCACCGCGAGCCAGCGAGAGGCCTCGTCGGCGCGGAGCTCCTTCCACGCCGAGGGGAGCGAGCCGTCGTCGTCCTCGATGCGCGCCGAGACCGCGTGCGGGTCCTTCTGGCCGAAGAGCGCCGAGGTCACGCCCGCCACCACGGGGATGTCGTTGTCCGCGCCGAGGTTGGCCAGCTCCTGAAGGCGCGCCGGATCATCGACCGCGTCGAACACGAAGATCGCGTCCGGCGCCTCGTCCTCGGGCACCTCCGGGAGCGCCGCTCGGATCGCGTCGAGCGTCCCGGCGGCGTCCACGTCCAGCACCTCGACGCCGATGCCCGCGTTCTCGGGGCACTGGTCTACCAGCAGCTTGAGTCCTCGCCAGGCCGACTCCAGCGCCGACACCTCGGGCGAGCGAAGGATGTCCACCGCGGTGCCGAACACCTCGGCCTCGATCACGTCCCTCGCGCCTCGCCCCGCGGCGGGCTGCGTCGCCGTCGTCGAGGGCCCTCGCATCGCCTTGAGGAAGCTGCTCACCGCCGTGCCCGCGGACGGGGGCGCCAGCGGGGTGCTGTCCGCCGAGAGCAGCGAGTCGAGCGTGGTCGACGCGGGCGCAGCCGCCGGGGCGGGCGCGGCCGACGGAGCGGGCGGGGTCACGTTGAGCTTCGTCTTGAGCGCCGCGGCCAGCTTGCCGTCGCCCACCAGCTCGATGACCTTCGCCACCGCGGTCACCGGGTCGGGGCGCTTCGTCGCGTCGGTCTGCGCCAGCGCGACGCCCAGCGCGGAGAGCCCCGCGAGGGCAGGGACCGAGGCGATCACGTCGCTGGCCTGGAAGGCCTTGAGCGAGCCGAAGGCCACCGGGTAGGAGCGCTTCGCCCCGTCGCCGAGGCGGTCGGGCACCGTCGCGTCGACCTTCAGCGCGGTCGCTTCGAGGGTGGACGCGAAGCTGTTGGGGGACACCGTGAAGCGCCGCCCGGAGGGGTTCGCTGTGAACGCGCCCGCCACGAGCCAACGCACCCGCACGCCCGTCTTGTCGTCTGTGCTCATCACCGTCACTCCAAACCTATGAGAGGGGGATCAGGAAGAGGTCTGCGAAGGGGGACAGAGAGATTCTCAGAGGCCCGTGCCGATGAGGTCCATGTCCGCCTCGTCGTCGGCGTCCGGGGCGTCGGCGCTCGCGTCGCCGAGGCCGCCGTCGCGCACGATGCCGGTGCGCGCGTCGACGCGGAGCACGCGGTTCCAGAGGGA
This sequence comes from Deltaproteobacteria bacterium, assembly GCA_016704445.1. GTDB lineage: Bacteria > Myxococcota_A > Polyangia > Polyangiales > SCUS01. The sequence continues at coordinate 95,477 of JADJAE010000034.1, forward strand.
GGGGTCGCTCGCCACGAAGGCGTTGTTGATCACGTAGATCGCCCGGTCGGCCGCCGCGCGGCGGAAGATGCGCGCCGGCACCTGCGGCCTCGCGCGGTCGCGGTCGGAGACGGTCACCTGCTCGCTCACCTGCACGCCTTCGGCGCGGTACTGCAGCGAGGTCTGCAGCTCGAAGGTGCGCTCCCAGCCCGTCTCCGAGACGACCACGGAGTACTCCTTCTTGTATTCGAAGCGCGCCGGGCCGAGGCAGCGCCCGCTCGCGGTGCGCAGCGGCTCGGCCACGAAGCGGTCGCCCTGGAGCATCATCAGCCGCGCCTGGCGGCGGCAGGTGAGCGGGTTGTTCTCGTCGGCGCAGACCTCCCCCTCGCCGATGAGCACCCGGCGAGCGCCGATGGACTCGAGCCTGAGCCTGGGGCGGCGGGGGAAGGTGCGGAGCGTGCCGATGGCGCGCACCCCGACGCGGTCGCCGGTGAACTCCGCGAGGGCCACCGGGCCGACGGCCTCGCCGTTGTCGAAGCGGTCGACGATGACCCACACCAGACGGAGGCTGGGGGAGAGGCGCTGGACGACCACGTCGTCTTCGGTGAGCGGGCGCTGCGGCACCGGGGCGCTCGGCTCGGCGGACTCTCGGCAGCGGAGGGTGGGCTCGCGCCACGCGACCGGCTGGTCGGTGCAGTCGCGCACGTTGCCCTGCGCCATGCCGGGGGTGTAGCCGCGGATGAGCAGCCGGGCCCAGGCGTCGGCGCGCAGCGTGGGCACGGCGCCGGCGACCGAGGGGGGCGCCGCCACGGCGCACACCATCGGCACGGGCAGCGGAGCGGCGGGCGGCGGGCGGTTGCTCGAACACGCGGACGCGACGACCGCGCCGGCGAGGCCCAGCGTGGCGCAGAGCCCGAACCAACGAACAACCCCGTGGGTAGAGAGCACTCTCATGGGAACGACAACCCCTGCGCGCCAGAAGACAGAAGAGCTTCAGGGCCGGATCAATGACCCCGGCCGGATGGTACACGCCTCGGATCGTTGTCAGCGAAGTTTTCTCCGAGCGCGGCGGAGTACGCCCGGGCGAAGTCGCGGCCGAAGATGGCGGAGGTGATCTCCTTGTCTTCGGTGAGCTCGTCGTGGAGGGCCAGGTAGCGCTTCCACGCCGCGGCGGCCTTGAAGGGGCCGAAGCTGAAGGCCCCGGCCTCGCCGTCGACGTGGCGCATGATGCCGGCGGGCGAGAGCCGCACCTGGAGCAGCTTGCGGACGCCCTCCATCACGGCGCCCAGGAGGGCGACCTGGTGGGTCATGATCTCGGCGTACTGACCTCGGAGCTGCTGCATCCGGGCGTCGCCGTCGCCGGTCCAGTCGAGGAGGTACTCGAGCACGGGGCGAGGGTCCTGCGCGTCTTCGATGGGCGTCGGGTCGGCGCTGCGGCGCTGCGAGCCGACCATCTCGGTGCCGAACTCCTCCTGGCTGCGGCGCAGGCTCACGTACGCGGTGCCGAAGGTCTCCAGCGCCGCGAGGGCCCTCACCAGGAACCCCTCCATCTCCTGCGGCGACTGCGGCGCCGGGCGCGACGGGACGAGGTACTGCGCGAGCTGCTGCACCAGTTGCCCTGCAGCCCCGCCGGAGCCTTCCTGATCGCCCGGGAGGGGGACGTTCTGCGACTGGGCGAGGGCCTTGAACTGCGGCTCGGAGGCGACCTCGGGGAAGCTCTCGGCGAAGAGGGTGATCGCCGCCGGGACCTGCGCCGTGGGGACCTGCGAGAGGGCGTTGACGAGGCCCTGCTGGAGTTCCTGCCACGCGCGGCGGTGCGCGGCGTAGAGGGGCCGCAGCGCAAGGATCTGGTTGCGCGCCGGGCCCATCATCGTGGGCCGCGCGGTCTGCGCCGCGGCGTGGCTGGCCATGATCGACGCGGTGTCGATCATCATGGTCGAGGAGCTGTCGTGCTCGAAGGAGGGGTGGCCCGAGGCGCCTCCGGCCACCCTGGACTGGGTGCTCTTGAGGAGCCCCGCGGAGACCACGGTGGAGTCGGGGTTGGCCGTGGCCGACTGGGTGATCATCTGCTCGGGCACGTTGGCGAGCTGGAAGGTCAGCCTCAGCGCCCCGATGCGGAACTCGTACTCGGGCCCCGGGATGCCCACCGGCTGGTTGGGCGCGAGGCGCTGCCCTCCGACGGTGGTGCCGTTGGTGGATCCGAGGTCGTAGTAGGCCGCGTTGCTCTGGTCGAAGGCCACCACCGCGTGCCACTGCGACACGAAGGGGAAGGGCAGCGGCAGGTCGTTGAGGGCGTTGCGACCGATGCGCACCGGCGTCTTGGCGAACGCGAACGAGCGGGATGAGTTGTCCTGGAAATTATCGACGCGGACGAGCAGGGCCAACATCAGAAAGGCGCCTTCGTGGTCTTCGTTCGGAGGGTTCGCGGCCGACGGCGGCGCGACAGTATCACAGCGACCCGAACAAAAATCGCAGAGGCCATTTGACGCTCCGAGCGCGGTGTTTCTGCTGGGGATGTCGCCGAAGCACAGCCCCAAAGAGCGCTTCGGCTGGAAAGGCAGAAACCACCAATGATGACCCTCTGGCGTCCCTTCGGCATCGACTCCTCCCTCCGTGGCCTCGACCGTGAGGTGGAGCGGATCTTCCAGGACAAGTCCTTCGCCCACCGCCCTCGCCCCGAGGCGCCCGCGGAGGTCTTCGAGAACGAGGAGAACATCACCCTCCGCGTCGACCTCCCCGGCGTGAACCAGTCCGACGTGCAGGTCGGCGTCGAGAACAACGTGCTGACCATCAAGGCCACTCGCACCGCCCCCGCGGACGACGGCCGCACCGTCTACCACCTCGCCGAGCGAGGCTACGGCGAGGTCACCCGCACCTTCAGGCTGCCGGGCCGCGTGGCGAGCGAGAACGCCGAGGCCAGCTACGCCGACGGCGTGCTCACCATCCGCTTCCCCAAGCGCGCGGAGGCCAAGGCACGGACCATCGAGGTGAAGACCCGCGGCAACGCCTCGTGACCCCGGCGCGCGACCTGTGCCACGGTCGCGGTCGTGCCTCGATCTCCCATCCTCGCCCTCCTCCTCCTCCTGCTGAGCGCGTGTCCGTCGCGGGCGCATCGACCACCTCCCGATGCGTCCGCGGCGGCCGCCGCCCTGCCTGATGTGCCTTCGGCCATGCACGTCTGCTTCGGCCCCAACGGCTCGGCCGTCGAGGTCGATCGCGCCACCTCGTGCGCCTCCCTCGGCGGGAGCGAGACGCCGCCGATGGAGGTTCCGAGAGGGCCCGAGGTGCGTCGCGACGGTGGCACCGCGCAGCCTCCGCTGCGCTGAACGGCAGGGGCTCCAATGTTGTCAGCCGGTCGTCGAATCGAGAGCACCTGCGCTATGGTCTACCCATGAAGCGGCGGGCCTCTGCTCTCTCCACCGTGCTCTTCCTCGGGCTCTCGGCCGGCTGTGGCGGTGACGAGGCGACGACCTTTCCTCCGGGGCTGCAGCCCTTCGAGGCGGTGACCGTACCGCTCCCTCCCGCGACGGCCAGCGACCCCCGCCCGGAGGTCTTCGTCACCCGCGTGGGCGAAGGGGCGGACTACGAGTGGGCCCAGGGGCGCGGCTACGTCCACGCCCCGCTGGCGCGCGTCTACGAGGCCCTCCGCGACCCGGACGTCACCACCGACCGGCGGCGCGTCTCGGAGTACACCGTCACTTCCAACAGCGAGCCGGAGTATCCCTTCAGCTACCGGGTGCACAACGTCGTGCACGACCTCGTGACCCTCGAGTTCGACATGTCGTGGCGGCTCGGCCCCAACGACGGCTCCGAGGCGGCGCCCACCGCGGTGAGCGCGATCTACCAGAAGACCTTCGGCAGCACCTTCATCGACGTGCTCCGCGGCGACATCGTCGCCCGCCAGGTCGACGCCAGCACCACCGACATCGAGATGGTGCGGCACATCCGATCGAGCGGCGCCGGGGGCCCGGAGGCCGCGATCTATCTCCAGGACGTCTACAACAACGTGCTCGCCCGGGTGCGCGGCCAACCGCTCCCGCGCTTCTAAGAAGTGGGCTGATGGCGATCCGCTGGCTGAGCCCCTCGCTGCGCTTCCCCTCCCCCCACAGCGCCGACGCCGATGGCATCGTGGCCGTCGGCGGCGACTGCTCCCCCGCGCGCCTGCTGCTCGCCTACCGCAGCGGGATCTTCCCTTGGCCGCTCTCGGACACGCTGCCCCTGTTCTGGTTCTCTCCCGACCCTCGCTGGGTGGTGCTGCCCTCCGAGGCGCACCTGCCCAAGAGCCTCCGCAAGCAGATGCGCCGCGGGGTCTACGAGGTGCGCTGCGACACGGCCTTCGAGGCGGTGATCGACGCCTGCTCCGCGGTGCCGCGCCCCGGCCAGCAGGGCACCTGGATCATCCCGGAGCTGCGCGAGGGCTTCGTCGAGCTGCATCGAATGGGATACACCCACTCCATCGAAGCGTGGCAGGACGGCACGCTGGTGGGCGGGCTCTACGGGCTCGCGCTGGGGCGGGCCTTCTTCGGGGAGTCGATGTTCGCCCTCGCCCCCGACGCCTCGAAGGTGGCCTTCGCCACGCTGCTGGCCAACCTGCACCGATGGGGCTTCGACTTCGTCGACTGCCAGACGCGCACCGACCATCTGGTGCGCTTCGGGGCCATCTCGTGGAGCCGGCAGCAGTACCTCGACGCCCTCGCCCTCGCCCTGGAGGGAGAAAACCGCCTGGGCAGGTGGCAGTTCGACCTGGACCCAGCGGCTGCTGCGCTAGCCATGCGCGAGTGATCCGGGAGGAGGGGTTTCGCCCTCGGCGCGGCTCCGAGAGAGCCTGGCACCACATTCGCTAAGGTCGCCGGGCGGAGGACACGATGACGCACATGCGATGGATCGTTGGCACACTGCTGCTCCCCATCGGAGCGCTGGTGATGGGCGGCTGCTACTACGACTTCGACGACGACGGCGACCGCGCCGACACGCCCCCGTCGACCCGTAGCGACTACGGAGGCAGCCCCTCGACGAACGCCGTGCGCTGGAGCGGGAGGGCGGACACCTTCCGCGGTGACCTCGGCCAGGTCGAGGGCTTCGACGGCGCCCAGGCCACGATCGCCGGGAGCGACTACGGCACCTCGTCGAGCTCGGTGCGCATCGACGCCGAGAACACAGCCGACCGATGGTGGGCCATGGCGCAGCTGAGCGTCACCGGGTCGCTGCACCACCCGTCGCTCGTGCCGGGCGCGCACATGGTCTTCAACAGCCGCAACCGCGCCGTGACCCGGCCGACCAGCGGTGCGCCGGCGCTGCACGTGTCCGTGCTCGGCTGTTCGGGCCCGCGGCTCAACCAGTTCAATTACGACCGCAGCGCCGATGAGGTCGTCGTCGACGTGTCCGCCGGCCCCACGGAGGACACCCGACGCCTCACCTTCGACGCGACCTTCGCCGGGCCGAGCGGCGAGCAGCACGTCACCGGGTCGTTCGTGTTCGACACGCAGTAGCGCCCTCCTCCCTCCGCCGCCCCCCAGCGCCGGGGCATTGTTTGATAGACCAACCGACGGCGGCACCCAAGGACCACGCGCCCTCGCGGGTGTCTCCGCCCATCGGAGGTCAGTCGTCATGTCCATCGCCCGCTCAGCCTCTTCGCGCCGCTCCCACGCGGCCGCCATCCTCTCCCTCTCGCTCTTCGGCGCATTCGGGTGCGCCCGGCGACCCGCCGTGGAGACGGGCCCCACGCTCCCGCTCCGACGCGTGGTGGTCTACCGGAACGGCGTCGGCTACTTCGAGCGCCAGGGCCGCGTCGAGGGAGATGCGGTGAACTTCCGGGTCTCGCAGTCCGAGGTGGGGGACTTCCTCGCGACGCTCGCGGTCATGGAGCAGGGCGGCAGCAGCGTGCGCTCCGCGGCCTTCCCGATGCCCGAGGAGCAGGTCGGCGACGCGCCCCCCGCCCCGGAGCGGCGGCGCAACGTGAGGCTCGCCCTCGACGGCCGCGAGCACGACCTCGTCGTGGGCTACACCGTCGAGACCCCCATCTGGCGGCCCACCTATCGGCTGGTCTTCCAAGGGGCGCAGCCGCAGGTGCAGGCCTGGGGCATCGTGCAGAACCTCTCGGGCGAAGACTGGTCCGACGTGAACCTCTCGCTGGTGTCGGGCTCGCCGGTGTCGTTTCGCTCGGAGCTCGCGACGCCGGTGATCCCGGTGCGGCCGACGGTGACCGACCGGGGCGCGGTGATCGACGCCGTGCCGCAGAGCGACACCACCCTCGCCCAGGAGGAGCAGCGGCAGGTCGCCGCTGCCGTCGCCGCCCCGTCGCCCGCGACCGGAACGCCGGCCGCGGAGATGGATGACGAAGGAGGCAGCGGGTATGGCCGCGGAGGAGGCGTCGCGACCCGCTCTCGCGCGTCGAGGCGTCCCGCGGGCGCCGCGCCGGCAGCCCCGATGGCAGGTGGCTTCTACCGGCAGCCCGCGCCCTCGGTGCAGGCCCCGCCGCCTCCGCCGCCGAGCTCGACGCCGCGCAACCTCGCCGCGCTCGCCGCGCTCGCGGTGCAGGGCGGCGCGACCCGCTACGACCTCCCGCAGAGGGTCACCATCCCCGACCGGAGCGCCACCATGGTGATGCTCGTCGCGAGGGACGTCCCTGGCGAGCAGATGTACCTCTTCGCCCCGGACCCCGGCGTCGGCGACTCCGTCAGCCACCCCTTCCACGTCGCCCGCTTCGAGAACCGCACCGGAGGAACCCTCGAGCGCGGCCCCATCGCGATCTTCGAGCACAACGCCTTCCTCGGTCAGGGGATGATGGAGTCGCTGCCCGACGGGGCGACCACCACGGTGCCCTTCTCCCTGGAGCGCGGCGTCGCCGTCGAGTCGTCGCAGACCTCCGCCGTCGAGGGCGCGCGCCTCGTGCGCATGGTGCGAGAGACCCTCACCATCGAGCGCTACAGCGTCACCCGCACCACCTACCGCGCCCGCAACGGGCTCGACCACTCCGTGCGGCTGCTCTACCGCCACGCCCTCAACGGCGCGCAGCTCTTCGAGCCCCCGACCGGCACCGAGACCAGCAACGGCAACGCGCTCGTCCCGACCGCCATCGACGCGCACGGGCGCAGCGAGGTGGTGGTCACCGCGCGCAGGCCCTTCACCGTCAACGCCGACCTCTCCAACGACCAGGCCGCCGACGCGCTCACCGCCTACCTCCGCGACGGCCACCCCGCGGACGCCGTCGCCGCCACGCTTCGCTCCGCCCTCGACCTGCGGCGCCAGATCGCCGACCTCACCCAGCAGCGAGACAACCAGGTCACCCGGCGCGATGACCTCCAGCGCAACGCCGAGGAGACCCGCGGCAACCTCCTGGCGATCCAGCGCAACCCGGCCGCGGCGGACCTCCGTGCGCAGCTCACCGCGCGCCTCGCCCGCACCGCCACGGAGATCGACCAGACCATCCGGCGCATCGTCGAGCTCGACACCCAGGTCGGCGAGCGTCGGGTGCGGCTGGTCGAGGCGATCCGAGGGGTGGAGCTCGACGTGAACGCCCCGACGACGCCCGCCAACACGCCCGCCCGCTGAACCCCGGCGCTACGGCGTCGCGTCGACCGGGACATCGCTCCCGAAGGCGCACGCCCGAGCGCTCGACCCCGCCCACGGGATCTCCTCCAGAAGCTCCGTCCGCCGCAGCCGCTGCGCCGCCTGCCGCAGCGCCGTACGCAGCCGACACCGCGCCGCCCGGTCGCTCGCCTCGGGCGGCAGGAAGACCGGCGCAGCGCGCAGCCACGCGTCGGCCAGCTCCCGCTCGCTGGTAAGCCGGTAGGCCACCAGCGCGAGGGCCTCCACGGAGTCCACCGTCGGGTCGCCGAGGGCCTCGATCACCGCCCCCAGGCGGCGACCGCTCGCGGCCGCGACGGCTCGGGCCACCAGCGCCGAGCGCTCCCTGGCGGGGGCGTCCCTCGCGGGGGCGTACTCGCCGAGACGCCACCACTCGACCAGGGCCGCGAGGCGGGCGTTGGAGGAGGGCGCTCGCAGCTCGGGCGAGCTCCATGGGTTGGAGAGTTCGGAGGGCTCGACCCCGACGCCTGGGAAGTGGGCGACGATGGGGCGGTAGCTCCTCGAGGTGCTCGGAGCGGCGCGCATCACCTCCGCCACCGAGGCCCAGGTGAAGCCCTGGGGCCAGTCGTGGCCGCGGGCGAAGCGGGCGTCGAGGGTGTCGACGGCCAGCGAGGTCGCCACCGAGGCCAGGCCGCGGAGGGTCGCGCGAAGCAGCGAGGGGCGACGCCACCAGGCGGGGCGGATCGTCGCTCCGTGCGTCGTGGCGCGAAGGGCGATGCGGTGCTCTATCACCAGGCGGGCGAGGTCCACCGTGACGGCGTCGGGGCAGCCCGTCGAGGCGCACACCGCCGCCGCGTCTCGGACGCAGGTCGCCGCCTCGCGGAGCAGCATGGGGAAGGTCGGGTCCGCCAGGGAGGAGCGCAGCGTGGCGGCGCGGCGATCCATGCACGCGAAACTCCCATCGGGCACCGTGGCCGTGCGCTCGCTCTCCTCCCGGACGGCCCTCACCAGGGGGTGGGCGTCGATGCGAGCGCGCAGCCCGCAGCGGTCGTCGCTCGGAGGCTCCTGGGCGGTGCGACGGAGAAAGTCCACCTCGAACGAGCAGTCGCCCCGGGCGTGGATCGCCCCGCGCACCCGGTGCATCTCGCGCACGTCGAGCCAGGGAATGGGGAGCTCGTGGGTGCGACCGGCGACGATCAGTCGCTGCGCGGCCCTGTGGTGCAGCGGGCTCAGCCGGGCCAGCAGCAGCAGGGTGCGCTGCCGCGCCGTCCAGCGGGCCTCCCAGCGGAGGCCGTGAGGGGTCATCGCCATCGGCTGCGGCGAGGGATCGACGTGCGCCAGGGCATAGCGCCCGCCCATCACCACGGCCACGAGCAGCAGGGTGGAGAGCCCGAGGGTCGCCAGCGCCCAGGGCCCGCTGGGGGCGTCGCGCACCTGCGAGGGGTCGAGCGCCGCGAGGGTGATCGCGTCCCCGTCGGGCGTGAGGGTCCATGCGTCGTCGACGCGGCGGAGCAGCCCGCGGGCTCGCACCCTGGCGCCGCGAGCGAGCGAACGTCGGCCGGCGGGGTGCCAGGGCTCGACGGTCGCCACGAGCAGCCGTCGCGCGCCTTCGAGCAGCACCCGCTGGTCGTCGACGGAGAGCCAGGCGCGCCCCTCGGCGGTGGGGTCGCGGGCCCAGGTCGCGTCGAGGGTGACCACCCGGTCGGGCTCGGCGAAGGGCTCTGGCGTCGGCTCGCCCAGGGAGCGCAGCGCAGACGCCATGCGACCGCGGAGGCGCGCTCGCTTCGAGGCTCGGAGCGAGGCCGCCGAGAGGGCGACCAGGGAGGCGAGCAGCGGGACGAGCAGCGCGGGCCCCGCGCGCAACCCGAGCTCTACCAGCCAACGCATCGGCGCGAAGCTACTGCAACGCGTGACGGAGGCGCAGCGCCAATACGGCGATACTCTCGGCCGGTGCCACTCCTCTACGCCCACCGAGGGGCCGCCTCCGAGCAGCCCGAGAACACCCTCCCCTCCTTCGCTCGCGCCCTGGAGCTGGGGGCCGACGCGCTGGAGACCGACCTGCACCTCACCGCCGACGGACACGTCGTGGCCTCGCACGACGCGACGCTCTCCCGCATGGCGGGCGTGCCGGTGGTGATACGCCGGGCGACGCTGGAGGAGCTGCGGCGCTGCGACGTGGGCTGGGGCTTCGTCGACCGGGACGGACGCCGCCCCTTCCTGGGTCGAGGCCTGCGGGTGCCGACCCTGGAGGAGCTGCTCGACGCCTTCCCGGGGGTGAGCTGGAACGTCGACGTGAAGCAGCGGGCGCCCTCGATGGTGGGGCCGGTGCTCGAGCTGCTTCGTCGCAAGCGCGCGGAGCAGCGGGTGCTGGTGGCGAGCTTCGACGCCGCGACGCTGCGGGCGGTGCGCGCGGCGGGCTACTCCGGCCGCACGGGCCTCGGGCTCACGGAGGTGCTGAGGCTCTACGCCGCGCCGCTCGCGGCGCTACGAGCGGTGAAGCTGGGAGGCGGAGCGGTGCAGATTCCGCCGAGCGCCCAGGGGCTGCGGCTGGATACGGCGGGCTTCGTCGCCAAGTGCCACGCGCTGGGGCTGAGGGTGGACTACTGGACCATCGATGATCCAGTGGAGGCCGAGCGGCTGCTGAAGCTTGGCGCGGACGGGATCATGACCGACGACCCGGCGGCGATCGCTCCGGTGTTGAAGCGGTGGCGCGAGGCCTCGGGGGGCTGAGAGTGTGGGCGGTCAGTTGCTGCGCACGTTGACGGTGGTCGCGCGGGCGTCGCCGAGGGTGATGGTGCTGCAGAGGATGATGCCGCCGGTGCCCGACATCAGGCAGCTGTTGCACGGGTTGCCGACGCATCCCGCGGGGATCGACCTGCACGCGGCGCCCGTCGCGACGGAGCCGTTGGTCGCCTGCTCGCAGTACTGGGTGCTGGCGATGCAGCGCAGCGCCACGCCCCCGCCGGTACAGCTGAACGAGTCGTCGTCCGTGGTGTCACCGCCACAGCCGCCCAGCGCCACCATCGCCACCATCGCCAACGCCGCCCCGACCAGCTTCACCATGCTTCTCATCGCATCCCATCCTTCGTCGACGGCGTCGCCGTAGCGCCCGCTCGTGAGCGTCTGACGGTGTAACGCACGTCCTCCCTTCGCGACACCCCCCCGCTCAGCCCTCCGCGACGACCCACGCGGCGCCCTCGTCGATCGCCGCGAACACGGCGTCGCCTTCCCCGAGGCCCAGCTCTCGAAACACCCTCCTGGGCATCCTGGCCAGCAGGGGGTAGCCGCAGTCGAGGGCCACCACCGTGAAGGCCCCCTCGTCGTCGACGCGCAGCACCCGCCCCGGCGCGCCGTTGCGCCCGCCGCCAGGGTCGCGGGCCAGCAGCGCCACGTCCTCGGCCCTCACGCACACCCTCACCTCACCGGTGATTCCGACCGGCGCCGAGGCCGCCAGCTCTCGCCCTCCGGCGAGCAGCACCGCGCCGCCCTCAGTCGCGCGCAGCACCGCCGCGGGCACCAGCGTGTCCACCCCGAGGATGCGCGCCGTCGCCGCGTCGAGAGGGCGCTCGAAGACCTCGCCCACAGGACCTGACTGGCGCACCCGCCCCGCGTCGAGGACGGCCAGCGAGTCTCCGATGGCCATGGCCTCCGAGGGGTCGTGCGTCACCAGCAGCGTGGGCAGCGAGAGCTCGCGGACCCAGCGTCGGAGGTCGGCGCGCAGGGCCGAGCGCGCGGGGTGGTCGAGCGCCGAGAAGGGCTCGTCGAGCAGCAGCAGCGAGGGGCGGCGGGCGATGGCTCGGGCGAGCGCCACGCGCTGTCTCTCGCCCCCGGAGAGGGTCGAGGGCGCCCGGTGGCGGAGGGCGCCGAGCTCGAAGCGGGCCACGCACTCGTCGACCCGGCGGGATCGCTCCGAGGGGCTGAGCGCGTCGAGGCCGAAGGCCACGTTGGCGGCGACGTCGAGGTGGGGGAAGAGGGCGCCGTGCTGCGCGACGAAGCCCACGTCCCGGCGCTGCGGAGGCACCCAGGTGGTCGCGTCGAACCAGGGGCGGCCCCGCCAGGAGACGACGCCCGCGGAGGGGCGGTCGAGGCCCGCGAGGCAGCGCAAGAGGGTGCTCTTGCCTGCGCCCGACGGGCCGAAGAGCACCGCGATGGGGAAGGCCCCGGCGTCGAGGGAGAGCTCGGCCGAGCGGCGCGGACCGTGGGCGGCGCGCAGCTCGACGCGGGCGATCAGGTCGTCGGCCACCGGAAGGCCCCCTCGCGCTGCGCGTGGTAGGTGAGCGCGAGCAGCGCGAAGGAGAGCGCCACCAGCACCCCGGCGGTGCGGTTGGCGGCCGCGTAGTCGAGCGACTGCACCTGGTCGTAGATGGCCACGGAGACGGTGCGGGTGCGCCCGGGGAGGTTGCCGCCCAGCATCAGCACCACGCCGAACTCGCCGAGGGTGTGCACGAAGGTGAGCACCGCCGCGGCGACGACCCCCGCGCGGGAGAGGGGCAGCACCACGCGGACGAAGGTGCGCGCCCGGGAGGCCCCGAGGCACCACGCGGCCTCGAGCAGCTCGCGGTCGACGCGGGCGAAGGACGCGCGCATGGGCTGCACCGCGAAGGGGAGGCTGTAGAGCACTGATCCCACGACGAGCCCCGGGAAGGTGAAGGGGAGCGACTCTCCCGTGAGGCGGATGAGCAGCGCTCCGATGGGGGAGCGGGGGCCGAGGGCGATCAGGAGGTAGTACCCGAGCACCGTCGGAGGGAGGAGCATCGGCATCGCCACAAGGGCGTCGACCACGTGACGCCATCGCCAGCGCGTGGTCGCGAGCCACCACGCCAGGGGCAGCGAGAGCGCGAGCAGGATCACCGTCGTCACGGCGGCGAGGCGGAGGCTCAGCGCGAGGGCGGTCCAGTCCATCGTCGAGGGGTGTCTATCAGGGCGCGGGGGGGTCGAAGCCGTGGCGCGCGAAGATCCCACGAGCGGAGGCGGAGCGGAGATACTCTGCGAAGGCTGCGGCGGCGGAGGGGTCGGCCGCGCGGCGGAGGACGACTCCGCCCTGCTCGATGGGGGGATGGAGCCCCGTGGGGACGACGTAGATCTGACCCGCAGACGCGACGCCCGGGGCATGGGTGAGCGAGAGCGAGACGAGCGCGGCGTCGGCGGCGCCGGAGCGAGCCATCTGCATGGCCTGGGCGACGTTCTCTCCGGTGACCAGCTTGGGAGTGACGGCAGCGGTGAGGCCGGAGGCGGAGAGCGCGGCGACGGCGGCGCGGCCGTAGGGAGCGTGGCGGGGGTTGGCGAGGGCCACGCGGCGGATGGAGGGATCGAGCAGAGAGCGCAGCCCGAGCGAGGGGACGTCGAGGTGGGGAGCGCGAGGCACCCAGAGCGCGAGGTGTCCTCGGGCGTAGCGGAAGAGCGAGCGAGGGTCGGCGAGGCCGCGGGTGACGAGGTCGCGGGCGAGGGACTCGTCGGCGGAGAGGAAGACGTCGAAGGGAGCGCCCTGGGAGATCTGCGCGACGAGGCTCCCGGAGGCGCCGAAGGAGAGCTCGACGAGGAGGTCGGGGCGAGAGGAGCGCAGGTCGGCGAGGAGCTCGGCGAGGACGAAGCGGAGGTCGGAGGCGGCGGCGACGGCGACCCGATGCGGGGACGCCGGGCGGCGAGAGCAGGCGAGCGCGGTGAGCGAGAGCAGCAGGAGCGAGCGGCGAGGGAGCACCTGAGGAGCTCAGCGAGCCGAGCGCCAGTACTCGACCGTCTCGGCGATGACCGACGCGAGGTGGTCGCCCCCGTCGACGCCCCAGAAGCCGTCCGCGGGGTAGTTGTTGCGCACCCTCGCGCGGCCGTTGTCGGGGAAGCGCGCGTGGTCGGTCTGCACGTCGGCGGGCAGCACCCCGCTCATGGCGTGCTGGTGGCAACCCACGCAGTTCGATCGCACCATGCCGGGGCCCGCGTCGATGTACGGGTTGGAGCACCACGACGGGCCGCCTCGGCCCTCGTGCACGGTGCGCAGCGCGGCGGCCAGCGAGGGAGCGTCCTGCGCGAAGCCTCCGGCGGGATCAGGGTCCTGCTCGTCGAAGTCGGTCGCGACGCACATCTTGTAGGACGACCAGGGCCCTCCCAGCGAGCGGACCGCGGCGGGGCGATCGGCGCCGAAGTCCGTGTCCGGCGTCGGCGACCACCAGAGCGTGATGTTGAGCCAGTGGTCGAGCTCGCGAGTGCGGATGTGCATCCCTGCCAGGCGGAAGCGGCTGCCCGAGGCGAGGCGCATCGTGTACGCCTCGCGCTCGGCGGGCTCCGCCGCGCCGTCGCCGGTGCCCCAGGTGGCGTCGGCGCCGGGGGCGAGGCGCCTCGAGAGGGCCGGGGCCGAGGTGTCGAAGGTGGGCAGCGGCATCCCGAGGTCGGTGCGCCGCCACTCGAGGGCCACGGTCGCCGCCGACGGGGGAAAGACCCCATGGAGGCACGCGGCCATGTTGGTCGTCGGCGGGGTGTACCGCACGTCGAGCACGCCGCTCGCGCTGGGGGAGCGCGTGGTGACCTTCACCATGAAGAGCCCGGGGCCCTGCACGGTGCACCCGGTCGCGGCGGAGGCCGAGCATCGGGTCGCGGCCGTCGGGGTGACCCCCTCGAGCACGCGCAGGTCGGTGCCCTCGGCGAGGTCGGCGATGCGCGCGGTGAGCGATCCGCCGGTGGCCACGAAGAAGGGCCCCACCACCCGCGCTCCGCAGCGGGCGAGGGCGATCGGCTCGCGCGCCACCTGCTGGCTGGCCGCGGGCCCGTCGGCGAAGCCGGGAGGCGCTCCGTTGGCGATGCAGCGGAGCACCTCGGGGTAGCTCGAGACGAAGTGGCGCACGGCGTCGGGGCTGAGCGCGATGCGCTGGACGCCCGACACGCCCGACACGGCCGCGGCGGTGTCGAGCGACGCGGTGTAGGCCTCGAGCCTCGACGCGGGCCACTCGGGCAGCGTGGTGACGAAGCCGACGTTGAGGCCGAAGGCCTCGTCGAGCGCGGCGTCGCTGAAGCGCTCCTGCGCGGCGCGACCCGCGGGCCCGAGGTTCTCGTAGAGGCGCTGGAAGGTTCGGGCGACGTCCGCGCGGTCGTACCAGGTCTGGAAGCGGGGCACCGTCGCTCCCGCCGTCGCGGTCGGGTGCGCGAGGGGCACCGGGCTCAGGGTGCGAGCGACCGCCGCCCAGGCCGCCTCGCGGCGGGCCCGCTGCGAGCGGCGCAGCTCGTCGCCGCGCGCTCCGAGGGCCGTGTCCGCGGGGTAGCGCGAGGCGAGCCCGAGGAGCCAGCGGCCCTCCGCGCTCGCGGACATGGCCTGGGTCTCGATGCCCTCGCAGGTGGTCGGGGTGGGGGGAGACGGAGCCGGGCCACACGCGGGCGCGAGCAGCGCGAGGGCCACGACGCTCCGCGTGAGGCTTCGGGTCATTGCAGGAGGGCGGCGTCGCTCGCGACCACGTGCTCGCGGGTGGTGCCGAGGGTGCGGACGAGGAAGTACATCCAGCCGTCGGAGCGGAAGTGGGGGTAGAGCGCGTACTGGCCCGGGCCCATGGTGGTCACGCGGGTCTGGCGGCCGGTCTGCAGGTCGAGGATGTAGATGTTCGACGAGCCCTGGGTGGTGTAGGGCTCGAAGCCTGCGTCGTCGGCGCCGGTGAAGCCGAGCTCCCTGGCGTCGGCCTCCACGGTGTCGCCGCCGCCGATGTAGTGATGGTAGGCGATGAAGCGCTCATCGAAGGAGAAGCCGGGCTTGGCGCCCTGCACGCAGTAGCGGGCGATCTCGCGGGTGGAGGCCATGATGGCGGAGCCGGTGTGGCTCGCCTCGAGGCGGTGCAGGATGTAGCCCTGGTAGTCGCCCGCGGTGTCGACGAAGCGGGTGATCAGCAGCCGCGAGGAGGGCGAGATGACCCCGTCGCCCTGGAGGGGCGTCGGCACTCTGCGCGACCCGACGTTGCTGAACCCGGCGCCGGTGTTGGCCATCAGGGTGATCGAGGTCGTGGCGGTGGCGGTCCATCGCTCGTTGCGCGGCGTCTCGGTGAGCGTGGGCGCGTGGCCGCCGTCGTCCCAGGCGGCGGTGCCCGCGGAGGAGGCCCAGTAGTCGCCGCCGTCGAGGGAGGCGGCCAGGTGCTGGTAGAGGCTCGCCGAGCTGCCCGTGCAGGGGGAGCCCGCGCCGGTGATGGCCACGGTGGTGGGCGTGCCGGTGGTGAGCGCGCTCATCGGGCAGTTGCGGCCGCCCGGCTGGTACATGAAGCCGCTGTTGTCGGGATAGAACGCCGGGTCGTACATGGCGCCAGTGGCGGTGATGTCGGCCTCGCGGGCGAGGTCGCGCAGCCGGGTGCTGCGACCCACGAAGCGGCCGTCGGCGGAGCTGCGGGTCCAGAAGCCGGAGCGGTTGGTGGAGGTGAAGAGCAGGCGGAGGTGGGCGGCGGTGATGGCCGAGCGGCTGGCCCCGATGTCGGCGTCGCTGACCAGCGGAACCGTCGCGAGGCAGTCCTGCGGGCGCGCGGCGCCGGCGCAGCCGTGCATCATCATCCCGCGGCTGCGGTTGAGGGCGCTCCAGCCCATGGTGGACATGGCGGTCACGTGGGCCGCGACCTCGGGCGAGATGCTCCCGCACTCACCCGCCGGGACGTCCGACGCCACCGGCATGTCGGTCACCGCGGACGTCGACGGGCGTCGCCGTGTCGACCGACGACATCGACGCCAGCGTCCACAGGCGACGGGCTCGGGTCGTCGGAGCAGCCGGCGAGCGATGCGAGCAAGGTGACAGAGACAAACCGGAACCCATGGGCGAGGGCAGATCGCATAGGCGACGGATACTAGGGGCGTCGCCCGCGATGGGGAAGAGCCCTGCGCGACGAACCACGCGCTGCGACATCTCGCCGCGGGAATGGGGTTCAGCGTGGCGCGGCGATTGCGATATGGTCCGCGCCCAAACGATGACTCACCGACTCCGTCGACCCCGGTTTCGCGTGCCTGCGTTGATCGCGGGCGCGCTGCTCATGTCTGGCGTCGCCCAGGC
This sequence comes from Deltaproteobacteria bacterium, assembly GCA_016704445.1. Classification (GTDB taxonomy): domain Bacteria; phylum Myxococcota_A; class Polyangia; order Polyangiales; genus SCUS01. The sequence goes on from JADJAE010000034.1 coordinate 111,981, forward strand.
TCAACAGTACATCAACCTCCCGGGCACGCAGCCTGGCGGGCTCAACGAGGGCGCACCCCTGGACAGCTCCAGCTCGTGCGGCGTCACCTGCCATTACTCGCGCGACATCGCCGAGCCGAGCGCGATGCCCTACGACACCTGGGCCGGCTCGATGATGGCCAACGCCATGCGCGACCCGCTCTTCCTCGCGGCGCTCACCGTCGCCGAGCAGGACGCTCCCGGCGTCGGCGACTACTGCCTCCGCTGCCACACGCCGCCGGGCTTCGTGGGGGGCCGCACCCGCTCCACGCCGACGGCCTCGCGCGGCACGGCCCTCGATTCCGCCGACCTCGACGGGGTGAGCTGTGACAGCTGTCACCGCATGACCGCCACGACCAACCTCGGCAATGCGCAGTACGTGCTCTCCCCGACGGAGACCCGCTTCGGGCCGTACCCGGTCATCGAGAGCATCCGCCACCCGGGCGAGGCCTCGACCTGGCTCGCCGATCCGCGGATGTGCGCCACATGCCACGAGATCACCAACCCCACGCAGCCGCTGCGCCGCGCGGACGGCACCGACACCGGGCAGCGCTTCCCGCTCGACACGACCTACAGCGAGTGGTCGCGCTCGGCCTTCGCGGTCGCAGGCTCGCCGGGGGCGGCCACCTGCCAGGACTGCCACATGCCGCGCCTCGGCTCGTCGGGCCGCGTGTCGACCAACGGCTCCGCCATGCTGCGAGAGAACCCGCGGCGGCACGACTTCGCGGGCGTCAACGCGTGGGCGCTGCGGGTGCTCGCGACGATGCGCAACGACGTGACCACCGGGGACTTCTACGACCCCGAGGCGGCGCCCTTCTACGAGGCGGGCGCGCAGCGGGCCGAGGCGATGCTGCGCACCGCCGTCTCCGTGGAGGTGCGCTCGGCGCCCACGCAGGCCATGCCGGGCGAGTCCGTCGAGGTCGTCGCCCGCATCACCAACCGCATCGGCCACCGCGTCCCGACGGGCTACGCCGACGGCCGTCGCATGTGGCTCGAGGTCGCGCTCGTCGACGCCGAGGGCGCCGCGACCGTGGTCTCCGGCGCCTACGACACCGCGCAGGCGCACCTCGACGTGGCCGACCCGCAGCTCAAGCTCTACGAGGCCCAGCACGGGCGCGCGGGCATGGGCCGCGGGGAGCACATCGCCCTGCACAACACGATCATCCGCGACACGCGCCTGCCGCCGCGCGGCTACCAGCCGCTGCCGGGCCACGAGCCCGTCGGGGTCGACTACTCGGGCGGCGAGGGCGGCGCGCTGCGCCACTGGGACGACGCGCGGTACACCTTCCGGCTCCCCACGACGGCGCGAGGGCGCATGACGCTGCGGGTGCGGGCGCGCTTCCAGGTGACCACCCGGGAGTACGTGGAGTTTCTCGCGAGCGAGAACCGCACCGACGACCGCGGGCGCGAGCTGCTGCGGCGCTACGAGGCCTCCGGGCGCGCGGCGCCCTTCGACATGGCCGAGGCGACCTCGGTCATCATGCTCCCGAGCGGCAACACCGACGCGGGCGTCGACGGCGGCGTGGACGGCGGCGCAGGCTCCATGGACGGCTCGGTCACCCCCGCGGAGGCCGGCGGCGGATGCAGCTGCCACACGGCGGGCGACGGACGCTCCACCCGCGGGGGCGTATCGGCGCTGCTCCTCGGGCTCGCGGCGGCGCTCTCCTCGCGTCGCCGCCGTCGCTCCCGCGACGCGCAGAACGACTGATCCCGTTCACAGACTCTGTGAATGCGTTCACAGAGTCTGTGACTCAGCCACGCCCCCACCCCCCCCCCTCGCGGGACCCGCCCCCCCCGGCCTCGCGCCGCGGGGCGGGGCCGGGGCGGCCCGGCGGTGACTCTCAGCCCACCCGCTCGGGCTCGATCTCCAGCGTCACCCCGAAGGCCTCCCTCACCCTCGACTGCACCCGCTCCGCCATCGCGAGGAGCGAGCGCGTCGTGCCGCCCCGGTTCACCAGCGCCAGCGCGTGGCGGTGCGAGACCCCTGCGCCGTCGACGGTCCATCCCTTCTTCACGCCCGCGCGCTCGATGAGCCAGCCCGCGGCCAGCTTCACCCGGCCGTCGATGGTCGGCCACTGCGGCATCGCCTCGCCCTCGCGCAGCACCCCCTTCGCCCTCGCGGCCGCCGTCACCGCCTCGGCGCTCTCGGGCGTCACCAGGGGGTTGGTGAAGAACGACCCCGCGGTGCGCCCCTCCGGGTCGTCGGGGTCGTACACCATCCCCTTGGCGCGGCGCAGCGAGAGCACCGTCTCCCTCACCCTCGCCAGCGTCGGCGCACCTTCGCCCAGCGCCTTCTGAAGCTCTCCGTAGCGCAGCGCCGGGGCCCCGTCGCGGCGCAGCGCGAAGGCCACCGAGAGCACCGCGTAGCGGCCGCGCGCCTCCCGCTTGAACACGCTGTCGCGGTATCCGAACGCGCACTCCCTCGGGTGCAGCGTGCGCTGCGAGCGCTCCCTCCGGTCCCACACCCGCACCCCGGTGATGACCTCCGAGACCTCCTGTCCGTAGGCGCCCACGTTCTGCATCGGCGTGGCGCCCACGCAGCCGGGGATGCCCGACAGGCACTCCACCCCCGCGAGGCCCTGCGCCACCGACCAGGCCACGAAGTCGTCCCAGGGCTCTCCGGCGCACAGCAGCACCCGCGCGGTGTCGCCCGCCTCGACCACCTGCCGGCCGCGCGTGGCCCCGCCCGGAGACGCTCCTCCAGGAAGGCCTGCGCGGTGATGGGCTCGTAGCGCGCGGGCCGCTCGGGGGTGACCGTGGTCGCCACCGGGGCGAGCACCACCTCGGGCCGGGGGTGAGTGAAGAAGGGAAGCGAGTAGCGGGTGACGTTGGGGCCCGACGGGTTGACCACCCGGTGCGTCGTCGCGGGGATCACCCCGTTGGTCGCGCGCTGCAGCATGTCTCCCGCGTCGAGGACGATCTGCCCGGAGAGCGAGTGCACGGGAAGCCATGAGCCGTCGCGGGTCTGTAGTTCGAGGCCGCCGGTGGTGCTCTCGACCAGCAGCGTGAGGAGGTTGATGTCCTCGTGGGCTGCGGCACGCACCGCCCCCTCGGGAACGCCGTCGGGCACCGGCGGATAGTGGATGAGCCGCAGGATGCTGTTGCCGTCGACGGCCATGTCCGCGAAGTGGGCGTCGGGCAGCCGGAGGTAGCGGGCGACGGCGCGCAGGGAGGTGAGCGCCACGGACTCCAGCGCGCGGTAGAGGGAGAGCGAGACCTCGCGGAAGTCGGCGACGCTCGGGTCGTCGGGCCACACGTTGGGGTCATAGAAGGCCGAGTGCTCGGGGCGGATGGCGTCCTGGCCGACGTGCCAGAACTCCTTGAGGTCGGCGAGGCGGGCGCCCACCGCCCGCTCCCGGCCGAAGGGGACGTAGCCGCGGTTGCCCTTGGAGGCGGGCACCACGCAGCGCTGCTTGGCTTCGTCGGGCAGCGCGAAGAGCCGCTCGGTGACCTCGAAGGCGCGGCGGATGAGCTCCTGCGGGACGCCGTGGCGGTCGAGGGTGACGAAGCCGAACTCGGTGAGCCCGTCGCCGAAGCGACGGACGAAATCCTCTTGGGAAGCCGCGTCACCGTGGGTGAACGCGTGAAGGTCCACGACCGGAATCGAGCGCATGGCGCGATGGGTATCACAACTGCGAGGGGCCCCGCACAGGACGCCCTGCGCGCTGGGATTCGGAGTACGACCGCGAGGCCGTCAGCGACACGTCAGCCGCAGCGCGGGCGCCGCTCACGTCCACCGGCGGGTCCATGGTGCGCGCCCAGGTCTCGCCCCTGGCGCACGTCGGTCTCGTAGAGCGAGCGGCCGTCCATCGCGCCGCCGAGCACGGTCACCCGCATCAGGCTCCCCAGCTCGTGGTAGGGCGCGAGGCCGTAGTAGAAGCGCATGTCGAGGGGTGACCCGGTGAGCGAGCGAGCCCTCTCGTCGAGGGCGCACTCCACCGTGAATTCCGAGCGCCCCCGGGGAGGAATCTCCAGCGGACCGTACTCCAGGTAGAAGGGCGCGAGCCGGGTGCGCACCGCCGAGCGGGCGAGGGTGCGCACGCTGAAGTCGATGCCGATCTGCCGCGGCGTCGCGCTCGCGTTGAGCATGTGCAGCGCGCCGATGATGCGGGAGTGCGGAGGGATCACCACCGCCGTGCCCGGCGGAAACTGCTGCGTCTCGCGCTGCACCTGGGTGCTCTGGGCGAAGAACACCCCGCCCAGGGAAGGACGCGACCCCTGGTCGAAGTTGCGCGACCGGCACGCCCACGTCCCGTCAGGCCCCTCGTAGCGGTCGTCCGGAACGAAGAACCAGTTGGAGTGGTGCATCCCCGCCGTCGCGGTCATCTCCACCGTGCTCAGGTAGAGGGGCTCCTCGTTGTGGAGCGTCCACGACTCGCAGTCCGCCGCGCGCTCTCCCCCGCGGGCACCATCCACGGACCCATCCGGTGCGTCAGCGTCTGCGGCCGGGTGTCCGGCCCTCCGTCCCCCGCGGGCTCACCGGAGTCCGCGGTCAACGCTCCCGCGTCCGCCACCGCGGCGCTGTCGGTCAACGCTCCCGAGTCCGTTGGCGCGCTCGACGAGGGCGCTCCCTCCGGAGCAGCCCCAGAGCGAGATCAGGCACAGCACACCGCGAGCACGGGACGACATCGGGAGACCTCCGTAGCCGCCGATGGGATGGCAGCTCGCGGCGCGGCGTCAACCCGCGAAGGGGTCATCCGCGCAGCAGGAGGGAGGAGGAGGGAGGAGGGAGGAGGGAGGGAGGAGGGAGCGAGCGGCGCTCAGCGCCAGGCGTCGGAGGCCGGGGTGTAGGCCTCCACGCGGGTCAGGTACATGCTGGAGGTGTTCGAGCCGGCGATGGCGAGGATGCGTCCGTCGCCGAGCGCCGCGAGCTGCGTGTAGCCGTGAGAGACGTTGAGCGACCCGATGGGGGCGTAGATCCCGGTGGCGGGCACGAGCGCCACCGCGGTGGCCTGGTAGTTGGAGCCGGTGTAGCCGCCCGCGAGGTAGATGCGCCCGTCGGTGCCGAGCGCGCCGCCCGCGTAGGCGCGCGAGGGGGACATCACCGGACCAGCCGACCAGGTGTTGGCCACCGGGTCGTAGATCTCCACGGTGCTGGTCGCCGTGGTGCTGCTGGTGCTGGTCGATCCGCCGAAGAGGTAGATCCGCCCGTTCGGCGCGGTGACCGCGACGGCCCCCATGCGCGCCGTGCTGGGCGCGCGCACCGAGGTCCAGGTGTTGGTCGTCGGGTTGTACGCCTCGGCCGTGGTCGCCATCCCCACGCTGTTGCGTCCGCCGAACAGGTAGACCCTTCCGTCGGCGCCCCGCGCCGCCGCCGCGTAGTAGCGCGCGGAGAGCACCGGCGCGACCGCCGTCCAGGTGTTGGTCGCCGGGTTGTACGCGTTGACCGCGGAGGTGTAGCTCCCCGACACGTACCCGCTGATCGACAGGATGCGCCCGTCCGCCAGCGGCGCGCTCGCCACCGCCCACGGGGCGTTGGGCATCGTGGCGCGGTTGGTCCAGACGTTGGTGGCCGGGTCGTACTCCTCCAGGCTGTTGAGGTACGCGCCGTTGTAGCCGCCGAAGACGTACACGCGCCCGTTGGTGCCCGTGGCCGCGCCGAAGCCGTAGCGGCCCCGGATGAGCGAGCCCGGCGCCGCCAGGGTGCACACCCGCGCCACGCAGCTCTGCCCCGACGGGCACGCGTTGCCGCAGGCGCCGCAGTGGCGCGCGTCCGCCGCGAGGTTGGCCTCGCAGCCGTTGGCGGCGTTGGCGTCGCAGTCGCTGTAGCCCGTCACGCAGGCCGATCCGCAGACGCCCGCGGTGCAGGTCACCATGGTGCCTGCGGTCCCGGCGCCGGGGCAGATGGTGCCGCAGGTGCCGCAGTTGGAGAGGTTTGTCTGGAGGTTGGTCTCGCAGCCGTTGGAGGTGCTGCCGTCGCAGTTGCCGAAGCCAGCGCTGCACGCCACCAGGGAGCAGGCGCTCGCCACGCAGGCGCCGGTGGCGTTGGCCGGGGCGCAGCGCACGCCGCAGCCGCCGCAGTTGTTGTTGTCCGTGGAGGTGACCGCCTCGCAGCCCGTGGCGTTGATCCTGTCGCAGTTGGAGAAGCCCGGGGTGCACGCGAAGGTGCACGTCCCGCTGGAGCAGGTCACCTGGGCGTTGGGCCCCGTCGGGCAGGCGTTGTCGCAGCGGCCGCAGTGCGCCGCGTCGGTGCCGAGCACCCGCTCGCAGCCGTTGGCCGGGTTGCCGTCGCAGTCGCCGTAGCCGCTCAGGCAGACGTAGCCGCAGCGGCCCACGGTGCACGAGGCCACGCTGTTGGGCCGGGCGGCGCAGGCCGCGCCGCAGGCTCCGCAGTTGCGCACGTCGCTGGCGGTGAACGACTCGCAGCCGTTGGCGGTGTTGCCGTCACAGTCGCCGTAGTTGGGGCTGCACATCACCTGGCAGGCTCCGGCCACGCAGGCGCTGACCGACCCGACGCCGGAGCGGCACGCCACGCCGCAGGTTCCGCAGGAGGAGGGGTTGGTGGTGAGGTCGGTCTCGCAGCCGTTGAAGGCCGCGCCGTCGCAGTTGCCCCATCCCGCCTGGCAGGTGAAGCCGCAGGGTAAGCGGAGCAGGTGGTGGCCGTCGCGTGCGCGGGCAGGGTGCAGGGCGCGGGGGCGTAGCCGAGGCCGTCGCTGTTGCAGATGCGGCGCTCGGTGGGGGAGGAGCAGTCATAGACGCCGGGGGTGCAGACCCAGGACGAGCAGCGGCCGGCGGTGCAGCTCGACCCGGAGGGGCAGGACGAGGCGCGGGTGCCGAGGCCGTCGGCGTTGCAGACGCTCACGGTCGAGGCCGACTGGCAGGTGGTGGCGCCGGGGGTGCAGCTCCAAGAGCGGCAGGTGCCGACGGAGCAGGACTCCATGGCGCCGCACTCGGTGGGGGTGTACCCGAGGCCGTCGGGGTTGCAGACGCGGCGCTGGGTCATGGAGCCGCAGCTCGTGGAGCCCGGGGTGCAGATCTGGGCCTGGCAGCGCGCGTCGACGCACGAAGCGCCGAAGCCGCAGGGGGACTCGTTCCAGCCGCTGCCGTTGGCGTTGCAGACGCGGAGGCGCTGGAGGCTGAGGCACTCGCGGGTGCCTGGGACGCAGACCTGCGGCACGCACGTGCGGTCAGTGGTGCAGGAACTGGCCCATGGGGCAGTCGGGGTCGGCGACGCAGTCGACGCAGACGCCGCGGGAGGCGTCGCACACCTGGTCGAGGGGGCCGCACTCCCGGGACGAGCGGCACGCCATCGGGGCGGGGAGGCAGTTGTTGCTGACGCAGACGTTGGTGCCGGTGCAGTCGGGGTTGCTGACGCAGTCGACGCAGCGGCCTGCGGCGGTGTCGCAGACCTGGCCCGGGCACTGGCGCGACGAGGCGCAGGCGACGGCGGCGACGCAGCGGTTGGTCTGGCAGACGGGGGTCGCGCCGGAGCACTGCGCGGCGGAGACGCACTCGACGCAGACGCTGGTGACGCGGTCGCAGACGCCGCGGGCGCAATCGCGGCTGGAGCGGCAGGCCGTGGGGGTGATGGGCACGTCGGCCGAGGGGACATCGGCCGAGGGAACATCGGCCGAGGGAGAGTCTCCGGGGACGACGGGGGTGTCGTCGGGGTTGACCGGGGTGTCGCTGGGGACGACGGGCTGGTCGATGCCCGGCGGGACGTCGGAGGCCGGGACGTCCGAGCCTCCAGGGACGTCGGGGAAGGTGTTGTTGTTGACCGCGCTGGGGGTGCAGGCCACCGCCAGGGTCGAGCAAAGAAGGATGAGTAAGGGCGTCTTCATGGTTTTCAGGTTCCTCGGCGGGCGGAAGCTATACGCGCACCCGGGGAGAGGTCCAAGCGGGGGGCCGACGGGGCGCCCGGGGGGTGCTTGACGGGCGTTGGTCAGGGGCGAGGCGCGTGGTGTAGGAGGGCGCTCTGATGAGCGTAGACGACACGATGGCGGTGACGCTGGCCGGGGCCACGGAGCTGCTCCGGGCGCCGCGCGAGGTGGTGGGGGGTGGACTTCACCGGGCTCGACCTGCGGCGCGCGCTGCCGAAGGACGCGGAGGGGGGTTTTCGTGTTCCGGGGGTGCGTGTTTCGCGACGTGAGCGTGGAGGGCTGCGACCTGTCGGGCGCGACCTTCGACGGAGGGGTGTTCGACGAGGCGGACTTCAGCGAGGCCCGGCTGGAGGACACGGTGTGGCTCGGGGTCACGGCGGTGAAGTTCCTGGCGGTGAAGGCGGTGGCGACGAGGGCGCGCTTCGAGCGCTGCTCGCTCATCGGCGCGGACTTCTCCGGGGCGTCGCTCTCCGAGGCGTCGTTCAAGAGCACGCGGCTCACGGGCGCGAGCTTCTCCAAGGCGAAGATGCGCGACACGCGCTTCGCCGACTGCCACCTGGTGGCGGCCGACCTGCGCGGGGTGTCGCTTCACAAGCAGACGCTGCGTCACGTCGACCTGTCGGAGGCGAACCTCTCGGGGGCCGACCTGCGCGACGCCGTGCTGGAGGGATGCCGGCTGCGCGACGCGAGGATGGTCGACGCGCGCTTCACCGGGGCCGACCTGCGGCGGTGCGACCTGGGGGTGCTCACGCCGCTGGCGTGCGGCGCCCTGCGCGGGGCGGTGATCTCCTCGGCGCAGGCGGCCGACCTGGTGCGGGGGCTGGGGCTGCAGGTGATGTGAGGGGGCGCGAGGAGTCCGACGGTACGACCGCGAGGCCGTGAGCGAGAGTCCGACGGTACGACCGCGAGGCCGTGAGCGAGGAGTCCGACGGTACGACCGCGAGGCCGTGAGCGAGGAGTCCGACGGTACGACCGCGAGGCCGTGAGCGAGGAGTCCGACGGTACGACCGCGAGGCCGTCGGTACCCCGAGCCAGACCCCAGCCCGTAAGGGCGGGGAAGCGACCGACCACCCTGCCAGTCGTCGTCCGGGAACGTGGTCGGTCTCCGGGCAGAGGCGGCGTCAGAATTCCTCGCTGGCAGCGTGGTAGGACGCATCCGCTCCCTCACGGTCGCGGTCTGGCTCGGGGTACCGACGGCCTCGCGGTCGTACCGTCGGACTCCTCGCCGACGGCCTCGCGGTCGTACCGTCGGACTCCTCGCTCACGGCCTCGCGGTCGTACCGGGGACTCCTCGCCGACGGCCTCGCGGTCGTACCGTCGGACTCCTCGCTCACGGCCTCGCCGTCGTACCGTCGGACTCTCTGATCCCCGATGGTCGCGCGCTCGACGCCATGGCCTCGCTGGGTGCCACGGTGGGGGGGCGACGTCGTTCTTCGCTGTGCCGCTTACATGCCCATGTTGAGCCCGTTACATGTCCATGTTGAGGGCGCGCGGCGGTGCGCCGGGTGGGCTAACGTGCAGTCATGTCTGGCGACGCTGCCCGCACCCTCGACCCGGAGTTTCCCAACCTCGCGCCCGACGTGGTGGCGGGCTACCGCAACGCCCCGGAAACCGTAGTGGCGGAGATCATCGACGGGGAGCTGTCGCTCATGCCGCGGCCGCGGCTGCGACACGCTCGGAGCGCGAGCGCCCTCGGCGGCGAGCTGCAGGGCCCCCTTCGATCGCGGGCGCGGCGGTCCTGGCGGGTGGATCATTCTCGACGAGCCGGAGCTGCACCTCGGGCCGCGGCCGGACATCGTGGTGCCCGACCTCGCCGGGTGGCGGCGCGAGCGGGTGCCCGCGGGCTTCATGGACGACGCCGCGGCGACCCTCGCGCCAGACTGGTGCTCCGACGCTGCGCAGCGTCGAGGTGCTGCGCCGCCACGACCTGGGGTGGCTGCTGGTGGCGACGTTCTGGGGCGACGCCGCGGTGCGCGCGGAGCCCTTCGACGCGGTGGAGCTCGACCTCGCGGGGCTGTGGGCGCCGTAGCGACCGCAGGGCTCATGGGGGATGAGTCGTCCAACGCGGGATACGGCTCTGGCACCAGATCGCTCAGGTCTACGGAGCGCCCACTGAGCGCGGCGGTCCGATCTTGCCCCGCGGCTGCGGCCGTTGCGATGCTCCATCGGCGATGCTGACCTCCATCGCTGGTGACGTGTTCGTGCCCCGCTTCGGGGCGTCGTGGCTGCTGCTGGTGCACCTCGTGGTCACGCTTCCGCTCGCGTCGATCGTCGATCGCTCGGAGGGGAGCGTCGCCGCCGTCGGGGTGGTCGCCCTCGCGGTCGCGTCGTTCGCATTCTTCGCGCGCAGGGGCGTCGTGGTGGTGAGCGGCGGCTACGAGCGACGCACGCTCTTCGGGCGCGAGCGCTTCAGCCTCGACGCGATTCGCTCGGTGCGGCGCTATCGGGTTCGCGGGCTCCGGGATCGTGGGCCGACGGGCTCCGCGGCCGCCGAGCTGGTCTTCACCGACGGGCGCTCGCTGCGGGTGAGCCATCACCCCTACAGCGAGGTTTCGCGGCTGGCCGACCCGGCGGTCGCGCGCCTGGCGGCCCGGGCCGAGGCCGCGATGGCGAGCGGCGAGACCGTGCTCCTCCCGCACGGGCGTTCGAGCCTGCGGCCGGGGCTCGCGATGCTCCTCGCGGGGCTCGCCGGGTGCGCGCTGGCGATCGCCGTGCCCATCGCGGTGCAGGCGGGCTCCGCGCCGTTTCCGGTCTTCCTCGCCGGGATGGGGCTCACCTTCGCGGGGGCTCGAACGCTCCTCGACCGCTTCAAGGAGCGAGGCACGAAGAGCCTCGCGCTCTCGCGTCACGGCTTTCGCCTCGTCGACGAACGCGAGCCGCTCGGAACGCCGGACCCGGCCCACTTCCGCCGGGCCCCCGGCGAGCGCCATGACTGGATCGCCTGGGAGGCCATCACCGCGGTCGACGCCGACGCCGACGCGCTGCGGGTCGGCCTCTCGGGCGCGTCGGGGGGCTTCACGCTCCCTCGCATCCACGGGTCGTTTGCGCTCGCCCAGCGGCTCTTCTTCGACCGCTACGCCCGCAGGGCGAGCGACCCGGCGGCCGACGACCTGACCCGCTGACGAGCGCGCTCGCCCTCGTCGCCCTCCAGCGGCGAGCTCCTACACGAAGGCGATCCACTGCGTCACGACCGCGGCGAAGGCCGCTCTCCGTGACTCGATGTCGGCGGGCGCGGCGAAGCGCACGATCGCCCGGTCCTTCCCGAGCCACCGAAGCAACCCGGTCGGGTCTGCGATGACAGGCGGGGCGCCGTATCTCGCCCTGGCGCCCAGGTGCAGGATGACGCTGAAGCCAACCTTCTCCCGGAGGTGGAAGGTCGCGAAGTACTCGACCGTACGGAAGCTCGGCGCGTTCCACTTGATCCCCTCGGCGATGGAGGGGTCGACGCCGAGGATGATCCTGCGGACGGCCTCCATCTCTGTCTTGGAGGGGTGATCCAGGGACACCATGAAGGCGTCGACGGCCTCTGTCGTGTCCGCAGCGGTTCTGCGAGGTGATGCGCTGGCCTTCCGTGGTGACAATCGCCTTCTCCTGGGGGCGCCGTTGTAACAGTTCATCGGTGGGGCAAGCCGCCCGTTTGACGCTGGGGTTCGCGCGAAACCTTTCAGGGTGCAAGCCGCCCGTTTGACGCTGGGGTTCGCGCGTTGGCGCTCACCCCAGGCTATAACAGGTAACGACCCCCACATTCGTGGGGGTCTTTCGAACAGGAATGTCACTTCGATGGAGCCCACTGCACATCGAATGGATCTTCCGGAAGGTCCATCGAGTTTC
>JADJAE010000035.1 GCA_016704445.1 Deltaproteobacteria bacterium
TTTTCCGCCCCGCTCCCCCGCTGGAGGTCACGGTCTCCCTGCTCTGGCACCCTCGGCTGGATGGCGACGCCGCGCACCGCTGGCTGCGCGGGTGCGTCCGCGACGCGTGCCTGACTCGACAACCCTCCGTCGACCCACCCGAACCATGACGACAACGCCCGAAGACGGAGCCCTCCCACTGCCCCGAGCGCCGCAAGCCGCAAGCCCCTCGGCCTGGGTGCAGTGGCGCTTGTCCGCGGCGCTGATCGCCCTCACCCTGGTGCCGATGGCAGGCGGGGCCATCCGGCTGTCCGGACTGACCGGCGGCGCAGCGGTCACGCCAGCGAACGCGCGGTTCATCGCCTCACCGGCGCCCGTGGTGCTGCACATCGTCAGTGCGATCGTGTACTGCCTGCTGGGAGCGCTTCAGTTCGCACCGACGTTCCGCCGCAGACGGCTTCGGAGGGCACCGTGTCGTGGGGCGAGCGCTGATCCCTCTGGGGCTCGTCGCGGCGCTCTCGGGCCTGTGGATGACCGTGTTCTACCCGAACGCTCCCGGCGACGGCGCGCTCCTGGCGGGCATCCGGCTCGTCGTGGGCGCGGGCATGGTGCTGTCCCTCGTCCTCGGCTTTACCGCGATCCGGCGGCGGGACATCGCCCGACACCGCGCGTGGATGATTCGCGGCTATGCGATCGGTCAGGGGGCGGGGACACAGGTAGTGACCGGCATGCTCTGGGCGCTGTTCGTCGGTGTTCCCGGCGAGATGGCCAGAGCGCTGCTGCTCATGGGCGGCAGCTGGGCGATCAATCTCGTGGTGGCCGAGTGGTTCATTCGCAAGCGTGGCTAGCGCGCCCTCACCCCATCGAATGGGGGCGTCGACGACGCACCTTCGAGAGGGACCCGATCACCGTGACGGACGTCTACGCCTGCGTGCGGTGAGGCCCCGCAACTACCGGCGCAGGCGCTCGCCCACGCGCAGGCCCCAGGCCCCATAGGCTACGCTCGCCTCGGGCCACCCAGCGGCCGCGGAGCAAGGAGCCAGCGTCATCGGGGATCATCAACCCGGGAGGGTGCTCCCGGCGGCGCGCGGCGGTAGGGCGCCCGCGCGAAGGAGGGGGTTCAGGGCAGGCCGGTCACGGCCATCGGGACGTACGCGGTGGCCGTCGTGCCGTTGCCGATCGTGCCGTAGCTGTTGTCGCCCCAGCAGGCCACCGCGCCCGACGCGCGGCGCGCGCAGGTGTTGTTGGAGCCCGCGGCCACCTGCACCGCGTCGGTGAGACCCGTGGCGGTGACCGGGGCGGTCGCGGCCGAGGCGGAGCCGTTCCCGAGCTGGCCAGAGCTGTTGTAGCCCCAGCAGACCACCGCCCCGGAGGTGCGCCGGGCGCAGGAGTGGTTGTAGCCGATCCCGACCTGGGTCGCGTCCGTGAGGCCCGTCACGGTCACCGGCGTGTACGAGGTGGTGCCCGAGCTGTTACCGAGCTGGCCGTAGGCGTTGTAGCCCCAGCAGACGACCGCGCCGCTGCTGCGCAGCGCGCACGAGTGGAAGGAGCCGGACCCGACCTGCATCGCGTCGGTGAGGCCCGACACGGTCACCGGCGAATACGCGTTGGTCGCGGTGTTGTTGCCGAGCTCGCCGTAGCTGTTGCGTTCTCAGCACACGACGGCGCCGGTCGCCTGCCGCGCGCACACGTGATAGCCGCCCGACGAGAGCTGCACCGCGTCGGTGAGGCCCGTCACGGTCACCGGTGTGTACGAGCTGGTGGTCGACCCGTTGCCGAGCTGGCCGTAGTAGTTGTAGCCCCAGCACACGACCGCGCCGGTGCTGCGCAGCGCGCACGTGTGGTAGTCGCCGCCCGAGATCTGCACCGCGTCGGAGAGGCCCGACACGGTCACCGGCGTGTAGGCATTGGTCGTCGTGCCGTTGCCGAGCACGCCGTAGGGGTTGTAGCCCCAGCAGACCACCGCCCCGGAGGTGCGCCGGGCGCAGGTGTGGTAGGCGCCCGTCGCGACCTCCGCCGCGTCGGACAGGCCCGACACGGTCACGGGCGTGTACGCATTGGTCGTCGTGCCGTTGCCGATCTGGCCGTAGATGTTGTAGCCCCAGCAGGCGACCGCACCGCTCGACCGGCGCGCGCAGGCGTGGCTGCCGCCCACCGCGAGCTCCATGACCGCCCGGCCGCCGCAGGCGCTGGCGGTGCACATCACACCGGTCGAGCAGGTGTTGCCGCAGCGGCCGCAGTGGGTGGCCGAGGTGCGCAGGTCGGTCTCGCAGCCGTTGGACGCGCTGCCGTCGCAGTCGCCGAAGCCGGCGTTGCAGGCGCCCACGGTGCACGCCCCCGCGGCGCACGCGCCCACGGCGTTGGCCGGCGCGCACGACGCCCCGCACGACCCGCAGTTCGCGGCGCTGGTGAGGGTGTTGACCTCGCAGCCGTTGGCCGCGCTGCCGTCGCAGTTGCCGTAGCCGACGTTGCAGGCGATGCCGCACGCCCCGGACGTGCAGGCGCCCGTCGCGTTGGACGCCCCGGCGCACGCCACGCTCAGGTAGCCCTGCCCGTCGGCCGCGCACGCCTGGCGCTCGGCGCCGTTCGCGCACACCGCGGTGGGCCCCGGGGTGCACGTCCACGCGGTGCAGGCGCCCGCGCCGAGGCAGGCGTTCATCGCGGGCAGGCCGCGGCGGCGTAGCCCAGCCCGTCGCTGTTGCACTGCCGCCGGGTGTTCACGTCGAGGCACGAAGCTGCCCGGCGTGCAGATCTGGTTGAGGCAGACGCCCGCGCTGCAGGTCTGCGTCGCGGTGCACGCCGTGGTCGTACCCGAAGCCGTCGGGGTTGCACGCGCGCCTCGTGTTGCCCTCGCAGCTCGCCGAGCCGGGGGTGCAGATCCACCCCGCGCAGAGGCCCGTCGCGTCGGCGCAGCTCGCGCCCGTGCCGCAGATCGTGGTGGCGCCGTAGGAGAGCCCGTCGGGGTTGCAGATGCGCGTGCCGGTGGTGCCGACGCACACGGGCGTGCCCGGAGTGCAGAGCCACGCGCGGCACGCGCCGCCGCTGCACGACTGCGACGCGGCGCAGGACGCGGGGTCCCAAGCGAGCCCGTCGGCCGCGCAGGTCTCGATGACGGCGGTGCTCCCGGCGGCGCAGCGGGTCGCGCCCGGCACGCAGATGCGCGGGCGGCAGGCGCCCTCGCGGCAGCTCTCCGTCGACCCGCACGGAACCTCCGTGCGCCCCTGCCCGTCGGCGTTGCACACGCTGCGGGCGCTGCTCGACGCGCAGGTCGCCGCACCGGGCGTGCACGTCCACGGGGTGCACGCCCCGGTGTCCGCGAGGCACGCCGTCATCGCCGGGCACGCGACGGGCGTGTACCCCAGGCCGTCGCCGTTGCACTGGCGGCGCGTGCTCAGGCCCGCGCACGAGTAGCGCCCGGCGTGCAGACCCAGCTCGCGCAGTAGCCCGCCGCGCAGCTCTGCATCGCGCCGCAGGGCGACGCGGTGTAGCCCAGCCCGTCGGGGTTGCAGGTGCGGGCGGTGTTGCCCTCGCAGCTCCGGCTGCCGGGCGTCCCACCCAGCTGGCGCACAGGTTCGTGCCGGGTTGCAGGTGCTCATCGACGGGCAGGCAGTCGCCGCGGCGTACCCGAGGCCATCGTCGTTGCAGCGGCGCACGGCGGTCGCCCTAGCGCAGCCTGACGCGCCGGGCGTACAGGTCTGCATCACGCAGAGGCCCGCGCGGCAGCTCTCGCCCGCGGCGCAGGCCGTGCCGGTGTAGGCCAGGCCGTCGGCGTCGCAGACCTCGCGGCGGGTGAAGCTCTCGCTCGCGCAGCGCGCGGCGCCCGGCGCGCAGATGCGCGGGACGCAGGCGCCGTCGCGGCAGCTCTCGCTGGCGCCGCAGTTGGCGGCGTCGTAGCTGCTGCCGCGAGCGTTGCACACCTCGCGGGCGCCGGCCGTGGTGCAGCGCGCGGCGGCGGGCACACACACCCGTGGCGTGCAGCGGTTGTCCGCCCCACAGAACTCGGTCATCGCAGCGCAGTCGTTGTCGCCCGTGCACTCGACGCAGATCATCCGCGTCGACGTTGCACACCAGTGCGAGGTCGCTGCACTGGCGCGACGAGGTGCAGGCTCCGCGGGCGGGCGACGCAGGCGGCGTCGCGGCACTGCTGGTCGGCGGGGCAATCGCCGTCGGCGCGCAGTCGACGCAGAGCCCCAGGGGTGGCGTGGCAGACCTGCCCCGGGCACTGACGCGACGAGGTGCAGGCCACGCCGCGACCCAGGCCGCGCGGTGCACACCTGGGTCTCGCCCGCGCAGTCGGCGCGCGTGCGACAGCCGACGCACACGCCGCGGTCGCGGTCGCACACCTGGCCGAGGGCCGCGCAGGCTGGGTCGGCCTGGCAGGCGATCGCCTGCGCTGTCGACGGGCGGGGCGACGACGTCCTGCGGGCCGCCCGCGTCGGAGCAGTCGCGGCCCGCTTCGCACTCGCTCGGCGCGCGGTCATCGGCGACGACGTCGAGGGCGGCGTCTGCTCGCGTGTCGATCGGGTTCCGCGGCGCCGTCGGGCTGCAGCCCACCATCACCAACGCCGCCGTCCACACGAGCCTATTGAACACTTGCATGAGCTCTCCCTAAGGCTTGAGGGAGCTCGACGAACAATCCTCTCATCGACCACCCCCCCACCCGATATCCCCCAGTGACTGCGCGAGGGCTTTGGAGGGCGACAGTATGATTTCCAGCTATGGGCTGTCTATGCGCTCGCGCCCCGCCACGCAGTGAGATCATGCCCGCGGCGGGTCCTACGGGGGGATCAGGACCCGCCGGAGGCTCGCGGCCTCTCCGGTTGGCCGCCAGGCCGCGGTCATGGCCTTCGACGCACGTCGCAACGTGGTGGTGCCGTTCGGCGGCGACTCCGCGTCGAGCACCTACGCAAGCGACACCTGAGGAGTACTGATGGGATCCCCCGCTGTCGCGCGGGGCGTTGACGCCGCCCGTCGCGCCCTACCGCGCCCGCGACCCTCTTACCCCCGCTCCGCCAGGAGCGCGCCGAGCTCTCCGCGCACGGACGCCGCGTGCGAGCGTTCGAGCGCCGAGTCAGCGCGCGCCGCGAGGTCCGCCGCGGCCTCGACGAGCGCCGGGGCGAGCGAGCCGTCGCGCGCCACGCAGAACGCCAGCACGTCCCAGCCGAGGGCCGCGTGCCCGGCCTCGTCGCGGGCGACGGTCGCGAGCACCTCCGCGACCGCGGGGTCGGCGGCGACCTCCGCGGCGGCCCGCAGCGCGGCGAGGCCCTCGCCGTAGGCCCCGTCGACGAGCGACTCCAGCGCGACGCGGCGCAGCGTCCCGGCGGGGCGCTCGGCGGCTTCGCCCTCGAGGGCCTCGGGCCAGACCTCGGGCCCGACGGGCTCCCCGGCGTAGGCGCCCGCGAGGGCGAAGGCGAGGCGGGCGTGGAGCACCTCGTCGAGGGCCGCGCGGTGGGCGCGCTCGACCAGGCCGGGGGGCGCCCCGAGGGCGAGCAGGTCGACGGACAGGCGGGCGAAGGCCGCGATGGAGGCGTGCTCCTCGCGGGCGTCGCGGGTCCACCGGGCGGCCTCGCGGGCGCGCTCGTCGGCGGTGAGCCGCGAGGCGTCGGGGAGCGCGCCGGAGGGGTCGACCGACCACGCGGCGTCGCGGCGCGTGGGGGCGGTGCGCGGGCGTCCGCGGACGCGCAGCGGGCGGCCGTGGGCGCCGCCGCCGGAGGCCATGAGCAGGCCGAAGGCCGTTGCCGCCGCGGCGGTGACGACGGAGAGCACCGAGACGACGAGCGCGACGATGCCGCCGGCGCGAGAGGCCCCGACCCGCCCGCTCAGCACGATGGAGCGGATCGAGAGGACGAGCGCGGTGATCCACAGCGCGAAGCCCACCGCGATGGCCACGGCGAGCGGCGTGAAGCTCCCGCCGCCGCCGTAGCGGTGCCCGAGGATCTCGAGCGCCAGCGCGACGTACACGACAGGCATCACGAAGCACGACACCAGCGCGACCGCCACGGCGACGCCGGTGTGGGGGCGCGCCTCGGGGGCGGCGGGCCCATGGGCATACGGAGGCGGGTAAGGCGCGGGGGGTTGCATGGCGGACGATGCTACCGCAGCGATCCCCTGGACGATCGTGCCGCGTCCCCTGATCGACGCCGGGAGGCGTGAAGGGGGTGATGCGCCGCGGTAGGGTGCGTCCCCATGGACAACGACCGCGTCGACCTCGTGTTGCAGTACGTCCTCGCCGCCGCGGGGGAGCGCGACGGGGGAGAGCGCGAGGTGACCGCCACGCAGCTCATGAAGTACGCCTACCTCGCCGACGTCGCCCACGCCGAGCGCAACGGCGGCGCGACCTTCACCGCCGCCCCGTGGACCTTCACCGGCCAGGGCCCGCAGGCGCCCGAGCTCGAAGCCCGCATCGCCCCGCTCGCGCGTCGCATCGGCGCCTCCACCCGCGGCACGTACTACTTCCTCGACCGCGACGACCTCGGGCACCGCCGCGCCGCCACGCTGGCCCTGCCCGCCGTCGTCATCAATACGCTGCTGCGCGCGCTGCGCAGCTTCTCCCACGACACCAACGCCCTCCTCGCGCACGTCTACGCCACCGCGCCGATGCGCCGCGCCCTCCCCGGTGCGCCCATCGATTTCACGCCCGCCGCGGTCGCGCCCGCCGCGCCGCCCGAGCCGCCGCCCGCCGCGCTCTCTCCGCGGACGCGCGCGGCCCTCAAGGCGCGTCGTGGGCTCGCCGTGGCTACCGCCGTCAGCCCCGCGTACGCGCCGCGCTACGACGACCCGTGCTTCGTGTCGGGGCAGCAGGCGCTCGACGCCCCGGAGCGCGCGCTCATCGAGATGAAGGGATCGCTCACCATCGACCCCGGCGTCTGGACCGCTCCCGGGAGGGTCGGGCCGTGAGCTACCCCGAGGACGCCATCCAGTCGCTCGTCGCTCCGTGGTGGACCGCCACGCAGTCCAGCACGCTCGCCCGAGGACGCCTCGTGTACGCGTTCGTGCAGCGCGCCGACGCCCACTCCTTCGCGCTCACCGTGGAGGGCCGCAAGGAGCCCGCCGAGCCGTCGAGCGCCCGCATGCGCCTCTCACCGCTGCGCTCGGATGCGCCGCCGAAGCCGCCGTCGCCGCCGTCGCCCGCGGTTCCGCTGGAGGCCAACGAGGCGTGGTGCGTCCGTCGCGCGCACTGGCGCCCGTGCCTCGTGGTGGGCGCGACGGGTCCGGCCGTGCATCGACCGCTGCGCACCGCCGAGAGGGAGACGCCCGTCGGTCCGGCGCTGCTGCTCGCGCCCTACGACGACGTCGCTGCGTTGGACGCGGGCTTCGTCGCGCGCGCCCGCCGGGCGGAGTACCCGCACCTGCTGTGGGACCGGCTGCCCCTCGCGAGCGACCGGGAGGTGCTGCTGCGCCTCGACCAGATGCAGCCCATCGGGCGCGACCCGCTGGGCTTCGAGTGGACCGAGCACGCGCTCTCCCCCGCCGCCCTCTCCGTGCTCGACGCCTGGCTCGCCTGGAACCTCACGGGCGCGCTCGCGCCGGGCGACCTGCGAGACTTCCGCGACCTCGCCCGCGGCGGGTGAGCTCGGGGGACAAGCATCGCTGGAAGTTCAGACTCGGTCCACTTCGCCGTCTCGCGGATCCGATGGGGAGCTTGTGGCTCTACGGCCGCCGCTGAGGACGACGCGCCTCTGTACGAAGACGACACAGTCGCATGGCAGAAGAGTGCGCAGCTCCGCTGCGCGGATCAGGTCGCGGGAGGACCGACTCGCAAGCCACACGGGCGCGAATCGCGGGCACCGTGATGCGGCCCTGATGCCTTAGGGGACGGGGCCTCACAGCACAGCGCGGGTCACACAGCGGGAACGCCGATTGCTGAGCGAAGTCCGCGTCTTATGCCTATTTCTGCTCGTCATCGCGCCGTGGCTCGGGTCTTCGGAGCGTACTGCGTGGTGGCCGGCGGCTGCTCCACCTCGCTCTTCGGCGAGAGCGAGCGCCAGCTCCCAGCAGACGTGGAGCACCTCGTGCCCCGGCAGGGACAGTCCTGCGCGGCTGAGCTCCGCTGCGGCGGCGCCTCGTGCTGCGACAGCATCGCGGTGCCTGCCGGGACGCTGCCGATGGGTCGCTCGCTCGTCGGCGGCGACGCCTTCCCGGTGCCCAACCCCGAGGAGCTTCCCGAGCACCCGGTCGCCGTCGAGCCTTACTCCCTCGATCGCTTCGAGGTCACCGTCGGGCGCTTCCGGGCCTTCGTCGAGGGCTGGCGCGGGCAGCTGATCTCCGAGGGGGCTGGGGCGCACCCTCGCATCCCAGGCAGTGGCTGGCGCGCCGAGTGGAACGCCCACCTCCCCCGCACCTACGAGGCCCTGGTGGGCACCCTGCACTGCGGCGCCGGCGACGAGCCGTGGACCGACACCGCCGCGCAGGGCGAGGACCGCCCGATGGGCTGCCTCAACTGGTACGAGGCCTTCGCATTCTGCGTCTGGGACGGAGGGCGGCTCCCGACCGAGGCGGAGTGGGAGTACGCGGCCGCGGGCGGCGAGCAGAACCGCGTGTACCCGTGGGGAACGCTGGTGGCCGACTGCTCGCGCGCCGCGCCCCTCGACGGCTGCCACGCGCCAGGCGACTTCTTCGCCCCGGTGGGCTCGCACCCCGGGGGCGCAGGGCTCTGGGGCCACCATGACTTCGCCGGGAGCGTCGAGGAGTGGACGCTGGATGAGTGGGCGCCCTACGACAACGCCGCCCCCAGGCCGCAGGGGACGAAGGCGCTGCGGGGCCTCGGGTTCTGGGGCGGCGGCGGGGACATGCGCTCGGCCGATCGGGGGCACGCGCTCCCGAACGCACGCTACCTGCGGTACGGCGTGCGCTGCGCTCGCGACGTCACGCCGTAGGAGATCGCTACGAGCACGCCGTCAGGCGCGTCGCGGTCGGGCAGCGCGGGGTCACTGCAGGCCGGGCACCTGCGTCCTCACGCCGATGCTGGCGAAGAGCGTGTCGGTGAGCGCGACGTTGCGGCCCCAGAGGCCGCGCGTGTACCCGAGGTTGAGCTCGACGTCTCGGTTGACGCGGACGATGGCGCCGACGCCGAACTCCACCAGGTCGCGCTCCAGGCGCAGCTCGCGCAGCAGGAGGTTGCGGGTGCCGTCGTACTCGACGGCGGGGAGGTCGGGGTCCTGCGCGGCGACGGAGACCCCGATTACGCGGCCGCCGGTGACGCTCACGCAGGCCTGGGCCCAGGCGTAGAAGAGCAGGCTCGCGCCGACCGACTGGCCCGCGCGCACGGCCCCGACGACCTGCTGGCCCGCGCCGCCGAAGCGGCCGTTGAAGCCCGCGTCGACGCGCAGGAAGGTGCGCGTCGGGAAGGCGTAGCCGAGCAGGAGCTCGGGCTGAAGGTCGAGCTGCCCGTCGCCGAGCGTGACGTCGTCGCGGACGTTCTCGGGGTCGGCGTAGCGCTCGGGGCTCCGGGCGAACTCGGCGGCGGACTGCGGGCGGTCGCCGAAGGTTCCGCTCGGGCCGACGTAGCCGGTGGGGGCCTTGAGGCGCAGGCCGACGGCGACGGCGAAGGGGCGCAGCGCGAGGCGGTAGCGCGCCGAGAGGTAGAGGTCGCCGATGCCCGTGGCGGTGCGCGAGAGGTTGATGATGTTGCGGCGGTAGAAGTCCGCGGCGGGCTGCGTCGAGGCCGGGTCGCGCTGCGCGAGAATCACCGGGTCGGAGGTGTACGCCACCGTGCGGATGGGCAGCGCGACCTCGAGCTCGAGGCGCTCGGTGATGCCCGCGCGCAGGCCGAGGGTGAAGGTGTTGCCGACGTAGTGGCCGTTGAGGGGAAAGCTCCGGGAGGGGCCCCGCTCGAAGAACTCCCGGGTGGCCGTCTGGTACTGGAAGGTCCCCTGGAAGACGATGGTGCCGCGAGGGAGGGTCCACGGCGATGCGCTTGCCGGGGTGGTCACGAGCGCGGCGGCGGTGGCGGCGAGGGCCGCGGCGAGTCGGTGCGGACAGGGCATCGGGCGCGGACCTTCGCTTGGCATCTGAGGGGTGAGGTGGATGGACGGGCCGCGCGGGGTCAGAACGTGAACGGCGCCTCGGGCTCCGGCGGCGGCGGACGTCGCGGCGCGGCCGGCGGTGCGGCTGGCGCGACCACGGTAAGAGGCTGCGGCGCGGCCAGCGGTGCGCTCGGCGCGACCACGATCGGCGGCGGCGGCGGCGCGACGGGAGGCGGGGCGACCACGACGGGCGGCGGCACGACGGGTGGCGGGGCGACCACGACGGGCGCGGCGGGCCGATCGTCCCGGCGCAGTGGCCGAGGGCGCGACGGCTCCCGCGCGGCGACCGCGGGCGCGACGGGCAGCGGGGCGACGGGCGCAGGCGGGACCTCGACCGACGGCGCCGGGGCAGCGGGGGACGGCGCCGGAGCAGCGAAGGACCGCGCCGGGGCGGCGGGGGACGGCGACGGGGCGGCGGGGGACGGCGTCGGGGCAGCGGGGCGGCGCCAGCGGGTGGCCGCGAGGCCGAGCGCGAGCAGCGCGACGGCGAGCGCGATCGCCCAGCGCGCGCGGCGCGGCGTGGGCGCTGGGGCGGTCGACGGCGCGGTGGGCGGGAGGCTCGCCGAGAGGGCCGCGGCGAGGTCGAGGGCTTGGGGCGGCGGGGCCGCGGCGGGGTCGTCGCGGAAGGTCGTCGGGTCGACCCGGCGGCGCGCGAGCCAGGCGTCGATCGCGGGGTCGTCGAGGAGGGGGGCGAGCGCGGCGGAGAGCTCGGTGGCGTCGGCGGGGCGGGCGGCGGGCTCGCGGTCGAGGCAGCGGTCGACGAGCGCGGCGAGGCGCGGGTCGAGGTCGGGCACGCGCGCGCCGAGGGGCTGGTGGTCGGTCGTGTGGGCCCGCACGAGCACGGCGTGGGGGGAGTCGCCGTCGAAGGGGTAGGTGCCGGCGAGGAGTTGGTAGAGCATCACGCCGAGGGCGTAGACGTCCGCGGCGGCGGTGACCGAGCGCGCGTCGAGCGACTGCTCGGGGGCCATGTAATAGACCGTGCCGAGGGTGGTGCCGGTGGTGGTCGGGGCGCGGGCGTCGAGGCGATCGCGGGCGATGCCGAAGTCGAGGAGCTTGACGGTGATGCGCCCGCCCGGGCGACGCGCGGCGAAGGCGTTCTCGAACTTCAGGTCGCGGTGCACCACCCCGTGGGCGTGCACGGCGGCCAGGGCGGCGAGCAGCTCGCGGATCCAGCCGAGCGCCTCGCGCTGCGTGCGGTCGCCCGCGGCGAGGACGTCCGCGAGGTTCTGGCCGTCGAGCAGCTCCATCGCGAGGTAGGGCACCGACGCGCCGTCGGGGCCGCGCGCCACGCCCGCGTCGCGCACCTCGACGAGCCCCGGGTGGCGGATCGACGACGCCAGCCGCACCTCCCGCAGAAACCGCTGCACCCCCGCGGCGTCCTGCGCGAGGCGCGCGTCGATCACCTTCAGCGCGACGAGCTCGCCGGTCGCGATGGTGCGCGCCACGTAGAGCGTGGACATCCCGCCGACCGCGAGCTGGCGCTCGATGCGGTAGCGATCGGCGAGCGGCCACGCCGTCTCGACCTCCGCCGCGCCTTCCGTCGCCCTCTGCTCCTGCCCGGCTGCCATCACCGGCGAGGATGCCACGATCGGCCCCGCGGCCGTCAGCCCCGCTTGCGGCCCACGATCATCGCGCGAGAGGATCCAATTCCATGGAAGACACGGACTGCCTCGTCATCGGTGCGGGCGTCTCCGGGCTCACGGCCGCGCACGAGCTGAAGAAGCGCGGCGTCGACGTCCGCGTGCTCGAGGCCCGCGATCGCGTCGGCGGCCGCACCTGGAGCGGCGTGCTCGACGGCGCCGAGGTCGACTGGGGCGGCGAGTGGATCGGCCACGGCCAGCCGCGGGTCTACGCGCTCATCAAGGAGCTCGGCCTGCGCACCTTCGCCACCTACGACCAGGGCAGGAAGGTGCTCGAGGTGCGGGGCAAGACCTCGACCTACAAGGGCACGATCCCGTGGATGGCGCCGTGGAAGCTCATCCAGATCCAGGCGGGCATCTGGTGGATCGACGCGCTCGCGCGCGGGCTCGCCAAGGACGCCTCGTGGACGCACCCGCGCGCCGGGGAGTGGGACGCCACCACGCTCGACGCCGCGCGCCGCTCGGTCATGTGGAGCGCCGACGCGCGGGGCGTGATGGACGCCGCGATGCGCACCATCTTCGGCGCCGAGTCCGGCGAGCTCTCGCTGCTGCACGCGCTCGCGTACATCCGCTCGGCGGGCAGCCTCAACAACCTCATCGCCACCGAGGGCGGCTTCCAGCACGAGCGCATCCGCGGCGGCGCGCAGGCCATCAGCGACGCCCTCCGCGCGACCGTCGGCGACGACCGCGTGCACCTCGGTCGACCCGTCACGCGCATCGCCCACGACGCCGCCGGCGTGGTCGTGCGCGACGCCCTCGGCGACGAGTGGCGCGCCCGCCGCGTGGTGGTCTCCGTGCCCATCGCGCTGGGCGCCCGCATCGAGTTCGAGCCCGCGCTGCCGTCGCTGCGCACGCAGCTCATGGAGCGCGCCTACATGGGCTCCGCGGTGAAGTGCTTCGTGCGCTACGAGACGCCGTTCTGGCGCGCGCGGGGCCTCTCCGGCGAGGCCGCCAGCGCCGACGGGCCGATCTCCGTCACCTTCGACCAGTGCTCCGAAGACGGCTCCGTCGCGTGCCTGCTGGCCTTCGTCGGCGGCAGGGCCGCGCGCACCTGGCACCAGCGCGACCCCGAGGCGCGCAAGCAGCTCGTGATCGATCGCCTCGCGGCGTACTTCGGCCCGGAGGCCCGCAAGCCCGTCGCGTACGGCGAGGCCGACTGGAGCGCCGAGCGCTGGAGCGGCGGCGGCCCCATCGCGATCTTCCCCACCGGGACGCTCTCCACGCACGGCCCCGCCCTCCGCGCGCCCATCGGCCGCGTGCACTGGGCGGGCACCGAGACCGCCCGCGAGTGCATGGGATTCATCGAGGGCGCCGTGGAGTCGGGTCAGCGCGTCGCCGACGAGGTCGCCCTCGCCGCGAGCTGACGCCGGGCCCGTGACGCCCGACGGCTGGCCCGCGCGTCGCGGGTGTACCGTCGTCGCCCACAGGAGACGCCGATGAACCTCATGGGACAGTTCGAGCGGGAGGGCGCGGCCCTGGTCTGGCGTCGGGGCACCGCGGGCTGCGCGGTGGCCTTCGGCTGGCTCACCGCCGCCTTCGGCCTGCTCTGGGGCCTCGGCGGACTGGTCGGCGTCGCGCGCTCCGGCGAACCACTGGGCGCAGTCTTCGCCTTCGGCGGCCTGCTCACCCTCGCCTTCGGCCTCGCGATGGCGACGCTCCGCTCGGAGGTGCGCGTCGACCGCGACTCGGCGGTGATCCGTCGCTCGATGGTGGTGACCTTCCACGAGACCCGGGTGCCGGTGCGCGGGTGCGTCGCGGTAGCCGCCGTGCGCAACCTCGTGGCCACGCCGCGGGGGCCGCGCTCCGTCGCCCCGACCCGCTACGCGCCCACCGTGAGCGTCGGGCTGCTCACCCCGCAGGGCTTCGTCGCGCTCGCGACCGAGCTCGAGGGCCTCCAGACCGAGGGGTCGCTCGCGGCCGCGGTCTCGGCCCTCTGCGCCGTCACCGGGCTCCCCGCTCAGGACCTCCGCTCGTCCCCGTCGACCCTGCTCGCCGGGCTGCGCGCGTGGCGCACCCGCTCGGCCGGGGCCATCGTAGCCGCGACCGTGGGGGTGGTGCTGGTGCTGCTCGTGGCCGTCGCCGCTGCGGTGATGGTGTCCGAGCGCCCGTCCCCGGAGGCCTGGCCGACGTCGCGCGGCGAGGGCCGAGGGCGGCGGCGGTAGCGCCCGTCACTCCACCGGCGCGCGGATGGCCTTCGATGGTCTGCGACGAGGCGCTTAGGGTGAGCGGAGGGTCAGGGAGCGGCGGGAGCGTCGGCGGCGGGAGCAGCGGCGGCGGCGGGCGTCACGGCCTCGATGGCGAGGTTCAGCCAGCGGCTCGGGGTGATGCCCATGTGGAGCACCAGCGCGGCGGACACCAGGATGGTGAACACGATGTAGAACGACTTGTTGGGAGAGGCCTGCGCGGCGCCCGGGGCGGGGTCGCGCATGTACATCTTCACCAGCACGCCGAGGTAGTAGTAGGCGGACACCGCGCTGTTGAGCATCGCGATGATGGCCAGCGTGGTGTAGCCCGCGTCGAGCGTCGCTCGGACGACGTAGAACTTCGCGAAGAAGCCCACCGTCGGGGGGATGCCCGTGAGCGACAGCAGGAAGAACGCGAGGGCGAAGCCCGCGGCCGGGTGACGCCGCGCGTAGCCCGCGAGGTCGTCGAAGCTCACCGCCTCGGCGCCTCGGCGGCCGGCGAGGGCGAGCGCCGCGAAGACGCCCACGTTGGTGACCGTGTAGCCAGCCAGGTAGAAGAGCACCGAGGCCTGCGCCATGGTGCCGACGCCCTCCCTCGGGGTGGTCAGCAGGCCCAGCAGGATGTAGCCCGCGTGCACGATGGAGCTGTAGGCCAGCATGCGCTTCACGCTGGTCTGCGTGAGGGCCATGAGGTTGCCGACGGTCATCGTGAGGACGGCGATCCAGGCGAGGATGGCGGGCCAGCCGGCGGTGCCGCTGGCGCTGCCCGCGTCGCCGAAGACCACCAGCATGATGCGCATGAAGGCGCCGAAGGCCGCGGCCTTCACCACGACGCTCATGTACGCGGTGGTCGAGGTCGGCGCGCCCTCGTAGGCGTCCGGGGTCCACATGTGGAAGGGCACCGCGCCGATCTTGAAGGCGAGGCCCACGAGGATCAGCACCATCGCGAAGATGGAGATGCGGGTGCCGACGAGGCGCACCTGCTCCTCGGCGGCGCGGGCCACGAGGTCGTTGGGGAGCTCGGCGCTGTGGCGCAGCGACTGGGCGATGCCGACGTAGTCGGTGTGCCCGGTGATGGCGTAGAGCAGGGCCACGCCGAAGAGCAGCATCGCCGCCGCGAAGGAGCCCAGCAGGAAGTACTTGAGCGCCGCCTCGATGGAGCGCGCGCTGCTACGGCGGAAGCCCGTGAGGGCGTAGACGCCCAGGGACATGGTCTCCAGGCCGAGGAAGAGGGTGAGCGTGTCGCCCGACTGCGCCAGCATGATGGCGCCCGCCGAGGCGAAGGCGAGCAGGGGGTAGTACTCCCCGCGGTCCATCTTGTGCTCGGCGAGGTAGCCGCCCGCGAGGAGCGAGGCGAGAGCGCCGCCGACGGAGATCACCGCCGCGAGGAAGAGCCCCGTGCGGTCGATGGTGAGCCACGGCGCGACCAGGGCCGCGCCCTCCGCGGGGATGCCGCGCTGCCAGAGCGCGAGCGCCGCGGCGGCGGCGACGAAGTGGAGCAGCGCCGTGGGCATGGCGAGCTGACCGTCTTCCTTCTGGAAGGCGTCGAGCATCATGAGCACGATGCCGCCGACGGCGAGCGTGAGAATCGGGGCGAGGACCAGCAGGAAGTTCACGGGTTCAGTTCCCACCACGGGCGGCAAGGAGTTCGTTCGAGCGCGGCGCGAGCGCGGCGTGCGGGACCGCCTCGGGGAACCGCCGGAGGGGGGAGCCCGTTACCCGGGTCCCTCGCGGGGGGCGTGGTCGCGGCCTCCTCGAGGAGCCACGGCGTCATGCGGGTGCTGCCGCCGTCGCGCAGCGCCTCGCGCTTGCTGTTGTAGACCGCGAGGAAGGAGCGCACCGAGGGGTCGATCCGGTCGCGGAAGTACATCGGGAAGAGGCCCAGCGCGAAGATCGCGACGACCAGCGGGGCGAGGCCCACCCACTCACGGCTGTTGAGGTCCGTGAGGTCGCGGTTCTTCGGGTTGGTCGACGGGCCGAAGAAGACCTTCTGCGTCACGTCGAGCATGTACACGGCGCCGAGGATCACGCCGCTCACCGCGAGCAGGCCGAACCACGGGCCGATCTGGGCGACCTCGCAGTCGGTGCCGATGCAGTGATACGACCAGCGCAGCAGGTCGGCGCCGAAGGTGCCGGTGATGATCAGGAACTCACCGATGAACCCGTTGGTCCCGGGCAGGCCGATGGAGCTCATGGTGACCAGCACGAAGATGGCCGAGTACCAGGGCATCACCTTGGCGAGCCCGCCGAACTCCGCGACGTCGCGGGTATGGCGGCGGTCGTAGAGGACGCCCACCAGGAGGAAGAGCGCGCCGGTGGAGATGCCGTGGTTGACCATCTGGACGATGGCGCCCGAGACGCCCGTCGGGGAGCGCGACGAGAGGCCGAGCATCACGAAGCCCAGGTGGCTCACCGAGGAGTAGGCCACGAGGCGCTTGAAGTCGTACTGACGCCACGCCGCGAGGGCGCCGTAGATGATCCCGACGCACGCCAGGAGGGCGACGGTCGGGCCGATCCAGTGGGCCGCGAGGGGGAAGAGCCCGAGGCTGAAGCGCAGGAAGCCGTAGGTGCCGAGCTTCAGCATGATGGCCGCGAGGATCATCGAGCCGCCGGTGGGCGCCTCGGTGTGGGCGTCGGGCAACCACGTGTGCACCGGCCACATCGGGACCTTGATGGCGAAGGCCAGGGTGAAGGCCGCGAAGAGCATCCGCTCGGTGCTCACCGGGAAGCCGAGGCGCATCAGGTCTTGATAGTCGAAGGAGTAGTGCCCGGTGAGGGCCTTGTACTGGGCGACCATGTACAGGATCGCGAGCAGCATGAAGACCGAGCCGGCGAAGGTGTAGATGAAGAACTTCACCGCGGCGTAGACGGAGTTCTTGCCTCCGAACACGCCGATGATGAGGAACATCGGCACCAGCATCAGCTCCCAGAACGTATAGAAGAGGAAGAGGTCGAGGGCGACGAAGGCCCCGATCATCGCGCTCTGCAGGAAGAGCATCGCGGCGATGAATTCCTTCTGCTTGTTCCGGATCGCGCCGAAGGAGACGTAGAGCGTCAGCGGCGTGAGGAAGGTCGTGAGCAGCACCAGCCAGAGGGAGATGCCGTCGACGCCGAGGTGGTAGCGGATCCCGAAGGACGGGATCCACTCGACGTTCTCGACGAAGCGGAAGGTGCGGGACTGGACGGAGTGCGTCGAGCCCACCAGGAGCTGCAGGGACTGCCCGAAGAGGAACAGCCCGACGCCCACGCCGTAGGTCCGCAGGAGCTTCGGGGCCTGCCGCGGGATGAAGAGCGCGAACAGGGCGGCCGCGGCCGGGAACCAGATGAGCACCGAGAGCAGGTGCCGCGTCGTTTGAGTGGAGTCCATGGTTGGTGCTTCAGCGACCGGGCGGGTTGGCTGCGGGTTGATCGGCGCCCTGCGGGAGCACGAGGGTTCGGGCGAGGACGTGACGACCGAAGGCGTTGGTCGCGTCGACCGCCACGCAGCGCGGGGTCGTGATGGACTCGCTGCGCTGCGTGACTGCGCTGGGAGCCTCGGCGCCGGGCAGCGCCGCCGCGCGGGTCAGCGCCTCGGTGGCGCGGGCGACCGGGCAGCGCTGGTCGAGGAGGTTGGCCTCGGGGCGCGGATCGGGGTCGTAGAAGGCCCAGCGGTACGTGTACCCGGGGCCTCCGCTGGCCTCGAGGATCGCGGGCCCGGCGGCGCCGGGGCGGTACGCGATGGAGACCGCGGGCATCAGCGTCGCCCAGATCACCAGCCCGAGGGTGCCGACCGCCACGAAGGCGCCGTACACCTGGATGGCGCCGGTCTGGATGGGCTTCACCATGCGGCCGAGGCCCACGGTGACGGTGCCCGTCAGGTTGACCAGGCCGTCGATCGCATAGCGGTCGAAGCCCGCCGCGAAGATGGCCGCACCGCGGGTGAGGCGCAGGATGGTCGCGTCGTAGAACTCGTCGACGCGCCACTTGTCGAAGACCAGGCGGTAGAGCCCCGGGACGGCCTTCGCCAGCTTGTCGGCGGGCTCGCCCTTCTGGAGCTTGTAGACCCAGATCGCGGCGCCGGTGCCGATGATCCACGAGAGGAAGCCGCCCGCCATGGCCGGCCACTCCATCGAGTGGACGTGGTGCAGCACCTCGGCGCTGCGGGTCTGGAGCACGTCCGCGACCGCGGGCTCGAGGAAGGTCGGGAGGATGCCCTCGTGGTGGGTCCACGCGTGGGGCAGCCCGAGGACGCCCACGACCAGCGCGAGCACCGCCAGGATGATCACCGGGACGACCATGAGCATCATGTCGACCCCGTGCTCCGAGGGGAGCGCGTTGGGGTCGCCGTGACCGTGGCCGTGATCGTCGTGGCCGTGCGCGTCCGCGACCTTGTTGGGGTCGTGGTAGCGGGGACCGTCGCCGTCGAAGGCGATGATCATCATGCGGGTCATGTAGAAGGCCGTGAGCGTCGCAGCGGCGAGGCCCATCGCGAAGACGATCTTGCCGACCGTCGGCGCGAAGGGGTTGGACAGCGCGCGGAAGAGGATCTCGTCCTTCGAGAAGAACCCGGAGGTGAACGGCGTGCCGATGATGGCCAGCGTCGCCATGCCCATCGCCGCGGTGATCTTCGGGAGGTACTTCTTCAGCCCGCCGAGCTGGCGGATGTCCTGGCGGTCGCCGCAGGCGTGCATCACGGCGCCGGCCCCGAGGAAGAGGCAGGCCTTGAAGAACGCGTGGGTGAACACGTGGAAGAAGCCCGCGCTGAAGGCCCCGACGCCGCAGCCCATGAACATGAAGCCGAGCTGCGACACCGTGGAGTACGCGAGCACCTTCTTCAGCTCCACCTGCGTGACCGCGATGGTGGCCGCGAAGAGGGCGGTGAAGGCGCCGACGAGCGCGATGATGCTCAGCACCGTCGAGAAGTGCGTGTAGAGGAACGACAGTCGGCAGAGCAGGTAGATGCCCGCGGTGACCATCGTGGCGGCGTGGATGAGCGCCGACACCGGCGTGGGGCCCGCCATCGCGTCCGGGAGCCAGACGTAGAGCGGAAACTGCGCGCTCTTGCCGCAGCAGCCGATGAAGAGGAGCAGGCACGCGGCGCCGCCCCAGGAGAAGTCGATGTTGCCGACGAAGGTGCCCAGGCTCGCGGAGCTCGAGAGGCCGGGGATGGCGTCGACGAGGAAGTGACCGAGGCCGGTGCGCTCGTGCAGCGCGTTGATGAAGGTGTCCTCGGAGAGGTGCTGGCGGAGCGTCTCGAACTGATAGCTCCCGCCCTTCCAGGCGAGGATGGTCATGCCGAGGATGAGGCCCGCGTCGCCGATGCGGTTGACGATGAAGGCCTTGCGCCCCGCGGTCGCGTAGTCGTTGTTCGTGTACCAGAACCCGATGAGCAGGTACGACGCGAGCCCGACGCCCTCCCACCCCAGGAACATCGTCACCAGGCTGTCGCCCAGGATGAGGTTCAGCATCGCGAAGATGAAGAGGTTGAGATAGGCGAAGAAGCGCGCGTAGCCCGGGTCGTGGGACATGTACCCGGCGGAGTAGACGTGGATGAGCGTGCCCACCCCCGTCACCACCAGCAGCATCACGCCCGAGAGCGGGTCGACGACGTAGCGCACCGGGATCATCTCGACCGCGGAGGGCCCGAGCGGCGCGATGAACCAGTCCCACGCGCGGTAGCTGAGGGAGGCCAGCGGGTGGTGGTGGTGGCCCTCGGCGAGCGCGGCGGCGGCGGCGTGGTTGCCCGCCTTCAGCAGCGCCGCGAAGGCCAGGATGGACAGGAGGAAGGACATCCCCACGGCGGAGATCGCCGCGATGTAGACGCCTTGCCGGCCGATGCGCCGGCCCCAGATCCCGTTGATGATCGCCCCGAGGAGGGGGAGCAGCACGATCCAGCCGAGGACGTTGAAGTGGTCCGGCGCGGCAGCGAGGAGCTGTCCGAAGTCGATGTGATTGAGCTTCATGGCAGTTGAGGGCTCTTATCCCCGGAGCATGTCGGCCGCGTCGGTGCGCACGGTCTTGCGGAGGCGGTAGAACGCCAGGACGATCGCGAGCCCGACGGCGGCTTCGGCCGCGGCGACCGCGATGACGAAGAACGTGAAGAGGTGACCGTGGTGGGGGATCGCGGCGGTGGCGGTCCCGTCCGCGGAGGTGACCAGCGGCTGCCAGCGGTTGGCGGCGATGAAGGTGAGGTTCACCGCGTTCATCATGAGCTCGATGCTCATCAGCGAGATGAGCACGTTGCGGCGGAAGAGGAAGCCTGCCGCGCCGATGCTGAACAGCACGCAGGAGAGGGCCAGGTAGTGCCCGAGGTGGATGATCATCGCGAACTCCCGTCGCTCGGCTCGCCGGTGGACATGGAGACCTTGCCGTGGTGGCTGCGCGCGACCGCGAAGGCCCCGACGATGGCGGCGGTGAGGAGCACCGAGGCCATCTCGAAGGGGATCATCGCCGGGCCGAAGAGCTCGCGCCCGACGGACTCGATGGTGCCGAAGCCGGGCGGGTTGGCGACCCGCTCGGGGCGCAGGTCGATCACCACGCGGGCGAGGAAGACCCCCGCCGCGATCATGGCCGCCGCGCCGATGCCCCTCGGGAGCCTGCCCGCGGTGTCCGAGGGCGCCTCCGACGCGGGGCCGAGCAGCATGATCACGAAGACGAAGAGCACCACGACGGCGCCGACGTAGACGATGAGCTGCACCGCGGTGAGGAAGTGCGCGGAGAGGCTGACGTAGAGCCCCGCCAGCGACAGGACGTGCACGAAGAGCCCGACCGCGTTGCGGATGGGGTTGCGCATCATGACGGTGGCCAGCGCGCTGACCACGGCCAGGGCCGCGAAGAAGGAGAACGCAGCGAGCTGCTGGATCGACGCGGGAGGCATCAGGCGGCCTTTACTCCGAGGTGCGGCGTCGGCTTGCCGATCGCGGCCTCGAACTCGTTACGAAACAGCTTCAGGATCCCCAGCATGGGCATCGCCGCGCCGTCGCCGAGCGCGCAGATGGTGTTGCCCATGATGTTGTTGGCGACGTCGGCGAGCGTGTCGAGGTCGACCTGCGTGGCCGTGCCGTCGGCGAACTTGCTGGCAGAGCCGGGCCATCCAGGCGCAGCCCTCGCGGCACGGGGTGCACTGCCCGCACGACTCGTGCGCGTAGAACATCATGAGGTTCTCCGCGACGCGCACCATGGAGGTGGTCTCGTCCATCACGATGGCGCAGCAGGTGCCGAGCATGGTGCCGAGGCCGCGCATGGTGTCGACGCCCATGGGCACGTCGAGGTGGCTCTTGCCGTGCCACGCGTGCAGCGGGTGCTTCTCGTCCGGGGCGTGGACGACGTCCTGCTCGCGCAGCACCGGGGTGCTGCTGCCGCCGGGGATCACCGCCTTCAGGGTGTGGCCCTTGCGCACGCCGCCGCCGAGGTCGTCGATGAGCTCGCGGAGGGTGATGCCCACCGGGGCCTCGTAGACCCCGGGGCGGTTGACGTGGCCGGAGATGCCGTAGAGCCGCACGCCGCCGTCGCGGAGGTGGTGCAGCCGGGAGAGCTTCGAGAAGGCGTCGCCGCCCAGCTCGATGATGGTCGGCACCGTGGCGAGCGTCTCGAGGTTGTTGACGATGGTCGGCGCGCCGAAGGCCCCCACCACCGCGGGAAAGGGCGGCTTCAGGCGGGGCTCGCCGCGCAGGCCTTCGAGCGAGTTGAGCAGCGAGGTCTCCTCGCCGCAGATGTACGCGCCGGCGCCGGCGTGCACGACGATGTCGAGCTTGAAGTCCTGGTCGATGACCTTGTCGCCCAGGTAGCCCTTGGCGCGCGCCTCGCGGACGGCCTGCTCGATGCGCTTGATCGCGAGCACCAGCTCGCCGCGGATGTAGACGAAGACCGTGTGCACATCGAGCGCGTAGGCCGCGATGATGAAGCCCTCCACGCAGCGATGCGGGTCCTTCTCCATCAGCGTGCGGTCTTTGATGGTGCCCGGCTCGCCCTCGTCGGCGTTGACCGCGATGTAGTTGGGCTTGTCGGGGCTCGTCTTGAGGAACGACCACTTCACGCCCGCCGCGAAGCCCGCTCCCCCGCGGCCGCGGAGGTTGGCGGCCTTGACCTCTTCGCGGATGGCCGCAGGACCCATCGCGATCGCCTTGCGCAGCGCCTGGTAGCCCCCGGAGGCCTCGTAGGCCGCGAGGGTCCACGAGTTGGGGGTGTCGTAGTTCTTGGTGAGGAGGCGGGGATTCTCGACAGGCATGAAGGTCAGTGCTCCTTGCGGGCGCGAATACCGACGGGAGAGAAGGTCACAGCGCAGCCGCCGTCCTTCTTCTTGCGCGCGGCGTCGAGGATCGCGTCGAGCTTCTCCGGCGTGAGGTTCTCGAAGTACTCGTCGTTGAGCTGGATCATCGGGCCGCCGCCGCAGGCCGCGAGGCACTCGGCCTCGAGCAGCGTGAACTCGCCGTCCTTGGTGGTCTCGCCGACGTGACAGTCGAGCTTCTCCTCCAGGGCCCGGGTGATGTCCCGCGCGCCCATGAGCTCGCAGCTCAGCGTGCGGCAGACCCACACCACGTTGCGCCCCACCGGCTTCTGCTGAAACAGCGTGTAGAAGGTGACGACGCCCTTCACGTCCGCGGTGCTCAGCGAGAGCTTCTTCGCGACGTACTCGATCACCTCGTCGGAGATGTGACCCGCCTGCTCCTGGCAGATGTGGAGGAGCGGGATCGTGAGGGCCTGCTTCGTCGGGTACTTCGGCAGCAGCTCTTCGAAGATCGCCAGCCGCTCCGGAGTGAGCTCGAACGCCATGGTCAAGGATCGCTTTCCGTCACCGCGCGGATGTACTCGGGGTCTGTTCCCCGTTCGCCGCGGCGGTGTCTCCACAAAACGCGGCACAAGCAGATGCCCGGACCGCGAAACGCGCGGGACGCTAGTAAGGACCCCCCGCAGTGTCAATAGAGCGCGCAGTCCCGCGGCGAGCCCCGATCGAACTCCTTTCGCCCTCGCTGCAACGGACTGCTTTGACCGGCGCGACACGGTCGAGGCGCCGCTGCGGTCGAGGCGCCGCTGGCTTCCTCTCGCCGGGTTTGCCACCTTTACAAACCCCTCTATGGCCTGCGCTTCTCCGACGGAGGCTCAACCCCACATGACCCGCTCTCCCCGCTTGCTTCTGCTCGTGCTCGCGGCCTTCGTCCTCGACGCCTGCGCCAGCGCCCCGCCCCCTCCCCCGCAGGTCGCGAGCCGCCCCCGACGCCGACGCCGACGCCCCGCGGCCGACGCCGCGCCCACCGCGACTGCCGCGACCGTCCCTTCGATCGGCAGCCCCGCCCGGTGCAGGCCCTCGGCCCACCGACGGGGCAGCACGCCCTCACCCCTCGATGGGCAGCCCGGTGTCCGCCCCGCAGCGCGCTCCCGCCGGCCCATCGTGTGCGAGGGCGACGCGCTCCCCCAGCGCCCGAGCACCCAGTCCCCCTACGACCCCACCAACGCGATGATCGTGAGGGCCTTCCTCCCGGTCGAGCGCCAGGTGCTCGCGTGCTCACCCCCCGTCGACCGCGAGGGCCGGGTGCCCGTGCGCGTGCTCTTCGCCGGCAGCGGATTACCCCTGGAGGTAAGCCTGGCCTCGGACGTCTCCCGGGCGCAGGGCCTCTGCCTCGGCGCGGCCCTCTGCAACGTGCGCCTGGCCGCCTTCCGCGCGCCCAACGCGATGGTGAACTACTCCTTCGTGGCAGCGGTCGCCGCGGACGGACCAGCGGCCCCGTAGCGTCACTCCGCCGTCGCCGCCACCAGCGCCGCCCAGTCGACGTGGCCCGGGAGGCGACCCTCCGCGCGCTCGGGCCGGCCGCCCCCTCGGCCCTGGTGCGCCGCCGCCGCGCGCTTCAGCCACGCGCCGCAGTCGAAGCCCGACCCTGAGCCTCGGGCGATCAGCACCAGCAGCCCGTCGTCGACCCGCGACGCGAGGAAGGCCACCACGCCCTCCCTCGCCGTCAGCCGCTGGCCCAGCGCGCGGAGCGTCTCCACGGGTTCGCCCTCGAGCGCCAGCGCCACGCGCGACGACCCTGCCGCGGAGGCCTTCCCCAGCAGCCGATCGGCCACCCCCTCGGCCCAGCGGGCGCGCACGTCGCCGAGCGCGTCACGCGTCGACTGGAGCTCGGAGCGCAGCCGCTCCACCGCCGCCCTCACGTCGTGGAGGCCGCAGGTGAACAGCGCCCCGAGCTCGGCCAGCGAGCTCGAGCGGGCGCGCAGCTCGTCGAGGGCGGCGCGACCCGCGAGGAAGTTCACCCGGGTCTTCCCCTTGAAGCGCTCGACGCCTGTGATGTGAAGCGTTCCCACGAGGGCGGTGCGGGCGCAGTGGGTGCCGCCGCAGGGGGAGAGGTCGAAGCCGCCGATGTCGACCACGCGGATGTTCTCCGTGACCTTCGGGGCGCGACGGAGCGGCAGCGACGCCACCTCCTCGGGCTCGGGAAACCACTGGCGCACCACGAGGTCGTCCTCGATCGCCCTCGCCACGCGCCGCTCCACCCTGGCCAGCACGCGCTCGTCGAGCGAGGCCACGTCGAGGTCGAGGGTGCTCCCCGCGCCGCTCAGCCGGGAGGACACCGTCTCCGCGCCGGCCTCGTCGACCATCGCCCGGGAGAGCATGTGCTGGCCCGTGTGCAGCGCCGCGTGAAGGCGGCGACGGTCGCGGTCGATGATCCCCCGCACCGCGCTCCCCACCGGCGGGAGCTCCGAGCCGACGGAGAGCGCGTGGAGCACCACCCCGGCGTCGTCGCAGCGGGTGTCCTCCACCGGGAGCCCAGAGAGCTCCCCCGCGTCGCCGGGCTGGCCCCCGGAGTCGGGGTAGAACGCCGTGCGGTCGAGCACCAGCGCGGGCCGGTCGTCGACGCGGGCGTGCGCGACGACCACGGCCTCGAAGGCGAGGAGCGCCGGGTCGTCGAAGTAGAGCCGAGGGGTGCCAGGGGTGGCGTGAGCGACCATGGCGGCGGTTCTATCACCGCCAGCGCGGGGATCAGTCGCGCAGGGCGCGCTCGACCTCGTCGGCGTGGAAGCCGAGCAGCACGCGGCCCCGCACGTCGAGCACGGGGATGCCCCCGCCGCGGATGTTTCCTTCGGTCATGCGGGTCTGCATGTCGTCGTAGGCGGCGGGGTCGGCCTCGACGTTGCGGAAGCGGGCCGGGACCCCGCGCACCTCGAGCCAGTCCATCGCGGCGCGGGTGTGGCGGCACCAGTTGGCGCCGTAGACCACCACCGGAGTCGCGGCGGAGACGGGCGGCCCTGCGGGGGCGAGCGGAGGGAGCGGAGGCTGCGAGGCGCAGCCGAAGGCGGCGAGGGAGAGGGCGAGGGCGAGCGCGCGGAGCATGGCGGCGATCACCGTACCGTGATCGACGGCACGCTGCAGCGGGCGCCCACGGACATGGTGTAGATCGACGAGAGGATGCGGCGCGAGCGGCCGTAGAGGCCGCGCAGCACCGAGGCGGAGCCCGAGGCGTTGGTGGGGCACGGGTAGTCGAAGGTGCCGCCGTTGGCGGAGCCCCAGGAGGGCGAGGTCGCGGCCGGGGTGGCGGTGATCCGCAGGCTGCCGGGGTTGCCGGTGACCGACAGCGTCGAGCAGTCGAGCATGAACTGGTAGAGGTAGGGCGAGGCCCGGCCGCGGATGCGCGTCACCACCGAGTCGCCCGGGCACACATAGCGAAACGCCGTCCCCACGGCCGTCCCGACGGTGCCCACGTCCGTCGAGCCGGTGACCGTGGCGGGGTAGCGGTAGGGCGTGACCGCGCGGCTCTCGCTGATCTGGGGAGTGCCGCAGATCACGTTGAGCTGGGTGACGAAGTTGCCGTTCACCCGCCCGAAGATGCCCCGCACCACCTGCCCCGCGGCGCAGGAGGCGTTCGTCGAGGTGGTCGTCCCGGTGCCGTACTCCGGCGAGGTGTAGTCGAAGCCCGCGAGCCCGCCGATGGCCGTGGGGCAGCCGTTGTCCACCAGCCCGTCGCAGCTGTTGTCCTGGCCGTCGCAGAGCTCCGCCCCCACCACGCCGCACGCCCCGCAGTGGCGCGGGCTCGTCGCGAGGTCCGTCTCGCACCCGTTGGCCGCGAGGCCGTCGCAGTTGCCCCGCCCCCTCTCGCACCCGGCCACCACGCAGGCGCCCGCGCTGCACCCGGGCGTCCCCCCGGGCGTCACGCACGCCGCGCCGCAGCGGCCGCAGTGCGCCACGGCGTTGCGCGTGTCGGTCTCGCACCCGTTGGCCGCGAGCCCGTCGCAGTCCCCGTACGAGAGCGAGCACCGCGTGGCGCAGGCGCTCGCCACGCAGGTCGCCGTCGCCTGCGGAGCCGCCGGGCAGGCGCGCCCGCACGTCCCGCAGTGCGTCGCCGAGCTGCGCGTGTCGGTCTCGCACCCGTTGGACGAGAGCCCGTCGCAGTCGGCGAAGCTCCCGCCGCAGGCCGCGATGGCGCAGAGCCCCTCGATGCACGCCGGCGTGCCGCCGGACACCATGCACGCCCCGCCGCAGCGGCCGCAGTGCGCGATGCTGGTGCGGAGGTCGACCTCGCAGCCGTTGGCCGCGTCGCCGTCGCAGTCCCCGTACCCGGCGTTGCAGGCGTAGCCGCAGCGCCCCGCCGCGCAGGTCGCCGTCGCGTTGGCCGGCGCCGAGCACGCCGCCCCGCAGCGGCCGCAGTGCGAGAGGTCGGTGCGCACGTCCGCCTCGCAGCCGTTGTCCGTGTCGCCGTCGCAGTCCCCGCGGCCCGCGTTGCAGAGGTAGCCGCAGACCCCCGCCGTGCAGCGAGGCACCGAGGCCCCCGCCCTCGCCGGGCACGCGTTGCCGCAGCGGCCGCAGTTGCCAGGGTCGCTCGACACCGTGCGCTCGCACCCGTTGCGCGAGTCGCCGTCGCAGTCCGCCATCCCCGCCGCGCAGGTGAACCCGCAGCGGCCCGCCCCGCAGGCGATGGAGCCGGCGCCCGGAGGCGTCGGACAGGATACGTCACACGCTCCGCAGCGCGCCGGGTCGCCCTGCAGGTCGCTCTCGCAGCCGTCGGCGAGGCTACGGTTGCAGTCCGCGAAGCCCGCGGTGCAGGCCTCGAGGCCGCAGACGCCCGCGGTGCACGCCGGGACGCCGTTGCTCACCGAGCACCGCCGCTCGCACGCGCCGCAGTTGGCGATGTCCGCCTGGACGTCGACGCAGCTCCCGGTGCAGCACACCTCGCCGGGGGCGCAGCCGCGGCGCTCGTTGCAGCCCACCATGCACTGCCCCATCCGGCACACCGAGCGCGCCGGGCAGTCGTCGTCGACGTCGCAGTCGAGGCACACGTGCCGGGCCACGTCGCAGCGCGCCGGGGCGGCGCCGCCGTCGGCCCGGGGGGTCGCCATGCAGCCCTCGTCGGAGCGGCAGCCGGGGACGCAGCCCAGGGTCGACGGGTCGCAGTGCTGCGCCGCGGGGCAGCGATCGTCCGAAGGGACGCAGGGCGCGCAGCGTCCGTCGGGGCCGCAGAGCCGACCGTCCGAGCACTCCGCGGAGGTGGCGCAGCGAGGACCGAGGTCGGCGCTCACCTCGGGGAGGTCGGGGGTGGTCACGTCGCTGACGTCGCTGACGTCGCTGACGTCGAAAGCATCGGGAGAGGCAGGGAGGTCGGGGGCGCCGGCGTCGGGCTTGTCGAGGAGGTCGGGGAGGTCTTTCGGAGCGACGGCGGCGTCGAGCGCGGCGTCGGGCGCGCTCGCCGGGTCGTCGAAGCACCCGGACGCTGCGACCGGGAGGGCCACCAGGAGCCACCCGAGACGCCGCGCCGGGCTCATCGCGTGGGGACCGCCAGCGGCACGCCGCGGGCCACGAGGTTGGCGGCGCGCAGGGTGCCGTCCATGGCGGAGAGCGCGTAGAGCTCCCTCGGGCCGAAGGGGTCGCCCACGCCGAACATCAGCGAGCGGGGGCCGCGCACGTCCGTCACCACGCGCACCGCGTCGCCCGCGAGGATGGGCACCCGCCAGATGCGATCGACGATCTCGTCGGCCACGAACACGTTGCCGCACTCGTCCTGCGCGAGGCCCGACACCCGGCTGAACCCGCCGACGAAGGGCATCGCCGCGCCGATCGATCCGCCGTCGCCGCCCATGAGCTCGAGGCGCATCACGGTGTTGGTGTCTGAGCGGGCCACGAAGAGGTAGCGCCCCTGGGCGTCGACGAGGAGCTGCGTGGGGCTCGGCACGTCCGTCACCACGGCCTGCGCGACGGCGCCCGCGTCGTTGCCCGAGGGCAGCCGGTAGATGGTGTTCATGGTGGTGTCGCTGAACCAGATGCGGTCGGCGGCGTCGACGGCCAGGCCGCCCGGCTGACGGAGCCCCGACTGTCGGAGCG
Source organism: Deltaproteobacteria bacterium (assembly GCA_016704445.1). GTDB lineage: Bacteria > Myxococcota_A > Polyangia > Polyangiales > SCUS01. Next base: position 28,109 of record JADJAE010000035.1, read on the forward strand.
TCGGCGTCGTCGCCCCGGGAGCCACCTGGTAGATCGCCCCGTTTCCCGTACCCGCGCCGGTGTTGTTGAAGACCGCCAGCGCCAGGCCCGAGCTGCGGGTGAAGCGCAGCGCGACCACCTCGCCGGCCATCACCATGGTGACCGGGGTGGTGTCGCCAGCGCGCCGCAGCACCACCGTCGAGCCCTGCGCCACGGCCACGCCGCCGAGCCCGTCGAAGACGAAGTCCCTCGCGCCGGTCAGACCCTCCAGCACCATCCGTGAGCTCGCCATGGCGGGCGCCATCTCGCAGGCCGGACCCTCGATCATCGGCCCCGTCTCCGAGGCGTCGACCGCCCCGTCGGTGGGCCCGATGTCCGGGACGCCCATGTCCGCCGGGAGGCCCGCGTCGGTCACGTCGAACCTCGGCACGTCGCGAGGGCCCGCGTCCGTCGTCGCATCGGCGCGGCCGAGGTCGCTCACCGCGTCTCCCCCCGCGTCCGTGTGCAGCGCGTCATCCGGGAAGCACCCGACGCCGAGCGTCGCGGTGAGAGCGATCCAACCGAAGGCCCGACGTCGATCCATCACGGCGCGAGCGTCGAACGAGAGGCCACGCGGGGTCAAGCGTCGCACGCGTCACGATGTCGCAGCATCAGCCGGGCGGAGCGCGCGTGGGTGCAATCTCCGGCCACCGGTGTCATGAAGCCACCGGGCGGCCAAGACCCTCCAACGTCCCGACATCCAATGCTCCCACGCACCCTCCTCAGCCCCCTCAGCCCCTTCCTCTTCCTGGCCTCCTGCCTCGCCGGCTGCGGGGAGGAGCGCGTGGTCTACGACCGCCTCGACGCCAGCGCCTGGGGCTCCGGGTGCACCGACCCGGGCATCCCCGACGGCGGCCTCGGGTACGTCACCAACAGCCTGATGAACTCCGTGGCGGTGCTCGACCTCGGCGCAGGCACCGTGCGCGCGACGCACCCGATCGGGGTCGGTCCGCTCGCGGAGAACGGCCCGCACCACCTCGCGGTCGACCTCGCCCGCTCGGTGCTCTACTCGCCGCTGTCCTTCCCCGCGGCGGCCATCCCCGCGGGGCCTCACGCCGAGCACGGATCGTCGGACACCCCGGGCATCTTCGTGAAGCGCTCGCTCTGCGACTTCCGCCTGCTGGGCCAGGTCGACGTCGACCCCAACCCCGGCGACATGGTGCTCTCCGCCGACGGCCGCACGGCCTACGTCTCGCACTTCGACCTGCGCCGGGCGCAGGCCAACGTGGGCGACCCCGAGCGGCAGAAGTCCAACCTCATCGTCATCGACACCGCCACCATGACCCGCACGGCGACCATCCCGGTCTGCGTCGCCGCGCACGGCATGGTGGTCTCCTCCGACGGCCGCACGGTGTTCATGGCCTGCTACGGCGACGACGCCCTCGGGGTGGTCTCCCTCGACGGCCCGCGGCCCACCGTGCGCCTCGTCTACATCGGCGGATCGCCCCCGAGAAGCACCACCAGCCCCTCCTACGGCCCCTACTCCCTCGCGCTCTCCCCCGACGGGGCCTCGGTGTGGCTGGGCTGCGCCGTCGCCAACGTGCTCATCGCCTACGACGTCGCCAGCGGAACCCTCGACGAGTCGCGCCTCACCCGCCGCCTCCCGGGCAAGGCCTGGTTCCCGGGGTTCAGCCCCGACGGGTCGACCATGGTGGTGCCCACGCAGGGCCGCGACAGCGTCACCCGGCTCTCCACCGGGCCTGGCCTGGCGCTGCGAGACCAGCGCTACTTCACCCCAGAGGAGTGCACCCTCCCCCATCAGGTCGCGTACGGCCCCGACGGGCTCTACTACCTGGTCTGCGAGGGCCGTCACACCTCCGACCCGGCGCGCAGCCAGCCCGGCAGCATCCTCGCGCTCCACCCCGACGACCTGCGCACGGTGCGGAGCTTTCCTGTCGGGGTGTTTCCCGACGCGATCGTCTTCGCGGGCGGTGGGTCACGATGAGGTCCGCCGTCGCCCTCGCCCTCGCGCTGCTGCTCCCGGCGTGCGCCGACACGGAGCTTCGCCTGCCGGCCTCCGCGGAGGGCGCCGCCATCGCGCAGAACCCCGGGTCCAGCCGCTCCCGCTACAACGTCTTCGCGTGCACCACCTGCCACGCCGTGAGGCCCTCGGAGGTCGGCGCCCGGCTGCTCCCCGGGGCGCCGCTGGAGGGCGCCGCGCGGAGGGCGTCGTTCTGGGGCGGCGAGACCGTGCACCTCCACGAGGCCGTCGAGCGCTGCTGGACCTTCTTCATGCGAGGCACCCCCACGGACCTCGACGGCCGCACCGGCGAGGCCCTCTACGCCTGGCTCGAATCGCTGAGCCCCGACGGCTCCACCGCGGGCGCGCAGCCCGTCGCGCAGACCTATCCGCGCGTGGTTCGCCCGCTCGGCGACGGCGACGCCACCAGGGCCCAGGCCGTGTGGACCCGCGCGTGCGCCAACTGCCACGGGGCGATCGGGACGGGCGCCGGACGGCTCGGCCCGCTGATCTCCATCGTCCCCGGCGACACCCAGCGCGAGCACTGCGACGAGGTGCTCCCGTCGGGCTACGCCGACCGCACGACCTACGTGCGCACGGTGGTGGTGGAGAAGGTCCGCCACGGGAGCTTCCTCGGCTACGCCGGCTCGATGCCGCCCTTCTCCGTCGAGGCCCTCTCCGACGCCGACGTGCGCGACCTCACCATGCTCTTCCGCTGCCCCTGAGCGCCTTCGTCGACCCGCCCCGCGCTTTCTGCGAGACTCCTCCCCCCCACCATGCAACTGACCGAGCTCCTCGAACGCCGGGTGACCCGCATCGCCGAGGTCGCCGAATGGTTCGCCGACCGCCCCTTCGCAGAGCGCCGCGAGGCCCTCTTCTCCCTCGACCGCGCGGGCCAGCGGCACCTCTACGCGGTCGCCGCGCAGGCCGAGGCGATCTCCCTCGCCGACCTCGTCCCCGCCGAGAAGCCCGACCGCGCGGAGGTGCGCCACCACGGGCGCAACACCCTCCCTGTACCGAAGGCCTTCCGCACCTTCGAGAAGCGCTTCTGCCGCCCCGACGACGGCAGCTCCCGCCTCTTCGGCTACAACGAGGGCGCCTCGGTGCGGTGGTTCGGCCCGGGTTACTTCGTCGCGTATGCCGTGCGCGACAACCCCGTGTGGGCGGCCCGAGGCGACGTCGTGGTGGACTACTTCCAGGTGCCCGACCGCGCCGTCGTCGGGTCGTGGCCGACGGTGGTCCCCAACGAGCAGGGGCTGCAACGCCTGGTCTTCGCCGGCACCCGCGACTTCCTCCGCAGGGTCACCGACGGCGTGAGCATCGGCGCGGCCTACAAGGGCGAGCGGGCGCTCGACCACTACTTCGTCCTGCTGCGCGACGACCGCTAGGCCGTCGGCCGCGCGACCCCCTGCGCCTCGCAGAGCCGGTCGAGCAGCGCCATGAGCTGCTCGAAGTCGAAGGGCTTCTCGATCCAGCGGTCGGGGAGCCGGTCGAGCAGCTCTCGCGCCCGCGCCGTGAAGGCCCCGCCGGTCATGAACACCATCCGCGACGCCAGCGCCCGGTGCTCCTGCTCGACCCAGTCGTAGAGGTCCATCCCGGTGACCTCGGGCATCATCAGGTCGCAGAGGATGAGCTGCCAGTCGCCGCTCTCGGTGATCCGCGCCCGGGCCTCCGGCACGGAGGCCACCGGGGTGACGTCGTAGCGCCCCTTGAGGAGCGCCTCCAGCACGCTGCGGACGTTGCGCTCGTCGTCCACCAGCAGCAGCCGAGGGCGGACCGAGCGCTCTCTCGGCGGGGCGGACGGCGGCGGGGCGGACGGCGCCGGGGCCGTCGCGGCGACCGCCGGGAGCACCACGGTGAAGGCGCTGCCGACGCCGCGGGTGCTGTCCACCTCGATGCGCCCTCCGAAGGACGACACGATCGACTGGCACACCGAGAGCCCGAGGCCCGAGCCCGCGCCCGGGGCCTTCGTCGTGAAGAAGGGATCGAAGAGCCGGGGCAGGTGCTCCCTGGCGATGCCCTCGCCCGTGTCGCTCACCGTGATGCGCACCTCGCCGGGCGCGTCGCGCGTGGTGACCTTCACCTCGTGGGCCGCCGCGTCCCCCTCGGGGATCGCGTGGGCCGCGTTGACCACCAGGTTGAGCAGCACCTGCACGAGGCGCCCCTCGTTGGCGCGCACCCTCGACCGGGCGGTGAGGTCGCGGGTGACCCTCGCCCGGAAGCGCAGCTCGCTCTCCGCGAGGAGCAGCGCCGACTCGACCGCGGCGCTCACATCCGTGGCCGTGGTGTCGTCGCGGGCCTCGCGGGCGAAGCTGCCCAGGTCGCGCACGATCTTCTGCACCCGCCGCACGCCGTCGAGCGCGCCGCGGACGTTGTCCTGCAGGGCCGCGAGGTCGGGCGATGGGGAGGCGAGGCCCTCGGCCAGGCGCTCCAGGTTGGGCAGCACGTAGGCCAGCGGGTTGTTGATCTCGTGGGCGACGCCCGCCGCGAGCAGCCCGATGCTGGCGAGGCGGTCGGAGTGGATGAGCTGCGCCCGCAGCTTCGCGCTCTCCGTCGCGTCGGTCGCCACCGCGAGGAGCGAGGGCTTGCCGTCGAAGACCAGCGGAAACGCGACCACCTCGGCCTCGAAATGGGTGCCGTCGCGGCGCATGAAGCGCTCCCGCTCGAGGCCCTCCGCGGCGCCCGTCTCGACCATCCGACGGATGCGCGCGGCCACCCCGGCGCGGTCGTCGGGGTAGACGAGGTCGATCACCCGGGAGCCCACCATCTCGGCCGGACTGCCGTATGCGCAGGCCTTCGCCGCGGTCGCGTTGGCGTAGACGATGATTCCCTGGCGGTGCACCACCACCAGGGCGGGCAGCACGTCGAGCAGCGCCCGGAAGCTCGCCTCGGCGCGCTGCACCACCTCCTCGGCCGCGCGCCTCGCGGTGACGTCCCTCACGAAGGCCAGGTAGCGGCCGTCGTCGAGGCGGGTCGTGGACACCTCCGCCACGAAGCTGCTCCCGTCGCCGCGCAGGAGCCTGCGCTCGGAGAGGAAGGGCTGCCCGGTCTCGATCTTCGAGAGGTCGACGGCGCGCTGCTGGATGTCCTCGGGGTGGACGACCTCGCGGAGGTTGAGCCCCAGCACCTCGTCGCGGGTTCGCCCTAGCATCTGGCAACCCCGGAGGTTGACCTCGACGTAGACCCCCCGGGCGTCGGAGACGAAGATGCCGTCCGTGGCCTGGTCCATCCAGGTGCTGAGGACGGGGGGGCGCCGCGTCTCGACCTCGGCCATGGTTTCACTCGGTCGTTCGCGTGCGCTGCCCATTGCTTCGGTTGCTTCCCGCCTGGCACTCTAGCGCCGGCGCGCGGCGGAGGGCAGTCCCGCGTCGCGCGGCGCGCTCGGCGGAACACCGTCGTTGACAAGCTCCGACCTTCGGGGCGACACCCACCGCGCTCGCTGGAGGTACACGTCCTTGAAGCTGTCGAACCGTTCCGTCTTCGCCGCGCTGGCCCTCGCCGCGCTGCCGCTGTCCTGCTCGTCGGCGCGGGTGCGCCCCAACTCCGCGGGAGGCGCCTCCGGGCCGGTGCGGGTCTTCACCGACTCGGACTTCATCAATGACGTCGCCAGCGCGGAGGGCTTCGTCTACGTCGCCACCGAGCGGGGGCTGCTGAAGTACCCCGCCACCGGCGGCACGCCCGCCCGGCTCACCACCCGCGACGGACTGCCCTCCGACCGGCTGCTCGCCGTGGCCGTGAGCGACGACGGCGCCGCCGTCTGGGTCGCCACCGCGCAGGGCATCGTGCGCGCCGGGGCCACCGGGGCCTTCGCGCCGGTCGGGCACCCGCAGGCGCAGCCCGACGTGGGCAAGCCGACCGCCCTGCTCACCACCGCCAACGGGGTGATCCTCGGGGGAGAGCGCGGCCTCGCCCGCTGGGACGGCACCGCGTGGTCGAAGCTCACCGACCGCTACCAGGTGACGGACCTCTCCCGCGGCGCCGACGACCGCGTGCTGGTCGCCACCGCGCAGACCGGGCTGCTGGCGCTCGCCGCCGACCTCACGGCCCTCGATGAGCACAACGCCCCGTCGGGCATCCCCGAGCAGATGATCCGCAGCGTGGTGTCGCTCCCGGGCGGCAAGCTCTGGGCGCTGGCGCAGGGGCCGACCGGGATGCAGCTCGCGCACTTCGATGGCACCCGGTGGTTCGGGTACACCACGGCCGAGACCGCGAGGGCGACCTGGCTGGCGGTGGTCCCGTCCGCCGCCGGGGCCGCGCTGGTGACCCAGGCCGGACTCTTCGACATCGTGCTCGACCGCGGCGAGGACCTCCTCCCCACCGGCGCCGCCTCCCCGGGCGGAACCGCCCGCATCGAGCTTCACCCCTCGGTCTACGAGCCCCCTCCCCCGCCTCCGCCGCCTGCTCCTCCGGCGCCCACGCGCCGCGGACGTCGCCCCGCCGCCCGCCCCGCAGCGCCCGCCCGCCCCGCGGCGCCCGCCCGCCCCGCAGCGCCCGCCCGCCCCGCGGCCACGACCGCGAGCCCGACGACCGCGGGCGCTGACGCCGCGGTGAGCACCGACGCCAGCGTGGCCGACGCGGCGGTCGCTGCCCGTCCCGCCGCCTCGGTCGATGGTGGAGCCTCCGACGGCGGCGCCACCGCCTCCGATGCCAGCGTCGCCATGGAGGCCGGGGATGCCGGCGCCCCGGTGGTGCTCGCCCCCATCCGGGTAAGGGATCTCCCGGCCCTGGGCTTCCCCATCGAGCGCCAGAGCGGCGGACCGACCATCGACGCGCCGACCTACGGTCTGGTCGCGGTGGCCAACCGGGTTCCGTCGGACGCGGTGCGGGCCGACGTGGCCGGGCGAGACACCTTCATCGCGCGCGTGGGCCTCGGGGTGACGCGCGTGCAGACGCGCCCCAACCAGCCCTCGGTGGAGTACCGGGTGCACGACCTCGCGATGCAGCGTCGGGCGCTCTCGGTCGCCACCGACGGGCGCGGCAACGTGTGGATGGTCAGCGAGGACGGCGGTCCGGTTCGGTACAACGGCCGCATCTTCGAGCGGGTGGCGCTGGAGGAAGACCCCCAGGTGCACCCGCTGATGTTCTGGTCGCAGGGCTCCAACGCCTACGCGGTCGCCCGGGTCGGCGACGCCAACATCCTCCGCGGCTACAAGCTGGAGGGCACCACCTGGCGTCGGCTGCTCGACGGCCCTGTCGAGACCTACGGGCCGGGGACGGTGGACGTGCGCTTCCTCGCGGCCGACCGCGCGGGCAAGCTCTGGGTGGGCCTGCGGGTGCTGCCCCCGGCCGGAGCCGCCGGAGACTCGCGCGAGCTGGGCGTGGCGGTGCTCGACCCCAACGCCCCGGTAGCGCCGCAGTACAACGCCAACGTGCCCGCGACGGGCGGAGAGAACGGCAGCCGCCGCGCCCCGAGCGACCTCTCCGCGGTGGCCTTCGACGCCGCCGGAACCGCCTGGTTCGCGGGCCTCGACGGGCTCACCTCGATCAACCCCGCGGGCGAGGTGGCCCGCTTCCGCGAGGCGGAAGGGGTGCGCGGCGACCTCGTGGGCGATGTCACTCGCGCCCTCGGCGACCGTATCTACTTCGCCACGCCCGAGGGCCTCGGGCTGCGGGCCAACAACGAGTTCAGCTTCCCGGTGGAGGGCTCCTCGGCGCAGCCCCGGGTGACGGCGCTCTCGGTCGACACCAACGGATCGCTCTGGGGCGCCGGACCCCGAGGCGTCTGGCGCTACGACGGGCGCACCTTCACCCGGGTGGGCCGCGCCGAGGGCCTGCCCACCGAGGACTTCAACGACATCGCCGTCGACGCGCAGAACCGCGTGTGGCTCTCCAACACCGACGGGCTCGTGCTCTACGATCAGGCCATCCGCACGCAGTGACCGACGGGACGCCCGCCCGCGATGGGCGTAGGCTCCCCACCCTCATGAGGTTGCTGATGATGCATCGATCCCTCGCGATGGCCCTCGTGCTCTCGCTCGCCGGCGTCGCCTCGGCCTCCCCTCACGCCGCCGTGCCCGACGACGCGCAGCGCAGCGCCCAGGGGCGCACCCGTCGCTCCCGCCCTCATCGCTCGCGCTCCCACCACGGATCGCGCCACCAACGCCCCGACGCCGGCCCCCCGCAGGAAGCCGCTGCCACGCCGCCCGCGGAGCAGCCCCCCGCGGAGCGCCCGGTGCCGGCTCCTCGCGACCCCCGCGACCCGCTCATCCCGCTCCCCTTCTGACCCCGACGCTCGCTGAACATCGCTCGCGCCCTTCCGTCCGGGCGCCCGAGGACACACCAATGCACGACGACCGTTCGTGATGGTGGAGGTGAAGTGATGGCTCAGGGTCTCGTGCTCCCGTGTGCTTCGTGTGGACAGAAGAACCGCATCCCCCCAGGGCGCCTCGGCGACCGGGCCCGCTGCGGCAAGTGCCAGCAGACCGTGCACGAGCCCGGCGCCGTGGTCGCGATCGACCGCGACGACGAGCTCCAGTCGCTGCTCGAGGGCGCCGACGTCCCGGTGCTCATCGACTTCTGGGCGCCGTGGTGCGGGCCGTGCCGCGCGGTCGCCCCGGAGGTCGCCAAGGTGAGCGCCCGCCACGCCGCCGACGTGCTCGTGCTCAAGGTGAACACCGACGTCGACCCGACCGTGGGGCAGCGCCACGGCATCCAGTCGATCCCGACGATGGCGCTGTTTCGAGGCGGCTCCGAGGTCGCGCGCACCAGCGGCTCACGCCCGGCGTCGGCCATCGAGCAGTGGATGACGCAGGCCCTCGCTCGCTGAGCCCCTCAGTCGAACCACACCCTGGGCCGCACGCCCAGGGGAACCCCGTCGATCCTCACCTCGACCGCCGCGCTGCTCCCTCGTAGCCCGGTGACCCTCGCGGTGTAGCCCTCCCCGCGGCGCTCACCCTCACCGAGGCCCCCAGGTGCGGCCACGTCGTCGCCGTCACCGTCGCCCCTCGGCGCACTTGCCCCGCGGCGTCGCGAGGGGTCACGGTGATCGTCGCCTCGGCGCCAAAGCCCGTGACGTGACGGCCGGGCGGATCGACCCTCAGCACCTCGGGCTCGGTGAGCGTGCGCGTCTCGCCCGCCGAGAGGTCGGCGACCTCCTGCACGACCCCCGAGGGCCAGGTGATCCGAGCTCGCGCCGTCGTCGCCGCCCCGAGGCCCACGAACACCGTCGGAGCCGTGAGCACCAGCGGCCCCGCCGGAGCGCCCACCACGAAGTACTGCGGCGCCGCGGCGCCGGCGGGCCAGAGCTCGACCCGCGCTCCCACCCCGAGGTGGTTGCTCGACGTGCCGCGGAGCCGTAGCGCCAGGGCCCGCCCCGCGCCGCGCAGCCCGTTGCGGTAGATGCGCGGCAGCTCGCCGAGGCCGCCCACCACCACGTCGGCCGCCGCGTCGCCGTCGAGGTCGCCGACGCTCAGGGTGCGCCACTGCCCCGGGCGACCCATGCCCAGCGCGTCGCGGGCGAGCGTGAAGCCGCCGTGGCCATCGTTGAACCAGGCCGTCACGTGGTGAGGACCACGCGACGAAGAGGGAGCGCTGGGATCGAGGCCGTTGGCCACGACGAGGTCCTGGCTGCCGTCGCGGTCGAGGTCGACGAAGCCGACGCCCCAGGGGATCTCGTAGGGCGATCCCTCGGGCAGCCGGCGACGGTCGGAGAGACCCGCGGCAGCGGTCAGGTCGCGCATCGGCCACGAGGCCGTGCCCGCCAGCAGCGCGAGGCGCGGCTCGAGGCAGAGCACGAGGTCTTGCAGGCCGTCGTTGTCGACATCGGCGGAGGCCGCGCCCATCGGCGACCACGCGGCGATCGAGGCCATCGGGTCGGGCGCCTCGCGACCCTCGAGGGCGGCGTTGCCCGGCGGAAAGGGATCGAAGGCGCTCCAGCGCGGATAGCCAGACGGGCTCCTCGCGGACTGCCGGAAGAAGACCTGGGCGAAGGCGTCGCGGCGGTTCCAGGCGACCGCCAGGAGCACGCGCTCTCCGTTGCCGGCCCTCGTCACATGCGCCGCGATGCCTGCCATGCGAGGCGGCTGCGGGAGGAGTTCGTTGCGCGCCTCGAAGCTGCGCGCACCCGTGCGCAGCATCGGAACCAGCGACGCGCACTCCTCGCAGCAGGTCGGCGCCACCACCCCAGGGACGCAGTCGTCGTGCACCGCCAGCACGTCGAGCCAGCCGTCGTCGTCGAGGTCGTCGAGGGCGTAGGCCCCCCAGCCCACGTGGTTCGGCATCCTCGGCTCCAGCGGGCGCGGGGCCGCGAAGCCGCCGCGGCCGTCTCCCCAGGCGACGGTGCGAGCGCGCTCGGTGCCCACGAGATCGACCGCGCCGTCACCGTCGAGATCGACCGCGCCCACCACGGTCCAGCCCGCCGGGGCGGCGATCTCCGTATGGGGGCGCAGGGTGCCCGTCGCCGCGTCGAAGCGCCACACGCTGGCGCTGCGAGGGGCCGCGCCCACCGCGGGCACCGGCGACACCGCCAGCAGCACCTCCCGCGCGGCCATCGCCGTCGAGGTCGGCGATGCTGCCCAGCGTGACCTCCGGGCCGGTCGGGCTGTCGAGCCCCGCCACCGCGAAGGGCGCCGCGGCCGCCACCTCGGCCGAGAGGTCGGCGAAGCTGCCCGAGAGAGGCTCCTCCGGTGGGGGGACCGCCGCGTCCGTCGCGTCTGGCGCCTGCACCGCCGCGTCCGTCGCGTCTGTCGCATGCAACGCCGCGTCCGTCACGTCCGTCGCATGCACCGCCGCGTCTGGCGTCTGCGCCGTCGGGTCCGTGGCCTGGAACACCGGGGGCCGTGACTCCTCGTCCACACAGCCGACGCCGCCCGCGATGGCGATGGAGAGAGCGATCCACCCATTGCGCTCAAGATGCCGCACATCAATGCGGTATCACGACCACACCTGGGTTGTCGCGCCGGGATCAGCGTCGCGCGGTCTGCGCCCCGAAGGCGTAGCGAACGCCCGCGGACGGGGCGATGAGCAGCGAGTCGGCGGACGCGCTGTACCCGGCGAGGATCAACACATCGAGGGCCACGTCGAGGCGCTCGGTGGCGTGGAGCACGAAGCCTCCGTCGAGCCCGAGGTAGCCCGTCGCCAGGAAGCGTCGGTCGCCGTCGGCGCTGCGCGTCGCTCCGTCGGGCGTCGCGCTGGGGACGCTGAGCGCCATGACCCCGCCCACGTAGGGCTCGAAGAACCCGTCGAACCAGCGACGTGAGAACCTCACCCCCGCGTCGAGGGTGCTGTACGAGAGGTTGTTGTTGGTCGCGCCGAGGCCTACGCCGAGGGTCATCGCCACGTGCTCCGAGGCGTTGGGGTTCACCTGCACGTGCAGCCGCCCTGCGTAGAGCTGCCGCGGAGCCACCGGCGTGTCGCCCGGGTCGACGACCGACCCGGCGATGCCCTCGACGCCGATGGCCGTCGTGTTCGAGAGGCGGTGGGCGATGCGGGCGCCGCCGCCCAGGGAGCCGCTGACGAAGACGCCCCCCGCGCCCGCCCCGAAGGCCGTGACGGAGGTGCTTCCCACGGGCCCCTGCGACGCGCCCTCGAGGGCCATCGCGGACGGTGGCGGCGAGAGCGTCGCGCACCCCGCGAGGGGCGCGAGAGCGAGCAGGAGCGAGGGGGCGAGGCGTCGCTTCGAGGTGTTCATGACGTCGGCCCGTCGCAACGCATGTGCCGCGCGCGATGCTCTGAAAGGGCCGTAGATGCAGGACGATGGTGCGTGGTCGATGCGGTGGCCGGATGGCGCGTGCGAGAGCCAGCGTCGCGCGCCTCGCGGTGCGAAGCCGCCGTGACGGCGCTGTCTAGAGGGCGAGGGCGCGGAAGTAGAGCACCGTCGCGACCTTCGCATCGAAGGAGCGGGGGAGCGACGCGGCGGCAGGCACGCGGATGCCCACCTTGAAGCTCCCCTGGATCAGGTCGCTGTTGATGGGCGCGAGGGTGTCGCGCGTGGCGGTGATGACCACCTCGACGGGGCCTGCGCCGGTGGGCTGCGCGACGGTGCCGATGTTGACCGTGGAGCTGGAGCTCGACAGGTAGACGGTGAGCGGCCCGCCCAGAATCTGCTCGAAGGCCGTCACGCCGGTGCTGTCGCGGCCGAGGGTGAGCGTCACGCGATCGACCACCACCGCCGCAGGCGGCCGCCCCAGCGTCGCCCTCGCCTGGGAGAGGAACATCCCGTACGGGTTGCCCGACTCGGTCGAGATGTTCTTGTCGGCGTCGAAGGCGTTGTTGCGCACCTCGCCGTCCTTGAACTTGTCGATGTTGATCGAGACGGGACCCGAGTAGTTCACCGTGTTCGCGGGGTTCGCGGGGTCTTCGCCGCCGCAGCCCGAGGCCATCGCCAACACCAGCATCGCCATCGATGCCCGACCGATCTTCCAGTTATTCATACTTTCGTTCCTCCAAGGGAGCGCATCGCGCTTGTCCGTTCAAGGCAGTGATGACGCTCAAGCTGACACGCCACACGGGGTGGAGGGGAGGTGTATTCAGATCAGTGCTGAAAACAGGTCGCACGATTGCCCACATGAGCCCTGTGTGTTCTGTGCACAACCCTCTTCACTTTAATGAACATGGCCGGGAGTGTCTCCAATGGACACCATGCGCTCTCGCAACCATCGCGGCGCACGCGGGCGGCTATTTCCGCCGTACGGCTGGGCTATGCTGCCGCTGCGATGCAGACCCCGTGGCTCTCCTGGCTCCCCTGGCTCCTGGTCGCGGCGGGCGCGGCGCTGGGCGCTCCCTACCTGCTGCGGGTGCTCCGGGCGAGCCTCAACGCCGAGGCCTTCACCGCGGTGGTCCGCAAGCTCCTCGACGCGCGCAACGCCGACCGCGCCGTGAAGCTGACCCGCGCCGCGAGCGACTCGCCGCTCGCCGCAGCCACGCGCGCCGCGATTCTCGCCTGCGGCCAGGGCGTCGCCCAGACCGACGCCTCCGCGGACTATCGGAGCGCCGGGGACCTCTCTCCCGAGCGGGTGCTCGCCCCGGTGCGCGCCCGCTACGACGAGGCCTTCGAGGCGCAGGCGGCCCCGGTGCGCTACGCCCGCTACGCAGCGATCCCCGGCGCGCTGATGCTGGTGGCGGCGCTCTCCTCGGGGACGCCCGCCACCCGACATGCCCCAGGTGGTCGCCGCGGCGATGGGCCTGGCGATGATCGCGTGGTCGGGGAGGAGCGAGCGAGGGCTCATGGCGTCGCGCGAGGCGAACTTCACGGCGCTCCGTGACGCCTTCGACGCGCTCATCCGAGACCCCAGGCGGACCACCGGCGGCGCAGGGGTCACCCGGGTGGGGGTGAGCCCCGAAGGGAGCTAGGCCGAGGGCCGAGGAGGAGAGGCGACGCGCAGCCCTTCGAGCGCGGACTGCACGCGGGCCAGCAGCGTCTCCCGGGTGTCGCCCTCCAGCACCGGAACCGGCACCGCCGCCACCGTCACCGCCGCGAAGGGGAGCACCATGAGCTGGTCGTCCCAGCGCCCGGGGGTCACGATGGCGCGGTCACAGCGGTAGCCCAGGGCGACGATCGGCGCCCCGGTCGAGAGCGCGAGGTCGACGCACCCAGGCTTCGCCACGAAGGGCGGCCCGGCGGGTCCGTCGACCGCGAGCTCCACGCTGCCTCCGTCGCGGAGCGCCTCCGCGAGCCGAGAGAGCGCGGCGCGCCCACCGTCGCCGGAGCTTCCTCGCACCAGCCGCAGCCCCAGGAGCTGGGCCCACCGCGCGATGGGCGCCATGTTGGGAGCGCCGCTCATCATGAGCCAGCACCCGTGCCGCCCGAGCAGCGGCATCACCAGCGGAAGGTGCTGGTGCCAGTGCACGTAGATCGTCGCCTGCGCGTCGAGGCGTCCATCGACGCGGACGCGCGAGGTGCCGAGCACGAATCGGCTCCACGCCCAGAGCGAGCCCGCGATGGGCCACGCAAGCGCACTCCAAAGCGATCTCCTCGCGCCCACGCCGCTCATTCCACGGAGAGCAGGAAGGTCTCGAGGTCGGAGAGCTGGGCGGTGGAGAGCCCCGAGGTGCGGCCGTGGCGGTCGTCGCGGTTGCGCGTCACCAGCACGTCCCGAAGCGTCGCCGCGGAGCCGTTGTGGAGGTACGGGGCCGTCCTCCAGAGGTCACGGAGCGTCGGGGTGTCGAGCCCGGAGAGGGGGCCGCCGAGGCGCTGACCGCTGCCGGGGCCGAGCGTTCCGACGTCGTGGAGGACGGGCGTCCGGGTGCCTGGAGCGAAGGCGCTGTCGGTGTAGCGGGGGCCCGCGTGGCAGGTAGCGCAGCGCGTCTCCTCGCTGCGGAAGAGCGCCTCGCCCCTGGCGCGAGAGGCGAGCCAGGCCGCGTCGCCGTCGCGGCGGAAGGGCGACGGCCCTACGCGCCGGAGGCTCGCCACGTAGGCCGAGAGGGCATCGAGCTCCGAGGAGAGCCCGAGCTTGGAGGCGCCCAGCGGGACGTCATGGCCGTCGGCGTGGAAGACCGGGTCGGCCACGAAGCCGAGACCACCCTGCCCCCCGCGGATGTCGTGCTCGAAGTCCTGCACCTCGTCGAAGTTGGCGCTCCAGTGCATGGGCCCGTGCTCGACGCCGCCTCGCCCGTGGAGGGGGATGGTGTTGCGGAGCCCCTCCCCCCGCTGGGTGAAGTCCCACACCAGGTTGTCGCCCTCGCCGTCGAGGTGGCAGCTCGCGCACGACAGGTAGGACGTGCGGCTCATGCGCGGGTCGCGGCTCGCGTAGAAGATCCGCTGGCCGAGGGCCACCTGCGAGGGAAGCGGCTCGGCCGCGACGGTGACGACGTCGGCGAGGGGCGTCGGGGCGCGGGAGAGGTCTCGCACGTCGTAGACGCGCACCGTGCGGGTGGTGAAGCCCTGCACGAAGAGCCTGGCGCCGTCGGGGCTGAGCGCGAGGCCCCCGGGGGCGCCCCCGACGCTGGGGATGGAGCCCGTGATGTTGAAGCCCTCGGGGTCGAGCGCGACGACGATCTCGGCGCCCTGGAGCGCCACGAAGAGCCGGTCGCCCTGCGGGGAGAACGCCAGCGCCGAGGCGTAGTCGAGGTCGTCGAAGGAGTAGCGCGCGGCCTCGGAGGGCGCGGCGCCTGCGGCCCCGGGAGAGACGACGGAGAGCACCGCGCGGGCGGTGGTCTGAGAAGAGAGCATCTCCCTCGTGCGAAACATCCCCGTCACGTTGTTGGCCTTGAGCGCCGGGACGACGGCGTCGCGCCCTGCGGGCCCGAAGGCGAGCGCACCGAGGAAGCTCGGGACGCCGCTGTTGTCGGTGTCGCTGTCGAGGTCCTCCTGCACCTGGAGGAGGCCGACGCCGACCCGCCGCGGCGAGCTCGGGTCGCTCGCGTCGACCTGCACCACGCGGGCTCCTTCGGCGTCGCCTCGCCAGCGCGCGACGAGGGCCGTGCCCGCCGCGTTGACGGTGATCCCTCGGGCGTCGAAGCCCACGTCGACGGAGCCCGTGACGGACCCGGTGGTGGCGTCGACGACGACCATCCGACCGGCGTCCTGGAGCGTCACGAAGAACCTCCCGCCGCGAGGATCGGCCGCGACCCCGTAGGGTCTCGCGCCGGCCCCGAGGGCGACGGCCACCCGGCGCGATCGGCCCGCGGCGTCGAGGAGCCAGAGCGCGCCGTCGTCCTGGCAGGCGACGGCGACGGTGGGACCTGAGACCGCGAGGGTGCGCGGGTGGTCGCACACGGGCACCTCGGCGAGGCGCGTCGTGGGCTCGTCGGAGAGCACGGTCACGCTGTCGGCGTCGGGGTTCACGACCCAGACCTCGCGGCGCACGGGGTCGTACGCGATGGTGCTCGACGCGGTAGGCCGTGGGGTCGTCGGCCGGGCCACCACGCGGAGGGGCGCGGACACCTCGACGCGCATGCCGCGGGACTCGACGGTGACGAAGGCGCGGAAGGCGCCGAGGTCGCTCCAGCGGCGGCAGGCGCGCCCGGTGCTGGCGCGGACGCCGTCGGGCTCGAGGATCCATGAGAAGCGGGCGTCGGGGCCGCCGTTGTGGGCGACGGTGAGGCAGGTCTCCTCGCCCTGGTAGACGAAGCCCGCCCCCTCGATGCGCGCGCTCAGCGGCCCGGTGGGGGTGACGTCCGAGGCAGCGTCCAGCGTGGGCGCGTCGAGGGCGACGTCGGTGAGCCCGGCGTCGACGGGAGGAGCGGCGGCGGGAGACGCCTCGCAGCCGAGCGCGAGGGCGGCGAGCAGGGGGAGGAGCGCGGCGCGGCTCACGGGGTGGTGCACGCGACGGTGCGGAAGGTCGAGCGGAAGGGCGCGGTGACGGCGTTGCCCGAGTAGTCACGGACCCCTCCGGCGGGGACCAGCACCTCGTAGAGCGTGTCGGGCTTCAGCGGGCGCGCGGGCCAGAAGTTCACGACGCCCTCCTGACCCGAGTAGTGGCCCTCGACGGGGGCGACGGCGCCCACCTCTCGGACGACGAGCGAGCCTCGCCACACGGTGCCGAGCTCGACGAACTCGTTGAAGGTGAGGCCCACGCGCGTCGAGAGCGGCTGCGCCGTCGCGTTGTCGCGCGGCACCACCATGTTGACCCGGGGGGCGCTGCGGTCGGGCTCGGCGCGAAACGGAAACACCCCGGTGGCCTGGTGGGGGACGGCGTCGTCGTCGACGGAGACCACGGCCACGTTGCCGATGGGAGAGATGGTGTCGAGGTCGCCGGTGAAGTTGAAGGTGGTGACGGGCGTCGCGACGCGAGGGTTGGACACGTCGAAGGCCATCCCCAGGTTGCTCAGCCCGACGAAGGCGACGTCCTCCTTGAGGAAGACGTAGCCGCCGTTGGCCCTCCCCGGGTGCAGGTAGCTGAAGAGGAAGCGGGGCGAGCTCGGGTCGGTGATGTCGTAGCTGATGAGCCCGCCACCCAGCACGTGGCGCGCGTAGAACATCCGGTTGCCGCTGACGTGCCCGAAGTACCCGAGCTGGACCCGTCGACTGGGGGCCTCCTCGCCCGCGTCGCGGATGAGGAAGCTCCCGCCGGGGATGGGCCGCGGGTTCGCCGGGTCTCCGATGTCCAGCAGGGTGGTGCGCGAGCCCTCGCTGGAGATCATCACCAGCATGTTGCCGATGGCGTGCACGCCGCCGACGCTCATGGAGGGGTCGGGGGCGTACTGCCTCACCAGCGTGGGGTTGCTCGGGTCGCTCGCGTCGACGATGAAGAGCCCGTTGTCGGTCGCCCCGACGTAGACGTAGGGCGCCTGCCAGAAGGTGCTCATCACCACGCGGCGGTAGGAGTCCGGGTAGACGACGCCGGGGAGCACGAGCTCGCGCACCATGCGCACGCGGCGGAGGTCGGAGACGTCCCAGAACTCCAGACCCGAGAGCGAGGCGGTGACCATCCAGCGGCCGCCGATGGGGGAGAAGCCGGCGGTGTGCGACTCGCGCATCCGGGCGTCGGTGGTGGTCGACACGGAGACCGGGTGGCAGGCGTCGGAGAAGTCCCAGACGGAGACGCCGCCGCCGCCCGACTCGTGGGCCCACGGCATCACGAGGTAGCCGTCGTACATGAGCACGGTGTTGTGGTGGTCGCGGTCCGTGGGCCCGCCGTCGAGGAAGGCGCAGGGCGCCGTGAAGGACTCGGTGGTGAAGGCGCGAGAAGGTCCGCCGGGGCCGCGCAGCGGGGGGTACGCGCCGGGGTCCGGGAGGCCCGCGTCGGAGGCGGGGAGCGCGGGGCCCGCGTCGGAGAGAAGGTGGCAGCCGGTCGGCGGGGCTGGGAGGTCGGCGGGGACGGAGACGTCGTCGTCGAGCTCGACGTCGGGGGAGGACTTCAGCTCGTCACCGAGGTCCTCGGCGGCGTCGGCCGCGACGTCGAGGGAGCGATCGAGGGCCGCGTCGGCGGGCGGTAGAGCGGTGGGGCTCGACTCGCACGCGGCGAGCAGGAGCGAGAGGGAGGTGACGATCCAACGGTTGTTCAGGGCGCCCACGAGAGGTGGCGCATTGTCCACGCCGAGGCGACGGAGGCGCAACCCGGGGTGCGCGGCGGCTTCGCGGCCCTTCAGGCCAGAGAGCCTATCGGCCCCTCCTCGAACTCCGTACCCTCGCGGCGCATGTCGGCTCCGCCTCGCGCCCTCGGGCTCACTGCCCTCGTCGGCCTCCTCGTCGCCGCGGGGATCGGCCTCTGGCTCCGCTTCGGCCTGGCGGGCGTCACGCCGCTCGCGGGCACCTACGCGTTCGTGCGCCACGCGCACACGCACGCCGGCTACTACCTGGTGCTCTTTCCGCTCGCGTGGCTCGCGTGGCACCGGCTCGGGGCGCGCGCGCCGGGCCCTCGCCTCTCGGCGCTCTACGGCGCGGCGGGGCTCGCGGCGGTCGTGGCGTTCGCCCACCGCGGCTACGCGCTGCCCTCCATCGCGGGCTCGACGGTGGTCGGCGCCGTGTGGCTCATCTCCGCCGTCCGCGCCCGCGGGACGACCAGGGGATGGCTGCGGGTGGCGCCCCTGGGCATCGCGCTCGCGGTGCTCTTCGTCCCGCCCATCGGCGTGCTCACGTCGCGCGACCCGGCCCTCGCGAACGCCATCGTTCACAGCTTCCTCTCGGTGCTGCTCCTGCTCGTGATGGTGCCGAGCGCGCTCGCGACGCTACGCTGGCCGGCGCCGCCGCCTGCGCTCTGGGCGGCGCTCGCGCTCGCGGCCGCGGGCTTCCTCGGCGCGGTGCCCTTCGGGCCGCTGGGCATCTCGCTCTCCGTCCTGGGAACGCTGCTCGCGCGGTCCGCGTGGGGCGCGCGCGGGGCCTTGCCGATCAGGCTCGCGTGGTTCGCGACCGCGGGCGGTCTGATGGCGCTCGGGGTACAGGGCGCTCCTCCGACGACGCACCGGGCGATCGCTGCGATCCACGCGATGGTGCTCGGGCCGATCTTCGTCACGCTGGCGCCGCCTGGTGGCGCGCTGACGTGGCTCTCCCTGGTCGCCGCCGGCGTCATGGGGGCCTCGCTCGTCTCGGTGGAGCTCGGTCTTGGGAGCGATCGGGCGAACCTCGGGGCGGCCCTCGCCGGGCTCGCGTGGCTGCCCGGGGCGGTCGTCGGGGTGGTCCGGCTGCTCCGGCGGCGGCCTCAGGCGACGACGTCGAGCGAGCGGCCCTCGGGCTGCGGACCGACGAAGCAGAGGGCGAGCTCGTAGCCGCCCGACGATCTCCCTCCCCATGTGTTTCCGGCGCGGTAGCGTCTCCCCCCCACCGTGCGCCACCCCATCCCCCCTCTCTCGATCCTCGTGGCCGTCGCGCTCGCGGGCTGTAGCGACCCCGACCCCGTCGTCGAAGACGCTGCCGTCACGACCTTCGACCTCCCCACCCTCCCCGACCTCCCCTCGCCCGACGCGACCGACGCGACCGATGCGACCGACGCGACCGATGCGACCGACGTCCCCACCGACGCGCCCGACGTCCCCCTCGACGCCCGGTGCGTCGCTGCGCCGCCGCCCGATCCCTTCGCGGCGCCGCGCGCGGGCTGCGCCTTCACGGCGGGAGCCCGCGTGGCGGACACCCTCGGCCTCGACGCTCGCGCCCGCGCGGCGATGCCGATTCGCCATGTGATCGTCGTGATGAAGGAGAACCGCTCCTTCGACCAGATGCTCGGTCAGCTCCACGACCACGGCCAGCCCGAGACGGAGGGCATCCCGTCGACGTTCACCAACCGCGACGCTCGCGGCGCGACGGTGTCCTTCACGCGCGCGACGACCACGTGCAGCGGCTACGACCCGGGCCACCAGTGGAACGACATGCACGCCCAGGTCAACGGTGGCGCCATGGACGGCTTCGTCACCACGGCGGCGCGCACGGCGGGCGGCAACGGCCACCAGGCGATGACCTGGTTCGGCCAGGACGACCTGCCCTTCTACTACTGGCTGGCGTCGACCTACGCGCTCAACGACCGGCACTTCGCCTCGGTCCGCAGCGGCACCTTCCCAAACCGCAACTTCGTCCTGTACGGCACCGCCGACGGGGTGCGCTCGACCGGATCGGGCTATCCCCGGCCCGGCACCCCGAACCTCTTCGACCGCCTCGACGCGGCCGGCATCACCTGGGGCGCGTACAGCGACGGCGCGTACTTCAGCGCCTCGCTCGGGTGGACGTCCTCGCACCGCGGCGCCCACTCGCTCGGCGACTTCCTCACCGCCCTCGACGCAGGAACCCTCCCCCAGGTGGTCTTCGTCGACGGCGTCGAGAACATCGACGACGAGCACCCCGACGGCAACGTCCAGCAGGGCGAGGCGTGGACCCGCAACGTCTACCAGCACGCCGTGCGCAGCCCCCTCTGGCCCGGCCTCGCCATGATCTGGACCTACGACGAGGCGGGCGGCTTCGCCGACCATGTTCCTCCGCCCGAGCGCGCCTGCATCGCCCGGCCGGGGCCCACCGACGCCGACTACTTCGCGCTCGGCCCGCGCGTACCCTTCGTGCTGGTCTCCCCGTGGGCGCGGGCGCACCACGTCTCCCACGCCGTGCAGGAGCACACCGCCGTCACCCGCTTCATCGAGGCGCTCTTCGATCTCCCCGCGCTCACCGCGCGCGACGCCAACAGCAGCGCCCTCCTCGACCTCTTCGACTTCACCTGCGGCCCCACGCTGCTCCGTCCTCCGCCCGCGCCCGAGGCCGGTCGCCGCGGCTGCTTCGGCGGCTGTCGGCTGACCCTCGACCGCAGCGCCTACCGCCAGGGCGAGGCCATCCGCGCGAGCTTCGCAGGCTGCCCAGGCAACAACCCCATCGACTGGATCGCCGTGTACCCCTTCACCGCGGGCACGCCGACGCTGCCGATCCCGGGCTCGACGCTCTGGAAGTACCTCAACAACTCCCACGTCGGCACCGCCGCCCCGACCAGCGGAACCGTCACCCTCGACCGCGCCGCCCTGGGCCGCGGTCCGTGGCCGCTCCCGGCGGGCGAGTACACCGCGTACTACCTCCTCAACGACCAGTACCGGGTCGTCGACGCCGTGGACTTCCGGGTCACGCCGTAGCGGCAACGCGCAGCACCTGCGCCCGGGGTGCGCCGGTTGCGCTGCGTGCGAGCCGATCGCGCGCATCTTGTCCGTGCGATCAGCGCGCCAGCGCAGCCGCGGGGGAGTTCTGCCCTGGCGGGGGGGGGGGGGGGGGGGGGGGGGGGGCGGGGGGGGCCGGGCGGGCCGGCGCGGCGGGGGCGGGCGGGCCCCCCGAAGGGGCTGGATGTGGGGTCCAACCCCCCACGACGGTCCACGGCTTGCTCGATCGCGGGTTCCGGGGGGGTTCCCCATTCAGGCAGGACACCGGAGATTGACGATGCGATCAACAGTTCAAGTTTCGGCTCTGGTCACCGCGGCACTGCTGATCGGCTGTGCGGGAGAGACGGGGCCGGCGGGCGCGACGGGGCCGGCGGGCGCAGCGGGCGCAGCGGGCGCAGCGGGCGCAGCGGGCGCAGCGGGCGCAGCAGGCGCGGCGGGCGCACCGGCGATCGCTCCCCCCACGGACACGAGCTTCGCCTTCGCCCTCTCCAACAACAACGGAGGCGCTTCGCACCGCGGGGCCAACGTCCTGACGCTCGACTTCGACGGCACCACGGCGTCGTCCTCACGCATCGTGTCGACCCGGGTCGCTCGACCGCCGCAGATCGACGGCCGGGACGACGGCGTCGCCGCCTGGGGCAACTTCGAGAGCGCGGTCCCGCTCCTCATCGGAACGGGCACCCCGGGCGTCGCGAGGGCGACGCTGCGGTCTGTCTACGACAGCCAGTACATCTACTTCTTCGCCAGCTGGACGGAGACCACCGACGGATCGCAGACCGTGGGCGCGAGCACCGCGCGCCGCCAGTACGCGTACAACGGCACCACCTGGTCGCGGAGCGGCGACGAAGACCGGGCGTACCTGATGTTCCCGATCAATGACCCTGGCTTCGCGACGGGCGGCTGCGTGTCCGGCTGCCATGCGGCGGCGGGGACGGTCCCGGCGGGGATGGCAGCGCCGATGGGCGCCACCTGGGACGTCTGGCACTGGAAGGCCGCCCGCACCGCGCCCTCGCAGACCGCCGACGACCAGTGGATCGACGACGGCACCCTCAACGCCAGCCCCAACAACGGCCGCATCGACGACGTCGGCATCTCGGCCTACGTCGAGCCCGGCACGGCCACCTTGCCCGGCTCCATGCCCGCGGTCTCCGCGGCAGGCCGCGGGGTCGTCAACGGACCGCTCTGGGTATGGGACGCGACGCCCTTCAACCCGGCGCTCGCGTGGGCCGCGGGAGACTCGTTCCCCGGGGTGTACTCGCGGCTGCCGTCGGGCTCGCGCGCCGACGTGCGAGCGCTCGCGCAGTTCAACGCCACCACCGGCACCTGGACGCTCGAGCTGAAGCGCGCCCGCAACACGGGCAACGCCGACGACGTCGCCTTCTAGGCTAGCGCGACGCCGCTACGACCTCGCAGCGATCCACCCACCGCACGTCCTCCGCGCGCACCCTGGCCATCACCGGCGCCGCCCCCGGGATCGGAACCGCCAGCGTCGCCTGCCCCTCCCACTGAAACACCTGCGAGCACCACTGGCCCGCGGTCGTCCCCCAGCGCGTCCCGTCGCGCCACATCACCCCGCTCCCCGGTGTGATCTCGCCGTATCCCCGGCGCACGTCCCCGGCGACGCCCCAGCCCGCCGTCGCGACGCCTCCGGGGCTCGACAGGAGATGGGGCGGGGTCTCCTGGCGCCACCGCACGTCCGCGGCGCGCACCCACCCTCGCACCACGAGCACCTCCCCCGAGTACGAGCGGGAGCGCACCAGGAGCCACGGCCCCCGGCGGTCTTCGTCGGCGAACACGATGTCGCGCGTCGCCTGCACGCGCACCCTTCTCACGCCGGGCCCATCGGAGGGCGCGGCGAAGACCGTCACCGCCCCGCCTGGCGGGTGATACCCGCACTCCGAGCCGTCCCCGACGGGCTGACACCGCCCGAGGTTCACCGTCGTGCACCCTCGGGCCCCACCGCTCTCCGTGCAGCGAAAGACCTCGCGCGCCGTCGTGTGCGGAATCCATCGTGGGTTGGCCCGGTGCACTGGAACAGGCGCCTCCGTCGGCGCGGACGAAGGCGCGTCGAGGGTCAGCGCCCCACACGGAACCGACACGCCGCCCACGGTGAGCCCGTCGGGGCTGCGGACTGTTCCGATCACCCACGCGCCGTCGGCCCGCGAGGCGACGAAGGGGAGGCCCGCGCCGATCCCGACGACGCCGCCGATGCGCTGCGGCGCTCGCAGAAACAGGGTCACGGCCCCGACGGGTGCGGTGCCCTCGAAGGCGATGGGAGCGACGCCCTCGACGCGCGCCACGGCGCCGCGCAGCACCACGCGCGCCCGCTCTCGCAGCGTGAAGGGACCATCGGCGCCGGGCACCCTCACCGCGCCCACGACGGCGTCCCCGATGAGCGGACACTGCGCCCGCGCCGAACGCGGGAGGCTCAGGGCAGAGAGCGCGAGGAGGTAGAGCGAGCGGGGGTGCAGCACGGCGTTGCCGGACCGACACCGCAGCGCCGGGAAAGGTTCCGTCAGGAGCTCATCGGGCTACGGCTGCAGCGGCGCCATCGAGAAGTCGCCGCCCGGGTAGATGCCGACCTTGCGGCCGCTCTCGATGCCGAGCAGCCCGCAGTTGCCCTGCGACACGTACACGTTGTTGGTGCCGTCGGTGGTGACGCAGACCGTGCGGTCGGTGATCGCCCGGATGCTCACCTCACCCGTAGCCGCAGCGAAGTTGTGCCCCGGTCGAGGATCGAAGATCTCCGTGGGCGTGGGCACCGACGGCGGCGCGTCGCAGCCGAGGCCGAGCGCGCTCGCGAGCAACACCGCGCCCACCGCGGGACGAAGCCCGCCGAGACCCCAAAGCACCGTAGCCCTCGCTGACCGCCGCAACATCGGCGGGACCATACGGTGCCGCGCGCGACGGTGTCACCTTGCTCCACCGATGCGTACGCCCGGTCAGCGGTGGGCGACGCTGGCGCGCACACGGCGACATGCATCGTTGGTGAGCAGGTGCCGTTCATTCGCGCCGCTTCCGTCCGACGCCTTCGAGGCCCATCCTGATGGTCGACCGGGCGGACATCGCCCGGCAGAGCGGAGTTGAACGACATGGACAGCGGACTTTCCGGGCTGGTGGACGGAGCTGAGCGGCGCACCGTGCGGCGCACACGCGGCATGGGGCACGGCGGCATCACGCGGCTGATGAGCCCGTCGGACCTGGGCGAGCTGCTCAAGCCCTTCGTGTTCCTCGATCGCATCGAGCTGCGCGGCGTCGGGCCGATGCAGATGGGCTGGCACCCGCACTCGGGCATCGCGACGGTGAGCTACCTCTTCGAGGGCGCGGCGAGCTACGAGGAGAGCAACGGCTCGCAGGGGGTCATCCCCGCGGGCGGCGTCGAGTGGATGCGCGCCGGCGGCGGCGTCTGGCACACCGGCGGGTCCGCCGAGGCGGGCACGCTGCGGGGCTACCAGCTCTGGGTGGCCCTCCCCGCGGCGCTCGAGAACGGGCCCACGGAGAGCCGCTACCTCTCGCCCTCGGAGGTCCCGACGGTGGGGCCGGCGCGGGTGATCCTCGGCCGCGTGGGCGAGGTGACGAGCCCGGTGCCGTCGCCGGAGGGCATGACGTACCTGGCCGTGACCCTCGCGGCGGGCGAGCGCTGGACCTACCAGCCCCCGGCCGGGCACACGGTGGCCTTCGCGGCGGTTCACACGGGCGCGCTCGTGGGCCCGGAGCCCGTCGCGCAGGGAGAGCTCGTCGTGTTCGCCGAGGGCGACGGCGCGCTCCGCTTCGAGGCCGCGGTCGCCACCGACCTCATCGTGGGATCGGCCGTGAAGCACCCGCACGACCTCGTGCTGGGCCGCTACTCGGTGCACACCTCCCCGGGCGCGCTGCGCCAGGGCGAGGGCGAGATCGTCCGCCTGGGTCGCGAGCTGCGTGCCCAGGGGCGGCTCTGACCGTCCCTCCGCGTCGACTGCCGCTCGCCTGGCACCGCTCTCCCCGCGTGGCCCCCGTTCGCGCTACCTTCCCGGCCCTCTTCCTATGGCCCGCGCACCCTGGCAGCGCTCCCGCGGCGTCGACGCCGTCCTCGACCGGTGGCGTCACGACGACGCCATCCGCCGCGACCTCGCCCTCGACCGCACGCTCGACCCCACCGAGCCCGACGCCGTCCCGCTCCCCGCCGACCTCCCCGAGGCCGTGCGCGCAGGCCTCCGCGCCCGGGGGATCACCTCCCTCTACCGCCACCAGAGCGAGGCCCTCGACCTCGCCCGCGCGGGCCGTCACCTCGTCGTCGCCACGCCCACCGCCTCGGGCAAATCCCTCTGCTTCAGCCTGCCGCTCGCCGAGCGCCTCGCCGCCGAGCCCGGCGCCCGGGCCCTCGCCCTGCTCCCCACCAAGGCCCTCGCCCGCGACCAGGAGCACAGCCTCGGCGCACTCTTCCACGCCTCCGGCCTCGACGCGGTGGTCGCCACCTACGACGGCGACACCAACGCCGACGCCCGACGCCGCGCCCGGGAGCGCGCCAACGTGATCATCACCAACCCCGACATGCTCCACGGGGGGATGCTCCCGCACCACGCGAGCTGGTCGCGCTTCTTCTCCTCGCTGCGCTTCGTCATCGTCGACGAGCTCCACGCCCTCACCGGCGTCTTCGGCTCGCACGTCGCCAACGTCCTCCGTCGGCTCCGTCGCATCGCGCGCTTCCACGGCAGCGACCCGGTCTTCCTCTGCGCCTCGGCCACGCTCGGCAACCCGGGCGCCCACGCCGCCCGGATGATCGGCGCCCCGGTCGTCACCATCGACCGCTCGGGCGCTCCCGTCGGCCCGCGCAACGTCGTCGTCTACAACCCGCCGATCATCAACCCCGAGCTCGGCGTACGGGCGAGCTACACCCGCTCCGCCGTGCGCCTCGCGGCCGACCTCGTGCGAGCGCAGGTGCCCACCCTCGTCTTCGGCGGATCGCGCCACGCCGTCGAGACCATGCTCCGCTACCTGCGCGACCGGATGCGCCCCGAGGGCGTCCCCGACGAGGCGCTTCAGGCCTACCGCGGCGGCTACCTCCCGGAGACGCGCCGTCGCATCGAGAAGGGCCTGCGCGACGGCGACGTGCGCTGCGTGATCGCCACCTCCGCGCTGGAGCTCGGCATCGACCTCGGCGACCTCGACGCGGTCGTCTGCGCGGGCTACCCCGGGACCCTCGCCGCCCTCTGGCAGCGCTTCGGCCGCGCGGGCCGCCGCGGCGTGTCCTCGCTCGCGCTCCTGGTCACCTCCGCCGCCCCGGTGGACCAGTACCTCGCGCGCGACCCGCGGTGGATCCTCGGGGCGCCCATCGAGGAGGCGCGGGTCGACCCCAACAACGTCGAGCTGCTGCTGCAGCACCTGCGCTGCGCCACCTTCGAGCTGCCCTTCGCCGCGAAGGAGTCCTACGGCGAGCTCTCCGCGGACGCCACCGCCGACGCGCTCGCGGTGCTCGCCGAGGAGGGCTCCATCCACCAGAGCAACAGCCGCTGGACCTGGGTCGCCACCGACTACCCCGCCCAGCGGGTCTCGCTGCGCTCCATCAGCGAGGTGCGCGTGGCCGTGATCGAGAAGGACACCCAGCGCACCCTCGCGGAGCTCGACCACCGCAGCGCCCTGCTCCAGCTCCACGCCCGCGCGATCTACCAGCACGAGGGAGCGCCCTGGCTGGTGGAGTCGCTCGACCTGGAAGGGCGGCGCGCGGTGGTGATCCCCTCGCCGCACGACTGGTTCACCGAGGCCATCACCCGCACCCGGCTCGACGTGCTCCACGCCGAGGAGACCGAAGCCCTGGTGGCGGAGTCCGACGGCCCCACCGCGACGCTGGGCGAGGTGCAGGTCACCACCGAGGTCACGGGGTTTCGCCGGGTGCGCTTCCACACCCACGAGCACCTCGGGCAGGACCGCCTCGACCTGCCCCCCTTCGTCATCGAGACCGACGCCTGCTGGATCTCCCTCCCCGCCGACCGCTTCGACGCCGCGTGCGCCCGCGTGGACGGCGAAGGCGACGTGAGCGGACGCGCCCGGGTGCTCGACGGCCTGCGGGGCCTCGGCCACGCGCTGCGCTCCATCGCCAGCCTCGCGCTCATGTGCTCCCCGCAGGACCTCGGCACCTCCATCGAGCTGCTCCCCGCGGCCGACGACGACCCCGGGGTGGTGTCGCCGACGCTCTTCCTCTACGACGCCGCGCCCGGCGGCGTGGGCCTCGCCGAGCGGGCCTTCGAGCGACGCGACGCGCTGCTCTCCCGCGCCCGCTCGCTGGTGCTCGACTGCCCCTGCGCCCACGGGTGTCCGGCCTGCGTGAGCCCCGGCCTCGACGACAGCGCCGGCGACCGCAAGCAGATGGCCCTCGCGCTCTTCGACGCGCTGGGCGCCCCTACGCTGCAGTAGAAGCTCAGCCCTCGCCGAGCCGCACGATGCGCCGACGCTTCACCTCGACCACGCCTTCGGGCGTCGAGGGGGAGCGACACGTCGGCGCTTCGTCAGGTCGTCGTCCTCCTCCGCCCTCGGCGGGTCGCGCACGATCTCCACCTCGATGGAGGCCGCGGGCACCGCGGGCGACGTCCGCTGCAGCAGGCTCTCCTCGGTGGCGCCGGGGTGCGTCGCGAGCCGGCGCACCGCGTCCTCTCGGGCCTCCCGCAGCGCGCCCGCGCGGATCTTCAGGTCGACCACCTCGGCGCCCCCGATGCGCGCGGTCTCCTCCTCGTTGGAGCCCTGGTCGAGCCCGTCGTCGGCCTCGATGACCGAGACCAGCTCGTCGAGCGCGTCGCGGTAGCGCACCCAGCGCGCGGCGTCGGCCCTGGAGGGGGCGAGGTTGTCGAGCCGCCGCAGGGCGCCGCGCAGGTCGCCCTCCGCGACGTCCTGCTCGGCCTGGGCGAGGGCCTGGTCGGGGTCCGTCAGCCGGGCGGGCTCCTCCTCGCCCTCGCGGTAGGGCCGGGTGTGCATCGGCTCGAAGAGCAGCGCCCGCAGCGCGTCGGCGCGCCGCGAGAGCTCGAGCTCGTTGGGCGAGTCGGTGACCATCTCCCGGAGGAGCTCCCACGCCTCGCGGGTGCGGCCGAGGGCGATGAGGGCGTCGACGTCCGCGCGCCTCGGGTCGCCGTGGAGGTTGGGCAGCGGCAGCAGCAGGTCTTCGATGCGGCTCAGCTTCTCGGCCCACATGGGCTCGTCGGGAAACTCCCGGTTGAGCAGCCGCAGCGCCACGCAAGCCTCGAGCAGCGCGCCCTCCCTGGCGAGCCCGTCGACGCGCCCGTCGCGGAGGCGCAGCAGCACCTCGCGCCGCCGCACGGCGTCCGGGGCCTCGGCGGCGAAGAGCCTGGCCTGCAGGCGCATCGTCTGGGCGGAGGCCTGGTCGTGGGCGCGGATCGCCTCGAGCACCTCGACGCCCGCGTCGACCTCCCCGGCGTCGGCGAGGAGCGCGACGAGGTCGTCAGTGGTGAATGTTCCTGCGGCGTCGCCCATCGAAGACCCTCCAGCGAAGCGATGTATCCGCCGGAGACAATACCCGGGCTCGATCGTTCGCGCGACCGCTCGCCGTCAGCGGCTCACTCCCGGTTCGGGCGAAAGAGCTTGAACAGCAGGCCGAGGTCGCTGAGGGCGATGGCGAGCAGCAGGGTGACGAGGAGCGGAGCCCAGAGGTTGCGCGTCGGCGTGGCCCCGTCGACCAGCAGCCAGGTGTCGTCGCTGACCGGCGCGCGCAGCGAGCGGTGGAGGTACTCCCCGACGCCCGCGTACCGCCCGCCGGCCCCGCCGAAGCGGGTGAGCCTCCCCTGGAACTCTCCCCTCGCCATCGCCTGCGCGCCGTCTTGCGAGACCTGCACGTAGATGGGCGTGCCGTCGCGCCCCGCGATGGGAAACACCAGGTGCTCGCCCGGCCAGAGGAGCCGGGAGTAGGTGACCGCCCCGGCCATGGAGGGCGAGGCGGTGAGGGTGACGTGGCGGTCGAGCCCGACGCTCGCCGGGTCGGCGCTGCGACCGTCGCCCAGCGAGACCGCCGAGGTCGGGGCCATGGCGTAGCGGACGTCGTCGATCATCTGCGACGCGAGGAAGAGCGCCGCCACGGGGATCGCCGAGAGCAGCACGGCGAGGATGCGACGGCGGGCGCGCGGCGGGGCGGAGAGCCCGACGAGCACCTCGTCGAGGGCGTCGGCCTCCCCGGGACGCGGCGGCGCCGGGATGTCGTCAACGGTGGTCGCGGTGTTCATGGTCGCCATCGGCGGGTATGACCTTCGAGGAGCGGAAAGGTTCCGATGAGGGTGATGATACACCCCGGAGCGGCAACGGCGGCGACCGGGCTCAGGCCCCGCGCAGCACCTCGTCGATGGCGCCCACCACGGTCGCGACGTCCGACTGGGCCACCCCGCAAAGGGCCACCCGCAGGGCGCCCGCCGAAGGCACCACGAAGACCCCGCGCGCCTTCAGCTTCTCCGCGTGGGCCTTCGCCTCCGCCGAGAACACCGTCACGAAGAACCCGCCGTCGTAGCGCGGGTACCGCAGCGCCGTGCCCGCCGCCGCCCGGTTGAAGGCCTCCACCCGCGCGTCCAGCAGCGCCCGCAGCCGGTCGCGCTCGCCGTCGACCTTCGCCTTGAGCGGCGCGTCGGTGAGGCAGCGCGCGACGGCGTACTGCCCCGCGGCGTTGCAGTTGCTCCAGGTGCCGCGGCAGGCCCACGCCAGCGCCCGCTGCATGGCGTCGCGCGCGGCGGCGTCGTGGGTGCACGCGACCAGCGCCCCGATGCGCTGCCCGTACTGGGTGAAGGCCTTGCTGCCCGACCAGGCGAAGAGCACCGCCGCCCGCTCGGCCAGCGGCTCGAGGTGCTTGAGAAAGGAGCGGGTGTCCTTCGCGTAGGCGAGGTAGGCCACGTCCGCGAGCACCGTCGTGGGGACGCGCTTCGCCACGCCCGCGAGGATCGTCGAGGCGGCCGTCCACTCGGCCTCGCTCATCGAGTAGCCCGTCGGGTTGTGGCAGGGGTCGTTGAGGAAGACCAGCACCCGCCCCTGCTTCGCCGCGGTCTCGTCGAGGCCCTTCTCGAAAGCGTCGAGGTTGAAGCCCCCGTGCTCGGCGAACATCGGGAAGGTCGTCACCGAGCGCTCGTGCTCGTCGCAGATGGTGGCGTAGGGCCCCCAGTAGAACGACGAGGTGAGCAGCGACTGGCCGCGCTCGAGGAAGGTCGACACCGCGTGGCGTAGCGCGCCCGTCCCGCCGGGGGTGGACACCGCGGTCGCGCAGTCGGCGAGGGAGCTCCCGCCCAGCAGGTCTCGGATGACCGCGTTCAAGAACTCCGGCGCCCCCGCGATGGGCGCGTACGCCGCCGCCTTCAGGGGGGGCACCTCCCGCAGCGCCTCGACCACCGAGGGCAGCACCGCGAGCCGGCCGTCGTCCTCCAGCAGCGCCCCGACGGTGGCGTTGACGATGCGCTCTCCCGCCGCCTTGCGCTGCGTGGCCTCGCGGTTGAGGGCGAAGATGGGGTCGTCTCCGGGGCGTGACGCGTTGCGGGCGGGGAGCAGGCTCATGGGTCCGCGTGATGCCATGAGGGCACGGCCGGTGTCACCTCCGGGCGCTGATCCATCAGCCTGTCGATGGGGGCGCCGTCAGCGCTTCAGCCGGCCGAGGCGCTCGATCATCTCCGGCAGCTCCCGAACGCTCGGCAGCACGTGCGTCGAGGGCTGGCGCCGCAGCGTCGATGCGGTGTGAGAGCCGCTGGTGACGCCCACCACCGCGCGGGCCCCGGCGTTGCGCCCGGCCTGCATGTCCGATGGGGTGTCGCCCACCACCACCACCTCGTCGACGCCGTGCACCCCGCAGCGCTGCATCGCCTCGTGGATCATGTACGGCGCGGGCCTCCCCTGCCGCACGTCGTCGACGCAGACCACGGCGTCGACCTTGTCCTCCCAGCGCAGCCCCCGGACGATGATGTCCGTGACCCGGCGGTAGAAGCCCGTGTTGAGCGCCACCCTGGCGCCGTGCGCGTGAAGCCACGCGAAGGTCGCCTCGGCCCCCTGGATGGGCGCCACGCCAGCTCGGGCGTAGGCCCCCTCCAGCACCTGGCAGAAGGCCTCGTAGCCGCGGTCTCGCAGGGCCTTCGCCTCCTCGTCACGGCCCGGTCCCACCTGGCG
This sequence comes from Deltaproteobacteria bacterium, assembly GCA_016704445.1. GTDB lineage: Bacteria > Myxococcota_A > Polyangia > Polyangiales > SCUS01. The sequence goes on from JADJAE010000035.1 coordinate 59,136, forward strand.
GCGGGAGAGTTCGTCGAAGACCGCGATCTTCGAGAGTCCCATGCGGTCGTTGAGCTCCTCTCGCGACACCCGGAGCCCCACGTACTCCGCGGCCGCGACGAAGCACTCCAGCACCATCCCGTCGTCCTGCACGGTGGTGCCCGCCATGTCGAAGACCACCAGCCCCACTCCCCAGCGCAGCATCGCCGTATAGAACACCTCCCGCGCCGCGGGTTTCAAGCGCCTCCCCAATGCGCGACCGGGGGACTTGCGCCGTGGAGAGCGGCCGTGATAGCTCCAGCGCCCCTTAACGCGGCATGGCCAGTAGCGGCCCCCCGTGAACCCAAGGAAGCACCAGCCACCATGTCGACCAACGCCCCCATCGCCAAGGCCCTCACCCTCGCCGGCTCGAAGTCCGAGCTCGTCGAGAAGGTCAAGGCGCTCGCCACCGACGCCCTCTGGATCAACCGCTTCTCCCAGGAAGACGGCTGGGCCCGGCTCTCCAACCGCCAGCTCGTCCGCCTCCACTCGCTGCTCACCGAGGTCGGCCAGCGCTTCGCGTCGCGCGCGGAGCTCATCTCCGCCATCGCCACCGCCGAGGGCCATGGCAAGGACGGCGACTACAAGACCTCCCTCGAGCGCCACCCGCTGCCCCGCCTCTGGGATCAGCTGAAGAGCGCCGAGCGCCGCGCCCGCCCGAAGAAGGTCGCCAGCTCTCGCAAGACCCGCGCTGCCAAGGCCGCCAAGGCCTGATTCCTCCGCCCGACCTCGTCTCCCTCCTGGTCGCCCTCCGAGACCGCGCCGACGCGTGGATCGAGTCCGCCCGGGAGCGCCCCCTCTCTCACATCCCTCCCCCCTCGGTGGCCCGCGCCGAGCTCGCCCCCTGGGACTTCCGCGCGCCGGTCGCCGACGCCGACTGGATCGCCGCCCTCCACCGCTGGCTCTCCACCTACGCCCTCGAGGCCGCGCACCCGCGCCACTACGGGCTCTTCCAGCCGCGCGTCGACCCGGGCGGCGTGGCCGTCGAGGCCCTGGTCGCGATGCACAACCCCTCGCTCGCCGTGTGGGGCGCCGCCCCGATGGCCGTCGAGCTGGAGCGCCACGTCCTGCGAGCCCTCGCCGCCCTCGTCGGATGGACCAGCGAGCCCCACGCGACCTTCACCACCGGGGGCGCCGAGGCCAACCTCACGGCGGTGCTCTTCGCCCTCGCGCGGGCCTTCCCGGAGAGCGTCGAGGAGGGCGTCGCGTCGCTCCCCGCGAGGCCCGTGGTGTACCGCTCGGCGGAGGCCCACGGCTCGGTGCTGCGCGCGGTGCAGATCGCGGGCCTCGGGCGCAGCGGGTGCCGCGAGATCGCCTGCGACCGCTCCTTCCGGATGGACCTTCGCGCCCTGCGGCGGGCCATCGCCGACGACCGCTCGCAGGGGCGGCGCCCGATGATGATCGTGGCCACCGCGGGGAGCACCAGCACCGGGGCCATCGACCCGCTGGTCCCGCTGGCCGAGCTCGCGGCCGCCGAGGGGCTGTGGCTGCACGTCGACGGAGCGTGGGGCGCCGGGGCGCTGCTCTCGCCCTCGCTTAGGCAGTGCCTCGAAGGCGTGGAGCGCGCCGACTCGCTCACCTGGGACGCGCACAAATGGCTGGGCGTGGCGCAGGGAGCGGGGATGTTCTTCTCTCCCCACGCGGCGCTGGCGAAGGCCGTGTTCACCGTCGACGCGCCCTATCTGCCCGGCGGGGATCACCCCTATGCGACGACGATCCAGTGGTCGCGCAGGGCGAGCGGGCTGAAGGTCTTCGGGCTGCTGGCGGCGGAGGGCTGGGACGGGCTCGCTATGCGGGTAGAGCGATGCGCGGCCCTGGGAGAGCGGCTGCGCTCGGCGCTGAGAGCGAGGGGCTGGACCCTCTACGGAGAAGGTCCGCTGCCGGTGGTGTGCTTCGCCAGCGAGGCGATGCGTCGGGGGAAGGTGGTGGCCGCGAAGGAGGCCGCGAGGCTGCGCCGCGAGGGCGCCGGCTGGGTGTCGGACACCAGGGTGGCCGGGCGCTGGCCCGCGCTCAGGGCCTGCGTGGCCAACCCATCGACCACCGAGGAGGACATCGACGCCCTCGTGGCCGCGCTCGACCCGGCGCGATCGGGTTGACGCCCCCGAGGCCCCGATGCGACCGTCCGCCGCGCGGTCGACCCTCAACCTCCCAACACGAGGAACGACCCGTCACCCTCAGGAGTACCCCCATGGCAGCGATCGACATCACCCGCAATCACACCCTCGGCAAGACGGCGGTCAAGGAGAAGGTCAACCAGGTGCTGGAGCGCATCGGCGGCAGCATCGGGCTGCAGGGCGCCTGGGACGGCGACGTGTTCAAGATCACCAAGCCCGCCACCGGCACCTTCGCCATCTCCGACACCACCGTGCACGTCGAGATCGAGCTGTCGTTCCTTCAGCGCGCGCTCAAGGGCAAGATCGAGGAGCGCATCAACGGCGAGCTCACCAAGGCCCTCGGCTGAGTCGAGGGCTCCCTCGAGCCTCCCCCCCGCCTCCCTCCCCCCCCTCATCTCCCGTCAGTGACATCGCCCCCGTGGGGTTCTTCCGTCCATCGCCGAATCATGGGATGTGTGCGCCCGAGTGGCGCCCTTTCCTCGGGATCGCAGGGTTTCCTGCGCTCCTTCGATGGGGGCGTCCGAGTTTGCTCCCGCGGTGATCGTCACGCGCGGGACGACGCGAGGAGATCACTGTCCTATGGTTCGAAAGAGAAACTGGTGGCTGGCAGCGTGCGCGCTGGCCCTTGGCGCAGGCTGTACCGAAGACCCCCCCGCGGTGGTGACCGACGACGACTCGGGCATCGTCGACACGGACACGGGCTTCCCCCCGAAGGACACCGGCAACCCCGTCCAGGACACCGGCAACCCCGTCGAGGACACCGGCAACCCCGTCGAGGACACAGGCACTCCCCCGGCTGACGCCGGCATGTGCGCCGCGGGCGAGACCGAGTGCTCCGGCGCCTGCGTCGACACCACCACCAGCGCCGCCAACTGCGGCTCCTGCGGCAACGCCTGCGGCGCCGATCAGACCTGCGTGGCCGGCACCTGCACCACCCCGATGACCTGCCCGTCGGGCCAGACCAGCTGCGGCGGCGCCTGCGTCGACACCCAGACCGACGCCACCAACTGCGGCGCCTGCGGCATGGCCTGCGGCGCTGGCTCGGCCTGCATGGCCGGCGCCTGCCGCGCGGTCACCATGTGCCCGAGCGGGCAGACCGCCTGCGCCGGCGTCTGCGTCGACGCGCAGACCGACAACAGCAACTGCGGCGCCTGCGGCACCGCGTGCACCGCGGGCCAGGCCTGCACCGCGGGCGTCTGCGCCGCTCGGATGTGCCCGACGGGTCAGACCGACTGCTCGGGCACCTGCATCAACACCAACACCGACGCCGCCAACTGCGGGATGTGCGGTCGCTCGTGCACCGCGGGCCAGACCTGCACCGCGGGCGCCTGCATCGACGGCACCACCTGCCCGGCGGGCCAGACCCGCTGCAGCGGCACCTGCGTCGACACGCAGACCGACAACACCAACTGCGGCGCCTGCGGCATGGCCTGCGCGTCGGGCCTCGTGTGCCGCGCCGGCGCCTGCGTCATGGACGTCATGGCGTGCCCCGCGGGCCAGACCCGCTGCGGCTCCACCTGCGTCGACCTCCAGACCAGCGGCACCAACTGCGGCGCCTGCGCCCGCTCCTGCCCGAGCGGGCAGAGCTGCGCGGCGGGCGTCTGCACCTGCGCGACGGGGCAGACCCTGTGCGGCGCGGCCTGCGTCAACACCCAGACCAGCAACGCCAACTGCGGCGCCTGCGGCACCGCCTGCCCGAGCGGCCAGAGCTGCACCGCGGGCGTCTGCGGCATCACCTGCCCCAGCGGCCAGACCCTCTGCGGCGCGGCCTGCGTGAACACCCAGACCAGCAGCGCCAACTGCGGCGCCTGCGGCACCGCCTGCCGCGCCGGCCAGACCTGCGCCGCGGGCGCCTGCGCCTGCCCGAGCGGCCAGACCCTCTGCGGCACCACCTGCGTGAGCACCCAGACCAGCAGCAGCAACTGCGGGCGCTGCGACAACGCCTGCGCCAGCGGCCAGACCTGCGCCGCGGGCGCCTGCGCCTGCCCGAGCGGCCAGACCCTCTGCGGCACCGGCGCCTCCGCGCGCTGCGCCAACTTCCAGAGCGACCGCGCCAACTGCGGCCGCTGCGGAAACGCCTGCACCACGGGCCAGGTCTGCGTGGGCGGCGGCTGCCGTAGCGGCACCGCCCCGGCCAACGACCAGCGCACCGGCGCGACGGTGATCAACCTCGCCATGCCGAACCAGACCCTCGCCGCGGACACCACCAACGCGGCCAACGACACCACCTTCCCGACGTGCAGCTGCACCTCCGGCCAGGACGTGTACTTCCGCTTCACGCTCACCGCGCCGGAGCTCATCTACGCCGACACCATCGGCACCAGCTGGGACACGTCGCTGTTCCTGCAGACCTCCACCGGAGCGAACATCACCAGCGCGGGCACGACCAACGGCCGCACCTGCGATGACGACCTCGGCTTCTGCGGCGGCGGCTCGGCCGGCCGCGCCAGCCAGATCCTCGCCCGCCTCGCCCCGGGCACCTACTACCTCGTCCTGTCGGGCTGCGCCTCGGGCCCGGCGACGATCCGCTTCCAGCACACCGCGGCCGGCAACGGCCCGTCGGTGCAGCTCAACCCGACCAGCACCGTCCAGACCCTCTCGGGCACCACCTCGGGCACCGGCACCAGCACCAGCGGTAGCTGCACCTGCACCGGCGGCCCCGACAACTCTTACTGGTGGGTCAGCTGCCCCAGCGCGACCGCGGCGACCTTCTACGCCACCTCCTGCGGCACCTCGACCACCATCGACAACGAGCTCGAGCAGCGCAGCCCCGGCCGCACGGCCGGTCCCAACGTCTGCAACGACGACACCGGCTTCGTCTGCGGCGCCCGCTCGACGCTCACCTCGACGCTCCCCGCGGGCGCCGGGCTCCACACGGTCATCGCGGACGGCTGCTCGGCCGGCGCGTACCAGATCCGCGTGGGCGTGGGCACCTGCGCCGCGGGCCGCACCTACTGCGGCACCTGCATCGACCCGCAGACGGACAACAACCACTGCGGCGGCTGCAACCGCCAGTGCGGCACCGGCACCTTCTGCCGCGCCGGCGCCTGCGTCACCCCGCCGAGCAACGACACCCGCGCGGCCGCCACGGTCATCAGCATGACCCGCCCCTCGGCGATCCTCCCGGCGAACACCACCAACGCCCGCAACGAGGGCGCCTCGTCGTCGTGCGGCTGCAGCTCCGGCAACGACGTCTTCTACCGCTTCACGCTCACCGCGCCGGAGATCGTCTACGCCGACACCATCGGCACGGCCTGGGACACCGGCCTGTTCTTCCAGAACAGCGCGGGCTCCACGATCACCGCGTCGGGCCTCACCAACGGCCTCGCGTGCAACGATGACGGCGGCCTCTCGGGCTGCAACCTGCCCTTCCGCGGCGCGAGCCAGGTGATGGCGCGCCTCGACGCGGGCACCTACTACCTCGTGCTCTCGGGCTGCGCCGCGGGCGCGGCGAACATCCGCTTCCACCACCTCCCGGTGGGCAACGGCTCGGTGACCGCGCTCAACGCGGGCTCCGGCCAGGTGCTCGCGGGCTCCACCTCGGGCACCGGGCGCGTGACCAGCTCCTGCTGCTCCGGCGGCCCGGAGAACACCTACTACTGGTACACCTGCGGCGCCTTCGCGGGCGGAACCTTCTCCGCGAGCACCTGCTTCCGCGCGAGCTGGGACACCGAGCTCGACCAGCGCAGCGCCGGCCGCGCCACCGTCGCGACCTGCAACGACGACGTCGGCGGCAGCGGGATCTTCTCCTGCGGCATCCGCTCGTCGATCAACTCCACCATCCCCGCGGGCCCTGGCCTGCACACGCTCTACGTCGACGGCTGCACGGCCGGCACCGCGTCGGGCAGCTACTCGGTCAACGTCACCCGCCCCTGATCGCTCCCCCTCCGCCGGCGCCCCTCTCCTGAGGCGCGCCGCGGGGGGTTACCTCCCTCCCTCATCCCTCTCGCATCGCTCGGTCGCTCGGATTCACCCGCCGGCCGAGGCCCTTCCCTTCAGCGCTGCACCACGCTCGCCGCGACCAGCGACGCGGCCTGCCAGCGGAGGTCGCCGACGTGCGCCCGATCGCGGTCGAGCGCCGCGATGCCGGCGCGCATGAAGGCCGAGAGAGAGCGCAGCGAGGACGACGGCAGCGAGGACGGGTCGCGCAGCAGCCGGGACGCGGTGACCAGCGAGCCCGGGATCCACGGGGCATCGGCGATCGGGGGCAGCGCGGCGCAGCGCTGGTCGGGGCAGCGCTCGCCCAGGTGGTCGACGTAGCGCCCGGCGATCGTGGCGTCGGAGGGCTCGGCGTCGTGGGCCTGCGCGCGGGCGGACCAGAGCGCGGCGACCGCGAGGTCGAGCGCAGGGGGCGCGGACCACACCGGGTGGTCGGCGCGCTGGAGGGCCTCGCGCAGGACGCGGACCGCGCGGCGGCGGGCGGTGACGGCCTCCGGGCTGGCGGAGCGCTGCGAGGACTCCGCCGCGAGGAGGCCCGTGACGGCGAGGGCGGTCGATCGCAGCGGCGAGGCCACCGGGTCGCCGCCGACGTCGAAGGACCCGTCGGGCTGCTGCAGCGCGAGCAGGGCGTCGCGGGCGACCTCCACCCGGACGCGCGCGGTGTCGGCCTGGGTGATCTCCGCCATCGAGGCGTAGGCGAGCGCGGCCCACGCGGTGGACTCGGCGTCCGGGGCGGCGGTGTCGGCCGCGGCCCAGCCGTGCGGCGTGCGGAGGCGGTCGAGGGCGATGAGCAGCTCTACCTGGCGCTCGGGCGGCAGCGCGACGCCCGCGCGGTGGGCCTCGAGGAGCGCGTGGAGGACGCGCGCGGTGTCGGCCCCGGAGAGCCGGGCAGAGCTCGCGTGGAGCGCGCGCAGGGCGGACGTCCAGGTGGAGGTGGTGGCCGCGAGGGAGGCGCTCTCGAAGGCGCTCGGGCTGCGCCACACGCCGTCGCGGGGGCCATGGTGCGAGGTCGTCGGGCGGTCGCGGAAGAGGATCCAGCCGGCGGCGGCGGCGAGCCCGACGGTCACCGCGGCGGCGGCGATCAGCATCGTGGGCTTCACGCCCTGGGCCGGGGCGACGGGCGGCTGCACCGGGAGCAGGGCCGTGGAGGCGAGCTCGACGGAGCGGGGGATGCGCCTGGCGGGCAGCGGGGCGTCGGGCGACTCCATCGCGGCGGCGACGTTGGCCCCGAGGGTGTCGACGGCGTCGGCGGCCTCGCTCTCCGGCGCGGGGTCGGGCGAGAGGAAGCGCTCCCTTGGCGTGGCGGAGGACGGCCGGTTCGCCGCAGGGAGCTCGGCGGTCACGCGCTCGTCGGGCGGGGCCTCGCTGGGGAGGGCGGGGCCGAAGAGGTCGGCCACGACGGGGGCCATCGGCCTGGTGAGGCGACGGTCTTCGTCGTCGTCGCGGGCGATCGGGGCCATCTGTCGGGTGCGGGCCTCGGAGGGCGTCGGGCCCGGCGGGGCGGAGGCGAGCAGGTCGAACGGAGGAGCTTCGATGCCGCGAGGCAGGTCGGAGGTCTCGGTGAGGTCCTCGATCTCCTCGTCGTCGAGCTCCAGGGTCGGGTTGCGAGGCGCGGCGGCGGGCGCGGAGGCTCCGACGGGCGTGGGGTCTTCGACGGGCGCTGTCACCGGGACGCGCGCGGGCGCCAAGGCGGACGAGGGCATCGGGAGCTCGACCCTCGGCCGGGAGGGAGACGACGGCGGAGGGGGTCGCGGCGAGGCGCGAGGGGCGAGGCGCGCGGGAGGCGCCGCGGCGCGCGTCGGGGGCTGCGTGGCCTTCGGATCATAGAGCCGGAGCAGGTCGCCGAGGGCCTCGCCCACGGTGTTGGGGCGGCGGGCGGGGTCGGGGTCGATGCAGCGCAGGAGCCACGGGTCGAAGGCGCGGGGGAGGTGCACCCCGTGGCGCGCGGCGAGCTCGGTGGGCTTCGGTCGCGCGGAGGCGTCGGGGATGCGCGCGAAGAGCGACGTGGCGGTGTTGCCCTCCCAGTAGGGGTGGCCCACCAGCAGCTCGTAGGCGATGAGCGAGAAGGACCAGATGTCCGCGGCGGGGGTGACCTCCGCGCGGCCGGAGAGCTGCTCGGCGGACATGTAGAGCGGCGTGCCGATGCGCCCTCCGCCGGAGGCAGCGCCGTCGGCGGCGATGCGGGCGATGCCGAAGTCGAGCACCTTCACCCTCGCCGGGCCGTCGCTGGGGAAGGTGAGGAAGAGGTTCGCGGGCTTGAGGTCGCGGTGCACGATGCCCCTCGCGTGGACCTTGTCGAGCGCCGAGGCGACCTGCTTGAGGAGGTTCATCGCGAGGGAGGGCGGGACGGGGGTGCCCTGCGCGAGCGTGTCGGCGACGAAGCGGGCGAGGTCCTTTCCGTGGAGGAGTTCCATGACGATGAAGGGCGCGTCGGTGGCCTTGTCGACGTCGCAGTCGAGCACCGCGACGATGTGGTCGCTGTCGATGCCCGCGCACGCGCTCGCCTCGCGGAAGAAGCGCTCTACGCTCGCCAGCTCGCCTCGCACGTCGGTGCGCAGCACCTTCACCGCCACCCGGCGCTTCGTCACCGTGTGCTCGGCCTCGAAGACCTCCGCCGAGCCTCCGGTGGCGATGCGCTGCACGAGGCGGTAGCGCTCGGAGAGCACGGCTCCGGCGCCCGGAGCGCGGCGCGCCGGGGCGGGAGAGGCGGAGGTCTCGACGTCGTCCGACGGGCTCACAGGGCGCGGATGCTACTCCACAACAGCGCGACGGTGTGCGCTCCGGACGAGCCAGAGGGCGCCCGCGGCCATGGCGGCGATGGGGGAGAGCGCGAGGGCGACGAGCGCGGCCGGAGCGGCGTCGCGCTCGGCCGGGCCCGACGCGCACTGAGGGCACGCGAGGGAGGCGGCGGGGGAGAGCGCGAGGGAGAGCGCGAGGGTCGTGCGGCAGAGGGGCCGGTAGTGTAAAGACCTCCGCTCCGGCGCAAGGCCCGGAGGAACGGTGAAGGACATGCAGTTTCGCGGTGGCATCAGTGAGCTCATGAAGCAGGCCAGTCGGATGCAGCGCCGGGTCGAGGAGACCCGCGAGGCCAACAAGGATCGCACCGTCGAGGCCAGCGGGGCCAACGGCCAGGTGAAGGCGACCGCCAGCCTGGGGCGCACGCTGGTGCGCCTGGAGATCGACCCCGAACTCTACGCCAGCGACCGGGAGCTGGCCCTCGACGCCGCGGTGGCCGCGGCCAACGTGGCGCTCCAGCAGGCCTCCGAGGAGATGGACAAGGAGATCGCCAAGGTCACCGGAGGCGCGAAGATCCCGGGCATCACGTGAGCGACGGGGGCGACCCCATCCATTCGCTGGTGCGGCTGCTCACGCGGCTGCCGGGGGTGGGCGAGAAGTCCGCCCGGCGCATCGCCTACCACATCCTCGGGGCCGACCCCGACTACTCCCACGCGCTCGGCGAGACCATCGCGACGCTCACCGAGCGGGTGCGGCGGTGCTCGTCGTGCGGCGCCTACACCAGCCGGGTGCGCTGCGCCATCTGCGACGATCCTCGGCGCACCGCGGAGCTCCTCTGCGTGGTCGCCCGCCCCATGGACGCCGACGCCGTGGAGCGGGCGCGGGTGTTCCAGGGCCGGTACCACATCCTGCACGCGCTGCTCGACCCGCTCGGGGGCGTAGGGCCCGCGGAGTTTCCGCTCGAACCCTTGCTGGAGCGCGTGGCCAGGGAGGGAGTGCGGGAGGTGATCCTGGCGACGCCGCCGACGGTCGAGGGCGAGGCCACGGCGCTCTACCTGGCCGAGTGCTTCCACGCCGCGGGCGTGGCGGTGACGCGCATCGCCAGCGGTGTTCCGCACGGGGGAGACCTGGAGTTCACCGACCCGATCACCCTCGGCCGGGCGATGGAGGGGCGTCGCACGGTGTGAGAATTGTGGGAGTGAACTTCTTCCAAGGCTTCGCGTAGGCGGGCGGTCAACGGTAGATTGGGACAGAGACCAGCGGGCGCTGCTTTTTGGGGCGCTCTCACGCGGTCGCTGATCATCCGAGAGCCCACGACTGGCCTGGAGACGCACACTCGATGTCCGACGAACCCCGCAAGGAACAGAAGGTCAAGGCGAAGGCCCTCAAGGTGAAATACAAGAGCGCGACGCTCGAGGATTTCATCGAGCAGTACGCCAAGGACATCTCCCGCACCGGGATGTGGATCAAGACGCCGAAGCCGCCCGCGCTGGGCGAGCTGTTGAAGATCGAGATCCAGCTCAAGGACGAGACCCCGGTGCTGAAGGCCGCGGGGCGCGTGGTGCAGCGCCGCGAGGAGGCACGAGGCGAGGCCCGACGCGCCGCCCGGGATGGGGGTGAAGTTCCTCAAGGTGGACGAGGGCTTCGAGGTGCTGGAGCGCATCATGGCGCGCAAGGGCGAAGGGGCCGGGCCGCACTTCGAGAGCCTGCGCCCGTCGGCGCCCAGCGTGGCTCCGCCGGCGAGCATCGACTCCCGCTCGGGAGACTTCTTCGGCAACGGTCCCCCGGCCCCGCTCCCCGCCGAGCAGGACCAGACCGTCATGCGCCAGATGAACGCCCTGCTGGGCGAGGCGCTGCGCATCGCCAAGGCCCCGTCGCAGCCCGTTGCGGAGGCGGCGGAGAGCGCGAAGGCCGTCGGGTCGATGAAGTCGACGATGGTGGGCATGGGCCTGGCCGAGGCCGCGGAGGCCGTGAAGGCCGCGCGCTCGGCGCTCGCCCAGGCCGAGGCCGCGAAGGCTTCGCCGGTGGTCGCGGCGACGCCGGCGGTCGAGGCGACGCCCGCGAAGGCGGCGGCGCAGCTGGTGGTGGGCTCGCCGGTCGCCCGGCCCGCCGCGAGCGACGTCCGCGCGACGCTGGAGTTCACCAGCGGCGAGCGCGACGTGGTGAAGGTCCCGAGCGAGCCGCCCGGAACCATCCCCATGAAGGCCGCCGATGTCGCGGCGTTCTCGGACGACAGCACCCAGCGAGCCTCCAGGGTGGAGCTCGACGCCGCCCTGAAGGCGATGCGCGAGATCCCCGATGAGCCCAGGGCCGCCGCGACGCCGGAGCCCGCTCCCGCAGCGCCCGAGGCCGCGGCAGCGAGCGAGGAGACGGCCGCCGCTACGGAGACCGAAGCCGCCGCGACCACCACGGCCGAGGCTGCGCCCGCCGCCGAGGCTGCACCCGCGGTGGAGGCCGCACCCGCTGCCGACGCTGCACCTGCGGTGGAGGCTGCACCCGCCGCCGAGGCCACGCCTGCCGTCGAGGCCGCGACGAAGCCCGTCGTCGACGAAGCTCCTGTGGCCGCGGTCGCCGAGACGAAGCCCGCGGGGGTCTCCCTCGGGGACCTGATCGAGGAGTCGGTGAAGGAGGCGCCTCCCTCGGTCCGACCTGCTCCTGCGCCTGTGGCCGCGCGTTCCGCCGTGGTGACCGACGTCGCCTCCAAGGTCGACGCGGCGCCGAAGAAGCGCAGCCCGGTGGTGCTCTACGCCGCCATCGGACTGGCGCTGGTCGTCGGCGTCGTCGCGGTGCTGATGCAGGGCAGCAGCGACACGCCGGCCGAGCCGACGCCCGCGCCCGTCACGGAGCCCGCGCCGGAGCCCGCCGCCCCGACGCCTCCGATCCCTCCGCGTGAGCCCAGCACCCCGCCGGTGATGGAGCAGCCCCCCACGGCGCCGCCGGTTCCTACGGCGCAGCCGCAGCCGCAGACCACGGAGGAGCCCGCGCCCGCCCCGACGCCCGCCCCGACGCCCGCTGCGACGCCCGAGCCCGCGCCGGTCCCCGCGGTGGTGCCGCTGCCCTCGCCCGCTGCGGCGCCGGCCCCTGCGGCGGTCACCCCCGACGAGCCGCCGGTCGCTCGCCCGAGGCCCGTCGGCCGCCCCATCCAGCGGCCGGTCGTGCGTCCCGCTCCTGCGGTGCGTCCCACGCCCGCGCTCACCGCCCCGGCAGCGCCGCCGCCGCCTGCGGTCCGGCCTGCGCCCACGCCCACGCCTGCGCCCGCAGCGAGGCCCGCGACGCCTTCCAGCGGAGCGGTCCCGCCCAACCCCTTCGAGTGAGCGGCTGATCGCTCCCCAGCTCCGGCATCTCTCCCCATGACAACACCAGCCCTCCTCCTCGCCTACGCGGGATGCGACACCTGTCGCAAGGCGCGCTCCTGGCTCGACGCCAGCGCGATCCCCTTCGAGCTGCGTCCCATCGTCGAGCAGCCGCCGACCGTCGACGAGCTCCGACGATGGATCGCCGCGAGCGGCGTTCCGCTGCGCCGCTGGCTCAACACCAGCGGCCAGAGCTACCGGGCGCTGGGCAAGGCGCGCGTCGACGCGGCCACCGACGACGAGCTCATCGGGTGGCTCGCCGCCGACGGCAAGCTGGTGAAGCGCCCGGTGCTGGTGCGCGACGGCACCGTGCTCGTGGGCTTTCGCCCGGAGGCCTGGGAGACGGCGCTGCAGGGGTGAGCGCGAGGTTCAGGGTGAAGGTGAGAACGCGTACTGACGGCGTGGGCGGTCGCGCCCCTCCGGGTGAGGACGCGTACTGACGGGTGAGGACGCGTACTGACGGCGTGGGCGAGAGACCGACTACGGCCGATGCCGGCGGCGCTTGCGGTGGGGGTTGCCGTCGGGAGGCGGCGGAGCAGCGGGCTTCGGCGGAGGAGCAGCCGTCGCTCGCTCGGCCGGGGGCCCCGCATCGCGGCCTGCCGGGCGCTTCACATAGCTGACCACTGGCCCCGATGAGCGGGCCGGCCACGGCGCCGATCGCTGCCCCTGCGGTGCGCCCTGACGAGGCGGCGGCTGCCCCTGCGGTGCGCCCTGGCGGGCCTGCCCCTGAGGAGCACCCTGACGAGGCGGCGGCTGTCCCTGGGGAGCACCCTGGCGCGGCAGCGGCGGGCCCTGCGGTGCGCCCTGGCGGGCCTGCCCCTGTGGCGCTCCGCCGTAGGACTGCGGCGGGCGGGCGCCGCCGGGGCGCGGGCCCTGCTGTCCCCGCGGCGCGTACTGGGCCTGGCCGGGCCTCGCCTCGCGGGCGACCGGCTCGGGAACATAGTCGGGCGACAGCTCGCGCCGCACGTAGGTCTTCCAGATCTCGCGGCCGTCGCTGTTGCACGCGAGGAGGCTGCGGTCGATGCGCGCGAAGAACTGCTGGATGCCGTCGAAGTCGCGGCGGAAGAAGGTCTCCGACTGGGAGTTGTGCGCCGCGGAGACCGTCTGCGGGAAGTCGATGATGGTCGGACCGCTCGCGGCGAGCAGCACGTTGTAGGGCGACAGGTCTCCGTGGATGAGGTCGCAGCAGAGCATCTTCACGATCTGCGATCGCAGGTCGCGGTAGAAGCCCGCCGCGAGGGTGGGGTCGAAGGTCGCCTCGACGAGGCGCGGGGCGGCGTTGCCCTCGGCGTCCTCGACGAGCTCCATCAGCAGCACGCCCTCGTAGAACATCACCGGCGTGGGCACCCTCACGCCCGCGGCGTGGAGCCGGTGGAGGCAGCGGGCCTCGGAGGCCTTCCACTCGTCCTCGTCCTCGCCTCGGCCGAAGCGGCTGCCCTTCTCCATCGCCCGCTGGGTGCGGCTGTTGCGCACGACGCGGCCTTCCTTGTAGGCCGCGTTGTTCTTGAAGCTCCGCTGGTCGCGGTCTTTGTAGACCTTGGCGACCACGACCTCGCCCCGGTACACCACCCGGAACACGTCGGCCTCCTTGCCGCTCTTCAGGCGGCCGAGCACATCGTCGAGAATCCCTTCGGAGACAAGCGTATCAAGAGGGCTATGCATGGCGATCGAGGCCGGGACCATACCCCCGATCGCCCTCCGCCGCCCCGGCCATTTCCTCCACCGGTGTCACCGACATCGCCCGACCCGCGTACCGTCCCCCACCATGAGACGACACGCAGGGTGGCACGCCCGGGCGGCTGCGATCGCCACGCTGGCCTTCGGCGCGGAGGCGCAATGCCTCGACTGGAGCGCGACCGCGCTGGCAGCCCACGAGCAGTGGCTCTCCCCCGAGCTCGGCGGCCACGGCTGGGTGCTCGTCGACGCACGAGGGCGAGGACTCACCCGCGGCGGCGGCGACCTCCACCTCTTCCTCAACACCGAGACGCTGCAGGCGGGGGTGGAGGATGTTCCGCTGGGGACGCCGAGGCTGCGGTTCTCGGCCGCGGTGCGGGCGGAGGGCGCCTACGCCGGGGTGCTCCCGGACTACCGGGCGCTCGGGACACGACAGCCCGGCCGGGGCTTCTGGGCGAGCTACGCCTGGGCGGTCACCTCGATCAAATGGCTGCCTGGAGGAGCCCACTCGCTGGAGCTCGTCGCCGCCGCGCGCCGCTGGCTCTTCTCCCGCTCCGACGCGACCAGCCGGGACCTTCTGCTCCCTCCCAACGCGACGGTCTTCGAGCCCCGGCTTCGCTATACCTACTGGGCCATCACCAGCCCCGCCGACGAGTGGCAGGCGCACGTCGCCTATCCCCGGCTCCGGGGCATCGCGGCGGGCGTGGAGCTGGGGGTCGACGTGCGCGACGACGCCCAGTCGTGGGGAGCGCTCGCGGGCGTGGACGACCGTCGCAACCACCCCGGGCGGGTGATCGTGATGGCGAGGCAGTGGCTGCGCGCGGGCGCGGTGCTCGGGTCGCGCGTGCGGGTGCAGCTGGAGCAGAGCGCGAGCTGGGGAGAGGGCGAGGACGACCTCACCCGACCGAGGGTCGGAGGGATGAACCCCTACGTGGTGGCGATCCCCGGGCTCGCGTGGCCCTCGCTGCTGAGCGAGCGACTGATCGCGGCGCAGGCGAGCGTCCACGTGCGCCCGTCGCTGAGGGCCCCTCACGAGCTGGGCGTGGCGGTCGCGGGCGGGGCCTTCAACGACGTGCGCCGCGTGGGGGCGCTCGACAGCTTCGGAGGAGCGGGCGGCGCGGCGGCCTTCGCTGACCTGCGCTTCGGGCGATGGCAGGCCTACGTGCGCGCGGGCTGGGCCTTCCCGGTGGCGTGGCTGCCGGGGACGCACGTGAGCGTGCTCGCGGGCCTCGGGGTGCGGATGTTCTGAGCGACTGATCGCGCTGCGATGGTGGGGAGCGCTGACCCTCCATCTCCCCCGCCCGCCCCTCCAACTCCGCTTCCCACCCATCCATCGCGAGGCGTTACCCTCCCGCCTCGTGTCCGACGAGCTCCCCCCGACGACGCCCTCCGCCGACGCCGTCGTCCGCCCCCGCGGGGGAACCTTCGCCTCCCGCGTCATCGCCGGTCGCTACGTCCTCGAGCTGATGCTCGGCGCCGGCGGCCAGGCCGAGGTCTGGGAGGCCCACGACCCGCTCACCCGCAGCCGCGTCGCCGTGAAGGTGATGCACTCCAGCTCCCTCTCCGAAGGGGCCCGGGTGCGTCGCGAGATCGCCACCCTGCGTCGCCTCCGCGTGCCCGGCGTGGTCACCCTGCTCGACGAGGGCGTCGACGACGGCGACGTCTTCCTCGTCATGGAGCGCGTCGACGGAGCCCCCTTCCCCGGCCGCCCCTCGCCCCTCCCCTGGGAGGAGCTCCGGCCCACGGTCACCGCCCTCCTCGAGACCCTCTCCCGCATCCACGCGGCGGGGGTGATCCACCGCGACCTCAAGCCCGGCAACGTGCTCGTCTGCCCGGAAGGACGCCCCACCCTCCTCGACTTCGGGGTGAGCTGGGAGTCCCTCGACGCGCAGCGCTCGGGCCAGGGGGAGATCCTCGGCACGCCGCTCTTCCTCGCGCCCGAGCAGATCCAGGGCGGAGACATCACCCCCCGCACCGACCTCTACGCCCTCGGCGTCATGCTCTACCTCGCCCTCTCCGGCGAGTCCCCGGTCGCCACCGGGACCAGCGTCTTCTCGACCTTCTGGGCGAAGGTCAACGTCCCCGCCACGCCGCTGCGGGAGCGCGCCCCCTTCGTCCCCGAGGCCGTCGCCACCGTCGTCGACACCCTGCTCTCCCGCCGCCCCGAGGAGCGCCCGGAGTCCGCCGCGGAGGTGCTCTCCCGCCTGCGAGGCAGCCCCCCCCGAAGCGCCTCGCTCCCAGCCCTCCTGCTCGACGGGGGCGACGACGACCTCCTCGACGACCCATCGCTCCGCTCCCTATTCACCGGCACCGAGCGCCTCTTCCACATCCCCTCGGACGCCGCGCGCGCCCTCCGCGCCCGCACCGACGGACGCCGCGCCCGGGTCCTCGACGAGCTCCTCGCCTGGGAGCGCGCCGGCCTGGTGCGCCGCGACGGGGAGCGCTTCGCCATCGACCGGGAGATCCTCGACCGGCTCGCCACGGGCTTCGGCACCGCCCGCCCCCTCCGCAGCACCGCCGCCGGAGCGCGCCCCGTGGACGACGACGACGCCCGGCTCCACGCCCTCCTCGGGCTGCACCCGCCCTACGGCCAGTGCGACGAGCGCCTCCGCGCCGCCCGCGCCATCGCCTCCGAGGGGGCCGCCCTCGCGCTGCACCACGCCCGCGCCGGGGCGCTCGGCCACGCCGCCGCGGTGCTCGACGCCTGCCTCGTGGCGGTGCGCCAGCTCACCGAGGACTCCCCCCGCCAGGGCGACGCCCCGGAGTCCGCGCTGCTCTCCGTCGCCGTGGAGGTCGCCCTCGCCGAAGGAACACCCCGCTTCCTCGACCGGGCGGTGTACGAGCTCTCCCGGGTGCGCTGCCCCTCCGGGCACACCGCGGCGCTCGACGGGATGCTCCGCGCGGCGCTGATGCTCTCCCAGGCGGGAGACCGGGCGCTCACCATGATCGAGTCCGTCGCCCCCTTCGCGGACCCGGCGCTGGAGCGTCGGCGGCTGACGATGCGGGTGATGGCCGCGCGGCGGGTGGAGCCCGACCGCGAGGAGCGCGTGGTCGACGAGGTGGCCCGCTGCGCGACGGACCCCGGGCTGCGCGCCAACGCCCTCGGACGGCTGCGCTACCGCCAGGGCCGCTTCGAGGAGGCCGCGGCGCTGCTGAAGGAGGCCGCCGCGTGGGAGCCGTGGGCGACGGCGCGCCTCGACGCCCGGGTGAACGCGGCCTCCGCGGCGATGGAGTGCTTCCGCCTCGACGACGCGAGGTCGCTCGCGGAGGAGGCGCGCCGCGCCGCCGCGAGGTGCCGCCACCCGTACTACGAGGCCAGGGCCGAGTGGATCCTTCGGGCCGTCGCCTACCGCACCGGGCGGGCGACCTCGCCGGACCTGGAGCTGCTGGACGCCGTCTCGAGCGTCGGGCTACGCGACGTGGCCGCGCTGCTCTGCATGAACGAGGCGGCGGTGGCGTGGCGCGCTGGCGACGCGGAGACGGCGAGGTCGCTGAGCGCGAGGGCGCTGCGGCAGTGGTCGCTGACCGGGTGGGTCCCGGGGCTGGCGCTGGTGCAGCCGCTGGCGATGCTGTGCGGCGAGGCGGTGGACGCCGAGGAGGAGAGGCTGCTGGTGGGGCGGCTGAAGGCGCTGCCGCTCTCCCGGGTGGCGGTGCAGTCGCTGGCGCTGCTGGCGAAGGCTCGGCCTCGCCGACGTAGGGCCTTGTCGGGAATCGCCACCCCTCATTTCGAGAGCATCCCACGATCACACTGGACACACCGGCTGGAGGTGATGTCCATTGACGAGGCTGCCGCCGCTCTGGGAATTGGCGGCGCATAGAGGAGCACCGCAATGGCAACCGTGAAGAAGACAGCCGGAACGACTGCAAAGAAGAAGAAGCCCGCGATGGGGAGCGCGGCGGTGGCCCGCCCGGAGGCGAAGCCCTTCCCCGGAACAGCGAAGAAGGGGAAGAAGGCCCTGAAGGCCGGGGTCATGCAGGTCGACCCGCTCTTCCTCTACGATATCCGTGTCTGGGACGGGACCGCCTGGCTGAAGCTCGGAGAGATCTGGTTCGACACCTCTGGAAACGAGTACTGGGGGCTCTATCAGGCGTGGGCCACGTACAACGTCGGGCCCAACGTCTGGATCTATCCCATCGACTACGCCACGGTCTATTCGAGCCTCGGCGTCTTCAAGAACAAGATCACCAGTCAGGACCCGGCGGGCAATCCCTCCTTCCTGCTGATCACCCAGACCAGCGTTTGATCGGAGGTAACAGTTCAGGGGTGCAAGCCGCTCGTTTGACGCTGGGGTTCGCGCGTTGGCGCTCACCCCAGGCTATAACAGGTGACGACCCCGCGTTCGCGGGGTCTTTCGTACCGGTAACCGTTCAGGGGTTGCCAGGGCCTCTGCTCGTCTGCGATCGCGGGGTGACGACGTGGCGCGACAGGTTGCCGCTGGTGAGCGCCGAGGAACTGGCAGGCCTGCCGCCGTCTGTCCGTGCTCGACTGGAGACCCTCGAACACCTGCTGGACCTGACCCTCGCTCACGTCGAAGAGCTCAATCGTCTGCGTGGACTGCTGGAGGAGCGGGTTGCGCGACTGGAGGAGCGAGTCGGCACCAACTCGTCGAACTCGTCGAAGCCGCCCAGCAGCAACGGACCGAGCGCCCCCGCCCAGACCCGGACCGAGTGGGCGGCCGAAGGGCGGGCAGAAGGGCCACAAGGGTCACCGGCGCGAGCTGCTGTCGCCCGAGAAGGTGGACACGGTCGTCCCCGCAAGCCGGTCGCGTGCGGGGACTGCGGGCACGCCCTGGCGGGAGACGACCCGGAGCCGTTGCGACACCAGGTGATCGAGCTCCCAGAAGCTCGTCCATGTTACCGAGTTCCAGATCCACGCGCTGACCTCGCCTGCGCGCTCCTCGACGCGGGGCTCGCTGCCGCCCGAGGCGCCCACGACGATGCTCGGGCCGCGAGGGCAAGCACTGCTCGGGCGTTGGTGGGTCAGTTCAAGATGAGCCACCGCGACGTGGTGATGTTCTTCGCCACGGTGCTCGGCGTCACGATGTCGGCCGGAACCGTCGCCCGCATGCTCTTCCGCGTCTCCGAAGCCGTCGCCGCGTCCGTCGAGGCGGCCAAGATCGCCGCACGCCAGCAGGCGGTGGCGCATGCGGACGAGACGAGCTGGCGTCGCGGTCGTCGCAAGGGCTGGCTGTGGGTGATGGCGACGGCCGTCGCGACGTTTTCGAGGTGGCCGCCGATCGCGGGGGCGAGTCGGCCGAGCGGCTCGTGATCGAGTTCAAGGGCATCCTCGTGGTCGATCGTTGGAGCGCGTACGACGTGCTCGGCGTGAAGGCCTGGCAGTACTGCTGGGCGCACCTGAAGCGCGATTGGGAGAAGTTCCGGCTGCGCGGCGAGGTCGACGCGGACCTCGCCGAACGACTTGCCCGCGAGACCGATCGACTATTCGACTGGTGGCACTGGGTGAAGCAGTAGCGCGATCGTGCGTGGTTGCAGCGCTCGGTGGCGCGCCTGAATGCGTTCCGACGCCTTCTCGAAGAAGGGGTCGAGACGGCCTCGTCAAGACCCGTGGGACGTGTGGCGAACTCCTGGGAAGCTTCGAGCGGATGTGGACGTTCGTCGATCACGAGGCGTGCCGCCGACAAACAACTTCGCCGAGCAGCAGATCCGCCATGGCGTCATCTGGCGCAAGACGAGCTATGGCAGCGATAGCCCGCGAGGGTGCCTGTTTGCAGGGCGGATTCTCACGGTGGTCGCGACGTGTCGTCAGCATGCGCGCAGCGTGTTTTCCTTCCTGTGCGACGCAGTCATCTCGACGCTACGCGGCCTCGCGGCGCCCTCGCTCATTCCCATCGAGCTCCTGTCCAATGGAGTTGGGGGCTGAACGGTTACTCGTACCGAAACTCGATGGACCTTCCGGCAGATCCAATCGATGTGCCGTGGGCTCCATCGAAGTGGCATTCCTGTTCGAAAGACCCCCACGAACGTGGGGGTCGTCACCTGTTATAGCCTGGGGTGAGCGCCAACGCGCGAACCCCAGCGTCAAACGAGCGGCTTGCACCACCCCTGAACTGTTACGATCGGAGGGGATTGCAGGAGAACTCCCCCGCTACCGCCGAAGGAAGATCGGGTTGCTCACCGCGAAGGCCGTCCGCCTCGGGAACACCGGCTCGAGCTCCCGACCGTGCGCCGCCACCACCACCCAGCTACCGCTCGCCGCCACCGGGACCCTGACCGTTCCGCGGTAGCGCACCACCGGGTCGCTCGGGTCGCGCGCCGCGTCGTCGAGGGCAATGGTCGGCAGGGCGGTCCCGTCTACGAAGACCTGCAGGCGGTCGGCGCGCACCCACGTCGGCGCCCTCGCGGTGATCTCCAGCCTCCCCTCGCTGCCCACCCCCATGAGCTCCTGGCCCGGGCCCACTGCGCCGCTCGTCCCCGTCGCCGGGAGCGCTCGCACGTCGAGGAAGATGCCGCCCGCGATGGTCGATCGCCCGGTGCCCACCGCCGTCCCGATGGCCTGCGGCGTCGCGGCCATCGGGTCGCTGGTCCCGAGGAACATGCACGTCCGAGGAAAGCCCACCGGCGAGCTGTTGAGGTGGTGGCTGTCCGAAGAGCCCACCGCGAAGACCCGCCGTCCCCGTGACAGGAAGGAGAACCAGTCCCTCACCAGCACCGCGTTCTCTTCAAAGGAGCTGTCATTGAAGAACTCCACCGCGGTGAAGCCGTCATCCCACATGGCCGTGTTGGCGGTGCCGTCCGTGGCGTTGTACCCGGCGGCGTCGAAGTACGCTCCAGCGCGGGATCCGCGGGGGTGATTGATCACCAGCGTCGGGCGCTCGGGCCGGGCGCGCACGTCCGCGAACACCGCGGGCGGGAGCCGGCCGACCCAGTTGAAGTTGCCATTGTTGATTCGTGAGGTGTCCGCCGTGAGGGGAAAGACCCCGAAGTGCCCATAGGTGAAGGTCGTGAGCTCGATCGAGCCGACGCCCCGCATCCGGCGCTGCAAGCCCATCTCTTCGATCAACGGCTGGAAGTCCGCGACCCACTCGTGCTCCGAGCGGGCCATCACCGAGAGGTCGTCCGCCGCGCCGGAGGACAGCTTCAGCCGAGCGTCGTCATCGGAGTCGGGTGAGCGGGTCGTGTGGACATGGAAGTCCCCACAAAGGACTCCCGGCGTCTCGACCACCCTCCGGAGCGTCACCGGGACCCGGGTGCTCATCCCCGCGGTGACCGTCACCATGGTGTCCGAGAGGTCATAGAAGGGACCGTGCGAGACCACCACCCGGTAGCGCCCCGGAGGCGCCGGGAGGGTCACCCGACCGTCGATCGGGAAGGCCACGTGCAGCCGCCCGTAGGACGGGACCGCCTCCCCGTGGCTCGCGGGCAGCGAAGGCGCCGTCGCCCCCTCGGGGATGACCTGCACCCTCACCGGCAGGGCCTGGGCGCTCCCCGCCTCGGTGGCCTCGACCGCGATGGACCCGTCGGCAGGAAACACCAGCGACGCCGTGCTCGCCCCCTCGGCCACGGGCACCACCGCGGTGGGCGCGCTCCCCGAGCGCCAGCCCTGGAGGCGCACCGGGCCGGCCGGGACGCGCAGCTCGAAGCGCCCCATGGCGTCCGCGCTGACCCGGTCGAGGTAGCGGGCGCCGTCCATCGAGGTGGCGTGCACCCTCGCCCCGGCCGCGGGCGCGCCGGAGGCGTCGGTGATGGTTCCGGTGATGGCGCGGAGCGGGACGCGGGCGTCGGCGGCGATGGCGCGCTGTAGCCCGTCGAGCCCGGGGCCGCCCAGGGCGATGCGGCCGAAGTGCACCCTGGTCTGGCTGCACGGGGGGAAGGTGATCGCCGGCGCGGTGAACATGTCGAAGCCCGACACGGAGATGATCGGGGTGATGGTTCCGCGGGAGGCCGGGAGCATCCAGGCCCAGCTCGTGGCGCGGTCGTCGACCCAGCCCACCAGCGAGGTCGCGCTCATCGCGCCGGTGCCCTCCATGAAGCCCCCGTTGGGGACGAAGCGCCCCATGCGGTTGGCCTGGAAGAAGCCGTTGAGCACCGTGCGCACGACGGTCGTGCCCAGCCGAGGGACGTCGAAGGTCGCGTAGACCTCCGCCACGTCGCTGTCGGCGCGCAGCTCGTAGTCCATCGCCACCCGGATGTCCCCGTAGTCCGCCGGAGCGATCGCGCGGCCGAACTCATCGAGGAAGGGGATCGCCCTCAGCGGCCCGCTCGCCCTCACCACCGCGGGCATTCCGTCGCGGCCGTCGTTCATCACCGTCACCGACTCGGCCTGCAGCGTGAAGCGCCCGAGGCCGATGATGAGCTCCCCGAAATCCCCCGCGTCGACGAGGCGTCCGTCGCGCACCGAGGCCACGCCCACGGGCGTTCCTCCCCACGGGTTGTAGCCGGAGGTCGGTCGCGCGGCCTCGATGAGCAGCGCCACCCGGTTGTTGGCCAGCACGTAGTCGCCCGCCTGCCAGGTGCTCAATCCAGTGCGGTCGACCGGGAGCGCCGCGGCGGTCAGCCGCCCTGCGCGCACCGCCCCCCCAGGGCCCATCCCCGCCGGGACCATCGTCGGGTCGGACGCGCCCTCCGCCGACCCCTGCGCGAAGGCCACCCCCACCGGGCACTCGCTCGGACCGCTGTCCTCGGGAGACCCGGTGCCGGTGTCCGTCGGGGCGTCCATCGCCCCATCGAAGAGCGCGTCGGCGCCCGCATCCCTCGGCGCTTCCGTCGTCGGATCGCTGCACGACACCAGCACCGTGATACCCGCCAGACACAACCCTGTACGCCGCATGTCACAGAGTCTCGCACCCTTCGGCCGCCCGCCGAAACCTGCGCCATGGCGCTTGTCACCCGTGGACCCTCTCGTCGATCGTGCCGCCCCACCGACGATGACCCTCTCGCAGCACTTCGCCCTCGACCCGACCGTCACCTTCCTCAACCACGGGTCCTTCGGCGCCGCCCCCCGCGCCGTGCTCGCCGCCCAGCAGCGCCTGCGCGACCGCATGGAGGCCCAGCCGGTGCAGTTCCTGGTGCGCGACCTGGAGACCCTCCTCGACGAGGCCCGCGCCTCCCTGGGCGCCTTCGTCGACGCCCCCTCGGAGGACCTGGTCTTCGTCCCCAACGCCACCTTCGCGGTCAACGCCGTGCTGCAGTCCCTCACCCTCTCCCCGGGCGACGAGATCGTCGTCACCGACCACGGCTACGCCGCGTGCACCAACGCCGCCCGCTTCGTCGCCGAGCGCGCCGGAGCGAGGGTGGTCACCGCGGAGGTCCCCTTCCCGTTGCGCTCGTCGGGCCAGGTGCTCGACGCCATCACCCGCACGCTCTCCTCTCGCACCCGCCTCGTGCTGGTCGACCACGTCACCAGCCCTACGGCCCTGGTGTTTCCGGTCGAGGACATCGTGCACGTCTGCCAGCGCTCCGGGGTCGACGTGCTGGTCGACGGAGCCCACGCGCCGGGGATGGTCCCGCTCTCGCTGCGCTCTCTCGGCGCGGCCTACTACACGGGCAACCTCCACAAGTGGGTGTGCGCCCCGAAGGGCGCGGCCTTCCTCCATGTGCACCCGAGCCGGCAGCACCGCGTGCGACCGCTGGTGATCAGCCACGGGGCCAGCTCGCGCCGCACCGACCGCTCCCGCCTCTCCATCGAGTTCAACTGGATGGGCACCGACGACCCCACCGCGGTGCTCTCCGTCCCCGAGGCCATCCGCTTCATGGCCTCGCTCCTCCCCGGTGGGTGGGACGCCCTGCGCGAGGCCAACCGCGCCCTCGCCCTGGAGGCCCGCGCGCTGCTCTCCGACGCCCTCGGAGTGCCCCCTCCAGCGCCCGCCTCGATGATCGGCTCCATGGCCACGCTGACGCTCCCGGCGGACCGCTTCCCTCTGACCCCCCGGTGCGATCCGACCTTCGAGGACGGCCTCCAGCAAGGGCTCTGGGACCTTCACCGCATCGAGGTGCCGGTGATGCGCTGGGGCGACCCGGCGAGCCTGCTGCTGCGGGTGAGCGCCCAGGTCTACAACGACCTGAGCCAGTACCAGCGCCTCGCCGAGGCCCTCCGCTCGGCCGGTACCGTGCGCGGCGCGGCCCGATAGGGTATCGCGAGGAACCAAACACCCGATGCAGAACGACACCATCCCTGGGGCGCACGTCCCCTCGAACGCCCCTTCCTCCCTCGCCCAGACGGTGCTCTCGCCCGTGCAGCAGCCCTCGCACGACGGCGCCACGCAGGTGCTGTCCGGCCCTGCCCTCGACGGCCCTGCCGCGTCGGGCGGAGCGCGCTCGACCATCCTGCCGAGGGTGGAGTTCGTCGGGGAGGTGCCCCGGCTGGTGGTCGACGCGAGGGAGCGCTTCGAGGCCGCGAAGGTGCTCGGGCGCGGCGGCGTCGGCGAGGTGGTGCTGGCGCGCGACAACGACATCGAGCGCCCGGTGGCCCTCAAGCGCCTGCTGCCCGAGCTGGAGGGCGGGGCGGAGATCACCGCGCGCTTCGTCGAGGAGATCAGGGTGCTCGGGCGCCTCGACCACCCGAACATCGTCCCCATCCACGACGTGGGCATCGACCCCGACGGGCGGTACTTCTATGTGATGAAGTACGTCGAGGGCGAGACCCTCGAGCACGTCATCGAGCGCCTCGTGGCGGGGGACCCGGAATACCACCAGCGGTATTCCTTCGAGCGGCGCACGGAGGTCTTCCTGCAGGTGCTGCGGGGGGTGCAGTACGCGCACGCGCAGGGGGTGCTGCACCGCGACCTGAAGCCCGCCAACATCATGGTGGGCCGCTTCGGCGAGGTGGTGGTGATGGACTGGGGCCTCGCCCGCAGCCGCGAGGAGGCGAAGCGCTTCCCGGTCGACGACAAGCTGATCACCCTCACCGCGCCGAAGAGCAGGCGGCAGGGCAACGACAAGCTCAGGACCATGGAGGGCTCGCTCCTCGGGACGCCGGCGTACATGTCCCCGGAGCAGGCGCGCGGCGAGGTGGCCACGCTCGACGAGCGCAGCGACGTGTACGCGCTCAGCGTGATGTTCCATGAGCTGCTGACGCTGGAGCACTACCTGGCGAGCAAGAGCGGCGTGAGCGAGTGCGTGGCGGGGGTGCTGCGCGACCCGGTCCCGATGGCGTACATGGCGGTGAGCCCGCACCAGTCGCGGGTGCCCGCCGAGCTGTCGCACTTCATCAGGCACGGCGTCGCCAAGGACCCGAACGAGCGCTACCGCTCGGTCACCGCGATGATCGACCGGCTGCAGTCCATCCGCGACGGCAAGGTGCCGGTGGAGTGCCCCGTCACGATGGCCAAGCGCATGGGCGCCGAGGCGATGCACGCGGTCGACCGCAACTCCCGCGGGGTCTTCGCGGCGGCGGCCCTGGTGGCCCTGCTGGGGCTCGTGGGCCTCTGGACGCTGCTCCAGGCGCTCCTCGGGGCGCTGCGCTAGCGGCGTGGCACTGGCCGACCTGTCGGGTCGGTGACAGAGTGCTCCGCATGTTTTCGTTCACCGATCCCACCAAGACGACGATGCCCTCTCCCTCCGAGGCGCTGCCCGGGCGCAGCGAGCGGATGCCCGTCCCGGCGCGCCACGCGGTGCTCGGGACGCCGCTCGAAGGGGACTTCCCCGGGATGGCGATGGCGATGTTCGGCATGGGCTGCTTCTGGGGCGTCGAGCGGAAGTTCTGGAGGCTCCCCGGGGTGGTCTCCACGGCGGCGGGCTACGCCGCGGGCTACACGCCCAACCCGACGTACAAGGAAGTGTGCAGCGGCCGCACCGGCCACAACGAGGTGGTGCGCGTGGTGTACGACCCGGCGAAGGTCTCCTACGAGGCGCTGCTCAAGACCTTCTGGGAGAGCCACGACCCGACCCAGGGGATGCGCCAGGGCAACGACGTCGGGACCCAGTACCGCTCCGGGATCTATTGCTACGACGAAGCGCAGCGCGCGGCCGCGGAGAGCTCGCGGGTGGCCTACGAGCAGGCGCTTCGCAAGGCGGGGCGCAACGCGATCACCACGGAGGTGCGGGAGGCGCCGGAGTTCTACTTCGCCGAGGACTATCACCAGCAGTACCTGGAGAAGAACCCGGACGGCTACTGCGGCCTCGGGGGCACCGGCGTGACCTGCCCCATCGGGACGGGCGTGACGGCGTAGCGCGCCCGAGCTCCGAGGGCCTGCGCAGAAACTGGCCCCTCGGCGTCGCGGCCTCCTACGCTGGGCGGCGCCATGAAACCCTCCCCCTCCCACTCCTGCGCGGACGACCCCGACGCCCCGGAGCTCCGCTACTACGACCTGCTGAGCGAGCTCGACTCCCTCACGCGCTACCTGCTCACCATCGTCGAGGCGCCCTTCGCTCCGGTCATCTTCCTCGATGGCTCCGAGCTGGAGAGCCGCTTCTCCTACCGCCGCTGGGGCCCGGCCGACCGCCGCAACGACGGCCGCCCCGACCGACGCGCCCGCGGTCGCCGCGCCGACGATCTCCTCCCCGCCTACGCCGCCTGCTGACCCTCCCTCATCGTCGCGCGGTGGAGAACTCCATCGTCCCGTCCTCCAGCGGCGAGTGCCGCAGCTGCATCATGTCGAAGGCGTAGTTCTGGTGGAGCTTCCACGGCGCGATGGAGCCCTGCCGGGGAAACGCATCGACCGCGCGCCGCACGTATCCCGATGAGAAATCGAGCAGGGGCTCCTCCTTCACGGAGGGGTCGCGGCGGCGGGGGACGCAGGTGGTGTAGCCCTTCGCGTCCATGTGGTTGAGCAGCCGGCAGACGTACTCGCAGGTGAGGTCGACCTTGAGCGTCCACGAGGCGTTGGTGTAGCCGATGGCGAGCGCCAGGTTGGGCACGTCGCTGACCATCATGCCCTTGTAGGCCATGGTCTTCGACGGATCGACGCGACGCCCGTCCACCTCGACCTCCATCCCGCCGAGGAACTTCAGCTTCAGCCCGGTGGCCGTGACGATCACGTCGGCGGGGAGTTCCTCCCCGGAGCGCAGGCGGATGCCCGTCTCGGTGAAGGTCTCGATCTGGTCGGTGACCACCGAGGCCTTTCCCGAGCGCAGCGCCTCGAAGAGGTCGCCGTCGGGGACGAGGCACACCCGCTGGTCCCACGGCTTGTAGCGGGGCGTGAAGTGCTTCGTCACGTCGAGCTTGCCGCGAAGCTCCCGGCGCACGGTGCCCACCATGAAGCGCGTGGCGTGCTCGGGGAAGCGGCGGCAGTAGTTGTAGAAGGCCATGCTCAGCAGCACGTTCTTGCCGCGGGTGAGCGCGTAGGCCGACCGCAGCGGCAGCCGCGCCCGCAGCCAGTTGGCGACGCGGTCGCGCTCGGGGATCGTCACCACGTAGGAGGGCGAGCGCTGGAGCATCGTGACGTGCGCGGCCCGCTTGGAGAGCTCGGGCACCAGGGTGACGGCCGTGGCGCCGCTGCCGATGACCACCACCCGCTTGCCCTCGTACTCGACGTCGGGGGTCCAGTGCTGCGGGTGCACCACGCGCCCCTGGAAGCGCTCGCTCCCGGGGAACTCCGGCGAGTGGCCCTCGTCGTAGTCGTAGTAGCCCGCGCACATGAAGAGGAAGCTGCAGGTGAAGCGGCGCAGCTCGCCGGTGGAGGCGTCGCGGACCTCGACGGTCCAGCGGGCGGCCCTCGGTGGACCAGCTCGCGCGCTCGACCTTGTGGCCGTAGCGGATCTTGCGGTCGATGCCGTAGGCCTCGGCGGTGTCGCGCAGGTAGGCGAGGATCGACGGCCCATCCGCGATGGCCTTGGGGTTGGTCCACGGGCGGAACGAATACCCGAGGGTGTACATGTCCGAGTCCGAGCGGATGCCCGGATACCGGAAGAGATCCCAGGTGCCTCCGAGGGCCTCTCTGCCCTCCAGGATCGCCCAGGTCTTGGTCGGGCAGAGCTTCTGGAGGTGGTAGGCCGCGCCGATGCCCGAGATGCCGGCGCCGACGATCAGCACGTCGAGGTGTTCCTGCGTCATGGTGGGCGCGAGCGTAGTCGATCGCCGCGCGCGATAGGTGTCAGTGCATGAGCCGCATGTCCGCGCTCGACGTCGCCGCGGGGGCAGCCGCCACCGGGGCCTCCATCGGGCGGAAGCCCGGCCGGCTCACCCGCACCCGGTACTGGCCCCGGTCGATGTTGCTGAATCGGTACGCGCCCGACTCGGTGCTCTGGGTGCGCTGCACCACGCGCCCGGCGTTGTCGACGAGCTCCACCTCGGCGTTGGCCGCGCCGCCCGCCCCCTCGGCGTCGAGCTGCCCCTGCACCTGGGCGTAGTTGGCCTGCTGCGCCTCCGCGGTGTCGTGCACGAAGGGCAGCTCGATCTCCTGCAGCGCCCGCCCGCTACGGTCGACGTAGGAGAGCGTCGCCACGTAGCGCCCCGCCGGGGCCGCCGCCCCATCGGTGGGATGGCCGTCCCAGGAGACCCGCACGGGGCCCTGCGCGGCAGCCTCGTCGTGACGCCACACCTCCCTCCCCTCGGGAGTGCGAACCCTCACCCGCACCGTCCCGGCGAGCTCCCTCGGCGCGACGTTGCGCAGCGAGAACACCGTGCGCCCCTCGCTCCAGCGGGTGCCCGGCGTGGCCAGGTAATACTGCCCCGTGTAAAGCTCGATGCGCCGGCTGGACCGCTGGCCCCGGTCGTTGGTGGCCACCACGTCGAGCGTGTGCACCCCCGCGGGCAGGTCGCCGAGGGCGACCGGCTGGGAGAGCGCTGCGCCGCACGCCCGCCCGATGGGGTTGTCGTCGAGGAGCAGCTCGACCTGGCGCACCGAGGCGCCGCTGTTGTCCACTGCGCGGGCCCTCACCGTGGGGTTGGCCCCCGCGTGCTCTCCGTCGCGCACGCCCTCCAGCGCGAGGGACATCACGTCGACGCTCACCAGCCCGAACACGGCCCACATCGCCTCGGCCTTGCCCGATCCGCCGTGCGACCAGCCGCCGTCCTCGGCCTGGTGGGTGACCAGCCAGCGGGTTCCGCGGGCGACCGCCGGGTCGTCATCGCTCGCGCCGAGCGAGCGCAGCGCGTGGAGGCTCTGGCCCGTGGCGAAGGCGTTGGCCTCCCCGGCGGGGCGGAAGCTCCACCCGCCGTCCGTCGACTGTCGCTCCCGCAGCCGCGAGGCGAGCGCGACCAGGCTTGCCTCGCTGGGCTGGGCGCCCGCTTCGAGCAGGCCCATCACGGCGTAGTTGAGGTCGACGGTGCCCGCGTCGGGCTGGTCGGTGAGCTGTCGGGCCTGCGACTGGAGCCACGTCTCGGCCTCGCGCACCGGACCGAGCCAGCGCTCGTCGGCGCTGCGCGAGTAGGCCTGGTGCCACGTCTGGAGCGCCTGCGTGGTGGCCTGCAGGGGGCCCTGCACCACGGGGAAGCGGGTGTCGTCGTTGCGCACCGAGCCGTCGGGGTTCTGGTGCTCGACGAGCTGCGTGGCGACGGCGAGGAGGTCGTCTCGCAGGGCGCCGTCCTCGGTGCGGTCGTAGCGGGCGAAGGCGGCCCCGCCGAAGGCGCGGGAGGTCGCGGGCATGCCGCTGCCGCCGACGCTGAGGCCGCCCCGCGTGGCGGTGGCCGCCGTTGATGTCCGTGAGGCCGCGCAGCACCTCGCGGTACTCGGTCTCGCTCACGTCGTAGCGGTGCTCTCGGCCCACGGTGAGGGCCTCGAAGGTGACGGCCTGCACGTGGCAGCCGTAGCAGTTGTGCTGGGTCTGCCAGGCGACGGCCTCGCGGGAGACGAACTCCAGGCCGCGCTGGGCGGCGCGGCGGGCGTCCGGGTCGCCGTGCGCGGCGGCGGGAGCGCGGGCGGCGTGGGCTCCCCGGGCGGGCTCGCACGAGGGGAGCTCGACGCGGGCCGCGGCGCGGCGCGGGGCATGGCCGGCGGCGGCGGGAGCGGGGGTGGGCTCGACGGCGGCGCGGCGGGCGGCGAGGCCGCCGGCGGTGGCGCAGCCGCCGAGGAGGGCGACGATGGCGAGGCTGCCCGAACGACGGGCGTGGTTGTACGGCACCATGGCGGATGGAACCTCCGGCGAAGGGGAGAGAGGGCTCGGGCGATGGCCACGCGCACGGCCCACCCCCGAAGGCGGACGGAGGCGCGCGGCGTTGTGTGGGACGCGCGACCGCGGCGGCGGGTCTGACGAATATTCAAACGGGGCGACGAATCACCAGGGGCCGGGGTGTGCCCTTTGTCTCCCCGGGGGGCCGGGGCCCCTCTTCCGGGGGGGGGGGCCCCCCTCCCCGGGGGCGGGGGGGGGGGGGGCCCCCCGGGGGGGGGCCCCCGGGGGGGGGGGGGGCCCCCGGGGGGGGGGGGGGGGGGGGGGGCGCGGGGGGGGGCGGGGGGCCCGGGGGGGGGGGGCCCCCCGCCCCGGGGGGGGGGCCCAGGGGGGGGGGGGGGGGGGGCGGGGGGGGGCGCGGCCGGGGGGGGGGGGGGGGGGCGCCCGGGGGGGGGGGGGGGGCCGGGGGGGGGGGGGGGGGGGGGGGGGGGGGGGGGGGGGGGGGGGGGCCCCCGGGGGGGGGGGGGGGGGGGGCCCCCCCCTGGGCCCCCCCCCGGGGGGGGGGGGGGGGGGGGGGGGGGGCCCGGGGGGGGGGGGGGGGGGGGGGGGGGCGGGGGGGGGGGGGGGCGGGGGGGGGGGGGGGGGGGGGGGGGGGGGGGGGGGGGGGGGGGTGGGGGGGGGGCCCGAGCTGCACCCCTCTCAAGGTCTCAAGGGACACTTGATCGTCGCCCCGCCCATGCCTGGGGTACGGCGTGCGGCCTCTTCATCGGCGTGCAGCGCCTGACCCCAGGCAACATCAGGTGGTCACCTTCGCGCGACGCGAAGGTTGCAAGAGAGGCGCTGTCGCCGTCCTCGCACGGCCCGCCCTCACCGTCGCCGCGTCTGCCCTCGCCGTCGCCGCGCTCAGGGCAGCGGTACGGTGCGGGCGACGAGGTCGTAGGTCGCGAAGAACCCGAGGCGGGCCTCCTGGCTCACGGCGTAGGTCACCTCGATGGGGACCGCGGTGCGGTTGGCGAAGGTCGCGGTGCACGCCCCCGAGGGGCAGGCGTCGGGCAGGTCGACGCGCACCGAGGGCTCGCTGCGATTGACCAGCAGCGGCGCGAGCTCGTGGCCCGCCGGCACCGTGGTCACGTACCAGAGCGAGCGGCGCGGGCCTGCGGCGCCGCAGGGGGCGGCCCTTCGCGGCCCGTGGTGAGGTCCTCTCGCAGCACGAGCTCGTTGGGGCGAGCCGGCGGGCGGCGCTGCACGTGCCGTTCGCGGCCGACCGGAACACCCGCACCCGCACCCGCAGCGCGTCGACGTACTCAACCGCCAGGTTGCCGAGCGCCAGCTTGAACCACTGCTGCTCCGCGGTGGTGTTGGCGTATTCGAGGGTGGTCACGAAAGGGGTCGGCGGCGCGGCGATGCCGCAGCGGCGGTCGTCGCAGTCGGCGTAGAGCTGCCAGGGCGTGCGCACCGTGCTGGACTCTTCCAGGGAGTGGGCGATGAGCGAGTGCCCGGGCGGAACGCTCACGTCGAACCACCGCGCCCGCACCGTGCGCGCGGAGGAGTCGTTGCACACGGGGATGCGCTCGGCCCCGGAGCGCGTCTCGAAGTCACGGAGGTCGAGGGTGCCGTCGACCCGGATGGCGTCGTGGCAGAGCCTGCCGCCGAGGCCTGGTTCCACGCCGACGGTGAAGGGAGACGGGCGCGGTCGAAGGCGGCGACTCCAGGCGGCGCCCCACGGCCAGGTAGAGCGGCGTCGTCGAACCGCGGGCGACCGGCCAGCGAAGCACCCGCCGGGTCTCGTTGTAGACCTGAGGTACGGCGCCGCCGCGCAGGTCGAGGCGCCGCACTCCGTGACCAGCCGGACGTTGACGCCCGGCGGAGCGCTCACCCGCAGCGTGTTGCCCTCGAGGTATTGCATCTGGATGCGGTACCAGCGCACTGGTCCCGCGGGCTCGTAGACCTCGGGGCACGCGGGCGCCGGGTCACTCGCCGGGAAGGGGCCGTCGTCGACGTAGGTGCCCTCGCGGTCGATGAGGGTCGCGTCGTCGCAGCGGAGGTTGGGCGGAGTGCGCTCGATGGTCGGGAGCACGATCGCGCCGCGTCGCGCCGCGATGCGCACCAGAAGCGGCGTCGCGGAGTCGTTGAGGTAGCGGCGGACGGTGAGGCCCTCGCTCGCCGTCTGGACGGTCGGCAGGCACGCGGCGGCGCGGCAGTCGGCGAAGAGGGAGAGCTGGTCGGGGCCGCGGGAGGCGTCCCTGCTGCGGAGCACCAGCACCGCGCGGCCGGGCACCGTGATCGACGACCACGCGTAGGCCCGCTCGGTGCCGCCGAGCTCGCAGCGGGGGGCCTCGCCGGAGGCGTCTTCGGGCACGACCCAGCGCTCTCCGAGGGGTTGCGCGTCGTCGCAGGTGCTGCCGGGCATCGGGACATCGCTGGAGGCGTCCGACCCGACGTCGAGCGCGACTTCCGAGGCCGCGTCGACCAGGGCCTCGGCGCGATCGAGCCCGCTGTCGGCCGGTGCGATCGACCCGACCGTGGTGGTGCAACGAAGCTGGAGCCCCGCCGCGAGGACGAGCCAGCGAAGCTCAACGCGATCGTTCACCAGCGCATCGTCGCATGGCAGGCGCTGCACGAGTCCGCGTTCTCGACGGGGCGACGCGTGAGGGCGTTGAGACTCGCCGGAGGCGGTCGCGCTCACGCAGGAGGGCGCCTTGCGGCCCCTCCTCGCGTCGACGGCCGAAGGGGCGTGCGTGCCGACGTTCCGCCGGTGCGCCCGTCCATCGATCTCCGGTGAGCGCGGTGGAGGGCGACGTTCGGGCTGTGCTGGGGATTGACCGGTGGCGACGAGGCGGGGTCCGCCTCGGCGCGATGGAGGACGCGTCGGTCGTCGCGACCTCGGTCCGGCGACCTTCGACCCGCGGTCGCCGCCGTCGTGCGACCCGAGTCGTCACGTCGACTGCTTCTTCAACGTCGAGTGCCGCGACGGGATGGTGCGCATGACGTCGGGGCGACCGTACCCGTGCTGCAACGACGCGCAGTGCCAGGCGGCGTTGAACGCGAACGTCTGCTGGGGGACGCGGCTCGCCTGCCCCGAAGGCTGCGGCCGGGCGTCGCTGGCGCTGCACCCCGAGCGTCTCCTCGGCGCTAGGCGGGGGGCGGCGCCGAGCGACCTGTGCGCCGGGGGCGGTAAGGCGCCGGGCGCTGCGCGCGCGGCTGCCCGCAGCGGGCGGGCTCGGGCGGGCGGTGTGATCGGGACGCCGGTGCGTGCGTTCCGGCGCCGCGTCCGCCGTCGCGCGGGCACCGGGTGCCTCGCGGCGCGACTGCGCCGAGGGGATGATCTGCTCGTGCGAGGCAGGCGGGCGGGGCGGTGGCCCGGGACGTAGCGACGTCCTCCCGTTGGTGCGCCACGCCACTCCCGCCGTCGGGTGGTGGCAACGGCACCCGCGCCAGGCCGAGGAGCTCGACCGCTCCCCACTACGCGCCGGATTGACCCTTCGTTGCCTCCGCGACTAACGTCCCGCCCATGGTCGGGGATGACGAGAAGATCCGCTCGGTGAGGGGTCCGATGGCCACGCACCGCCGCGCGGCGCGGGGCGCGCCTTGAGGGACGGGGTGCTGATCCAACACGACGGCGACCACGACCTCTACCTGGTGCGCGCCTGGCGCGCGGATGACTCGCCCTTCGAGCGCTGGTCGGGCGACGCCTCGGAGGCGTGCGCGCAGGCCCTGCACCGGGGGCGGCTCCCCGAGATCTGGCGGGCCTTCGGCACCCCGTGGCTGTACACCCGGCAGGAGCAGGAGCTCGAGCTCCTGGCCCTGGTCGGCCGAGGCGACCTCGTGGTGCGCTCGGTCTCGCGCCCGGTCCTCACGCTGCACTCGGCCAACGCCGACCCGCTCCCCTTCGACATCGACCCGGACGTCGACGAGCCCGTGCACGAGCTCTCCATCACCAGCGACGACTCCTTCGACGTCGAGCTCGGCGAGACCGTCACCATCACCGCCGACGGCGCCCCGCCGGGCACCTACGCGTGGTCCATCGAGTCGGGCTCCGCCACCATCCGTGGCGCCACCGCCACGCCGACCGTGCGGGTGCACTGCGACGCCCCAGGCGCCGTCGTCGTGCTGGTCGAGCACACCTGGGCCGGGGACGTGAAGCGCGCTCGCGCGACCATCGCCGTCAATCAGTACGTCTGGCGCTGGGACCCCCCACGACGCGCCCCACGACCAGTACGTCAACCTGCCGAGCGCATGGGACCCGCCGCGCAACGGCCGCGACGTCGAGCTCGTCGGCCACATCGAGCCCCGGCGCCCCGGCAAGACGGTGCGCTTCAACGTCATCCCCAACCCCGGCAACGAGCCCGACACCGTGTCGGCCACCGCCGACGCGACGCTCGACCACGCCGCCGCCACCACCGACGCCAACGGCGTCGCGCGCGTCACCATCACCCTCCCCTGGTACGGCGGATCGCGCTGGAAGGTCGGCGGGCGCACCGACAGCATGCCGCTCGCCCCGGGCCTCCGGGGCGAGCTCACCGTCTGGCGCAAGGTGTTCTACCAGCGCACCGAGATGGACGCGCCCCCGGCGCCGACGACGCTCTCGCTCGCCGCGCCCGCCGACATGATCTCCGCGCTCATGGGGGCCTTCGACCCGGTGTTCATCAAGCTGGCGCCCGGGGTGAAGGAGCACGACACCACCCCCTACCAGGAGCACCTCACGGCCGCGCAGCGCAGCACCCTCGAGAGCACCCTGCGGCCCGCGGCGGTCGACGCGCGCTCGCCCTTCAAGATGAACATCGTGACCATCGACAAGGCCGACATCGTGGCCGAGCAGACCTGGGCGGGCACCACCAGCGCGGCCGTCTTCGTCGTGCCCACGTGGATCGCGCTGTGGGCCTACGAGCCGACGGTGATCACCGCGCAGTACCAGAAGGCCGACGGCACCTGGGGAAACCTCATCAACGTGCAGGTGAACGCCAACCCCGCGGACGCCTCGCAGGTGAGCGTCCAGGGGGAGGTTCCGGGCTTCACCGCGCCGTCGACGGTGAATGTCTCGGTGCGCTACCGCTACCAGCGCGGCACCGCGGGGGGCTGGGGCGGCACCACCGGGACGCTCTTCATGTGCATCGGCCGACAGCGCCGGGCCGACGCCGCGTAGCCCACGGGGCCGAGCTGCAGCAGGCCCTCACCCACGAGATCGGCCACGCGCTGGGCCTCGTGCCTACGACCGCCGCGTGGATCGACCCCGACCCCGCGACGCGGGCTGCAGCCTCCGGCACTGCAAATACAAGGACACCGCCGCGACGCCTGAGCCCCGCTGCGTGATGTGGTTCATGCTGGGCGGCTCCGGGGCCCGACTGCGCTTCTGCAAGGACGACCGCCCCGACGACTGCTCGCACCACCTCTACCGCACCAACTACGCCTCGCTCTCCTGGATCTGACCGCCCCCCCACTCCCATGCACGCCGCCCTCTCGCTGCAGCACCCCTTCCGAGCGCCCCACGACGGCCC
>JADJAE010000036.1 GCA_016704445.1 Deltaproteobacteria bacterium
CGACCGACGCTGCGCTCCATCGAGCGTGGCGATCCCGGCGTCACGCTCGGGGCGGTCGCCAACGTGCTGCACTCGCTCGGCCTCGAGAAAGACCTCGGCCTCGTCGGCCGCGACGACGAGCTTGGTCGCAAGCTGCAGGACGCCGAGCTGGAGACAAAGTCCCGCGCGCCCCGCGTTCGCCGTGAGCAGGGCCGTGGCGCTTGAGCGGCGCTCCGTCGCCGTGTGTGCAGACTGGGTCGGCCTCCAGGGCGCGGTGCGGATGGGCGCGCTGCATGCGACGCCGACGCGGGGCAAGGAGGTCTTCTCGTTTGAGTACGACCGCGCCTGGCTGGCGGCGGGCCACGTGCACGAGCTCGATCCTGCCCTGCGGCTCTTTCACGGCCCGCAGTATGCGGCCGAGGGGACGGACAACTTCGGCTTGTTTCTCGACTCTTCGCCCGATCGTTGGGGCCGCGTGTTGCTTCAGCGTCGTGAGGCGCAGGTCGCGCGAGGAAGGGCGTTCGCTCGGCGGTGCACGTCCCAAGGCGAGCGTGCTCGACGCGCAGGGGCACCTGTGGATCGCGAAGTTTCCAAGCGAGCGGGACCCGCACGACATCGGGGCCTGGGAGGGCGTCGTGCACACGCTCGCCCGACGCGCGGGGTTGACGACCGCCGAGGCGCGCTGCCAACGCTTCGGGAGTCGACACCACACCTTCCTGACGCGACGGTTTGATCGCACCGGGGCGGGCGTATCCACTTCGCCTCCGCGATGACCATGCTCGAACGTCGCGACGGGGGAAGACGGCGCGAGCTACCTCGACCTCCGCGGAGTTCTTGATCCAGAAGGGCGCCACCAGACCCGCGACCTCGAGGAGCTGTGGCGGCGCATGGTTTTTTTCGTCTGCGTGTCAAACGTCGACGACCACCTGCGCAATCACGGCTTCGTGCTGGGTCCCTCCGGCTGGTCGCTCTCGCCGGCGTACGACATGAACCCCATCGCGACGGCGGACGGCCTCAGCCTCAACCTCTCGGAAGACGACAACGCCCAGGACCTTGCCCTCGCGCGCGACGTCGCGAAGCACTTTCGGGTGAAGGCCGCGAGGGCGGACGAGATCATCCGCGCGGTGACCGTCGCGGTGCGGGCCTGGCGGACGGTAGCGACGGCCGCGGGAATCCCGCGCGCCGAGCAGGAGCAGATGGCCGACGCGTTTCGGGTGGCCGAGGAGGGGTGGGGGGTTCGCCTCCCGATCCCCCTCACCGAGCGCATCGACGGCTATTGGGACTCCCCCGTCGCCTCGGCGACCACCTCGACCACCTGCCCCCGCGCGAGCGCGCACAGCGCGGTCTCGAGCTCCGCGAGGGGAACCTCCCTTCGGTGCTCGAAGTCCACCACGCACGATCGGAGCACGCCCTCGACGATAAGGAAGACCAGGTGCGGCCGCGCGCCCAGCACGAGGCGCTCGCGCGCGTAGCCTGTGAGCGCAGCGCGCAGCGCCTCGCCGCGCCGCGCCGCCACGGTGGAGCCACCTGCTGGAAGTGATCCGAGGCGAGGCCATCGGTGAGGGCTACGGCCGGCCGCGCGGGGCCCGTGCGACCCGCGAAGGTCACCGTGACCGGCACCGCGACGAGCGCCGCCGGGACCGGCGACGCGGGGATGGGCCGACCGACCTCGAAGTACAGCAGGAAGAGGCTCATCGCGCGTCAGGGGAAGAATACATGCGAGCTGTTGGCGTGCTGGTTGGGGTGGTAGTGCGGGAGGTAGCCGACGCCGTGCGGGCCGTGCCGCATCGGCTTGCCGCGAAGGGCCCGCTTCGCGAGGCTCCGCGCCTCCGCGGCGGTGTCGGCGAAGACGTCGAGGCCTCGTCGGATGCGGCCCAGCGCCTGCTTCTGCGAGAGCCTGCGGCCGACGGTGATGCCGTTGGGTCCGTTGGAGCGGTTGGCCTCGTAGCAGGCCAGCCCGTAGGGATCGATCTGCGTGAGGGGATCGCTGACGTACGCGTAGAGGTCGAGGCCCCCGGCGAGGCCGATGGGATCCTGACTGATGTACCGCCCGAGCTCGGGGTCGTAGTACCGGAAGCGGTTGTAGTGAAGCCCCGTCTCGGCATCATGGTACTGCCCGGGCCATCGCCACGGGCACTCGACCTCCGCGACCTGCGGGCGCGCGACGCCGTAGAGGTCGATGCGCGCCTGCCACACGAGGCGCCCCTCGCCGCCGGTGAGCGCCTCCGGGGCCCCGACCGCGTCGGGGACCCCCCCCACGAAGCGCTCCCCCTGCGACCCCGCCAAGGGGACGAAGCAGCCCGGCTCGAAGACCCAGGTCGTCGTCGCCTCGGCCCCCCGCTGCTCGTGCGCGAGCTCGTCGCCGTCCCAGTAGTACTGCGTCTCGACCCCGCCGAAGGTCTTCCGCGCGCGCCGGCCCAGGGCATCGTAGCCGTAGGTGACCGCCAGCCCGTCGGGGCGTCGCACCTCCGCGAGGCGACCGTGGGCATCCCAGCCGAAGCGCCACCCTGCCTCCCCAGGGATCCCGCGGGAGACGAGGGCGCCGTCGCGGTCCCAGCCGAGGCCCTCTCCGTCGCACGCCTCGACGCGCCCGCCGGGGCCGTAGCGCCGGTCGCCGAAGCCGGCATCGCGGTACAGGTAGCCGGCTGCGTCCGTGAGCCGAAGCTCTACGGTTCCGTCGGCGTGACGCGCCGCCACGAGGGCGCCCGCGGGGTCGTACTCGTACCGGGTAGGCCCCTCGGCGGGGTCGATACGCATCGCGAACTCGCCGTGCGAGCCCCACTGAAACCCCGCCTCGAGGCCGACGCCTCCCGGGTGCTTCAGCGTGACGTCGAGCGGCTGTCCCCAGGCGTCGCGACGCCACGCCGCGACCACCGGCCCCGGCATCCGGCGCTCGACCTCGAAGCCGCCCGCGTCGCGGCGCACCTGCACCGCCCACCCGTGCGCCGGCGCGGCCTCGTCGGCACCACCGCCAGGCCGCGTAGCTGGCCGTTTCCGTCGTGGTCGTACCGCACGACGCCGCCGAGGCTGCTCGCCCGCGTCGCGCGCCGCCCGCCGGCGTCGTAGCCGTACCGCAGCGTCACCCCGCCGGACTCCTCGGCCACCACGCGACCGAGCGCGTCGCGCTCGAAGCCCACCTCGCGCTCCGCGTTCGCCGCGCCCACCAGCAGGCCACGGGCGTCGAAGCGGTAGCGCTCCGCGGCGCCCTTCGCCGTGCGCCCGATGACCCGGCCGCAGGGGTCGTGCTCGACGAGGCAGCGCCTCCCGTCGGCGCCGACGCGCTCGACCACCCGGCCCGCGGCGTTGCGGCGAAGCTCCGTGCGGCGGCCGTCGAAGCCGCGCTCGGCGATGACCCGCTCGCCGAGGCTCCACTCGATCTCGTAGCGCTCGCCCCCGGCGTTGATCACGCCGGTGAGCAGCTCCTCGGAGTCGAAGAGGTACCGGGTGACCGAACCGTCGGCGCCCGTGCGCTCGGCGGGTCGGTCCATGCCGATGTAGCGGTACCGCAGCACGCGGCCGCGCTCGTCCTCCTGCGAGGTCGGGTTGCCCTGCGGGTCGTAGGCCATCGACCGCGACGAGCCGTCCGACCAGTCGGCGCGGACGATCCTCCCGCAGGGGTCGTACGCGAGCGCCAGCCGGAGCCCCGTGGGCTCCTCGACGCCCACCACCTGCCCGAGGTCGTCGACCGTGTAGCGGGTGAGGTTCCCCTCCCAGTCGGACTCCTCGATGAGCTCGCCGGCGGCGTCGTAGCGCAGCAGGGCGCGGCGGCCCGAAGGGTCCCTCACCTCGACGGCGTTGCCGCGGGCGTCGCGGTGCCACTCGAAGGCTCCCCCCAGCGGGTCGACCGCCCGCAGCAGCAGCCCCCTCGCGTCGTGCTCGCGCGTCCACTCGTGACCGCCGGCGTCCGTCATCGCGGCGTCCAGGCCCGCGGCGTCGTAGCGCCACCGCGTCTCGTGGCCGAGCGCGTCGCGCTCGAGGGTGCGGTTGCCCCTCGCGTCGTACTCCCACTCGGTCTTCCCCCCGAGCGGGTCCTCCTCCATCACCGGCCT
Source organism: Deltaproteobacteria bacterium (assembly GCA_016704445.1). GTDB lineage: Bacteria > Myxococcota_A > Polyangia > Polyangiales > SCUS01. The sequence goes on from JADJAE010000036.1 coordinate 4,029, forward strand.
GAACGACTCGTCCCAGCCGTACTTCCACACGCCCCCGACAGGATCGATCCGCTTGACCACCACCCCGCGCGGGTCGCCGAAATAGTGCGTCCGCCCGCCGCGCGAATCGTCCACCACCGTGACGTGCCGCGGCTTGTCGTAGGTGATGCGACGGTCGTAGATGCCGCCGTCGCCCCAGGTTCGGATGCACCAGCCCTGCGGGTGGTACCAGTCGTACTCGAAGTAGAAGCTGAGGCCGTTTCGGTTGGTCTCGCGGGTGAGCACCCCGCCCGTGTACGCGAAGCGGAAGGGGTGATCGCAGACGTCGAAGGCCGCCGCGAGGCGACCCTCGGCGTCGTACTCGTACCGCACCAGCGTGGTGTACCGCCCGTCGGGGCGCAGCACCGCCACCGAGCCGAGCCTCCCGGCCCCCGTCGCGGCGAAGCGCAGCCGGCGCCCGGCGCTGTCCTCCACCTCGTGCAGCACGCCGTTCGCGTAGAGGAGCTGCACCCCGTGGCCCACGCGGTCGGCGATGCTCACGAGCGAGTGGGTCACCCGCGCGCCCGCCACGCGCGCGAAGGTGTGGGTGAGCCCCTCGGCCGTGGTGAGCTCCCACCCCCAGGCGTGGTGCGCGAGGGTGTACCGCTCGATGTCGTCCCAGGTCGACGCGCCGACGGCGGAGGGGCGCGTGCCAGCGCTCCCGGCCGTCGGGGAGGCGCACCGTCACCCGCCAGCCCTCGTCGTCGACGGAGGCGTCGAGCGGGTGGTGCCAGCCCACGCCGAGCGGGCCGTCGTAGGTGCTCCGGGAGTAGTAGTTGCGCTCGAAGACGATCGGGATGGGACCAGGGAGCTCGAAATCGACCGCGTCGGTGAGCACCTCGCCGGTCATCACGTCGACCGGGTGACCCGTGAAGAAGCAGATCACCCGACTCAGCCGCGACCCGGGGTTGGCGCGCAGCACCGCGTGGAGCCGGTCGGAGACCCACTTCGTTCGGATGCCCTGCGTGACGGCGGCCATGAGGTCGAGCGCGGGGGGGCCGCCGACGAGCACGGGCGGCCCCATCGGCACCGCCATGCAGACCGAGGTCGGGAGGTTGATCGGGAAATTGCAGGTCATCACCATGTCGGTGAGCCGCGCGATCGACGAGCCCGCGAAGTTGACCGTCTTGCTCCCGAAGACGAGCGAGCCCTCGTTGCCGGGGATGTCGTTGGGCGCGAAGCTCACGCCGGGCGGCGTCGGGATGTGAGGGACGCCCTTCACCTCGGTGCCCGTGTTGCCGCACGGCATCGAGTTGATGAGCACCGGGCCGCCGCCGCCGAAGACCGCGCCGATCAGCGCGCCGATCGCCAGCCCGATGGGGTCGAACACCACCCCCACGAAGGGGTGCGGCAGCGACGTCGGAATCGGCGGCGCGGGCGGCGCGGGCACCAGCACCATGTGGATGTCCACCCCGACGACGGGATCGCCCCACTTCGCGGCTTCAAGCATGGCTCAGCCCCTCCGGGTCGGCGGCGCCCTCGACCGCCGGCGGGCGCACCAGCGCGCGGACGTGCGCCGCCTGCGCGTGCAGCCCGTGGCGCGTGAGCACCGCCGCCAGCGCCTCGCCCGCGCCGGCGAGGGTGCTCACCGCGCGCGTCGCGTCGTCGGCCGCCGCGCCCTCGTCCACCGCGGCCTGCCAGCAACGCATCGCGTCGCGCTCCTCGCCGCGGGTCGCATGGCAGGTCCCGGCGAGGCGCAGGGACTCGATGCGGAGGAGGGGCGCCGCCCCGGCCTTCGCGGCCTCCGCGGCGCCCTCGTAGGCGAGGGCCGCGCGATGGTGCTGGCCCTCGATCAGCAGCACGCCCGCGGCGCCCATGCGGGCCTGGCAGGCGATGGCGTGCAGGCCCCCACCCCCGGCCACGGTCGCCGAGCGCTCGTAGGCCTCGCGGGCCTGGTCCCGTAGGCCCATCCCGAGGCAGAGGCTGGCGAGCGCGACGAGCACCGAGGCCTCCTCGGCGACGAGGCCCTCGGCGCGGCAGAGGTCGCCCGCGGCGCGGTAGTCGCGGACGGCCCCGGGCCAGTCCTGCCGGCCCGACTTGTGCGCACCGTCGAGGAGCAGCGCGCGGAGCGTCCGCCCGGCCTCCGGCGTAGGGAGCCTGCGCCCGGTGGCCTGCTCGAAGGCCGCCCGCTGCGCCGGCGTGGGGACCGGCGCCGCGGCCACCGGCGGACCCGCGCTCGGAGGAGGGGCCGCCGAGGTTCTTGAGGTAGTCGTTGAGGGCGTCCTGGTCGACGGCGAAGCGCGCGGCCGCCTCCGGGGCGAAGAGCGCCTCGAGCGGGCCCGCGGGCGTGTCGTGAACGTAACGCGTCACGTCCTCGGGCAGTCGCACCCGCAGCCACGCCTCGACGGCGGCACGCCACCGCGCGGGGTCGCCTACCTGCTTCGGGCAGAGCGCGACCACCACGCCCCCGAGCGGCCCCCGCAGCAGCCGCGCGGCGAGGTCGACGTACGCCGCCGCGCGCCCCGCCGGCGCGAGCGCCTCGACCTCCGAGGAGGGCTCGAAGGCCGCGAGTCCGAGGCCGTCCTCCGCGGCCCCCTTGCGGATCGCGGCGTAGTCCGCGCGCACGCGATCGGCGAGCGCTGCGAACCACGCCTCCTCCGCCTCGAAGGGGGCCTCGTGCAGGAACATCGGCCGGCGGTTGCTCGGCGCCCACTCCAGGAGCCGCAGCGCCTTGACCATGTCTCCGCGGTCGGTCTGTGTGGCGACCACGCGCAGCGACCGCCCCGCGCCCGCCGCCTCGAAGCGCGCGACATCGCGCTCGAACGCCGCCGCCGCCATCGTGATGGGATCCATCGGCGCGCCCCCGGCTCAGTTGATCTTCACGAGGCCGCCGGTGATGTCCACCGATCCGCCCGCGATCTTCACGGACGCCCCGTTGATCTCGACGCCCGCCGCCGAGATCTTGATCGACGAGCCGCCCCCGGCGAGCACGATCTCTCCGCTCGCGTTCACGTTGATCGTCGCCCCCTGGAGGGTGCCCGTCGAGCCCGCGACGAGGGTCATGTTGGTCGCGGCGTCGACGATCAGGTTCGCGTTGACGGCGAGCGTGTCGTCGCCGCCGACGCTCACCGAGCGTGCGCCCCCGACGCTCTCGGTCTGCGCGCCCCCGACGGTGGCCGTCTCGCCGCCCCCGACGGTGGTCGTGCGGTTGCCGCCGAGCGTGCTCTCCTGGTTGCCGCCGAGCGTGAAGCTGTCGTTGCCGCCGATGGTGTCCGCGCGGTTGCCGCCGAGGGTCATCTGCTGGTTGCCCGCGATGGTCACCGTCTCGTTGCCGTCGACCGTCTCCGTGCGGTTGCCGTGCACCGCGATCGTCTCGTTGCCGTCGACCGTCTCCGTGCGCTTCCCGTGCACGGTGATGGTCTCGTCGATGTCGACCACCTCGATGCGGTTCTGGTGGACGGTGGTCTTCTCGTCCTTCTTGATCGTCTTCGTGCGGTTGCCCGACACGCTGAGCGACTGATCGCCCCCGACGCTCTCCGAGTCGTTCACGTCCACGGTGTTGGCGTGGTTGTTCTTCACCCGCGTGGTGTGGTCGTGCTCGACCACCTCGTTGAAGTCCTTCTGGGCGTGGATGTAGATCTCCTCCGAGCCCGCGGCGTCTTCGAAGCGCAGCTCGTTCGAGCCGTTGCCCCCGGGGGAGCTGCTGGTCTTGATGGTGCTCTTCGTCTTCTCGTCGGGCAGGGGGTACGGCGGCGTGTTGGTGCCGTTGTACACGCAGCCCATGATCAGCGGCCGGTCGGGGTTGCCCTCGAGGAACTCCACCACCACCTCCATCCCGATGCGCGGCAGGAAGACGAAGCCCCAGCCCGGCCCGGCCCATGGCTGCATCGAGCGGATCCACGCCGAGCTCGACTCGTTGCGCTGCCCGTCGCGGTCCCAGTGAAACTGCACCTTGATGCGCCCGTGCTCGTCCGTGTAGATCTCCTCGCCCGCGGGGCCGACGACCGTCGCCGTCTGCACGCCCGACACCCGCGGCCGCCCCACCGAGCGCGCGGGTCGGTACACCGCCGCCGTCGGGATGCACTCGAAGCGGTTGTGATACCGTTCCCCCGCCGCGGCCGCGGCCCCGACGTCGTTGGTGAGCTCCTCGGGCGCCACGCCCCGGTGCTCGACGCGGGTCACGAGGTAGTCCTGGTTGAAGGCCGGGGCGCCGTGCTCCTCGAGGGTGAAGGTCACGCCGGGCGCGAAGCCCGTGACGTAGCCGTCGCCCTCGAAGCGCCGCTCGCCGGCCTTGTGCCTCTCGCGCCGTATCCGCGCCTGCGCCGCGCCGTCCTCCTCCGTGTACCGCGGTCTGGAGTAGTCGCCGATGGTCATGGCCCCCGGGTACTCGTAGGCCTCCCGGTCGTGGCCGTTGACGTCCGTCGCGCGGCTCTCCCGCGTGAGGTCGAGCGTGGGCTGAGTCCAGTCGAAGTCGCGCACCACGAGGCTGGTCGTGCGGAGCTGGTGAATCAGGTCGAAGTGCCCGATTGCCTCCACCGTCGCCGTCCCCGCCTCGGCGCCCATGATCGGGATGGACGGCGACCCGTCCACGGTCGCCACGGGCTGGTAGGGCTCGTTGGCGTCGGCGAGCACCATCACCTCCTCGTCTCCCGAGAAGTCGAAGGAGTACGTGATGCCCTCCTCGGCCATCAGCCGCGCGACGAAATCGAGGTCGGTCTCGCGGTACTGGGTGCAGTACTCCCGCACCGGGAAGGCGCGGCGGGTCTCGTCGCGAAGCACCCGCTGGAAGGGCGCGAGGGACTCTCCGAGCACGGACTTGACGGTGTCCATCACGCTCTGATCCTGGAAGATGCGCGAGTCCGTGCGCAGCGCGAGCGCGTAGAGGGCAGGCACCACGTGCACTCGGCACAGCAGGTGCCCCGCGGTGGTGCCGCGGTGCTCCACGCGGTGCACCACGCCCACGACGCGCCGCACGAGCGCGTCGCGCTGGATGAGCGGCTCGGCGTCGCGCCCGAGCATCTTGTCGGGGTCGGCCCCGAGGTCTTCGTTGGCCAGGTCGAGCACCGCCGAGTAGACCTCGGAGAGCGCCTCGCGGGAGTGCATGCGGACGACCCGCCACCACGCCGTGGGGTCGCCCTTCGACGTAAAGACGTACGTCACCTTCTCCAATACGCTCGGCATCCGCCCGCCTCCTCTACGCTGTCACCGACAACACCCACGGCCCCGCCTGGAACTCCCCCGAGAAGGCCCAGAGCCGGTGCCGCCCCGGGTCGCGGGGCATCCCCCCGATGGCGGCGAGGTCGACCGCGAAGCACCCCTCGACGGGCTTCCCCGCCTCGTCGGGCGCCACGTCCGTCGCGCTCGGCACCTGCAACCGCACCACCGTAGGGCCCACCCGCTCCTCCGACACGAAGACCAGGGTGATCGGGACCACCGCAGTCGCCCTGGGATCGCCCACGTCGACCCAGCCCGCGCCCCGCGGCGCGGACAGCTCGTCGTCATACCGGTCGCGCTCCCGTACGATCTCACGGTCCATCACGGGCAGCCTGAACCGCCCGCGAAACACGCAGCGCGCCCCCGCGGCGGACACGGAGCCTGCGTCGAAGCTCCCGGTGATGCCGAGCGCCCCTCCGCCGGGCGCCGCGGGCGGCTCGTAGAGCGGGAAGACACCGCCCTCCACCCTCGGCGGCCACACGGCCCGGGGGTAGGCCACGGCGCGGTTTCGCGCGACGAATGCCGTCACCGCGGGGTCTTCCGGCAGCGCGCCCCCGAGCTTCACCCTCACCCGGTTGGCGCTCCGATCGCCGAGCAGCGCGGTGATCGACAGCGTGGCGGGCTCCCACGGCAGGCCCGGCACGCGCGACCGGAGGTCCAGCGGCGTGAACGACGACACGAAGCCGCCGGGCTCGCCGACCGGCGCGACGGCGGCCACGGGCTTCGCGGGGCGGGCGAGCTCCTTCCAGTCGAAGGCAAACGCGACGTGGGTGAAATTGCGCTCGAGGTGCGTGACGGCGAGCAGGGTGTCTCGCCGCAGGTTGAGCCCGGCGTCGGCCGCGAGCCCGATCCGACGGCCCAGCACCATGGGCAGCGTGGCGTATCGGTCGGTCGCCACCGCCCGCGGGGCGTCGAGCGCGATGCCCTCCCACCCGTCGAGGGACATCGCCTCCAGCGCCGCCGCCCGAGCGCGCAACGGGTCCTCGAAGAACTCGTGCGTCGCCAGCGTGGTGAACCCCTGCTTCATGGTGCCCTCGTTCATCGCGGGTTCACACGAGGCTCGTCAGCGCCTCGGCGGTGACGAAGGGCGCGCACTTCTCGCAGAACTCCACGGGCCGGTTGGTGGCCCCCTCGCCGTACATCACGCACTTGCAGTCCTCCCGGCCCGTGAGCTTGCCGCCGCCGTCGTAGAGGGCCTTCGGGAGCCCGAAGGCGCAGTGGTTTCCGGTGTGTCCCCGCTTGTCGTACTTCCACCCGTGGTCGGCCGCCGCGAGGCCCGGGGGCACCGCGTAGAGCACCTGCTGCATGGTGTGCCCGAGCTCGTGGGTCATGGTCCCGTTCATCCCGACGGCCTCCCGCGACCGGATGAGCTGGAGGTTGGCGGCGGCCTCGCCGTTGTATGGCCCGAGCGCGTAGTGCACGTCCATCTCAACCCGCACCTTCTCGCCCGCGTCGAGCACCGCGACGGCCGGCGCGGGCAGACGCACGGTCACCTTGCTCGTCGCCGTGGGGTAGTCGATGGAGACGTCCGCGGCCGTGATGTCCCCTGACTTGTCCTTCTGGTCTCCGCTCGTGGCGAGGCTCTTCCACTTCACGCCGCGCGCGCCCTCGCCGCCGTCGTGCATCGCCTTCGAGAAGACGTTGTAGCCCTTCGATCCGTCGGGGTCGGCGTCGAGCTCCCATCCATGCACGGCGCCGCCGCCGGGGAAGGCCACCTTCGTCGTCGCCGCCGCGATGTCGGGGGAGGTGAAGTGGTCGACCTCCGCGGCGCTCGCGTCGAATTGCGAGTGGCACACGAGCACGTGCACGCCGATGGGGTTCTTCGTGTCCTCGAACTTCGCGTGGAAGAAGTCCCGGTTGCTCGCACCGATGTTCACGCAGCGCCCGGCGAGACCGCCGCCCACCATCGGCCCGTCGAACCAGCTACCGCCAGGCGCCGCGGGGACGTCGGCCTCCGCGAAGGTGAGGTCCTTGTAGCGCTCGTAGCGCACGAAGACCTTCGCGAGGCCCGCCGTGATGGACGCCATGTCCGGGCACGCGAGCGTGTCGGGCCGCGTGACCTGGTAGTAGAGCTTGCGCCAGTTGATGAACTTCAGCGTCGCGTCGTTGCACGCCGGCGTCGCGCCGATCTTCAACTCGCAGGTGTCACCGCCCGCCTGCCCGAGCTCGAGCCGGAAGGTCGCTGCCTCCCCGGACGGACCGAGGGCGACCTTCGCCTTCACGACCTTCCCGGCGTCGTCCTCCGTGCGCCCCGTGACGTCGAGGAGGTCCGGCGCGGGCGAGCTTCGCTTGCTCCCCCGCGAGAAGGTCGCCTGGAGGTACACCGGGTCGCCCTCCCTCCCCTTGCGCGCCGCGGGGGCCCTCGCCGCGTCGCCCTCCATCGCCACGACGACGGTGACCGTGTGCCCCTTGCAGTCCTGGCCGACCGCGGCGCTCTCGAGGTTGATGAACTGCTCGATCTCCCCGCTCGCCGGCTTCGCGGGCTTCACGAACTCCGCCTTCAGGTTGCGCACCCCTTGCCCTTGCGCTCGCGGCCCTTGTCGTCGGTCCACGCCTTGATCTCGTCGGGGGCCTCCGGGGCGAGGGCGAAGGCCCGTAAACCGCGTGAGGAAGCGCTCGAAGCGCCCGGTCGGGAGCGTGCGAAACACCGCCGAGGCGCCCGCGTGGGTGAACTTCAGCGTGAACCCGTCGAAGGAGTGTGCCGTCCTCGACGCGGGTCACGTCGACGGTCACGGAGACGGGCCACACCGTGTAGCTCTGGGCCCCGCCGTAGTCCTGCCCCTCGACCATCATGGTGTACTTTCGAGGAGGTAGTTGTCCTCGTCGCCGTGCACCGCCGGGGCCTCAGCGCACCTCCGCCGCCCCCTCGCGCAGCGGCGCGTCGACGGAGGCGAAGGTGCGCCCCGAGCGCTTCAACTGGAAGGTGGCGCTCGTCGCCGCGGCGTGCCCGGCGGTGATGGTGCCGCGGAAGGTGATGGTGCTGCGCTCGAAGATGTCGGTGGGCATCGGGGAATGGGCAGTGCGCCGGCGATCACGCCGGGGCGAGCATCTCCGGGGTGACGAGCGCCATCAGCGCGGGGCCCGCGCGGAGCCCGGAGGTGAAGGCCCAGAGGTAGAGCGTGCGCGCGCCGCGCGGAAAGCCGGGCAGCGCGAAGAGGTCGAGGGAGAGGTAGACCCGCGCCGACGACGCGTCGAGGGCCTCGTAGACGGCCGCGGTCACGGTGCACTGCCAGGGCTCGGGGAGGTTGGCCGCGCAGACCACGAAGGTCACCGGCAGGGCACCGCGGGCGTAGTCGTCGCCCGCCACCCCCGGGGGACGATCGAGCGGGCACACCCAGGGCGAGGCGACCCTGCCGCTCGCGTGGAGCACGCACGCGGTGCCCTCGCGGCTCAGGACGACGCGGCCCAGGTCGAGGCTGAGCCCGAGGGACTCGGAGAGCGCGGGCGAGGCCGCCGACGGTCGGTAGCTCGGAAAGCGCCCGTCGCCGGGCACGGGCCACACGGCGCTACGCGGTGGCGTGAGCTGCGCCGCGGCGGGCTCGACGCGAACTCGCACGGTGTTGGACGCGTACCCGAGCGCGACCAGCGAGAGCGACCAGGTGCCGCCATCGAGCGGGCCGAGGCGCGCAACGGCGTCGAGCGAGAAGGGATCGGCCATGGCCCCCTCGGGCGCCGCCTCGTCGGGGGGCAGCTCGGGCCCCGCCGGGTCCTTGAAGGGAAAGGCCGCGGCGACGCGCGCCGCGCCGGTCTCGTCGTGTACGGCCACCAGCGCCGCGCAGCGACGGAAGGGGACGAGGCGGTCCTCGGCGAAGGTGCGCCGCCAGACCCCCGCGAGCGGCAGCCACGCGGACCGCGACGGGACCGCGACGGGCGCGTCGAGGGTGACGCCCGTGGGGGCGCCGATGAGCAGGGACTGCGCGAGCGCGTCGAGCGCCGCGGCCACCGCCGCCTGATCGGCGAAGGCCCCTGGGGTCAACCCCAGCACCGGGGAGGGCTGCCCGGCGCTCACGCCGTAACGTCCTTGAGCGACTGGGCCCTCACGAAGGGCGCGCACTTCTCGCAGAAGGTGTTGGGCCGCTCGGTGGCGCCCTCGCCGTACATCACGCACTTGCAGTCGGTGCGCCCCGTGAGGTCGCCGGTGCCGTCGTAGACCGCCTTGGTGATGCCGAAGGCGCAGTGGTTCCCGAGTGGCCGCGCTTGTCGTACTTCCAGCCGTGGCTGGCCGCGTCGAGCCCGGGGGCACGGCGTAGAGCACCTGCTGCATCGTGTGGCCGAGCTCGTGGGTCATGGTGCCGTTCATCCCCTTCGCGGCCCGCGACCGGATGAGCTGACGGTTGGCGTCGGCCTCGCCGTTGTAGGGCCCGAGGCACCAGAGCACCTTCGCCATCACCCACACCACGCGACCGCCCGCGAGCTCGATGAGCGCCAGCGCCGGGAGCTTGAAATACACCTTGTTTCGATGGGTGTTCCAGTTGACGAAGACGTGGTCGTCGGGGATGGCGCCGGAGCCCCCTCCGATCGCGACCCAGCGCGCGTCGCGCACCCCCTTGCCCCCGTCCTGAAGCGCCGTCGGAAACACCGAACCCGCCGTGATGGGCGCGACGACACCCCAGACCGAGGCCCCGTCGGCGGGGAAGGTGATCTTCGGCGTCGCGAGGAGCACCGGCAGCGCGATGGCCGTCGAGTGCGCGGGCGAGCCGCCGTCGTACTGCGTGTTGCAGACGAGCACGTGCACCCCGAGAGGGTTCTTCGTGTCGTCGAATTTCATATGGAAAAACGAGCGGTTATGGTCGCCGATGTTCACGCACCGGGCCGGCGAGCCCGATCATCGGCCCGTCGAACCAAGACCCCGCCGGGGGCGCCGGGGTCTCGGCCTCCTCGAAGGCGAGCGTCTTGTACTTCTCGTACCGGACGTAGACCTTCTTCAGCGCCGCGGTCATCAGGCTCATGTCGGGCGCCGACACCACCGAGGGCAGGTCACCTGATAGAACAGCTTGCGCCAGTTCTCGAACTGGCGCCCCGTCGGCGACCGCGCGGGTCGACCCGATCTGCACGAGGCAGGTGTCCCCGCCGGCCTCGCCGAGCTCGACGGTGAAGCGCGCAGGCTCGCCGCTCGCGCCGAGACGCACGCTGCCCACGTAGGCTCCCGCCGCCGCCCTGACGCCGTCGAGCCCGGACACCGAAGGGTGCGGGGCGTTGCGCTTGCTCTTGCGCCCGAAGATCACCTTCACATGGATGACGTCGCCCTCCCTGCCCGCGCGGCCCCCGGGGGGGAGGCCCTCGTCCCCCTCCACGCCCACGGAGATCGAGACCACGGAGCCCTTGCGGTCGCGCCCGTGGCTCGCGGTCGTCAGGTTGACGTACTGCCGGACGGCCGCGCCGTCGTCGGCGGGCTTCGGAGCGACGAAGGCCGAGACGAAGTACTTCGCCCCGAGGGCCTCGCGTCGGCGGCCGACGGCGTCGGTCCACGCGGTGACCTCGCTCGGGGCCTCGGCCTCGACGGTGTACGGCTCGGGCTTCGCGAGCGGGTGCGTGACCTCGCCGGCCGTGTCCGTGGTCGCGACCGCGCCCGCGTCGGCCTGCTTGACGCGGAAGGTGAAGCCCTCGATGGGGCGCCGCGTGTCTTTGTGGAGCGCGCGCAGCGAGAGCGACCGCGGCCAGGCCACCACGCTGTTGTCGCTGTCGTAGGTCTGGTCGCCCACCACGAAGCGAGCGCGCAGGGTGCGGTGGTCCTCGTCGGGTTCGAGTTCGGGGGCGGGGAGCTCCCAGGCGACGTCGGCCCCGGAGTCGGTGGCCACCTCGTGCGCCGCGACGGAGGAGCCGTCGGCGCGCAGGAGCTGGAAGCGCCCGCGCGGCGTGGTGCACGCCCCCGACACCACCCGCGCGCGGAGGTGCAGGGCGTCGAGCTCGAAGCCGTGACCGAGGGGGTTGGCGCCGTCGAAGGTGAACTCCAGCGCCCACACGCAAGGGGGCGTGGCCGTCGCGCTGGGCGAGGCGCTCCGCGGCCCCTCGCTCGCCGGGAAGGGATCGAGTGGAGGTTCGGGGACCGCCGGCGCGGGCCCCAGGGCGCCGCCGCCGGCGTACTTCGGGAGGTGCTCTTCGTGGAGGGCGAAGCGACCGTCGCAGAGCGAGCAGCCGACGACGGAGAGCAGCTCGTCGGCGGAGAGCTCGCGGGCGGCCCCGTCGGCGCCGTCGTCGTGGAGCAGCGTGCGGAGGGTGTTGAGCCCGAGCGGCTCGGCGGCTAGGCGGGCGATGAGCGCGTGGGCGGAGATGTCGTCGAGGTCGACGCGCGATCGGGCGCGGGCACCCAGCTCCCGCGAGGGGAGAAACCCGTACCAGGTGGAGTTGTCGTCGAAGATCCTTCGCATCGGGTGCGCGCTGCGCAGGCGCGAACGTTACACCAAACGCCATACGGTCGAGCTCTGGCGGAACCGTCACGCCCCTCAAAGCCACGGTGGCCATTCGCGCAGGGCCTCGACGACGATCGTCGGCGTGAGCGCTACGCCCGCCGCAACCGGCGGAGCGTCATCCCCAGCGCGGCCGTCGCCGCGAAGCCCGCCCCCACCCCGAAGGCCACCCTCGGCCCGTACGCCCACAGCGCGCCGAACAGCAGCGACGCCGGCAGCGCCACCAGGCCCGCCACCAGGTTGAAGGCCCCGTAGGCCCGCCCCCGCGAGCGCTGCTCCGCGAGCGTCGCCACAAGGGCCCGCTCGGTCCCCTCGGTGAGCCCGTAGTACGCGCCGTAGCCCAGCAGCGCGAAGCCCGCCATCCACGGCCGCGTGGCCAGGCCGAAGCCCATCCACGACAGCGCGTACAGCCACCAGCCCAGGGTCAGCGCCCTCTCGCCCGATGCGATCGGCCACCCATCCGCCCGGCGTCACCGCCAGCGCGCAGCAGCGAGCGCCCCCAGGCAGCGGCAGCCACCGCGTCGCCACCCCGAGCTGGTGCGCCCGCAGCACCAGGAAGCCGTCGCTCGCGTTGCCCAGGGTGAAGACCGCCACCAGCACCAGGAAGCGCTTGAGCCCCACCGGCAGCGGCGCCTTCGCCTCCTCCGCGGCGGCCGCCTTCGTCGCCTCGGTCTCCACCGGCGCAACCTCCCGCACGAAGAACACCACCGCCGCAGCGAGAGCATCCCCGGGACGATCGTCGCCGCGAAGACCATCCGCAGGTCGTCGTGCGTCGCCGCGAGCACCGCCATCGCCGCGATCGGCCCGAACACCGCGCCCAGGTTGTCCATCCCCCGATGGAACCCGAACGCATACGCCCGGTGCCGCTCCGGCGTCGCGCGAGCGATGAGCACGTCCCTGGGCGCCGTGCGGATGCCCTTGCCGATGCGGTCGACGAAGCGCACCGCCAGCACCTGCCACGGCGCCACCGCGATCGAGAGCAGCGGCCGCACCAGGTTGGCCACGCCGTACCCGAGGAGCACCAGCGGCTTCTTCCTCGGCATCCGGTCGGACACCCGCCCGGAGATGTACTTCACCACCGCCGCGGTGGCCTCCGCGACGCCCTCGACCAGCCCCACCCACTGCGTCGACGCCCCAGCGTCACCGTCAGGAACAACGGCAGATACGGCACCACCATGTCCGCGGCGACGTCCGTGAGGAAGCTCACCGAGAGCTGCAGCCACTTCGCCAGGCCCTTGCCCTCCATCCTCGCCACGAGCTGCTGCGCCGCGCGGTTCATCTTCTGGAGCTCACGAAGCCGCAGGTTGCGCTCCGTCGGCAGCGGGTCGGCGAACCTCCACGCCGTCTTCCTCCGGCAGCGCCACGGATCTTCACCCACTGCCGCCACTCGTGCGCCGCCGCCTCGGACATCACCCGCCGCGTCAGGTCGTGCAGCGCCGGCGTGGCCAGCTCGTTGCCGTGGGTGTTCTCCAGGAGCATCCCCGTCGTGAGCGCCTGCGCCCGCGAGTCAGGCACGCGCACGCCTCGGTGAGCACCACCCTCGCCACGTCGTGGAGCTTCGAGGTCTCCTTGAAGGTCCCCGCTCGGCGGCCACCGGGAGGGCCAGCTGCAACAGCGGCTCCGGAGAGATGAGGTCGTCCGGACATCGGCGTTGACGTGGTACTGCAGCGCCGACACCACCCGGATGGCCGTCGACGCGGGCGTGCGGGCGCCCAGCTCCAGCGAGAGCCCGGCGCGGTCGACGGTGAAGAGGCGACGCGCGCCGTACGTCGAGGTCACCGCGCGCATCTGGAAGCTCTCCGGACCGGTCTGCTCGGGGATGCCCCACAGGCGGAAGAGGTCCGTCCCAGAGAACATCCGACCCACCCCGTAAGCCAGGTCGTCGAGGGTCCACTTCACCGGGATCATCACCCGCCGCGGCGTCTTCTGCGCCGTCTCCAGCGCCGTCACCAGCGTCTCCGTGCTCGTCCAGCAGCGCCTGCACGATGCGCTCGTGCTCCGCGAACGACGTCCCGATCGCCGTGATCTTCCCGTGTGTGGAACACCTCCGCCAGGCAGTACTTCTCCTCGTCCCCGACGCGCACCCGCACGCTGTACCGCTGGTCGCCATCAGCACGTCGCTGTGCCGCAGCTTCTCCAGGGTCTCCCCTCGCGCGCGGTCCCCAGAAACGAAGCGTCACCGGAGTCGATGCCCTCCGGGTCGGGCATCCGCCGCAGCGGCCTGCGGTCGTGGCGAGCGAAAACAGCACCATCCGAGAGGCCGGGTCCTTCGCCAGCGTCTCCAGCGCCCCGCGGCACTGACCACGCACTCCAGCAACCCGGAGCCCGAGACCAGCATCTCGTGCACCGGTCGGCGTCCTCGCGGTGCCCACCGTGAACAGCCGGTGGATGCGACCGCCGCAGTGTCATCCAGAGCTGCACCTCCTCGCCCAGCCACAGGGCGATCAGGTTGGAGTCGTCCGTGCGCTCACCGTGATGCCCAGCGGACCGCACAGGTCTCGCAGCGCCTCGTAGGGCTCGAGCGCATCCGCCCGTGGGCTTCGAGCAGGAAGGTCTTGGGCGCTGTGCGGGCCTCGATGTCTTCTGTCGATCGCGGGGCCGTAAGCGCGCGTCGACGCGGCGGTCATCTGCCGCTCCAACAGCAGCGAGAGGTCTCGCGCGAACAGAATCGTGAACATGGCGCGGGATGCTAAGCCCCACCGGCCGCGCACCCGGAAAGTTTCCGCACAACAGTGGTACGAACTACCCTCACCACCGATGCGTACCCTCCTGCGCTCCTCCTCGAGTTTCTCCCTCGCCGCCTGCGGCAACGGCTCCGTCGACGCCCCCGGCCGACGCCTCGCCCGCCGCGGATGTGCTCTCCGCCGCCGACGCTCCCTCCGAGGACGTCCCCGCGTGCGAGCCCTCCTCCGAGCAGCCCCGCCCCCGCGGCGACTCCGCCGGCGCGGTCGACCCCGTCACCGGCGCCTTCTACCTCTTCGGCGGCGACGTGGGCCCGGTCGTGAGCTGCATGGCCCGCCCGGCCTTTGACGACGAGACCTGGCGCTTCGACCCGCGCTGCAAACCGCTGGACGCGCCTCACCCCAACGTCTGTCCCAGCGCCCGCTCCGCACCGCCTACGCCCTCGACGCCCGCCGACGCCGCATGCTGGTCTTCGGCGGCCGATCCCGCGCCGGAGCCACCCGGGGCGTACACCGTCTACCGCGGCTCTGGTCCTCGATCTCGCTGAGGCGATGGATCCCCTCGCCCGGAAGGGGGATCCCCGCCGCGCGCGCCAACGCCACTGCCCTGGTCGTCGACGCCGCCTCCGACAGCGATCCTCTTTGGCGGCAACACCAGCACCGACGGCGCCGCTAACCTCGCCCCGCAACGACACCTGGAGGCTCAACCGCGCACGCTGGAGTGGTCCCGCATCACGGCCGCGTCGCCGCCTCCCGCGCGGCAGTTCCGTTTGCTCGCGGTGGTGCGCGACCGGCGCCATGATCGTCCTGGGCGGCGGCGACGCCAACGCCTCTTCACCGGCCCCCTTCCTCACGGACGCCTGGCGCCTCTGACCTCGCGGCCGCCGATGGTCGCGCCTCCCTCCTGGCGACCTACCGAGGCGCTCGCCGGGCGCATCAGCCACTCGCTCGCGGGCCCGCGCCGACGACCTGGTGATCGTCGGAGGCCACGACGACGGCGCCCTGGGCAACCCGCAACGACGTGCTCACCTCGACCCCGCGGGCGGTCCTGCCAGCGCAGCGCGGGCGACACCCTACAGACGCCGGGCAACGGGTTCTGCGATCTGCTCCCGGACTTCGCGCTCATCGACGAGAGCGCCCGGAGCGGCGCAGCGCCCTTCGTGCTGGCCGAAGACCCCGCCCGCCAGCGGGGATTCGCTCCACGGCGGCCAGACCGACTGCGGCACCGCCAGCACCCCTGGTCCCTCGACCTGCGCTCGCTCACCTGGACCTCCTCCGCGGCACCATCGACGGCCTCGCCTGCGGCCGCACTCCGGACGCGAGATTGCCGCAGCCTCTGCCAGTGACCCCCTGGCCGTAGGTGGCGCAGCCGGTCGCGATCGGATCAGAGCCCTCGGCCTGAACTCCCCCGATGGGTCGACGCCGCCACCAAGCCAGACAGCGCTCGCAGGCCCTCGCGTACGCGCGGCGGCCCCTGCTGGCCATCGGAGCGGCGGTCATCACGGGGCGCGCTGATTGCGCTCTCCACGGCCTGGCGGCCCGCCTCGACAGACTGCCGCGCTGCGCTTTCCCGGTGTCTCCCCGGCTGATCGCCTCTATCGACGACGCCGGGCGGCTCGAACCGCTGGGGATGGTGATCCCTCGGACACTCCTCGGCACCCCCGTGGCGCCCCTGGCGCTGCTCCAACCCCGAGGCCCGCCTCCGCTGGGGCTGGACCTCCCCTGGGCCGCCCCGGCTCCGCGAGGTGCTCTTCACCCGACGACGGCCCCAACCCCGGCACCACCGACCGGCTGCTCCCGATGCTCGCGCGCGCCAACATCCACGCCGCGTTCTTCGTCTGAGGCCGGCGCCTCCGAGTCCAGCGAGCAGCCGCTGCGCAACCGCGCCCGGCAGATCCCCGGGACATCGTCGCGGCGGGTCACGTCGTGGGCACCACACGTGGCACCACCTACGGCTCCCCACGACCACCCCCGAGCGGGTGCGCTGCCAGATCGAGCACAACGCCGACCTCATTC
>JADJAE010000037.1 GCA_016704445.1 Deltaproteobacteria bacterium
CGCAATCACCATCTGCGATGGTTTCGGCTATCTCGACATCCCACGGGCCGAGGCCGCCCGCGGGGTCGCCATCAACCTCGACACGATGCCGGTGGGCGACGGCACCCGACCGTGCGTCGGCTTCCCCGGCGGCGCCTCGCAGCCGGTGATGTTCGTCGGCGATGACGGCTCCCGCGTCCCCCTGCTTCAACAGACCACCTCGGTCGACGACTACTGGGCGCTGCGCGTCCGCGTGACTGGCCAGCTGGCGCGACCCGCGACGCTGCTGTCGACAACCGCGCAGCGCCACCATCGCAGCGGCGCGCGCAAATTAACCCGTACTGAACGCCCACCCGATCTTCTACCGCTTCGCTCCAGGGTGGCTGGGGGCGGTCCTCGACGCCCCCGATCTGCATGCCGTGTCAGCGACCGACTGGCTCGCGTTCGTCATCAATCGACGGGCCGCGCGCATCCCTGCGGCTCGGTGCGGCCAGCCCGTCGTCCCGACGCTGAGATCCGGGGTCGCGCTACGCTCGATGTGATAGCGTCGGAGGGCGCGAACAGCTAAGGACCCTGCTCCGTGCCTCCCTCCCTCCTCAACCTGAATCCAGACCGGATCTCCGGGGGCGGCGCCCTGGCGTTGGCTCAGCGCGTGCGCGATCAGCGACCCGGTGCACGGCAGGACGAGCGACGAGCGCCACTCAAGGTCTCGCTGCTCGGCACGTTCACGACCGCCTTCGTTGCGCGAATGCTCGACCTGTTCCTCCTCGACATCGGCATCGACGCGACGATCGATGAAGCGCCCTACGGCGCGATGCTCGAGCATGCTCTGAATCCCCGCTCGTCCCTCTATGAAGGGAAGCCGGGCGTCGTCGTGATCCTCGCGCACGAGGAGAGCGTGCGCGACGCCCCGCGGGTGTTCGCCTCGGACGACGAGGCCGCCGCCCTCGCCCGCGCCGAGGCCGATCGATGGGCGTCGCTGTGGGACGCCATTCATCGGCAGCTGCCCGCCGCGATCATTCAAGGCAACATCCCGCTCCCCGACGCCAGTCCCACCGGGAGCCTCGACGGCGCGGCCGCCTGGGGTCGGGTGCGGTACATCCGCCGGGTCAACGAGGAGCTCGCTCGCCGTGCCCGGCCCGGAGTGACGCTCTTCGACATCGAGTATCTCACCGCGAGCTACGGGCTGCGACGCGCGATCGACCACGCGGCCTATCAGCTTTCGAAGCAGCCATTCTCATTCGACTTCCTGCCGACCTGCTGTCATCGATTGGCGCGCCTCGTCGCCGCGACGCAGGGCCGCGCAGGAAGTGCGTCGTCGTCGACCTCGATGACACGCTCTGGGGTGGCACCGTCGGCGAAGACGGCGCCGACGCCCTCGCCGTGGGCCCCGACTCCGCCGACGGAGAGGCGTTCAGCTCATTCCAGAGATACCTGCTCGGCCTGCGCGAGGAGATCCTCCTGGCGGTGTGCAGCAAGAACGATGACAGCGTGCGCGCGCCGCCTTCGCCGCCCGCGTCGACATGCCGCTGCGCCTCGACGACTTCGCGTGCTTCGTGGCCAACTGGGACGACAAGGCCTCAAACGTGCAGCGCATCGCGAGCGCGCTCAACATAGGCCTCGACTCGCTGGTCTTCGTCGACAACAGCGCCGAGGAGCGCGAGCTCATCCGCCGCGCCCTCCCGGAGGTGACGGTGGTCGATCTGCCTGACGACCCGGTGGAGTATGTCCGGGCCGTCGACCGGAGCGCCCTCTTCGAGCTGACGGAGATCTCCGGCGAGAGCGCCCTGCGGACGAAGCAGATGCACGAAGAGCAGGCGCGGCAGGGGGTCGCCGCCTCGTTCGTCGACTACGACGCCTATCTCGAGAGCCTCGCGCTCGAGGCCCGGTTCCACCCGATCGACGCCGACACGCTCCCGCGGGTCGCCGAGCTCATCCAGCGCACCAATCAGTTCAACCTCCGATCGGTGCGCCACTCCGCCGAGCAGGTGAGGCAGTTCGTCGCCACGTACGGAAACGTCGGCTTCGCGGTGAGCCTCGCCGATCGATTCGGCAGCCAGGGCACCATCTCCGTCGTGCTGCTCCAGAACGACGGAGACACGCTCTTCGTCGACACGTGGCTTATGAGCTGCCGCGTGCTCAAGCGCGGCGTCGAGGGCCTCGTCGCGAACCGCATCGTGGCCGAGGCGAGGCGGCTGGGAGCCCGCGCCGTCATCGGCGAATATCGTCCGACGGCGAAGAATGGCATGGTGGCCGACCACTACCCGACCCTAGGCTACGCGCCCGACGGTGTGGTCGAAGGCCACAAGCGCTATCGCCTCGACATCCATGACGACACGGCGCCGCAGCGGCACTTCATCAAGGAAGTATCAGCCCGATGAACGACGATGAGATCACCCGCCGATTGACCGATATCTTCCGGTCGGTCTTCAATCAACCAGGCCTGGAGATCGCTCGCGAGACGACCGCCGACACCGTGCGAGGGTGGGACTCCCTGAAGCACGTCGAGCTCATGGTCTCCATCGAGGCGGGCTTCGGCATCCGCTTCAAGGTCGTCGAGATCGGGCGCCTGCGAAACGTGGGAGACCTGATCGACAAGATCCGCGGCAAGGTCGCATGACGACTGATCCCGCCTACCGGTTCGACCACGTGGGCCTGGTGGTCAAAGACCTCCGCCAGGCCACGTCGGCGCTCGGCGCGCTCGGCTATGACTCCTTCACGTCACCCGTCGACGACCTCCGCCAGCAGGTTCGCATCGTGTTCGCCAGCCGGAGCGAGCCCTCGTCGCCCAGGCTGGAGCTCGTCGAGCCCGCGGGCGACGGCTCCGTGGTGCGAGACCTGCTGGTGCGCGGCGGTTCGACCACCTACCACGTCTGCTATCGCGCCGATGATCTGGAGCGGGCGATGACCCACCTCTCGGACCACGGGTTTCGCCCCCTCGCCGAGCCCGCGGCGTCGCCGGCCTTCGAGGGGCGACCCTTCGTGTTCATGTATCACCTCGCGCTGGGCCTCGTTGAGCTGGTGGGGAGCGATGACCGACATCGAGGCGAGGCTCGCCGAAGCGGACAGCGCTGTCCCCACGCGACCCGGCTGCTCCGCAGGCTCGCTGCGGACGGCCAGCTGCGCGCTGCCATCGAGTATCTGCTCCAGGAGCGGGAGTACCTGCCCTACGCCGAGGGCGTGATCTCTGCCGCCGCGGCCCTCTATCGCGAGCAGGGTCGCGGCGAAGACGAGCTGGCCGAGGCGGTGCTCGAATACACGTACCTGTACGCGCGACATCAGGTGAGCTTCGTGAAGACGGGCGCGTACTCGCACACCGACTTCGCCAGGGTCTACGAAGAGGTCTACGACAACGAGGCGCTGATGCTCGGCACATACCTGCCGGGCCTCCTCCTCACGCAGGCCATCTGGCCTGTGCACTACCGCGTCCAGCGGCTCTTCAATGACGTCTTCCTGGCGGGGTTCGACGCGCCCCCGGCGAGGATGGTCGAGTTCGGCGTCGGCCACGGGTGGACGTTGCTGGAGTACCTTCGGCGGTTTCCGCGCTCCGAAGCGCTCGCGGTGGACGTGAGCCGCCACTCGCTCCAGTTCAGCGCCAGCGTGCTGCGGGCCAACGGCGTGGACGCCTCCCGTGTGCGGTTCGTGCAGGCCGACGTGACGCGGTACGAGCCCGAGGTCACGGCCGACTGCGACGCCGGGGTCATGGGCGAGATCCTCGAGCACGTCGAAGACCCGACGAGCGCCCTGCGAAGCTTCCGCCGACTGCTGCGGCCCGACGCCCGCGCGTTCATCACCACCGTGATCGACTCGAACGCCGTCGACCACATCTACCAGTTCAGGTCGCAGGCGGAGATCGACGCGATGATCGTGGGGCACGCCTTCGAGCTCGAGCGCTCGGAGATCGTCGAGCCGCGGCGGCTCCGCCTCGGTGATGAGCTCGGGAGCGACCCGACGAAGTACTACCTCGCGGTCGCGCGCGCGAAGTGATGCCATAGGCCGACCAGGTCGGCGCCGGTGCGAGCGAAGCAGACGCACGTGATGGCGACGTAGCTGTAGCAGGCGCCGACGCGGACGAGGCGCAGGGTGGGCGAACGCTGGTAGCGCTCGAGCCCGTCGCTCCCGAGCAGGCGCTCCAGCAGCGCGGAGTAGGGGTGCACGAGGAGCACGGCCGCGCCGTGGAGCAGCCCGAAGAGCACGAACCCGAGGCGGGGCCCATGCCAGAGGCCGACCAGCAGGAAGGAGAGCAGCGCGCTCAGGGCGGTGGCGGACCTCGCCGAGCCGCGCAGGGGGCCGCGTCGGAGCGCACGCAAGGACGGATAGAACACGAAATCCCGCATCCAGGATGAGAACGTCATGTGCCAGCGCTGCCAGAATTCCTGGAGGTTGGTCGCGAGGAAGGGGCGCGCGAAGTTCTCCGGCAGGTCGATGCGACAGAGCTTCGCCAGGCCGATGACGATGTCGCAGTACCCGGAGAAGTTCAGGAAGAGCTGGAGCGGGTACAGGTATACGAACAGGGCCCAGTCGCGCGCGCGGGCCGACGCGCTCGACACGACGTCGATCGACGTGAAGGCCCCGAGGAAGGGCGCGATCAGCACCACGCAGGCGTAGCCGTTCACCACCCGGTTGAGCGCGCGCACGACGTCCGCTGGGCGCTCGTCGGCATCACGGGAGAGGAAGCCCGCCGTGAAGGGGCCGTAGCGCGCGATGGGACCGGCGAGCAGCGTGAAGAAGCCGAGGGTGAAGTTGGTGTAGTCGACGAGGTCGACGGTCGCCTCGTCGTCCGCGTCGATCCAGAGCATCCACTCGATCTGGCGGAGGACGACGTAGGACAGGCCGATGACCTCGAGCGGCGGGTGCGCGAACGGCAGCAGCCGACCGAGGCCCGGCACGCTGGTGAAATAGTGTCGCAGGAGGCCTAGCGAGAAGAGCTGGGCGCCGACGAGCGCCGCGAAGACGGAGGTCGGCAGCGATCGCCGATGCCGCACGGCGAGGAAGGCCGCGTACACGAAGAGCGCGGTCGCGAGGATCGACGCGCCGCTGCCGAGCGCGATCGCCAGGATGGCGACGCTGACGGCGCCGTGGATCCAGCGGCCGACTCGCCGGGGCGCCGCGCGCAGCGCGAGGATCAGCAGCATCGCGGTGGCGATGAAGGCGAGGTGATCGACGCGCATCATCGGGGAGCGCCCGCCGCGGACTGGTGCAGCAGGCTCGCGAGGCGGAGGTACCCTTCGACTTCGAGGTGCACCTGGTCGTGATAGTGGGGCCCGATCTCCTCTCGGCGGACGGCCCTGAACGTCACGCGCGAGGGTCGGGCGAGGCCCTCGAGCATGGCGATGAAGGCGTCTCGCTGGCGCTCGAAGTGCGGGACGTCGACCTGCTCGGACAGGCGCGTCATGTCCTCTTCGAGGTAGAACACGACGGAGCGCGTCGCGGTCGCGCTCGCCAGCCGCGCGAACAGCGCGCGGAGGAAGGCCGCCTGCGGGTGGGCTGCGCTCACCTCGATGGAGTCGTAGCGACGGGCCGCCCGGACTCGCCAGGCCATCTCGCGCAGCACGGCGGCGTCTTCCTCGGAGGCTGCGTCGTCCCAGGTGTCGGTGCCGGGAGCGCTCGGCTCGGGCCCGACGACGCCCCCGGCCAGCCCGAGCGCCCTGCGGGTGGCGGTCACGGCGGCCAGGCGGGGCGGGGCGGTCAGGAGGGTGAGGTGCGCCAGGTCGCGGTACCGGAGCATGGGCACGCGCTCGAACGCCTCGTCGCGCAGCGGCGAGATCAGGCGATCGAGGGGGCGCGCGGCGGCCGGGCAGAGGCCTCGCTCGGACGGCGTGGCGTCGCCCGCGCCCGCGAAGTCGCCGGCGAACGGGCGCGGTGAGACGTTGATGAACAGGAGCGAAGGTCGCCTCGCGAGGACCTCGGCGACGACGCAGTCGAGCTCGCGAAAGAGCACGCCGTTGATGCCGAGGTTGACGACGTGCGCGCCGCGCCCCGACCGGCGGGAGAGCCGGGCGTACTGCGCGGCGACGGTGTGCTCATCCCAGCGAGCGCCATGCGTGGCCTCGAGGTGCTGCGCGAACACCAGCGAGTCGCCGACGAAGGCGACCTGAGGCACGCGGCTGGACCGCTCCAGCGTGCTCACCCGGGCCCGCAGGACATCCCGGGTCTGGATATCGACCGGGCGCGCGTCGAGCCGAAGACTACGCGCGGACGCGAGCAGGGCGATGTTGATCAGCGCGAGCGTACAGACGACGACGATGAGGGCGCGGGCAAGCACTGCGTGGAGGGGGTCTGTGTGAACCCGGTGCAGAGGGTACGTCGGAGGGGATTAGGGGTCGAAAGGACCGTCAGAAGTTCTGATAGATGACGAGGCTGGTCATCGTGTCGCCCAGCAGGAGGACAAGTGCCAGCTTGAGCCCGATCCAGACGAGCTGGAGGTGCAGCCGACGAGTCATCAGTGACCGACGAGGGGAATGGCGCCGGGGCGGAGGTCGAACTGCGTGAAGAGCGGCCGCACCTCACGGATGCCCTGCGTCTGCACCCGCCGGTGGATCTCCGGCGTCGCAGAGGCGAGCGGCAGCAGCATTCTCGCGATGGTGCGGAAGCCGCCTGCCGCCGAGCGCGTGTACTCGTCGTTGCTGTTCATCTGCACGAGCTGCACACGACAATCGCGGGACGCGTCGGGTACGCGGGAGCGATGCTCGGTGCAGAGGAAGATGGCGGTGCGTGTCAGGTACGCCTCGAGATCGGCCTGCTGCCGGATGTGCGTGAAGGGGGCGAGATTCTGCGGCACCGCCCAGACGATATAGAGGTATCGCTCCGTCGTCGTGACGTACAGATTGCCCGGTGAGGGGCGGTAGAAGCCATCATCGGCGAGTGCGGCTGCGCCGAAGAGGAGGGCGGACACGGCCAGACACCGGGACAGGGATCGCTTCATCGGTTCAACATCTCGTGAGAGTTGACGAAGCCGCCGACGGTGTTGGCCACGAGCTGGGCGCCGGCCTCTCGCAGATGGGCGTCATCGTAGAAGGTGTCCAGTGTTCTGGGGACGTGGGTCGCAAGGTCGTAGCACGGCACCCTGGTGGATGCACACACCGCGAGGAGCTCGCGATTGAAGGCGAGCAGCGCCTCGGCAAGCGCGCGCGGGGAGTAGTACTCGGGGTGCTCGCACTGCATACAGGTGTAGCCAGCCCAGAGGGCGTCGAGCTCGCGGGCGCTCATGTCAGGCTTCCAGAGCGCGGGGTGGGTCACGAACAACACCCTCGGGTGCGTGGGTAGCTGGCGCAGCGCCGCGATGAGCTGCAGCAGGTTAGCGCGGTAGACGTCGATGGCGTCGGTGAGGAACGGGATCTCTTCGAGGGTGCGGGCCTGTCTTCGACGCTGGGCCATTCGTGCATAGAGCGGCGCGAAATCCTGGGAGGACCCGGAGACGTACCGCTCGAGCCAGAACGTGACGTACGACGCGTGGAGTCCATCGAGGTCGCCCGGCCCGTAGAGCCTCGAGGCGTACCGGGCCAGGGTGGTCGGATCGGAGAGGTCGATCGGCAGGAGGCGCTCTTCGATGGCCGCCTGGAGGTCGTTGCCGCCGGACATCACGATGACCAGATCGGGCTCGAGCGCCGGGAGCAGCGTTCGCGCGTGGGCGATGTAGTCCAGGGTCAACTGTCCGCTCCGCGCGGCGTTGCCGACCCAGACCCGGCGATGCGCGCGCCCGAGGGACGTCTTGCAGGCGCCGCGGCCATGTCGGCGTCGTCGAGCAGCAGGCACTCCGTGACGCTCCCGCCGAGGTGACGACGCGAAGGGGTCTGATGGTCGGCGAGGTCGAGGTCATCGCCGCGCAAGCCGAGCGCGTTGGTGCGCACCACGACGCGCCGGGGCTCGAGACCGAGTACGGGGCGGGTCACTTCCACGACCGAGCGAAGAAGGCCCGGCTGCGCGAACGGGAACCGAGCGGACGTCGGCGGGTGGATGCTTCGACGGAGGTGGACCTCGGCGACGAGCATGCCCAGGGCGACGAGGGTCAAGACGCCAAGCAGCGCACGCCCGGCGAGGGCTCGCCGAGTCGCCGCGGCACCGGGCGAGCGCGTTGCGATGGGGGGCGACACCAGTGCTAGAGCGCGCAGAAGCCCCGATGTTGTCAAGCTCGCTGCGGCGCTCGCGAGAACCTGCTCGGCGCCACAATTGGCAAGGGCACCCACCAGATGGGGGGGGTGCCCCTACGGAGAATCAACGCCCTCCGACGGAGGGCGCGTGGGATCTCTAGAGCTTGCTGACGTCGAGGCCGTAGCGCGCGGCGTAGGCGACGAGGCCGATCTTGTCGACGGTGCGGAGATCGCTGGTGCTCAGCGTGATGCGCACGTGCCGGCCGAGCTCAGGGACGAACAGACGGCGCTCCTGCAGGTTGGGAAACTGCCAGCGCTTGGTCTTGATGTTGGAGTGGGACACCTTGTTGGCGATCTTGCGCCGTGCCCCGGTGATGTCGCTCTTGGCCATGGTAGTCGTCTCGTCGGCGGTAAAGGTTGGGATCGCCAACTTCGTTGTGCGCCGCGGGCTTCGAGACGATGATCGGGGACCACCGAGGCGAAAGCGCTGCGCGGGGCCGCGAGAGATACCCGATCGGCCGCGAGCGTCAAGTCCCCGTTGCACGACGGGTCAACCTTCGGGAGGGCCACGGCGGCCCCGACGGAGGCGGAGCGGTACACGAAGGGTGATCGATGAACGAAGCGCAGTTGAAGCTCCCGAACGTGCCGGATGACCAGGTCGGAGGCGCGCTGCACCTCTCGACGCTGCGCTCCCACCAGCGGGTCTTCGTGAACCGCAGCCTGCGGATGGAGTCCGTCGAGTGGATCGGCTTCGACATGGACTACACGCTGGCCATCTACCGCCAGGAGGAGATCGACAAGCTCTCCATCGAGGCGACGGTGAAGAAGCTGGTCGACCGGGGCTACCCCCCCTTCCTGGCCGAGGCGCGCTTCGACACGCGCTTCGCCATCCGGGGGTTGCTCATCGACAAGCGGCTCGGCCACGTCCTGAAGATGGACCGCTACCGCTACGTGGGCCGCGCCTACCACGGCATGAAGGAGCTCGACCGCGAGGTGCGCCACGCCCTCTACGAGACCCGCAAGGTGCGCGTGACGGGCGGGCGCTACCACTGGATCGACACGCTCTACGCGCTGCCCGAGGCGGCCCTGTACGCGGGCGCCGTCGACGTGCTCGACGCCTACGGGGTGCACGTCGACTACCAGCAGCTCTTCGACGACATCCGCGAGTGCATCGACGAGGCGCACCGCGACGGCTCCATCGTCGACGTCATCGCCAACGACCTGCCCCGCTTCGTCGACAAGGACCCGATGCTGGCCTCGACGCTGCACAAGCTGCGCTCCGCGGGGAAGAAGCTCTTCCTGCTGACCAACTCGCGCTGGGCGTACACCGACCGGATGATGAAGCACCTGCTCCACGGGGCGCTGCCGGAGTACGCCTCGTGGCGGCAGTACTTCGACGTGGTGAGCGTGGCCGCGGGCAAGCCCACCTTCTTCACCGAGAAGCGGCCCTTCCTGGAGCGCACCGTCGACGGTCCGACGGAGACCACCAACCCGGCCTACGCCCTCGAACGCGGGCGCATCTACGAGCAGGGCAACCTGAAGGACTTCGAGCGGATGATCCGCGCGTACGGCGACGCGATCCTGTACGTGGGCGACCACATCTTCGGCGACATCCTGCGCAGCAAGAAGGACTCGTCCTGGCGCACCGTGCTGGTGGTGCAGGAGATGGAGTGGGAGCTGGAGGCCATGGCGCGCACGCAGGACGACGTGGCGGCGATCGACTCGCTGGCGCGCCGCCGCGAGCGCCTGGAGGACGAGCTGCGGTATTACCAGGGCAGGTATCGCGCGCTCACCCGCAAGGGGGCGAAGGACGACGCCGAGGCGAGCGGGGCGCGGGCTGCGGCGGCGGAGGAGTCACGGCGGGCGGTGGACGGGCTCAAGGCCGCGCTGCGCACCGAGGAGGCGCGGGCGCGGGAGATGGGTCGGCGCACCCAGGAGGTGTTCCACCCGTACTGGGGGTCGCTGTTCAAGCAGGGGGTGGAGCTGAGCTCCTTCGGCGACCAGGTGGAGCACTACGCGTGCCTCTACACGTCGCGGGTCACCAACCTGCTGCACTACTCGCCGATGCACATGTACCGCTCGCCGCGACCTCATGCCGCACGAGATGATCTGAGCGGGGGCTACATCGTGCGGGTGCTGCGGTCGCCGACGAGCTTCATCCCGGCGACGTAGGCCCCCGCGGCCACGAAGGCCCCGACGAACCAGGCGTAGTCGTAGAGGGCGTGCAGGGCCGGGACGAAGGCCCCCGCCCAGGCGAGCGCGCAGCCCAGGGCGGTGGCGCCCACGGCGATCCAGTTGGTGCCGAGGCGGTCGCCGTAGCTGCCAGCGCCCGTCGGGGCGGTAGAGGTCGGCCAGGTCGGGATCGCGGCGCTTCAGGTACCAGTAGTCGGCGATGAGCACGCCGGCGATGCCCCCAGGCCGCCGGGGAGTAGCAGCCCGCGAAGATGTAGCCCGACGGATCGGCGAGGAGCTTCCACGGGCACATCGCGATGCCCACGAGTCCGGTGATGAATCCGCCGCGGCGGAAGGTGATCCACTTCGGAAACGCGTTGGCGAAGTCGTTGGCGGGCGAGACCACGTTGGCGGCGATGTTCACCGCGAGGGTGGCGACCACCACGGTGAACATCCCGACGGCCACCATGGCGCGCGACTCGAAGCGGGCGGCGAGGTCCATCGGGTCCCAGATCTGGACGCCGTAGATCACCTGCGAGGCGCTGGTGATGAGCACCCCCATGGCCGCGAAGAGGGTCATGGTGGTGAAGCGCCACGACCTGCCCACGAACTGGTTTGCGCTGCGAGCGCCCAGCGGGTGAAGTCGGGCATGTTGAGCGAGCGTGGCCCAGAACCCGATCATCGCCGTGAGCGACGGGATGAACACGCTCGCGAAGCTGCCGCGGCCGTGGAAATAGCTGTTCTGCGCGAGGATGGGCCCGAGGCCGTGGGCGCGGTCGATGGCCCACCAGACGAACGCGGCGGTCATCACGAGGACGAAGGGCGCGGCCCAGTCTTCGAGCTTCCGCACGAGCTCCATGCCCCGGAAGATGACGAAGACGTTGAGCCCCCAGAAGAGCCCGAAGGAGAGCCACTGGGTGGGCGCGAAGCCGCCGACGTGGCCGCCGAGGAGGGTGCTCCAGGCGGGCCACATGGCCTGCATGAAGGTGTGCAGGGCCTTGCCGCCGATCCAGCACTGGATGCCGAACCAGCCGCACGCGACGATGGCGCGGAGGGCTGCGGAAGTTGGAGCCGAAGACCCGTAGGCGGCGCGGGCGAATACCGGAAGGTATGCCATAGCGGGTGCCGGGGTGGGAGTTGAGCAGGATGGGGACGAGGACGATGAGGTTGCCCAGGAGGATGGTGAGCAGCGCCTGCCACCAGCTGAGCCCGGCGGTGATGAGCCCCGACGCGAGCATGTACGTCGGGATGCAGTGGGCCATGGAGATCCACAGCGCGGCGAAGTTGTAGGTCTTCCAGGTGCGCTGCGCGACGGTGGTGGGCGCGAGGTCGTGGTTGTAGAGCGACGACCCGGTGAGGTTGACCCCGGGCTTCAGCTCGACCCGGCCGTCCTCGTGCTCGATCTGGTCCTCTCCGCCGCTGTGCATCGCGGGAGATCAACCCGGGCGCCGGGGGGCCGTCAATGGCGACCACTGACGAGGGGATCGGGAGGTATACCCCCGCAGCCGACGGGAATGTTTCCACGGCCCTTGTCCCGCCCCGCGAACGGGGTAACAGTCGGGGGATCATGGCTACCGAAGGGTCGTTCGGGCTGACCGCGTCGTCCACTACGAGATTCCCCTGGGGAGCCTCGTGGCAGCGTCGCCCGGGTCGGGGCTGCTGCACACCATCGGGTCGTGGGTGCTGGCCCGGGTCGTCGACGGCGGCCGCGAGGCCACCTTCTCGCTCGAAGCCGACGAGCGCTTCGCCCGCGTGCGCCGCGTCCACGGCGCCACCGCCTCGATGCTGGAGTGCAAGCTCCCGTCCCCCATGACCGCGGCCGAGATCGCGCAGTCCCTGGTGCGCTGGGCCCCGTCGCAGTCCATGACCGCGCGCGTCCAGCCCGAGGCCGCCGGGGCCATCCGGGTCACGCTGTCCCTTCCTACCGACTGATCCCCTTGCGACGCGGCCGAGCACCGTGATACCCGCTCTGTCATGAGCGGCGTCGGCCTGCGTACGTACATCTTCCTCGACAGCCTGCAGCCCCAGCTGGCGTCGTTCATCGGCAAGACCGCGCGCGGCTTCCTCCCGATCCCCTACATGGCCTCGCTGTGGGTGGAGATCGCGCCGGGCATGGCCATCAACCGCGTCACCGACATCGCCCTCAAGGCGAGCAAGGTGCAGCCCGCCGTGCAGGTCGTCGAGCGCGCCTACGGGCTCCTCGAGATCCACCACGAAGACAAGGGGCAGGTCATGGACGCCGGCCGCGCCATCCTCGAGTCGGCTCGACCTGAAGGAGAGGAAGACCGGCTCGCGCCCAACCTCCCCACCAAACCAGGTGCTGCGCGGCATCGAGCCCCTACCAGGCCCAGATCATCAACCGCAGCTCGTCGGGGCGATGATCCTGCCGGGCGAGTCGCTGCTCATCCTCGAGACCGACCCGGCGGGCTACATCGTGCTGGCCGCCAACGAGGCCGAGAAGGCCGCCAACGTGAAGCTGGTGCACATCCAGCCCTACGGCGCCTTCGGCCGGCTGTACCTGTCCGGCTCCGAGGCGGAGATCGACGCCGCGGCCGAGGCGGCCCGGGCCACGCTTTCCAGCGTCAAGGGCAAGAAGCAAGAGACGCGGCTCGACCGCTGACAACCGTCCGTTAGAGAAGGAAACCATCCAATGAGCGACGCGCTGGGTATCATGGAGACCAAGGGTTTTGCGGCGGCGGTCCAGGCCGCCGACGCGATGGTGAAGGCCGCGCGGGTGCAGCTCGTCGGCTACGAGAAGGTCGGCGGGGGCTACACCTCGGTGGTCGTCCGCGGCGACGTGGCGGCGGTCAAGGCCGCCACCGAGGCAGAGGCAGCGCGAGGCCGAGCGCATCGGCGAGATGGTGAGCGTGCTCATCATCCCGCGGCCGCATGCCAACCTCGACGAGATCCTGCCGCTCGGCCGCGGCGCGGCGAAGCCCTCGGGCGGCTGAGATGCTCATCGCGCGCGTCACCGGAACGCTCGTCGCCAGCCGCAAGGAGCCCACCCTCGACGGGCTCAAGCTCCTGGTGGTGCGCGGCTGTGACGTCCACGGCGAGCCCACGGGCGCGCCGCTGGTCGCCGCCGACGCGGTGGGCGCCGGCGTGGGCGAGGTGGTCCTGGTCGCCGCGGGCAGCTCCGCGCGGCAGACCGAGGCCACCAAAGACCGCCCCGTAGACGCCGTGATCATGGCCATCGTCGACGCCCTCGACGGCGGCGGACACACCACCTTCAAGAAGTA
>JADJAE010000038.1 GCA_016704445.1 Deltaproteobacteria bacterium
GCCCTCGACCAGAGCACCGCCGAGCTCCGCGCCTTCACCTCGCTCGTCGACCTGCTGCCGCTGCGAGCCGCGGCCGTGCGGCCCTTCCCCGTCTCGGCCAATCGCCGGGGCGCCACCGCCGTCGTCGTGCAGCTCCCTGGCGACGCCCTCGAGGACGGCCACGAGGCGGCCCCTCTCCAGACCGCTTCGAACCCAAGTGGCTCTACCGCTGCTCCTCCAGAGCCTCGCCGCGGGGAGGCCCGAGATCGTCGGCGCCGACACCGCCTGCGGAGAGTAGAGACACACCCACCGATGCGCACCACCGAGCTCCTCACCCCGCCCCTTCCGCTGCTCGTCCCCGCGGAGACCTTCGACGGCCTCAACTGGCACCCGAGCACCACCCTCACCTGGCGCTGCGCCACGGAGTCGCTCGCGCTCAACGCCCTCGACGACCAGATGCCGCTGGGCCTCGCCTTCGTGCTGCGCGTCCCGTGGTCCTCGCTCCCGACGGAGCTCGCGTGGCTTCACACCGGCCGCGCCCACGCCGCGGCGCTGGGGATCACCGACGAGCTCGCCCTCGCGCCCTACGCCATCGACGACGCGACCGACCTCCTCTACGCCGAGCGCCGCCCTCCCACGGAGACCTTCTGGCTCTCGGCCGACAACGCCAACGGGCTCTACTGGGCGCTCCACGACTGGTCGCACTTCCACAACCACGGCGAGTTCACCGACCGGCCGTCGACCGAGCTCCAGTGCGACGCCGCCGCGCTGGTGTGGCTCTGGATCAACCGCCACGCCATCGGCCTTCCGGACGCGCACTGGGAGGTGCTGCGCCGAGGCGCGCTCGCCAACCACATGGCGCTGCGAGACGCCACGCCGGGCACGCGCTGTCCGCCACCGAGAGTGCTGGAGGACGCCGCGGCGCTTCAGGCGCTGGCGATGGAGCTGTCGGGTAGAGCTGAGGTGCGGGAGGGGTGAAGCGAGGAGCGAGCGATCAGGGCGAGCCGAAGACCTGGACGCCGATCTCACCCTCGCCGCGAGCCATGCGGATCTCGAGCTGGGCCGACTGGTTGCCCATGCCCGCCGGGAGGCAGAGCTGGCGGTCGAGGCCGATGACCGGGAAGTTGTCCGGCGCGCGGTCCTGATCGATCACGTTGCCGGTGAGGTCGCGGAGGTAGAGGTCGAGGTCCTGCACGCCGGCGCCGCCGACGCCGATGATGCGGTAGCAGTGCCCACCGACCACCGCCGCGACGACGGTGCGACGCTCGCCGTGGCGCATCATGCCGCGGACGAGGTCGGTCACGGCGATGAAGCCGTTGGCGAACTGCCGGGCGCGCAGGGTCATGTGGTTGGAGACGAAGTCCGAGACGTTGTAGCCCGTGGCGGTCCAGGTCTGGCTGACCATGGAGCCCTGGCTCCCGCTGCCCACCGACGCGGTCGGCTGCATCATCGCGGGAGCCGTCACCACCTGCTGCTGCATCACGGGCTGCTGCTGCTGCGGAGGCGGAGGCGGCGGCTGCTGCACCGTCATGGTGCCGGCCGGCGTCGAAGCCGTGCAGCCCATCAGTCCGGCAGCCGGGAGGCTCGCAAGGATCGTCAGAGAGAGCGCCAGAGTCCTGTTCTTCGTCACGTCAACCTCGTGGTTTTCACCGGCGGTCACCCAATCGCCCGACGGTGTGGCGCGGGAGTCTCACACCGGCACGGCTCGCGTGTCAAAGCCTCTTCTCGCCGTATTCGAAGCCCTTCCAAGCCCTCGACCGGGGTGTTACGCCTCGGCGTATGCCAGTTAGCAAGAGAGACCTCGTCGACGACCTCCGCGGCGCCCACCCGGAGCTCACCCGCAAGCAGGCCACCGCCTTCGTGAACGACCTCCTCGCGACGGTCGCCGCCGCGTTGAAGCGCGGAGACAGCGTGCGCCTCCTCGGCTTCGGCAGCTTCGACGTGCGCCAGCGCGCCGCCCGCACCGGCGTCAACCCGACCACGAAGCAGCCACTCGCCATCCCCGGTCGCAAGGCCGTGCGCTTCCGCGCGTCGAGCGCCCTCAAGGCCACCATCAACAAGAAGCCCAAGGGCTGACCCGTCGCCGCCGTCGCGGGTCAAGACATCATCGGTCGGACGCTCGCGCGCTTCTTCCGGATGTCGTCGAGCGCGGCGGTCACCGTCTCCGTGTCCTTCGCCCCGGGCCGACCGTTGAGGTAGGCCCTCAGGTCGGACGACGCGGCCTCCATCGCCCCCAGCGCCAGCGCGTGCATCCCCCGGTCGCGCCTCAGCTCCGGCGCGCCGGTGAGGTCGACCAGCCGGTCGCACACCACCAGCGCCCGCGCGTGGTCGCCGCGACGCTCGTGGGAGTTCTTCAGGTTGGCCAGCATCCGCACCGCCACCGCGCGCGCCCCCACCACCGCGGTGTGCTCGTCCTGCACCCGGGTCGCCTCTCCGGTCACCCGTTGTAGCAGCGCATCCAGGGCGCTCGGGGACATCACCTTCGCCCTGAAGAAAGGGTCGACATACACGCCCCCGGGGCCCCCGAGGCGCACCAGGAAGTGCCCTGGAAACCCGATGCCCTCGACGGCCATCCCCGCCCGGCGGCCGAGCGCCGCCAGCACCACCCCGAGGCTGATGGGGATGCCCTTGCGACGCGCGATCACCCTCGGCAGGTAGCTGTTGGCGGGGTCGTCGTAGGTCTCCTCGTCGCCCCCGAACCCCAGCTCGTCATAGACGTAGGTGCCGAGGAGCGCGGCCTGATCGAGCGGTCGGTGGAGCATCGAGGCCCTCGCCCGCAGCGGCGCCGCAAGGTCGTCGAGCCCGGCGCGCTGCGCGTCGAGGTCGAGCCTGGCATCGGCGTCACGAGCGATGGCGAGGGCCACCTCGTCCAGCGGCGGCTCAGGGTCGCTCTCGAAAAGCTCGATCACATTCATGGCGCTCATCGGATGAAAAGGCATACGCCCCGGCACGGGCGCTTTCCAGTCGCCGGAGCGATTCCAGCCGCGACGCTCCCTCGCGGATTCCGATAGTCTCGCGGGCGCCGTGAACCCCACCGACGACGACTCCCTCGCCCTGCTCACCGACCTCTACCAGCTCACCATGGCCTGCGGGTACTGGCGCAGCGGCATCGCCGAGCGCGAGGCGGTCTTCCACCTGCACTTCCGCAAGAACCCCTTCGAGGGGGGCTACGCCGTCGCGTGCGGGCTGCACGCGGCCATCGCGTGGCTCGACCGGCTGCGCTTCACCGAAGGCGACCTGGCGTACCTGCGCACGCTCCAGGGCAACGACGGGGGCGCCCTCTT
The DNA here is from genome assembly GCA_016704445.1 of Deltaproteobacteria bacterium. Classification (GTDB taxonomy): domain Bacteria; phylum Myxococcota_A; class Polyangia; order Polyangiales; genus SCUS01. The sequence goes on from JADJAE010000038.1 coordinate 3,264, forward strand.
CCCGGAGGAGTTCCTGACCTGGCTCGGGCACATGCGGCTGTCGCTCGACATCGACGCGGCGCCCGAAGGCTCCGTGGTGTTCGCCCACGAGCCCCTGGTGCGGGTGCAGGGGCCGCTGCTCCAGTGCCAGCTCGTCGAGACCGCGCTGCTCAACATCCTCAACTTCCACACCCTCGTCGCCACCAAGGCCTCTCGCGTCTGCGCCGCCGCCCAGGGTGACCAGGTGCTGGAGTTCGGGCTGCGCCGCGCGCAGGGCATCGACGGCTCGCTCGCGGCCAGCTACGCGGCCTACGTGGGCGGCGTGCACGCCACCTCCAACGTGCTCGCCGGGCGGCGCTTCGGCATCCCCGCCAGGGGCACCCACGCGCACGCCTGGGTGATGGCCTTCGGCGACGAGCTCGAGTCCTTCCGGGAGTACGCCCGCACGCTGCCCAACAACTGCGTCTTCCTGGTGGACACCTTCGACACCCTCCAGGGGGTGCGCCACGCCTGCGAGGTGGGCGCGTGGCTCAGGGAGCAGGGGCACAAGCTCGTGGGCGTCCGCCTCGACTCCGGCGACCTCGCGTACCTGTCCATCGAGGCCAGGAAGATCCTCGACGCGCACGGCTTCACCGACGCGGCCATCGTGGCGAGCAACGACCTCGACGAGCGGCTCATCGAGAGCCTGAAGCACCAGGGCGCGGCCATCACCGTCTGGGGCGTCGGAACCAAGCTGGTGACCGCCTTCGACCAGCCCGCCCTCGGCGGCGTCTACAAGCTCAGCGCCATCCGGGAGCGCGGCGGCGCGTGGCAGCATCGCATCAAGCTGAGCGAGCAGGCCGCCAAGATCTCCACCCCGGGCGTGCAGCAGGTGCGGCGGTTCTTACAAGACGGCGTATTCGTCGGGGACATGATCTACGACTCCAGCGAGGGGGCCGAGCCGTCGCGCACCATGATCGACCCCTTCGACCCGACGCGGCGGCGCTCCTTCGCCGAGGGGCTCACGCACCTCGACCTGCTGGTCCCGGTCTACCGAGGGGGGAAGAAGGTGTACGCGCAGCCGGACATCCACGAGGCCCGCGAGCGCACCCGCGCCCAGGTGGCCTCGCTTCACCCGACCGTCCGTCGCTTCGACAACCCGCACAGCTACCCCGTCGGGCTCGAGCAGTCGCTCCACGCCCTGCGCACCCGGCTGGTGCTCGAGGCGCGCGGCCTCGACAAGGCCGACTGACGGGGCGGGAGTTCGGAGTACGAGCGCGAGGCAGTCGGCGAGGAGTCCCCGGGACGGCCGCGAGGGCCCTGTCCTCTGGGCTCATTTCTGACGGTGGGGGAGTTGGCTTCTGGGCCCCCTTCCCCGCTGCCGCGCGCCCTCCCCCCGCCTTGGGGCTGATGGTTGACCTCATCTCGGGCGACGGGAAGGTTTCGACGCTGGATCGCTGGGGTTCCGGCGATGGCGCGTCACACAATACCATGGCCGCCCGGGCCGGGCTCGGCGGCATCGCTGCCCAGGCGGCGACGACCGTCGACGTCCTTCTGGGATCGAGGGCGCGGGCAGGCCCAGCGAGCCGGGCCCCGGGCAGGCCCGGGGCGGCCATCGTGTTATTGCCTGGGGGACGCGCCGCGCGGACCCAGCACCAGGTTGAGCCCCTTTCATCGGCGAGATGAGGTCAACCATCAGCCCCGAGGCGGGGGGAGGGCTTTGGGGATCGAGGACTGGTGCTCGAATTGGCACTGCGGAAGCCCTCCAGTACGACTCCACTTTTGCAGAGTTCGGAGCCCTCCCCCCGAGGCCTGATGGTTGACCTCATCTCGGGCGACGGGAAGGTGTCGCAACCCGCTGGATTGCCTGGGGTGACGCGCCATCGGGAACCCCAGCACCACAGCGGGTTGAGCCCCTTTCGCATCGGCGAGTAGAGGTCAACCATCGGGGAGGGCGCGGTAGGGAGGGAGCCTCGCGCTCGTACTCCGAACGCCAGGACCGGGCGCGGCCCGGGAGCCATCCGTCAGAGGTCTCGTCTCCGCAGGGACCCTGAAGCGGTTACTGTCGGGGCCGAAGAGGTCCCCCACGTGATTGAACCCAAAGCCCCGCTCCGCGCGCTGTCGGCCGGTCTCCTCCTGACGACCCTCTCCCTCGTCGGCTGCTCGTTTCCGACGAGCGAGTTCGGCCTCGGCGGGGGGGCCTCCGATGTCCCCGATGCCCAGGCGCAGGACCTCCCCCTGGCGACGGACGCCCCGGTCCTCGACGCGCCTCCCTCCGATCTCGGGCTCGACGCGCCTCCCTCCGACCTCGGGCTCGACGCGCCCGAAACCGACGTCTCCGACGACGCGGGCGCGGCTGACGTCCCCGGCGACGCGGGCGCGGCCGACGTCCCCGACGACGCGGGCGACGCCGCCGATGCAGCCGACGCCACAGGAGACTCGGGCGACGTCCCGTGCCCAACGGGGCAGGTCTGGTGCGTCGACGCCTGCGTGGACACCGACACCAGCGCGGCCCACTGCGGGCGCTGCGGCAACCAGTGCTCCGCCGCCAACGCCGCGAGCGCCTGCTCGGCGGGCGCGTGTTCGTTCACCTGCTCCCCGGGCTACGCCGACTGCAACGGCGTGGCGTCCGACGGCTGCGAGGCCGACCTCTCCTCCGCGGCCACCTGCGGGTCGTGCATGACCCGCTGCGACGCCACGCACGGGACGGCCTCCTGCGCCGCGGGAGCGTGCGCCATCGCCTGCGCCGCGGGCTACGGCAACTGCGACGGCAACGCCGCCAACGGCTGCGAGGCCAGCCTGCAGACCGACGTCGCCCACTGCGGCTCCTGCACGGTCGCGTGCGCCAACACCAACGGCACGCCCTCCTGCGCTGCGGGCGCGTGCGCCATCGCCTGCGCGGCGGGCTACGGCAACTGCGACGGCAACGCCGCCAACGGCTGCGAGGCGAGCACCAGCGCCGACCCTGCGAACTGCGGCGCATGCGGAACCCGCTGCGCCAGCGGGCAGTCGTGCGTGCGAGGCGCCTGCACGACGATCTGCCCGTACACGATGTGCGGCGTCGCGTGCGTCGACCTCGCGACCAGCGTCACCAACTGCGGGGCCTGCGGGCGTACCTGCACCGCCCCCAACGGCACCGCCCGCTGCTCGGCGGGCGTCTGCGGCATCGCGACCTGCAACGCGGGCTACGCCGACTGCAGCTCGACCATCGCCGGCTGCGAGGTGAACACCACCAACGACGTCGCCAACTGCGGCCGATGCGGGACGCGCTGCGCCTTCCCCAACGCCGCGGCGAGCTGCTCCGGGGGCGCGTGCCTGCTCGGAGCGTGCAACCCGGGCTACGCCAACTGCGACGGCGTCGCGTCCAACGGCTGCGAGACCGACCTGCGCACCAGCGCGACCAACTGCGGCGCGTGCAGCAACCGCTGCTCGGCCCCCAACGGGACGCCCACCTGCGCGGCGGGCGCATGCGGCCTCGGCGCCTGCAACGCGGGCTACGCCAACTGCGACGGCGTGGCGACCAACGGGTGCGAGGTCAACACCACCGCGGACGTCAACAACTGCGGCGCCTGCCGCACCGTGTGCCCGGCCGCGTCGGTCTGGTTCACGGGGAGCGTGGCGTGCGTGGCGAGCGCGTGCACGCCGGTCTGCAACCCCGGCTACGCGAGCTGCGACGGCGTCGTCGCCAACGGCTGCGAGGCGTCGATCAACACCAACCCGAGCTGCGGCGCGTGCGGGCGCACCTGCACCGGGAGCTGCAGCGCCACGGGCGGCGCCTGCTCGTCCGCGACGACCGGCGGGTACAACCGGGTGTTCTACCGGTTTCCGCCGCCGGTCTTCATCGACGCGTGCGCCGCCGCGGGCAGCCAGCGCTTCATGCCCAACCTCGATGACAGCTCGGTGCGCCTCCCCCTCCCCTTCGGCATGCGCTTCTGGAACACCTCCGTCCCGGTCAACACGCAGGTGAACATCACCAGCAACGGCTGGCTCTCGCTCAACGGCGTGGCGTCGCAGAGCTACGTCGGGCTGCTCCCCGACCCCGCGGCCCCCAACTGGACGGTGGCGCCCTACCTCACCGACCTCTACACCAGCGCGACCGGGGTCTGCGTGGCCACCATCGGCGTCGCGCCCTCGCGGCGCTTCGTGGTCGAGTGGTTCGACGCGGTCTTCCTCGCCGACCGCGCCCGGCACGTGACCTTCGAGGCGATCCTCAACGAGGGCGGCACCATCGAGTTCTATTACGACACGATGGCCGCTCCCCCCACGGGGCAGAACATCGCCGTCGGCATCGAGAACCAGCTCGGCAACGCGGCCGTCACGGTGTGCACCCCCGGCACGGCGTGCACCATCGCCAGCGGCGGCCGCGTCGGTTACGCCGTCCAGTAGCCGCGTGGGCGGCGGGTCGAATGACCCGTCGGGCTACGTCCAGCGACGCAGGCGGGTACGTCCCCGGACGTACCCCCGCCCCTCCCCCGACATGGCCCTGGACGTGATTTCAGGCGGGCTTGTCGCCCGCAGCGCCGGTGTTGCTGGCGCCCTGCGGCCGACTGAAGAACTCGATCACCGACTTGAGCGCGCTGTGCACCGCGGTGTCGTTTTGCGCGATCTGCGCGAAGAGCTTGTAGGCATTGAGCAGCACCGGGCGGGCGAGCACGCCGCGGTGGATGGCCAGGTCGCCCAGCAGCGAGAGCATCTCCCGGCTCTCCTCCTCGACGGCGTCCCGGAGCGTGCGCGCGGCCTCGTGCACCGCGAGGTGCCCCGCGAGCAGGTCGCCCTCGAAGACCTTCGGATCGACGCCCCCGTCCTTTGCCGCGAAGCCCTTCACCAGCGCCGGGTTGGCCATCGCGAAGCGGGCCACCTTGAGCAGCTCCGCGGCCTCGCCCTTCAGGAGCTTGCCCACGCCGCTCTTGCGCTCGTCGGCGTCGAGCTTCACCGCCAGCGGCCGCAGCACGCCGTTGAGGCGCTTGAGCGAGTCGATCACGTCGCGACCAGCGGTCCGCAACGCCTTCACCTCCGCGGTCTGGGGAAACCCCTCGGCGTCAATGATCGCCGCGTCCGCGTCTGCCTTCCTTCGATCTGCCATGGCACCTCTTCCGACGCACAGCGGTCCGTCGATGTGGCCCGCGCGCCGAGCGGATTACAGCCGCGAATGGGGACACCACGCAAGCGTGATCTGGCGTCGAGCGAGCTGGCGAGCCCTTCGTGGGGCGCGGGCGCCCTGGCATCTCGTCAGATTGGATTGTTCGACTGAGCCATCCCGAACTCTAGAGTTCGCAAGCTCGGGTTGCTGCCGCTGACGAGGGGATGGTCGATCGATCTGCTGAGTCAAGTGCGGCTGTAGTACCAACCCCGGCGTCAAACGAGCGGCTTGCACCCCCTGAACGGCTTCGATCGCTCGCCCGTCCTGCAGTTAGAAATCGCACCCTGGACCGGACCCGACGACTCCGCCGTCATGCGGCTGAACCCCGGTAGACTCGAGTGTCATCCGGCCAACGACTCGTGCGCGGTGCACGATGACGACCCGCCCGGGGTCATCGGGGTTCCGCAGCTCGCACGGCGAAGTCAAGACCGCCTCCACGCGATCACCCACCCGCCCGACGACCGTAACGTCCACCGGACAGTCGCCAAACTTGGAACAATACGGATCGGCAGTGGGGCAGTTCTCGCGACCAAGCGGGGAAGCGGCGACGAACTGCATCATCGACACCCCCCGGGAGTTGAACCCCCCCCTCTCCCTGACCCGCCACGTGGCCGCCATGGGATCCAACGACCCTCGGAACTCTCCCTCGACGAATACCCGGCGGCAATCCTGATAGGACGCGCCGAGTCCGGCCGCGGAAGAACGGCATACCTGCCGCCGCTCGCCCGAGGGCAGCGTAAAGTCGATCTCGATAAACGAGTCGCCGCACCCCGGAGCGATCGAGGGGATGCCGGGGGCGTCTGGGGACGCGTCCGCGACGAACGTGGCGTCCGCGGGAGCGTCGACCGCGCTCACGGCTGAGTCCGCCCGCGCGTCGACAGCACTTGCCGGCTCCGGGGTGAGGCAGCCGAAGAACGAGAAAGGAAGGAGCAGAAACGTCGTCTTCATGTTCGTGTTCCTCTTACCACTCGGGCCACTGGTTGCCGGTACGCCCCGTCTGGGCCATCACAAAGCGGTAGTGAGGGCAGGTGAAGCCGGAGACCGGCCGGACCACGAACTCGTAAGTTCCGGGGGCGATCGCCTCAATATAGCCTCCCGCCGAACTCGCGTCGCCACTCGACTGCCCTCCGTGAGCCCCGTCCTGCCATTGGAGCATGCGCTGACCCCCGAAGTGCTGCAGGATCGTCGGCCCGAACACGTCGATCTCGACCCGGCAGCTCGATGACATGTCCGTCACCGCTACGCTCACCCCCTGCGCCTGCGAGAGGTAGATCGTGAACCGCTGTTCGCTCGTGCCCGTCGGGAGGCGACCGTCGAAGCGATCGCCCCAACTCCGACGTGCGCCCAAGGCCGCCCGACTCACGTCGCAGTTGCTCGATCCGCAGCCGAGCAGCGCCTGCGTAGAGTAGCTGCCCGCCGCCGCCGCGTTGACGATCCACGTCCAGTGGCCCGCCGTCCCGACCGAGTTGATCGTGATGGTGGGGGAGGAAGTCGTGACGCCGTAGGTGCCGTACAGCGAGCCACTCGGCGTGAAGACGTACACCGTCGTATTGGCGTTGACGTCGATGGCCAAGGAGGTACTCGACGAGGGAACGTGGATCGAAAACGCGTCGAGGTCGGAGCCGCCCTGGCCTGCCGCACTGAGCGACACGCCGTGAGGCATCGGGTACGCCTCCTCGATCGTGTCGCCGATGTCGTCACTTCCGGAATCGAGTTCGACCTTCCCTTCCCAGTCGCTCGTCAACCCGCCGTAGAACACCGCTGCGTACCAGCCGGTGGCGGTCAGCGACCCGGTCGAGACGGAACCCGACGTCCCGCCGTTGACCCACGTTCCGCCGCCCGATCCGGAGATCCTGTAGATGTCGACCGAGGGAGCACCCGCGCGTCCCCGGAAGGTCGACGTGACGCGGAAGCTCTGCCCCTGCTCGCCCCGGAAGAGGACGAAGTCGTCGTCCTGCGCGTCCTCGAAGCGCGGATACTGGGAGACGCCGTTGCCCCACCAGACCTTGTCGCCCGTCGTGGTCCGCGGACTCATGGGAGTTGCGCGATGAAAAGCGTTGGGGAAGTCGTCGCCAGCGACGAAGCCCGTGCCACTGTAGATACTCTGGACGGCACGCGTCGTCTCGTAGCGCATGGAAGTGTACTGGAGCATCCGGCCGTACCAAGTGTCGCTGCCCACCACGAGTTCGCGAAGGCCGTTGCTGTTCGTCCCTCCGGACCCGTACAGCAACACACCGAGCGCGTTCTTCCAGTCGACCGTCATCGCGATTCGGGCGCTGACGTTCTGCCAGAACGCGTTCCGAGGGGGGTTGTACCAGCACGCGCTGGCGCTCCCGGCATTGGGGAGTCCAGCGGTACAGAACATCGCGCTACCGCACTGGCTGTTATTGGTGCACTGGGGCAAGCAGATTCCCCCATTCGATCGAATGGCGTTGGCCGTCGTCATGACGCAAACGAACCCAGACGGGCAGCTCGCACCGAGCGCAAGACAGTCCTCCGGACCCTGGGACCCCTGGGATTCTGAGCCGAACTCGTCCGTCGTGGAGGCGTAGCCCGCGTAGGTCCATCGCTACTGGATCTTCGACAGCGGCATCTGGAGCTTTCCGAGTTTCAGCGGGGCACCTTCATCGCTCTCGTGGAGATGGGCGTCGGACACGCCCTCTGGATGCGCCGGACAATTCCACTGGAAGACGGTCGAGGTATCGTGCCGGTGGCGATGTTGCTCGCTGACCGCTGATTGCTGCGCCGGACCTCCCACGTCCCCTCACTCGCCGCTCCCCGCCCCGCATCCCGATCGGGTACCCTCCGCGCCCGATGAGCGACGACCTCTGTAGCCTCCCCGCCACCACGCTCCGCGACCTCCTGGCCCGCGGCGACGTCTCCTCCCGCGAGGTCGTCGACGCCCACCTCGACCGCATCGCCACCCACGACCACACGCTGCGCGCCTTCACGCAGGTGTTCGTCGACGAGGCCCGCGCCGAGGCCGACGTCCGCGACGACGAGCGCCGCCGGGGCATCTCCCGCGGCCTGCTCCACGGCCTCCCGGTCACCATCAAGGAGTGCTTCGACCTCGTCGGGCTGCCCACCACCATGGGCGTGCGGGGGCTGCTCCACCACCGGGCCGCGCGCGACGCCGTGATGGCCACGATGCTGCGCGAGTCCGGCGCGGTGATCCTCGGGCGCACCAACCTGTCGCAGACGATGCTCTTCGCCGAGAGCCGCAACCCCATCTACGGGCAGACCGCCAACCCCTTCAGCCTCGACCACACCCCCGGCGGCTCGTCGGGAGGCGAGGCCGCCGCCGTCGCCGCGGGCCTCTCGCCCCTCGGGGTCGGAACCGACATCGGCGGAAGCATTCGCACCCCGTGCAGCTTCACGGGCATCACCGGCTTCAAGCCCACCCTCGACCGCCTCCCCTCTCGCGGCCAGAGCACCATCCTCAAGGGCCAGGAGGCCGTGCGCAGCCAGAGCGGCCCCATGGCGCGCACCGTGGCCGACCTCGACCTCTTCTTCCGCGCGATGGACCCGGCGCGCATGAGCGCGCTCGACCCACGGGTGCCGCCGCTCCCGTGGCGTCCGCTGGGCTCTCTGGCCGTGCGCGGGCTGCGCGTGGGCTACTACGCCAACGACGGCGTGGTGCCGGTGTCCACGGCGGTCGCCCGCGCGGTGGAGGTGGCCCGCGCGGCCCTCTCCGAGGCGGGCTGCGAGACGGTGCCCTTCACGCCCCCGGACGTGCCCTCGCTCTTCGACGAGTACCTCGCCGCGATGAGCGCCGACGGAGGCGAAGGGCTGATGGAGGCCCTGCGCGAAGACCCGATCGACCCGACCCTCGCGCCGCTGCTCTCGCTGGCGAAGCTGCCCGACGCGGTGCGACGCGGCATGGCCACGGCCTCGAAGCTGGGCGGTCAGTCGGGCCTCTCCCGCATGCTCAACGCCATGGGGAAGAAGAGCGTGAGGGCGTTCTGGGGGCACATCGACGCGCTCCGTCGCTACCGCCTCGGGCTGCTCGACATGATGGACGCGGTCGGAGTCGACGTGATCCTGTGCCCGGCCTACGCGACCCCGGCGCTGCCGCACGGGATGTCGAAGAACTTCACCGCCGCCTCTACCCCGGCCCTCCTCTACAACGCCGTGCAGTTTCCCGCGGGCGTGGTCCCGGTGACGAGGGTGCGGCCCGACGAGACGAAGCGGCCGTCGCCGCAGGGGCTCCTCGAGCGCCACGCCGCGAAGGTCGACGCCCGGAGCGCAGGGCTCCCGGTGGGGGTGCAGCTCGTGGCGCGCCCGTGGCAGGACGAGGTCGCGATGGCCGCGATGGCCGCCCTCGAGTCCGCGCTGCGAGAGCGCGGCGACGTGCCCCGCACGCCGGTGACCCCGTGAACGACTCGCCCCTCGGCAAGCACCTCCCGGAGACGCCCGGCGAGATCAGCGCGGACGACATCTTCGCCCGCTTCCTCGACTACGTGGGCGAGCGCGGCCTGTCGCTCTACCCCGCGCAGGAAGACGCCCTGCTGGAGATCGTCGCGGGCCGCAACATCATCCTCAACACCCCCACCGGCTCGGGGAAATCGCTGGTCGCGACGGCGATGATCTTCCGAGCGATGAGCCTCGGGCTGCGCTCGGTCTACACCTGCCCCATCAAGGCGCTGGTGAGCGAGAAGTTCTTCGCGCTCTGCGAAGACTTCGGCCCCGACAACGTCGGGATGCTCACCGGCGACGCGAGCATCAACCGCGACGCGCCCATCCTGTGCTGCACCGCGGAGATCCTGCTGAGCATGTGCCTGCGAGAGGGGCACATGGCGCCTGCCGACGTGGTGGTGATGGACGAGTTCCACTACTACGCCGACAAGGAGCGCGGCGTGGCCTGGCAGGTGCCGCTGCTCACGCTGTCGAGCGCCACCTTCCTGCTGATGAGCGCCACGCTCGGCGACACGACCTTCTTCTCCACGGAGATCACCCGCGTCACCGACCGCCCCACGGTGACCGTGCGCTCGATGCTGCGCCCGGTGCCGCTCAGCTTCAGCTACTCCGAAGAGCCCATGCACGAGGCCGTCGAGCACCTCGTCGAGAAGAACCGCCACCCGATCTACCTGGTGAACTTCACCCAGCGGGCCTGCGCCGAAGAGGCGCAGAACCTGATGAGCTCGGACTACTGCTCCAAGGAGGAGAAGAAGGCCCTCGTCGAGGCGATGCGCGGCGAGGACTTCGCGAGCCCCTACGGCAAGGAGCTGCAGAAGTTCTTGCGGCACGGCATCGGGCTGCACCACGCGGGGCTGCTCCCTCGCTACAGGCTGATGGTGGAGAAGCTCGCGCAGCAGGGGATGCTGAAGATCATCTGCGGCACCGACACGCTCGGGGTGGGGGTGAACATCCCCATCCGCACGGTGCTCTTCACCAGGCTCTGCAAGTACGACGGGGAGAAGACCGGCATCCTGACGGCGAGGGACTTCCACCAGATCGCCGGGCGCGCTGGGAGGAAGGGCTTCGACGACGAGGGCTGGGTGGTCTGCCAGGCGCCGGAGCACGTCATCGAGAACCTCCGCGCGGAGATGAAGGCCGGCGACGACCCGAAGAAGAAGCGCAAGCTGGTGAAGCACAAGCCCCCGGAGAAGGGCTACGCGCACTGGGATCGGGCGACCTTCGACAAGCTGCGCACCAGCCTGCCCGAGCCGCTGACGTCGCGCTTCCGGGTGACGCACGCGATGGTGCTGGCGATGCTGCAGCGGCCGGGGAGATTGCACGACGGCTGCCGCGCGATGCGCAGGCTCATCAAGAGCGCGCACGCGGGCCCGAAGGAGAAGCGGCGCCACGGGCAGATGGCGTGGACGATGTTCCAGTCGCTGGTGGGGGCGGGCATCGTGCGCAAGGTCGACGCGGGCGACGGCGCGGGCGAGCGCTTCGAGGTGCGCACCGACCTGCAGGTGGACTTCAACCTCAACAACACGCTCTCGCTCTGGCTTATCGACACGCTCCCGAAGGTCGACAAGGAGTCGCCCATGTGGGCGCTCGACGTGCTCACGCTCTGCGAGAGCATCGCGGAGAACCCCGACGCGATCCTCTTCAAGCAGGTGGACTACCTCAAGCGCGAGGCCATCAACCGCATGAAGGCGGAGGGCGTCGAGTACGACAAGCGCATGGAGGAGCTGGAGAAGATCAGCTACCCCAAGCCGGGCGCGGAGTTCATCTACGAGACCTTCAACGCCTTCGCCGCGGAGCACCCGTGGGTGGGCACCGAGAACATCCGACCGAAGGCCATCGCCCGAGAGATGTTCGAGAACTACAGCACCTTCGCGGATTACATCCGGGAGTATGCGCTGGAGCGCAGCGAGGGCGTGCTGCTGCGCTACCTCTCGGACGTCTACAAGGTGCTCTCGCAGACCGTGCCGGTGACCGACCGCACGCTGGAGCTCACGGAGATCCTGGTCTTTCTCCGGGCGCTGGTGCGCGACGTGGATTCGAGCCTGCTCGACGAGTGGGAGCGGCTGCGCGCGCCCGACCCCGACGACGTGCTCGCCCCGGCCCCGGTGTCGGACGAGGCCGCCCCCCCGCCGGACATCACGCGCAACCGCCGGGCCTTCACGGCCATGGTGCGCAAGGCGCTCTTCTCGCTGGTGCGGGCCATCGCCAACGGCGACTGGTCCTACGCGTCGCGGCTCATCGACGCGCCGGTCGGGGCCGAGGAGCCCTTCTGGTCGTCATCCGTGCTCCAGGCGGAGATGTGGCGGTACTTCCAGGTGCACCCGAGGCTGCGGGTGGACGTCGAGGCCCGCGCCCCGAAGAACACCCGGGTGCTCAAGGAGACCGACGAGGTCTGGGACATCCAGCAGACCCTGGTCGACGACGAGGGCGACCTGGACTGGTTCCTCGAGGTGGAGGTCGACCTGCGGCGCTCGCGCGAGGCGGGGCGGCCGGTGATGCTGCTGCGCCGGGTGGACGACCTTCAGATGTCCCGAGAGACGGGCGCCTGACGAGGCACGCCTCCTGCAAATCCCTCCAAGGCTCTCGCACCGATCCCCGACGCGCCGCGCGCAACGCTGCAAGTCAGGGGATCTCCGGTACGAGCGCGAAGCCTCGGGGGGGGTGTTTCGCGCTCGTACCAGAGATCCCCACCGCGAGAGCGGACCCACGGCGCGAGGCTCCGGGCTGCCCCGCGAGATGACGCCTCGTGCGCGCGGCGCACGAACGACCGCACGCGCTGCACCCCTCGTTGCGGCGGAGATACCGCGCCCCGACTCGCTTGACGAGCGCGCTCGATTGGTAGACCCCTCACCCTGAAATGCCAGCTTTTCTAGTCTATCGCCTGGGGATGCCGATGCGCCGCGTGTCGATCGACACGCCGCCCGTCCGCGTGGGTCGCGACCCGGAGAACGACATCGTCGTCGCCAACGACACCGTGTCCCGCGAGCACGCGGCCTTCATGCAGGACGAGCGTCGCCAGTGGCACGTCTCCTGTGTGTCCGGGTCGAACCCCATCGTGGTCGACGGCATCCTGGTGTCGACCTCCACGCCGATCTCCGACATGGCGGAGATCGTCGTGGGCAACGACTGCATGATCGTGTTCGTGCTCAACCCCGCCAACGCGTCGCACCTGATGGAGCACCGGCAGCTCCAGCAGGTCGTCTGCCAGCGCTGCTGGTGGACGGGCATGGCGTCGGCGTTTCGCCAGGACTCGCCGTGCCCCCGCTGCGGCGCCGCGACGGTCGAGCCCGCGGAGTCCCCCGCCGACGTCGACTCGTCGATGCTCAACGAGACCGCGGGCACCCGGGTGATGACCGAGGTCGAGGTGCGCTCCTCGGCGCGCGTGCTGCGCGACGCCAAGCGCGCGGTGCTCGTGTGCACCGACAGCCGCGGCGGTCGCAAGGTGCTCTCGGAGAGCGAGCCCACGCGCATCTCGAAGAACAGCGCCGAGCTCCCGCTGCGGGGCTTCATGCTCGTCGGTGACGGCTTCACCCTGAACTGGGACGGCCACACCTGGAACCTCCAGAGCGACATGCTCTGGCCCGGCGTGAAGGTGAACGGCGCCCGGGTGAAGTCCACGCGCCTCCACGTGGGCGACGCCATCGAGGTCGGCAGCAACCGCTACGAGCTCACCACAGAGTGATAGCCCCCCTCAGACCGCGGTGAAGACCTCTTCGAGCGCCACCTGCAGCACCCGGGCGTCGCTGTAGCGGAGCTTGAGGTCGCGCTCGATGCAGCGTCGGATGACCGCCCACGGCCCGGCGCGCATCTGCCCGCTGGCGGCGAGGGAGGGCGGCTCCTTCGAGGCGATCTCCACCATGATGGCGTAGAGCGTCTGCGCGCCGACGCCGAAGGGCGGCTGCCCCGCGATCATCTCGTACAGGATCACCCCGAGCGCCCAGACGTCCGTGCGCGCGTCGACGTTGCGGGCGTTCATGAACGACTCCGGGGACATGTACGCGGGCGTGCCCATGATGTCCGTCGAGCCGGTGAGCCGAGCGTCGCTGAGCTGCGCGGCGCCGAAGTCCAGCACCTTGGCGACCGGGCGACCGTCGCCCTCGACCATGAAGATGTTCTCGGGCTTGAGGTCTCGGTGCACCACCCCGGCCTCGTGGGCGCACGCCACGGCGTCGATGACGGGCATCATCAGCGCGAAGGCCTCGAGGGCGGAGACCCGGTGCTCGGGGAGGTTCTGGAGAAACGCATCGAGGGTCTCGCCGTGGAGGTACTCCTGCACGGTGAAGAAGCGCCCGGAGTCCCGGTCGCGCCCGACGTCGACGCAGTCGACCACGTTGGGGTGGATCTTGTTGCCGACGCGCACCCGGTTGGCGATCTGCGCCTCGCGCACGAAGCGCTGCAGCGCGGTCTCCCGGTTCTCCCCCTCGTAGTGGAAGACCTTCACCGCGCACTCGCGCCCGGCCCACACGTTGGTCGCCCGGTACACCGCCCCGGTCGCGCCCGCCCCAAGCAAGGCGTCGAGACGATATTTTCCGTCAATCAGCGAACCCACCCGACCCGCGCAGAGCTTCGCGAGCTGGGTGGCATCGTTGGACCTGATCATCCCGGCACCACTGTCCGCGGACACTACACCGTCAGGTGCGCATTCAACAGCGCGATCAAACGCGGATGATCCTCCGCCGCCGCGCACTCCCGGGACGAGTGCATGGAGAGCATCGGGTTGCCGAGGTCGACCACGGGCATGCCGAGGCGCGAGGCGCAGATGGGACCGATGGTCGACCCGCAGCCGATGTCGGTGCGCGTGACGAAGTCCTGGAGCGTGACGCCGACGCTGGCGGCGATGCCTCGGAGGGCGGCCGCGGTGCTGGCGCTCGATCCATACCGGAGGTTGTAATTGGTCTTGAGCACGGGGCCGCCGCCGAGCGCGGGCTTGTGCCGGGGCTCGTGCTTGTCGCCGTAGTTGGGGTGCGCCGCGTGGGCCATGTCCGCGGAGAGCATCAGGCTCGACGCGACGGAGGCATGCCAGGCGCTGCGGGTGAGCCCGCGCTCGGCGGCGATGCGCTCGAGCACCACCGAGAGGAGCGTCCCGTCGGCGCCGTCGAGGCTCGACGAGCCGACCTCCTCGTGGTCGAAGCACGCGAGCACGCCGCAGGTGTCGTCGCGCCCCACCTCGGCGGCCTCCATGGCGGCAAGGCCCGCGTGCGAGCAGGCCAGGTTGTCGAGCCTCGGGGCGAAGACGAGCGACTCGTCCATGCCGCCGAGGGTCGACGGGGTGAGGTCATAGAGCGAGACGTCGTGCGAGCGGACGGCCTTGGGGTCGACCCCGGCCGCGTCGGCGAGCAGGGCGAAGAGCGCCTCGGCGGCGTCGACCCCGGGCCGGGCCAGGCCCCAGGTGGGCGCGAGGTGGAGCTGCGGGTTGAGCTTGAGCCCGTCCGTGTTCACCGACCGATCGAGGTGGATCGCGAGCTGCGACACCCGCGCGATGGGGCGGTGCACGCGCAGCGGGTGGGCTTTACCGTCCTCGGTAAAGACGACCCCGGCGAGGCCCAGGTCGCGGTCGAGCCAGGAGTTCCAGAGGGCCCCGCCGTAGACCTCGACGCCGAGCTGGAGGCAGCCCTCGCTGGTGTACGCCGCGCGCGGCTTGAGCCGGAGGTTGGGCGAGTCGGTGTGCGCCCCGACGACGGCGAAGCGGCGCAGCGCTCCGTCGCGCAGGCGCCACGCGATGACGGTGCCGTTGCGGTGGACGTACCAGTTGCCTGGCGAGAGGTCCCACGCCGGCGCGTCGAGCTCCAGGCGTCGAAAGCCCTTGGCGACGAGGCGATCGGCGAGGGTGAAGGCGGCGTGCCAGGGCGACGGCGAGGCGTCGACGAAGGCGCAGAGGTCACGGGCGGCGTGCATGGAGGCAGCACAAACCAAAGCCCGACCGGACTTGTCAACGTCGACGCCGCAACGCGGGCTTTGCGTCGCCGAGGGAGTGCCCGTAGTGTGCGCGGCCCGTGAAGCAACGACCTGTCCTCCTCGCCCTGGTAGCGCTCTCGGCACTGGCCTGCTCCCGAGACCGCGCGCGCCCTGCGCCCCCTCCGCCCGCGCACGCCGTCGCCCCTGCGGCCCCGGCCCCGGCCCCGGCGGTCGTCCGCACGCTGCGGACGGTCTCTCCCTACCCCGACACCGCCGCTGGTTTGCAGGAGATGTTCACCGAGCTGGCCCGCGCCGCCGCCGCGAATGACCAGGCGCAGGTCGATCGGCTGGAGGAGCAGCTCCGCCTCGACGACGACCGCTTCGCGCTGGCGTTCACCTTCGAGGGTCACTGGCGGCTGCACTCCGCGGTGGTCCCTCCCTCGCGAGCGCGCCTCGCGGAGAAGCTCGGCCGCCTCCGGGCGCTGGGCCCCGGCGCCACGGTGACGGTGCTCAGCGCGACCGGAGAGGAGCTCGCCGACGGCGCGGCCCACGGCTTCGACCCTCGCATCGCGTCGGTGCGCGCATCGCTCCGCCCGACCGTGAGGTTCTACCGGGCCGAGGTGCGCGGCGCCGGGGGCGAGTCGGTGGTCTTCGAGCCCATCGCGTTCGCCGGCGGCCGCTGGGTCTGGCTCGCCGAACCCTGGGCCGCCGTGCCCCCGGTGGTGACCGTCCCGGGCACGCCCCCCTCGCGCACCCGCTGATCCGACCATTCCCCCCCCCGGGCGGCGCAACGATCAGGGATGACGTCCGTCGTGGGTGGTGGTCGCGCGGAGCCGCAATCGGTGTACTTCCCATGGAATGGAAGTTTTCACCGTGAGCCCCGAAGACTGGATGGTGACCGCGTGAGGCCCGTGGAGCTGTCTGTTTCCGAGCATTGTAGTCCCTTGCGAAATCGCGGCGGGGTCGCACACGCTGACGGTGGAGAGTCCATGAACGAGAACCTTGAGAGCAGCCGCTCGGGCCTCCTGCGTGATGCCGAGGCACGGCGTGAGGTGTCAGCGCTGTGTGAGGGCGTGCGCGCCGCGCTCGAGGCGGTGGAGGGCGCTCGCCTGCTCGAAGACGACACCCCCGAGATGGCGCTCGAGGCGCTCTGCCGGTGGAGCGACGGGGCCGCGAGCACCGAGGAGCTCGACGGGGTGGTCCATCAGCTCGACGGCCGCGCCCGCTCGATGCGGGACGAGTCATCGAGCGCCTCGCCCGCCCTCGTGGCCCTGGTGCACGCGGTCGACTCGCTGGCCCGCGTGGCGCGAGACGTGGCCTCGGCGGACGGTCGCACGGTAGCGGTCGATCGCACGGCGCTCTGGTGGGCGGAGACGACCCTCGAGCTGCTGGGCGAGGAGTCCGAGGCCGCGGTCGCTCGCGTGGCGATGCGCTGGGACGCCGCGCTGCGACTCCGCGAACACTGATGTCGCCAGGCGGACGGCGCGTGGTCGGAGCCCTGCTCGCGGCGGCGCTCACGGCGGAGGCGCGCCCCGTTCAGGCACAGATCTTGGTGTCGGCTACCGAAGGGCTGCCGCCTCCCCCCGGAGACGCAGCGTGGGAGCGGGCCGTGCTCGACCAGGTGACCGCGCTCCTCGGGAGGGCCCAGGCCAGCAGCGCCCGCGCCCTGGCGGAGGGAGAGCTCCGTCGGCGCCGCGAGAGCCCGGAGGGATACTCGACCCTGGCCGTGCTGCTCCGGGTGGCCCGCTCGCTCGAGGCCGGAGCGCCCGAGACGAGGCTCAGCCCGCCGACGCTTCCCCTGCGCCGGAGCGGCTTCGAGGCCGTGACCCTCTATGGCAGCACCATCGCCTACGGCGCCGCGGTGGGTCTCTGGATCGACGCGCTCGCCTCCCTGGACGGGCCGCTGACGGCGCCATGGCTCCCCGCGCTGGGCGCCTCCGCGGGAGCCGTGACCGCGTGGGCGGTCGACCGCCGCCCCGTGCGCGCCGGCCTCGGAGCGACGGTGAACGCGGGGCTGGTGACGGGCACGCTCATCGGAGTCGGCCTCGCGGCGGAGCTTTCCTCGGGTCGACCGTGGCGCGAGGTCCCGATGGCCTCCTCGGTGATGCTGGGGGGCGCCACGCTGGGCCTCGGCCTCGGGGTGGCGCTGGGTCTCACGCTTCACCCTGGGCCCGGAGCGGGCGCCTTCGTGGTGTCCGGGTCGGTCTGGGGCACGGCCCTGGGCCTGGTCACGGGCATCGCCACGCAGTCCGATCGGCACCTCGGCATCTTCGCCCTCTCGGGCACGGTCCTGGGCGCCACCGCGGCAATGATCACCGCGGGCGCGGTCGACCCGACCCCCGCGCAGACCCGATGGCTCGACCTTGGCGCGCTGGGCGGCGGCCTCCTGGGCCTCGGGCTGGGGATGCTGCTCTTCGAATCCTCGGCCCCGCCAGCCGCCCGCATGGCCGTGACCGAGCTGGGGATGATCGGCGGAGGGGTAGCGGGCTTCATGTTCGGACGCAGATGACCGATCTGTGAGATGATGACGTTGCTCGGGCCGACGATGAATGCAGGGAGGGGAGACGGAAACCCATACCTGCCCTCTCAGCGATCCAATGCTCTGGCAGAGCCCTGCCAGTAGCGTTGACATCCTGGGGATGGTCGGTAGAGTGTCGGCCCTGATTCCAAGGGCCGTAGGAAGGAAGACGCGTGATGATTCTGGCGGTACGGCGGGTTGGGTTCGGTGCGCTGGTCGCACTTGGACTTTCCGTAGGAGGCGCCGACGCGCAGACGGTGACGCCGACGGCGCGACCTGATGCTGAGGTTGGCAGCCAGCGGACGGCTAACCTCTCTGGGGCTGACCAGCTTCGCGAGGCGAGCTCGACCCTGGATTCGATCACGGCCACGCGTCGCCGCGTGAGCGACCTTCTCGATCGGGCGCGCACCGATCGCGACCTCATCAAGGTCAACTGCATCAACGACAAGCTGACCCAGATCGACGTCACGCTCCGCTCCGCGCGGGAGCACCAGGAGCTGCTCCAGAACTCGGTGAGCCTGAACAACGACGGGCAGCGCAACCACGAGTTTCAGCTGATGGTCATCTTCCGCCAGCGCTCGGAGAACCTCAGGGTCGAGGCTCAGCAGTGTATCGGCGAGGAGACGGGCACCTTCGATCCGACCCGCACGGTGATCACGGTCCGGGTAGACCCGAGCATTCCTGAAGAAGATCCCACGCAACTGACGGTAGATTCGCTTGCACCAGAGCGGCCGCTCGTCACGAGCCCCGTGAACTGAGTCACGTGAGCGTGGTGGCCGGGTCTCTGGTGTGTCTGTGGGAAACGGGTTGGGAACGATGAATCGAAGATCGCTGGCAGCGCTCTCGGCGGGCGTGGTGTTTGGTCTCGCAGCGCCCGCTTCGGCGCAGGTCTGGCTCCAGGACCGGCAGCTCACTCAGGGTCGCGGCATCCGCGTCGGCAACTTCGAGCTGCACCCCGGCATCGGCGCCGAGGTCGGCTACGACTCCAACGTCTTCTACAGGTCCAACGACCCCGCGAGCGCGCTGCGCCTGCGGGTGACCCCCAGCCTCCACGTGTCCTCCCTCGGGCCGCAGCGTCGCTCGAGCTCCGACGCCCCGGCGACCGCGCTCCCGACGGTGAACTTCCGCGGCGGCGTCGCCCTCGTCTATCACGAGTTCATCGCCCTCCAGTCGCCCGACACGACGAGCAACCTCCGCAACCTCGGCGTCGACGCCAACCTCCGCTTCGAGTTCTTCCCGGGGCGCACCTGGCAGTTCGTCATCGCTGACGATTTCCTTCGCACCATCCAGCCTGGCGCCCAGACGATCGCCGGGTCCGATGGCGACCTGGCCCCTGCGCAGACCTTCAACCGCAACTTCAACACGGCCAACGCCGAACTCGCGTACGCGCCTCCGCGCGGCACGCTGGAGTTCCGCATGGGCTACAGCTTCATCTTCAACCTGTTCGACAGCACCAACTACAACATCTACGACTACTTCGCGCACTCGGCCTACGCGCGGCTGCGTTGGCGCTTCCTCCCGAAGACCGCGATCATCTGGGAGGGATCGGTCACCCCGACCAACTACCTCCATCCCGAGCGTTCCCCGACCGGCCTGTTCTCCTCCTTCCCGGTCAGCACCCGGGTGGGCATGAACGGCCTGCTCACCGAGAAGATCTCGTTGCTCGCCCTCGTCGGCTACCAGGCCTCGTTCTTCGAGGCGGGCGACAACATCGACACCATCATCGGCCAGGCCGAGCTCCGCTGGCTGATCAACCCCCGGGCCAACTTCCGGGTGGGCTTCCTGCGCGACTCGCAGAACAGCTTCTTCAGCAACTTCTTCGTCCGCAACCGCGGCTACGCGAGCTACTCGCACTCGTTCAACGGTCGCTTCCTGCTGTCCCTCGACGGCGGCGTCGGGCTGTACCAGTACGGCTACATCGCCGACCGCAACGGCGCGCAGACCGTCCCGGGCGTGGGCTTCGGCTCGGACGGCCGCTTCACCGCGGTGCGCCTCGACGCCACCGCCTTCGGCGAGTACCGCTTCAACGACGTCTTCGGCATCAACGCCACGGTGCGCGGCCTCTCCAACA
This sequence comes from Deltaproteobacteria bacterium, assembly GCA_016704445.1. Taxonomy (GTDB): domain Bacteria; phylum Myxococcota_A; class Polyangia; order Polyangiales; genus SCUS01. Next base: position 23,262 of record JADJAE010000038.1, read on the forward strand.
TCTCGGATGTTCGCCTGGGCAACACCACCGGGACCGACGGCGGTCGCGGCCAGTCCATCGCCTGGACCCGCCTGGAAGCCTTCCTCGGCGTCCGCGCGGCCTGGTAGTCCGCCTCCCCCCGCTCTCCCGCTCTCTTCTTCGCCCTCTCCCCTCCGAATCCCTGTACGGGCACCCGCTCGTTGCACGCGTGACAACGTGCGCGTTCCGATGCTAGGCAGCCGCGGCGATGAAGACCCGCTACGCGCTCGTTCTGCTGGCTCTCCTGGGCTGCGAGAAGAACAACCCCACCCCGTCGAGGCCCGACGTCCCGACCGCTCGCGCCACCGACGCGGGCTCAGCTGCCGCCGATCTGATGATCCCCGAGCTGCCCAACGTGGCGCTGCTGGCGCTCCGAGGGAGCAACCTGCGCAAGGTGCTCAACCTCATCGCCCCGGGCGTGCCCACCCGGCTCGCGCTCGGACAGGCCGCCCCGGGCATCACCCCGGGCCTCGGCGAGCACGGCGTCGACATCGACCCCGACGCGCCCTTCTCTGCCATCCTCGCGCCGAGCAGCGCCGACACCCCCAACGGGCAGATCAACGTCACCGTCGCCTGGCCGCTGCGCCCGGGCATGGAGGTCGTGCAGAACGCCCAGGCGGGACGGGGCTTTCGTGACGCGGGCGACGGGCTCTTCGAGCCCACGGGCACCGCGCAGGACGTGCTGCGGGGCGACGGCGGCGTCGCGGCGGCTCCCTGCTGGGTCGCGCGCCGCTCGGCCCGCGAGTGGTCCATGATCTGCGGCCCGAGCGATCAGGTGCGCCCGCTCTCGCGCTGGCTGGTGCGCGCCGCGGCGAGCGCCCCGCCGGACAACGCCCTCCTCGACGCGGTCGTGCGCCCCGCCCCGGCCCGGCGCGTCCTGGCGCTGCAGCTCGCGGCCCTCGAGGCGCAGGACCCCCGGCGCAACGACGCGGGCACCAACCGCGGCCTCGTCGCCCAGTACGAGGCGGTGCACCGCAGCGCCGAGAACACCAAGCAGCTCTTCGAGGACCTCTCCCAGGCCCACGCCTCGCTCGTGCTCGACGACACCAGCTACCACCTCCGCTCGGAGATCGAGTTCGCCCACGCGGGCGGCGCCAGCAGCCGCGCGCTCATCGGGTCGTCCGTGGGCCAGCACGCCGCGCTCGACCTGCTGCGCCGGCTGCCCGCGTCGGCCACGTCGTACTTCGCCACGGGCTTCGACGTCTCCTCGCTCGCGCCGCTGCTCTCCGAGGACGTCACCGACCCCCGCATGGCCGCGGCCTTCGGGCCCGAGATGGTGCGCTTCCAGGATGCCCTGCGCGACCTGACCGGCTTCCGTCGCCATGGGCAGCGGGCGATGGGCTTCATCCCGGGCGATGGCGTCTCCCGCGTCGAGATCGTCCGCCTCCCCGGCGCCGCCGCGCAGATCGCCGCCCTCCGCGCCACCGCCGCGGCCGTGCCCCGCACCCCCCGGCCCTCCGGCGCCAACCCGGCCGACCAGTTCGCCATCCTCCCTCCGACCCCCGGGCTCCCCGCCGGATCGCTCCGGCTGCGCCTCGGTCCCGACCCGGCCCGCCTGCCGCCGCAGGTTCCTGCGGAGGTGCGCGACCAGTACCGCCGCTCGGTGCTCCTCGTCCCCGAGGGCGACACCCTCGTGCTCGTCGACGCGCTCGATCCGGTCGCCCGCTACCGCGCCATGCTCACCGGCGACCGCCTCGCCCCGACCGTCCCCGACGATCGCGCGGCGGTGGTGCACCTCACCCCGGCCGCGATCCTCTCGCTGCTGGGCGCTCCGCCCTCCCCCGAGGCCAACGCCACCGACGCGGTGCACGGCACCCTCCACGCGACCCGCGTCGGCGACACCGGCGCCCGCTTCGAGGTCTCCCTCGACGCCCCGGTCGTGGCCGTCAACAACGTGCGCGACCAGATCGCCGCCCTCCAGGCCCAGCAGGCCCAGATGATGCGGCAGATGCAGCAGGCCCAGCAGCAGGCCGCCTCGGCCCAGCGAAGGGCCGCGCAGCCCGGCGGGCGCCTCCCCGCGGCCGCGCAGCTCCCGGAGCCGGACTTCCAATTGCAGCCTCCCCGGTAGGGGGGAGCATCCTAAGGCTCATCCCCGGAGCCGTAGGAGTCCATCATGAGAGTCGGAGTAGTCGGAGCCACGGGCTTCGTGGGCAAGGCGCTGGTCGCCGCGCTCACGGAGCGAGGCGATGCCGTCGTGGCGTTCTCCCGCGACCCGGCGAGGGCGCGGAAGACCCTGGCCCGGGTCGCCGACGCGAGGTCGCTCGAGGCCATCACCGCCGAAGGGGTCGCGGACCTCGACGCGGTGGTCAACCTCGCCGGAGAGTCCATCGGGGCGAAGCGCTGGGACGCGGAGTACAAAGCCGCGATCCTCGAGAGCCGGGTGCGCACCACCCGCCGGGTGGTCGACGCCATCGGCGCGGCAGGGCGTCGGCCGCAGGTGCTGGTCAACGCCTCGGCGGTGGGCTTCTACGGACCGCGCGGGGACGAGGAGGTGACCGAGGCGACCCCCTCGGGCGCCGACTTCCTCTCGGGCGTCTGCCGGGAGTGGGAGCGCGAGGCCGAGCGGGTCTCGACCTTCGGAGTCCGAGAGGTGCGAATGCGTCTGGGCGTGGTGCTCGGCGACGGGGGCGGATCGCTCGAGAAGATGCTCCTCCCCTTCAAGATGTTCGTCGGGGGGCCGGTGGGCGACGGGCGGCAGTGGTTCTCGTGGGTGCACCTCGCCGACGTCGTGGGCGCGATCGTCTGGGCGCTCGACCACCCCACCCTCCACGGCGCGGTCAACGTGACCGCCCCGGAGCCGGTGCGCTTTCGCGACTTCGCCGAGGCCCTCGGGCGTCGCCTCCGACGGCCCTCATGGCTGCCGGTGCCAGCCTTCGCGCTGCGCCTCGCCATGGGACAGATGGCCGAGGTCGTCGTCACCGGACAACGCGCGGTGCCCGCCGCGCTGATCGCCGACGGGTACTCATTCAAGTACTCCCGCATCGACGACGCCCTGACTACTGTGGTCTGACCCCTCCCTTTCTCTTCGCTGTACGTTATCAGCACGCCGCAGGGCACGTTCATCGGGGGCAACACCTCCTTCGGACTCAACATCGGTTACACCGTCATGCTGGGGGGAGTGGAGTTCAGTCGTGAGGGTGCGAGGCGCGGGTCCAGCCGTAGCGGACCGCCAGGCGCACCTCCTCCCAGGGGCGGCCAGAGTTCAGGGCCTCCCAGTCCTTCTTGAGCTGGGACTCGAGCTCGTGGTTCCAGCTCTGGTGGCTGCGGTAGTTGGGGGAGAGGCCCGCGCCATAGCCGTAGCGCACCGCGGCCTCATCCGTCCATCCGTCCGACTCGTTGGCCACGTGAGGCCCGGGGAGCGGCTCGGTCCCCACGGCCTGACGCACCGTGTCCTTCAGCTCCTGGTGAAGGTCCTCACCGAACTTCAGTCCGAAGTCGTACCTGGTCTGGGCCCAGTCGCGGCGCAGCGCCTCCCTCGCGCGCTCCCAGCCGCTGCTCTCATGCGTCGTCCACCAGCCAGGGTGTTCGGGGCTGTCCGTCATGGCCATTGTGGGTCTCCTCGTTGGGATTGTGATGGATTGGATCGGAGAGGATATCCGAAGAGTGGATATCCGAAGAGAGATCGTGGTCAGTGGTGGTGCTCGTGGCGCTCGCCGAGCTGGACCGAGGACTCGCGCCCCCCCTGCTCCCCGCGCTCCCGATCGAGCATGCGGTAGAGCGTCCGTCGGTCGAGGCCGAGCACGCGCGCGGCGCGGGACTTGTTGCCCCCCACCAGCGACAGCACCCGCTGGAGGTACCGGTGCTCCAGCTCCGAGAGGGTCATCATCTCCGTCGCCTCCTCCGGAGCGGCCAGCGGGCGCTCGGGCTGGAAGGTGCGGATCCGATCGGGCAGGTCGTCCACCGTGATGGTGTCGCCGCGGGTCAGGGCCACCGCGCGCTCGACGCAGTTCTCGAGCTCCCGCACGTTGCCAGGCCAGGAGTAGGCCGCCATCCGGGCGATCGCCGAAGGGTGGAAGCCGACCACCCGCTTGCCGAAGCGGTCGACGAAGCGGTTGAGGAAGTGCTGCGCCAGCACCAGCACGTCGTCGCTGCGCTCTCGCAGCGTCGGCACCGGGACGATCACCACCGCGATGCGATAGAAGAGGTCTTCGCGGAAGGTCTTGGCCTCCACGAGGGCGTCGAGCTCCTGGTGCGTGGCGGCGATGACACGCGCGTCGAAGGGCAGCTCGCGGTCGCCGCCCACCGGCCGCACCGTGCGCTCCTGAAGCGCGCGGAGCAGCTTGGCCTGCATCTCCAGGGGCATCTCGCCGATCTCGTCGAGCAGCAGGGTGCCGCCGTTGGCCTCGATGAAGAGCCCGGGGCGGCCGCTGCGGGCGTCCGTGAAGGCGCCCTTCACGTGCCCGAAGAGCTCGCTCTCCAGCAGGTGGTGCGGCACCGCGGCGCAGTTGATCGCCACGAAGGGGCCGTGGCTGCGAGCGCTCATCGCGTGGATGGCGCGTGCGACGAGCTCCTTGCCCGTCCCGCTCTCGCCCGTGATGAGCACCGTGGCGTCGGTGGCCGCGACCCGGCAGGTGAGGTCGTGCAGCTCGCGCATCGCCCGGCTCGACCCCACCAGCGCGCGGGAGGGCTTCACCCGGCCCACCTCGTCGCGCAGGCGCGTCACCTCGCGGCGCAGTCGCCCGTGCTCCAGGGCGCGGTCGATGGACATCGCCAGCACCTCGGTGTTCACGGGCTTGGTGAGGAAGTCGTAGGCCCCGGCGCGCATCGCGTTGACCACGGTCTCCATGCTCCCGTGCCCGGTGAGCACGATCACAGGCACGTCCGGCCACGCGCCCGCGATGCGAGCGCAGAGGGTGATCCCGTCCATCATGGCCATGCCCAGGTCGGTGATCACGAGGTCGAAGGGCTGCGTGGTCAGGATCGAGAGCGCCTCCCCCGGCTGCAGCGTGAACGTCGCCTCGTGGCCGAGCTGCCGGGCGAAGGTCGCGACCATCTCGCCGAGCTCCGGGTCATCGTCGACCACCAGGATGTTCGCGGACGCACCCGGGGAGCCGGTCATGGGATGGCTCCCGCGCCGGATCCTGGCTGCTCGATCAGCGAGACGACCTCGTTGGTGCGATCGAACTGGGGCATGCCGAGCGAGGGAGCGACCCGGTGGGCGCTCACCCTGGGGTTGCTGCGGGTGAGCTCCTCCAGCTTGTCGAAGCGGGTGTAGGGGTCCTGATCGAAGACCACCCGGGTGGGGACCTTCAGGGGCTCATAGAGCGAGCGCGCCGCGTCGGGGGTGAACAGCGCCCCCCGGAGGAAGCTGACCGGCGCGAAGCGGGCGCCGGGCACCGCCGAGGTCTTGACCGCGTAGCGCGCGAGGCCCTCGTCGATGGAGCCCGCGAAGGACTTCTTCAGATAGTGTCGAATCGATGCTTCGGAGCGCAGCGCCCTGAAGAGACCCGAGGAGATGGCCCCCACCCCGAGGGCCTTGTCGAGCGCTCCGCGGACGAGCCTCCCTCCAGGGCGCGCCGGCCCCAGCCCGGTGGGAGAGAGCAGCGTGAGGGAGCGAAACAGCTCCGGCGCCCTCAACCCCACCCTGGCGAGGAACTCCGACGACAGCGAGAGCGCCACCGCGTCGACCGGATCGCCCTGGGGCGAGGCCACGTCCACGATGAAGCGCTCGATGGCGTCGGCGTAGAGCGCGGGTCGGTACTCCCGGTCGCCGCGCTGCGAGCGCCCGAAGCCCGGCAGGTCGAGCGCGAACACCCGGCGGCGCCCGCGAAATGCCTCGAACAGGGGTCGCATCTCGTAGGCCGAGGCGGCCGCGTTGATCGAGTGAATGAGGACGATGGCCGGGTTGCTCCCGGCGACGTCGCGGTAGTAGCCGAGGCCCCCGACGCCTCTCACCTCCAGGTAGCCCGCCTCGGCGTGGATGGCGGGTGGCAGCTCGCGCTCGGAGTCCGATGCGGCTGAGGTCTCAAGATCACCAAGGTTCGTGGCAGTCCGCGTGCTCATGCGTAGAGCCGTTCGCACTGTCCATGCCGACCGACCGGAGCGGCGAAAATCGCGGGGATCTTGCGTAGGCCCAGCGCCCACACGACCGTGGCGGCGCGCCACACCTGGGGTGCGATGGTGATGCCAGGAGCACTGGAATCAGTGCGGCGGCGCGCTCATCGGGGCCTCGCGCAGCTCGCCGCCAGGCTCGATGCGCAGCTCGCGACCCCGCCAGCGCACCGCTCGGGTGCTGAGCGCCCTGACAAAGGCCCAGGCCAGCAGGGCGTCCGCCAGCGCGGCGTCGGTGATCAGCGAGGGGATCGCCCTCGACCGGCCGCTCGCCCTCGCCGCCGCCCACCCGACCGCCGCCCTCAGCAGCAGCACCAGCGCCTCCGCCCCCAGCGCGGGCGATCCGGCCAGCCCGGAGAGCGCCGCGGCCGTCGCCGCCAGCGTCAGGAGCGGCGTCGCGAAGAAGAGCGCGGGGTAGCTCGCCAGCAGCGCAGGCCGCTGCGCCCGGATGACCGCCAGCCATCGCCCGTAGCGGGCCGCCACGGCTCCGGCCGAGCGACCGGAGACGCGCGCCACGGCGACGCCCCGGGAGGCCACCACGCGGGCCCCGAGGGCCCTCCAGCGGCGGGCGAGCTCCATGTCCTCGCCGAGGTGGCGGCAGAGCGCGTCGAAGCCTCCGATGGCCTCCAGCGCGCTGCGGCGGATGGCGACGGCCTTGCCCACCAGGCCGCCGCCGTCGATGCCCGAGAGGAGGGTGAAGGCGTGGAGCGATCCGCCCAGCAGCGCCTCCGAGGCGCGGTCGGCGGAGGTCTCGCCGGGGGCCTCGTGCGGGGGCGCCCAGACCGCCGCCACGCCCGGATCGGCGAGGGGCGAGAGCAGGGCGTCCCAGTCGAAGGTCGTGAGGTCGACGTCGCTGTCGATGTTGACCACCACGGGGGCCTCGGGCTCGGAGGCGATCACCCTCGCGAGCTGGTCGCTCTTCTGGTTGGGGGCGGTCGCTCCGGTCACCACCAGCCGGGCGTCGATGCCTCGGGCCACGAGGTGTCCGCACGCCGTGGCGATCGCCGGAATGGCCGGGTCGTCGGGGGTCGCGACGGCGAAGCGCAGCCGGAGCAGGGCTCGGTGAGAGGGGTCGTCGGCGAGGGCCCCGAGGCTGGAGAGGGTGAGCGAGAGGGAGGGCTCGGCGCCCGCGCAGGGGCGCACCAGGAGGAGCGGGGTCGAGAGCGAGGAGGGGGCCCTGGAGGCGGCGGAGGGGACCGGGCGGCGCAGCGAGCGGGCGGCCGCCACCCCGTAGACCGAGGCGACGACCGTGGCCCAGGAGAGCAGCGCGGCGTCTGCGGGGGTCACGCGCCGCGACGCATCCGGAAGGGGATCAGGAAGCGCACCCAGGAGGAGGCGAAGCGGTCGAGGTCGACGCTCTCGTGCATGGCGTGGACGCGCGACCCGAGCAGCGAGGTGGAGAGCACGCTGCGGGCGTAGAAGGGCGCGTCTTCGAGGGTGCGGGCGACCTTCGCGCGTGCGCCGTGGTCGCAGCGGGTGCCCCGGGAGATGCCCCAGCGGGTGCGGCCGAGGGGGTGCTCCGAGGGGAGCTCGATGACCTCCGCGCTGCCGTCGGGGCGATAGCGCCGGGCGAGGCGGGAGCGGGTGCGGCGGCCGTCGCGGAGCGTGGCGTCGTAGAGGATCACCGGGCGGCCGTCGACGTCGGCGCGGGACCAGTCCCAACCGTGGAAGTCGTCTTCGAGGGCGGCGTCGCCCGCGTTGGCGTCGTGGTAGCCGACGCCCGACCAGCGGAGCGCGGGCTCGGAGAGCTCGACCTCGACGCGGCAGAGCGGCGCCACGGCCCACCAGAGGTGGCGGCCGGCGGGGTCGAGCGCCTGCGGGGCTCCGTGCTGCACCGTCGGGATCACCCTCACCCTGCCCACGATGCGACCGGGGATCAGCGAGGGGAAGGGCGAGGTCTTCTCGCGCAGCTCGATGTGCAGCTCGCCGCGCTCCCAGCGCAGGCTGCTCGCCCCGAGGCTGAGGTGCGACGGGCCTCGGCTGACCTCGGAGGCGCCCCGCTCGGTGAGCGCCCAGGTGGTCGCGCGGGGGCCGTAGAGCGCGACGTTCATGGTGCAGTGCTCGAGCGGGTCGGCCTTCGCCCCGACCGCGGAGGCCCCGGCGCGCGAGCTCGCGTACCAGGGCGAGAACACGTTGCCCACCATGCCGATGAGGGTGACGCCGTGCTGGCCGTCGTCGCTCAGCGCATCGACGTACCACCACGCGTAGCCGCCAGAGGGGAGGTCGCGGTCGAAGCGAGGTCCGAGAGCACGCTCTCCGCCGCCAGCAGCCCGCTCCGCGCCACCATCGGGACCCCGGCCCCCGGGTGCGCGCTCCCTCCGCACAGGTAGAGCCCCGGGAGCTTCGAGCGCGACGGTGCCCTCGCCAGCGGAGAGGTCCAGCCGTGCGAGGGCGGGCCGTAGAGCGCGCCCCCCGTCGCTGGAAACATCCGCTCGAAGTCCGTCGGCGTGGTGATCGATCGCCGTGAGGGGTCCCAGTCCAGGCTCAGACCGAGCGCGTCGAGGTGTCGTCGGGTCGTGGTCTCGCATCGTTCGATTTCGTCCTCGGAGAAGGGGCGCCGGTCGCCGCGCGCGGGGGCGTTGACGATCAGGAACAGCCGCTCGCGCCCGTCGTCGGTGGCGGGCGCGCGGCCGGAGTCGTCGCGGTCCTGGGCGCAGACGTAGACGGTGGGGTCCGAGGGGAGCGAGTCCCCATCGGTGATCTCTCGAAACTCCCGCGGATAGTCGCGGCTGAAGAACACGTTGTGACGCACCAGCGGGAAGCCGCCGGTCTTGGCCACCGCGCTGAAGGTCACCGCCGAGAGCGAGCGGCCGAGGCCCGGGTCGACGCTCCATGCCCGCTGCGCCGCCGGCCCGAGGAGCCCCGCGGAGAGGGCCCCGACGTCGCCGTTGAAGACCACGGCGTCGGCGTCGAGGGCGCGGCCGTCGTCCAGGCGCACCCCGGTCGCGCGGCCTCCTCGGGTGAGCACCTCGCTCACGCCGTGGCCCATCGCGAAGGTCACGCCGCGCTCCGTGGCGAGGCGGGCGAGGCCCTCGGCCAGCCGGGCCATGCCGCCGCGCACGACCCAGACGCCCTCGCGCTCGACGTGGGCGATCACGTTGAGCGTGGCGGGCGCGAGGAAGGGGGACGACCCGCAGTAGGTGGCGTAGCGGCCGAAGAGCTGGAGCAGCCGGGGGTCGCGGAAGAAGTCCCCGAGCGACGACCAGAGCGTGCGGGTCGCGTCGATGCGGGCGAGCGAGAGCATCCCCCGCAGGCCCTGGGAGCGGAGCACCGTGCCCAGGGTGGGCCGCTGAGAGCGCATGAAGGGCCCCTCCACGTGCTCGTGGATGCGCTTCGCATAGGCGCAGAATGCCCTGTATCCCGCGGCCTCGCGGGCTCCGGCGAGGGCGCCGACGGCGTCGGCGGTGCGGTCGATGTCGCGGTAGAGGTCGAGCCGCGATCCGTCGGCCCAGGCGTGCCGGGCGAGCACCTCCACCGGGTCGAGGGTGACGTAGTCGTCGAGGGAGACGCCCGCGGCGGCGAAGAGCTCGTCGAAGACCGCGCGCACGGTGAGCACCGTGGGCCCGGAGTCGATGAGCCGACCGGCGACCTCGACCTCGCGCATCTTGCCGCCCACGCGGGCGGAGCGCTCGACCACGGTGACGTCGAGCCCGCGGGAGGAGAGGGCGATCGCGGCGCTCAGTGCGCCGACGCCGGCGCCTACGACGACGACTCGCTCGGGGCGGTGCAGGGAGGTGGGTCCGTCGGCCATCGGGGAGTGTGATGCCCGAGGTGGGTCATCGGGCGCACCTTCCTGCACGATCGTGAGGGGGCGATCAGTGGCGGCGGGCGTCGAGGTCGCGGCGCAGGAAGGCGCGGAAGGTGTCGAGGCCGTCGTGGGTCCATGCGGACTCGATGGCGGCGGCGATGGTGCGGTTGCGGGTCGTGAGGGCCTGGAAGGCCGGGTAGTCGGGGTCGGAGGGCTCGACGGTGACGTGCTGGTCGTGGGTGTCGGCCCGGAAGAACCATGCCTCGCCCGAGGGCAGGCGCTCGATGACCAGCTTCATATGGGGGTAGTAGCGGTTGCCCAGCCGGAGGGCGTAGCGGGACTCGCCGTCGCGCTCGAAGGCAGAGCACTCGTAGAGCCCGTCGGGGGGAGCGCTGCGGACCTCGTCGACCAGGGCCGCGACCAGGGGAGGAAGGGGACCCTCGTAGGCGAGGCGGAGATACTCGTCGATCGCGTGGCCCACGGTGGCAGGAGTCGGGCGGTCGGTGAGTGACATTTCGTCCCCTTTAGAAGCCCAATGGACGGTTTCGGGGCCTCGGGAGGCTACCACGCCCGAGGCTGAGGGTTCATGTGGTAGAGCGATGGAGAGAATGGAAGCCGTGAATCCCGACGTGCTGGTGGTCGAGGATGATCCCGACCTCAACGAGATGCTTGGGGCCTACGTGCGCCTCGCGGGCTTCCGGTACCGGCCCGCGCTCGACGGCACCAGCGCGCTGCGGGAGCTCGGCTCGCACCGGCCCTCGCTGGTGCTGCTCGACCTGATGCTCCCCGACATCGACGGCTTCGAGGTGTGCCGCCGGCTCCGGGCCGACGACTCGACCCGGGACGTGCCGGTGGTGATCTTGAGCGCGCTCAACGAGGCGGACGCGCGTCGGCGGGCCTCGGAGCTCGATGTGAAGGAGTTCTTGACCAAGCCCTTCGACCCCGACGCCCTGATGGCGACGCTGCGGCACCACGGGCTCTGATCGCGGGTTGGAGTGCCCACGGCTCGACGCCGGGGTGGAGCGGCGCCATAGAGGCCGACGAGTCGGGACGCGAGAGGGTGTACACCTCCGATGAAGCACGCGAAACGGCACACGGTGCTGGTGGTCGACGATGAGCCGGACGTGATCCAGAGCGTCAAGGACCTGCTGCGCCTCGAGTACAACGTGATCGGCGCGACGCGGGCCTCGGAGGCGATGCGCCTGCTCGGCGAGCACGAGGTGCACGTGGTCATGACCGACCAGCGCATGCCCGAGATGACCGGGGTGGAGTTTCTCCATCGCATCTGCGACGCGTACCCCGACGTGGTGCGGCTGCTCTTCACCGGGTACGCCGACCTGCCCGCGGTGATCGACGCCATCAACCGGGGCAGCGTGTACCGGTACATCACCAAGCCGTGGGATCCGGAGGAGCTGCAGTCGGTGATCCGCGAGGCGTGCCTGCGGTACGAGCTGGTCGCCGAGCGAAGGCGGCTGCTGGAGGAGCTGGAGGTGAAGAACGCCACGCTCGCGAGGGCGAGCGACCTCAAGAGCGCGTTCATCCGGGTGGTGGGCCACGAGCTGCGCACTCCCCTCACGATCCAGCTGGGGCTGACCCGGCTGGCGCTGCGTACCCCGGGGCTCGCTCCGCCGGAGGTGCACGACTGGCTCGGGCGCATCGAGCGGGCGGCGCAGCGCCTCTACCGGCGCTCGGAGCAGCTCATGGTGCTGCTTCACGGGGAGCACTTCGCCCGCAGCATGGACAAGGCGCCGATCGACCTCGCGGTGATCGTGAGAGAGGCCACGGACGAGGTGCGGCCCTTCGTCGACCAGCGGCATCAGGTGCTGGTGGTCGACGCGCCCTCGGACCTCGGGTCCGTCGAGGTCGACGCGTCGAAGATCGAGGACAGCCTCAACCAGCTCCTGCTGAACGCGATCAAGTTCACGCCCGACGGGGGGACGGTGACGGTGAGCGCGAGGCGGCTGGACGGGAGCGCCCGCATCGAGGTGCGCGACTCCGGCAGCGGCGTGCCGGACTCGTCGATGGAGTACCTGTTCGAGCCCTTCTTCACGGGCTTCGACACCGAGCGGCACTCGTCGGGCACCTACGAGTTCGGGGCGCGGGGCCTGGGGCTCGGCCTGAGCGTGGTGAAGGCCTTCGTGGAGATGCACGGCGGCTCGGTGGACGCGCAGCGCCAGGCGCAGGGCGGGATGATGTTCAGCATCGAGCTGCCCGGGGCCACGGCGAGCCCGGCTCAGGAGATGCGCTCGTAGGAGGTCGGCTCGCGCGGCGGCGGGCGCGGCGGCAGGCGCACGGTGAAGCACGCCCCGGCGCCCGGGGTGGAGGCCACGGTGATGGACCCGCCGTGGTCCTGCACGATGCCGTAGCTGATGCTGAGCCCGAGGCCGGTGCCCTCCCCCTGCGGCTTGGTGGTGAAGAAGGGGTCGAAGACGCGGTCGACGATGGCCGGGTCGATGCCGGTGCCGGAGTCGATGACCTCGATGACCACGCCCCCGTCGTCGCCGGGCGCGGTGCGGCAGAGCACCTGCGACGAGGCCGGCGAGGCGTCGATGGCGTTGGAGAGGAGGTTCATCACCACCTGGTTCACCTTGCCGGGGTAGCAGGCGATGGTCGGGATGGGCTCCAGCGCCAGCACGATGTCGACGTTCTTCTTGCGGGCGCGGCCTCGGATGATGTTGGCGGTGGACTCGATGCCGGGGTTGATGTCGACCTCGTGGAGGTCGCTCTCGTCGAGGCGGGCGAAGGTGCGCAGGTCTTCCACGATCTGCCGGATGCGCTTGAGGCCGTCGCGGGAGCGCGCGAAGAGCGGGCCGAGGTTGTTGAGGGTGTAGTCGAGGTCGATGCGCTCGGCCCCAGCGGCGATCTGCGCCGCGAGCTCGGGCTGCGCGTCGGCGATGTCGACGTCGGCCTTGCGGTAGAGGGCGAGCAGCGAGGCGACCGCCTCGAAGTCACGCTGCGCGACCGCGAGGTTGTTGGTCACGAAGGCCAGCGGGTTGTTGATCTCGTGCGCCACCCCCGCGACCATCTGCCCGAGCGCCGCGAGCTTCTCGGTCTGCACGAGGATGCTCTGGGTGCGGCGCAGCGCGTGGAGCGCCTCCCGCTCCGACTGCGCCGACGCGCTGAGCTCGTCGTTGAGCTGACGCAGGCGACGGTTGGCGTCCTCCACCTGCTGCGCGCGCAGGTAGATCTCCGCCGCCATCTTCCCGGCGCGGGCGCGCAGCTCCTCGTTGCGCCGGTCGTGCTCCATCTCCGCTTCCCGCCGCCGCACGACCTCCGTCGTGTCCTCGGAGATGTGGAGGATCAGCGCGACCTCGCCGTCGGTGCCGAGCACCGGGGAGTTGCGGATGTTCCAGTAGCGCCTCTCGAGCCGGCCGTCGGGCAGCGGGAGGTCGTAGCGCTGCATGGGCACCTCGTCGGGGACGCGCTCTCGCAGCACCCGATCGAACGAAGCCCGAAGGCTGCCCAGGCCCGTGCCCGCCGAGCGCTCGGGGTCATCAGGAAAGACCTCGAACAGCGGGCGTCCGACGATGTCGTCGCGGCGGGTCATGGTCGCGCGGAGGAAGGCGTCGTTGGCGGCGACGATGACGAGGTCGGGCGTCAACAGCAGGTAGAGGCTCGGCGCCGCATCGAAGAGGCGACGGAAATCCAGCGGAGGAAGCTCCATCCTCTGGAGACGATGGGGCCCGACAGGGGCGTCGTCCATCGAAGAGGTGAGCTCACCTCCCTCCATCCCTGTCAACGTGGGTTTGAAGTGCCGGTGTGACGCGTTTTCCCGCGCCTCGGTCGCGCGGGGATCCGCGGGAGCTCTCGTTGTTCTACGTTCGGGCGCACGATGCGCACGATCCCCACGCTTACCCCGTTCGTTCAGCAGGTTCTCGACCGCTACGAGGCGCATGCGCCGATCGCCTTCGCGGTCCGCTTGAGCCTGGAGCACACCTTCGCAGCCCCCGAGATCGACGCCATCTTCGAGGTGACGCGGCAGGCGCAGTACGACAAGACCCTGCACTTCTCGACGGTCGTCGACGTCATGGTGGCGGTCGTCACGCGAACGGTGCCCTCGGTCAACGCCGGGATCCTCGCCCTCGGCGGCCCCGGTCCCCCCTTCTACAACAAGCTAACGCCACCAGCCGGGCGGTGTCGAGCACTCCGCCCGCAAGGCCCGGGTTGATCGCGGGCAGGTCTCCGGCTCGCCTCAAGTCGTCGACGGTGCCACTGGCCCACCCGGCGTCGGCTCAGCGTGCTCGGGGTGGGCTCCCCGGCCTGTGTCTGGCCATCCTGGAGCCCGACGTCATGCTCGTCACTGCGGCGATCCCCTGCGAGGACGGCCACGCCCAGGAGCGGAGCCTCACGGCCGACCTGCTCGCCCACGTCGAGGCCGGCGATTGCCTGATGGCCGATCGAAACTTCTGCACGACTCCGATCCTGTTCGGCATCGCCGAGCGTCACGCCGTGAGTGTCATTCGAGAGCACGCCCACCTGCCGTGGAGCCCGGTCGGAGCGCGCACCGCGCAGGGCCGGATTCCGACCGGACAGGTCTTCGAACAGGCGATCGTGGTCGAGGGCGCCGACGGGGCGAAGCTCCCGGCGCGCCGCATCACGCTCGTGCTCGACACCCCGACACGAGACGGCGATTCGGAGCTGCACCTCATCACGACGATTCCCGCCGAGAGGGCGAGTGCGGCGGCGGTCGCGCAAGCGTACGCGGCGCGCTGGCGAATCGAGACCGCGTTCGGTCACATGGCGTCGTGGCTGGAGTCGGAGATCGAGACGCTGGGCTATCCGCGTGCGGCGCTGCTCGGATTCTGCGTCGGCGTGATGGCGTACAACACGCTGTCGGTGGTGCAGGGGGCGCTGCGCGCGGTGCACGGGGAGACGGTCGTGCAGGAGGAGGTCTCGGGCTATCACCTCGTTCATCAGGCCCGCGCCGACGTGGGCGGCCTCGACACGCTGCTGGAGGACAAGGACTGGGAACCGTTTCGCCGCATGCCCGTGGCCGAGCTCGCGGAACTGCTCGTCGAGATCGTCCGGCACATCCCACTGCCGACGATCAAGAAGGCGAAGCGTGGGCCGAAGAACCCTGTCCCGAAGCGCACGCGCTTCAAGAATCCCTCACGTCTCGACCGAAGCTCTCGACCGAGGCACTCGACGAGGCGTGGACGCGCTCATCAACCACGTTGACAGGGATGCGGGCCCGCCGGAAGGTCCAGTGGCTGGTCCGAGCCCGGGCAGGCCCGGGCGCACCCGTTATAGCCGGGGGTGGGGGGGGGGGGGGGGGGGGGACGAACAAAGCGGCACTGAAGCGATCACCCCCGCACGGCCTCCCAGGACAGGTGGTAGCGCGCGAGGTACTTCCGCAGCCGGTCGGCGTCGTTGACCGAGGCCTTGCCGCTGCGGGACACCGCGAAGAGCGCGCGGCCCGCGGCGGAGAGGGAGGGCGACGCGCGGCACGCCCGCACCACCTCCGCGAGCTGCGCCCGGTCGAAGCGGTCGAGCGCCGCCACGCCCTCGTCGCCGAGCGTCGAGCGCAGCAGCTGGTCGTCGCCCTCTCCCGTGGGGGAAGCGCGCTCGGTCGAAGAGAGACGCCAGCGGGCCCTCAGCCGGGCGAGCTCCTCGTCGACGGTGGGGACGTCGATGCGGCCCCCCGGGCAGAGCGTCGCCATGCGGGTGATGGCGGCGCTGAAGTCCCGGAAGTTGCCCGGCCAGGGGGCCTCCGGGGAGGTCGCGAAGGCCACGAAGCGGGCGCGGGCCTCGCGGCTGAAGGCCACCCTCGCCCCGAGCGCGCGCTCGCACTGCGCGAGCTCGAAGTCGAGGTTGGGCTCGACGTCCTCCGGGCGCTCCCGGAGCCCTGGGAGCGCGAAGGTCCAGAGCTCGATGCGCGCGAGGAGGTCTTCGCGGAAGCGCCCCTCGGCGACGCGCGCCGCCAGGTCGCGGTGGGTGCCCGCCAGGAGCTGGAAGTCGCTCTTCACCTCGCGGTCGCTCCCCATCGGGCGGAAGCTCTTCTCCTCCAGCGCCCGCAGCAGCATCGCCTGCTCGTCGAGCCCCAGCTCGGCGATCTCGTCGAGGAAGAGCGTGCCACGGTCGGCCTTGCGGAGGAGCCCCTCGCGCTCGGTCATGGCGCCGGTGAAGGCCCCCTTCGCGTGGCCGAAGAGGGTGGACATCGCGCCGTCGCCGCGCAGCGTCGCGCAGTTGACCTCGACGAACTCCCCGGCCACCTGACGCCGCGATTTCTTCAGCGCGAAGATGCGCCCCGCGAGCTGCGACTTGCCCGAGCCGGTAGGGCCGGTGAGCAGCATCGGGGCGCGAGAGGCGACCGCCACCCGCTCGATGCGGTCGATGAGGGCGTTGAAGGCCGCGTTGCGGGTCTCGATGCCGGCCTTGAGCCCGCCGGCGCTCCCGGGCCTCGGCGGCGAAGCGCGACGCGAGGCGGCCGTAGCGAGAGAGGTCCAGGTCGATGGCGCGCCAGGTCCCGGCGGCGCGGGAGGCGGGGTCGCGGTCGGCGCGCGTGGGCGGCGAGGTCTGGAGCAGCGTGGCCGGGAGGTGCCGCGACTCGGTGAGCAGGAAGAGCACGATCTGGGCGACGTGGGTGCCCGTGGTGATGTGCACGAGGTAGTCCTCGCGCTCGGGGTCGAAGGGGTAGGAGCGCGCGAAGTCGTGGAGCGAGGCGTAGACCTCCTCGAGGTCCCACGGGTCGGCCATGGCGAAGGGGACGAGGTTGACCTTCGTCTCGGGTGAGACCGCCGCGATGTCCTGTCGGATCAGCCTCGCCAGGGTCGCGTACTGGGGCTGGTGCAGGAGCTCGAAGCGCGACACCAGCAGGTCGGGGTGCTGGCACACCGCGACGGAGGGACGCCACCGCTCCCAGCGCTGCTCGCGGGCTCCGGAGTCGAGCACCGGACCCAGCAGGCCGATGACCACCGTGGGCTTCTTCTTCGCCATGGGGATAAGACCGCTTATACCATCGTATCGTACCGACCCGCCCGATCTGCGAGATTTCCCGTAGAACGGCGGTGGCACGCGCCCTGCGATAAGGCCGGATCAGGAGGTCACCGGATATGAGCGAGCGCGGCTACGAGGTCTTCGAGGTGGAGGGTGGGGTGCCGATCAAGGCGTGGACGCGCGGCGTCGCGGTCGAGGAGATGGCCCGCGATCAGCTCTCGCGCCTGGCGGCGCTGCCCTTCATCCACAAGTGGGTGGCGGTGATGCCAGACGTGCACGTCGGCAAGGGGGCGACGGTGGGGAGCGTGGTCCCGACCTGCGGGGCGATCATCCCCGCGGCGGTGGGCGTGGACATCGGCTGCGGGATGATCGCGGCGCGCACCAGCCTCACGGCGAGCGACCTGCCCGATCATCTCTTCGGGCTGCGCTCGGCGATCGAGCGGGCGGTTCCGCATGGGCGCACGGACAACGGCGGGCGCAACGACCGCGGCGCGTGGCACGACGTGCCGGCGGCGGTGGACGAGGCGTGGGCTTCGCTGAGCGAGGGCTACGCGGCCATCGTGGAGAAGCACCCGCGGCTCGGTCGGGGCCCGGAGCGCTCTCAGCTCGGGACGCTCGGCACGGGCAACCACTTCATCGAGGTGTGCCTCGATGAGAGCGACCGCGTGTGGTTCATGCTGCACTCCGGGTCGCGCGGCGTAGGAAACCGCGTCGGGTCGCACTTCATCGAGAAGGCCCGGGAGGACATGGCCCGCTACCACATCCACCTTCCCGACCAGGACCTCGCGTACCTGCCGGAGGGGACCGTGCACTTCGACGACTACCTGCACGCCGTCGGGTGGGCGCAGGAGTACGCGCGGGTGAACCGCGAGCTGATGATGCGGGCGACGGTGGAAGCGGTGCGGTCGACGGGGCTGGTTCCGGCCTTCGAGGCCTCGCTGGAGGCGGTGAACTGCCACCACAACTACGTGAGCCGCGAGCACCACTACGGCCGCAACGTGTGGGTGACCCGCAAGGGCGCCGTGCGGGCGCGCGAGGGCGAGCTGGGGATCATCCCGGGGAGCATGGGGGCGCGGTCGTTCATCGTGCGGGGGAAGGGAAACCCCGAGAGCTTCCACTCGTGCAGCCACGGGGCGGGGCGGGCGATGACGCGCACGAAGGCGCGCAAGGTGTTCACCCTCGACGACCACGCGAAGGCGACGGCGGGCGTCGAGTGCCGCAAGGACGCCGAGGTGATCGACGAGACGCCCGGCGCCTACAAGGACATCGAGGCCGTGATGCAGGCGCAGCGCGACCTCGTGGAGGTGGTGTACACGCTGCGCCAGGTGGTCTGCGTGAAGGGGTGAATGGGGCGATGCGCGACGAGACGAACACGGTGACGCTGGACGGCTCCGAGGGAGAGGGCGGCGGGCAGATGCTGCGCTCGTCGCTCTCGCTCTCGCTGGTGACGGGCACCGCCCTGCGGATGGTCCATGTGCGGGCGGGGCGCTCCAAGCCCGGGTTGCTGCGGCAACACCTGACGGCGCTGCGGGCGGCGGCGGAGCTGAGCGGCGCGGCGGTGGAGGGCGCCGAGCTCGGCTCGCGAGAGGTGCTCTTCGCCCCGGGCCCGGTGCGCGCGGGGGAGTACACCTTCCGCGTAGGCACGGCGGGGAGCGCCACCCTGGTCATGCAGACGGTGCTGCCGGCGCTGCTCTGCGCGGAGGGCCCTTCGTCGGTGACCTTCGAGGGAGGCACGCACAACCCGATGGCCCCTTCGTATGACTTCATCGAGCGGGCCTTCGTCCCGGTGATCAACCGCATGGGGCCGAGGGTGGCGTGCTCCATCGAGCGCGCGGGCTTCTATCCCGCGGGCGGAGGGCGCTTCACGCTGAAGGTGACGCCGTCACGAGAGCTGGCGCGGGTGGAGATCATGGAGCGAGGCGCGGTGCTCTCACGGCGCGCGGTGGCCCGCGTGGCGGGGCTCTCGGGGAGCATCGCGGAGCGGGAGCTGGCCGCGGCGGACGAGGTGCTCGGCTGGGGACGAGAGTGCCTGCGGGTGGAGACGCTGCCGAGGGAGCAGGGTCCGGGCAACGTGGTGGTGGTGGACGTGGCGTGCGAGCACGCGGCGGAGGTGTTCACGCTCTGCGGGGAGAAGGGCCGCTCGGCGGAGGCCGTGGGCGAGGCCGTGGCCAAGGAGGCGCTGGCGTGGATGGAGGCGGAGGTTCCGGTGGGGGAGCACCTGGCGGATCAGCTGCTGCTGCCGATGGCGCTCGCGGGCGGAGGGCGCTTCGTGACCAGCGAGCCCACGCTGCACACGACGACCAACGCGCGGGTGATCGAGAGGTTTCTCCCGGTGAGCATCGGGTGGGAGCAGCGCGACGAGCAGGCGTGGGTGGTGAGCGTGGGGCCGAGGGGGTGAAGGCGCGGGGCTACTTCGTCGGGGCGTCGGGCGTCGGCTCCGGCGTCGGCTCGGGGGCGCTGCCCGACGCCTGCGTGCGCGAGCGGTAGAAGAAGCGGCGCGGCCAGTCGGCGGGCTGCTTGTTCTTGGTCCCGCGGGTGATGAGGCGGCCGAGGGTGCTGGCGCGGAGGGCGTTCAGGTCGTCGATGAGGCCGGTGATGTTGCGCGCCCGGTGCGTCGCCCGGTCGCCCGCCACGGTGGCGCGCTCGTTGTCGGCGGCCTCGCCGGTCGCGATGTCCTTCGAGAGCCGGGTGCCGAGCGACTGGAGCGAGCCCTCGGGCTCCGAGGCCAGGGCCTTGGGCCACGGGCGCACGACCTTGAGCTGCGAGGCGAGGCCGAGGCGAACGATGCCGGAGGCGGTGTCCGGTCCCGAGGTAGCGCTTGAGCCGGGGGGCCTGCGCCTTGCGGTCGGCGTGGCGAAACTCCGCGACGATCTCCCCGGTCGTGTCGTCGAGCGCGTCGTCGGCCTCGTCGACCGCGGCCTGCGCGCCGATCTCGGCGCCCCAGTGACCGAGCTGCGCGATGAGCTCGGTCTTGCAGCGCGCCGCGATGGCCGCGAAGGGCGGCGCGAGGTCGGCGGCGAGCTTGTTACGGAGCAGTCGCTGCTCGGTGTAGACCGCGCGGTGCCAGACGGTTTCGAGGGACGCGCCAGTGGGAATCGTTGGAATGGTCGGTGTTGCCATAGGGGCGGGAATCTCCTTCGACCGGTGAGTATGCCGGGGCCATGAGCGCGAGTGAACGTCAGAGTTCGAGCGCGATAGAAGGTGCAACACGGCGTGCGAGTGGCTCTCTGGCGTCCATGTAGGCGCCAACACGACGTGCAACAGAGTCTGCGGACGCCACTGGGGGTGTGACACGGGCTGCGACGGCTGCGACGGCTGCGACAGGGGGTGTGACACGGCGTGCGATGGGTTCGCTGGCGTCGGGAGAAGCGTTGGACACCCCAGAGCGCCGTTGAGCCGGAGCCCCGTCGCGGTGCATACAAGCCGCCGAGAAAGCGAGCCTCCATGGGGAACACCGAGACGGGACCGAAGAAGCGGGGACGCCCCCCGAAGGTCAGGCAGGACGCGACCGAGCCGGTGGCGACCGCGACCCGCAGCGAGTCCCCCGCCCCATCGGGCGCGATGCTGGGCTTCGAGGCCAAGCTCTGGCTCGCCGCCGACAAGCTCCGCAACAACATGGACGCGGCCGAGTACAAGCACGTCGTCCTCGGGCTGATCTTCCTCAAGTACATCTCCGACTCCTTCGAGGAGAAGCGGGCGGCGCTCGAAGCCGACAAGAAGTCCGGCGCCGACCCGGAGGACGCGGACGAGTACCGCGCCGACAACATCTTCTGGGTTCCGAAGGAGGCGCGCTGGGCCTTCCTCCAGGGGAAGGCGAAGCAGCCGACGATCGGCAAGCTGCTCGACGACGCGATGGTCGCCATCGAGCGCGACAACCCGACGCTCAAGGGCGTTCTGCCGAAGGACTACGCCCGCCCCTCGCTCGACAAGCAGCGCCTCGGCGAGCTCATCGACCTCATCGGCACCATCGGGCTCGGCGACCGCCACAACCGCGCGCGCGACGTGCTCGGCCGCGTCTATGAGTACTTCCTCACCCGCTTCGCCTCGGCCGAGGGCAAGAACGGGGGGCAGTTCTATACGCCGCAGTGCGTGGTGCGAGTGCTGGTCTCGATGCTGGCTCCCTACAAGGGGCGGGTGTTCGACCCGTGCTGCGGGTCGGGCGGGATGTTCGTGCAGAGCGAGAAGTTCGTGGAGGCCCACGGCGGGCGCATCGGCGACGTGAGCATCTATGGGCAGGAGTCCAACCACACGACGTGGCGGCTCGCGAAGCTCAACCTCGCCATCCGAGGCATCGACGCCAACATCGCCCAGGGCGAGAGCTTCCACGCCGACGCCCACAAGGATCTGAAGGCCGACTACGTCATCGCCAATCCGCCCTTCAATGACAGCGACTGGGGCGGTCAGCGGTTGAGGGACGACGTGCGGTGGAAGTACGGGGTTCCGCCCGCGGGCAACGCCAACTTCGCGTGGGTGCAGCACTTCGTCCATCACCTGTCGCCGACGGGCATCGCGGGCTTCGTGCTGGCCAATGGCAGCATGTCGTCGCAGCAGTCGGGGGAAGGCGAGATCAGGAAGGCGCTGGTGGAGGCCGACCTCGTCGACTGCATGGTCGCGATGCCGGGGCAGCTCTTCTACTCGACGCAGATCCCGGTGTGCCTGTGGTTCCTGGCGAGGGACAAGAGGAACGGGCTCGGGGGCAAGGGGAAGAAGATGCGCAACCGGCGTCGGGAGACGCTGTTCATCGACGCCCGCAAGATGGGGACGCTGGTCGATCGGGTGCACCGCGAGCTGACCGAGGCGGACATCGCGAAGATCACCGAGACGTATCACCGGTGGCGCGGGGACGGGGCGGGTGCGTACGAGGACGTCGCGGGCTTCTGCAAGAGCGCGACGAGCGAGGAGATCGCGGCGCACCAGTGGGTGCTGACGCCGGGGCGGTACGTCGGCGCGGAGGAGGTCGAGGACGACGGGGAGGTCTTCGAGGAGAAGATGGCGCGGCTGGTGGCGAAGCTGGAGGAGCAGTTCGCCGAGGGGGCGCGGCTGGAGAAGGTGATCCGGGGGAACTTGAGGGGGTTGGGGTATGGGGGCTGAGTGGCGTCAAACCGTGCTTTCCGAGCTTGGCCCCATCGTGACGGGCAAGACGCCACCGACGAGCGATGCCGCCAACTACGGCGGTAAAATGTCATTCATCACACCAAGCGATATGAACGGAAGTCGCTACATAGAAGCCACTTCAAGATCACTGACTCAACGAGGCTCAGACGCGG
The DNA here is from genome assembly GCA_016704445.1 of Deltaproteobacteria bacterium. Classification (GTDB taxonomy): domain Bacteria; phylum Myxococcota_A; class Polyangia; order Polyangiales; genus SCUS01. The sequence continues at coordinate 45,282 of JADJAE010000038.1, forward strand.
TACGCAGCTCGAATATCCCCGCCGACTCGGTGCTAGTCTCGTGTATTGGATCCATGGGGAAGGTGGCCATCACAAAGCGACCTTCCGTCACGAATCAACAAATCAACAGCATTATCGTTGACCAGCCAAACTCGTCACTGTTCGTGTACTATGTACTTAGCACGAAAGAGGCTGAGATTCGTCAGGCCGCTGGCGGCTCTGCTCAGCCGATTCTCAACAAGTCCGCATTCGGACAACTTCCGATCGTTCTGCCCCCACCGTCACAGCAGCACGCAATCGCCTACATTCTCAGTTCGCTCGACGACAAGATCGAGCTCAACCGCCGGATGAACGACACGCTGGAGGCGATGGCTCGGGCGCTGTTCAAGTCGTGGTTCGTCGACTTCGATCCGGTACGCGCGAAGGCCGAGGGGCGAGCACCCAGCGGGATGGACGAGGAGACGGCGAAGCTGTTTCCGAGCGGGTTCGAAGACTCGGAGCTGGGAGAGATTCCGATGGGGTGGACGGCCACACCCCTGTACGACATCGCCACGTACATCAATGGAGCTGCGTACGCAGCGTTCGAGCCGAACGAGGATCGCCGCGGTCTTCCCATCATCAAGATCGCGGAACTGAAGGCTGGCGTCACTACACAGACGAAATTCTCGGACGTTTCGATGCCTGAGAAATACAGGCTCTCGCGGGGTGACATCCTGTTCTCGTGGTCAGGGAACCCCGACACGTCGATCGATACGTTCGTTTGGGCTCACGAATCTGCGTGGCTCAACCAACATATCTTCCGCGTCATCCCCCACAACGCAGACGAGCGCTCATACGTCCTGTCGACGCTGAAGTACCTGAAGCCCACCTTCGCCGAGATCGCACGAAACAAGCAGACGACCGGATTGGGTCACGTCACCGTGGCGGATATGAAGCGTCTCCTGATCGCGCGACCCGACGCGAAGATCCTGAGCGCGTGGGCTGCGATCGCCGGGTCGCTATTCGAGCAAATCTTTCACAACGACGTATCAACCACCACACTCACCGCCCTCCGCGACGCCCTCCTCCCCCGCCTGCTCTCCGGCGAGCTCGACGTCTCCGACGCCGAGCGCTTCGCGGGAGCGGCCTCGTGACCGACCCCACCGACCTTCCCCCTCCCCCGAGCGAGCTCCTCCTCTACTCGGGCGAGGACGGCGTCACCCGCATCCAGGCCCGCCTCGCCGACGGAACCGTCTGGCTCAGCCAACGGCTGATGGCCGAGCTCTATGGCAAGGACGTCCGCACCATCAACGAGCACCTCGGCGCCATCTACGAGGAGGGTGAACTCGACCCCGGGGCAACCATCCGGAAATACCGGATAGTTCAAACCGAAGGGAATCGCACGGTTTCTCGTCTGGTGGACCACTACGCGCTCCCGGCGATCCTGGCGGTCGGGTACCGCGTGCGCTCGACCCAGGGCACGCGCTTCCGGCAGTGGGCGACGGCGCGGCTGGAGGAGCTCGTGGTCAAGGGCTTCACCCTCGACGACCAGCGCCTCAAGAACCCGCCGGGCCCGGGGCAGGTCGACTACTTCGACGAGCTGCTCGGGCGCATCCGAGACATTCGCTCGTCGGAGCGGGTCTTCTACAGGAAGGTGCTGGAGATCTACGCGACGAGCATCGACTACGACCCGCGCGCCGAGGCCTCGCAGCTCTTCTTCAAGCGGGTGCAGAACAAGATGCACTGGGCGGCGCACGGGCGGACGGCCGCGGAGGTGATCGCCTCCCGCGCCGACGCGGCCGAGCCCAACATGGGGCTGACCTCGTGGGCGGGCGACGCGCCGCGCAAGACGGACGTGTCGATCGCCAAGAACTACCTCGCGGCCGACGAGGTCGAGGCCCTCAACCGCATCGTCAGCGCGTACCTGGAGTTCGCGGAGCTTCAGGCGTCCAACCGGCGGCCGATGCACAATGGTTCGCCTCGCTGGGCTACGCCGTCGTGGGCGGTCCTTCGATCGCGCCGGGAGAGCCCGACGCCGAGCGGGGGAGCTACGAGCAGGTGGTGCTCGACGGCCGACTGCGCGACGCCCTCCGTCGGCTCAACCCCGCGGTGCCCGACGAGGCCCTCGACGAGGCCTTCCGCAAGCTGACGCGCGTCTCCTCGCCGCAGCTCATCGAGGCCAACCACGCGCTGCACCACCACCTCGTCAACGGCGTGAGCGTGGAGTACCTGCGCCCCGACGGCACCGTCGGCTACGACCCGGTGCGGGTGGTCGACTTCGACTCGCCGTCGGCCAACGACTGGCTCGTGGTCAACCAGCTCACGGTGAAGGACTACGGCCACACTCGCCGCCCCGACGTGGTGGTGTTCGTGAACGGGCTCCCGCTCGCGGTGATCGAGCTGAAGAACGCCGCCGACGAGAGCGCGACGGTGTGGACGGCCTTCGAGCAGCTCCAGACCTACAAGAGCGAGCTGCCCGGGCTCTTCGCGTTCAACGAGGTGCTGGTGGCCTCGGACGGCCTCGACGCGCGCATGGGCACGCTGTCGTCCGACAAGGAGCGCTTCGTCCCGTGGCGGACGATCGAGGGCGAGGAGCTCGCGCCCTCGACGCTCACCCGGCTGGAGGTGCTGCTGCGCGGGGTGTTCGAGCCGCGGCGCTTCCTCGACCTGCTGCGGTACTTCGTCGTCTTCGAGGGCGACGACGGCGGGGTCATCAAGAAGCTGGCGGGCTACCACCAGTTTCACGCCGTGGGGCGCGCGGTCGAGGCCACGGTCGAGGCGTCGCGCCCGTCGGGCAGCCGCCGCGTGGGCGTGGTGTGGCACACGCAGGGCTCGGGCAAGAGCCTGACGATGGCCTTCTACGCGGGCCGCGTGGTGCTGCACCCGGCGATGCAGAACCCGACGCTGGTGGTGCTCACCGACCGCAACGACCTCGACGAGCAGCTCTTCGGGACCTTCTCCCGCTGCGCCGAGCTCTTGCGCCAGAGCCCCGAGCAGGCGGAGGGCCGGGCGCACCTTCGCGAGCTGCTGCAGGTGGCCGCCGGGGGGGTGGTGTTCACGACCATCCAGAAGTTTCTCCCGGAGGCCCGCGGGGACTCGTTTCCGCTGCTGTCGGAGCGCGCCAACATCGTCGTGATCGCGGACGAGGCGCACCGCAGCCAGTACGACTTCATCGACGGCTTCGCGCGGCACATGCGCGACGCGCTGCCCAACGCGTCGTTCATCGGCTTCACCGGCACGCCCATCGCGGCGGCCGACAAGAACACCCGCGCGGTCTTCGGCGAGTACATCAGCGTCTACGACATCCAGCGCGCGGTCGCCGACGGCGCGACGGTGCCGATCTACTACGAGAGCCGCCTCGCGAAGCTCCAGCTCCGGGAGGAGGAGCGGCCCCTGCTCGACGACGCCTTCGACGAGGTGACCGAGGGCGAGGAGCAGGAGGGCAGGGAGAAGCTCAAGTCGAAGTGGTCGGCGCTGGAGGCCCTGGTCGGCACCGAGCGCCGCATCGGGCTGATCGCCGACGACCTCGTGCGCCACTTCGAGGCGCGCGTGGAGGTGCTCGACGGCAAGGCGATGGTCGTGTGCATGAGCCGCCGCATCTGCGTCGAGCTCTACAAGGCGATCGTGGCGCTGCGGCCCGAGTGGCACGACGAGAGCGACGACGCGGGCGCGATCAAGGTCGTGATGACCGGCTCGGCCTCGGACCCGGCCGACTGGCAGCAGCACATCCGCAGCAAGGGGAGGCGCAAGGCGCTGGCGAGGCGGGTGAAGAGCCCCGACGACCCGTTGAAGATCGTGCTGGTGCGGGACATGTGGCTCACCGGCTTCGACGCGCCGTGCCTGCACACGATGTACGTCGACAAACCCATGCAGGGCCTCGGGCTGATGCAGGCCATCGCGCGGGTGAACCGGGTGTTTCGGGACAAGCCCGGCGGCCTCGTCGTCGACTACCTGGGGCTCGCCGACCAGCTGAAGCAGGCGCTGCGGGCGTACACCGAGAGCGGCGGCCACGGGCGAGACCGCGCCCCCGCAGGAGGAGGCCGTGGCGCTGATGCTGGCGCGCCACGAGGTGTGCTGCGGGATCTTCCACGGCTTCGACTGGGGGCCGTGGACCTCGGGCACCCCGGCGCAGCGGCTCTCGCTGCTGCCCGCGGCGCAGGAGCACGTGCTCGCCCAGGACGAGGGCAAGGAGCGGCTGCTCCAGGCGGTGATGGAGCTGTCGAGCGCCTTCGCGCTGTCGGTGCCGCACGAGGAGGCGATCCGCATCCGCGACGACGTGGGGTTCTTCCAGGCGGTGCGCGCGGCGATCACCAAGACCTCGACGAGCGACCGTAAGGCGTCGGGCAATCTCGACCAGGCCATCCGCCAGATCGTCTCGAAGGCAGTGGCCTCCGACTCGGTGATCGACATCTTCGCGGCGGCGGGGCTGAAGAGCCCGGACATCTCGATCCTGTCGGATCAGTTTCTCGCCGAGGTGCGCGGGATGCCGCACCGAAACCTCGCGCTCGAGCTGCTGCGCAAGCTGCTCAACGACGAGATCGTCGTCCGCTCGAAGCAGAACCTCGTGCAGGCGCGCTCCTTCGCGGCGCTGCTGGAGAAGTCGGTGCGCCGCTACCAGAACCGCGCGGTCGAGGCCGCGCAGGTCATCGAGGAGCTGATCGCGCTCGCGCACCAGATGCGCGAGGCGCAGCGGCGCGGCGAGGACCTCGGCCTCAACAGCGACGAGCTGGCGTTCTACGACGCGCTGGAGGTCAACGACAGCGCGGTCAAGGTGCTCGGCGACGACACGCTGCGCACCATCGCGCGCGAGCTGGTCGACACGGTGAAGCACAACGTCACCATCGACTGGACCGTGAAGGAATCGGTCCGCGCCAAGCTGCGCGTCATCGTGAAGCGCATCCTGCGCAAGTACGGCTACCCGCCCGACAAGCAGGAAGCCGCGACCAACACGGTGCTCCAGCAGGCCGAGCCCCCCCTCGAGTTCTGGACCCGACCCCCGCGCAACCTAACCGCAAGAGTTATGACGGGTTGAGCAGAGCGCCGCGGAGGCGAACAACCGCAAGGGTCGCAAGGGTCGCAAGGGAGCGACTGGCTTGGGCCGGCAGGCGCTCCAACGCTCTCGCGAGCCCGACGCGCCAGCGCCGGCGGAACTCACTTTGCGACCCTTGTGACCCTTGCGGTTCTCCTCCCGAGGGCCCTGCTCGACCCGTCAGAACTCTTGCGACGCGGTACTAGCCCCCTCCTCCCTCGACCTACGCGATCACCGCGAGCACCACGCCGCCCGCGGCCAGCGCTGCGCCCAGCGTGAGCGCCACCGGGCGACCCACCGCCGCGCCGCCCACGGAGAGCGCCACGCCGGACTTCACCACCGTGTTGGTGAGCGCCGCCAGCATGATGGCCGTCGCCGCGGTGGCGTTCGGCAGCCCTCCGCGGTGCATGTCCACCACGGAGAGGGTGATGGCGTCGACGTCCGTGAGGCCCGCGAGCACCGACGACAGGTAGAGCCCCGCGGAGCCCGCCCAGTGCTGCGCGGCCTTCGCCACCAGCAGCACCACCCCGTAGAGCAGCCCGAAGGAGACCGCCTGCTTCAGCTCGAAGGGGTTGCGCAGCGCGGGCTCGGCGCCGGGCTTCTCCTCGGAGGGCGCGTCGGCCCTGCGGTAGAGCACCACCGCGACGACGAAGCCCAGCACGGCGGTCACCGCGAGCGGCGGGGCGATGGAGCGGAGCAGCGGGCGGTCGACGATGGCCACCACCACGACGAGGCGAGCGAACATGGTCGAGCAGGCGGCGATGATGGCCACGGCGCAGAGCCTCGCGATGGAGGGCTCGTCGCGCCCTCGGCCCGAGTAGGTGAGCGTCACCGCCGTCGAGGACACCAGGCCCCCGAGCAGGCCGGAGACCAGCAGGCCGCGCGCTGATCCGATGAGCCGCGAGGCGACGTAGCCCGCGAAGCTCACGCCCGCCACCAGCACGATCATCTTGCCGATCTGGAAGGGGACGATGGCGTCGAAGGGCCCGTAGGCCTCGCGCGGCAGCACCGGGAGGATCACCAGCGCCAGCACCACGAACTTGGTCGTCGCGTAGACGTCGTCGACGGAGAGGCGCTTGACGAAGCCGTGCAGCGGCTGCTTCAGGGCCAGCAGCGCGAGCGCCGCGGCGGCGGTGGTGCCCACCAGGAGGAAGCGATCGCGGTCGGGCATGAGGTCGCGCATCCCCGCGAGGGCGCCGAGGCCGAAGGCCAGCAGGCACGCCACCTCGGTGGAGATGCCGATGTCGTCGCGCGCGGAGGTGCGGAGGTGCGACACCGTCACGAAGGCCGCGACCGCCGCGAGCAGCCCCACGAGGAGCCACATGCCCGCGACCGGACGGGCGAGCGCCCCGAGCGCCCCGAGCAGCGAGACCATGGGGAAGGTCCGGATGCCGGCGAAGTCCTTCTTGGCCTCCGCGGTGGCGTTCTGCTGCCGCTCGGCTCCGAGTAGCAGGCCCGCGGCCACCGCCACCGCGAGCGAGACGAAGGCCTCGGGGAAGGTCATGGCGTAACGTCTCGGGACAGCCCGCGGGGCGTCAAGCGCGATCAAACCGCCATTGTCCGGAGGGGCCCGCGATAGAGTCGCGCCCCGAAGGAGACTCCCCCAACGCCATGTCGCGCATCCGCACCCCCCTCGCCGAGCGCATCGGACTGAAGTACCCGATCGTCTCCGCCCCGATGTTCATCATCTCCAACAAGGAGATGATCGTCGCCGCCGCGGAGGCCGGCATCCTGGGCTCGATGCCCTCGATCAACCTCCGCACCCACGAGGCCTTCCGAGAGGCCCTCGCGTGGATCAGGCAGCGCACCGACCGGCCCTTCGCCATCAACCTCACCATCAAGCTCACGGAGCCCGAGCGGCTCGCCCAGGACTTCGAGGCCTGCATCGAGTTCGGCGTCCCGGTGCTGATCACCAGCTACGGCAACCCCACGGAGATCGCCCGGCGGGCGCACGAGCGGGGCATGGTGGTGATGCACGACGTCATCCACCTCAAGCACGCGCTCAAGGCCCAGGAGTCCGGCGCCGACGCGATCATCGGCGTCGCCGCGGGGGCAGGCGGCCACGCCGGGACTACCTCGCCCTTCGTGCTCTATCCCTACCTCCGAGAGCACCTGCGGGTTCCGGTCGTGGCCGCCGGGTGCATCGCCACGGGCCGCCAGGTGGCCGCCTCGCTCTCCCTCGGCGCGGAGCTCGTCTACATGGGCACGCGCTTCATCGCCTCGACCGAGTGCGGCGCCGACGAGCGCTACAAGTCCATGGTGGTCAACGGATCGCCCGAGGAGATCGTCTACACCGACGGCGTCAGCGGGGTGCACGCCAACTTCCTCCGTCAGACGCTCCCCGGCGCCACGATCACCGCCGCCGACCGCGGCGCCGCGCAGGACGCGGTGCAGAAGGAGGGGGGGAAGAAGTGGAAGGACATCTGGAGCGCCGGGCAGGGCATCGCCCTCGCCCGCGAGGTGAAGCCCATCGCCGCGATCGTCGACGACATCGTGCGCGAGTACGCCGAAGCCGTGCGCTCCCTACCCCCCTCGAAGGCTGACCTGCACGATCGCCCCACTGGCGGGGCGGCTCTCTCGGTCGTAGAGAGACTGCAAGTCACTGAATGCCAACCCTCAAGCTCCCCATCCGCGAACGTCTCAGCCTGGTAGTGCAGGCTCCGCGGATCCAGCACGGCGTTCGGCTGGTGAGGAAGACCATGCTCCCGCCGCAGCGCCACTCGCGGCTGAAGCGCATGGCCGTCACCGCGCTCGCGCTCGCGGGCCTCGGGGTGGCGGCCTACTTCGGCACCGGGAGCATCGGCTGGGCGGTGCTGCTGCTGGTGGTCGGGGTGCCGGTGCTGGTGCTGCCGGTCATGCTGCTCATCGGGATGGTGCTGGAGGCCCGGGAGAACCCCGAGCCCGAGTGACCGCGGCGGCGTAGGGGCCTCAGGGCACCACGCAGCGGTAGACCGCGACGGCGCCGGTGGAGATGGGCAGGCACCGCTCGGCCTGCACGCAGTCGCGGTCGGAGGTGCACCCCTGGCGCTGCACCTGCTCGGCCCACTGGGCGATGTGGTTGCCCTCGGAGAGGCTCTGGAAGGGCAGCCAGAAGGCCGGGGTGCTCGCCTCCGCGGTGGCGACGCGCCCCGGGCGGAAGGCCGCCATCCAGAGCTGCGTGGTGCGCATCGGGGCCTCGCGCGACTGCTGCCTCAGCCGCAGCCCGTAGTCGCGCCGGCTGGAGAAGGTGAACCACATCAGGGGCTCGCCGTGGAAGCGCTGGACGAAGGGCGCCCACTTCGGCCACGAGTTGCCCATGGAGTCCGCGAGGTCGGCGCGAGCGAGGTGCGTCGGGCTCCCTCCCCCGGCGGGGACCACCCAGAGCTGGGCGTCGAGGTTGTGGTTGGAGTTGCCCGCCGCGCGGTTGAAGAGCACCCACGCGTCGTCGGGCGAATACGAGGGGTAGTAATTGTTGTTGCGGGTGCCGTCGGCGCGCACGAGCGTCGTGGCCGCGCCGAAGGAGGCGCCGCCCCAGGGGATGGTGAAGAGGTCGGCGGGCCCGTTGTGGCCGGGCGTCCCGAAGATGGGGAAGGAGGTGCGCGGGCGGGAGAAGACCGCAGAGCGCCCGCCCCGCGCCCAATCGGGGTGGCTCCCGGCGGTGCCCGGGGCGAGGCCCGGTACCTCGTTGCCGTTGGACGGGTCGCGCAGCGCGAGGCGGTTGCCGTCGCTGGTGAGGAGCCAGCGGACGTCGGGGGAGAAGGTTCCGAAGTTGGCGCCGTAGTCCGGGGAGAGCGGGGCGCGGGTGGTCACGTCGAAGATGCGCGTGGCCGAGGGGGCGGGGATGAAGCGCCCCGCCATGATGCGGGAGCCGTCGCGGGAGAGCACGTGGCAGCCGACGCAGTTGATCGGGTCGCCGCGCAGGAAGGGCTCGGTGCGCGCGCCCGCGCGGCCGAACTCGTAGCGGTTGATGCTGCCGCTGGAGGCGGCCCAGTAGTAGAGCCCGCCGCGGACGTCGAAGTTGGTGACGCCGAGCGAGCGCGTCGCCGAGCGGCCGACCCCGCCGCCGGCCGCGGAGGTCGCGCGCACCGTGAGCGCGACGTCGCCGGAGGGCTGCGCCACGCGGGCGAGCTCGGCGTAGGCGGGCTCGTCGAGGCTGAGCACGCACCCGTCGGCGACCACCGTGCAGCGGGTGAACACCCGGAGCGCCCCGCGGTCGCCGCGGAGCGACACCTCGAAGAGGTCGTTGCCCGCGCCAGGGCGGAAGTGCACCTCGAAGCCCGTGAGGTTGGGAGGGAGCACGGTGCCGTCCTCGGGGTAGACGATGGAGGGAGCGCGGGCCGGATCGGCAGCGCCGCCGAAGCGGGACGCGCTGTCCGAGGGCGCGCCGCCCAGCACGCGGTCGACGTCGCGAGGGGTCGGGTCGCCGGCGTCTCGCTCCGGGCTCCACGCGTCGCCGAGGGTGATCGAGCCGGCGTCACGACCGAGGTCGATGGGAGCGCCGAGGTCGATGGGCGCGGGGCGATCGACCGCGACCGGGGGCACGTCCATCGCGGCCGGGCGATCGACCGCGACCGGGGGCACGTCCATCGCGGCGGGGGGAGCGTCCATGGCGACCGGAGGGCGATCGACGGCGGCGGGCGCGTCTCGACGGACGCCCGTGTCGCGCGCGGCCCCTGTGTCTCGCGGCGGAGATCCGGCGTCTCGCGTCGCGACCTCGGTGCCGTCCCCGGCGGCGCACGAGAGCGGAGAGAGGGCGAGCAGCGCGAGGCGGAGGAGCGGGCGATCCATGGGCGAGAATCTAGCGCGCTTCGCCGCGGGAGCCCCACGCTCCGTCGGGGCCATGCGGCGCGGAGTACGCGTTCGCTCAAGACTGAATCGATACGCTAGAGTGTTGGATGGTCGAAGTGCGCTCACAAATACCATCATCCACCCCTGCGACCGGGAAGGCTTCTGCCGTGACGACCGTGCTCGTGATCGATGACAGCGACGTCGACCGGGAGCAGATCCGTCGGCTGCTGGGCGGTCGGCACGAGCTCATCGAGGCGGCGACGGCGAGGGAGGGAATGGACGCGGTCTCGTCGAGCACGGTGGACTGCGTGCTGCTCGACTACCGCCTGCCGGACGAGGACGGGGTGCGGGTGCTCGACCTGATGTCCGAGCGCTCGCTGCCGGTGGTGATGCTGACCTCTCAGGGGCAGCGAGAAGGTGGCGGTCGAGGCGCTGAAGCACGGCGCCATGGACTACCTGCTGAAGGGCGACCTCAACCGCGAGCGGCTCCGGAAGGCCATCGACCTCGCCATCGAGCAGGGGCGGCTGCGCAACGAGCTCGATCGCCACCAGCGCGAGCTCCAGCAGGCGGTCACCCAGCTTAGGGAGCAGCGCAACGAGCTCGCGGCGACGAACGAGGCGCTCCAGCGGCGCGAGACCGACCTGCGCTTCGTGCTGGGACAGCTCCCGGTGGTCCACTGGACGACGGACATGGGGCTGACGATCACCCACATCGGCGGGGCGGCCCTCGACGCGATGGGCGTGCCCGCGGCGTCGCGCATCGGGCGGAGGGTCGGAGACAGCTTCGGCGACGAGGCGACGGGCAGGGAGTTTCGCGCGGCCCACGCGCCGGCCCTCGAGGGCGAAGCCGTGCGGCACCTCGCGACCTTCGGGGGGAGGCCGTACCAGTGCCACATCGGGGCGCTGCGCGACGCGGAGGGCGCCATCGTCGGGACCATCGGGCTCGCGCTCGACGTGAGCGAGGCCCGGGAGCTGGAGCAGCAGCTCCGGCACGCGGTGAAGATGGACGCGCTGGGCCAGCTCGCGGGCGGCATCGCGCACGACTTCAACAACCTGCTGTCGGTGATCCTCGGCTTCGCGGGCTTCATGAAGGCGGGGCTGCCGACGGAGGCGCCGATGCATCAGGACCTCGGGCAGGTGATCGACGCGGCCAACCGGGCCGCCGCGCTGGTGCGGCAGCTCCTCAGCTTCTCGCGGCTCTCCTCGGGCGCGCCTCGGGTCGTCGAGGCCACGGCGGTGGTCGGCTCGACGCTGCCGATGCTCGAGCGGCTGGTGGGCGAGGACATCGCGGTGACGCTCACGCCCGACGCCGAGCCGTGGCGCGTGCGCATCGACCCCAACGCGCTGGAGCAGATGGTCGTCAACCTCGTGGTCAACGCGCGCGACGCGATGACCCGCGGGGGGCGGATCGAGATCGAGATCCAGCACCTGAGCCTCGTCGAGGAGCTGGCCGGCGGGGGCGACCGCCGCCTCGCCCCGGGGGACTACGTGGTGCTCTGCGTCACCGACGAGGGCGAAGGCATCCCCAGGGACGTGCTCGAGCGCGTCTTCGATCCCTTCTTCACGACGAAGGAGGTGGGGCGCGGCACCGGGCTCGGGCTGAGCACCGTCTACGGCATCGCCCGGCAGGTCGGCGGCACCGTCACGGTCTACTCCGAGGTGGGTCACGGGAGCTCGTTCAGGGTGTTTCTCCCGAGGGCGCTCGAGCAGGTGGACGCGCCGCGCGCCGCGCCGGAGCCCGTGCCGCAGGGCACCGAGACGGTGCTGGTGGTGGAGGACGAGGGGCCCGTGCGCGAGGTCGCCGTGAGGGCGCTCCGCTCGCTGGGCTACACGGTGCTGGAGGCCTCCGACGGGCCCGCGGCGGTCGCGCGCTGCCGCGACTACGCCGGGGACATCGACCTCGTGCTGACCGACGTGGTCATGCCCGGGATGTCCGGCCCGGAGGTGGCGCGCTCGCTCCTCGGGCTGCGTCCCTCGCTGCGGGTGCTCTACATGTCGGGCTACACCGACCGGGGAGCGAGGGAGCGCGGTCGGCTCCCGCCGGGGGCGCGGCTGATCGAGAAGCCCCTCACCGCCGATCGGCTGGGCCGCTCGGTGCGCGCGGCGCTCGACGGGTGAAGCCCCGGGGAGGCGACACTCAGGGGAACTCCACGATGCGCCAGTAGTGGTCGAGGAGCCCGAGGAGCCGCACGAAGCCGGCGCCCACGTCGCTCTTCACGATGTAGCCCGCGACGTTGAGGTTGTAGGAGGCCACGCGATCTTCGTCGCTTCGCGACGTGGTGAGCACGAAGACGATGCTGTCCCGCAGCTCAGGGTCGGCGCGGAGCTCGGTGAGGAACTCCAGGCCGTTCATGCGCGGCATGTTGAGGTCGAGCAGGATGAGGTAGGGCCTCGGCAGGGCCTCGACGCCCCCTTTGCCGCCGCGCAGAAGCGCGAGGGCCTCGATGCCGTCGACCGCCGTGATGATGGGGTTGCCGATGTGCTCCCGCTTGAAGGCGCGGCGCACGGCCTCCTGCTCGATGACGTTGTCCTCGACGAGGAGGACGCTCACGGTACGACCCGACATCGCTCACGCTCCCGTTCTGGCCCAGCGGAGGGGCCATGTGAACACCACGGCGGCGCCCCGCCCGGCGGACTCGACGTGCACCTGGCCGCCGAACACCTCGACGGACTTCTTCACGATCGCCAGCCCCACCCCGCTGCCCTCCACCTCGTCCCTCGGCCGCAGCGTCTGGAACATCCTGAACACCCGCTCGTGGAACTCCCGCCGGATGCCCGGCCCGTCGTCGGCGACCCTCACCCTCACCCGCTCGCCCTCGAGGGCGGCGCTCACCTCCACGCGCCCGTTGGGGCGGTCGTGGTGCTTGATGGCGTTGCCCACGAGGTTGCGCAAGACCTTCTCGAAGGGCAGTCGCGGGGTGCAGATCGTCACGTCCTCGCCCTCGAAGGTCACCGAGAAGCCGGGGCGCGGCGGGTCGAGCGTCAGCACGCTCTCGAGCACCTCGCGGATCGTGAAGGTGCGCGGCTCCTCGGCGACGCGCCCGACGCGCGAGAACTCCAGCAGGTCGTCGAGGAGCTGCTCCATGCGCCGCACGCGGTCGTTCACCAGCCTGAGGTGCTGCGCCGAGCTGGGAGGGAGCGCATCGCCGACGTCCTCCACGATCCAGCTCACGAGGTTGCGCACGTCGCGCAGCGGGGACTTGAGATCGTGCGAGGTGACGTAGGCGAAGTCGTCGAGCTCGCGGTTGGAGCGCTCCAGCTCGCGCACGTGGTGGTCGAGGCGCTCGGTCATCCGGAGGCGCTCGGTCACGTCCTCGAAGATCACGCCGAGGTAGTTCTCCCGCAGGGCGAAGCAGCGGACGTCGAAGTGGCGGCGGGCCTCCGGGTCATCGCCCACCGCGGCGGTCCAGCTACGCGGGGCACGGTCGGCCAGCGTCTCGGCCCAGAGCGCGACGTAGGGCGGAATCTCCGGCGTGAGGTCGCGAAGGTGGCGGCCCGCGGCCTCGATCAGGATCTCCCCCCCGGAGCGCGCCGCCGCGGGGTTGGCCGTCACCAGCCTGAACGACCCGAGGTCGGACGGGTCTTCGAGCTGCCAGATCACCATGCCCAGCGAGGCGCTCTGGAAGAGGTCGACGAAGCGGTCGACCTCGGCCTTGGCCTTGCGCACGAGGTCTTCCTTCATCGCGAGGTACGCCGTGCCGAGCGCCGCCATCCCGATCTCGGTGAAGCGGTCCATCCCCACGAGCACGCCCTCCTCGCGGGTCGCTTCGAGGGCCTCCCAGAAGTACCGAAGCGCCAGGCGCCCTTCCGTCTTCTCCATGACGAAAGAGAGCGTTACACGGTTACGCCCGCCGCGCGACGCCCCATCGCGCGCCGTAATACCCCACCGCCATCGCCACCGGGACCAGCGCCAGCAGGCTCCAGAGCCGGCCCGTGACGGCCCAGAAGATCAGCACCGTGAGCCCGCCGGAGAGCATCCCGTGGCGGGCGTTGGTGCCGTTGCCCCGACGCCCCACCACGTACGAGCCGACCGCGACCGAGAGCAGCAGGGTGAAGAGCGGGATGAGCGCCGCCGTGAGCTCCACCGAGCGCGCAGCGGCCGGGTGCGCCGCCCGGATGTGCGCCACCTGCGCGGCGGTCGCGCCCATCGGGTAGACGCGCCCCAGCAGGCGCACCGAGAGCGCGGCGGCCCCCTGCGCCAGGAGCCCGAAGCCCACCAGCGAGACCGTGGTGCCCAGCGGGATCCAGTGCCAGGGCGGCGGCTCCGAGGCGGCCTCGTCGGAGGGCGACGCGGGGACGGTCGCGGGCGCGGCGTCGCGCAGGATCGGGAGGTGTCGTCGGGTGCTCATCGCCGGATGACAGGTGGTGGGCGGTCTCCCAGGTGCTTGTCAAACGCCGCGGTCCACTTCGCGCGGCCAGGGCCTCCGCGGCTTGCGGTCGGGCGGCAGGGTGCACCACTCTCCCGAACCCAGCGAAACCCCTATGAGAGACCCACTCGTCGACGACCTCCGCGCGCGCTTCGGCGACGACGCCGTCTCCACCGATAGCGCCGACCGAAGCGCCTACGCCCACGACCTGTGGCCCCGGCAGCTTCTCTCGACCCGAGGCGGCCTCGACCGCCCGCCGGGTCCGCGCGCCGTCGTGTGGCCCTCCAGCCGCGACGACCTCTCGGCCCTCGTCGGCTACGCGCGCACCTACGGCGTCGGGCTCATCCCCTTCGGCGCAGGCAGCGGCGTCGTCGGTGGCATCGCCGCCGGGCGCGACGCCGTCGCCGTCGACCTGAAGCGCATGCGCACGCTGCACTCCGTCGACCTCGAGGCGGGCGTCTGCGTGGCCGACGCGGGCATCCTCGGCACGCACCTCGAAGACCAGCTCAAGCGCCGGGGGGCCACGCTGGGGCACTTCCCGAGCTCGATCCAGTGCTCGACGCTCGGCGGCTGGGTGGTGACCCGGGGCGCGGGCCAGTGCTCCGGCCGCTACGGCAAGATCGAAGACATGACCCTCGCCATGGACGGCGTGCTGGGCAACGGGGAGCCCTTCACCCTCGACGCGCCGCGTCCGGGCGAGCCCGACCTGCGAGAGCTGATGGTGGGCAGCGAGGGGCTCTTCGGCTTCGTCACCCGGGCCACCATGCGCGTGTGGCCTGCCCCCACCGACTGGCGCGGCCGGGGCTTCACCTTCGCCACGATGCGCGACGCCTGGGAGGCCATCCGGGCCATCTTCCAGGCGGGGCTGCGCCCGGCGGTGGCGCGCCTCTACGACCCGATCGACACGTACGTCTTCCTGCAGGGCGCGACCTCCGCCACCCCGAGCGCTCCGAAGACCCCTGAGCGCCCCTCCCCCGCGGCCGAGTGGCTGCTTCGACGGGTGCTCGACGCCCCCTCGGCGGTCAACGCCATCGCCGACCTCGCGAGCACGAGGCTCTACACCCGCTCGCTGCTCATCGTGATCTTCGAGGGCGACGGGGACGACCCGCAGGCCGAGGCGCTCGCCAGGGCCACGGCCCTCTGCAAGAAGGGCGGGGCGCGCGACGAGGGAGAGGGCCCGGCGAAGCGCTGGCTGCTGCGGCGGCATGCGGTGAGCTACCGGCAGCCGCCCACCTACTCGCGAGGACTCTGGGTCGACACGATGGAGGTCGCGGCGCCGTGGTCGCGGCTCGGGGCGCTCTACGAGTCGGTGCACGCGGCGCTCTCTCACGGCGGGCTGGTGATGGCCCACATGAGCCACGCGTACCCCGACGGCTGCTCGATCTACTTCACCTTCGTGGGCGCCTCGCCCGACGACGCGAGCGCGAGGCAGACCTACGACGCCACCTGGACGAGGGCGCTGCGGGCCGCCCACGAGGCCGGCGGGACCATCGCCCACCACCACGGGGTCGGCCGCTCGAAGAAGGCGGCGATGGCCCTGGAGTGGGGCGCCGGGCTGCGGTGGATCGACGCCCTGCGACGCGCGGCGGACCCGGATCACGCGATGGCAGGCGGCCCGCTGCTGGACGGGGAGATGATGGACGCGCCGGCGCCGGCGGCGGTGACGGACGTGCACGTCGACGCGGCGTCGCGGCTGGTGGAGGCGCCCGCGGACGCGACGCTGGCGGAGGTGCGCGCCCACGCGTCGGCGCACGGGCTTACCATCGAGGGTAAAGACACGGCGACGCTGGCGGAGTGGACCCGCGACGCGCTGGCGGCCTCGCTGCTCTCCCCGCGCGACCCGGTCGACCACGTGGTGGCGGGCTGGCGGGCGACGCTCCCGGACGGGGCGAAGGCGTGGTGGCTGGCGGCGCCGAGGAGGGCGACCGGGCCCGACCCGCTGCCGCTGGTGCTGCACGACGGGCGCTTCGGGAGGGTGCAGGCGCTCTCGGTGAGGCTCCATGGGAGCGACGAGAGCGGCCCCGCGCGCAAGACCCCGGGGAGGCCCGTCGGGAGCACCGACGACCCCGCCGTGAAGGGGTGGATCGACCGGGCCGCGGCGCTGCTGGCGAAGCCATGAGCGAGGGGGCGGGCGGCGAGGCCTTCGCGCTGATCCGGCCGAGCGCGAGGGCGCTGCCGCTGCTGGTGGAGGTGCCTCACGCGGGCCTGGAGGTTCCGGGCGAGGCGAGGGCGCTGCTGACGGTGGACGACCGGGTGCTGCTGCGCGACGCGGACACCTGGGTCGACGGGCTCTTCCGCGACGTGGTGGCGCAGGGCGCGACGCTGCTCACGGCGAGCTGCTCCCGCTACGTGGTGGACCTGAACCGCGACGAGAGCGACCACGACCCGGCCTCGGTGGCGAGCTCGACGCACCCGCAGGGCACCGCCCCGCGCGGCGTGATCTGGCGGGAGTCCAGCGACGGGACCCCTGCGCTGCGGAGACCGCTGACGGACGCGGAGTTCGATCAGCGCATCGAGCGCTACCACCGCCCCTACCACCGCGCGCTCACCCGAGAGCTGGAGGCCCTGCGGGCGAGGCACGGCGTGGCGGTGCTGCTCTGCGGGCACTCGATGCCCGCGACCGGGCGCAGCCAGCTCGCGCAGTCGCCGCGACGGCGGGCCGACGTGGTGCCCGGCACGCGAGGGAGGAGCACCGCCGGGGGGAAGCTCATCGACGCCGTGGACGCGCACTTCCGCGCGGCGGGCCTGAGCGTGCGACACGACGACCCCTACCGAGGAGGAGCGACGACGCAGCGCTACGGCCGCCCCTCCGCGGGGATGCACGCCATCCAGGTGGAGCTCAACCGCGACCTCTACATGGACGAGCGCACGCTCAGCCCGAAGCCCGAGGCGATGGCGTGGCTCCGCTCGCTCTGCACCGCGCTGGTGCCGAAGCTCGCCGACGCGCTCTCATAGCCAGCGCCGCAGCGCCAGCGCCGCGGTCACGAGCCCCGAGAGGGCGATGGAGGCGAGCACCAGCCCCGCGAACGCCATCGGATGGCGGGCGAGCGGGAGCCCGACGTTCATGCCCCAGAGCGAAGCAACCAGCGTCGGGACCATGAGGATGATGGTGACCGCCGTGAGGAACTTCATCACCGAGTTCAGGTTGTTCGAGATGATCGACGCGAACGCGTCCATCATCTGCGAGAGGATGTCGGCCGAGGTCTGGGTCATGTCCAGCGCCTGCCGGATCTCCACGCGCACGTCCTCGAGCAGCTCGTGGTCCTCCGGCGCGGCGCGCAGGAGATTGCTCGTCTGGAGCCTCTCGAGCAGGAACTCGGTCGCGCGAAGGGCGGTCGCGAAGTAGACGAGGCCCCGCTGGCACTTGAGGAGCTCGAGAACCTCCCGGTTGCCGAGCGACTCCTTGAGCCCCGCCTCGAGCTCATCGACCCGCACGTTGATGCATCGCACCTCGTGCAGGAACACCTCGGCGCAGAGCTCGAGGACGCGGAGGATGAGCCTCGGCTGGTGGCGGGCATCGGCCCTGGCGAAGTCGGCGATACGATCGAGGACAGGGTGCGTCGCGCGCGAGATCGCGACGATTCTTCCGGGCATCACCACGAGCGCGATCGGCTGGGTCACCCACGGCTCCCTGGCCTGCCCGCCCTGGGAGACCGGAAGCCGGAGCACGATCAACGTGCCGCTCGGCCCCGACTTCATCCGGGGCATCTCGTCGAGGTCGAGCGCATGCGCAGCGAACTCTGAGGGGATTCCGAGCCGCTGGACCGCGGTCCCCTGATCGATCTCCGAGGAGATCAGCGTGACCCATTCGCTCGGTTCGGGATTGAGGGGCGTCGCGGAGGAGGTGCCCGTGTCGTCGCTCATCGCGCGAAAGGTAGCAGAGCGTCACTTCGTCCATCGCGCGCTTCAAGGGCCGCGCCCCTCAGCGGACGATGCTGTTCTCCGTCGCGCTCGGAGAGGCGCGGCGCACCTCGAGCCGATACCGGCTGTTGGTCGTCTGGAGGTAGTAGACCTCCTCGCCCGCCACACGGAGGATGCGACGCACCGGCGTGGTCACGTACTCGTGCAGTCCATCGGGGAATTCGATGACGACCACGGCCCCACGACGGGGCGCTCGCACGAGGCGGCCAACCACCGGGCGTCCAGGCTTCGGACCAAGCTTGCGGAGCACGACCTCCACAACGCGAAGCTAGCATGGCGCAGACGACGACCGCACGGCCGTCGTTGCCAAATCAGCGGCGCGCCGGTGCTCGCATGGTGGTCACAGCTCCCCCGTGTACGGTGGTTGCGCTACTGCTCTCTCTCCCTCCGCCGAGGTCCTCCCCTCCGATCCACCCGATGAGCTCGACGCCCCACCTCCGCCCCGAAGCCCCAGCGACGGCCCGCGCACGCCGCACGCGGGTCCGCCGGTCGAGCGTCGCTCCCGTCGGGCGTAGCGCCGCCGCGCTCGTCGCCGGGTGGTTCGCCGCTCGGGGCGACGCGCCGACGGCGGTGCAGCGCGCGGTCTTCGCGGCCTTCGACGAGGGCCGCCCCCTGCTGGTCACCGCGCCCACCGGCAGCGGCAAGACCGCCGCGGTGATGCTCCCGCTCATGGCCGAGCTGATCGCCCATCCCACGGACGCCCCGCCCGGAGTGCGCGTGCTCTACATCGCCCCGGTGCGCGCGCTCTCCGCCACGCAGGCCGACGCCCTCACCGCGATGGTGGCCTCGCTCGGCGGATCGCTCCGCGTGGCCCAGCGCACCGGCGACACCAGCACGAAGCAGCGCGCCGCGCAGAGGGAGCGCCCCCCGGAGGTGCTGCTCACCACGCCGGAGTCCCTCGCGGTGCTGCTCGCGGGCCCGGGCCGGGAGATGCTCACCGGCGTCCGCGCCGTGGTGCTCGACGAGCTGCACCTGCTCGCCGCCGGCAAGCGCGGCGCCCTCCTCTCCACCACCCTCTCGCTCCTCGACACCTGGGCCGCCCTTCACGCCGCCCCTCACCCGCGACGCCTCGCCCTGAGCGCCACCGCGCGCCCGCTCGACGCCCTCGCCGCCTGGGTGCACCCCGATACCGAGGTGATCGCCGTCGCCAACGAGGCGCCCGCCGAGCTCCGCATCACCGATCCCCCCATGGAGCAGGCCTTCCCGGATGGATCGTGGGCGTGGCGCAAGGTGCTCCCCATGATCGCCCGGCAGGTGGCCGAGACCGACGGCACCACCCTGCTCTTCGTGGGCGCCCGCACCCGCGCGGAGCAGTGGTCCGTGGCGCTGCGCGACGTGCTGCCCGCCCGCTACGGCGTGGCGTGCTTCCACGGATCGCTCTCCCTGGAGGAGCGCGCCCGCGTGGCCGACGAGCTGCGGGCCGGGTCGCTCCGCGTGGTGGTGGCGACCAGCGCCCTGGAGGTGGGCGTCGACCTGCCCGCGGTGCGCCGGGTGCTGGTGCTGGGCGCCCCCAACGCCACCTCGCGGCTCCTCCAGGCTGCGGGTCGGGCCGATCATCGACCGGGCGTCCCGGCGCGCGCGGAGCTCATCCCCACCAGCGCCCTCGACGTGGTGCGGTGCGCGGCGGCCATCCGCGCGGCGCAGGGCGGCGAGGTCGAGCCCATCACGCTGCGGGAGGGCGACCTCGACGTGGCGGTGCAGGCCGCCCTCGGGCGGTTGCAGCTGTGCTCGGCCACTGCGAGCGAGGTGGGCGATGGGTTGCGCGCGTCGGCCTCGCTGAGGGCGTTGAGCGGCGACGACCTCGACCGGGTGATGGGCTACCTCGCGCACGGCGGCGACGCGCTCGCGGCCTACCCCGAGATGGCGCGCGCGGTGAGCGACGGGGAGCGCTGGGCCATCAGCGGACGGCGCTCCGAGCGACTCTACCGCCAGGGCATCGGGACCATCGTGGGCGAGGTGACCGTGGAGGTACGCCACGGGCGTCGCGTGGTGGGGCAGCTCGACGGGCGCTTCGCGGTCTCGCTGGAGGTCGGCGACCGCTTCGTGCTGGGCGGCCGCAAATGGCGGGTGACCGAGCGCGCCAGCGACGCGGTGCTGGTGCGCCCCGACCACAGCCCCGAGCGGGCGCTCCCGGCGTGGCACGGGCAGCGCGCGGCGCAGAGCGCCCAGGTGGCCGACGCGGTCGAGGCCCTCTGGTCGGAGCTCGGGTCGCTGGTCCACCTCGCTCCCGAGGAGCTGGTCGAGAGGGTGACCTCGCTGCTGGGCGTTCACCCGGTCACCGCCCGCGCGGTGTGCGAGCTCGTCCGCGCTCAGCACCGCCACGCGTCGCTGCCCTCGACCGACCGCTTCGTGGTGGAGCTTCACCGCGACGGTGCGCGGGCCCACCTCGTGGCCTTCACCTTCGCCGGATCGATGGCCAACGAGCTCATCGCCCGCGCCGTCGCCGCCCGCTACCGCGACGAGACCGGCGAGGCCGCCAGCGTGTGCGCCCTCGACGAGGCGGTGTGCGTGACCGCGGACGCCTCGCTCGCAGAGGTATCCGTCGAGACGCTGCGCCGGTGGTTCTCGCCGGAGGGGCTGCGCGAGGCGGCGATGGGGGCGCTCTCCGAGGGGGTGCTGAGCGGCGCGTACTTCCGCGAGGTGGCCCGCGTGGCGCAGCTCTGGATGCCGGGGACGAAGGCCGGGGCGGCGACCCCTGGATTACTCCACGATGTATTGCGCAAGCACGACCCGGGGCACGTGCTGCTGCGAGCGCTCGACCACACGCTCTGGACCTCCCTCGAAGGAGAGCGCGCCCTCGAGGCGCTGGCCGAGCGCACCGGGCGACGCTGGCACCTCCACCGGCTCGATGGTCCGTCTCCGCTCAGCATCCCCGCGCGCACCTGGATGGACCGCGACGCCGTGCGCGGCGACGACCCCGAGCGGGCGCTGCTCGACGCGGCCAACCGGCTCTTCCAGGCGACGCTCGGGCGGCCGTCGACCGCGCGATGCTGACCCTCGACGACGACCTTCGCTGCGTGGCCCCCGGCGGGCTCTTCGACCCTGCCACGCGCACCCTGGTGATCGCCGACGTCCACGCGGGCTACGTGCGCTCGCTGCAATCGCGCGGGTACCTGCTCCCCGGCGTCGATGACCGCGAGCTCTTCGCTCGCATCGCCCGGCTGAGAGAGCGCCTCGACCCGGCCACGGTGGTGATCGCGGGCGACGTGGTCCACGGTCCTGCCTCGATGCGCGCGGCGCCCGACGGGGCGAGCGCCCTCGACGGGCTCCTCTCGGCCCTCGACGGCTGCGAGGCGGTGATCGTCCCCGGCAACCACGACCGCGGCCTCGACGCGGCGCTTCACGGTCGCGGCGTCACCGTCTGCGAGCGCTGGGCCTTCGGACCCCATGTGGCGCTGCACGGCGACGACCCCGAGGCCCTGCGCGAGGAGCGGGCGAGCGCACGGCGAGGGGGAGGCCGCGTGGTGATCGGCCACCACCACCCGGCGCTGGTGCTGCGCGATGCGGTGGGGGCCCGCACCAAGGTGATGGCCTTCGCCTGGGCGCCGGGGCTCGTCTGCCTGCCCGCGCTCACGCCCTTCGCCCGAGGCAGCGACCTGGTGCTCGACGACGAGGCCGCCGGGCTCACCGCGGCGGTCGATGCAGCAGAGCTGGAGACCGCGGTGATCGTCGGCGAGCGGGTGCTTCCTACGGGGAGGCTCGACCGGGTGCGCGCGGTGCAGCGGCGCGGCCCGGCGCGGAGGCAGCGGGCGGGTTAGCGAGGGCTCACCACATCGCCTCGAAGCGCCGCAGCGAGGCCTCGAGGCGCCACTGCTCCCTCGCCCGCTCGCTCCCCGCCAGCCAGCGCGCGCAGCCTCGCCAGGACGCTCCGCGCCCGGCACCTCGGACCGACACGCGGCGTTCATGGAGCCTCGCTCCCACAGCGTCGCGCCCGGCAGGAAGGAGTGCGCCAGCGCGTTGCGAGCCAGGGTCTTGAGCTCCGTCCACCCCAGGCCGAAGGACTGCACCGCGCGGAGGTACTCGCGGGAGAGGTCCGTCCTCGAGACGCCCTCGTCGTCGGTGCAGATCACCTGCGCCACGCCCGCCTCCCGGTAGAGCCCCCACGGGTGCTCCGCCCCGCGCACCCCGAGGATCACGTCCGCGCTGCTGAGGCAGTGCTCCACCGCGACGCCTCGCGAGGCCATCATCGCGAGCGTCCCCCGGGCGTCATGCTCCCACGCGATGTCGGTGCCGTGCCCGATGCGCCGCGCGCCCGCGAGCTCCACCGCCAGCCGCACGTGGTCGCTCGCGACCTCCGGCGGCACCAGCGAGGGCGTGAGCTCCCCGGCGTGCAGGGCGACGTTCACCCTCGTGCCGCGCCTCGTGACGTGGTCGATCACCCTCATGTGGTCGCGGTAGTCGCGCACCGCCACCGGGTCGTCCTCCGGGGCCACCAGGTTGAGCCCCACGGCGCGAGGGTCGGCCTCGATGATCGCCACCGCCGCCACCGCCTGCGCGAACACCTCCTCCCGAGGCACCGTGCGGATCATCTGCACCAGGTAGCGCAGCGTCACCCCGCAGCCCGGGTCCTCCCCCGCCTGGCCGCATCGTAGCAGCGCGCGCATGCGGGTCTCCTGGGCGTCCATGCGCTGCCTCGCGTCGGCCACCACCGCCGCGACGGCGCTCTCCGGAACGCGCGTGGACATCACGGCCAGGTCGTCGCTCCACCCGGCCTCTCGGCCGACGCGGTTGGCGCCTCCGACGCCCAGCGACTGCATCACCTCGACGTAGCGGGTGTTCTGCCGGGCGAGGCGGGAGACCACCTCGGCGAGCATGTCGCTGTAGCGCTCGCGCCTCGCGTCGAAGCGCTCGAAGGTGTCGAAGAAGTGGTCGTGCCCGGAGCCCGTCGCGTAGGGGAAATTGCGCATCGAGAAGCCGTCGACGAGCGCCCGGTAGAGCGGGACGTCCAGCGCGATGGCCGCCCCGCTCACGTCGCCTCGCGCCGCGTCGCAGGGCGGGTCGACGATCGACGGAGGCGAGCGGCGGGCGCAGAGCCCGTCCTCGGCGGCCCAGCGGAGGTAGTTCTCGGCGTACACGGCGCCGCTCAGGTGGGTGTGAAGCTCTCCCCCCTTGGGCATCTCCCGTACGAACACCGTCTCGAAGGCCGTCCTCCCGCGAATCGACTGGAGGTATCGGGCGGTGCGCGCCTCGGGGCTCGCGGCGATGGGCCCGGCGCACGCGGTGGCGAGCAGCGCGAGGAGCGGGAGGGCGGCGGTCTTCATCGCCGCCGAGACTATCAGTACACGACGCGGGTGCTGATGCTGGTGCCGAGCGCGCGGACGGCGTCGGCCACGGAGGTCGAGACGTCCTGGTCGATGTCCATGATGAGGTAGCCGAGCGTGGAGTCCGTCGCGAGCGTCTGCGCCCGGATGTTGGCGCCCAGGTCGCTGGTGATGCGGTTGATGTCTCGCAGCACGCCGGGCACGTTGCGGTGCGCGTTGAGGAGCCGGTGCGTCCCCGCGGTCGGGGCCATCTCCAGGTTGGGGAAGTTCACCGCGCCGACGGTGCTCCCCATCTCCAGGTAGCGCACCAGGCTCGTCGCCACCTCGCGGCCGATGTTGGCCTGCGCCTCGAGCGTCGAGCCGCCGATGTGCGGCGTCAGGATCACGTTGGGAGCGCCCTGCAGCACCGACACGAAGCCGTCGCCGTTGGCCTCGGGCTCCTCGGGGTACACGTCGATCGCCGCGCCGCCGAGGTGGCCGCCGCGCAGCGCGACGGAGAGCGCGTCGAGGTCGACCACGGTGCCCCGGCTCGCGTTGAGCAGCATCGCGCCCTTCTTCATCCGCGCGATGGCCTCGGCGTCGATCATCATCCGGGTCTGCGGCGTCTCGGGGACGTGCAGCGTGACGAAGTTCGACACCTCGAGGACCTCGTCGAGGGAGCCCATCATCCGCGTGTTGCCCATCGGCAGCTTGGTCGCGATGTCGTAGGCCACCACGCGCATGCCCATGGCCTCGGCGAGCACGCCCACCTGCGAGCCGATGTGGCCATAGCCGACGATGCCCAGGGTCTTGCCGCGCACCTCGACGCAGTGCGCGGAGACCTTGTTCCACTTGCCGGCGTGCACCTCGCGGACGCGGTCGCCGAGCTGCCGGGCGAGCATCACGATCTCCGAGATGATCATCTCCGCGACGCTGCGGGTGTTGCTGAAGGGCGCGTTGAAGACCGGGAGCCCGAGGTCGTGCGCGGTGCTGAGCGCCACCTGGTTGGTGCCGATGCAGAAGCACGAGACGGTCATGAGGGAGGGGGTGGAGGCGAGCACCCGGGCGGTGACCTGGGTCTTGCTGCGAATGCCCAGGATGTGAACGCCCTTCAGGCGCTCGATGAGGGCGTCCTCGCCGAGGGCGCCGGAGAGCGCCTCGACCTTGCAGCCCGCTTCGAGCAGCAGCTCATGCGCGCTGGCGTGAACGTTCTCCAGCAGCAGGACCTTGAGGCCCGCCGCGCTACGGGAAGGCGGATTGGATCGCGACATGGGAGGGATCTAGGGGCGCGTCAGCGGTTGTCACAGTTGGTGAAGCTGAATTCCCCGAACTCGTTGTCCGCGGTCTGCGGGGCGAGGCCGGCGAGGTAGCGGGTGCGCGGCGGGGTGAGGTCGTCGGTGATGCCGTCGCACTTGATGCGGCCGTTGAAGCTCTGGCCGTTGATGCGGTCGATGAAGACGTGGCAGCTGCCCACGACCCCGATCGAGGCGTTGCGCACCGCCCAGCCCGAGCCGCGCACCTGCACGAAGCCGTTCTCGTCGTCGGCGCTGCGCAGCTCGGCCCCGGCGCCGGTGAGCAGCCCGGTGGCGAAGAGCGCCTCCTGCGACTCCTCGAAGTTCTGCCCGCGCTCGATGGCGGCGATCTGGAAGGACACGCGCGTCCCACCGGTGCCCGGCGCGACGTTGCAGGAGACGATGACCGTCGGCGAGCCGTTGCTGCCGCTCGGCGAGTGGCTGTTGGCCGTGCACGACGAGGCCGAGGCGGCGGTGCACCCCTCCCGCCAGAACGCCCGCCCCGTCATCGGCACCGGGTCGTCGCCGCAGCCGAGACCGAGCACCACCAGCGAACCGATCGCCAACCCACGCCACGCTTGCTTCAGCACAGAACCTCCGCCGCCGTCATTCAAGAAGAGTTGCCCGGAATCTACCGCAGTCGGCTAGCGCGACGCGGAAAACGCATGATCCAGGTCGCCGATCAGGTCGTCGACCGCCTCGAGCCCGACGGAGATGCGGATCAGCCCGTCGTCGATGCCGAGCAGCGCGCGCGTCTCCGCGGGCACCGAGGCGTGGGTCATCACCGCGGGCAGCTCGATGAGCGACTCCACCCCGCCGAGGCTCTCGGCGCAGGTGAACACCTTGAGCGACGAGAGGAAGCGCTGCGAGCGCTCGGCCACGGTGCCGCTCGCGCCCTTGATGACGAAGGAGATCATCCCCCCGGGGGTCTTCATCTGCCGACGGATGAGCTCGCGCTGGGGGTGATCCTCGTTGCCCGGGTAGTACACGCGGGCGACGTCGGGGTTGCGGTGCAGCCACCCGGAGATGATCTGGGCGTTGGCGGCGTGGCGGTCCATGCGCACGGGCAGGGTCTTCAGGCCGCGCAGCACGAGGAAGCAGTCGAAGGGCGACGGCACCGCGCCCATGGCGTTCTGGAGGAAGCGCACCTTCTGGACCAGCTCGTCGTCGTTGGACATCACCAGGCCGCCGACGACGTCGGAGTGGCCGTTGAGGTACTTGGTGCTGGAGTGCACCACCGCCGTCGCGCCGAGCCCCAGCGGCTGCTGGATCATCGGCGTCGCGAAGGTGTTGTCGACCACGACGGGAACGCCCTTGCGGCTCGCGATGGCGCACACGCGCTCGATGTCGAACACCTTGAGCATCGGGTTGGAGGGGGTCTCCAGCCAGACCATCTTGGTCTCCGGGCGGAAGGCCGCCTCGGTGAGCGCGAGGTCGGTCATGTCGACGAAGGTCGCCGTGATGCCCATGGGCTTCATGACCTTGTCGATGATGCGGAAGGTGCCGCCGTAGACGTCGTCGCCGCAGATGATGTGGTCGCCCGGGGAGAGCGTGTGGAGGATCGTCGTGGTGGCCGCGCAGCCGCTCGCGAAGGCCAGGCCGTGGCGGGCTCCCTCGAGCGCCGCGGCGCAGGCTTCGAGGGTGCCGCGGGTGGGGTTGCCGCTGCGCGAGTAGTCGTAGCCCTTGTGGTTTCCAGGGCCATCCTGGGCAAAGGTGCTCGACAGCACGATCGGCGTCATCACGGCGCCGGAGGTGGGGTCGGGGTGCTGGCCGGCGTGGATCGCGAGCGTCTCGATCTTCATGGGGCGGGTGATCCCACACCCCGAGCGCGGGTGGCAAGGACCGTGGCGGGCGATGGGGATCGGTCGGGGAGGAGCGGAGAGCCTGAGGTCAGCGACGCGAGACGCGCAGCACCGGGGAGGGCGCGGCGGCGCGGCGGGCCGGGGCGGGGGCGCCCGGCGTGGCGCCGAGGACGACCTCGAGGGTGTTGCCGCGGGCGTGGGCGAAGAAGGGCGGAGCGGCCTCGCGGAAGCGCAGCGTGAGCTCGGCCCCGGCGGCGCGGTTGATCACCCCCGCGTTGAGGATGCGCGAGTCCATCCGGGCCAGGGAGGCCGCGAGGTCGAGCGAGCGTCGGCCGGGGATCACCATCGAGATGGTGTTGCCGCGCGTGCCCGGGCCGGTGATGGAGGCCACCGGGCCGTCCATGCGCAGCGCGAGGCGGGTGCCGACGCGCACGCTGGAGTTGCCCATCGAGGCAGGGCGAGCCGGCGACATGGTCACCGCCGCCACGGGGCGAGCGGCCACCGGACGGGAGGGCGTCACCGCGGGGACGAAGGCCGCCGCGCGGGGGCGGCTGCGGACGACCACGGCCTGGGTGCCGTCGACCTGGTTCGCGGAGAGCGCCGCGCCCTGGAGGTCGGCCGGGAGGTTGTTGCCGCCGGCCGCGATCATCCGGGGCTCGGCGCCCATCGGCGCAGGCTCCTCGTTGGCCATCTCCTGCACCGCGGCGGCGGGCGCCGGGGGCGGAGCGAGCTCGGCCACGGGGGCCGGGTCGGCGGTCACCGCGACCTGCGGGTGGGGCGTGGTGGCGCTCGGCCCGCCGGCGATGGCCACGGCGATGATGAGGATCGTCAGCACCGCGGCGGCCTGGCGTACATCACCACGCGGCGGTTGCGCTTGCGGGCGATCGCCCCGTCGGGGTCGCTCTCCGTCGCGAGCACGGTCGAGTGCTGCGGCCGGAGCCCGCTGCGGGGCGCCTCCACCACGGCGCCGTCGCCGGTGCGCTGGAACCTCGCGCGAAGCGCCCCGACGCCCTTCACCACGCCCGCGGCCACCGGGGTCGCGAGGCGCACGGTGCCCTCCCAGGCCCCTCGCGCCGCCGACACGCCGCGCTGCATCCAGGCGGGGCCCGCCGGGGCGTCGTCGTCGAAGTCCTCGTCCTCGTCCGAGGAGGAGTCGACCGCCGAGGGCGGCGCGGCGGGAGGAAGGATCACCGTCGAGGGCTTCGCGCGAACGGGCTCCTGCTCGTTGCGGGCGGTGTCCACGGCGCTCGCGGCCACCTTCACGGGCTCGGGCTGGGCCGTCACGGGCTCGACCACCGCCGCGGGCTCGACCACCGTCACGGCCTCGACCGGGGCGGCCTCGACCGGCGGGATCGAGACCCGCGCAGCGTCGATGAGGGCCGCGGTGACCGGGGCCTTGGCGACGGAGGTGACGCGCATGGCTCGGGCGGGAGCGCCGCCGTCGAGGTCGATGGTCAGGATGAGGCGCGGGTTCTGCGTGGCCGGGTCGATCTCGACGTCGACGGCGCTGATGACGCCGGCCTCGTTGTCCTTCGCGCCCTCGACGGTGACCTTGCCGCCCAGCTTGAGGAAGGACAGCTCGTGGCCCACGACCACGGAGCCCGGGAGGCGCTCCCGGAGCTTCGCGCGGAAGGGCGCGTCCATGCTCTCGAGGTGCAGCCGGACCTTGGTCTCGGCGCTGGAGGGGCTCTTGATGGCGGGCTCCAGCGAGCGGCGCAGGGAGGCCCGCGCGTCGCCCGGCATCGCCAGGAACTTCACCCCGAAGGCGCCCGAGCGGGAGCCCTCGTCGTGGGTCCAGACGACCTCGCCGCGGGTGTTGATGGACTTGCCGTCCTCGAGCATGAAGCGAAACTCCAGCTGCACCCCGACGTCCGGGAGCAGCGGGCTTCGGACGCTCATGCCGCCGACCGAGAGGTCGATGGCGTCGGCGTGGATGGCGTCGGTGGCGTCGTATGCGCCGAGGCCGACGGAGGCGTGAAACGGTCGGCGGGCGGC
The DNA here is from genome assembly GCA_016704445.1 of Deltaproteobacteria bacterium. GTDB lineage: Bacteria > Myxococcota_A > Polyangia > Polyangiales > SCUS01. The sequence continues at coordinate 73,653 of JADJAE010000038.1, forward strand.
GGTCGGGTCGCGCCGATCCGCGGTGGCGATGGAACCCATGGAATCTCTCCTCTTCCTCGCGACCCCTGTAAGACGGGCAGAGAGCTCCCGCCGCGGCGGGGATCACCTCCCCGTCGACGTCGGGAGGACCGTGGTGGCGGTCCCCGCACAGTTCGCTCGGCGCTTGAGCGGCCTATGCGACGGGGCGTTCGAGCCCGTCCAATTTTCGTCGCGGCGCTTCTTCCGATTGCACGGGAATTGACGGGCTTCTCACCGATGCGCTAACGGCCGCGGCGTGGCTCTGACGTTCCTGGTCACGGTGCCGGGGAGCGATCCCCAGACCATCACCCTCGATCAGCCGCGCGTCGTCATCGGCCGCGGCGCGCACGTCGACGTGCGCCTCCCGTCGCGGGCGGTGAGCGACCAGCACGCGCTCATCCGCGTCGACGGCCCCGACGTCTCCATCGTCGACGAGGGCAGCACCAACGGCACCCGCGTCAACGGGGTGGCCATCGCGCGGGGCCGGAGGAAGTTCCTTCGTGACGGCGACGAGATCGGCGTGGGCGACTACGCCGTGAAGGTGTCCTTCGTCATCGCGCTGGCCGACCCCCCGGAGCGCACCGCCACGCTCGCGCGGCGGCTGCTCAAGGACTCCCTGCGCTCCCTCGGCGGCGACAGCGCGCCTCCCTACCTGGAGCTTCGATCGGGCAAGACCGCGGGCCGACGCTGGGAGATCCCCGCCGCGGGCTCTCGGCTCACGCTGGGGCGCGCCGAGGGCTGCGAGGTGCTGCTCGACGACCGCGACTGCTCCCGGCAGCACGCCGAGGTGGAGCGCGACGCCGAGGGCTACGCGCTGCGCGACCTCGGGAGCAAGAACGGCATCGTGGTGGGCGGCCGCTCGCTCAGCGAGAAGCGCCTGAAGAACGGGGACGAGTTCACCATCGGCAAGAGCACGCTGCGCTTCGTCGACCCCACCGAGGAGCTACTGCGCAGCTTCGAGACGGGCTCCGACGAGGCCGCACCGCCGCCCCCGCCGAGGCCCTCGACGCCACCGCCGACGCCCTCGCTGCCTCCCCCGGCGCCCGCCGAGGAGCCCGCGGCGGCGCTCGCCTCGACGCCCGACCCGAAGGCCCTGAAGGAGCGCAGGGGCGACGCCGACTGGATCGTGCTGGCGCTGGCGGTGGTGATCCTGGTGGTGAGCGTCGTGGCGCTGGTGATCGTGCTCAAGGGGTGAGCCGACCGCCCCCGCTCACCCCCGCTCACCACTCGACGCGAAACGGCACGCCGAGGCCCGCGGGATGGCTGTAGCCTGTGATCGGGCCGTCACCCCAGCACCAGAGGCTCCCGTCGTCTCGCAGCGCGCAGGAGCTCGACGCCGTGCGGAACACCCTCACCACCCGGTCGATGCCCGGCACTCGCGACGGCGCGGGATCGGTCACGCCCGGGCCGCGCTGTCCGTACCGGTTGTCACCCCAGCAGGTCACCGTTCCATCCGTGAGCGACGCGCAGGTGTGAAACGCGCCCGAGGCGATCGACGTAGCGCAGCGCACTCCCACGTCTGCGGGCGTCGGAACGGGTCGGCTGTTCGGCGGCACGTACCCCCAGCACGAGACGGATCCAGCGCGATCGGTCGCGCAGACGAAGGATGTCCCGGCCGACAGCTGCGTCGCGGCGCCCTCGCCGAGCGTCACGACGCCCCCGTCACCTCCGACGTTGCAGCGCGCCCGATCGCCCTCGTAGCGGATGCACACGTGCGTCGCGAGGGAGAGCACGTCGATGGCGCGGCCCTCGTCCTCAGGCGGAAGCACCCCAGCGCCCCAGCAGTGCACGCGACCACCGTCGAGCAACACGCAGGGACGCATCCACAAGACGCCGTTCGCGACGCGGCGCGCGCCGTCGATGCCGGGGACGCGCGTCGGGAGGAGCATGCGGCGGGGCAGGTCGGGGTGGACCCGACCTCCGGTGTTGTCGCCCCAGCACCACACCGAGCCGTCTCCCCGCACCGCGCAGCCAACGAACGCGCTCACGTCGAAGGAGCGCACGTCGTCGAGGCCCGGCAGCGTGACCATGCGGTTCCCACGAGATCCTTCGTCGAGGCCGTCGGCGAAGAGCCCGTGGATGCCCGAACCCCGGCAACGGATGCGTCCATCTCTGCGCAGGACGCAGCCGAAGGCAATGTCCTCGTCGACCTCCACGACCGCCCCGGCGCCAGTCGGCGGCGTCCGCAACGGCCCGTCGACCGGGAGGGGACACGTCGCGGGCTCACGATCCGCGACCGTCGTGTCGATCGGGAGAGCTGCATCGACGGACGCGCCGTCTTGATCGACGAGCGACACGGACGACGCGCAGCCGACAGCCGCCGCGAGTCCCACCCACGCGATGCGCTGGCCCATCGAACGCATCCTATCTCTCCTCCCTTCGATCGACGAATCTCCCCAGCGCGCCATCGCGAAGCGACGACAGCGACCGATCACGCTGTCAGTCGTCGCTTCCGGGGCCACGCAGTCGATGGCGTCCGACGTACTCGACCGCTCGTACGTCGGGGGAGAAGAACCGCAAGGGTCGCAAGGGTCGCGAGGAGGAGTTCTGCCGCGCTGGCGCCTCGGGTTCGCGAGTTGCTTAGAGCGATGCCGCACTCCAACACGAGGCGAAGGATTGGTGAGCAAGCCCGCCCGTCGCTCCCTTGCGACCCTTGCGCCCTGGCGGTTCTTCTCCCCCGACGCACGAGCGGTCTAGTACGTCGGACGCCATCGACTGCGTGACCCCGGAAGCGACGACTGACGGCGTGGTCGGTCGCTGTCGTCGCTCCTCCCCTTTTCCTCCTCCCCACCGCTCACCCCCGCAGCTTCCGCCGGTCTCCCACGCGCAGCGTCAGCCTCCTCCCGTCGAACCACTCCAGGTACTGGATCGCCCACTTCCTCGACAGCCCGCTCAGCTCCTTGAAGCCCTGCGCGTCGATGGTCCCCTTCTCCTTCAGCCACTGCACCAGCGCCGCCTCCAGCGCCCCCATCGCCGCCGCGTCCACGTAGAGCTCGCTCGTCACCTTCAGCGCCTCGCCCCGGTCGACCAGCCGCTTGATCGCCAGCGCGATCCCCTTCGCGTCCGTGCCCACCGACTGCGCCAGCTCGTTCACGCTCGGCGCCGACGTGCCCGCCCTCGCGAGCGCCGCGCGCACCTGCGCCAGGTACGGCGTCTCGTCCGCGCTCCTCGCCCTCCACCCCGCCCTCGCGATCACGTCGCCCTCGCGCGTCACCCGCTTCGCCGCCACCAGCGCGCCCAGCGCCGAGTCCACCACCGCGTCGTCGCCCAGCGCCGCCAGCGCCCTCCGGTCGAGTCCCCGCTCGTCCGGGTGCCTCGCGTGCTGGCCGCTCAGCGCGTCCAATACCTTCGCTTGTAAAGCCTCCAGCGCCGGGCCCGACACCCAGCGGTCGGCGCCCACCGCCACCCCGGCCCTCCCCTCCGAGGCCGCGTAGCCCGCGCGCGCCATGAGCCCGTCCGCGTCGAGGCCCTTCAGCCCCGCGGCCTCCAGCTCCACCTCCGCGCGAGCCCTCGCGTCGCCCGCCGCGCTCCGCCGCGCCCGCTCCAGCGCCACCGATCTACGACGCACCCGCTCGGCCATCGGGCGCACCACCGTGAGCCCCCCGACGGTGCCTCCGACGCCCGCCAGCGACGGCGGACCGCGCAGCACCAGGCGCTCTCCCACCCGCAGCACCAGCGGCCGGTCGGTGCTCACCCTCGCCAGCGCCTCGGCCCCGGGCTCCAGCGAGTCGCCCTCCAGCAGCGACACCGTCGCGAGCGCGTGCGTCGCCCCCGCGGCCACCTCCAGCTTCGTGCGCCTCCCCAGCGCGCGCCTCGTCTCCGGCAGCAGCCGCACCCTCGCGTCGAAGGAGCGCGTCACCGCCACCACCCCCTCGCGAAACACCCACTGCCCCCGCGGAACCTCCGCCACCTCCACGCCCGCCAGGTTCGCCGCCACCCGAGAGCCCGCGCGCGCCTCGCTCACCGCCGCGCCGTGCACCTGCAGCCCTCGCACCCTCGCCGTGAGCACCCGATGCTCCGGCCCCGTCGGGCCCACCGCCACCACCTCGCCCTCGCGCAGCGTCCCGGCCACCAGCGTCCCGGTCACCACCACCCCGAAGCCCTTGCGAGCGAACACCCGATCGATGGGCATCACCGGCGCTCCGCTCGCGTCCCGAGGCGTCACCGCCGCCGCGGTCAGCGCCGCCCTCAGCGCCGCGAGCCCGGTCCCCTCCTTCGCGCTCACCGGGATCACCGGCGCCCCGTCGAGCGCTGTGCCTCGCAGCACCTCGCGCACCTCCTCCACCGCGAGCTCCACGAGGTCGTCGCTGGCGAGGTCGCACTTGGTGAGGGCGCACACCCCGCCGCGCACTCCCACCAGGTCGGCGATGGCGAGGTGCTCCCTCGTCTGGGGCATCACCCCCTCGTTGGCCGCCACCACCAGAAGCATCAGGTCGACGCCCCCCGCCCCGGCGATCATGGTGCGCACGAAGCGCTCGTGGCCCGGCATGTCGATCACCGCCGCGCGCCTCCCGTCGTCGAGGGTCAGCGCCGCGAAGCCCAGCTCGATGGTGATCCCCCGGGCCTTCTCCTCGGGCAGCCGGTCGGTGTCGACCCCCGTGAGCGCCTTCACCAGCGCGGTCTTGCCGTGGTCGATGTGCCCCGCCACGCCCACCACCAGATGGCTCGCACCCGTCTCTGCTGCGCTCATGCGCGCGGACCATAGCGCACGTTCCGACGGCCCCCGCGCTCTGGTAGCGTCCCCGGCCACCATGCGAACCGCGCGCGCGCTCGTCCTGCTCCCCCTGGTACTCGCCGCCTGCGACGACACCCTCCCCCTCGACGCCCGTCGACGCCGCCGTCCTCGACGCCGCCCGCGACGACCTCGGGGCCTCCGACGTCCCCGCCGCGGACGACCTCCCCCCCGCGGTGGATGTGCCCCCCGCGGACGTGCCGCTCACCATCGAGCCCTTCGACCCTTCGCCCCGAGGGCCCTTCCCTCCGGGCTTCCTCTGGGGCTCGGCGACGGCGCCCTACCAGATCGAAGGCGGCCTCGAGCGCACCGACTGGGGGCAGTGGGAGCGCATGCCCGGGCGAGTGCTCAACGGCGACCGCGCCAACGACGGACCGCAGAGCTACACGCAGTTCGAGGCCGACCTCGACGCCCTCGTCGCCACCCACCAGAACGCCTACCGCTTCGGCTTCGACTGGTCGCGCGTCTTCCCCACCCGCGCCGCGTGGGACCGCTGCGCCGCCGCCCGCGCCCGCCCCCTCTCGGAGTTCATGACCGAGTGCCGCGCCGCGGCCGACCCCGACGGCGTCGCCTACTACCACCGGGTGCTCGACGCGATGGCCGCCCGCCGCCTCGTGCCGATGGTGACGCTCTACCACTTCGTGCTCCCCGACTACCTCCACGACCTCTCGATGCCCGTCGACACCCAAGGCTTCGTGCGCGACGGCATCGTCGATGACTTCGCCGCGTGGTCGCGCTTCGCCGGCGCGGAGTACGGCCGCCAGGTCGACTGGTGGATCACCCTCAACGAGCCCCTGGTCATCGCCGCGGGCGGATACCTCCAAGGGGTCTTCCCCCCCGGCGCACCGCTCAACTTCGACCGGGTGCGGCGGCTCGTGTCCAACATGATCCGCGCCCACGCCCGCGGCTACGACGCGCTCCACGAGGCCGACACCTTCGCCGTCGCGGGCAACGCCGACGCGGGCGTCGGAGGCACCGGCGGCCGCCCCGCGCTGGTGTCCATCGCCACGCACAACCGGGTGTTTCGCGCCGACCGTCCGGGCAACGAGGCCGACGAGGCGGGCGCCCGCGCGGCGAGCTACGTCAACAACGACCTCTTCATGAACGCCATCGTCCGCGGCGACCTCGACGCCGACGCCGACGGCACCCTCACCGGCCCGACCGACCGCACCAACGACCCCTCGCTGCGCGCCCGCGCGGACTTCATCGGGCTCAACTACTACGGGCTCTCGCTGGTGCGGGGACTGCCCACGCTCCCCATCCTCCGGGGGCTGCCGCAGCAGACCTCGCTCCCCACCCCGCTCCCCAAGTCCGACCTCGACTGGGACCTCTACCCCCAGGGGTTCCTCCTGGTGCTGCGGGAGCTTCGTCGCTTCAACCTCCCGATCCTGGTCACCGAGAACGGCCTCGCCGACGCCTCCGGGACCAACCGCCCGCGCTACCTCGCCGAGCACCTCGCCATCGTCGCCCGCGCCATCCGCGAGGGCCTCGACGTGCGCGGCTATTTCCACTGGTCGATCATCGACAACTTCGAGTGGGCCGAGGGGTTCTGCCCCCGCTTCGGGCTCTACACCGTCGACTACCGCGACCCCTCGCGCCGGCGCATCCCCACGCCCGCCGCCGAGACGATGCGGCGCATCATCGACGAGAATCAGGTGAGCGACGCGCTCCTCCGCGAGGTCCCCGCCTACCACCCGCCGACGCTCTGCCACCCGCGCACCGACGCCGGGACGTGACCCGCCCTGGGCCCCTCTCCGCCCTGCTCGCGCTCCTCGTCGCCGCCTCACCCCTCGCGGCGCAGGGGCGCTCCCGGCGGCACCGCCCGCCACCTCGTGTCGCCACCCCCCGCCCGGTCGACCTCCGCCTGCTGCGGACCGAGCGCGCCTCCGCCGCCTCCGCCGCCCTCGCCCTGCCGACGATGCTCCCCGCGGTCCACCGCTGCATCGAGCAGGCGCGCGCCGTCGACCCGGCCTCCCTCGCCACCATCCGCCACGTCGACGTGGTCGTGAGCCTCACCCTCGGAGGACGCGCCACCGCCGTGACCTTCGACCCTCCGCTGCTCGCGAGGGGCCTCTCCGCCTGCCTCGGCGACGCCCTCCTCACCTGGAGACAGTCGGGCGTCATCCACCCCCGAGCCTCCGTCTACCTCGCGCTCGAACTGCGCCCCCGCTGACCTCACCCCCCTCAAGGCGGCATGAGCCTTGTAACCGACGGAGGAATCCCACGGTCCAGCTTCGTCACCGACCTTCTTCCCCCCGCGCGGAACAGCCATGCACGAGCTCTCCTCATCGGCCGCGGCGCCCCCCACCTTCCCCTCGGAGCCGCCTCGGAGTGACGCCTCGGGTGATCGTCCGCTCCTCGAAGACATCGACCTCCCCGCGGCGATCCTCGACGAATCCGGCACCGTGTGGGACGTCAACGAAGCATGGCGCACGAGCCCCGTGCATGGCGCGACGGTCGGGCAGCGCTACCTCGACGGCCTCCGCAGCCTCAGCCCCTCCGACGCCGACGCGCTCTCTCAGTCCCTCGACAGCGCCTTCGAAGCGAGCGGCGACGTCAGAGAACGAACAGTGGCTTGCCACAACAATGACAGCGAGCACTGGCTCAATGTCAGCATTTCGACAGTGACACTGGGAGGCCGTCGTGCATCGCTGGTGCTCCATCAGGACGCCACGGCGCTGCGGCAGATGGAGCGGCGTCAGCGGCTCTCGCGGAGCATCGCCTCGGCGCTGGTGATGCCTCTCGACCCGGCGCTCCGGGTGGCGCGGCTCGCGGTGACCATCGGCGAGGCGCTGGAGTCCTCGGCGGTGGTGCTCTGGGAGCGGGCGCCCTCCGGGGTGCTGCGCGCCCGTCCCCTGGAGACCAGCTGTAACTCGCCGCAGGTGGCCACCATCGCCCACACCCGCCAGCTCATCGGGGTGATGGACGGCCACGCCGCGCAGTGGTTCCGTCTGGTCGACGGCACAGCCTGCCTCGCGGTCCCGGTCGAGGCGCACGGGCAGGTGGTGATCTTCCACTTCGCGCATCGCCCACGCTTCGACGCCGAGACCCTGCGTCTCGTCTCCCACGCCCTGCGTCCCTCCGCCTCGCACCGAGAGCTCACGAACGCGGCGGGGGCGCTCTCCGAGGGAGATCCGCCGTCAGCTCAGCCACGACGAGAACGCCGCCTCGCCGAGCCTCGCGCTGCAGGAGCGGCAGCACATCGAGCGCACCCTCGAGCGCTGCGGATACAACCTGCTACGCACGGCGCAGGCGCTGGGCATCGCGCGCTCTACCCTCTACGAGCGCATCAAGGACTACGGCATCAAGGTGCCGACGCGCAGCGCCTGAGAGCGCTCAGCCCTTCACCCGCATGAGGAAGAGCGGGTTCCAGGCGAAGAGCGAGAGCTCGTTGCGCGCCTGGAGCCAGCGCCTCAGCGCCGCCCCCGCCTCCGGATCATCGTAGCGGCCCTCTTCGATCAACGCGCACAGGGCGCCGTCGCCCTCCGGCGAGCCCGGCAGGGCCGCGCGCCCCCGGTCGATCTCCGCGGCCATCTCGGGTCCGCGGGAGAGCTCGCGCGAGGCGACGCCCAGCACGTGCGTCGCCACCAGCGTCTCGAAGCGCAGCCTCGGGTCGGTGATCGCGGGCAGCACCCGGGTCGCGAGGTGCTCCCTCGCGGCGTCGATCAGGTCGAGGGCGCTGGGGTGCTGCTCGAAGGCGTCTCGCTCGTCGGACATTGGTCTCAGCGCGCTCCCTTCTCGATGGCGTCGATGCGGTCGATGAGCTCCCACTCCATCTCCGCGGCCTTGCGTCCGAGGCTGAGCAGCTCGACCGAGCGGTCGGCGCCGCCCAGGTGGCGCTGCGCCTGGGAGTGGCAGGTGACGGCCCAGCGGAGGTTGCCGAGAAGCTCCCACCAGACGAGGGCGTCGCGGTCGACCGGAGCCCCACCGGAGGAGGCATACCCGGCCAGGTAATCGTCGAGCGACCCGACGCCCCCGACGGGGCGCGAGTCCTGCTCGAAGCGCCAGTCGCGCACGGTGACCCAGCCGAGGTCCTCGTGGCGGTCGCCGAGGTGGGCGAACTCCCAGTCGAGCACGCCCGCGAGCCCGCTCGGGTCGACGAGGAGGTTGCCGATGCGGAAGTCGCCGTGCACCAGCGAGAGCGCGCCGTCCCAGGCCGGGGCGCGCGCGCTGAGCCAGCGGAGGGCGTAGGTCCAGACGGGGGTTGCGGGCCGGAGGAGCCGAGCACCTGGCGCACCTGGTGGAGCGCCTCCTCCGCGGGCGAGCGCCCTCCGTCGGCCCGGCAGCGCCGGCAGCCCGCGGTCGATCGGAACCCGATGGATGACCGCGAGCGCCTCTCCGAGCTGGCGAGCCAGGGCCTCGCGGGCGGCGGCGAGCTCGGGCGCGCGCACCACCTTCCGCCCGACGCTCTCCCCCGGCAGGCGATCCATCAAGAACCACCGCCTCGCCGCCCCATCGGGCGAGAGGTAGCGGGGCCTCGGGGCGAGCACTCCCGCGGCGCATGCGGCCTGAAGCAGCGCGAACTCGGTGGCCCGGTCGAGGGCGTAGGCGCTCATGTTGGCGCCCATGTCACGGCGCAGCACCAGGGCCTCGGCCCGGTCGCCGACGCGCAGGTCGACGGACCAGGTCTCCATCGAGGCTCCGCCTGCGAGGCGCTTCGCGGAGACGAGCGCTGCGGGGAGCCCCGCCGCGGCGCTCACGGCGGACAGCAGCTCGTCGCGCAGCGGGTCGGGGAGCGCGTCGGGGCGGGTCGCGTCGGTCATGGCGTCGGCGCTGACGCTACACGCCCTGGACGTGGCTCGCGACCCCGAAGGCCGCTACGATCCGGCCTCATGGAACCCCAGCAGCACCCCCACGCCGAGCACCAACGCTTCCTCGCGACGCTGCGCGCCAGCGTGCACGGGCAGACCCTCGGGCTGCGCCTTGCGACGCTGGCGGGGGTGTCCGCCTGGCTGCTGGTGCACGGGCAGAGCGCCGAGCCGCGGTACCTCTTCGTGGCGCCGCTGCTGGCGGTGGCCGGGGCGTCGCTGGAGGTGGGCCTCGCACGGCGCGACCTGCTGCTGGCGGCGCTGTCGCGGGTTCCGACGGCGATGATCGACCTCGACCTGGTGTCGGAGCAGGTGCCCTGGCGTCGGGCCCTGGTGCGCTCGGCGACGTCGTGGCTCTACGCGCCGATGGCGGCGGTCGCGGCGGCGATCACCATCGACGCGCTCGGCGCTCGACCCGGATGGACGCAGCAGGCGATCTGGATGGTGGCGCTAAGCCTCTCGGTGCTCGCGACCTACGCGGGACTGCTGGGCGCGTGGTGGCTCGACCGCTTCGGCGAGCAGGCTCCCCCGCCCGGGCTCGCGGCCCTGCGTAGCGCCTCGGCGAGCGCCGCGCCGACCGTAGAGCCAGCCGTCGGGGTGGTGCAGCGGACGCCGTCGCTGGTTCCGCCGGAGCCGACGCCGGGGCCCTTCCCGGTGAAGCGACCTGAGGCGACCACGCAGAACTTCGGCACCCCGGTGAGCTAAACCCTCCGGGCTGCCGCCGAGGGCGCGCAAATGGCAGATCGGCCCCTGTTCGACTACCGCGCGATTGCTTCGTCGGGAAATGCGTGGACGGACGCACCCCAGCAATCGCGCGGCCGTACGAACGGAGCCGCTGCCGCGAAGTCCGATGAGCGCTCACGCGCCGCATCGTCCACGCACCCGGGAGGGTGGTACCGCAGGGATCGAGGAGGGAGGACCTCGACCAACACCGCAGCGCCCTCAGGCAAGAGGGACCCTATCGCGGGTCTCTCGGGGCACAAAGAATTCGTCACACCTCCGTCGCGGCGTGGATGAGCGCCTCGTACTGCGACTGCACCCGCTGCAGCGCGATGGAGTCGAGGAAGGACAGGAACGCGAACTCCGGCACCAGCGTCCGCCAGCGCCGCAGCCACGCGGGAATGTATCGAGGGCGCTGCAGGATCCCCCGGCGCCGCAGGTGCACCAGCGCGGTCAGGTCTTCGAGGGCGAGGCGCCCGCTCACCAGGAGCTCCATCTCGTCGCGGAAGCCCTCGCGCACCACCGCGCTCAGGAAGGCCTGCACGTCCAGCAGACCGGCCAGGTAGACGGTGTCCTTGGTGAAGGGCGCTCCGCCGGTCACCAGCCCTCCGCGGCAGACCCGCTGCGCGTCGAGGTAGGCCTCGCGCTCGGGCGCTCCCCGCATCACCAGGTGCCGGTAGAGGTCGAGGAAGCTCGCCCCCTGCTCGGCCATGTCCACCAGCAGCACCCGGTTGGCGAGGCGCTGCATCCGCTCGATGGAGGCGCAGTGGTGGTGCAGCTCGCTGAACACCGCGAGGCCCTCCTGAGTGCGCGTCGACCGGGGGCCGCCCGTGCGGAGGAAGCCCAGCGCGGGCTGCGCGGCGCCGTTCTGCCCGGAGAGCGAGTGCGTCTCGACCTCGTGATACCAGAGCGCGTCGGCCTCCCACGGGGAGAACGTCGCGTCCGCGCGCACCCTCACCCGGCTCGCCCCGGCCACCACCTTGGCGGTCGCCCCGGGGTCGACCAGCACCGCGATCGCCATGCTCGGGTACTCGCGCGCCAGCCTCGCCCGCAGGGTGCTCGCCAGCGCCTCGGCGTCCAGGGTCTCCACGTCGCCCTCGTCCGCCGCCTCGTCGCTGCCGTGCGGTCGAAGGCGCTCGATCACATGGTGGGCCAGGTCGATGTTGCGCTCGTTGCCCCCGTGGAAGCGAGTGCGAGGGCCGCCGTACAGCTCCTTCGAGAGCCGCGAGAACTCCGCCGTCCCGAGCGCCAGCACCAGCCGAGAGGCGTCGCGCATCGAGGCCACCGACGAGCGCAGCCACTCGGTGATCGGGTCGTCCCCGTCGATGCTCTTCTCCGCCCGGTCGAGCTCCTTCACCCGGTCGCGCAGGGCGTCGCGGTCGACGTCGTAGGTCACCTCCGGGAGCGAGCTCGCCCCTCCCTCGAAGAAGCGCTCCTCGACCTCGCGCGGCCACCCGATGGCCTCCAGCACCCGCACCTTCACGTCGCTCTTCGCGAGCGCCTCCACCCAGGCCAGTCGCTCTCGGATCGTCTCGTCGGAGGGCAGGTCCATCGCTCGACATCTTAGAGCGTGGCGCGTTCGCCGCCCGAAACGTTGGCTCCCCCTCCAGCGCGCCGCTACGCTGACCCACCCGGAGAGTCCCACCGATGCCCACGCGCCGCTCCGCCCCCATCGCCCAGCTCGACCTCTTCGCCGGCCCCGACCCCCTCGGCCCGGTCTACCGCGAGGCCGCCGCGGTGGCCGCCCGCCTCCCACCGAAGCTCCACTTCGGCACCAGCTCGTGGTTCTCCACCGGTTGGGAGGGCCTCGTCTGGTCGCGCCGCTACACCGAGTCCGACCTCGCCCACGACGGCCTCCGCGAGTACGCCCGCCACCCGCTGCTCACCACCGTCGGCATCGACCGCAGCTACTACGGGCCGCTCCCCCCGGCGGACCTCGACCGCTACGCCTCGCAGCTCCCTCCGGGCTTCAGGTGCGTGCTCAAGGCGCCCGCGAGCGTGACCTCCGCGATCGTCCCCAACCGCCGCGACGAGTCGCCCGTCGCCAACCCCGACTACTGCTCCGTCGAGCGCTTCCAGCGCGACCTCGGCGACGCCCTGCTCGGTCACTTCCTGCCGCACACCGCGGCGGTGCTCTTCGAGTTCCCGATGGTGCCTCGGGCCTTCTCGGGCGACGCGGCGGCCTTCGCGCGGCGCCTCGACGCGATGCTCTCCGAGCTCGACCCGCGCATCCCGGTGGCGGTCGAACTGCGCGACCCGGGGCTGCTCAAGACCGCCTACGCCAGCGTGCTCCGCGAGCGGCGCGCGGCCCACGTCTACAACCTCCACACGCACATGCCGCTGCCCGGAGCGCAGCGCGCGGTGGTGGCGCTGCGCGATCAGCCCTTCGCGGTGGTGCGGCTGCTCATGCCGCCGCACACCCGATACGAAGAACGAAGGCGGGACTTCGCCCCCTTCAATCGACTCCAGGACGTCGACCCGGCGAGGCGAGCGGACACGCTCTCGGTGATCGTCGAGGCCCTCGGCGGCGGACTGGAGACGTGGGTGCTGGTGAACAACAAGGCCGAGGGGAGCTCGCCGCTGACCATCCGCGCGCTGGCGGAGGCCGTCGCGGGGGGATGATCAGGGAGCAGGACAGAGTGCTACCTCGCACCATCATGCTGATTCGCGGGAGCCTGGCGCCCCGCGTCACACAACGCCCTCAGCGGGGACAACAGTCGGCCGCCGGGGTGGGCGGGGGGGGGGGGCCACCCCCGCAAAAACGAGAGACCCCCCCCCGCGGGGGCGGGGGTCCCGCGAACCCCCACGCCGCCGCCCCCGGGGGCGCGCCCCCGGGAAGGGCGCCGCCGGGGGGGGGAGCGAGAGACCCCCCGCAAGGGGGGCCCCCCCCGGGGGGGCTGGGGGGGGGCCCGCGCCCCCCCCGGGGCCAAACCGGAGCCACCACCCCCCAGGGGAGCGGCCCCGGACAGCTCCCCGGGGGCGACGGGGGGGAACGCATGTCGAGCGCGCCGAGGTAGTCGCGCTTGCCCAGCGGCACGCCGTTGTGGCGGAGAATCGCGTAGGCCTGCGACATGTGGAAGAAGAAGTTCGGCACCATGTGCTGGAGGAAGAAGGCCGCGCCGGTCATGGTCTTGCCCTCCCACCGGGGCTGGGTGATGACCCGGGTCGAGGTGCCCTCGAAGTCCTTCGCGGTGAAGGTGTCGAGGTACGCGATGGTGGAGTGGACGCGGGCCCTGAGCTCGCCGAGGTTCCCTTCGTTGTCCTCGTGCTTGGGGGCCTCCCTCCCGGTGAGGCGCGCGGCGCCGAGCTTCGCCGTGTCGCAGGCGACCTGCACCTGGCGAGCGAAGGCGAACTGGTCGGGCGCCAGCCGTAGCCCGAGGTACACGTTGGCATCGAAGGACTTCGTCTTCGCGTGCGCCTCGGCGTGGTCGAACCAGAGGTCGAACTGCCCGAGCATCTTCTTCATCTGCTGAAACATCTCGAAATACATCGCTGTCTCCTTCAATGGGTCCGTTGAGCCGATCGAGCGCTCAGCTCATCGCGTCGCGCGCGGCGTTGGCGATGTCCTGGTCGGGGTGCTGCCCCAGCCGGGTGAGCAGGGCCTTCGCCTCGCGCGTCTTGTTGTGGTCCCGCAGCCCGCTGATGATCGCCCAGAGGGTCTCGGTGTCGGGGTTCTGGTTGAGCTTGCTCTGGTAGTAGGCGATGAGCTGCTGCGGCGGCGAGATGCGCGCCATCCCCCGAAGGGCCTCGCGGCGAACCTCCGCCGAGGGGTCGTTCTCCGCCGCGTGCTGGATCAGCGGCAGCAGCTGCGGGAAGCGCTCCATGTTGCAGAACTGGAACGCCATCGCGCGCCGCACGCTCTCCGAGGCGTCGCTGAGCAGCCGCTGGGCGAGGCCCCAGATGCGCTGCGCGGCGGCCTCGGGCTGCCAGTGGATGTTCTCCGCGATCTCCTGGCGCACCCGCTCGCTGGGGTTGGCGACGTGCTTCTCGTAGACCGCGAGGGTGAGCTCGCCGAGGCCGTGGTGGTGCGCCAGCGAGAGGGTCCCGATGCAGGCGGCCTGCACCTCCGGGGAGGGGTCGCTGTCGATCTGGTTGGCGACGCCGTACATCACCTGCTGGTCGTCGCGGAAGTCCCCGAAGGCCATGATGGCCGCGGCGCGCACCTGGGGGTCGGCGTCGCGGATCATCTGGATGAGCAGCTCTCGCTTGCCCTGGAAGCGCGACGCGGCGTGGAAGCGCAGGCTCTCCGCGGTGACCCGACGGACGTGCGGGTCGGCGTAGGTGGCGAGCTGCTGCACCATCGCGAAGGCGCCCTCCTCGGCGAACTTGCACGCCGAGCGGATCACCTCGTCGAAGGTCTCCTGGTCGAGCCCGGGGATGTTGGCGACGGCGTAGAGCGACTGCAGGTGCTGCGGCTGCACCCGGTTGTCGACGAGGTTGGCCCACGCCTGGAGCGCCTGGCGCCGAACCTCCACGGAGCCCGTTCGCATGTGGTGCGCGAGCAGGGGTTCGGCCTCCATGAACTGCCCCCCGTTGGAGTAGCACTCGAGGAAGAGGTCGTTCATGGCGCGGCAGAGCTGCGTGGGGTCGGGCGACTGCAGCCCCGGGAAGCGCGCGTAGATCTCCTGCAGGGGGATGGTGCGGTGCGCGTCGACGTCGGCGTCGACGACCTTGAGGTCGACCTCGGCGGCCGGGTCCTTCACGCCGGGGATGTCGGCCACGGCCTGCACCCGGTAGGTGACGTTGTGCGCCGTGGGCAGCGTGTCGTAGGGGAGCGTGATGCGGAAGGTGAAGGCGTGCGACGCGCCGGGCGCGAGGTCGATGCCCGCGGCGACGGTCTGCTCACCCACCACGCGGGTCTGGATGTCGGGAAGTCCCCCGTCGGGGTTGGAGTGCACCGAGACGTAGATCAGGTGCGCCCGGAGCGTCGTGAGCTTGAGCGGCTTCTTGCCGCCGGTGAGCGTGATGGCCCCGCCGATGACGCCGCCGGGCGATCCGGTCGGCCGGTCGAGCGTGAGCGTGAGGTTGGTCCCTCCACCAAACATCGAGTCGAGCAGTCCCATGCGAGTCTCTCCGGCGCCGAACCCTCTCGGCGCGCGGAGACTCATCCCGGGACGGCCCCGGTGTCCAGCGGGCGAGCACCGCCGCCCTCACTCGTCGCCGCGCTCGTCCGCCCGTCGCGTCCCCGCGGCCACGGCGCGTACCCTCTGCCGCAGCCACGCGTGCCCGGGGTCGCGGTGCCTCCGCTCGTGCCAGCTCTGCCACACCGTGAAGCCCTCCAGCGCGATGGGCACCGGGACCACCGTCAGCGGCAGCAGCGCCGCGTACGCGCGGGCCATGCGCTCGGGCGCCGTCCACACCAGCTCCGACGCCGCCACCACGTGCGGCGCCAGTAGAAACTGCGGCACCGAGAGCCCCACCCTCCGGGTGCGACCGATAGCCGCGAGCGCCGCGTCCACCGCGCTGCCGGGCCTGCCCGTCGGCGCCACCAGCAGGTGCGGCAGCGAGAGCCAGCCATCGAGCGTGAACTCCCCTCGCGCGGCCGGGTGCCCCCGCCGAAGCACGCACACGAATCGCTCGTGCAACAGGCGCTGACGGTAGTAGCCCGCCACCTCGCGCTGGTAGGGCCCGACGAGCAGGTCGAGCTCGCCGTCGAGGAGCTCGCGCATCCCCTGCTCCACCGTCCCGGCGCGCACCGCGACGTCGACCCCGGGGGCCTCGGCGTTGAGCGCCGCCCAGAGCTCGGGCAGCAGCACGAAGGAGCCATGATCCGCGGTAGCCACGGCGAAGGTGCGCGTCGCCGTGGCCGGGTCGAAGGCGGCCGGCCCCTCGAGCGTGCGCCGCACGGCCTCGAGGGCGTGGGCGAGCGGGGCCGAGAGCGACAGCGCCCGCTCGGTGGGCTGCAGGCCGCCCGCGGAGCGCACCAGCAGCGGGTCGCCGAAGAGCTCGCGCAGCCGGCGGAGGGCGTGCGAGACCGCGGGCTGGCTGAGCCCGAGCCGCCTCGCCGCGAGGGTGACGCTGCGCTCGGAGAGCAGCGCCTCGAGGGCCACCAGGAGGTTGAGGTCGACGGCAGAGAGATTCATGGCGCGAATATCCATCATGCCATCCTTCGATTGGATGAATGAAGGGCGCAGCGCCAGACTCTCCTTCGTCGGGGAGCTCGATCAAGCCAACGCCTCCCCGACGGAGGGATCATCGCCATGTTCGTCGTCGCTGGAGTCTCTGGGCATACCGGTTCTGTGGTCGCGGAGACGCTGCTCTCGCAGCGGAAGCCGGTGCGCGTGGTCGTGCGCGACGCGGCCAAGGGGGAGGCGTGGAAGGCCCGAGGGGCGGAGGTCGCCGTGGCCTCGCTCACCGACGCCGAGGCCTTCGGCCGAGCCATCGAGGGGGCCGAAGGGGTCTACGTGCTGCTGCCGCCCTTCGGCTTCGCGGACGAAGATCCGTCGCGCGAGCGCCCGGCGCAGATCGCGGGCATCACCGGGGCGCTTCGCAAGGGGAGGCCCGCGCACGTGGTGCTGCTGTCGTCCATCGGAGCGCAGCACCCGGCGGGCACCGGACCCATCGCGGCGCTCCACGCGCTGGAGCGTGAGGTGGAGTCCACCGGGGTTCCGGCGACCTTCCTTCGCGCGGCGTACTTCATGGAGAACTGGGGGGCGAGCCTGCCTGGGGCGATCGAGGGGGGCGCTCTCTACAGCGCGTTCATCGCGGACAGGAAGATCGCCCAGGTGGCGACCCGGGACATCGGCACCACCGCGGCGCGGCTGCTCGTCGAGCCCACCAGCTCGGGCACGCGGGTGGTGGAGCTTTCAGGCCCGGTGGACTACTCGCTCGACGACACGGCGGCGGCGCTCTCGGCGGTGGTGGGCAAGACCATCGCGGGGGTGCAGGTTCCGATCGAGGGGCTGAAGGGCGCGCTGAAGGGGATGGGCGCCTCGGCGGCGGTGGCCGATCTCTACGGGGAGATGACCGACGCGATCAACCGCGGCCACGTGAGCTTCGAGGGGGGAGCGGCGCTGAAGGTGCGCGGCACGACGCCGCTGGAGACGGTGCTTCGGACGCTGCTCGGGCGCTGAGCGGGCGCCGGAGGGAGATCAGCCCTTGCCGATGGCCCTGCGCCACGAGGGCCGGGCGCTGCAGCGGGACCACCACGCGCCGACGAGGGGGTGGCCCGTGATGAGGTCGCCCTGCTCGCACGCGAAGAGAAACTCGATGTACGGGAGGTACACGAGGTCGGCGAGGGTGAACTCCGGGCCCGCGAGGTACTCCGACTTCTCCAGCCGCGCCTCCATGATGGAGAGCGTGTGGCCGAGCGAGGCGCGAGCCATCTCCACGATGGTGAGGTCGGGGGTCTGGCCGCGCATCGGCCCCAGCATGAGCTGGTAGATGATCTTCATGGCGTGGGGCGTGAAGTTGGCGCTCTCGACGCTGATCCACTGCTCGACGACGGCGCGGCTGCGGGCGTCGCCGGGGAAGAGCTTCGGGCCGTCGAGGACCTCGTCGAGGTAGCGGCAGATCGCCCGCGACTCGAAGAGCGCGAAGCCGTCGTGGTCGATGGCCGGAACCTGCCCGAAGGGCTGCCGCGCCAGGAAGGCAGGCTTCTTGTGCTCCCCCTTGGTGAAATCGATCAGCGAGAACTCGAAGGGCGCGTTCTTCTCATCCAGTAGGCAGAGCACCTTCCGGGTGCAGGTGCTCAAGGGGTTTCCGTAGATCGTCAGCATTGCAGGAATCTCCTTCGGTGGAAGCAGCGGTCGGGTCATCCATCGACCCCCGACGGAGGGGGCCCGCACCCGCGGCTTCGGTAGCACTCCCGAGACCTTCGAAGGTAGCGTCCCGTGGGGGATTTTCGCTGGCACATCCGGTGCGAGGGGGGTGTCGTACGGATGCCCCATCGTCGCTCAGCCCAACGCTCGAAACGCGCTCCCGCCCCGGCGGCGGTGACGCCTCGCCCTGCGTCCCCCACCCCGCCACCTCCGTCGGGGCCCAAGGGGGCGGCGCATCGCCATGCTCCCTCCCTCGCCTTCGCCGTGGTGGTGCTCGCGATCGCCACGCTCATCGGGCTCCGCAGCCGCCAGCGCCCGGCCGTCGCGACGGCCCCCGCGACGTCCCCCGCGAGGGCGCGCTCCTCGCCTGGGGACGTCCGCTGGCGCTTCCGGGTGCTGCCCCTACCCCCGGGCCTCGTCACGCCCGATCAGTGCGACATGGTCCAGGCCGACTGGGTGCTCCCGGGCTACTCGCGCGCCCACTTCGACGCGCTCCTCGACTCCATCGCTCCGGTGCCCGCCACGAGAGCGAGGCTCGAGGCCGCCGTCCGCTGCGACGCGAGCGGGTGCACGATCCACCCCTCGCGGGAGCTCATCGAAGACATGCGCCCCGCCACCCGCAGGGCCCTCTACGCCAACCTCTCCCGCCACGCCGAGAACCCCTCCATCATCAACCACTTCAGCCGCAACACCGGGGCCGAGCCGTGGTCCCGCGAGGAGGCCCTCTCCCCGAAGGCGCGCGAGCTGCTCACCCGGCTGTCCTGGCAGGACGGCGAGCGCACCCACTTCGCCGACGTGGCCGACGTGTGCTCGCAGCTCCAGACCGAGGCCGAGCGGGTGCGCTTCATCGAGGTGCTCAAGGGCAGGGAGAGCGTCGCGGCGACGGTGTTCGTCGCCCCGGGAGCCGACGTCGAGCCCATGGTCCGGTACTGGTCCGCCGGGGGCGACGAGGCCGCGGTACGGCCGCTCCTCGCCGACGCCGCCGCGCAGCCCGCCGGAGGCAGCGTCGAGCTCGCCCGCCTCCTCCCGCCCTTCGCTCGCTCCCGGGTCGACACCTTCCCCTCCCCGAGCGCTCTGGCCTTCGACTGCTTCTGGACCGCGCTGCACTTCCACGTCCGCGGCGAGCCCGACGTCCGGCTCTACTCCGCCGAGGAGTTCAGCCGGCAGCTGGCGCTCACCCATAGCCCGGTCGCCCTCGACGAGGTGACCCTCGGCGACGTCCTGGTGTTCCGACCCCCAGGAGGGCCCCCCCAGCACGCGGTCAACTACGTCGCCTCGGGCCTGGTCTTCACCAAGAACGGCGGCTCCTCGAGGCGGCCCTTCGCCCTGATGCGGCTCTCCGACGTGCTGGCCATCTACCCCCTCGCGACAGACCTCCAGGCCTGGCGACGACGGGGATCGTGATGGGGCAATAGACCCGCACCAGGGGCTGCACCGGGGCGGGGACCTCTGCCCCGCGTCTTCAGAGCCGCCCCGGTGCACTGTGCACGGTTGGTCCTGCACCGCTGTGCAGGACTGGTACAGCCCCTCAGCGCATGCCGCGCAGGGTGGTCTCGCTCTCGATGCGCGAGGGCGCAGTCATCGCCGCCGCCGCCACCCGGGCGCGCGCCGCCTCGGGGATCGGGATCACCAGCTCCACGTTGCGGTCGAGCGCCGTGCCGACGTGCGAGTGATCCCACGCGGAGAGGTAGTCCATCATCGCCAGCCGGCGGAAGCGCCGCTCCATGCAGCTCTCCGCGGCGAAGTCGAGCATCGTGCCGAAGAGCGAGAGCGTCCCGTCGCCGTTGTCGACCACCTCCATCGCCCTCGCCTGGTTGGGCCAGTCGGCCATCGAGCCGCTCTGCACCTCCCAGTACCCGGGGTGCGCCGCGTCGACGCCCCGCACCGGCCGCACCCTCACGTCGTGCTCGTGGCCGACCAGCCACGCGACCACGTTGGCGTAGGACGCCACCCTGGCCTCGACCTCCGCCGCGCTCACCGCGTCGGCCATCTCGGCGCCGAACTCCCCCTCGCGCCGGTCGACGGAGGTCGTCGGGTGGTGCGAGGCCAGCATCACCAGCACCCCGTCCCGCTGCGCGCGATCGAGCTCCGTGCGCAGCCAGCCGTCGAAGACCGAGCGCTTCACCATGCCGGGCGAGCCGCCGGAGAAGTCGCTGGTGTCGAGCGCGAGCACGCGCAGTAGCCCGGGCACCACGTCGCTGGTCCAGTGCGCCCCGGTGCTGACGTCCGCGCCCTCGGGGTAGCCGTGCCCCACCGGACCGGGCGTGGAGGCCCCGGCCCGCAGCGCGCTCACGATGTCGGCGCGGTCGAGCAGCCGCCGCGCAGGGTCCGCCAGCACCTCGCCTCGACGGGGGGCGCCATACCAGGTGGTGTAATCCCGGGTGCCGAAGGAGGAGAGCGCCCCGACCGCGCTGGCGCGCTGCGCCGGGGTCGGCGCGGTGGAGCCGACCACCATCACGTCGTGGTTGCCCGGGACGAAGTACCAGGGCGCTGGGAAGGCCACGCCGTCGAAGGGATCCTTCGGGTCGTTGCCGGGGCCAGGCACCGGGTCGTCGTCCTCCCCGGAGTCGGTGTGGATGCCCGCGGCGCCATCCATCACCTGCATGAACCACCGGAGCTCGTTCTGCTGCGCGCTGTCCGCGCAGTCTCCCGCCACCACCCCGAACTGAAACGCCCTCCCTCCCTGGGTGAGCTCCCTCAGCGTGCGGTTCATCGCCGTCATGGCGCGAGGCAGCCAGGCCTCCTGCGGGCGGATGGCCCCGGGCGCCCCGGGGCTGTCGAGCACCCCGAAGCGGGTGGGCGACTCGTCATCCGCGAGCTGCGTGTCCGAGAGGGCCACGAACCACGCGAGCGAGCGCCGCGCCGCCGGAGGGGTCGAGGCCGGGCCGCCGAGGTCCATGCGCCGCTCGCGGGTCACCGCCGCGCCGCGATCGTAGCGGTCGAAGCCGAGCGCCCGGTACGCCCGCTCCCCGGCCTCGGACACCGGGTTCATCATCGCCCGGGTGTCGGGCATCAGCACCCGCGTCGCCATCGGGAGCAGCGCCCCCAGCAGCGTCGACGCCACCGGCGCAGGCTCCGTCGCCCCCTCGGGCTCGGTGTCCTCGCAGCGCGGCAGCCGCAGGCCCCCGTGGGGATCGCCCGCGTCCACCTCGCTCCCCCCGTCGCCCCCTGCGTCGAGCGCTCCATCGAGCCCGAGGTCGGCCGCCGCGTCGACGCCCGCCTCCGGCGCCGCTCCGCCCGGCTCGGCGCTACAGCCCAGGCAGCCGAGCAGCAGCGCGAAACAACCGCGGATGACACGCTTCATCCACACCAACGTAACCGACGGCCCCATCTCCCCGAAAGCGCAGCGACCCCCGCGGACTACGCGCCGCTGCGCCGCGGCGCCATGTCACTTGCGGCGCTCTCGGCGCCCTGATACGCGGCCCTGTAATGGGAGACCTACATATGCTTCGCGCCCGCTCGCTCGGGCTGCTCGCGCTCTGGGCCGCGCTCGCTGCGGCCTGCTCCAACGGTCAGAGCGTCGTCGGCGGACCGGCGGACGCCACCGTCGTCAACGACCTCGGCCCGGCAGACACCGGAACGCCTGACGTCGCCACGGGCTGTCGCACCGACCCCGACTGCGCAGGCAACGCCATGGGGCTTCGCGTCTGCGACGCCACGAGCGGCCGATGCGTCGCCTGCCTGCCCTCGCGCGACACCTGCCCGAGCGACCAGCACTGCGCCGCGGGCACCAACGTGTGCGTCGCGGGCTGCCACGACGACCAGGGCTGCCTGGTCACCTCCGGCGCCGACGCGGGCGCGGCCGACGGCGGCCTCGGCTCCGAGCGCAGCCGCTGCAACGTCGCCACCCATAGCTGCGTGCAGTGCGTCGTCGACGACCACTGCCCCGCCGGAACACGCTGCACGGGCAGCGTCTGCGTCCCCGGCTGCGACGCCACGCGCGCCTGCCCCTCGGGCCTCACCTGCTGCTCCGGCGGCTGCGTCGACACCACGCGCAACCCCGCCAGCTGCGGCGCCTGCGGCACCGCCTGCGCGGCCCCCAACGCCGAGCCGGGCTGCGTCGCCGGGGTCTGCGCCGTCGCCCGCTGCACCGCTCCCTTCGGCGACTGCGACGGCATGGCGGCCAACGGCTGCGAGGTCGACACCCTCACCAGCACCAGCCACTGCGGCGGCTGCGGCGTCGCGTGCCCGGCGCGCGCCCACGCCAGCAACGCCTGCGCGATGGGCGCATGCACCTTCACCTGCGACGCGGGCTTCGCGGACTGCGACGGCGACGCGGCCAACGGCTGCGAGGTCGAGCTCGCGGTGACCACCAGCCACTGCGGCGCATGCGGCACCGCCTGCTCCGCGACCAACGGGGTCGCCGGGTGCGCGGCGGGCGCATGCACCGTCGCGTCCTGCGACACGGGCTTCGGCGACTGCGACGGGATGGCGGCCAACGGCTGCGAGGTCAACACCCGCAGCAGCGCCGCCCACTGCGGTCGCTGCGGAGGAGCGTGCCCCGCCCCGGCCAACGGCGCGGCGGTCTGCACCGCGGGGGTCTGCACCCTCGGGGCGTGCTCCGAGGGCTTCGCGGACTGCAACGCCATGGACGCCGACGGCTGCGAGGTGGACACCCGCAGCGCCCTCGCCCACTGCGGCGGCTGCGGCATGGCGTGCAGCCCGGCCAACGCCACCGGGAGCTGCGCCGCCGGGGTGTGCGGGGTCGCGAGCTGCAACGCGGGCTTCGCCGACTGCGACGGCAACGCCAGCAACGGCTGCGAGGTCAACACCCGCACCGACCTCTCCCACTGCGGAGCCTGCGGGACCGTGTGCCCGACGCCCTCCAGCGGCAGCGCGGTGTGCGCCGCGGGCGCGTGCGGCATCGGGAGCTGCAACACCGGCTTCGGCGACTGCGACGGCGTGACCGCCAACGGCTGCGAGACCGACACCCGAGGCGCCGTCGCCCACTGCGGCAGCTGCAACAACGCGTGCGCCGCGCGACCCAACGCGGCCCCGCTGTGCAGCGCGAGCGCCTGCGGCCTCGGCGCCTGCAACGCGGGCTTCGCCAACTGCGACGGCAACGCGGCCAACGGCTGCGAGGTCAACACCCAGACCACCGTCACGAGCTGCGGCGCCTGCGGCCGGGCGTGCTCCTTCTCCAACGGCTCGGCCGCGTGCGTGGCCGGGGCCTGCGCCCTCGACGCCTGCAACGCGGGCTTCGCCGACTGCAACGCCACGGCCTCGGACGGCTGCGAGGTGAACACCGCGAGCAGCCTCACCCACTGCGGCCTCTGCGGCCGGTCGTGCTCCTTCCCCAACGCGGCGCCGGCGTGCAACTCGGGCGTGTGCGCCATCGGCTCGTGCGCCGCGGGCTTCGCCGACTGCAACGGCGCGGCGGTGGACGGCTGCGAGGTCCGCGTCACCAACGACGTCCGCAACTGCGGCGCCTGCGGCCGCGTCTGCGCCTCGGGCTCGGCCTGCGTGGCGGGCGCCTGCCAGTTCGGCGGCGGCACCGAGGACCGCACCATCACCACCCCGGTGACGCTCGACCCGCCGCGCGCCGCGGCGAGGGGCACCGCCGGGACCACCACGCTCACCCTCACCAGCCCGGTGGGGAGCTTCGCGGCGGGCCAGTCGGTGATCGTGCACCAGACGCAGGGAGCGGGCGCGGGGCGCTACGAGTACAACCGCGTGGCGGCCGTCGGGGCGGGCACGCTCACCCTCGCGACGCCGCTCGCCAGCGAGTACTCCGTCGCGGGCAGCGACCGGGCGCAGGTGATGCTGGTGACGGAGTTCCGCTCGCTCACCGTCGCCACCGGGGCCTCGCTCTCCGGCCCCGCCTGGAACGGCTCCCACGGCGGCATCCTCGCCGTCGACGTGGCCGGGGCGCTCAGCGTCGCGGGCACCGTCACCATGGCCGCGCGAGGCTTCCGCCCGCAGAGCCACGGTTGCCTCTACCACTGCGGCCGCGGCTTCCAGGGCGAAGGCGTCCTGGGCGTGGGCGGCGCGAACATCGCCAACAACGGCTCCGGCGGCGGCGGCGGCGGCGCGGGCCAGGACGACGGCTCCGGCGGCGGCGGCGCCTACGGAGGCTCCGGCGAGGGCGGCGTCTACACGGGCGCCAACTACTGCGGCACCTGCGCCGAGAGCTGCCCCGTCCCGCACGGCCTCGGCGGCGCGGTGGCCGGCAACATCAACCTCGGCGCGAGCCTGCTCTTCGGCGGCGCGGGCGGCGAGGGCGGAGCGGACGAGGACGGCGGCAGCCCCGGCGCAGGAGGCCCGGGCGGCGGAGCGATCGTGCTGCGCGCGGCGACCATCGCCGTCACCGGCGCGGTGCTGAGCGACGGCGGCAACGGCGCCGGGGGCAACAACACCTGCGGCGGCGCAGGCTGCGGCATGGGCGGCGGCGGAGGCGGCGCGGGCGGAGGCATCCGGCTGGTCGCCACCACCTCGGTCAGCGCGGGCACCAGCCTCGTCGCGGCCCGCGGTGGCTCGTCCGGCGTGGCGTCCTGCAACCGCGCCCGCGGCGGCGTCGGCGGCGTAGGCCGCGTCAGCGTCCTCTCCCCGGCCCTCGTCGGGACCTCGATCCCCACCCTCACCCGCGAGTAGTCAACCGGGCGCTCGCCTTACCCCATCGGGTAAGTCGGGCACCCGGGTGCTCCCTCAATTCCTCGGCAGCCCCACGAGGCTGTCCCGCCCATCGCTGACCTCCGGGGTCTGTCCATCCTCCAGCGCGAGCGCGTCGACCCGCCGCACCAGCAGCGCGTCGAGGCCCCTCGGGCCCAGCGCGTCGGGCCTGCCGGAGACCCAGCCGGTGACCGCGTCGCGCACCAGCGGCGGCGCGGCGTCGTAGCGTCGCACCACCGCCTCGGGCGCCTCCACCGCGACCGAGAGCGCCGCCAGCAGCTCGCCCGCCGCCGCGGCGTTCTCCGTCGCCGACTGCTCGTTCTGCAGCGTCAGCTTCGCCCCGCTGGGACCGCGAAACTCCAGCACCGAGCGCACCTTGCTGCCGTAGCGCCCCTGCCCCTTCACGCTGCGCTCTCCGTCCCTGGTGGCCACCACCGAGTGCCCCGGCTCGCACGGGGCCACGCGCACCGCCGCCACCACGCGCCGCCCGGGGCTCTCGACGTTTCCGGAGAGGCGCAGCCGGTGCATCCCTGCCTCGCCTCGCAGCAGCCCGAAGGCGTAGGGGCCGCGCACCCCCAGCAGCCACGACTCGTCGTCCTCCAGCGGGTCCTTCCACCAGGTGACGGTGAAGCCCCGGTGCTTCGCCCAGGCCACGTACATCTCCGCGAGGCGGTCGCGCATCTCCGGCCCGGTCGACCCCACCACGCGGCACTCCACCAGCGCGTCGGAGCGGCCCATCGGGCCCAGCACCACCAGATCCCTCCGCGCGCTCCGCAGGGCGTCCTCCAGGGCCCTCACCTCCTGCGCGGCGCCCTCCAGCGCCCTCCGCGACGCGCCCTTCTCCAGGGCGTCGCGCGCCCCGGCGACGCGCTCCTCCAGGGCCTCGACGCGGTCGATGAGCTCCGAGAACACCTGGAGTTCGTGCTCGTTGGCCGAGGCCTTCGCGGCGTCCCTCCAGAAGCCCGGCGCGTCGCGGGCGCTCAGCAGCTCGGCCCGACGGTCGAGCGCCACGGCGAGCTGCACCGTGTCCATCAGCCCGTTGAAGGAGGCCTCCGCCTGGGTGAGCTGCTCTCGCAGCGCCGCGCGGTCGAGCACCCGGGGGTCCGTCCTCGGCGCGGGGACGAAGCTCGCTCGGTGCGCCCGGGAGGCCTCGGTCTCCAGCACCCGCACCCGGATGGCCCCCTCGCGCACCGTCACCCGGAGGATCGCCCCGGGAGAGACGGCCTGCTCCATCAGTGTCATGGCGATGGGCAGCACCAGCCGCTTCTGGATCTCCCGCTTCAGCGCTCGGGCTCCGTAGCGGGCGTCGACCCCCTGGCGGATGATCAGGTCGAGCGCGTCGTCGTCGACGTCGACGGTGAGCCCCGGGGCGACGATGCCCTCTCGCTGTAGCACCCGGGCCAGCTCGAAGCGGGCGACGGTGCGAAGCTCCAGCAGCGACAGCGAGTGGAAGACCACCACGTGCTGGAAGCGGTTGAGAAACTCCGGCCGGAAGGAGGCCTCGAGCGCGCTGCGGATGCGGCCCTCGCGCTCGTCTCCCGCGCGGTCACCGAAGCCGACGGAGCGGTTGGACTCCTGGGCGCCGACGTTGGAGGTAGCGATGACGATGGTGTTGCGGAAGTCCACCGCGTCGCCGTCGGGGGTGGTCATGCGGCCCTCGTCGAGCAGCGGCAGCAGCAGGTCCCAGAGGTTGGGGTGGGCCTTCTCGAGCTCGTCGAGGAGCACCACCTGGAAGGGCTGCGCGCGCACCGGGTCGAGCAGCCGGGCGGGGGCGTCCTTGCGGCGCGGCGACCCGAGGAGCAGCTCGAAGGCGTGGTAGTCCTTGAACTCCGAGAGGTCGAAGCGGAGCAGCCGGTCGGGGCTGCCGAAGACGAACTCCGCGAGCAGCCGGGCGAGCTCGGTCTTGCCGACGCCCGTGGGGCCCACGAAGAGGAAGGTGCCGATGGGGCGTCCGGTGTCGTGAAGGCCCGACTTGTAGAGCGCGATGGCCTCGACCATGGCGTCGATGGCCGCCCGCTGCCCCACGAGGCGCTCCTGAAACCACGCGCGCACCTCGCTCGCGGTCTTGGTGACGGCGCGCGACACGATGAACGACGGCAGCCCGGTGCGCCTCGCGAAGGCCGACTCGACCAGCGCGGGGGTGAGCTCCTCGTCCCTGAGGTCGGGCTGCTCCAGGATCCACTGGAGCAGCGCGAGGGCGGGCCCCGGCTGTAGCTGCGCGCGGAGGAAGCGCGACGTGAGCTGCACCATCGCCCGGCGCACGCCCTCGTCGACCTCGCGCCCTGCCCCTTCGGCCACGCGCTGCAGCACCGCGTCGACCTGGGCGGGGTCGAGCGCGGGCACGTCGAAGCGCTGGAAGAGCCGGGTGAAGC
This sequence comes from Deltaproteobacteria bacterium, assembly GCA_016704445.1. Classification (GTDB taxonomy): domain Bacteria; phylum Myxococcota_A; class Polyangia; order Polyangiales; genus SCUS01. The sequence continues at coordinate 100,672 of JADJAE010000038.1, forward strand.
CCGGGATGCGGTCCATGGTGCGGATGCGCTCGACGTTGAGCTCGATCACCACCGCGAGCTCGCCCGCGTCGAGCATGGGACGCAGCGCGTCGAGCACGTTGTCCGTGGAGGTGTCCGAGGCGCCGGCGGTGTTGAGGTTCCACGCGTCGGTGAAGAAGAGCACCTCGTTGCGCTCCCGCGACTGCCGCACCCACGCGCGCAGCTTCGACTGCCAGTCGCCGAGGTAGTGGGTGCCGCTGAGCAGGTCCATCGTCGAGACGCGCACGATGCCGCCCTCGCCGCGGGCGATTCTCGCCGCGTGCACCCCCTGGAGCACGGCGGTCTTGCCCACCCCCGGCGGGCCCACGAGCATCACGGAGCGCCCCGCCGAGAGCTGCTCGTCGACCTTCGCGATCAGCTCGTCGCGATACGGGACCCCGAGGTCCTGACCGCCGAGCGCGAAGGGCGAGAGCGTGCGGCGCTCCTGAACATACAGCCCGTAGTAATCTTTTTCCGCCACACTTGAACCATACCATCGGGCGTTGACCCGACACCCCCGCCCGGTGTTCTCCTTCGAGAATGCCTCGGCGGCTCGATTTCTGGTTCGACTACACCTGCCCCTACGCCTATCTGGCGAGCACGCAGGTGGAGTCCCTGGCGCGGCGCACCGGCGACGAGCTCCACTGGCGGCCGATGCTGCTGGGCGGGGTCTTTCGTGCCAACGCCACGCCGCAGAAGCTCTTCGCCACGCTCTCCCCGCAGAAGGCGAAGCACAACGCCGACGACCTCGAGCGCTGGTCCCGCGAGTTCGACGCCCCGCTGCGGATGCCCCCGGGGCACCCGATGCGCTCGGTGGAGGCGCTGCGGGCGACGCTGGCCACGAGCTGCGACCCGGCGGTGATCCACGGCTTCTTCCGCGCCTACTGGGTGGACAACCGGGAGATCTCCGACCCCGCCACGATGCGCGACGTGCTCAGCGCCGCGGGCCACGACGCCGACGCCGTGCTGCCGAGGGTCGCGGGCGAGGCCCTCCGCGACGCGCTACGGAGAGAGACCGAGCAGGCGGTGGCGCTGGGCATCTTCGGCGCGCCCGCCTACGTGATCGACGGCGCAGCCCTCTACTGGGGACAGGACCGCGCTCATTTCGTCGAGGGCCTCACCCCCGAGCGCTACCTCTCCCAACCCACCAAGGAACCCTCCATGGCACACACGCTTGAAATCTATTGGGACTTCTCATCGCCCTTCGCATACCTCGGGGCGACGCAGGCGAAGGCGCTGGCCGAGCGCACCGGCGCTACGCTGGTGTGGCGGCCGATGCTGCTCGGCGGGCTCTTCAAGTCCATCGGACAGGAGCTGGTGCCCCTCAACACCTGGAGCGACGCCAAGCGGCGCTACTACTTTGAAGACATGAACCGCTGGGCGGAGTTCTGGGGAGTCCCGCTCAACTTCCCGGCGGTCTTCCCTGTGAACAGCATCAAGGCCCTCCGGGCGTACATCGCGCTCCCCGAAGAGCGGCGAGACGCCTTCCGAGACGCGGTGTTTCGCGCGTACTGGGCCGAAGGGCGGGACATCGGCGACGAGGCCGTGCTCTCGGAGTACCTGGGAGACGACGCCGCGCAGGTGCTGGCGCGCACCAACGACCCGGAGGTGAAGAAGGCCCTGGTCGATGCGACGAAGCACGCGGAGAGCGCCGGGGTCTTCGGAGCGCCCACCTGGGTGGTCGACGGCACCGAGCTCTACTGGGGGCAGGACCGCATCCCCCTGGTGGAGCGAGCGCTACTGAGGTGAGCGGGGGAGCGGTGCGTCGCGAGCGCCTTCCCTCCGACGCCGCGTAGGGGGTACCGTCCGCGGCGGTCCTTCTGGGGGACCCTGAAGGCTCCTCCCTCCCGCCGCACGAGACGCCGGTGAACACGCGCAACCGCACCCTCCTCGCAGTCAGCCTCGCCGCCGCCCTCGGCGCACTCCCCCGAGCCGCCCACGCCGACGAGCGCGCCGACGCGCGACGCCACTTCCGCGCGGGCCTCGACCTCGTCACGCAGCGCCAGTACGTGCGCGCCATCGAGGAGTTCCAGGCGGCCTACGCCATCCTCCCCAACGTCAACGTGCTCTTCAACATCGCCCGGGCGTACTCCGACCTTGGCGACGTCGATCGGGCCATCGACTACTACCAGCGATACCTCCAGGGGGATGTTCAAGACCGTGCCGAGGTCGAGCAGACCCTCCGCGCGCTCGATCAGCGTCGCCGCGCCGCCGCGGCGCCAGTGACCCCTCAGACCCCGACGCCGACCGCCCCGACCGACGCGCCCCCCGCGGTGAGCCCGGTCATCCCGCTGGGCGCCCTCTCCCCCGAGCAGGTCATCGCGCTCCGCAACGCCGTCAACGCCCTGGTGCAGCTCACCGGCGGAGCGCCCTCATCGACCGCGCCCGCAGCGCCCGCAGCACCCGCGACGCCCGCGGCGCCACCGACCGTCGCCCCTCCGGCGGGGCCCGCTCGCGGCGCGGAGGACACCTACGAGGAGCGCGTGGTCACCGCGACCCTCACGGCCCAGAGCCCGCTCGACTCGCCCAACGCCACCACGGTCATCACCGCGCAGGACATCCGCCTCTCCGGGCTCACCAACGTCGCCGAGATGCTGCGCCGCGCGGTGGGCGTCGACGTGATGGCCCTCGACAACAGCGACCAGCAGGTGGGCATCCGGGGCTTCAACCGCCGCCTCTCCAACCGGGTGCTGGTGCTCATCGACGGGCGCTCGGTCTACCTCGACTTCATCGGCGTCACCCTCTGGTCGCTGCTGCCGGTCAACCCCGAGGAGATCGAGCGCATCGAGGTCATCCGCGGCCCAGGGTCGGCCCTCTACGGCGCAGACGCCTACTCCGGGGTCGTCAACATCATCACCCGCACCCCCGGCGAGGGGCGCAGCTCGGTCGTCGTGGGCGCCGGCAACGGCGGGGTGTTTCGCACCGCCATCACCCACAGCGGGCGCTCGGGCAGCGTCGGGTATCGCACCGGCGTCGGCTATGAGCAGGGGCAGACCTTCGGCCGGCTGGTCCCTGCGACGGACCTCGCCTATCGCATCGGCGCGGGCGACCTCAACCTCTCGCTCCAGAACCTCCACGCCGACCTCGACCTGCGCTCCCAGCTCTCCCGCCATGTCTCCGTCCAGGGCGGCCTCGCGGCCACCACCGGGACCATCTGGTTCAACGCCATCGGCCCGCTGCGGCGCTTCTGGACGGACATCTCGTTCATCCAGCCGCACCTGCAGCTCAACGTCGGGGGCTTCACCGCGCGCGCCTTCATGAACCACGTCGAGGGCACCTCCGGCGAGGTGCTCCAGCGCATCGGAACCCCTCCGATCAACACCCAGTTCACCCAGGACATCATCGACGTGGAGGCCCGCTACCAGCGCGGCTTCCGGCTCGGGAGCATCCCCTTCGACCTGACCCTCGGCGGCAGCTACCGCGCGAAGCACATCTCCTTCTCCTTCCTCGACGCCGACCACCTGCTGCACCACTTCGCGGGCTTCGTGCAGGCGCAGGCGCGCTTCACCAGCCAGTTCTCGACCACCGCGTCGCTGCGCGTCGACCGCCACCCGGTGCTCGACTCCCCGGTGCTCTCTCCCCGCCTCGCGCTGATCTACAAGCCCACCCCGAGGCGGGCGCTGCGGCTCACCGGAGCGACCTCCTTCCGAACGCCCACCATGCTCGAGCTCTACCTCGACCTGGCCAACCCCTCGCCGGTGCCCGGCATCGCGGTGCAGGGGCAGGGCGGCGAGGTCTTCAACAACGGCCAGCAGCGCCTCTCCGCAGAGAGCGCCATCTCCGTCGACCTCGGCTGGCAGGACCAGACCAGCGACCGCTTCCAGTACGAGCTGGGCGCCTTCTTCATGCGAGGCGTCGACCTCATCGAGCTCACCAACGTACTGTTCAACCCGCTCCCCGGCGCCAGCAACCCGGGCGGCCTGGTGGACGTCGGGCGCTTCCGCTTCGCCAACGACCCATTCGCCACTTCGATGTACGGCGTCGAGGCGGCGGTGCGGGCCTCTCCCATCGAGGGACTCGACCTCTTCGCCAACTACACCTTCGCGTACACCCAGCAGCAGTCGGGAACCCTCCGCGAGGGAGACCAGCGCACGCCGAGGCACAAGCTCAACCTGGGCGCCCAGGTGCGCACCGCCTTCGGGCTCGACGTGGAGCTCACCGGCAACCTCGTCTCCTCGCAGGTGTGGCGAGAGCAGGACTTCGACGCTGCAAGGGGGGTCATCTACACCTCCTATGCAATGGACACGTATTTCCTCTTGAATGGGCGTGTCGGATATCGCGCGCTCCGCGACCGGCTGGAGTTCGGCGTCAGCGGGACCAACCTCACGGACAACCGCGCCCGTCAGCACCCCTTCGGCGCCCCCATCGGGGCCCGGGTGATGGCCACGGTCGCCTTCCGGTATTGATTGGAGCGATGTGAGATGAACCGCCCCCGAACGCTGCTCCTCGCTCCCCTCCTCCTCCTCGCCGCCACCGGCTGCGGCGACGCGCCGCTCGACCGCGACCGGGAGGACGACTACCCCAACCACAACGCCCCGCTCGCCCGCATCGAGGGAACCCTCCTCTACGAGGGCCCCGTCCCCTCCCTCGACCGCGAAGGAACACCCCTCGGCCGCGTGGTTCTTCTGCTCTTCCGGTCGGACAACCAGCCGCCCCCGCAGGGCCTCGCCACCACCGCCGAGTCGGTGCAGACCCTCCCGGCCTCCCAGGTCTTCCGCTCGCTGATTCCCACTGCGGGGGGCGCGGTGCGGGCGAGCGTGCCCTTCGTCTTTCCCAACATCACCGCGGCGGGCGTCTATCAACTGAGGGCCTTCTATTCCAACAGGGATGAGCGCACTGGCTTCCATCCCATCTATGGAGTGAGGAGCCAGCCGGTGCGAGGAGACGTGGGCGGCGGCGCGGTGCTCGACCCCAGGGCGGCCGCTCCGACCTTCGTCAACATCCCTGTCGGCGTGCCCAACGGCAATGGCGGATACACCCTTCCCGAGACGGGCGCGGTCACCAGCAACGTCACGGTCTTCCTGGGTGCGCCCATCACCGAAGACCGCCCGATCTTCCATGTGAGCCCTTCGCCCCCGGACCGGGGACAGACCCTCACCCCCGTCGCCTTCGAGCCCCGCCCGGCGGCCCCTGGAGCCGCGCAGGTGACCTACGCGTCCCGCACCGGCTTCATCGCACCAGAGTCCAGGGCCTATGAGCTACCCAGCAACGTGCCTGCGACGGACGTGCTGGGCTTCCTCGGAGCGCTGCCCACGCTCACCCTCAACGGGGCGCTGCCCGAGGCGGAGGTGCAGCCCGCGGCCAACGCGGGGGTGCTCTTCGGCAACCCGATCTCCTTCGCGCTTGGAACGGTCTACCGGGCGCAGCACCCCACCCTCTTCGCCCCCAACCTCGCGGGGGGAGAGCCCCCGGTGCTTCGCTTTCCCTGGGTGTTTCCGCTCGCCATCATGGTGAAGCTCCACGAGCCCAGCGCCGAGGAGCGCGCGGTGCTCTCCTCGGCCTCGCCCGACCCGCTCGCCCTCGCCCGCGTGGTGAGCGCGCTCAACCTGCCCGAGCGGGCGCCCGGAACCGTTCCCGTGGTGATCTTCGGCAGCGTGGCCCCCAACACGGGACTGCAGGACTTCGCGAGCATCGTGCGGCCCTCCCCTGCGCCTCCGGTGGTGCAGCCCTCAGTGAGGGTGGTGTTTCCTCCGGTGGCCTTCGAGATCCGCGGCTCGAACCCCGAGCGCGACTGGGCGGCGGTGGTGCCGAAGCTCCCAGCGCCCATCGCAGCCGCCGCAGGACCGCTCCCTCCGGGCTCTCGCTGCGCGGGAGACCGGGGCCTGCCCTCGGGGCGCTACTCGCTGACCATCGTGACGGCCCGGGGCGCGACCTGGTCGCTCCCCAACGAGCTGGCGCCTCACAGCTTCCCCGGGAGGGTGGCGGGCGCTGCGGTGACCTCCGCCGCGTCGCAGGGCGCGGTGATCCGGGTGGTGCCCTCGATGCCCGCCGCGGGAAACGTCTGCCCCGCGGGCATCCCCTCGGACTGACCGGCGCAGGCTGTAGCACCACCGCCTCACGCCGAGGCTGGACACGCCCCGCGCGGCTGTGGGAAGTTGCGCCCCCGAGCGTGATGCGCGCGGCGGAGCGGCAAACGATGGCGGTGTCGGGAGAACTTCGGTGAACATCACCTGCCCGCGGTGCGGCAAGGAAAACCCCGAGGACGTTCGGTTCTGTCTTGGCTGCGGCACCGACCTGCACGGCCGGGGTAGCGCCGGTCGCCCGCCGCCCCTCGGATCACCGCCACGGCTGCAGCCGCCGCCTCCCCTCGGCGCGCCTCGCCCTGCCGGTGGCCCTCCGGGGCCTGCTCCGCTGGGTCCGCCGATGGGTCCGCCCTCCTTCGGTGGTGGCCCTGCGCCGCTCAACGCGCCTCCGTCGCTCTCGTCCAACCAGCACAACCCCTCGGCGCCGCTAGGGCCTCCGCCCTCGTCCTCCGGTGGGCCGCTGCTCGGTCCGATGCCCTCCCTCGGCGCGCCTCCGGGCCTCGGGGCCATGGGCGCTCCTCCGGGCTTCGGGTCGCAGCCGTCCTCTCCGCATGGTCCTCCGCCCTCGCTGGCGGGCGCGCCTCCTCCGATGGGCGGGCCCCCCCCGCTGCTTGGCGCGATGCCGCCGCTCCCTGGCGCCGCGCCGCCTCCGGTCGCCCCTTCCGGGCCCGCCGCGATGCCTCCCTCCATGGGCGGCTTTCCTCCGCTGGTGGGCTCCATGCCCGCGGGCTTTCCTCCCCCCGTCGGTGGCTTCGGTGCGCCTCCCCCGGTGGCGCCCAACCCCTTCGGATCGGGGATGGCCCCGGTGCCTCCGCCCGTCAACATGCCTCCGCCGGTGCAGCCGATGGGTCCGCCCCCGGTGGGGATGCCTCCTCCCGTGGGGATGCAGCCGATGGGTCCGCCCCCGGTGCCGGCCTATGGCAGCGGCGATCCCTTCGCGTCGTCCGACCCCTTCGGCTCTGGGGGCGACGCCTTCGCCAACGTCGGTCAGGGCGATCCCTACGCCTCCACCGCGCGCTCTCAGCCGATGCCCCCGGCGGACCCCTTCGCCGCGCTCAACAACCCCTTCGCCGCGCCTCCCGGGGCGCCTCCCCTCGCTCGCCCGATGACGGCGATGCCGGGCGTCAACAGCTTCCCGGGCGGTCCGGCCCCGGTGCCCGCCTCTCGCCCCCGCGCCGCCACGGTCGGACCTGTCGGCGGAGCATGGCCCCCTCCGCAGCAGCCCTCCTTCCACCAGGAGGTTCCGCTCGAGAACATGACCGAGGTGCGCGGCGCGCTCGGCATCAACCGCCCCCGTCTCATGGTGACCCAGCTCGATGGAAGCGAGCAGGGCGAGATGCCCCTCAACGAGGGCGACAACCTCATCGGCCGCGAGGTCGGCGGCATCTTCGCCGAAGACAACCTGCTCTCCAGCCGCCACGCCACGGTGATCGTGAAGGGCGGCGCGGCGTGGGTGCGCGACGAGGGATCGCGCAACGGCGTCTACGCCCGCGTCGCTCCCAACCAGCGCATCGAGTTGCAGGAGGGCGACCAGTTCTGCCTGGGGCGCATCATCCTCCGCTTCGACCACCGTCCTCCTCCCGGGGTGATGCTCTCTCCCGACGCGGTGGGCTACCTCTCGCTGGTGGTGGGTCGCGACGTCGACAAGGCCCTCTTCCCCCTGGCCATTCCCCCGACGGGCCTCACCCTCGGGCGCTCCCGCTCGGACCTGCGCTTCCCCAACGACGGCTGGATCTCTGGCCTCCACTGCCAGCTCCTCGCCATCGGACCGCAGGTCTTCCTGGTCGACCTCAAGAGCTCGAACGGCACCTACGCCCGCATCCGTGGCACCCGCGCCCTCAACCACGGCGACGCCCTGCTCATGGGCCAGCGCATCTTCCACGTGAACCTGGCCTGACGCGCCTCCCGCTCCGTCGCCCCCGTCCTAGACTGCCCCGTAGCCGCCGTGTGGTCCTCGCTCTGGTTCGAAGTCCTGGGCTTCGTCGTCGCCGTCCTCCCGGTGGCCCTGCTGCTGCTCGTCTTCCGCTACGCCGACCGATGGCGCCCGGAGCCCAAGCGAGAGGTCGTCCGCGCCGTGGTGCTGGGCGCGCTCGCGTGCGTCCCGGTGTTCTTCGCGGAGGTCGCGCTGAAACGACTGCTGGGGCCGTGGTCGCTGGTGGGAGCGCGCTTCTTCGACGCCTACGGGGTCGTCGCGCTGCCCGAGGAGGCCGCCAAGCTCGCGGTGGTGCTCGCGGTGCCCTACCGCCGGAGGTATTTCGACGAGTACACCGACGGGGTGCTCTACACCGGCGCCGTCTCCCTCGGCTTCGGCCTCTTCGAGAACCTCCTCTTCGTCTCCGGCGCCTTCGCCAACGCCATCTGCGCCGTGCCGTGGATCTCCGCCATGTGCGGCGCCGAGACGAGCACCCACACCGACGCGCAGCACGTGGTGCTCGGCCTGGTGCGGGCGCTGACGGCGGTGCCGATGCACGCCATCGCGTCGGGCCTCATGGGCTACTTCATCGGGCGGTCGCGCTTCGTGCGACGACGCCACGCGCCGCGGTGGTGGGCGGCCGGGTTGATGGTCGCGGTGATGGTGCACGGGTCGTACGACTGGCTGGTGTTCACCCTCGGGAGGAGCGCGGTGATCTTCCTGCTGCTGCCGACGCTGCTGGTGGTGGCGGGCTTCGGGCTGCGCCACGCGCTGCGCCACGCGCTGGAGC